>NZ_QUAB01000005.1 GCF_003387575.1 Microbacterium bovistercoris | reverse complement strand
GAGGGCCGGGCTTGCCCGGCCCTCCCGGCGGAGGGTCCCACCGCGAGAGCGAAGGGATCATCCCGTCCCGCACCCCGGACCACAGATCGGCTCACGACGTTTCGTCTCGCTGCACTCCTCGCTCAGGACCCGAACGATGTCGCCGCTCCCGGATAGCCTTACGACATGGCATCCAAGCGCTCCGCTCCCCCCGCTTTCGCCTGCACCGAATGCGGGTGGACCACGGCGAAGTGGGTCGGGCGCTGCGGCGAATGCCAGCAGTGGGGCACGGTGATCGAGCAGGCCGCACAGACCGGCATCCTGCGCCGGATCGACGCCGTGGCTCCGGCGGCGTCCCGCGCCGCGCGTCCGATCACGCAGATCAGGACGACGGATGCTCCGCGCAGGTCGAGTGGCGTCGGCGAGTTCGACCGGGTTCTCGGCGGCGGTATCGTGCCCGGAGCCGCGATCCTTCTCAGCGGCGAGCCGGGTGTCGGCAAGTCCACGCTTCTGCTCGAGGTCGCAGCGCGCGCGGCTCGTGGCGGTCGCCGGGTGCTGTACGCCAGCGCCGAGGAGTCCGCGGCACAGGTCCGGCTGCGTGCAGAGCGCACCGGTGCCCTGCACGATGAGCTCTATCTCGCCAGCGAGACCGATCTGGCCACGATCCTCGGCCACATCGACGAGGTGCAGCCGCAGCTCGTGATCGTCGACTCTGTGCAGACCGTGTCGTCATCGCTGTCCGACGGCGCCGCTGGCATGCCCGGTCAGGTGCGGGAGGTCGCCTCCACGCTCATCCGGGTCGCCAAGGAGCGCGACCTGCCGATCGTCATCGTCGGGCACGTCACGAAGGACGGTCAGGTGGCCGGACCGCGGATGCTGGAGCACCTGGTCGACGTCGTGTGTCACTTCGAGGGTGACCGGCAGACGTCCCTGCGATTCATCCGCGCTCTGAAGAACCGCTTCGGCCCCACCGACGAGGTCGGCTGCTTCGAGATGACCGGCAGCGGCATCGCGGAGGTGCCCGATCCGAGCGGCCTGTTCCTGTCGCAGGGTGCGGCGGAACCTGGCACGTGCGTGGCGATCTCGCTCGAAGGGCGCCGCGCCCTGCCGGTCGAGGTGCAGGCTCTGACGATCGCCGCGAAGGGTCCGAACCCGCGCCGCGTCGTACACGGCCTGGACTCGTCGCGCGTGGCAATGGTGCTCGCGATCCTGGAGCGGCGGGCGGGCATCAAGGCCGGCGAGGTCGACGTGTACGTGTCGACGGTCGGCGGGGTGCGGTTCACCGAACCGGCGGCCGATCTGGCGATCGCGATCGCCGTGGCGGGCTCGATCCAGCAGTTCTCCGTGCCGCGGACGGTCGCGGCGGTGGGCGAGCTCTCCCTTGCAGGTGAGGTGCGCCCCGTCACGCAGGCCGCGCAGCGGCGCTCGGAGGCCACACGGCTGGGCTACGAGCAGGTCATCGACGACAGGTCGAAGAACCTGCGCGCCGCGCTCACCGACGTGCGCGCGCGTGCGGCATCCCGTCGCCGTGAGGACGAGATCCCCGCGTTCTGATCAGGAGCGATCCGCACGCGGATCGCTCGGCCCGCCGCGCGTGCCCTTGTGCGCCTCCTCGATGATGCGCACGTCGTGCACGGTCACCGTCTCGGCCATGAGCAGATCGAGAGAGGTGAGGAACAGTTCACCGATCTGCTCGGCCGTGGCATCCGGCCCGGGCAGATCGACGCGGAATCCCTGTGCCTGCAGGCCACCGCCGTTCGAGAAGGTGACCTCGGCGTCGAAGATCGCGCGGTAATGGCTCACGCGTTCAGCGCCTTGAGAAGTTCCTCGGGCGGCGCTTGCATCGGGTGCGGACCCGCGATGTCGAGGAAGACGGTGGTGATGCGTTCGCGGTGCGTGGCGAGGAAGGCCTTCAGCCACGCCGCGGAGTAGATGCCCACCCCGGGCGGAAGGTTCGCCGGCTTGTTCCTGGCGTCGCTGAACAGCAGCAGCGCGATCTCACCGGTGTTCTGATCGCGATAGGTCCACACTTCGCCGCCGTCCAGCGGGTTGTCGCGGGCGCCCGGCCGGATCAACGGCACGATCGTCGTGCCGTTGCGCAGCGCGAGTGCCACCGCGGCCATGTCCTGCTTCTCGAGCGCCTGCGCGAGCGCCTCGGAGCGGAACTCCTCGGGCGCCGGCTTCTTCCGACCCTTCTTCGCCATGCATCCAGCTTATGGGCGGCGGTGTGGGGGAAGAGGTGGGGCCCTCTCGAATCCTCCATTGGGGACTGGGGTACTCGAGAGGGCCCTCGCGGTCTTGATCAAGCCGATGTCGAAGCGCTGGGGACACTTATATCGACGCCACTGGGGATGGCATGTCCGGCTTGAATTGATCTCAAGACCACGGTTAATGGTATCCCAAACATCGGACGTCGTCACCCCTTCTGCGGGAGTTTCTCCACTCCGTCCAAAGTCGCTCAGTAGAGCAGGATCTGCTCGGACTGCGCACTGTCGAATCCGCCGATGGACACCGACACGTGGTAGGAAGCTCCACCGCCGGGCGCTTTCGGCCGGTTCTTGTCGTCGCAGGTCTTCACCGAAGACCGCGTGCGATCCCAGACCACCGGCTGCGCGCTGTCCACAGACTGCCCCGCCTTGAGCGTGACGATCATGTCGCTGGGGTCCTTCTGGCAGTCGGTCGACCGCCACCAGACGTCGCTGCCGCTGGAGACCGTGAACTTCTGCGTCGTCGAACCCACATTGATCGTGCAGTCCTTGGCACCGGTATTCTTCAGGCGGATGGACAGCTGCGGGTTCTTCCCCGCGGCGTAGGTCGAGGCATCCGTGATCGCGTCCACGGTGACATCCGCGGCCGTGCACGCGACGATGACCGGGGTGTCGTCCGGCGTGGGCTCGACCTTCGGGGCCACCTCGGACGGCGAGGCCGACGGGGACTCTTCGCCTGACTTCGACGGCGAGGCCGACTGCGTGGCTGGAGCACCCGCTTCATCCGACCAGGGCTGTGCGATCGCGAGCCAGACTCCCCCGCCGATGGCCGCGAGCAGCACGACCGCCAGCGCGATCACGACGAGACGTCGCCGTCGATACACGGCTGCGGAGTGGCGAGGGCTCATGTCTCCAGGCTAATTGAGCCGTTTGAGCATCCTGGTGTTGCCGAGCGTGTTGGGCTTGACGTGCGCGAGGTCGAGGAACTCCTCGACGCCGGCATCGCCGGAGCGCAGCAACTGGGAGTACACGTCGGCGTCGACAACCTGTTCGCCGATCGGCTCGAAGCCGCGGCGGGTGAAGAACTCGGTCTCGAAGGTGAGGCAGAACAGGCGCGAGAGCCCGAGCGCGCGGGCGTTCGCCTCGAGCTTGTCGACGATGCCGCGGCCGACGCCGTGGTGCAGCCAGTCGTCGCGTACCAGCAGCGTGCGGATCTCGCCGAGGTCCTCCCACATCACGTGCAGCGCGCCGCATCCGATCAGTTCGCCATCGGCCTCGGCGACGACGAACTCCTGCACGGCGCCGTAGAGCACGGCGAGG
The DNA here is from genome assembly GCF_003387575.1 of Microbacterium bovistercoris. Taxonomy (GTDB): domain Bacteria; phylum Actinomycetota; class Actinomycetes; order Actinomycetales; family Microbacteriaceae; genus Microbacterium; species Microbacterium bovistercoris. Next base: position 25,284 of record NZ_QUAB01000005.1, on the reverse strand, counting down.
TCCTTGCCGAGCAGGATGCGCTGGTCCACGAGCGGCTCGAGCAGGCGATGGATGCCGAGGATGTCGCCGCTGCGCGCCGGCCGGACCGCGTAGTTCACGCCACCAGCTTAGGACGATCGATCCCGTCGGAGTTGGAAGATGGGTCGCTGAGCCTGTCGAAGCGTCGGGCCCTTCGACAGGCTCAGGGACCCAGCACAGGTCAGCTCGGGTCGTTCCAGGACCAGATGTCGTCGCCGCGCAGCGTGGCGTCGGCACCACCGTCGTCGTAGATGACCTGACCGGCCATGTGCGTGTTCTCGACGCTGGTCAGCCAGATCAGCAGATTGGCGATCGACTCCGGCGGCTGGTGGCTGTTCAGCGGCATAGGCACGGCGGCATCCACCATCGCGCGCCCCTCCTCGGTGGCGAGCAGCGGCGCCGTCATCGGGGTGACGACAGTGCCCGGCGCCACAGCGTTCAGCGGGATGTGCGCACCGGCCCAGGCCGGGGTGATCGACTCGCGGCGCACCCAGCGTGCGAGCGCACGCTTCGACGAGGGGTACACGGCGTACCCGATCTCGGGGCCCTGTGCGGCGAGGCCCTCAGCGATCTCGACCGCCTTCGCCTCGTCACCGGCGAGGGCGGCCTCCACCATCTCGGGCGAGTTCGGCTGCAGAGAGGCCATGGACGACACGACGGCGGCGCGCGGGGCATCCGACTTCGCCAGCGCGGGGAGCAGCGCCTCCAGCAGCTCGGTGACCCCGAAGTAGTTCACCGAGATCGTCTTCGCGATCGGGGCCGAGATGCCGGCGCAGGCGATGACGGCATCGACGGTGCCGCCGGCGATCTCGATCGCCGCTGCGGCGGCATCCGCGCGCCCCTGCGGGGTCGACAGGTCCGCCTCGACGTCGGCACCCTTCAGGTCGATGCCGATCACGCGATCGCCGCGGTCGCGGAGCAGCTGGGCGGTGGTCGCTCCGATGCCGGAGGCCGAACCGGTCACGACGTAGGTACGGGTCATTCTGGTTCTCCGTTCTGCGATCCGGATGCGGATCGCGCTGGGTCGGGCGCGGGTTCGCGCTCGGAAGGGGAGGCGCCCAGGGCGCTGACGAAACGTTCGAGCTGCGTGGCGAAGGCTGCGGACTCGGCCGGCGACCAGCCGGTCAGCGCGCCGGAGACCATGACTATGCCCTGGCCCACCAGGCGCGTATGCACCTCGATGCCCTGCGCCGTCAGCTGCACGATGCTGGCTCTGCGGTCGGCGGGGTCGGGGACGCGCTCGACGTACCCGGCCGCGGCGAGCCTGTTCAGCTGCTTGGTCGCGGTGGGGCGCGAGATGCGCAGTGCGGCGGCGAGGTCGCTCGCGCGCGCCGGCCCCTCCAGGCCGAGCATGTACAGCGGCGGCAGGTCGACGGGGTCGACCTGCACGCCGGCGTCGGCGGCGACGGCCGCCTGCGTGCCCGCGGACGACCACCGCGCCATCAGGTGGGTGAGCGACGCCAGCAGGATCTGCTCCGGACTGCTCATACCGGCATCCTACGCTTATTAGTTGCCTGAGGCAATCATTTGCGGACACCCCCGGATACGACGAGAGGACGGATGCCGGAGCATCCGTCCTCTCGTCGCACCGCGGGTCAGTCCGTGCCGGTGGCGGCCAGGTCCGGCGTGGCGGAGATTCCGCCGCCGGTGTTGACGCCGACCGAGACCTTCTCGCCGCGCGGGGCGGCGTCGAAGGTGAACTTGCCGTCGACCGCGTCGACCTTCACGTGGTCACCGGCGTTCAGCTCGCCGTGCAGGATCTTCTCGCTCAGCTGATCCTCGATCTCGCGCTGCATGGCGCGACGCAGCGGACGCGCACCGAGCGACGGGTCGAAGCCGATCTCGATGAGCTTGTCCTTCGCGGCATCCGACAGCTCCACCGTCATGTCGCGGTCGAGCAGGCGGTCTCCGAGCTGCTTGGTGAACAGGCCCACGATCTGGCGCAGCTCGTCCTTGTTCAGCTGCGGGAAGACGATGATGTCGTCGACGCGGTTCAGGAACTCGGGCTTGAAGTGACGCTTGAGCTCCTCGTCGACCTTGCCCTTCATCCGCTCGTAGGTCGTCTGCGTGTTGCCCTCGATCTGGAAGCCGACCGGGCCGCCGGCGATCGCCGACGAACCGAGGTTCGTCGTCATGATGATCACGGTGTTCTTGAAGTCGACCACGCGGCCCTGACCGTCGGTCAGGCGACCCTCTTCGAGGATCTGCAGCAGCGAGTTGAAGATGTCGGGGTGGGCCTTCTCGATCTCGTCGAAGAGCACCACACTGAACGGCTTGCGCCGCACCTTCTCAGTGAGCTGTCCGCCCTCTTCGAAGCCGACGAACCCGGGAGGGGCACCGAACAGCCGCGAGACGGTGTGCTTCTCACCGAACTCGGACATGTCGAGCGAGATCAGCGCGGCCTCGTCGTCGAACAGGAACTCGGCGAGAGCCTTGGCCAGCTCGGTCTTTCCGACGCCGGTGGGGCCGGCGAAGATGAACGAGCCGGAGGGGCGCTTCGGGTCCTTCAGGCCGGCGCGCTGGCGGCGGATCGTGCGGGAGAGGGCCGCGATGGCCTCCTCCTGACCGATGACGCGCTGGTGCAGGGCCTTCTCCATGAAGACGAGCCGCGAGGACTCCTCCTCCGTCAGCTTGAAGACGGGGATGCCGGTGGCCTGGGCAAGCACCTCGGCGATCAGACCCTCGTCGACGACGGCCTTGGTGGCCACGTCGCCCGAGCGCCACTGCTTCTCGAGGCGCAGACGCTCACCGAGCAGCTCCTTCTCCTGGTCGCGCAGCGACGCGGCCTTCTCGAAGTCCTGCTCCTCGGATGCCAGCTCCTTGGCCTCGCGCACAGCGGCGATCTTGTCGTCGAACTCGCGCAGCTCGGGCGGGCTGGACAGGATCGACAGGCGCAGGCGCGCGCCGGCCTCGTCGATCAGGTCAATCGCCTTGTCGGGCAGGAAACGGTCGGCGACGTAGCGGTCGGCGAGGTTCGCCGCGGCCACGATGGCGCCGTCGGTGATCTGCACCTTGTGGTGCGCCTCGTAGCGGTCGCGCAGGCCCTTGAGGATGTTGATCGCGTGCGGGAGGCTCGGCTCCTGCACCTGGATCGGCTGGAAGCGGCGCTCCAGCGCAGCATCCTTCTCGAAGTACTTGCGGTACTCGTCGAGCGTGGTCGCACCGATGGTCTGCAGCTCGCCGCGAGCGAGCAGCGGCTTGAGGATGCTGGCGGCGTCGATCGCGCCCTCGGCGGCGCCCGCGCCGACCAGGGTGTGGATCTCGTCGATGAAGACGATGATGTCGCCGCGGGTGCGGATCTCCTTGGTGACCTTCTTCAGGCGCTCCTCGAAGTCACCGCGGTAGCGGGATCCGGCGATCAGCGAGCCGAGGTCGAGCGAGTAGAGCTGCTTGTCCTTCAGCGTCTCGGGCACGTCGCCCTTGACGATCGCCTGGGCCAGGCCCTCGACGACGGCGGTCTTGCCGACGCCGGGCTCACCGATCAGGACCGGGTTGTTCTTGGAGCGGCGGGAGAGGATCTGCATGACCCGCTCGATCTCCTTCTCGCGCCCGATGACCGGGTCGAGCTTGTTGTCACGCGCGGCCTGGGTGAGGTTGCGACCGAACTGGTCGAGCACCTGCGAGCCGCCCTGCGCCTGCTGGCTCTCGTGCTGCGGTGCGCCGACGGCGGTGGGCTCGCGACCGGGGGCGCCGGAGAGCAGCTGGATGACCTGCTGGCGCACCTTGTTCAGGTCGGCGCCGAGCTTGACGAGCACCTGGGCGGCGACGCCCTCGCCCTCGCGGATGAGACCGAGGAGGATGTGCTCGGTGCCGATGTAGTTGTGCCCGAGCTGCAGCGCCTCGCGGAGGCTGAGCTCGAGGACCTTCTTCGCACGCGGGGTGAAGGGAATGTGACCGGTGGGCTGCTGCTGGCCCTGGCCGATGATGTCCTGCACCTGCTCGCGCACGGATTCGAGCGAGATGCCGAGGCTCTCCAGAGCCTTGGCGGCGACGCCCTCGCCCTCGTGGATGAGACCGAGCAGGATGTGCTCGGTGCCGATGTAGTTGTGGTTGAGCATCTTCGCCTCTTCTTGGGCGAGGACGACCACTCGACGGGCTCGGTCCGTGAATCTCTCGAACATGCTGGTACTCCCCTGCTGATGCCGGTACTCCGAGAGTAACGACCGGAGGATGCCCGTAAGCCCGTGTTCGCCGTCGGCATAGTGGGGTTGCACTCCGTGACGCGACAGGATTCGCGGCGAGCCTTGACCGCCATATCGAGAGTCGTTATGTTAACGAAAGTCGATAACAACGATATTCGTTATGGAGGTCGACATGAACAGTCGAGCCGGAAGGCCCTCGATGGCAGAGGCGATCACGCTGGGGCTCGTCGCCACCGGTGCCGTGAGCATCGCGATCGGCGCACTGGTGGGCACGATCGGTGGCGCGGCCGAGATCTTCGGATCGCCGGTTCCCGTCCTGCTGCCGGTGCACGATGCGCCGATGTCCGTTCTTGACAGGGCATCCGGGGTGGCGTCCGCTTCCTATACCGAATCGATCGTGTCGTTCGAGGCGCTGGATGCCGGAACCCGCTGGCTGCTGCTGGGCGAACGGGCGCTGCCCGCGCTGGCCACGATCATCGTGTGCATGTCGCTGTGGTGGCTGGGACTGTCGCTGATCCGGCAGCGCGCGTTCCGGAAGTCGATGGCGCCGGTGCTCGGCACCGCGGCGATCGCACTCGTGGTCGCGGGGATGGTCGGCCCGTTCCTCGGAACGATCGCGCGAGCACAGGCGGTCGAACTGCTCCCGGCATCCGCTGACCAGTTCTACGCCTTCCTCTATGAGCTGGACCCGGCGCCGATCGGCTGGGGCATCGCACTCGCCCTGGTGGTCGGCGCGTTCGAGGTGGGGCGACGGCTGCAACTGGAGACGGAGGGGCTCGTCTGATGGTGAGCTCCGGCGGGCAGGACCTGATGAGCACGCTCTGGGCCCCGATCGTCGTGGTGATGATCGTCGTTGTTGTCGCCGCCGTGGCAACGTATGTTTCGCGCCGCCACGGCGGAACGATGGTCGCGGTCCACACCGTCGAGGTCGTCGCCGGCGCTGTGGCGGCGCTGTCCGCGCTGGGGCTAGCGATCATCGCCGTCACGACGTTCACGAATCGGCAGGTTCCACTCGCCGACAACGTCCTGTCCGAAGCCGAGTCGCTGACCGAGGGGAACCCGTGCCCGGGGACGGCCTCGGATGCTCCGCTGTACTGCGCGGGCACGGTGATGAACGCACCACTCGATGCGCGCCTGCTCTACCTCACGGCCATGGCGCTGCTGCTGGCGGCATCCTTCGCGATCTGCTGGGCGATCTACATGGCGGCCCGGCACGCGGTCGCCGGTGACCCTTTCCATCGCAACGTCATCCGGGCGTTCGTCGTCGCGGGCTGGCTGGCGCTGCTCGGGGGCATCGTCGGCGAGGCGCTGCGATCCATCTCCATGACCGTCGCAGTGCGATCCCTGCCGTTCGACTTCGCCGATGAGACCCTGTTCTACGTCTCCATCCCTTGGTGGCCCTGCCTCGTGTCGCTCGGATGCTTCGCGATGGCGGCCATATTCCGGCACGGCGCCCGCCTGCAGGCGGAGGCGGCCCGGCTGCAGAAGGAGACGGAGGGACTCGTATGAGCCCCGCCGAGCTGGACGACGAGGACACCGGCATCCACTGCCGACTCGATGAGCTGCTCGCAGCGCGCGGGATGACGCTGACCGAGTTGAGCGCGCGCGTGGGCGTGAGCGTGGTGAATCTGTCGGTGCTGAAGAACGACCGGGCCCGGGCCATCCGCTATTCGACCCTGCGCGCGATCTGCGATGCGCTGGAGTGCGAGGTGGGGGAACTGCTGGTGCTGGCGCCGCAGGCGTGAGCGCTATTCGACCGCAAGCATCCCTTCCGCGGCAGCGAGATACCCGGCCAGCAGCGCCCGCGCGGTGAGGTCGACGGCGCTCTCGTCGGGTAGGAACCGCGCGTGGTGCAGGGTGGGCTGCAGGTCCTCCCCCGCGGTCTCGACACCGACGAAGAGCATCGCCGACGGTACGGCCTCGCAGAAGTAGGCGAAGTCGTCCGCTCCGAGCGAGCGCATCGGCTCATCGCCGGGGACGTCGAGTCTCGTGAGCCAGGCGTTGATGCCGAACGCCAGGTCGTGGTCGTTGATGAGCGCGGGCTGCCCCTCGATGAGCGTGACCGTCGCCGTGGTGCCGTAGGCCTCGGCGGTGCGCTCGGCCATGCGCTTCACGGCGGCGAAGAGCTCAGCACGGTCGCCGACGTCGGTGGTGCGCATGGTCGAGCGGATGTGCGCGTGGGCCGGAAGGACGTTGGCGACGCCGAGGCCGGCGTTCAGCGTGCCGATGCTGATCAGCGCGGGTCGCACCGGGCTGATCGTGCGGCGGACGACTTCGGGAATGCCGAGTGCGATGTGCGCGATGGCCGCGACCGTGTCGCCTGCCAGGTGCGGGTAGGCGCCGTGACCGCCCCGCCCTTCGATCCGGATGTCGATCTCTTCGGCGGCGGCATTGATGAAGCCGCCTGCGGAGGCGACCGCGCCCGTCGCCACTCCGGGATGCACATGCGCACCGATGACGTGCGCGATGTCGTGCTGCGCGATGACTCCCGCCTGGATCATCTCCTGCGCACCGGGAGGGGACGTCTCCTCACGAGGCTGGAGCAGTCCGACCAGGCCGAACGGAAGATCGACACGGCGCGCGGCGCGCATCAGCGCGACGAGGGCGGCCTGGTGCACGTCGTGCCCGCAAGCGTGCATCGCCCCGTTCTTCGAGGCGAAGGATGCTCCGGTCTGCTCGGTGACCGGCAGCGCGTCCAGCTCGGCGCGCAAGGCGATCGACGGACCGGATGCCGGGCCGAGGCGGCCCACGGCGCCGGCATCCGTCATCGGAGTGAACGGCACGACGTCGCTCAGCGCGGCGACGATGCGGTCGCGGGTGGGCGCCTCGTCGCCGGACACGTGCGGGTCCGCGTGCAACTCGCGGCGCAGGGCGCGGGCTGCGGGGAGTTCGGCGTCGAGGGCGGTGAGCCAGTGGGTGGCGAGGGTGGGGAGATCGGTGGGGGTGGTCATCGGGGGCCTCCTGCCTTCACACTTTCACGAGATTTCTCGCCCCGAGGCTCGATTGACCCGAGCGCCGGGTCGCGGACCTACAGCTTGTCGATCCAGGTGTCCTCGTCCCGATCCGCCCATGAGTCGCCTGTCGACGCGCGCCGACTCGTCTGCACGCGGCTTTGAAGACGAGAGAGAAGTCGCCGCGCGTCTTCTCTGTTGAGGTCGGTGACCGCGCGCAGCCGAACACTGATGAGTTCCTCTACGACCGCGAACTGCTCCGGCGCGGTTGTGAGACCGAGCGCGGCGAACAACTCGCGGATCTCCCTGCGCTGAGAGTCATACATCGGGAGTTCCCGCATCGTCGGCACCTGATCGTCTGCGGGTTCGTCGAAGAGACTCAGAGTGCTCATCATCCGTTCATTCTTCCTGACGTTCTTCTCACGACGACAGACAGCAGCCCTTTTCCTGCGCAGCACCGTAGAAGGATGACAGCAGCACCGTCTTCCCACTCCCGCTCTCTCCGAACACCGCGATGTGTTGTTCGAGTTCCTGCTTCATGACTTCCCCGCTCCCGCCCCCGTCGGCATCAACCCCACCAGGTCATCGAATGCGCCATCGGCGCTGTGGTCGTGCATGCACACGAAATGGTTGGCTCGGATGTCGTCGGCAACGCTCGCGACCTTCTGCTTGATTCCGGCAATCAGACTCGGATCGACGGGGTCGTTGGTGCTCTTTCCCTGATCGTCCAGGTTCAGGATCTGAATGCGATCTGCCGACGCTCCGGACAGTTCCTCATAACCCAGCGCGTAGATCGCCAGTTGGTCGCGCGTGACATCCTCGTCCTGTGAGCGCGCTGTCGACTTGAAGTCGACGATCGCGGTCTCGTCGGTCTCGAGCGACTTGATCAGATCGATCCGTCCGCTCACTGAGACCCCGGGCGCGATGTCGACAGAGATCTGCTTCTCCGAATGGATCGTGAGTGTGAGGTCACCGCCGTGGCGGTCGAAGTAACGGTCGATCGCTTCGACAGCCGCCCGATGCAGTTGCTCCCGAAGAGCCGGGTAGGCGTACGGCGTGTGCAGATGACGGTCGACAAGCGCTTCCGCTTCGTCGCTGCTCGGCACGTCGCCTGCCAGGGCGCGTTTGTGCATCTCGGCGAGCGCGTCGTGAAGCCCCTTGCCGTAGCCGAGCGCCTCGTGGATCGGCGGGTTGAATCCGTACATGAACCGCAGCTTGAATTGGTACGGGCAGTCGAACAGGTATTTCAGTTCAGAGAACGAGATCGCGATGTTCGGCGTCTCGAGCTTCGGCGTCGGCTCCAACCGCTCCGCATCGGGCAGGCCTTCGTCGCTCGTCGACATCCAGGAAGAGGCCGTGCAGTGCAGGTAGAACTCGGATGCCTTCCCCTGCCCGCGTTTCTCTCCCGGCGCGTAGCTGACGTAGAGGTACTTCTGCGCTCGCGTGACGGCGACGTAGAACAGACGAGTCTCGTCGGAGATGCCGCCCTTGTACCGGGCGCCGTTCGCAACTGCGTCCTCGGCGATGATGTGCGGGATGACCTGCACCCCACCCATCCCGCGCATCGGGAACCGTCCCTGCCTCAGGAAAGGGATGAACACGGCCGGCCACTGGAGGCCCTTCGCGCGGTGCACGGTGGAGATCACGACAGCGTCCGGCTGAACGTATCCGGCGTCCTCGTCCGACTCCTCGTAGACGCCGGGAGCCTGGAACTGCAGGAACTTCACGAATGCTTCGTACTTGCGGTCCGGGGCGGACGAGAAGTGGATCGCTTCGAAGTCGGAGATCGCCTGCGAGAACTTGCCGAGCTGATACATCACGAGCTCACGTCGGCGGGCGTCACCGGGGACGGTCTCCTCGCGAAGACCGAGAGCTTCAAGCGCTTTGAGGTAGAGGCGCTGGATGTTGTACGTACCCCACCGATCGCTCTTGCCGAAGTCGGCACCGTCGTCGAGGACGGCGATGAGCTTCGCCCAGCGGCTCGCATCCGGGATGAGCGCGGCCAGATCCCATCGAGCGCGAAGGTCGGATGCGGAGATCTCGCCCATCATGTACTCGAACAGACCGACGCACGCCTGTATCTCGGCCGCATCGAACAGCCTTGCCAGTCCCTTGATGATGAAGGGGATCTTCCGGCGTTTGAGCTCGTCGACGACGGCATCCGCGTCCTTCACCGAGCGGAAGAGGACCGCGCAGTCCGACCACGACAAACCGCGAGGAGCCGCGCCGGGCTTGTCCACGAACGGCATACCCTGCAGATCGAGGATGCGCTGGGCGATCCACTCGGCTTCCTCATGGACGTCACCGAACTGCAGTGCGAGCAGGTCGCCGCGGTGCCATTCCTGGTGCGAGGCGTACAGCATCTTCTTCGAGAGTCGCTCGCTCGAGTTGAGCCGCTGCGCGACCGTGCGTCCGAGCTCTACGACACCTTTCGACGAACGGAAGTTCTCGGCGAGCTCGATCGTCCGCACGTCGGCGTACCGATTGGCGAAGGTGATGATGTTCGAGACTTCCGACCCGCGCCACTGATAGATCGTCTGGTCGTCATCACCGACGACGCAGAGATTCGCACCGTAGTGAACGAGTCTCTCGACGAGGCGTTCCTGAATTGGGTTGACGTCCTGATACTCGTCCACGATCACATATCGGACTTCATCACGCACGTGATCACGAAGAACCCGCTCCGATGACGTCAGATCGTCCTGCTGCTGGACCCGCTTCAGGAACTCGACGGCATCGACCATCATCGACGTGTAGTCGAAGTACTTCCGGTAGTCGAGAAGCTCGCGGTACGACCCGAGGCTTTCGATCACTACGTCGCGCACCCTGGAGAAGTCGACGTCGTCCTCTTGCAGGACGGAAAGTGCTGTCCGGTAAGTGCGGGTATCGAGGTACCTCTTGAGTGGAGTCTCTACGCCTTGCACCATCTTCGTGCAGGTTGTGAGTCCGGACCTGCGGCTCTCGCGGTCGATCAGAAGCTGCTGAGTGATGTCGGTGAGCACGCCGTACTTGAACGTCTCGGGCACGTAGGTCTGCAGCAGGTCGAGGCAGTAACCGTGCATCGTGCCGATGAACATCTCGGCCAGACCGGTCGCCTCGCCGATCTCACTCCGGACGACGGAATGCACGCGCTCTTTGAGCTCGGCGGCCGCCTTCTCCGTGAAGGTGAACGCGATGACGTTGCCGGGCCGGACGCCCGGCTGGGCGAGGATGCGCGCGATACGCTGCGCGAGTACCTGGGTCTTGCCCGAACCCGCACAGGCGATCAGCTGGAGAGTGCTGTCGACGTCGTCGATCGCGGCCTCCTGCGACGCCGTGAAGGTCAACGCACTCATGCGTACTTGCTCCCCAGCGACGAGGCGTACAGGTCCCCTGCGGCGCCCTTCGCCTGGCGCACTGCGTCGCGTACGGCGGGGTCGAGCATGTCGAGCACGCGGAGCTCACCGGAGGCACCCGTCGTGCCCAGCGAATCGATCCTGTGGAAGGCATCGCCGTATGCTTCCGCGAAGTCGGCGAGTCCCCGCAGCTTGACCAACGAGTCGTCGAGGTGTGTGCCATGCGGGTCCACGATCGACGGGCGGATCTCGCCGTTCACCTCCGAGAAGATCAGGAAGTCCGGATGCAGCGTGCGCCAGTTCCCGATGCCATCTCGGTACGGGATGCCGAGGGCGTCGGGCCTGCTCACGGAGGGATTGCGATACCAGGCGATGCAGTCGGTGCGCGCGACCTCGCGCTTGGCCACCGCCTGCTCCCACCCGTTGAGCGATGAGAGCGGGAACCATCCGTCCTCGTCACTCATGAGGTGCTTGTCGATCAGTTCGGCGACCCGCACCTGACCGTCCACGGTCTCGGCGAAATCCTCCAGCCTGGACTTCGGCCGGGTCAGTTGCGCGAGCTGAGGATCGACAGCTTGCGACTTGATCTCGTCGTACGCCTCACGCCGTTCGTCGGAGAGCCCGCGGATCGATACGCGGTGCTGCCCGAACCACTCCGACACGATCTCCTTCGCCGCCTCATCGACCTTCTCGCGCACATTCGGGACCGTCGCGAGCGCGGCCGCCTTCACGAATGCGTCTCTCAGTGCCTCGTCGCTGTCGTCCGTCTCGGGGTCGGCCAGGAAGTCGACATACGACTGCGCGACATCCGCGCCGAACGCACGCTTCGCATCTTCGAACGCCACGCGGATCGCGCGCTCATCGGCGCGCTCGTTGAAGTCGGCGTAGCTGAGCTTCTTGCTCGCCATCCGTCCGGCAATCGTCGTGCCGCGCACAGTGCGCACTTCGATCTCCGCCGAGTGAAGCTGACCGTCGTAGCGCGCCGCTAGCGACTCGAGTGTGTTGTGCATCTGTGCCTGAACGGATGCCACCGCTCCAGGCTTTAGGGAGTCGGCGGCGAGCGCCTGGGCGAGACTGACGAGCTGCTTCACGGGACGGGATCCGCGGCGCGGGATCACCATCGACGGCAATTCGTCCCAGCACGCCCACACGGACCCGGGGACGGCCGGATTCGGTTCGAGGTTGCGCGGATCGAGGAGAACCTTCTGCCCTGTCGTCGGCATCGAGTCCGTGAGGCCGGTGAGGTACTTCGCGACGTTGCCGGCAGTCGTGCGATCGAAGTGCGGCAGGATGCAGTCCACCGAGTTGAGTCGGTCCTCACCGGGGATGCGACGAGCGAGCGGCGTGCGCACCATCCGGCCGAGCAGCTGAGTGATGTGCGTGTGGTCCTTCGCCGGACGGAACGAGATGAGCACCTCGGCGCGCGGGCAGTCCCAGCCCGTCGAGATGCCGTCCTTCGCGATGAGGACGCGCACCTGTGTCTCGTCCTGCACGCGCTGCGGCTCGATCCAGTCGACGTCCCACGAGCCGAAGGTGAGGACCTTGTGGTCCCCGAGCACGTGGCGCACGTTCGCAGACGAGAGATCGCCGAGCTCCGACTGGATCGTGTCGAGCCAGAGCCCGACGTCGTCTGGGTTCTCGGTGTTCGGGATCTGGAGCACCATGAGTGGCACGACGCTGTCGGTGGAGGTCTCGCCGGGGAGCGCCTTCTGCTCGGCGAGGTACTTCCCCCAGCGCTTAGCGGAGTCCTTGAGTTTGCGCGCTGCACGGGTGGTGAGCGATGTCTCGAGGTTGCCGCTCTCGGCGGGGATGTCGAGGGCGATGACATCCTTGATGAGACCGGACTGCTGCACACGAGCAGGGTCGACGGTGACCGCCGGCAGAGTTGTGCGACCCTGCAGCGGGGTCGCCGCCTCCTTCATCGCTTCGATGAAACGGTCGATCGTAGCCGAGATGCCCCACACGATCGGGATCGGCAGTCCGGTCATCTCACCGCTCACGAGCCGTCGCACGATCGTCGGCTTGTCGCGGGAGGTCTTCGTCGTGAACCCGCGATGAGCTTCATCGAGAACGAGATAGACGGTGAGGCCGTCGTCCTCGATCGTGTTCGCGAGTGTCTCCCAGATGTTCCACGCCAGGTCGTCCGGTGAGGCCGGGATCATGCCATCCGCATCAGCTGTCGTCGCTTGCTCCGCACCGCGCGTAAGGAGGGACGTCTTCGAGAGCCGCTGAGTGTTCAGGAAGTAGACCGTCTGCGGTTCGAGCGCGGGCAGCGCGAACGGCGGCTTGATCGTGATGAGTCGGTCGTAAGTCAGCTTTTCGGACGCCTGTACGAGGCGCCGCTTCGTCTGCTCATTCAGGTTCGGGTCGTCCGAGAACCAGATGACGACGGCTCCCGGGTCGGGCTCGAAATCGAGCTCTGCATCACCGTAGAACAGCGCCTCAATCGCTGCGGCCGCCATCACCGTCTTCCCCGCTCCCGTGGTCGCAGTCAGCGCGAAGGATGTCTCCATGCCTTCGTTCTGGTACAGCCGGCGGGCGCGGCGCAGGTTGTCGAGCGTCTGGACGACAGCATCGGCCTGATAATCCTTGAGAGTGAACCTCATCGCGCACCTCGCATGGCGTCGATCTCGAAGTTGCGCAGGTACGAGTCGTAGAGGCGCACCGCCTCGACCTCCTCGGGGAGTGCGTGAGCGATCGCCTCGAAGAAGCGATCCTCGTCAGTGACGATGAAAGCGATGCGAGCGTCGGGATTCGCGACCATCGCCTCGACGAAGGCATCGCTCTTGTCGATGTCGTCGATGACCCCGTACGCGTCGGCGACGTCCCACCCGTCGGGCATCGCCTCGATCCGGCGGCCTCTCGAGCCGGCACGCAGCCAGAGGAGCGGAGCGATCCGGCCGAAGTCGCGGTGAGACTGCACGCGCATCGGCGACTCGTAAGTGAGCGTGAAGAACTCGACGTTCTCGTCGAAGCCGTCCGCCATCGGGAACTCGTCGGTGAACTTGTAGTCGCCCTTGATCGGATCACCGTTCGGCGTCTTGCCGGTGATCGCCGCCTCGATGCGCGGCTTGGTGATGTAGTCGCAGATGCCCCACTGCTCCCATTCGGGGTCGCCCGGACGGAGGCCAGCAGCGCGCAGCTTCTTCTGCTCGTCGGCACTCACCTCGTTGTTGGTCATGCTGATCGAGCGACGGCGACCACCGTCCTGCTTGTTCAGACGCATGACGGCGTGGGCCGTTGTGCCGGAGCCAGAGAAGAAGTCGATGATCGTTGCATCGGGCTTGTCTGCGACGAAGAAGCGGAGTGCGTCTTCGACTGCATAGAGCGACTTCGGAAACGGAAACTTGCGGTCTGGCATCAGCGCTCTGAGCAGATTCGAGCCATTTCTCGATGCATCGTGGGATGGAATCCGCCAGGCAGTGCCAGGGATGATGTGCCGATGCTCCGTCTCCGAGATCAGCGACCCGTCAGGGCGGGTACCGGAGATCTCGTATGTCCCGTTCTCAACCTTCTTCTGCTCTCCGGCTTTCAAGTACGAGATTGTGTATCCCTGCAGTTTCGAGGGACGACCAACACGCACATATCCCTTACTCTCTGCCACGCGCAGCGCCGGTTGTGAGAGTTGCCATCGCCCATCAGTTCCGTCGTCGTTGACAGGGAAGCACGCAACAGCGCCTTCAGGCGGCTCAATGGTTGTGCGACTGGCTCCCAATGGGAGCGATTCGCCAACGCCCGTTATCCGACCCGATCCGACTTCTACGAAGATCGGATAGAAGAGATTTGGTGAGTCGGCACGGTTCTTACCCGTCCCGGTGCGCTTCAACATCGACCACATCATGCGAGTTGTTCGCTTGTCGTCAGGATTCGTCCGCCACTCATCGGCTAGCGACAAAGGCCTCACCCGTGAGGTCCCCCACTGAACGACGAAGATGTACTCATCCGTCCGCGCGAAGCTGCTTGGTCTTGAGCTTCCGGCCGGATTGATCACTGCGGACACCATCTGGATCCGTGCTTCAGGGAACGTCTGCTCCAGCAGCAGCCCCAGCCGCAGGTACTCCTTCTCGTCGATCGTGACGATGAGCACGGAGTCGTCGGGGTTCAGTAGCTCCTTCGCGAGCTTGAGCCGCCGTTCCATGAACGCGAGCCACTTCGAGTGGCGGTACATGTCGTCGCCCTCGACGTAGTCGTTGTTGTACTTCCAGTCGCGGGCACCCGTGTTGTACGGCGGGTCGATGTAGATCGCGTCGACCTTGCCCCGGTGGGTGTACAGCAGGGCCTGCAGTGCGTGGTAGTTCTCGGCGTTGATCACTGAGTGGAACGGCTTGTCACCGCCACGCTCCACCTTCCCGGTCGAGACCAGCCCGGGGTAGATCGGGTCGCGGAACTCCGCAACCACGACGAGATCGTCGAGCGGCACTTTGCAGTACTCGATCTTCGGCGTCTCGATGACGAGCCGCGCCTCCGTGCGGTCTTCGGACAGTTCCTCGACTCGCCAGAGTCGCTTGTCCGCGATCGCCTTGGCATCTCCGCGCGGCGGCAGGATCCACACCCTGTCTCCTCTGCGCGCGCGTCGCCCGGGCAGACCGACAGCCTCGGGTGTGTGCCGCTCGAAGTTGAGGCCGAACGCACGACGCTGCGAGAGTACATCCACCTCACGTGAGAGCTGGTCACCGAGCTCCGGATTCGCCGCCCGCACCTGCTTGATCAGCTCGTGAATGTGCGCCACGCCCGCTCCTCCGCCTTGCGTCCCTCAGACCGCGCTCCGCCTCGGGCGGAAGCCGTCCCCTCTCAAGCGAGAGTGTACAAGTACCCGGGGACATGCACTCTGGTACAGGTCACCGGGGACGGCGAACCTGGATCAGTGCCTCGAGTCCCCTCGCCAGCTGCCGCCCACATCGGCAAGCGCATCCGCGCCGTGCGCGTGGACAAGGGGCTGACTCAGGAGCAGCTGGGACACGAAGCCCAGACCGACTCCTCCGCCATCCGCAGCTACGAGAACGGGCGCGCGATGCTGAGCATCCGCACCCTGCTGCGCATCTCCCGGGCGCTCAAACAGCCGCCGGAGTTCTTCCTCAAGGGCCTCCGCGACGAGATGTTCGAGGCTCCAGCGGACGACAAGCGGAAGCTGGCGAGCTGATCCCCCGTACCCTTGACACCATGCCGTCAGAGCCGACCTCCCCGTTCGACGATCCCGAGTTCCGCGCGCAGCTGGCTGCCATGGGTATCGGGCACCATCCGGGCATGGCGGCGCAGCTGCTGAAGGACATGGCGCCGCTGCTGGCCGATGAGGGCATCGACCTCGACGACCTGGACGGCACCGACCTCGATGCGGTGAACGCCGCGCTGGGCCGCGCCATGGAGCGGCACAACCTCATGCTGTTCACCCCGACCGGCCGACACCGCGATCAGGCGATCGCCGTGCTGCGCGTCGCCACCGGAGCGATCGCGGACGGGAACATCGTCGTCGCGGAAGCTGTCATCGGCAGCATCCCGTCCGATCCGACCGATGACGCCGCCTCCGTCGCGCACGTGATCGGCACCGCGCTCGGCCTGCTCGACGACTGGCACTCCGACCCCGCACGCCGCGCGCAGGTGCTGCGCACCCGCATCGCGAAGTGGCCGCGAGGCCGCAGCCGCAAGGCCGGCACCGACATGATCGGGCTCGCGAAGAAGGGCCGCGCCTTCGCCTCCCTCGACAGCCTGCACCGCACCTACAGCGGGCTCGAGATCCTCGAAGCATCCGCACTCGCCGTCGCGGGCACGCTGATCGCCTGGGCGGCACACGACGGCGTCGATCTCGCGGAACTCGCGGAACGGATGCTGGCATCCGATGCCCCGGATGCCCGGCCGACACCCGCGGCAGGGTCGGCGTTTCGGCGTCCGGAGCCAGGCGTTTCATCTCGCTCCGCCCGCGGGGCGACCGAAGGGGGTCGCTCCGCTCGAGGTGCGTACGACCCCTTGGCGCACCTGATGACGGCGTTCCGCGACTGGCTCGACGTCGAGGCGCCCGACATCGCCGCCCCGACCGTCGATGACGAGCTCACCATGTTCAACGGGCTCTCCCTCGCCGCACGGTCCGCCGAGCCGAGGATCGATGATCCCGAGGACGTCATCGAGATCATCGAGTTCCTGCAGGGCCTGGACGACGAACAGATGCGCGACCAGTCGCTGGAGACCCTCGACGACTACCTGCATTTCCAGCTCGACTCCGCGATCGACCCGGATGCCTGGACCGACGCCCACCACGCCGTCGAAGCGGCGCTGTCGGAGCACGACCCGCTCAGCGTGCTGCTCGCGAACGTGATCGAAGAGGGCCGCGCCATCCCCGAAGAGGACCGGCGTGCTCGCCTCGCGCAGACGCGCATCGCGTCGGCCGTGCCGGCCCTGCTCGACTGGGTCGGCGCCTCGCGGCCGATCACCGCGACCGGAAACCTGCGCCGCGCCGACATCGCAGGCTTCGCCGCGCTGCTCGGCATTCGCGCGGAAGGGGTCGCGAAGGGCCCCGCTCCCGGTCCTTGGGTTCCCCACGAGCCAGGCGCCGCGTTACAGGAACCGGACGTCTTCCGAGTGCAGCAGTCCTCCCAGGTGCCCGTGCCTGCCGCCTGGTGGTCAGCGCTCGACCTCGCGGACGTCCTCGAATCGAGCCGAAGCCGGGTGCACCCGGCATCCGCTGCTCAGGAATGGGACCACGGCGAGCCGTCGCTCGAGATGCTCGACATGCTCGTGGGCATCTTCGTCAGCGAGCTACTGATCGGCGCAGGCGACATCGACATGTTCAGCGCCGCGCGCACGGTCGCGGCGATCCAGCTGCTCGCCGCAACACTGGAACCGGATGCCGCGGGGGAGCTGTCCGAACTCGACGACCTGTACCGACCAGGCGCGCTGCGCACACTCAATCGTCTCGCCCACGTCGGCATCGTCGAGACGGATGCTGCCGGTCGGCACGCCGTGCCGGCGGAGCTCCGCAGCACCGTCGCCCGCGGCATCCTCCTCGCCCTCGCGGCGATGACCGCGATGGAGTGACCCCCCGCCCCCGGCATCCGTCCAGGCCCGCCACGTACCCTGGATTCCCATGAGCATCAAGCGCGTTCTTCTCGCCCTGCCCGCCGTGGCCGTCGCCGTCTCGCTGGCAGCGTGCGCGCCGACGCCTCGGCCGAGCGTCGACGACGTGTCCGCAGGCATCCAGAAGATCGCGAAGGCCACCGGCAGCGAGAGCGTCTTCACCGACGAGATCTCGGACTGCATCGCCGAGAAGCTCGTCGACTCGAAGATCTCCGACGCCGCCCTCGTCACCATCGCCGAGGGCAAGGAACCCACCGGCGAAGAGGATCAGAAGCTCATCACCAAGGAACTGGACGACGCCGCGAAGACCTGCGTGACGGCCGAGTAAGTAGCCGTCGCCCCGCGGCATCCGTCATTCAACGTCAGAAACCTGCGGGAATGGATTCCCGTCTCTAACGTTGACTCCCATGGCGCGCATCCGGCGCGCACCCGACTTGGAGTCTTCATGAGCACCACGACGACGCGCCGCGAAAAGGCGCCCGACACCCGCGGACCGGTCCGCAAGCTGCTGACCTCGTTCGGCTTCCAGATCATCGCCGCCCTGGTCCTCGGCGTCGTCGCCGGCCTCATCGGACGCAGCCTCGGCGCGAGCGCCGAGAACCCGACGGTCCTGTCCGACACCCTCGACAAGATCGGCAGTTCGTACGTCACGATCCTGAAGGCCGCGGTCGTTCCGCTCATCTTCACCGCGATCGTCGCGAGCATCTCCAACCTGCGCCGCGTGCAGAACGCCGCACGCCTCGCCGGCCAGACCATCCTGTGGTTCGCGATCACCGCGTTCATCGCCGTGACGATCGGCATCGCGCTCGGCCTCGTCATCCAGCCCGGCGCCAAGGCCGGTCAGGACCTCGAGACCGGCGACCCGTACGCCGTCGGCACCTGGTGGAACTTCCTGCTCGGCCTGATCCCGCAGAACTTCCTCGGCCTGACGGTATCGACCGGACAGGACTCCGCGACCGGCGCCTTCTCGTCTAACGTCGGCTTCAACGTCCTGCAGGTCATCGTCGTCGCCGCCGTTGTCGGCATCGCCGCCCTGAAGGCCGGCCGCAAGGCTGAGCCGTTCCTCGTCTTCACCGAGTCGCTGCTGAAGGTCATCCAGCGCGTGCTGTGGTGGATCATCCGCATCGCCCCGATCGGCACCTTCGGCCTCATCGGTTCGGCCGTCATCAAGTACGGCTGGGACAAGCTGACCTCGCTCGCCTGGTTCGCCGGCGCGATCTACATCGGCCTCGCCCTGGTGATCTTCGTGGTCTACCCGATCCTCGTGAAGGCGCACGGCCTGTCGATCAAGCAGTACTTCTCGGGCGCCTGGCCCGCGATCCAACTGGCCTTCGTCAGCCGCTCCTCGATCGGCACCCTGCCGCTGACCGAGCGCGTCACCGAGCGCAACCTCGGCGTGCCCCGCGCTTACGCCTCGTTCGCCGTGCCGCTCGGCGCGACGACCAAGATGGACGGCTGCGCCGCGATCTACCCGGCCATCGCCGCGATCTTCGTCGCACAGTTCTTCGGCATCGACCTGAACATCTTCCAGTACCTGCTGATCGTGATCGTCTCGGTCGTCGGCTCCGCCGCGACCGCGGGCACCACCGGTGCGGTCGTCATGCTCACGCTGACCCTGTCGACCCTCGGTCTTCCCCTCGAGGGCGTCGGCCTTCTGCTGGCCATCGACCCGATCCTCGACATGGGCCGCACCGCGGTCAACGTCGCGGGCCAGGCGCTGGTCCCGACCATCGTCGCCAAGCGCGAGGGCATCCTCGACCTCGACCTCTACAACGCGCCCCGCAAGGGCCTGCCGTTCGCCGAGGACCTGGACGACTCGGATGACGCGGACCGCGAGGATGCCGCACACGCGGCGCTCGCCGACGCGAAGCACGAAGCCGCCGAGGCGGCCGCGGAAGCCGAGAAGGCCGCCGACGACAAGGATGCCGCGGAGCCGGCCTCCACGCGCTGACGCCTGCCCATGAGAGCGGCGCCCCGGAGCATCCGGGGCGCCGCTTTTCGGTCGCACTGCGAGCGGCCGGGGGGGGTGAAAACCCCGCCAGCGGTTTCGACCACGCGGTCGAGAACGCACCCCGCCGGCGTCGCCGCGCCCCACCAGCGAAACCGACCGCCCGGTCGAAAACGCCTCCCCACGTAGCAGGCTCGCGTCAGCGACCCGGGCGGGTCTCCGCCCTCGTGTCCAGCGCGAGCTCCTCCGCGTCGATCGCGGTGATCAGTTCGCGCATGACCTCCTCACTGAGGTTTCCGGCATCGCGCTCGGCGATCAGCAGCTGCCTGCGCACGTCGAGCCAGCCCTTCGACAGGGTCATGAACTCGTCGTGGGTCGGGCGGACCAGCTCGGCCTGAGCCTGCTCGGTGCTGTTCTCCACGCGCACCAGACGCTGCGCGAACGCGTCGAAGGCATCGATCCGCTCCTGCCCGTGCTTCTGCGCCCACGTCTTCCGCATGCCGCGCAGGTACGCCTTGCCCGCCTCGCGGCTGCGCGCGCGGACGGCCGCGATCTCGGCGGCATCCTCCTCCGCCTCCGCGCCGTCGGCGACGCCGAGACGGCGGATGAGCCAGGGCAGCGTCAGCCCCTGCAGCAGCAGCGTCCCCACGGTGACGACGAACGCGACCACGACGATCGCGTGCGCGGCATCCGGCTTCAGACCTGCCAGGTCGGCGGCGGCGAGCGCCGTCGCGAGCGTGACGACCCCGCGCATGCCTGCCCACGAGACCACCGCGTTGTCCCGCCACGACAGCGCAGGCTCGGTGAGCTCGGCGCGGATCTGCTCCGGTGACTTCATCGGACGCACAGGTCGAGCCGGGCGGCCGCCGGCCGCCGCCGCGGCATCCGCTCTCTCCTTCGCGGCATCCGCCCTGCGCGCCATCTCGGCGTACCGGCCCGTCTCGAGGGCATGCTCCCAGCGCCGGATGCGCACGCGCTGCCACCACTGCCCCCACATGCTCGCCGGGTAGACGAACGCGGGGCGGACGAGCAGCACCGCGACGAGCACGCCCGCGGAGAGCCAGAGCACACCGCCGACGCTGCCGGAGCCGAGCTCCGCGATCGCACGCGGCAGCTGCAGGCCGATGTAGGCGAACACGAACGACTCGAGCAGGAAGTCCGCCGAAAGCCACAGCGGCTTCTCCTGCTGCCGCGTCGTGTAACTGGTGCGCGGCGCGTTGAACCCCACGTACAGACCCATCGCGACGACCGCCAGCACGCCCGATCCGTTCAGGTGCTCGGCGATCGCGTAAGCGCCGAACGGCGCGAGCAGACCCAGCGTGCCGTTGATGACCGCGTCATCGCTGCGCATGCGCACCAGGTGCAGCACCGCCCCGAAGACCAGGCCGATCGCGACCCCCACGATGACCGCGACGGCGAACTGCCAGATCCCGTCCCAGACCGTCACCGTCCAGCCCGCGAGGACCGCCGCGAAGATCCGGAACAGGGTGAGCGACGTGGCGTCGTTGATCAGGCTCTCGCCTGAGAGCACCGACATGATGCGGCGCGGCAGGCCGAGTTTGCGACCGATGGATGCCGCCGACACGGCGTCCGGAGGGGCGACGATGGCCCCCAGCAGCAGTGCGCCGAACGGAGTGAGCGAGGGCATGATCAGCCACGCGACGAGTCCCACCACAGCGGTCGTGACCATCACGAGACCGATGCCCAGGCGCCGGATCTGCGGCAGGCTGCGCTTGAAGCTCACGAACGAGACATCCAGCGCGGCCGAGTACAGCAGCGGCGGGAGCACGAGGATCAGCAGTACATGCCCGTCGATCTCGAGCGCGGGCACCTGCGGGATCAGCGATGCGGCGAGCGCCACGACGGTGACCAGCAGCGGGGCGGGCCACCCCTTCCAGCGGGCGATGGCCGCGACGAGCACGGCGCCGACGAGCACGTAGAAGACCTCGGCATCCATGCGGTTCAGGGTACCGAGGGGTGCCGACGGGCTCCCGGTGCCCCGCGGACGCGGATGACATCGGCGGACGGTTCAACGACCGCGGGCTGCGCGCAGCAGCGCGACGACTTCGGCATCGGAGGTCTGCCGGAAGTCGACGTAGTGCATTCCCACCGCCATGAATCCGGCCGGAGTGCTCAGACAGACGACCTCGTCGGCGGCGACCGTGTCGAGGGAGTCCGGCGCGGCGACCGGCACCGCGAGAACGACGGATGCCGCACCTCGCGCCCGCGCGATCGCACAGCCGGCGCGGGCGGTGGCACCGGTCGCCAGGCCGTCGTCGACGACGATCGCCGTGCGTCCGCGCAGGTCTGTTGCGGGTGCGCCCTCGCGGAACAGTGCCACGCGGCGCTCGATCTCGGCTGCTTCCTTCGCCGTGGCCTCTGCGAGCGCCAACTCGTCGATGTATCGTCGGGCGTCGTCGTTGAGCACCCGCGCGCCGTCCTCCCCCACCGCGCCGATCGCGAACTCGGGCTGGCCCGGCGCTCCCAGCTTGCGCACCACGAGCACATCGAGCGGGGCGTGCAGGGTCGTGGCGACCTCAGCGGCGACGGGCACTCCGCCGCGTGGGAGCCCCAGCACCACCGCATCCGGTCGTGGGCGCTCGGCGAGTCTCTCGCCGAGCATCCGTCCGGCCTCCTGCCGATCACGGAACCTGTCCATGGTTCCGGCCTACGCCGGTGCGTCGGCGCGGTCAAGGGTGTGTCGCCGGGCGCCGGGCGGCGCGGGTGCCGGGCCGCCACCTCGCCCGCGTGGTCGAAGGTGCAGGCCGGAACCGCCCGTTGCCTGCGTTCTCGACCGCGTGGTCAAAAGTGCAGGCCGCCGGACTTGTCTGCGTTTTCGACCACGTGGTCGAAAACGCACCGGCGATGCGTCCCGGGCGTGCACATTCGACCGCGTGGTCGAAAACTCACTTGCCGGGGCCATCCCGGAATGCGGAAGCCGGCCGCCAGGTTGCATCCTGCGATGAGTACTCCCGCGCTTTCCGTCCTCGACCTCGTCCCGGTGCGCACCGGGCAGACCAGCGCCGAGGCGGTGGGAACCTCGCTCGCGCTCGCGCAGCGCGCCGACGAGCTCGGTTACCGCCGCTACTGGTTCGCCGAGCACCACAACATGCCTGCCGTGGCGTCGACCACTCCTCCGGTGCTGATCGCAGCTGCCGCCGCGCGCACCCGGCGGATCCGGGTGGGATCCGGCGGCGTGATGCTGCCCAACCACGCGCCGCTCATCGTCGCCGAGCAGTTCGCCGCTCTCGAGGCCATCGCCCCGGGCCGCATCGATCTCGGAATCGGCCGCGCCCCCGGCAGCGACCCCGTCATCACCCAGCTGCTGCGCCAGTCCGGCACTGCGGGCGACGTCGAGCGCTTCCCGTCGCACGTGCAGGACATCGCGCTCATGATGCAGCGCGACGGTGCGACCGTCCGATTCACCAGCGGCGGCGAGTACTCCGTGCGCGCGACCCCGGCGGCATCCGGAGCGGCGGAGGTGTGGCTGCTCGGATCGAGCGACTACTCGGCACAGCTCGCGGCATCGCTCGGCCTGCCGTACGTGTTCGCGAACCACTTCTCGGGGCACGGGCTGCAGCGCGCGCTCGACCTCTATCGCAGTGGCTTCAAGGCCTCCGAGTGGCTCGACGCCCCGCAGACCTTCCTCACCGCGAACGTCGTCACAGCTCCCACTGTCGAGGAAGCAGAGGCGCGAGCACTGCCGCAGCTGCGGGCGATGGCGCGGATCCGCTCGGGCCGTCCGCTGACCCCGCTCGAGACCGTTGAACAGGCGCAGCAGGGTGTGCGGGATGCCGACGAGGTGGGCTCTCGCGAGCAGTTGGATGCCGCCGGAGCCGGCTGGTTCGTCGGCGCCGGGCCGGACGTGCGCGCGTCGCTGGCCGCGTTCGCGGCCGAGCACGGCGTCGACGAGATCATGGTCTCGCCCGTCGCCGGCTCGTTCGCCTCGGAACCCACGGATGCCGCACCCGGCCGCCTTCAGACCCTGGAGCTTCTCGCGGGCTGACGTCGAAGCCGCTCCCGCCTTCTCGCCCCACCCCCGCCTGGTCGAAAACGCTGCCTCATGCGGGTGTCCGCCTACGTCATCGACCGCGTGGTCGAAAGTGCAGGCCGCCCGCCCCGGACGCGTTTTCGACCACGCGGTCGAGAACGCTGCCCTGCGCGCGGTCTCGCGTGCGCCATCGACCACGCGGTCGAGAATGCATGCGGCCGTCCACCCGCCCTCCAGAAGGGCGGGGCTCCTCCACGTTGTGCACAGGGCCGGAGAACCCGGGACCGCCGGTGTCGCGCTGCGACCACGATGGACGGATGCGCCACAGGATCGCCCTTCCCCCGGAACTCGGAGACAGGTTCTCGGTGCGCCAAGCCGCAGCCGCTGGCGTGGGTCGCGGTCGGCACGATGCCGCCGACCTGGCTCGCCCATTCCATGGCGTGCGCTCGGTGGAGGCGCCCGAGACGTTCCGCGCCCGCGTGCGCTGCTATCTTCCGCGCCTCCGCGCGAACCAGGTCTTCGCAGGACAGACGGCACGACGTCTGTGGGGCCTGCCCGGACAGCCGCGCTGGCACCCCGACGAGCTCCTGGAGATCAGCGTCCGCACCGGATCGACACCGCCACGGACGACAGGAGTGCGCGGCCGCCGACTGGTGGACGGCCGCGTGACGACGTGGCGCATCGGTTCCGTCCCGGTGATCGATCCGATCGCCGCCGTGTTCATGGACGCCGCATCCCTGACCTCGGATGAAGCGGTGATCCTCATCGACGCGCTGATCACGGATGCTGAGAACTACCCCGATCTCGTCCACGGCCGCCCGAGAGTCACGCCGCTCGACATCGAGATGCGGCTGCGCGAATGGGGTACCTTCCCCGGCTGCCGGAAGATCGCCGACGCGCTGAGCCGTGCCCGCGAGCATGTGGAGTCTCCGAAGGAGACCGAGACCCGCTTGTTGCTCATCGCGGCCGGGCTTCCGGAGCCGGTCGTGCAGCACGAGGTGCACGACGGAGCGCGCCTCATCGCTCGGATCGATCTGGCCTACCCGGAGCTGAAGATCGCGATCGAGTACGAAGGCGACGGACACCGCACTGACAAGGAGCAGTGGCGCCGTGACATCGAGCGCCAGCGGGAACTCGAGGACCGCGGCTGGATCGTCATCCGGCTGACGCAGCACGACCTCCGCGTGGGAAAGGCGTCCCTGCTCGCCCGCATCCGTCGTGCCATCGCTGCTCGGTTCTGACGCTCCCTACCGCACCCGCGAGCATCCTCGCCAGCGACGAAGCCGACCACGCGATCGCGCTCAGCGCGATGCGCTTTCGTCGCGCCTGCAACGAAGCGGCCACGCGACCGCAGCCCCCACAATGCGCTTTCGACCACGCGGTCGAAAACACATCGCAAAGGCCGCCCGCAGCTACGAAAGNCCCCCACAATGCGCTTTCGACCACGCGGTCGAAAACACATCGCAAAGGCCGCCCGCAGCTACGAAAGCGACCACGCGATCGCGCTCAGCGCGATGCGCTTTCGTCGCGCCTGCAACGAAGCGGCCACGCGACCGCAGCCCCCACAATGCGCTTTCGACCACGCGGTCGAAAACGCATCGCAAAGGCCGTCCGCAGCTGCGAAACCGACCACGCGACGCCGCCCGCAGGCGCGAAACCGACCACGCGACGCCGCACGCAGGTGCGAAAGCGACCACGCGGCGGCGCCCGCAGGATGCGCTTTCGACCACGCGGTCGAAAGCGCACCGCAAAGGCCACCCGGAGCTGCGAAACCGACCACGCGACGCCGCACGCCGCACGCCGCCGCCCGGCGCCCGGCGCCCGGCGCCCGCCG
>NZ_QUAB01000041.1 GCF_003387575.1 Microbacterium bovistercoris | reverse complement strand
GGCGCCCCGGGGAGCGTCCTCCGGGGCGCCGTCGCCGTAATGTGGTCTCATGCGCCAGAACCCCAGCTTCGCCATGACAGATCTGACCGAGCTGAGGCGGGTGATCGCGCACAATCCGTGGGCGACGCTGGTGGCGAACCGTCCGGACGGTCTGGTCGCCTCGCACTACCCGGTGCTGCTGGATCCCGATCGTGATGATCTGACGGTGGTCGGCCATGTGGGCAAGCCGGACGACCATGTGCTGGGACTCGGCGAGACCGAGCTGCTCCTGGTGTTCGAGGGCCCGAACGGCTACATCTCGCCGAACTGGTACGGCGACGTCAAGGCCGTGCCGACCTGGAACTACGTCGCGGTGCACCTGGCGGGCATTCCTGAGGTCGTCGACACCGAGGAGAACCTGAGGATCCTCGACGATCTGGTCGCGCACTTCGAGTCCCGGCTGCCGCAGCCCCGGCTGATGTGGCGAGCGCCGAACACCGACGAGTTCGTGCGCGTGCTCGAAGCGGGCACCGTCGGATTCCGTCTGACCCCGACCCGGGTGACGGCCAAACGCAAACTCAGCCAGAACAAGCCCGACGAGATCGTCGAGAGCGTGATCGCGGAGCTGAGCGCGGACGGCGAGTACGCGCATCCGGCCCTCGCGGCTGAGATGCGCCGGGCGCACGAGGCGCGAGTGGCGGCCCGCGGATGAGCGCCGACCTTCTGCTGCGTGCCGTCCGCGTCGCCGGTGCCGGGCGCGAACTGCTGCCCACCGACGAGCCCATCGACATCCTGATCCGGGCCGGTCTGATCGCCGACATCGCGCCGACAGGCAACCTGCGTGCGTCCGCCGAGACGTTGGACGGCGACGGCGCCTGGGTGATCCCCGGCCTCTGGGATCACCACGTGCACACCGTGCAGTGGGCGCTGGCCGCGCAACGCGAGCCACTGGACGACACCCGGAGTGCGGCGGAGGCCGCCGCCCGTATGGGCGGCGCACCCGTGCTGCCGGACGGCCGCCGGATCGGCACCGGCTTCCGGCACGCGCTCTGGGCGGATGTCCCATCGCGGGCGCTTCTCGATGCCGCGACCGGTGAGATCCCGACGTATCTCATCAACTCCGACGTGCACAGTGTGTGGCTCAACTCCGCCGCGCTGCGGCGAGAGGGGATGGACGGTCAGGACGACGACGGGATGCTGCGCGAGGAGCCGGCGTTCGAGATCTCACGGCGGCTGAACGCCGTCGACGACGCCGTCGCCGACGCGGCGGTGCTCGCGGCCGCACGCCGCGCGGCCGCCCGGGGCGTCGTCGGAACGGTCGACTTCGACATGGCGTGGAACGCCACGGCGTGGTCGCGGCGCCTTGATGCCGGATTCGACCTGCACCGAGTGGAATTCGCCGTGTACCCGGAGCAGCTCGACCGCGCGATCGCGGAAGGCCTCAAGACCGGCGATCCGGTGGGCGACGGCGGGCTGGTGCGCATGGGGGCGCTCAAGGTCATCGCCGACGGATCTCTGGGCACCCGGACGGCTGCGTGCAGCCATGCCTACGACGACGGCACCGGCGCGCACGGAGCCATGACCGTGCCACCCGCGCAGTTGCACGAGCTGCTGGCGCGTGCGGCGACCGGGGGCATCGAGGCAGCGGTGCACGCGATCGGCGATCTCACGGTGACCGCGGCACTCGATGCGTTCACCGCCACGGGACAGACCGGCACGATCGAGCACGCGCAGCTGGTGCGCCATGCCGACCTCGCCCGATTCGCCAGGCTCGGCGTCGCCGCCAGCGTGCAGCCGCGGCACACACTCGACGATCGCCCGATGATCGAGCAGTTCTGGGCGTCGCAGACGTCGATCGTGTACCCGCTCGCGTCACTGCACGCGGCCGGTGCCGGCCTGCGGTTCAGTTCGGATGCCCCGGTGTCGGCCCTCGACCCGTGGGAGGCGATCTCGGCGGCGGTCACCCGCGAGGCCGAGGACGGTACCCGCTGGCACCCGGAGGAGCGTGTCGGCATCGACATCGCGCTGCGCGCGAGTGCGCACCGTGGCACCGACGGCACAGCCGCAGTCGCACCCGGCGCCGTCGCCGATCTCGTGCTCTGCGGAGCCGATCCCCGGACAGCGGATGCCGCGACGCTCCGCACGATGCCGGTCGAGGCGACCCTGGTCGCCGGACGTCGCACGCACTGACGCCGGACATGATGAATGCCCTCGGGATCTCCCGAGGGCATTCATCGTTCGTCGTGCGTCAGGCCGCGACGTGCGAGAACAGGAACCAGCGGTCCTTCTCGAGACCGCGCTGGATCTCGATCGCGACGTCCTGGCTGGTGAGGTCGACCTCGTCGAGCCCCTCCACGGCGGCCTTCACGTCCACGAGGATGGCGTCGATGTCAGCGATCACGGCGCGGACGATCTCGTCGGATGCGGTGAAGCCTGCGGCGACCTGCGTCGTGCCGGCCTTCTCCGCGACGGTGCTGAGGCGCGCGTCGATCGGCAGGCCGAGGGCGACGATGCGCTCTGCGGCCGTGTCGGCGAACTCGCCGGCGTTGGCCACGACGGTGTCGAGGAACTCGTGCACACCGATGAAGTTGGCGCCACGTACGTGCCAGTGCGCCTGCTTGCCGTTGACGACCAGCGCCTGCAGCCCGAGGACGACGGGGGAGAGGAACTGGGCGGCCGCGGCTGCCACGGTGGGATCGCCGGCGGTGGCGGGGATGGTCTTGGAAGTGCTCATGGTGTCCTCCGGGTCGTTGATCGCTGCCTGATGACCTCAACGCTACTCAGCCTGAAATGTTCCGCAAGCAAGCTGAGGCAACGCTAACCGCCGCGGAATCACGCGGATCTGAGGGTAGTCTCACCTACATGACCGTCTCCTCAGCAGCATCCGTCCTCGCTCTGCCGGGCAAGACTCCGCGCCTGCACGACAGTGCGTTCGTCGCCGACGGCGCCCGCATCGTCGGCGACGTGACCCTGGGCGAGGGGGCGAGTGTCTGGTACAACGCCGTTCTGCGCGGCGACTCCGCGTCGATCTCGATCGGCACGGGCAGCAACGTGCAGGACAACGTCTCGGTGCACGTGGACAGCGGTCACGGCGTCGTCGTCGGTGAGCGGGTGTCGATCGGCCACAACGCGGTCGTGCACGGCTGCACCATCGGCGACGGCTCGCTGGTCGGCATGGGCGCCGTCGTGCTGTCCGGCGCGGTTGTCGGAAAGGGGTGCCTGATCGCGGGCGGTGCGGTCGTGCTCGGCGGCACAGAGGTGCCGGACGGATCGCTGGTGGCAGGCGTGCCCGCGAAGGTGCGCCGCGAGCTCACCGACGAGGAGCGCGCCGGTCTCATCGAGAACGCGGAGATCTACCTCCGGCACACGCAGACGCATCGCGATGCAACGAGCGTCTGACGCCGCCCGGTAGGCTGGAAGACCTACGGGGCGGTGGCCAAGCTGGTCAAGGCAGCGGGCTCATAACCCGACGATCGTGGGTTCAAGTCCCACCCGCCCTACCAATACCCGTCAGCGCACCCTGCGGTCGTGCGCCAGGTCGAGCAGTCGCTGGAGCACGTCGCCCGATCGCAGGCCGTTGTGCTCGTGCTCGCTGGTGACCCAGAGTTTGAGGCCCGGCAGCAGGCTCGCGGTCTCCAGGGAGTGCTCGAGCGACACGTACACGTCGTTCACGTACACCGCGGCGGCACCGCGCGCATCGGATGCCGCAAGCGCCTCGGCGTCGTACAGCGCAGGCCACTCGTGGTCGGCGAGCGTGAGGGCGACCTCACGCCATGGCCGGAGCGCGGGGACCGTCTCCGTCCACTCCCGACGGATGTGCTCACCGGTGAACAGGGTCACATCCGAGACGAAGTCCGCCGGCTCCATCCGCTCCGCCGACCACCGAGTGGTCTGGGCGTCGGCGTAGCAGGACTCGTGGAACGCGAAGTAGAGCGGGTTGCGGCCGCCGAACGGCATGGCCGCGGCCAGGTCGTAGCGGAATGCGTTGGTGTGCGGATCGAGCTCGAGCAGCGACCAGACGGTCTGCCAGCCGTCGTTCGTGCCCAGAGCGGAGCCGACCGAGCGCAGCCGCGAGACGGAGACGACCTCGCCGTCCGGCAGCACCAGCTGCCCGGCGGCGGCGAGGTCGACGAGCCTGCGCATCCGCTCGCGGTGCTCGGGGAAGCGGCGGTAGTACTTCTCCGACGCGGTGCGCATCTTGTCGTAGCTGAGCGTGTAGACCTCGTCGACCGTGTGCTCCACGGTGCTGAGCCCACCGGTGGTGTAGACCCGGTCCAGCGCGCCCGCGTGCGTCGACAGGTACGTCAGCACGGTGAAGCCGCCGAACGACTGACCGAGCAGGTTCCACGTCTCGACGCCGAGTTCGGCACGCAGCGCCTCGGCGTCCCGCACGATCGAGTCGGCCCGCAGATGCGTGAGGTACTCGGCCGCAGCGGGGGAGCCGAGCTCCTCCAGCAGCCCGTCGCCCACCGGCGTGGAGCGCCCGGTGCCGCGCTGGTCGAGCATGACCACGCGGTGATCCTGCAGCGCGGCATCCAGCCACGAGGGGGAGGAGGGCGCGTGGAAGGGGCGGGGCGCCTCGAAGCCCGGCCCGCCCTGCAGGAACACCAGGTAGGGCAGGTCCTCGCCGCCGTCGCGAGTGACGACCGCCGCGAACACGTCGATCGTCCGGGTATCGGATTCGTCGCCCCAGACCAGCGGCACCGTGATGGTGTGCTCGGTCACTGTCAGATCCTGCATACGTCGCACGGTGGCGGTCATCACATCACATTCCCGATGTAGGAGTACTTCACGAACACCTCGGCGGCGATGCCGGACTCCTCCAGCACGCCCTGCACGGCACCCATCATGTAGTGGGAATCCCAGCCCATGTAGATGTGGATGCCTCCGAAGTCGTCCCAATGGCCCTTCCAGGCCATCTCGTCGTAGAGCGGACCGCCGTGCGCCGCGCTGTACGCCAGCGCGGCGGGTCGGTCGTCGGTCCAGGCGCGGCGGAACACCCGGTTGAACAGGTACCGGACGTCCTTGACCTCCCAGTGCTCGCCGCGGTACTCGACGTAGTCGAACTCGCGCTCCCAGCCGGCCGGCCAGCCGCGGCGCCGGACGGCGTCGAGGATGGGCGTGAGGCCGTCGTCGTCGATCTCGGGCAGGTCGGGTCGCGCCCAGATCTGCACGAATGCCTCGGTGAGCTGCACGGTGCGCGCTGCGATCGCCGCCGTCCCCCAGGACGTCACGTCGGCCAGAGCTCGGGTGCCCGAGACAGCGCTGCGCGCATAGGCGTCGTCGCGCTTGTCGGGGAAGGACGCGCCGAACACGCGCTCGGTGAGCCGCGGCTCGAGCAGGGTGAGGTTGCCCAGCGTCGGTGCCAGCGCGCGGTGGCTGTTCTGCTCGTCCTCGCTGTACTCGCTCCACGGACGCGCGCCGTCACCCGACCAGCCGTCGCCCGGTGCCGCGGGCACGATGTGCTCCACGTCGTAGGCGTTCGCGTCGTCGACGTCGAGCAGGCGGCCCAGCACGTAGGAGGCGTACGGCAGTTCGCTGTATTTCAGCACCGCGCTGACGCGCTCGTCGGACGGGGTGATGCGGGCGATCGCGCGCATCAGCGCGTCGCTGCCCTCGGCGCGAGCTCGGCACAGACGGGCGATCAGGCGGTCGGTGGGCAGCCCCACCACGGTGCGACGCAGCAGCAGCGCCTGCACCCACTCCATCGTGCGGATCAGTTCCTCGCGCGAGATCACGCCATGAGCATGGTCGTGGTAGGCGCTCATCACGAGCGGGTATGCGGCACGGCCGAAGGTGTTCACGAAGCCGAGCTGGCGGCGGATGCCGGCATCCGATTCGAGCGACGGATCCAGCAGGATGCTGAAGATCCCCGCGTATTCGCGCCAGACAGCCGCGTCGGCGCGCAGCCTCTCGAGGTCGAGCCGCGGGAACGTGGCGCGGAACGCGCTGTACACGCCGCGCTCACCGGCGACGTCGACCTCGCGGCCGGTGGTCATCACCAGGAAGTGGCGCCAGAAGGCGCCGATGGTCTCGCCGGTGAGACGCTCGATCGCCAGCCAGTAGTCCTCCTCGATCTCGAGCTGTTCGGCGTGCGAGAGACCCATGAGGATGTAGTTGTGGATCAGCTCGTGGTCGCGCAGCGGCTCGCCGGTCGAGTTCAGGCTCTCGAAGATCTGCTGCGCGTTCGCCGCCGCGCCGAGCGTGATCGACACGTGCTCCAGCTTCTTCAGGCCCTCCCAGATGCGATGGGCCTCGTCGGCGTGGACCTGGCTGCGGAAGAAGGCGTAGTTGTCGTCGAAGCGTGACTCGCGGTCCGCGTCGTCCCGCCGGTCCAGCACGACCGAGTCGTACAGATCGGCCCAGGCGTGGTGCGGTCGCAGCTTCGTGCGGTCGGGGTCGTCGGCACGAACGAGGACGTGCTCCAGTTCGGCGGCCATCTCGGGATCCGTGTCCCGCACGGAGTGATGCAGCGCAGCGACCAGCAGCATCAGGGTCGTCACGCGCTGTTGCCCGTCGATGAGGATCAGGTCCCCGCCGTCCTCCGTGGCATCCTCCGCCGACAGGATCGAACCGATGAAGTGCCGGTGCGTCGCGTCCTCGGCGGCGACGGCGCGGATGTCGGAGAGCAGCCGCTCGCAGCCGCCGATGTCCCAGCGGTACTGGCGCTGATACACCGGGACGACGATGTTCGTCGACGGTGCCGACAGCCATTCGATCGTGCTCGTTGCGGTCGCTTCGACGTTGGTTGCCGTGGCCATGACTGGGTGATGCCTCCATGCGGCGGGAAGACGGGATCCGCCGCCCCGAGTCTATCCGGGGCCGTCTTTTCTCCGGCTCGCCTCTCGGGCGCGTCCAGGAGCGGGAGGTAGGCTTACCTAAGTAGGGCCTGTAAAAACTTCGCTGGCCCCCTACGAAAGGACATGACTCGATCATGGGATACATCAAGTCCGCCGCCCTTGAGGACAAGGGCTTCGTCATCCTCGACAGCTACGGCGAGGAGATGGACCCCAAGGAATGGCTCGACGTCGAGTACGTCGACTGGAAGTCCTCGGGCGACACCCGCTTCGCGCCGCTCGCCAGCGCCAAGGGCGACATCGAGTGCAACGGCTTCTGGAACCACAAGCCGCCGCGCACGGACAAGGACGGCGTCTGGATCGACTCGCAGACCGCCATCGCACCGACGCTGACCGCGCGCGCGAAGGAGCCCGGTGCGAACGTGGGCCGCTGCCGCATCATCGAGCTGCAGCCGACCCCGTACGGCGACTGCCTGTACAACCTGCACCAGGACGACAACAACCGCCTGAACCCGGACGGCACCGGCTGGGTCGTGCGAGGCTTCTTCAACCTCACCGACGACAAGGACAGCTTCTTCGTCCTGCGTGAGAACCGCACCGACCCGAGCATCGAGTACCGCATCGCTCTGCCTGCCGGCGCTCAGCTGATCGTCGACACCCAGCGTCTGTGGCACGCGACCACCCACAACGGCACCGAGCCGCGCTACTGCCTGATCACCTCGTGGACCTCGGGCCCTGAGCTCGACGCCTACATCGAGAAGTACCACGGCACCGACCAGCACACCCAGGTCGAGGTTCCGCAGGAGGTGCTCGAGGCGGGCTACGCCGAGCAGGCCCGCAAGGACGCCGCTCGTGCCGCCTACTACGCAGCGAAGGGACAGCAGGAGAAGCTCGCGATGAGTGAGGCCTGATCCGCCCTGAACCTTGGAACGGCCCCGATCCCGGATCGGGGCCGTTCTGTGTTACATGGTTGTCATTCCTCGGAATGTCGGCGATAATCGCCGTATAACCGCATAGTCCGCCAGCATCCGTGGCTCAGGTCGTAGGGGAAGACGCACCTGATGAAACGGAGAGATCATGGCGACGGGATACGCACGAGGAGTGGTCTACATCCACTCCTCGCCTCGCGCGCTCTGCCCGCACCTCGAATGGGCGGTGGGACGCGCTCTCGGTCGTGCCGTCAACTTCGACTGGAGCGACCAGCCGGTGCAGCAGGGCACGCGCCGCGCGGAGTTCTACTGGGATGGTCCGGTGGGCACCGGCGCCGCTCTCGCCACGGCCATTCGCGGGTGGGAGCACCTGCGGTTCGAGGTGTCCGAAGATCCGACGCCGCGCAGTGACGGCGGACGCTGGCTGCACACGCCGGACCTGGGCATCCATTACGCGCAGACGGATGCTGCCGGCAACATCGTCATCGGTGAGGACCGCATCCGGTACGCGATGGAGATCGCGGCCGGCAATATCGTCGAGCTCCAGCGTGAGCTGGACGTTGCGCTCGGCGCGGCCTGGGATGAGGAACTGGAGCCCTTCCGGCACGCCAGCGACGACTCGCACGTCGTGTGGCTGCATAAGGTCGGTTAGTCGCTCCGACAGGCTCAGCGACCGAGAAGACTTGCGAGAGAGGCGCGAGTAGCGGGATCCGGTGAGTACCCCCGGAGACCGGGAAGGCGAATCTCTCGCATACGACAGGAGCCCCCGCCGGGGAAGGCGGGGGCTCCGTCATGTCCGCGGTCAGATGACTGCCGTGCGCGCGAGCGTCTCGGCGGGGTGTGGAGCGCCACGGCGGACATCTCCCCAGGCGAGCGCCAGCCGGCGCATGGCCTCTGCCGAGGTCAGCGGGTCATGGGTGATCGGGATCCGCATCCGGCGCTCGAGCACTCCACCGGTGGCGAAGCGCGGACCGGGGGGCAGGATGAGCCCGTGCGCCCTCGCGGCGAGCGAGAGCTCGGTCGAGACGGGCGAGCCGAGGTCGATCCAGGCGGAGAGACCGCCGTGCACCTCAGGCATCATGGGGCCGTCGAGGGCGCTCAGACCGGCCGAGATCGCGTGCCGTCCGGCCGCGAGGCGTGCACGCACCTGACGGGCGAGTTCCGGAAGGTCGGCGAGCAGCTCGACGGCGATGCACTGCTCCAGGAACGCGGTGCCGAGGTCGTACGAGGCGCGCGTCGACAGGAGACGGCCGATCATCGCCCTGTCGGCGCGGATCCATCCGAGCCGCAGCCCGCCCCAGGCGACCTTCGACAGCGAGCCGATCGTGATGACGTGCGGCCCCAGCGCCCCGAACGGGACCGGCGCCCACCCGCGATCGATGTCGAGCTCGGCGGTGGTCTCGTCGACGATCACCTGCGTGCCCGCGCTGCGTGCGGTCGCCGCGATCACGGAGCGCGCGTCGTCGGGCAGGGTCGCGCCGGTGGGGTTGTGGAAGTCCGGGATGAGGTAGGCGATGTGAGGGCGGGCTCGCAGCAGGGTGTCCGTGACATGGACGGCGTCCCAGCCGTCCTGATCCACCGGGGTCGGCAGCATCCGGTACCCGTGCCGGTGCAGCGCCTCGATCGCATGCGGGAAGGTGGGCTGCTCGATGAGTGCACGTTCGCCGCGCCGACCGATCGCGCTCAGCACCAGGTTGAGCGCCTGCATCGCGCCGGCCGTGATCACGATCTCGTCGGCGGATGTCGGTGCACCGCGCTCCGTGAAGCGTCTCGCCACGGCATCCCGGAAGTCCGGCAGGCCCTGCAGCGAATACCCGCTGCTGCTGCGCAGCGCAGCGAGGCGAGGCAGCGCCCGGACCGTCGCGTCGTACAGACCGGGCGTCGAACCCATCGATGCGACGGACATGTCGATCGCGTCATCGTCACTGGCGAGGGCCGGTGCGAGACCGTGGTGCGGCAGCGTCACCCTCGTCCCGCCTCCGTGCACCCTGTCGACGTAGCCGCCCTCGGCGAGGACGTCGTAGGCGTGTGTGATCGTCGAGCGGGAGCGTCGCAGCTCGAGCGCCAGCGCGCGCTCGCTGGGGAGGCGCTCGCCGACGGTGAGCCGGCCGTCGAGGACGAGCGCCCGGATCTGATCAGCGAGAGACACGGCGGATGCGCCGGCGGCGCTCTGTACGCCGAGAAGGGAGACCAGGCGCGAAGTCATGCATCCATTCTGCGGCAGAGTGGACTGGATCAGGCAGACCACTTTCCGTGCGGTGGTCCGATCCGCAACCGACGCGGATCCGCGAGCATGAATGGATGAACCTCCGATCGATCCTGCTGCCGATCTCTGCAGGCAGCCACAGGGAGCTCGTGGAGCGCCTGCTGCAGTTGGTGGCCGGACTCTTCCTCTACGGTGTGGCGCTCGCCCTGATGATCCGCGGAGGCATCGGCGTCGCGCCGTGGGACGTCCTGTCGCTGGGCATCTCAGGGAGCACCGGTCTCGGATACGGGCTGGTGACGAACCTCACCGCCGTCGTCGTCCTGCTGCTCTGGATCCCGCTGCGGCAGCGCGTGGGCCTGGGAACAGTACTCAACGCCCTGCTGGTCGGACCGAGCGCGGACCTGGCGCTGTGGCTCGTCCCCGCCGCGACCTCGCTGTGGGTGGGCGTGCCGCTCTTCCTGTTCGGACTCGTACTGCTCGCCTTCGCGACCGGCCTCTACATCTCGGCGGACTTCGGACCGGGCCCGAGGGACGGCCTGATGACCGGGCTGGTCGCCCGCACGGGGTGGCGGGTGTGGGTCGTCCGCACGTTGATCGAGGGGAGCGTCCTGGTGATCGGGTTCCTGCTCGGCGGCCCGGTGGGCGTCGGCACCGTGCTCTTCGCGTTCGGCGTCGGCCCGCTGATCGGCTGGTTCCTGCCGCGCCTCACCCGGATGCGGGAGGCGAGGACCCGCGAGCTCGCCTCGCGCTGACGGATGCGACGACGCCCCCGGGGATCCCCGGGGGCGTCGTCATGCAGACCTTGGGTCAGGCGTCGTAACTGCGGAACGCGACGACCGCGTTGTGACCGCCGAAGCCGAACGAGTTGCTGATGGCGAGCTGCGGGCCCTCGCCGAGCGGCTGCGGCTCACCCGAGAGCTTGAACGGCACGGCCGGATCCTGCTCGGTCATGTTGATGGTCGGCGGGGCGACGCGATCACGCAGCGCGAGCACGGTGTACACCGCCTCGAGTGCGCCGGTGCCACCCAGCAGGTGACCGGTCGAAGCCTTCGTGCCCGACACCGGGATCTCGTCGATCCGTTCGCCGAAGACGCGCTTGAGGGCCTCGTACTCGTTCGGGTCGCCGACCGGCGTCGAGGTCAGGTGCGCGTTGATGTGCGTCACCTGGTCGGGCGTGGCGCCCGCCTGCTCCAGTGCGGCCTCGACCGCGCGTGCGGCTCCCGCGCCCGTCGGGTCGTTGCCCGTGATGTGGTACGAGTCGGCGGTGACGCCGCCGCCGACGAGTTCGGCGTAGATCTTCGCACCGCGGGCCTTGGCGTGCTCCTCGGTCTCGAGCACGAGCGCCGCGCCGCCCTCGCCCATGACGAAGCCGTCCCGGTCGACGGCACCCGGACGCGACGCGCCTTCGGGGTCGTCGTTGCGACGGGAGAGCGCCTGCGCCGAGGCGAAGGACGCCATCGTGATCGGGTGGATCGCCGACTCGGCACCACCGGCGATCACCACGTCGGCCAGGCCGTCCTGCAGGTGCTCGTAGGCGTTCACCAGAGACTCGGTGCTGGAGGCGCACGCGCTGACGACCGTGCGGGCGAAAGCCTTGGCCCCGAAGTGCAGCGACAGGTTGCCCGCGCCCGCGTTCGGCATCAGCATCGGGACCGTGAGCGGCATGACCCGACGGGGGCCCTTCTCGCGCAGCGTGTCCCAGGCGTCCAGAAGGGTCCAGACGCCACCGATCCCGGTTGCCCAGTCGATACCCAGGCGCTCGGGGTCGATCTCGGGCGATCCGGCATCCTCCCACGCCTCCCGTGCCGCGATCAGCGCGAACTGGGTCGACGGGTCGAGGCGCTTCGCCTCGTGTCGCGGCAGCACCTCCTCGGGGCGGACGGTGGCCTCGGCGGCGAACTTCACGGGGATCTGGTACGTCTCGATCCACTCGTGGGGCAGGGTGTGCGCGCCGGGGACGCCGGCGAGCAGGTTCGCCCAGTTCTCGGGAGCGGTGCCTCCGAGTGCCGACGTGGCGCCGATACCGGTCACGACGATGCGCTTGGTCATGGATGGTTCCTTCGTGGGGATCGTTCAGGGACGGCGGATGCCACGCCCCGCGGATGCGCGGGGGTGGCATCCACGGGAATTACTCCGCGCCGGCGACGATGAAGCTGACGGCGTCGCCCACGGTCTTGAGGTTCTTGACCTCGTCGTCGGGGATGGTCACGCCGAACTTCTCCTCGGCGTTGACGACGATCGTCATCATCGAGATCGAGTCGATGTCGAGGTCGTCGGTGAACGACTTCTCCAGGGCGACCTCGGACGCGTCGATGCCGGTCTCGTCGGTGATGAGCTCAGCCAGGCCTGCGAGGACCTCGTCGTTGGTGAGAGCCATTTCTTTCCTCTTTCTTGGGATGGTATTCGGAACCGGGAACAGTCTAGGGAACGGCGGCGCGTTCTCAGGGGAGGACGACGACCTGGGCGGCGAACACCAGACCGGCGCCGAACCCGATCTGCAGCGCGAGACCACCCGACAGTTCCGGGTGCTCCTGCAGCAGACGGTGGGTGGCGAGCGGGATGGATGCCGCGGAGGTGTTGCCCGTGGTCTCGATGTCACGTGCGATCACGGTCGTCTCGGGCAGCTTCAGCTGCTTGGCGAACTCGTCGATGATGCGCATGTTGGCCTGGTGCGGGATGAATGCCGCGAGGTCGGCGGCCTCGATGCCGGCGCGGTCCAGCGCCTCGCGGGCGACCTTCGCCATCTCCCAGACGGCCCAGCGGAACACCTTCGGACCCTCCTGGCGCAGGGTCGGCCAGGGGGCGGCGCCGTCACGGAACTCGGTGAGCGTGTGGTTCATGCCCACGGCCTCGGCGTTGCTGCCGTCCGAGCCCCACACGGCCGGCGAGATCGCCGGGGTGTCGCTGGGACCGACCACCGCCGCGCCGGCGCCGTCACCGAGCAGGAACGAGATGCTCCGGTCGGCCGGGTCGACGATGTCGGAGAGCTTCTCCGCGCCGATCACGAGCGCGTAGCGCGCTGCGCCGCTGCGGATCAGTGCGTCGGCCTGGGTGATCGCGTAGGCGTAGCCCGCGCATGCGGCGTTGATGTCGTAGGCCGCCGCAGGGTTCGCACCGACGCGGTCGGCGACGATCGCCGACACCGAGGGCGACTGCTTCGGGTTGCTGATCGTCGCGACGATGACGAGGTCGATGTCGGAGGGCGCGACGCCCGACTTCTCGATGGCCTCCGCTGCGGCGAGCGTCGACAGATCGATCGCGTCGGTCTCGGCGACGGCCCGGGTGCGGGTGACGATGCCGGTGCGCTGCCGGATCCATTCGTCACTGGAGTCGATCGGGCCGATCAGGTCGTCGTTCGGCACGGCGTTCTCGCCACGGGCGGCGCCGTAGGAGTAGATACGCGTGTACGCGGGGCCGGTCGTCTGGGCGAGGATGGGAGTCATGCTGCTTCTCCGTTCAGCAGCGCAACCGCCGCGTCGAGATCTTCCGGGGTCTTCACGGCGACGTTCGGCACGCCGGGCAGCCCGCGCTTGGCGAGTCCGACGAGGGCGCCTGCGGGGGCGAGCTCGATGAACCCGGTCGCCCCGTGCTCGGCGAACGACGCCATGCACAGGTCCCACCGCACCGGCGAAGACACCTGGGTGACGAGGCGATCCACGGCGTCCGCGCCCGACGCGACGACGGCGCCGTCGCGGTTCGACCACAGGGTCGACTGCGGGTCTGCCGCAGTGACGTCGGCGACCGCGGAGCGCAGGGTCTCGACGGCGGGCTCCATGTAGGAGGTGTGGAAGGCACCGGCGACCTGGAGAGGCATGACCCGCGTGCCGGGGACCGGGTCCTCGGCGAGCTGCGCCAGTGCGGTGAGCGCGCCGGCGGCGACGATCTGGCCGGCCACGTTGTAGTTGGCGGGCGTCAGATCGAGCTCCGCGAGGCGTGCGAGCACCTCGTCCTCGTCGCCGCGGAGGACCGCGCTCATGCCGGTGGGCGTCTGCGCTGCGGCATCCGCCATCGCGCGACCGCGGATGCCGACGAGACGCACCGCGTCGACGTCGCTGAGGACGTCGGCGATCGCCACGGCGCCGAACTCGCCGACGGAGTGGCCGGCGACCGCACCGGGACGACGGCCGGCACGCTTCTCGAGCTGGGTCGCGGCGATCAGGGAGGCGGCGACGATCAGCGGCTGAGCGATCTGCGTGTCACGGATGGTCTCGGCATCGGAGGTGGTGCCGTGCTGCACCAGGTCGACGCCGGCGGCCTCGGAGTAGGCCGCGAGCTGCTCGGCGACACCGTCGAGTTCGAGCCAGGGGGAGAGGAAGCCGGGGGTCTGAGAGCCCTGTCCAGGGCAGGCGACGACGATCACTCACCCATTCTGTCAACGATCACGCGGAGACGGTGGATGATCTCTCACAACAATCCGCGTTTCGTTTGTGCGTGGCGCACAGCTGTCAGCGCGGGCGACGTCCGAGCGGGCGACGGCGGACGGGCTCCGCGGTGCCGATCGAGCCGAGGATGAGTGCGGTCTGCAGGATCAGCGCCTCGCGAGGACCCGTCGCGTCCCAGCCGATCACCTCGCTGACCCGCTTCAGCCGGTAGCGCACGGTGTTCGGGTGCACGAACAGCTCGCGAGCGGTGGCCTCGAGGGACCGGCCGTTGTCGAGGTAGCTCCACAGCGTGGTCACGAGATCGGGGGAGTGCGACTGCAACGGGCGGTAGATCCGCTCGATGAGGGTCTGCTTCGCCAGGGCGTCTCCCGCGAGCGCGCGCTCCGGCAGCAGGTCGTCTGCCTCGACGGGACGGGGAGCGCCGCGCCAGGCGCGCGCGACGGCGAAGCCGGCGAGAGCGGCTCTGGCGCTCTGGCCCGCATCCACCAGGGCCGCGACGGGCGGGCCGAGCACGACGTAGCCGGGGCCGAAGGACGGCTCCAGCCGGCCGGCGATCTCCTCGAAGGGCAGTTCGTCGGTCGGCTCCTCGCGCCCGGGCAGGCGGGCGCGCCCCACGACGAGCACGAGCCGTGATCCCTGCACGCCGATCAGCACGTCGACGGCCAGCTTGCGGGCGGTGCGGCGCACCGTGTCGACGTCGAACTGGGCGGGCGTCGTGCCGACGATCACGCTGACCTCGCCATGACCGTGCCAGCCCAGGGCCGCGATGCGGCTGGGCAGCTCCTCGTCGGCCTCGCCGGTGAGGATCGAGTCGACGACGAGAGCCTCGAGCCTGGCATCCCACAACCCGCGCGACTCTGCCGCGCGTGCGTACACGTCCGCTGCGGCGAAGGCGACGTCGCGCGAGTACAGCAGGATCGCCTCACGGACGCTCTCGTCCTTACCGGCGACGCGCTCCTCGGTGACGTCCACCGTCGCGCGGATCAGCTGCAGCGTCTGCTGCAGGGTGACGCTGCGCAGCAGCTCGCGCGGAGCGGCGGCGAAGAAGTCCGCGCCGATCCAGGCCGTGGACGTCGGATCCTCGTACCACTGGATGAACGAGGTGATGCCGGCCTGGGCCACCAGCCCGACGGAGGACCGTCGGGCCGGTGGCATGTCGGCGTACCAGGGCAGCGTCTCCTCGAGGCGCTTGATCGTCGCCGTGGCCAGGTCGCCGGAGATCCGGCGTAGCCAGGCGAGCGTCGCTGCCTTGTCGACGGCCGGCGCAGGAGTCGCTGTCACTCGGCG
Organism: Microbacterium bovistercoris; assembly: GCF_003387575.1. Taxonomy (GTDB): domain Bacteria; phylum Actinomycetota; class Actinomycetes; order Actinomycetales; family Microbacteriaceae; genus Microbacterium; species Microbacterium bovistercoris. The sequence continues at coordinate 220,723 of NZ_QUAB01000041.1, read as the reverse complement.
CTCAGCTCTCGCCGCCCGCGTTCCCGCTGGTGCCCGCGTTCACGTTGTACAGGTCGTACTTCGCGATGGCCTGAGCGATGATCGAGCGCTCGACCTTGCCCTCGTCGGCCAGCGCCTGGAGGGTGCGGACGACCATCGACGGGCCGTCGATCTTGAAGAACCGGCGCGCCGCGGCACGGGTGTCGGCGAAGCCGAACCCGTCTGCACCCAGCGTGTAGTAGGGCGCGGGGACCCACTGGCGGATCTGGTCCTGCACGGCGTGCATGTAGTCGCTGGTCGCGATGACCGGGCCCGAGGCCGCCTGCAGCTTCTCGGTGAGGTACGCGGTGCGCGGCTCCTGCTCGGGGTGCAGGAAGTTGTGCTCGTCGGCGGCGAGGCCGTCGCGGCGCAGCTCGTTCCACGAGGTCACCGACCAGACGTCGGCCGAGATGCCCCAGTCCTCGCGCAGCAGCTCCTGAGCCTCCATGGCCCACGGCACACCGACGCCCGAGGCGAGCAGCTGCACGCGGTGGCCCTCACCGGTCCCGACCGAGACGCGATGCAGTCCCTTCAGGATGCCCTCGACGTCCACGTCCTCCGGCTCGGCCGGCTGGCGCATAGGCTCGTTGTACACCGTCAGGTAATACATGACGTCCGGGTCGGGGTGCGTGCCGCCGTACATCCGCTCGATGCCGGCCTGCACGATGTGCGCGACCTCGTAGCCGTACGCGGCGTCGTAGACGAGCGTCGCGGGGTTGGTCGAGGCGAGCAGGGGCGAGTGGCCGTCGGCGTGCTGGGTGCCCTCACCGGTCAGCGTGGTGCGTCCGGCCGTGGCGCCGATCACGAAACCACGGGCCATCTGGTCTCCGGCCGCCCAGAAGGCGTCGCCGGTGCGCTGGTAGCCGAACATCGAGTAGAAGATGTAGAGCGGGATGAGCGGCTGACCGTGGGTGGCGTACGAGGTGCCCGTCGCCGTGAACGCGGCGGTCGCGCCGGCCTCGTTGATGCCGACGTGCATCAGCTGACCCTGCGGGCTCTCCTTGTAGGCGAGGAGCAGCTCCCGGTCGACCGAGGTGTAGTTCTGGCCGTTCGGGTTGTAGATCTTCGCGGTGGGGAAGTACGCGTCCATGCCGAACGTGCGGGCCTCGTCCGGGATGATCGGGACGATCCGCTCGCCGAAGCCCTTCACGCGCATGAGGTCCTTGACCATGCGCACGAAGGCCATGGTCGTGGCGACCTCCTGGTTGCCCGAGCCCTTCTTCGGCAGCGAGTACGCCTTCTCGTCGGGCAGTTCCAGTCCCACATGCGTGGTGCGGCGCTCGGGCAGGAAACCGCCGAGGTCGCGACGACGCTCCAGCATGTACTGGATCGTCTCGTCGTTCTCTCCAGGGTGGAAGTACGGCGGGCGGTACGGGTCGGCCTCGAGCTGCGCATCCGTGATCGGAATGTGCATGGTGTCGCGGAACAGCTTGAGGTCGTCCAGCGTCATCTTCTTCATCTGGTGGGTCGCGTTGCGGCCCTCGAAGTGCGGCCCGAGACCGTAGCCCTTGACCGTCTTCGCGAGGATGACGGTCGGCTGCCCCTTGTGCTCCATGGCGGCCTTGTAGGCCGCGTACACCTTGCGGTAGTCGTGGCCGCCGCGACGCAGGCGCCAGATCTGGTCGTCGGTGTAGTCCTTGACCAGGGCGAGCGCGCGCTCGTCGCGGCCGAAGAAGTTCTCGCGGACATAGGCGCCGTTCTCGGCCTTGTAGGTCTGGTAGTCACCGTCAGGGGTGACGTTCATGAGGTTCAGCAGCGCACCCTCGGTGTCGCGGGCGAGCAGGTCGTCCCACTCCCTGCCCCAGACCACCTTGATGACGTTCCAGCCGGCGCCACGGAAGTAGCTCTCCAGTTCCTGCACGATCTTGCCGTTGCCGCGGACCGGACCGTCCAGACGCTGCAGGTTGCAGTTGATCACGAAGGTCAGGTTGTCGAGGCCCTCGTTCGCCGCGACCTGGAGCTGACCGCGCGACTCGACCTCGTCCATCTCGCCGTCGCCGAGGAAGGCCCAGACGTGCGAGTCGGCGACGTCCTTGATGCCACGGTTGGCGAGGTACTTGTTGGTCATCGCCTGGTAGATCGCGTTGATCGGTCCCAGACCCATCGACACTGTGGGGAACTGCCAGAACTCCGGCATCATCCGCGGGTGCGGGTAGGAGGGCAGGCCGTTGGGGGCGCCGGACTTCTCCTGGCGGAACGCATCGAGCTGCGTCTCGGTGAGACGGCCTTCGAGGAAGGCGCGGGCGTACATGCCGGGGGAGGCGTGGCCCTGGTAGAAGATCTGGTCGCCGCCGGAGGCGTGGTCCTGGCCGCGGAAGAAGTGGTTGTGGCCGACCTCGTACAGAGAGGCGGCGGAGGCGTACGTGGAGATGTGCCCGCCGACGCCGATGCCGGGCCGCTGCGCGCGGTGCACCGTGATCGCGGCGTTCCACCGGATCCACTGCCGGTAGCGGCGCTCGAGCTCCTCATCGCCGGGGAACGCGGGCTCGTTCTCGGCGGCGATGGTGTTGATGTAGTCCGTGGTCGGGACCATCGGCACGCCGAGGTGCAGTTCCTTCGAGCGCTTCAGCAGGCTGAGCATGATCTCTCGCCCGCGGCCGTGGCCCTTCGCCTCGACGAGTTCATCGAGGGACTGCTGCCACTCGCCGGTCTCCTCGGGGTCGCTGTCGAGCGGGCCCTGCGAGTACGGATCCTGATCGTGAACGGTCACGGTCGACCTTTCGTCGTGATGGCAGATCATGCCAAGGGAACGGGACGCCGCATCGGTGAGCCTTGTCGGCTTCACACAACGCGCACTGTGCTCAGCCTATCCCTCCGCGGCGACGTCATGGAGCACCGTGAACCTGGCTAAAGTGGGAGGAGCGCGCCTATAGCTCAGTTGGTAGAGCAACACGTTTACACCGTGTGGGTCGGGAGTTCGAGTCTCTCTGGGCGCACCATGCGCACCAGACCCTCAGATTCCGATCGATGCCCGTGCTCGAGCGGGAGCACGTACGGTCAGTGCTGCGGGCCGATCATCGCCGGCGCCCCCGCCCCGACCGCGGAGCGCCTCATGCGCTCGCGGTTCTCGGCGTTCGCGATCGGCGATGCGCCGTACCTGCTCAGGTCGTGGCATCCGTCCGCGCGCCCTGACGTGCTGGATCCGGATCCGCACACGCGCTGGCTGTGGCTGGAGATCACCGCCAAGGAGGGCGGCGGACCGTTCGACACCGAAGGGACCGTCGCGTTCGTCGCGGCCTATCGCGACGAGTCCGGGCGCGGTGAGCTCCGTGAGCGCAGCCGCTTCGTGCGCGAGGGGCGGGACTGGTTCTATCTCGACGGCGACGTCGGCTGACGACGCGGGATACATTTGACTCCGTGAACGCGAATCCCGAAAGCCAGCGCGCCCTGCTCGACATCGCCGATCTCGACCTGCGTATCGCGCGGGCTGCGAAGGCCGCGAAGAACCCGTCGCAGGGTGCCCGTATCTCCGAGCTCGCCGCGCAGCGGCAGGAGCAGCTTCGCGAGCTGACCGCCCTCGCCGGTGTGCGGGATGACGCGCAGGCGGAGCTCACCCGCGTGGAATCCGATGTCGCGCTCGCCGAGCAGCGTCGCGATCGCGACGCCGAACGGCTCACGACCGTCACGAACCCCAAGGACGCGGTCGCCCTCGAGCAGGAGATCGCGAGCCTCGGCCAGCGCCTCAGCGCACTAGAGGACGTGCAGCTGGAGCGCATGGGCGCCGTCGAGGAGGCCGAGGCCGCCGTAGCCGCACAGCAGGCGCTGATCGACGCGACCAGCGCCGAGGGCGGCGAGCTCACCCGCCAGGCCAAGGCCGACATGGCCGCCGCCGAGGCCGAGGGCGAGCAGCTCGCCCGTGACCGCGCCGCCGTCGCCGCCGGCATCCCCGCCGATCTGCTGGCCGACTACGACCGCCGCGCAGAGCGGACCGTTCCTGCGGCCGCGCTGCTGCGCGCGCGCACCTGCGAAGGATGCCGGATGGTGCTGTCGGGCACCGACCTCACCGCCATCCGCCGTGAGCCGGAGGACGCTGTGGTGTCGTGCCCCGAGTGCGGCGCGATCCTGGTGCGCACCGACGAATCAGGGCTCTAGACGTCGACGGGTGTCTGCCGTCGCGGCGAGCCCCTGAGTTCTGCGCGAAACCCACGCGCGTGACGTCGGTCTCGTGCAGAACCCGGGATCTCGCGCAGAACTCGCCCAGATCTCGGGAACTCACTCGGACGGACGCGTCACTGCTCCTCGTGCGTACGCGGGTCGGCGCCGAACAGCCGGCCGTCCGCGCGTCCGAGTGCGGTGATCCGCTCGACCTCCTCCGAGGTCAGCACGATGTCGTTCGCGGCGAGGTTCTGGCTCTGGTGCGCGGGGTCGGCGGCCTTCGGGATCGCGACGACGCCGCGTGAGCGATGCCAGGCGAGCACGGTCTGCACCGGTGTCGCCCCGTGCGCGGTCGCGATGTCGATGATCGTCTGCTCGTCGAGCACGTCGCGGGCGCGCCCGATCGGACTCCATGCCTCGGTCAGGATGCCCTGCTCGCGGTGATAGGCGAGCGCCTCCTGCTGCGGGAAGTGCGGATGCAGCTCGATCTGATTGACCACCGGGCGCACGCCGGTGGCCTGCTCGATGCGCTCGAGGTGCTCGGGGAGGAAGTTCGAGACGCCGATCTGCCGGACGAGCCCCCGGTCTCTGGCGTCGATCAGTGCCTGCCAGGCCTCGACGTAGAGGCCTGTGCTCGGGTTCGGCCAGTGGATCAGCACCAGGTCGATCTGGTCGACACCGAGACGGAACCTGCTCTCCTCCAGCGCTGTGCGCGCCCGCTCGGCGGCGTGATGCCGGCCAGCCAGCTTCGTCGTGATGATGAGCTCGGCGGCGTCGACGGCGGCGCCGGCGACGCCCCAGCCGACGGCGCCCTCGTTCTCGTAGTTGAACGCGGTGTCGATCAGGCGATAGCCGAGCTCGATTCCCTGACGCACGGAGTCGGCTCCGGCCTCGCCGCGGAGGTTGTACGTGCCGAGCCCCTGCACCGGCAGGGTGAATCCGTTGTGTGCGGTGAAGGTGGACGAGTCGGTCATGATGGCTCCCTCTGTCGTGTGACTTCAACGCTAGACGCTCGCGCGTCGGTGTCGCCGGTCTGGCGTAACGTCGAGACGTGAAACGAACGGATGCGACGGACCTGCGCACTGCGGCCGTCGTGCTCGGCCGCGACGCACAAGGCTCCTGGGTTCTCGTTCACTGCGACGAGGAGGGAGCCGAGTTCTCCCGCGAGAGCTGCGCCCTCGCCGAGCTGAACGAGGTCGTGGCGCGTGCGGAGCGCAGCACGCCGCTCTGGGTCGTGCGCGCGCTGCGCGAGGCCTACCCGCCACTGCTGGCCGCCGGCATCCGGCTGCGCCGCGCGCATGATCTGCTGCTGTGCCACGCCATCCTGCGCGACACCGCGTCGCTGTCGCAGCCGGTTCCGGCATCCGCACGCTGGGTCCGCACCGAGTCCGCGGAGATTCGCCCGCAGGCGCTGTTCGAAGTCGACGCCGGGGTCGATCAGGGCGACGGCATAGATGAGCTGCTCGCCGAGTGGGCGCGCCAGCGCGCCGCGCTCGGCCGCGCCGCGGATGCCCGACTCGAGCTGCTGTGCAGGGCGGAGTCGACGGGGGCGCTGATCGCGGAGGAGATGACCGCAGCGGGCCTGCCCTGGGATGTCGCCGCGCACGAGCGGATCCTCGAAGACGCCCTCGGTCCTCGGCCGCTCACCGGTGCGCGCCCGGCGAAGATGGCGCAGTTGGCGATGGAGGTCGGTGAGCAGCTCGGCGAGCGCGACGTGCCCATCGACAGTCCGCCACGCCTGCTGCGGTCGCTGCACCGCGCCGGTATCCTCGTGGAGTCCACGTCGCGGTGGGAGCTCGCCGAGCAGGAGCATCCGGCCGTGGCTCCGCTGCTGGCCTACAAGAAGCTCGCTCGACTGCACACGGCGAACGGCTGGGCCTGGCTGCGCGAGTGGGTGCACGAGGGCCGGTTCCGCCCGATCTACCTCACCGGCGGGGTCGTCACGGGCCGCTGGGCGTCCAGCGGCGGGGGAGCGCTGCAGATCCCGCGCAGCCTGCGTCCCGCCGTCCGTGCGGATGCCGGGTGGCGGTTCGTGCTCGCGGATGTCGCGCAGCTGGAGCCCCGGGTGCTCGCCGCGATGTCGCAGGATCGAGCAATGGCGACGGCCGCCCGCGGCGCCGACCTCTACGAGGGTGTCGTGCGCTCCGGCGCGGTGGCGACCAGGTCCGAGGCGAAGTACGCCGTGCTCGGCGCGATGTACGGGGCGACGACGGGCGAGAGCGGGCGCCTGGTGCCGCGGCTGCGCAAGGTGTTCCCGGCGGCGATGGCTCTGGTCGACCGCGCCGCGCGCACCGGCGAGGAGGGCGGCGTCGTGTCGACGCTGCTCGGCCGCAGCTCGCCGCCGCCGTCCGACGAATGGCGCGCCACGCAGTCCCGGGCGAGCGACCCGAGCGCGGGCGGGGCCGAGGAGCGCCGAGCGCGCAGCCGGGCGCGCGACCGCGGGCGCTTCACCCGCAACTTCGTCGTCCAGGGCACTGCCGCGGAGTGGTCCCTGCTGTGGCTGGCCGAGATCCGGCACCGGCTGTCCGCCCTGCCGCCCGCCGGCTCGCCGGCATCGGCATCCGGCCCGGTCTTCCAGCACGGCGCGCACCTGGCGTTCTTCCTGCACGACGAGGTGATCGTGCATTGTCCTGCGGAGCAGGCGGATGCCGCGGCCGAGATCGTCCGTGCAGCAGCGGACGCAGCCACCGCACGGCTGTTCCCCGGCTTCGACATCGACATCCCGCTCGATCTGCGCATCGCGGAGGACGCGGGCAAAGACGCCTAGAATCGAAGGGTGAACGGGTCGGCTGGACGGTCGCGTTGCGGGTGACCGCACCGAGGAACGTCCGGGCTCCACAGGGCAGGGCGGTGGGTAACACCCACCCGGAGCAATCCGCGAGACAGTGCCACAGAGAGCAGACCGCCCTTCCTGGGTCCCTGAGCTTGTCGAAGGGTCCGGAGGGGTAAGGGTGAAAGGGTGGTGTAAGAGACCACCGGGGGCCGTGGTGACACGGCCCGCCAGGTAAACCTCGCCCGGAGCAAGGCCAGACAGAGGATGTTGACGCGGCTCGCCGAGTCCTCGGGTAGGCCGCTGGAGCGGCACGGCAACGTGTCGCCGAGAGAGATGACCGTCCACGGGGCGCAAGCCCCCGGACAGAACCCGGCGTACAGGCCGGCCCGTTCACCTCACAGCACGGCGCCCCGGCATCCGATCGACGGATGCCGGGGCGCTTGTCTTCGTGCTCAGTCGCCGGCGAGCGACGCGGCTCCGATGATGCCGGAGTTGTTGCGGTGGATGGCCGGAACGATCGGGGTCTTCAGGTCGAGCAGGGGCAGGAAGTCGCTGGCGTTCTTCGACACGCCTCCGCCGACCACGAAAAGGTCCGGGCTGAACAGGAACTCGATGTGCGAGTAGAAGGCCTGCAGGCGCTCCGCCCATTCGGCCCATGTCAGGCCCTCGCGCTCCCGCGCGGAAGTGGCGGCCCAGGTCTCCACCGATGCGTAGGTGCCGAAGTTGAGGTGGCCGAGCTCGGAGTTGGGGATGAGGACGCCGTCGTGCAGGAATGCGGAGCCGATGCCGGTGCCGAGCGTGGTCATCAGGGTGAGGCCCATGACGTCGCGCGCCGCGCCGTGACGCGCCTCCGCGACGCCGGCGGCATCCGCGTCGTTGACGAAGACGATGTTGCGGTCCAGACCCTCGCGGAAGAACTGCTCCGCCTCGAAGTCGATCCAGGTCTTCGAGACGTTGGCCGCCGACAGCGTCTTGCCGCGCTTGACGATCGCCGGGAAGGCGACGCCGAGCGGAAGGGTGGACTCATGCACGTCGAGGGTCTTGAGCACGGTCTTCACTGCCGTGAGCACGTCTTCGGGCGCCGCACCCTCGGGCGTGGGCACACGCACGCGATCAGACGCCATGGTGCCGTGCGTGAGGTCGACGATTCCTGCTTTGATACCCGTGCCGCCGATGTCGACGCCGATCGCTTTTGCCATGGTCATAAGCCTAGCGAGAGTGCGTCGCGACGTTAGGATCGTGACAACGGCTGACGAAGGGATGGGGCCATGCCCGAGGGTGACGACAAGTACTGGTACAACCTGACCACCAAGCAGGTCGAGTACGGCATGATCTCGGCGTCGTACGACCGGGTCGGCCCGTTCGACACCGCAGCCGAGGCTGCGCGCGCTCCCGAGGTCATGGTCGAGCGCTCGAACAAGTGGGCCGAAGAAGAAGCGGCCGAGAACGGCTGGGACTGACACATGGACAAACAGCGTGATTTCGTGCTGCGGACCATCGAGGAGCGCGGCGTAAAGTTCGTGCGCCTGTGGTTCACCGACGTCATCGGCACGCTGAAATCGGTCGCGATCGCGCCGGCAGAGGTCGAAGGCGCGTTCGCCGAGGGCATCGGCTTCGACGGCTCTGCGATCGAGGGCCTGACCCGCTCGTTCGAGTCCGATCTGCTCGCGCAGCCCGACCCGACGACGTTCCAGATCCTGCCCTGGCGCGGCGAGATCGATCCCACCGCTCGCATGTTCTGCGACCTCACGACGCCCGACGGGCAGCCCGCGGTCTCCGATCCGCGGCACGTGCTGCGGCGCACGCTCGCGAAGGCGGCGGATGCCGGGTTCACGTTCTACACGCATCCTGAGATCGAGTTCTACCTGCTGAAGTCCTCGCAGATCGGCCCGGAGGGGCCGATCCCGGCGGACTCCGCCGGCTACTTCGACAACGTTCCCGGCGGCACGGCGCACGACTTCCGTCGCCGCGCGGTGCGGATGCTGGAGGACCTCGGCATCTCTGTCGAGTTCAGCCACCACGAGGGCGGCCCCGGTCAGAACGAGATCGACCTCCGTTACGCCGACGCACTCACCACCGCGGACAACATCATGACGTTCCGGACCGTCGTGAAGGAGGTCGCGATCGAGCAGGGCGTGTACGCGACGTTCATGCCCAAGCCGCTCAGCGACCACCCCGGCAGCGGCATGCACACGCACATGTCCCTGTTCGAGGGCGACGTGAACGCGTTCTACGAGGAAGGCGCGCAGTACCAGCTCTCCCGCACCGGCCGGCACTTCATCGCCGGCCTGCTGCGGCATGCCAACGAGATCGCCGCGGTGACGAACCAGTTCGTCAACTCGTACAAGCGGCTGTGGAGCGGCGGCGAGGCACCGAGCTTCGTCACCTGGGGACACCAGAACCGGTCCGCCCTCGTCCGCGTGCCGATGTACAAGCCGAACAAGGGCCAGTCCTCGCGGGTCGAGTACCGCGGCCTGGACTCGGCGACCAACCCGTATCTGGCGTACGCGCTGATCCTCGCAGCCGGCCTGAAGGGCATCGAGGAGGAGTACGACCTGCCTCCCGAGGCGGAGGACAACGTCTGGACGCTCAGCGACGCCGAGCGCCGGGCGCTGGGCTACGAGCCGCTGCCGGCCAGCCTCGACCACGCACTGGAGTTCATGGAGGATTCCGAGCTGGTGGCCGAGACGCTCGGCGAGCAGGTGTTCAACTACGTGCTGCTGAACAAGCGCAAGGAGTGGGAGGCGTACCGCGGTCAGGTCACGCCGTTCGAGCTCAAGAGCAACCTCGAGCTGCTCTGATCCATGGCCCGCCAGGACGAGTCCGTCTCGCTGTCGGCGCTCGCCCGGCTCGGCTTCGCCGAGCTGAGCACGGCGTCGGCGGCGCTGGAGGAGCTCGCGGAGCTGACCGGATTCTCGCGGGCGGCGCTCCTCCAGGGCGCGATCGCCGCCGACCCGGACGGAGCGCTGGAGGGACTGCTGCGGATCGCCCGGCGCGCGCCGGGCGATCTCGCCCCGCTCCTGGGCGATCCCGATGCGCGATCACGCGCCTGGCGGCTGCTGGGCGCGTCCTCCGGCGTAGCGGGGTTCCTGCTGCGGCATCCGGAGCATCTCACGGTGCTGCGAGACGAGGCGACAGTCGTACCGGACTCCCAGGCGCTGCGGGAGCGGATGCTGCAGGCGGTGAATGCCCGCGACGGCGTCGCGTCCGACGGAGGGCAGGATGCCGTGATCGCCCTGCGCGTGGCGTACCGCCGTGCGCTGAGCGAGATCGCGCTCGTCGACGTGATGTCCGCCGATCCGGTCGGGCTCATCGACGAGGTCTGCGCGGCGCTGGCGGATGCCGCAGGGGCGGCGCTGGAAGGCGCACTCGCCGTCGCCAGAGCCCGCCTGGCCGAGAGCGTCCCGCTCGCCGAGGTGCAGGCCACGCGCCTCGCGATCATCGGCATGGGCAAGGCCGGAGCGCGCGAGCTGAACTACATCAGCGACGTGGACGTCATCTTCGTGGCAGGCACCGCCGACGACGAGGTGCTCGCCGAATCGCGCGCGCTCGATCACGCCACCCGCCTCGCCCGCGATGTCATGACGGTCCTCTCGGGCATGGAGGTGGAGCCTCCACTCTGGGAGGTCGATGCCGCGCTGCGCCCGGAGGGCAAGCAGGGTGCGCTGGTGCGCTCGCTCACCTCGCACCTCGCGTATTACGAGCGCTGGGCGAAGAGCTGGGAGTTCCAGGCGCTGCTGAAGGCCAGACCGCTCGCCGGCGACCCGGTGCTGGGCGAGGAGTATCTCGCCGCCGTGCAGCCGCTGATCTGGTCGAGCGCCGCGCGCGACGACTTCGTCGACAGCGTGCAGCAGATGCGCGAGCGCGTCACCGCGCACATCGACCCGGGGGACGCCGCCTATCAGCTGAAACTCGGTGAGGGTGGCCTCCGAGACATCGAGTTCACCGTGCAGCTGCTGCAGCTCGTGCACGGCCTCGCCGACGAGTCGCTGCGGGTGCGCGGCACGCTCGAAGCGCTGGACGCGCTCCGCGATCGCGGGTACATCGGCCGCTCAGAGGCCGGGGTCTTCGGCGCGGACTACCGGATGCTGCGCCTGCTGGAGCATCGTCTGCAGCTGCGCGACCTGCGGCGCACCCATCTCATGCCACGAACGGATGCCGGGCTGCGGGTGCTGGCCCGCGCCACCGGGCTCGCAGACACCGGTGAGGGCGTGTGGCAGCGCTGGGAGGCCATCCGGCGCGAAGTGCGCGAGCTCCATGTGCGGCTGTTCTACCGGCCGTTGCTCAGCGCCGTGGCTGCGCTCCCCGAGGAGGAGCGCACCCTCTCGGCGGCGCAGGCCCACGACCGTCTGGCGGCCATCGGCTTCCGCGATCCGGCCGGAGCGCTACGGCACATCGGCGCGCTCACCGGCGGGCTGAGCCGCAAGGCGGTGGTGCAGCGATCGCTGATGCCGATCATGGTGCGCTGGTTCGCCGACGGCAGCGATCCCGACTACGGGCTGATCGCGTTCCGCCGCATCAGCGAGCGGCTCGGCGACACCCCGTGGTTCCTGCGCATGCTGCGCGACTCCGCCGGCGCGGCGGAGAGGCTCACCCGCGTGCTGTCCGGCTCGAAGTACATCGGCGAGCTGATGGAGTGGATCCCGGAGTCCGTCGCGTGGCTGGACAGCGAGGGGCAGCTGCGCCCGCGCTCGGCGAAGGCTCTCGACGACGAGGCGAAGGCCATCCAGACCCGGCACGTGACGGTCGCAGATGCGGCGAAGGCCGTCCGTGCGCTGCGCCGCAGGGAGCTGCTGCGCACCGCGATGGGCGCGGTGCTGGACGTGCTCACGATCGAGGAGGTCGCTCAGGCGCTCACCGACATCACCGAGGCGGCGATCCAGGCGGCGCTCCGCGCCGTGCGGCGTGAGGTCGTTCCGCCGGAGCACGATGCGCTGGACTTCTCGGTCATCGGGATGGGACGCTTCGGCGGCGCGGAGCTGGGGTTCGGATCCGATGCGGATGTGCTGTTCGTCTACGACGCGAACGGCGTCGACCCGCACACCGCCCAGCAGCTGTCCGCGCGGATCGTCGCCGGCCTGCGGGAGCACCTCACTGATCACCGGCTGCCGCTCGAACTCGACGCCGACCTGCGACCGGAGGGGCGCAACGGACCGCTGGTGCGCTCGTTCGACGCCTACGCGGAGTACTACCGGCGCTGGTCGCTGTCCTGGGAGGCCCAGGCGCTGCTGCGCGCACGGGGCATCGCAGGCAGCGCGAAGCTCATCGCCCGCTTCACCGAGCTCGCCGACGGCATCCGCTATCCGGAGTCGATCGGGCTGCAGGAGGTTCGCGAGATCAAGCGGATCAAGGCCAGGGTCGAGGGCGAGCGCCTCCCGCAGGGCGCTGACCCCCGCAGGCATCTGAAGCTCGGCCCCGGCACGCTCAGCGATGTGGAATGGATGGCGCAGCTGCTGCAGCTGCAGCACGCATCCCGCATCCCGGGACTCCGCACGACGTCGACCCTGGGCGCGCTCACCGCAGCGGAGGATGCGGGGCTGCTGCCGGCATCCGGCGTCAGTCGCCTGCGCGAGGCGTGGCTGCTCTCCAGCAGGCTGCGATCGGCGATCACGCTGTACACGGGCAAGGCGACAGACGTACTCCCGGCCGACCGCCGGGAACTCGACGCGGTGGCCCGGCTCCTCGGTTATCCGGACAGGTCCGCGACGCAGCTCGACGAGGAGTATCTGGGGGTCACACGACGCGCCCGGCGGGTCTTCGAGAAGAACTTCTACGGTTGACCGAGAGAGGATGCGGGATGAGCGAGGGTTACGAGGTCACCCAGATCGGCGGTCTGGACGACTGGAGAGGTCACTTCGGCGGGTTCGACGAGAGCCGGTCGCGGGATGGCCGACGGGTCGTCGACCACGAGCTGACCATGCAGTACATCGGCATGACCGCCAACGCGCTGGTGCCGGGGGAGGAGGCCGGGTACTGGCACGCGCACAGCCGTGTCGAGGAGCTCTACGTGTTCCTTGAGGGACGAGGTCAGATGGGCCTCGACGATGACGTCGTCGACGTCGGTCCCGGCTCGGTCGTCCGAGTCGGCCAGAACACCTGGCGCACCTGGCGGGCGCTGCCCGACAGCCCCGGGGAACTGCGCTGGCTCTGCATCCGTGCCGGAGGCGAGGAACTTCCGCACATGCCGAATGACGGCACACGTGCTCCGGAACGGCCGATGCCGTGGTGAGCCGGCTGGAGAAACTCCACGGCCGATGGACGGGCGAGGAGGAGGTCTTCGCGACGGCGTGGACGCCGGCGGGACACGCGCAGGCGTCGTTGCATCTCGCGCCAGGGCCGGGCGATGCGCTGATCATCGACTACTCCGAGACCCGCGCGGACGGTGCGATGGCCGGCCACGGCGTCGTCCTCGGCGACGGCTGGTGGTGGTTCGACTCCTACGGGTTCGTCCCCGCGTCACCGGGCACCGCCACCTGGACCGACGGTGAACTCGTCCTCGAGCGGAGCTCGGAGCGGGGCAGGAACGTCATGGTCCTCGCATCCGACGGTGAAGTTCTGACGATGCGACTCGCCGCGGCGTCCGGCGACGGAGAATTGCAGCCGCTCGTCGCGGGCGTGTACCGGCGGGGTTAACCAGGTCTCAAGGACCGGCGCATCGTGTTGCCCGGCCTCGGCGACGGTCAGCGGTTCTTGTCGTCGCGCCAGGCGAGCCAGTCCGTCACGCGCGTGATGTCGTAGTCGGGGCCGGAGATGCCGATCGTGAAGAGGCGCGCACCGAGGGCGTACTGCTGCTCGACCTCGTGGAGGCTGCGGTTGCCGATCTCGGTGGAGATCTCGATCTGCGAGGTGTCCCTGCCGACGACGCGTCCGTGCTCGGCGAGGATCCCGAGCTTCCGCTCCAGAGTCGCGGCGTCACTGAACGAATGCCAGATGTCCGCGTGCTGTGCGACGATTCGCAGCGTCTTCTTCTCGCCCCCACCACCGATGAGCACGGGGATGGTTCGGGTGGGCGGCGGATTCAGCTTCGCCCACCTGTCCTCGATGACGGGAAGATCCCTGGCGAGTGCGTCCAGGCGACTGCCCACCGTGCCGAAGTCATAACCGTACTCGTCGTAGTCGCGCTCGAACCAGCCCGACCCGGTGCCGAAGATGAACCGCCCCTGACCGCCCTTCGCGCTGATGTGATCGATCGTGCGAGCCATGTCCGCCTGCAGGTTCGCGTTGCGGTAGCTGTTGCAGTTCACCAGGGCGCCGATCTCGACGCGGCTGGTCTGCTCAGCGAGGGCCGCGAGCATCGTCCATGACTCGAAGTGCATGCCGTCCGGTTCGCCGCGAAGCGGGAAGAAGTGGTCCCAGTTGAACAGGACGTCGACGCCGAGTTCCTCGAGCGCGGCTGCGGTGTCTCGGAACTTCTCGTAGGGCGCGTGCTGCGGCTGGATCTGCACGCCGATGCGCACAGGGCGGTGTTCAGGTGTCATGTGTTCCTCCACGGGAACGTTACGCGAATGCCCGCCCCCGGAAAGGGAGCGGGCATTCGTGTGTGTTCGGCGAACGGATCAGACGCCGTAGTACAGCTCGTACTCGTACGGGTGCGGGCGCTGCGCCATCGGCAGGATCTCGTTGTTGTACTTGTAGTCGATCCAGGTGTCGATGAGCTCCTGGGTGAACACGCCGCCCTCGAGCAGGAAGTCGTGGTCCTCGCGGAGCGCCTCGAGCGAGTCCAGCAGGGAGTTCGGCACCTGCGGGATGTTCTTGGCCTCCTCCGGAGGCAGCTCGTAGAGGTCCTTGTCGATGGGCTCCATCGGCTCGATGCGGTTGCGGATGCCGTCGAGGCCGGCCATCAGCTGCGCGGCGAACGCGAGGTACGGGTTGCCCGAGGCGTCGGGAACGCGGAACTCGATGCGCTTGGCCTTCGGGTTCGAGCCGGTCAGCGGGATGCGGATGGCTGCGGAGCGGTTGCCGGCCGAGTAGGCCAGGTTCACCGGCGCCTCGAAGTGCTTCACCAGGCGGTGGTAGCTGTTCAGGGTCGGGTTGGTGAAGGCCAGCACGGCGTGCGCGTGCTTGAGCAGGCCGCCGATGTACCAGCGAGCGGTGTCGCTGAGCTGACCGTAGCCGTTCTCGTCGAAGAACAGCGGCTTGCCCTCGAGCCACAGCGACTGGTGCGTGTGCATGCCGGAGCCGTTGTCGCCGAACAGCGGCTTCGGCATGAACGTGACGGTCTTGCCCCACTCCTCGGCCGTGTTCTTGACGATGTACTTGAACTTCAGGATGTCGTCGGCCGCGTGCACCATCGTGTCGAAGCGGTAGTTGATCTCCTGCTGACCGGCGGTGCCGACCTCGTGGTGCGAGCGCTCCAGGTGGAAGCCGGCATCGATCAGGCGCAGGGTGATGTCATCGCGGAGGTCTGCGGTCTTGTCGACCGGCGCGACGGGGAAGTAGCCGCCCTTGAAGGGGGTCTTGTTGCCGAGGTTGCCGCCCTCCTCCTCGCGGCCCGAGTTCCATGCCGCCTCCTCGGAGTCCACCTTGTAGAAGCTCTCGCCGGCGGTCACCGAGTAGCGCACGTCGTCGAAGATGTAGAACTCGGCCTCGGGCGCGAAGTACGCGGTGTCGGCGATGCCGGTGGATGCGAGGTACTTCTCGGCCTTCTTCGCGACCTGACGCGGGTCCTTGCTGTAGATCTCGCCGGTGCGGGGGTTGTAGATGTCGAAGACCATGACGATCGTGCTGGCCTCACGGAACGGGTCGATGTACGCCGTGGTCACATCGGGGATGAGCTGCATGTCGGACTCGTGGATCGACGCGAAGCCGCGGATCGAGGAGCCGTCGAACAGCTGTCCGTCCCGGAAGAAGTCCTCATCGACCGTGGCGGCCGGGATGTTGAAGTGCTGCTGCACACCGGGCAGGTCGGTGAAACGGATGTCAAGGAACTTGACGTCGTTCTCCTTGATGTAGGCGATCAGCTCGGACGGTTCACTGAACATGTAGCACTCCTGTGGAAGGGATTCGGGGGACTTGGCCCACGAGGCAGATTACGGAGAGGCGGTTTCCCCGCCGTGTCTGCCGTGTTTCGAGCATGTTACAGGCGACGCCTAAGCTGGAACCGTGACGGATGCTGTGAACACGTACCCCGGAGAGCGCCTCGGAATGCCGCAGACGGGGCCCGGGAGCATCGCCCGCGTCGGTCGCAGGATCGGCGCCCTGCTGATCGACTATGCGGCGGCCACGATCATCGCGATCGGCTTCCTCGGCTACAACCAGTTCGATCTGCCCGCGGAGGCCGGATGGCGGCAGTTCGCGCCGATGATGGTGTTCGCCGTGCTGCAGATCCTGTTCATCCCGACCGCCGGCGGCAGCCCGGGGCACCGGATGCTGGGCATGCGTGTGATCCGCCTCGGCGGCGGCTGGTCGGGTCTGTGGCGTCCGATCATCCGCACACTGCTGCTCGTCGTCGTCATCCCCGCGGTGATCTGGGATGCCGACCAGCGCGGCCTGCACGACAAGGCATCCGGCCTGGTGCTGATCAGGGCCTGACCCTATTGAGGCGCTGAGCCAGTCGCAGCGTCCCTGCCGCGATTGCGTCGGCGCGCCTCCTTCGGCGCCCTGCCGCCGAGGAACGACCGCGCGGGGTCCACGATGTATCCGCGGCGCAGCGCCTCGCGCCCGATGAGCATGCGGAAACCCATCTCGTCGCGGTTGGTCAGCGTGACCTCCGCGACCACCTCGCGGTCGACGAGCCGCACGCGCAGCTTCACCACCAGACGCGTCTCGGCGTGTCCTGACGAGCTGCGCACCTCGCGACGGTCGTGCACGGGGTACTCGGCGAGCACGGCGTCCTCTGCGGTGTCCTGCCAGGGGTTCACACGGAAACGCACCCAGTCCGCACCCTCGCGCTGGAACTCCTGGATGTCGAACGCGTGCAGTGATGAGGTCCGAGCGCCGGTGTCGATCTTGGCCTTGATCCACGCCACGCCGAGATCGGGCAGCCCGACCCACTCACGCCACCCCGTGAGCGTGTTTGAATGAGAAGACCGACCCATCCCTACATCCTGGCAGGAATCCCCGTTGAAGATCGCCGTCCTCTCCCGAGCACCGCAGTCCTACTCCACCCAGCGTCTCCGCGCCGCAGCGCAGCAGCGCGGACACAACGTCAAAGTCCTGAACACCCTGCGGTTCGCGATCGACCTGACGGCGGATGAACCCGACCTCTTCTACCGCGGCAAGCAGCTCAGCGACTACGACGCGATCCTGCCGCGCATCGGGAACTCGATCACCTTCTTCGGCACCGCCGTCGTGCGCCAGTTCGAGCAGATGGACGTGTACACGCCGAACACCGCGAACGGGATCTCCAGTGCGCGGGACAAGCTGCGCGCCAACCAGATCCTGTCGCGGCACAACATCGCGATGCCGGCGACGGCCTTCGTGCGCAACCGCGCCGACGTGCGGCCGGCGATCGAACGGGTCGGAGGGGCGCCGGTGGTGATCAAACTGCTGGAGGGCACGCAGGGGATCGGCGTGATCCTCGCCCCGCAGGTGAAGGTCGCCGAGGCGATCATCGAGACGCTGCACTCCACCAAGCAGAACGTGCTGATCCAGAAGTTCATCGCCGAGTCTCGTGGGCGCGACATCCGTGCACTGGTCGTCGGAGGGCGCGTGGTGGCCGCCATGCGACGTGTGGCCGACGGAGACGAGTTCCGCTCCAACGTGCACCGGGGCGGCCGCGTGGAGGCTGTCACCCTCGACCCGGTGTACGAGCAGACGGCGGTGCGTGCGGCTCAGATCATGGGCCTGCGCGTCGCCGGCGTGGACATGCTCGAGGGCGAGGACGGTCCGTTGGTCATGGAGGTCAACTCCTCACCCGGCCTGCAGGGCATCGAGGCGGCGACCAAGCTCGACGTCGCGGGAGCCATCATCGACTACATCTCGGAGCAGGTGGCGTTCCCGGACATCGACGTCCGTCAGCGGCTGAGCGTGTCCACCGGCTACGGCGTCGCCGAGCTCGTGATGCACTCGGGGGCGGAGCAGGTCGGCAAACAGCTCGGCGACCTCGGTCTGTGGGACCGGGACATCACCGTGCTCACGCTGCACCGGGGCGTGAATGTGATCCCGAATCCGCGCAAGCACGTCGTGCTCGAGGCCGGTGACCGCCTGCTGTGCTTCGGCAAGCTCGACGAGATGCGCTCGATGATCCCTGAGCGGCCCCGCCGCCGCGCCAAGGTGCGCCGCCTTCCCAAGCAGCCGCTCGGCGAGTGAGACGAGAGAAGGCCCCGTCAGCGGACGGGGCCTTCTTCATGGACTCTGGATGCCGGCGATCAGCGCGGACGCTGCGCGCGGGCCTTCATCGGGTCGATGCCCTTCGGGATCGGCAGCGAGGTGACGGACTGCGAGACGGACTCGATGCGGTTGATCACCGCGGCCATCGTGGCCTTGTCGATCTTCTTCGGCAGCTTCTTGATCGTCTTCGCGAGGTCCTTGATCTGCACCTCGTCCTCACCGTGTCCGACGTAGAGGACGGTGACCGGAACTCCGGCTGCCACACGCTGAGCCTTCGAACGCTCCTCGTTCACGAGGCGCGTCAGACGTCCGCGCGCCCCCTCGCCGACCACCACGACGCCACCGCGGCCGACCGCACGGTAGACGGCCTCCTGGGTCTTCGGGTTGATGCCCGCAGGGGTGTCGGAGGCCTGCCAGTTGCGGCCGAGGCTGGTCGACAGCACGTGGCCGCTGGCGCCGGGCATGCCGTCGATCTTCTGGTACATCGCACTCGTGGAGAGGCGGGTCATCAGCATCATCGCGCCGAGCAGACCGAGCATGAGACCGGTGATGCCCCACAGGATGATCGCGAGCACACCGCTCGGCGGAATCAGGTAGCCGAGGATCACACCGATCAGCACACCGCCGACGACGATCGCGGCCTGCGCCCAGGGGAGCCAGCCGTAGATCTCGCGCGTGAAGCGGAACAGGGACTTCAGCTGGGAGAAGAATCCGGGTCGCTTCTCGGGTGCGGAATCACGCTTTGCCATGGGTACCAGCCTACCGGTCGTCAGGGGGCCGTCGCCGCCCGGTCTCGCGCTCCACAGGCGGGGGAATCGGACATTCCCTGCACAGGTCCGGGATTCCGGTGGACACCCGCTGTTCCTGCTGCGCTGGGATGGGCACATGGCCGAGAACAGATCGCCCGACGAGCTCGTCGCCGGTGTGCACCGGCGGATCCGGATGCTGGACCCGCAGGAGGGGCCGTTCGCGGGCGAGCTGGTGGCGGACGGCGACGAGGTGCGGGTGGTCATGGATGCTGCCGGCTGCGCCGGTCAGCCGTTCTGGGCGTTCGGTGGGGCCGACCATGTCGCGGCGCCTCTGGATCTCGTGCGCAGGCCCGACAGGACCGACGTGCTTCTGCCTTGGTGCACCGAGCGGATCTCGACCTTCCTCGGACGTCGAGCCGCGGCGCAGCAGGCCCTGAGCACGGGCGAGTGCGTCACCCTGGCAGGCAGTCTGCTGCGGGGCCTGGTCGAATTGGACGGGTCCCCGCTGGCTGGCGCGTGGTGGCTCACCGACGGCGGCAGGCCGGTGTTCGTCCTCGGCGCGGGCGAGTCCGCCGCTGAGGGAGCGAGAGCGTTGATCGCGCGGTTGCGCGACGGCAGTGCGGACCGGAGTCTCGAGCGATTGCTCGGCGACATCGGATCGGGGCTGTCGGACCTCCGTGCCGCCAGACGACGGATGGAGCGCTGGGATGCCGAGCTGACCGAACTCGCTGCGCCCAGGCCGCTGCAACGGGAGGTCTTCGCTCCGGCCGCTGCCGGAGACGTGGTCGCGAACCGCTTCTCCGGCGGCCTCGACGAGCCGGTCGACGAACGCCGTGGCTGGCAGATGGTCATCGCGGAGCGGGCCGTGGCGACGATCGAGAGCACGCGCCGGGCACTGCGCCGA
The DNA here is from genome assembly GCF_003387575.1 of Microbacterium bovistercoris. Classification (GTDB taxonomy): domain Bacteria; phylum Actinomycetota; class Actinomycetes; order Actinomycetales; family Microbacteriaceae; genus Microbacterium; species Microbacterium bovistercoris. Next base: position 200,913 of record NZ_QUAB01000041.1, on the reverse strand, counting down.
GTGGTGCCGAGCGGACGAGGCGAGCGCGAACCGGCCCCGGAGCGGGTGCCCGACCGCGGCACCGGCAAGCCCGGCGGGACGCGCAGACGGCCGCTCCTCATCGGCGCCGCCGTGGCGACGACCGTGCTGGCCGTGGGGCTGCTGTGGCCGACGGGCGAGGGGGACGAGCACGCATCCGCTCAGGCCGCGGTGAAGCCCGCGGCGGAGACGCCCGTTCCGAAGGCATCGAACCCGGCTGCGACGGCGAAGCCACCACGGACGGATGACCCTGTGGCCGCTGCTCCCGGTCTCGTGAAGCAGGTCGAACGATGTCTGAAAGAGGGTGACGCCGTCTGCGCGGACGCGGTCGTCGCGGGTTCGGCCTCCGCTGTGCTCAAGGCGATCGAGAGCGCGGATGCCGGTGATGCGGTCGCCCTGGTGGACTCCTACGGCGACATCGCGGTGGTCCGTCGTGGCGACCCGGACGGGGAGCAGCAGGTCCTGGTGCTCCTGCGCCGGAAAGACGAATGGCTGGTCCGCGACGTCTATGCCGTCGCGGACCAGCCGGGTTCGTCCTGAGACTTACGCTCCGAGCACGGCGGCGAAGTCCGCCGCCTCGAGGCGGGCCTTGACCGCGCCGAGGAAGCGCGCGGCGTCGGCACCGTCGATGATCCGGTGGTCGTACGAGATCGCGAAGTACACGTACGAGCGGACCGCGATCGCGTCGACGCCGCCGACGTTCACGACGCCGGGGCGCTTGAACACGACGCCGGTGCCGAGGATCGCGGACTGCGGCAGGAACACCAGCGGGGTGTCGAACAGCGCGCCGCGTGAACCGGTGTTGGTCACTGTGAAGGTGCCGCCGGCCAGCTCGTCGGGCTTCAGCTTGTTGTCACGCGTGCGGGCCGCGAGATCGGCGATCTCGTGCGCCAGCTGGGCGAGGTTCTTCGTCGCCGCATCGCGCACGACCGGCGTCAGCAGGCCGCGCTCGGTGTCGACCGCGATGGAGATGTTCTCCGTCGCGGGGTAGACGATGCTGTCGCCGTCGACCGTCGAGTTGATGATCGGGAAGGCCTGCAGCGCCTCAGCGGCGGCCAGGGTGAAGAACGGCAGGAACGAGAGCTTGTCGCCCGTCTTCTGCTGGAACGCCACCTTGACGCTGTCGCGGTACTGGGCCAGCGCCGTCACGTCGATCTCGACGAACGTGGTCAGCTGTGCGGTCTGCTGCATGGAGGCCACGGCGCGCTCGGCGACGACCTTGCGCAGGCGCGACATCTTCTGCGTGGTGCCGCGTAGCGGCGAGACCTCGAGCGGCGCAGGCGCCGCGGCGGCAGGGGCGGCCGAAGCCGCAGGAGCCTGGGACTTCGCCTCGGCGGCCTTCAGCACGTCCTCCTTGCGGATGCGTCCACCGACGCCGGAACCCTGCACGCTGGCCAGGTCGACGCCCTGCTGGGCGGCGAGGCGACGCACAAGCGGGGTGACGTAGACGTTGTCCGAGCCCTCCGCTGCAGCAGCAGGAGCCGCAGCAGCGGGAGCCGGTGCCGGAGCAGCGGGAGCCGGTGCCGGCGCAGCCGGAGCCGGTGCCGGAGCAGCCGGAGCCGGTGCCGGAGCAGCCGGAGCCGGTGCCGGAGCAGCCGGAGCCGGTGCCGGAGCAGCGGGAGCCGGTGCCGGAGCAGGTGCTGCGGCGGCCGGAGCAGGCGCAGCGGGGGCCGGAGCGGCGGCGGGAGCACCGGAGCCGACGCGGGCGAGCACGGCGCCGACGGCCACGGTCTCGTCCTCGGCGGCGACGATCTCCTGCAGAACGCCGGCGACCGGCGACGGGATCTCGGTGTCGACCTTGTCGGTCGAGATCTCGAGGAGTGCCTCGTCGACCTCGACGCTGTCGCCGACCTGCTTGAGCCAGCGCGTGACGGTGCCCTCAGTGACGCTCTCACCGAGCTCGGGGAGCACGATGTCTGTGGCATCCCCTGCAGGCGCGGGTGCCGCCGGGGCCTCCGCAGCCGGAGACGGTGCCTCGGCAGCCGGAGCGGGAGCGGCGGGCGCCTCGGGCGCGGCGGCGGGGGCCTCGGTTGCGGCGGGGGCTTCGGCGGCAGGTGCCGCGCCGGAGCCGTCGCCGATGCGGGCGAGCAGTGCGCCGATCTCGACCGTCTCGTCCTCTTCGACCAGGATCGCCTCGAGCACACCGCTGACGGGTGCGGGGATCTCGGTGTCGACCTTGTCGGTCGAGATCTCGAGGAGGCCTTCGTCAGCCTCGACGGTGTCGCCGACCTGCTTGAGCCAGCGGGTGACCGTACCCTCGGTGACGCTCTCTCCGAGAGCGGGGAGGACCACGGATGTGCTCATGTCGGAGTCTCCTTCAGGAAGTTCGTGTGGTGTTCAGCTTAGTGGCCTTGACCGCGCAGAGACAGAAGGAAACTTCCACAATGCGCGAAAAAGTTTTCACAATGCGTGCAAAGGCTTGCCCGCGAGTGCAAGGAACGCCTCGCCCAGAGCCTCGCTCTGAGTGGGGTGGGCGTGGATCAGCGGAGCGATGTCCTCGGGGTGCGCCTCCCACGCGACGGCCAACTGGCCCTCGGTGATCAGCTCACCGACGCGATCGCCGAGCAGGTGCACGCCGAGCACAGGCCCGTCCTTGAGGCGGACGACCTTGACGAGGCCGCCCGTGCCGATGATCTCGCTCTTGCCGTTGCCTGCGAGGTTGTAGTCGTAGGAGACGACCTGGTCCGCACCGTGCGCGGCCACCGCTGCCTCCTCGGTGACGCCCACCGACGCGACCTCCGGGCTGCAGTAGGTGACCCGGGGGATGTTCGTCTCGGCCATCGGAGCGGGGCTCTGCCCGGCGATGCGCTCGGCGACCGCGATGCCCTGCAGGAATCCACGGTGAGCGAGCTGCAGGCCGGGAACGATGTCGCCGACGGCCCACAGACCCGGCACGCCGGTGCGCAGCTCCTCGTCGACGATCACGAAGCCGCGGTCCATCGTGACTCCGGCCTCGGCGAAGCCGAGATCCGCCGTGGCGGGACCGCGCCCGACGGCGATCAGCAGGTAGTCGGCTTCCAGCGTCTTGCCGTCCTCGAGCGTGACGGTCACGGCATCCGCCGTCTGAGCGGCCGACTGGAAGCGCACTCCGAGCGAGTACCCGATCCCACGTCGACGGAAAGCGCGCTCCAAGCCCTTGCTGAGGGCGATGTCCTCGTTGGGGACCAGATGCGGCAGCGCTTCGATGATCGTCACCTCTGCACCGAACGAGCGCCAGACGCTTGCGAACTCGACACCGATGACACCGCCACCCAGGATGAGGACCCGCGCGGGTACCTCGTCCAGTGCCAGTGCCTGCTCGCTGGTGAGGATCCGGCCGCCGATCTCGAGACCCGGCAGGGACCGGCTGTACGAGCCCGTCGCGAGCACGACGTCGGCGCCCACGTAACGGTCCTCACCGACGACGACCGCCCGGTCGGTGTCGAGGCGGCCGGCGCCGCTGACCACGGTGATGCCGCGGGCCTTGATCAGGCCCTCGAGACCCTTGAACTTTTTGGCGACGATCCCCTCACGGTAGGAGCGGACGCCGGCGGCGTCGATTCCCTCGAGGGTCGCGGACACGCCGACGGATGCCGCATCGCGGACGTGCTCGGCGACCTCGGCCGCGTGCAGCAGGGCCTTGGTCGGGATGCAGCCGCGGTGCAGGCAGGTGCCGCCGACCTTGTCCTTCTCGATCAGGGCGACCTTCTTGCCCAGTTCAGCGGCGCGCAGGGCAGCCGCGTAGCCGCCGCTGCCGCCGCCCAGGATGACGACGTCGAAGGTGTGGGTGGTCATCATGCCTCCTTGGAGGACGCTTCGGCGAATGCGATCAGCGAACGCACCGTGGCCCCGGTCGGGCCCTTCTCCGTGAAGCCGTACGCCGAGCCCTTGTGCTCGCCCGAGCCGGCGATGTCCAGGTGGATCCACGGGATGCGCGGAGCGTCGGCCTCATCGGAGGTGCGGCCGACGAAGCGGCGCAGGAACAGGCCGGCGAACAGAGAGCCGCCGGAGCGGTCACTCATGTTGGAGTTGATCATGTCGGCGATCGGCGACTCCAGCGACTCCTCCATGTGATCGGGGAGCGGGAGCGCCCACGCGAGCTCATCGACGCTGTCGGCGGCGGACAGGTACTCGGCCACCGCTTCGTCGCTGCCCATCACGCCGGTGTGGCGCATCCCGAGCGCGACGATGATCGCACCGGTGAGCGTGGCGACGTCGATGATGACGTCGGGGTTCTCGCGGCTTGCGGCGACCAGGCCGTCGGCCATCACCAGCCGGCCCTCAGCGTCGGTGTTGAGCACCTCGACGGTCTGGCCGTCCAGCATCCGGAGAACGTCGCCGGGGCGCGTCGCGCGGCCGGACGGCATGTTGTCCGCGATGCACAGCCACGCGGTGACGCGCACGGGCAGTCCGAGAGCGGCGACGGCTCGGACCGCGGCGAGTGCCGTCGCGGCGCCGGCCATGTCGAACTTCATCCCGACCATGCTGGCCGCGGGCTTCAGCGAGAGGCCGCCGGTGTCGAACGTGATCCCCTTGCCGACCAGGGCGATGTGCCGGCTCGCGCCGGCGGGGGAGTAGTCCAGACGCACCAGGCGCGGCGGGCGATCCGACCCGCGCCCCACGCCGAGGATGCCGCCGTAGCCCTGCTCCTCGAGCTGCTTCTCGTCCAGCACCTCCACCGAGACGTCGAGGTCCTTCACCGCGTCGATCGCGCTGTCGGCGAGCTGTGCGGGGCTCTGCCACTCCGCGGGCACGTTCACCAGGTCCTTGATGAGGGCGACGGCTTCGGCGACGGCGACGGCGCGTGCGACATCCGCGTCGCTCAATTCCGCGTGCAGCACGAGCTCGTCGGCGCGCGAGGGACCGCGATCGCTGCGGTAGTCGTCGAAGCGGTAGCCGCCGAGCACGGCCCCCTCTGCCGCTGCGGCGGCGTGCGCGTCGGCGCCCGGGGCGAATCCGATCGCGACACGGCTGAAGCCGGTCAGAGTGCGCGCGGCGGTGGCGACGGCGTCGCGCACCGCAGCGGCGGTCGGCTCCTTGCCGACGCTGACGACGGTGAGCGGGAGCGATGTGATCCCCGGGAGGTGCACCCGGGCCGTCGCCCCTGCTGATCCGCGGAATCCGACGCCGGAGAGGAACTCCACGAGACCCGGGTAGGCCGTGAGCGCTTCTGGCGCGACCTCCGGATCCTGGATCACGAGCACTGCGGCGTCTGCAGCGCTTTCGGGGAACGTTTCGGTCGTGTGCGAGAGCGCGGGTAGCGTCATGCCACCCATCCTATTCAGGGACGGAGCGGGGAGCCCGCACCGGTGTTCGCTCTCAGCTTGAGACCGACGGCCTCCGCATCGTGACCGGCTCGTAGCATGGATGCATGCCCTTCACCGGAGACGTCCACGAACGCGTCGCGAACGCCCCGGTCGTGCCGACCGGCCTTCCTCTCGTCATCCTGCTCACCGGGTTCACCGACGCGGGGAACGCGGTGTCGGGCCTGATCGATCACCTGGAGGAGACGGCCGGTCCGCAGCCGATCGTGGTCTTCGACAACGACATGCTGCTCGACTACCGCGCGCGACGCCCCGTGGTCTCGTTCGACCAGGACCATCTGACGGAGTTCCGCCCGGCTCGTCTGGAGCTGTCGCTCGCGCACGACGCGCTGGGGCAGCCGTTCCTGCTCCTGGCCGGATACGAGCCCGACTTCGCGTGGAACGCCTTCTCCGACGCTGTCCTCGACCTGGCGACCGAGTTCGCGGTGTCCGGTGTCTCCTGGGTGCACTCGATCGCGATGCCGGTTCCGCACACCCGCCCGATCGGCACCACGGTGAGCGGAAACCGACGCGACCTGATCGTGGCGCACTCGGTCTGGCGCCCGCGCACCCAGGTGCCGTCGACTGCCGGCCATCTGCTCGAGTACCGCTTCTCGCAGCGCGACGACCGCGTCGCGGGATTCGTGCTGCTCGTACCGCACTACCTCGCCGACACCGAGTACCCGGATGCGGTGATCACGGCGGCCGAACGCCTCATGGCAGCCACGGGCCTGGTGCTGAGGATGGACGAGGTGCAGGAGAGCCGCGCGGACTACCTGTCGCGGGTCGAGGAGCAGGTGCACGGCAACGAAGAGCTCATGCAGATGGTGCACACTCTCGAGCGCCGGTACGACGCCTACATGGCGGGCCGCGATCCGGAGGACGCCGACGAGGGCGGTTTCGACGAGCGCGACCTGCCCAGCGCCGATGAGATCGCTGCCGAGCTGGAACGGTATCTGGCCTCCCGTCCCACCGGCGAGGAAGACGGGAAGCGAGGCTGAGAGCGGAATCGGTGCTTTGCGGCATCCGAACGCTCTCGGGTGTGTGATAATGGACATTCGACCCGTTGTCAACCGTCGTATTCGCGATCGGACTTGACAAGGGTCTTACTAGTGTCCGAAATCTCCCGGGGCGTGCGCACCGCCCCGTGAAAGGCGAAACGTGACTCAAGCCACGACCAAGAAGAGCCGGACGACCAAGACGACGACCCCTGCCGAGGCCGAGCCCGCTGACGTCGACGCGGTCGAAGCCGCCGAGCCCGCGGCCAACAAGGCAGCGCCTGCCAAGAAGGCCGCCGCGAAGAAGCCCGCGGCGCGACGGAAGAAGGACGACCCGGTCGCCGAGGCGGCCGCCGAGGACGCCCACGCCGACGACACTGCCGACGACGAGGAGGAGGGCGACAAGAAGCCCGCCTTCACCGAGCCGCTGCCGACCGGCGCCATCGTCATCACCTCGAACGACGAGGACGACGTCCCCGTCTACTCGACCCAGATCACCGGCGCCACCGCCGACCCGGTCAAGGACTACCTCAAGCAGATCGGAAAGGTCGCGCTGCTGAACGCGGCCGAAGAGGTCGAGCTCGCGATGCGGATCGAGGCCGGTCTGTTCGCCGAGGAGAAGCTGTCCACGATGACGGCGGCGGAGAAGACCAGCCAGCTGGGCCTGGATCTGCAGTGGGTCGCGCGTGACGGCCAGCGTGCCAAGAGCCACCTGCTCGGCGCCAACCTGCGACTCGTCGTCTCCCTCGCCAAGCGCTACACCGGCCGCGGCATGCAGTTCCTGGACCTGATCCAGGAGGGCAACCTCGGTCTCATCCGCGCGGTCGAGAAGTTCGACTACACCAAGGGCTTCAAGTTCTCGACCTACGCCACCTGGTGGATCCGCCAGGCGATCACCCGCGCCATGGCCGACCAGGCCCGCACCATCCGCATCCCGGTGCACATGGTCGAGGTCATCAACAAGCTCGCCCGCGTGCAGCGCCAGATGCTGCAGGACCTGGGCCGCGAGCCCACCCCCGAGGAGCTGTCCCGCGAGCTCGACATGACCCCCGAGAAGGTCATCGAGGTGCAGAAGTACGGCCGCGAGCCGATCTCGCTGCACACCCCGCTCGGCGAGGACGGCGACAGCGAGTTCGGTGACCTCATCGAGGACACCGAGGCCGTGGTCCCCGCGGACGCGGTCGGCTTCACGATGCTGCAGCGTCAGCTCGAGCAGCTGCTCGACTCGCTCTCGGAGCGCGAGGCGGGCGTGATCCGTATGCGCTTCGGCCTCGGCGACGGCCAGCCCAAGACCCTCGACCAGATCGGCGACACGTTCGGCGTCACGCGCGAGCGCATCCGTCAGATCGAGTCGAAGACGATGGCCAAGCTGCGTCACCCGAGCCGCTCGCAGTCGCTGCGGGACTACCTCGAATGATGGCGGCCGCACCTCAGGCGCGGTCGGCGGGTCCCCGGTACATCGTGCCGGTTCTGGCGGGTAAGCTCGCCCGCTTCGCGACGCGCCTGCGCGGTGGCGGGTCGGCGTTTCCGGGGTACCTCACCAACCGGATGGCGCCGACTCTGCTGCCCACGCTCGCGGACCAGTTCCGCTACGGCGTGATCTTCGTGCTCGGTTCGAACGGCAAGACGACGACCACGCACATGGTCAGCGAGGTGCTGCGCGCGCACGGCCTGAAGGTCTTCACCAACCCGACCGGCGCGAACCTGCCGCAGGGTGTGACGAGTGCGCTGCTCGCCGATGCGTCGCTGACCGGTCGGATCAAGGCCGACGTCGCGGTCCTCGAGATCGATGAGGGCTACGCCGCCGACCTGGCCGACCGTCTCTCGCCGTCGGTGATCCTGTCGCTGAACGTGCAGGTCGATCAGCTGTTCCGGTTCTTCGAGACCGAGCGCGTCGCCGACATGATGCTGGACGCCTCGACCCGGGCGTCAGATCACGTCGTCGTCAACCGTGACGACCCCTACCTGTCGAAGATCGACGTGGGCGCCATGAAGGCTCCGGTCTCGTTCTTCGGCATCGCAGAGGACATCGTCGCGGCCTCCGCCCACGGCCTGGCCAACGCCGCCGACACGCGCAGCGGCACCGCCGGTGCGACGCCGCGAGACGCGTTCGCCGAGGTGCGCGAGGTCAGAGGACGCGACATCGTCGTGAACGTCGGTGGCACGGATGCCCGCATCACGCTGCCCGCACGAGGACTGCACTATGCGGCGGACGCCGCTGCCGCGCTGACCGTCGCCGCGCGTGTGCTGGGTGATGAGTTCGACGCCGACCGGTCCGCGGCGGGCTTCGCCACCATGGCGCCCGCCTATGGCCGCGGCGAGGTCATCCCGCTGCGCGGGAACCCCGCTGGTGAGCAGGTCGAGTTCGTGATGTTCAAGAACGCGCCGAGCCTGCAGATGAACCTGGATGCGCTGGACGGTACGCCCGAGCGCGCACTCATCGCGATCGACGACGGCACACCTGATGTCTCGTGGCTGTACGACGTGGACTTCGCCCCGCTGCCGCGGGTCGATGTGGTCACCGGTGAGAAAGCACATCAGCTCGCCCTCGCGCTCGCGTACGCGGGCGTGGAGATCGGAACGGTCGAACCCGACATGGAGAAGGCCGTGGAGCTCATGCGCTCGTTCCCCGAGACGGCGGCCGGTCGTCAGATCTGGTTCGTCAACTACGAGCTGATGATGGTCGGTCGACGCATCCTCGGCCGCGAAGAGCAGGAGACGCGCCGATGACCCTGGTCACCATCGCACAGCTGTACCCGGCCGAACTCGGCATCACCGGCGACCGCGGCAACGTCCGCGCCATCGAGCGGCGCCTCGCCGCGCGAGGCGTGGAGACGACGACGGTGCTCGTCGCCCCCGGCGAGGAGCTTCCCCGTGAGCTCGACGTCCTCGTGATCGGCAACGGCCCGCTGTCCGCGTTGCGGGGCGTGCACGCCGACCTGATCGCGAGGAAGGGCAGGCTCGACGAGTTCGTCGCGGACGGCGGTGTGCTGTTCTCCGTCGGCGGTTCGGCCGAGCTGCTCGGCGAGCGCCTCGATGCACCGGACGGCGAGACGCTCGACGGGATCGGCGTGCTGCCGTACCGCGTCGTGCGCGTCAGCGAGCGGCGGGTCGGCTACATCATCGTCGACACACCGCATGGACCCGTGGTGGGCTTCGAGGACCACGCCTCCGAGTGGACGCTCACCGACGCGGCATCCGCCTACGGCACGGTGCGCGACGGTCACGGCAGCTTCGGCCGAGACGAAGGGCGGGGCGAGTTCGTGCGCGTGGGCAACACCTTCGCCAGCAACGTGCAGGGCCCCGTGCTCCCGCTGAACCCCGAGCTCACGGATGTGCTCGTCGATGCCGTCGCAGAGCGTCGCGGGCTGACGCTCTCCCCGGCGCGTCGCAGCGATCTCGACGAGTACGCCGAGGCTGCTCGCACGAAGATCCTGATGCGTCCCACCCGTGACAAGGGCTTCAAGACCATTCAGGTGTGACGGAGGACACCCTGTGAGATCCGCCGCGAGCAGCGCACTCCCGCGTGCCGTCCTCTCCCGGGCTGCACTGGCGTCCGCGGTCAGGACGGCGGTCGCGGCAGGCGGCACTCGCGCTGACCTGCGCAGGGATGCGTGGGGGCACGGCGTGGACGAGGTCGCCGGGGCCGCGGCGGCCGGGTCCCTTCAGGTGCTGGTCGACGACGACGAGATCGCGCAGAGACTGCGGATGGCGGGTGTCGACGCCGTCACCTCCGGATCGCCCGACGTCGATCCGTTCCTCTTCTACGGTCTTCCCGGCGCCGGCACGCCCCCGGTGATGCGCCTGGTCGGCACCGTCATGTCCACGAAGCCGCTGCGTGCCGGTGACGCCGTGTCCTACGGCTACACGCACCGCGCCCAGGAACCGACCACCGTCGCGCTCGTCACGGGCGGCTACGCGCAGGGCATCGTCCGATCCCTCGGAAATCGAGCCCTGGCGGAGATCGATGGCGTGCTGCGGCCCATCATCGGCCGGGTGGCCATGGATGTCTGCGTCATCGATCTGCAGGGAGCCGGGGCGGCAGAGGGTGCGGAAGTCACCTACTTCGGCGGCCAGGGGCCCGCACGCGACGCTCTGGCGGAGTGGGCACGGATCACCGGTCTCACCGTCGGCGAGCTCGTCGGCGTCGCCGGGATGAGCTCAGGACGGGAGTGGCGGGCATGAGCGTTCCGATGCTGGAGATCTCGCGCGGGACGCTGCAGAGCAACATCGCCGCGGTGCGCGCGCAGATCGTCCCCAGCGAGCTGATGCTCGTCATGAAGGACGACGCATACGGGCACGGGCTGGAATGGGCGGTGGACGCGGCCGACGGCGTCTCCTGGTTCGGGTCGTACGACATCGCTTCGGCACTGCGCATCCGTGCCCGGCGGCAGGAGGCCCGCGTCTACGCCTGGGCGACCTCGCCCGACGACGAGATCGCCGCGGCGATCGAGGCGGGCGTCGACCTCGGCGTCGGCACGCTGCCGTACCTGCGCCGGGTGATCGCACAGGCGGCGCTTCTCGGGGTCCGAGCGCGTGTGCATCTGAAGATCGACACGGGCCTGCATCGCAACGGCGTCCGGCCGGAGGACTGGCCGGCGTTCGTGGCCGAGGCCCGAGCCGCCGAGCAGCGCGGCGTCCTCGCCGTGGTCGGCGTGTGGAGCCATCTCGCCGAGGCCAGCGACAGCGAGGACGACGAGGCGGCGGGGGAGTTCCGCGTCGCGGTGCAGTCGCTCCGCGATGCGGGGGCGGAGCCCGAGGTGCTGCATCTCACCGCATCCGCGGCGTCCTGGTGGCGCCCCGAGCTGCGCGGCTCGCTGAGCCGGATCGGGGCGTTCTGCTACGGCGTCCGTTCGGCGGACGGACCGCAGATCCCCGGCGTCCTCCCGGCTGCCGAGCTGCGCGCGCAGGTCCTGTCCGTCGCCGGCGACGTCGTGGAGGTCGGGATCGGATCCTTCGACGGCCTTCCGTCGACGCTCGCGGGTGCGGTGATCGGCACGCCCGCGGGGGCTCGGCTCCTGCGCGAGGTCGGCGCGATGACCAGCCTGGTGGAGGCATGGCCCGCTGCGTCCGAGGGTGATCTCGTCACCGTGTTCGGCCGAGGCGCACAGGGTGAACAGGACGCGACCGCGCTTGCGGAGCGCATCGACACAGTCGGGGAGGAGATCCTCCTGCGACTCACGCCGCGCGTACGCCGGGTCGAGGTCGACTGACCTCGACTGCGGCGACGGAGCGGGAGGTCAGACCGCTTCTGCGAGGCGCGCGGTCTCGTCGTGCCAGCTCGTGGCGACGGCGCGCAGCTTCTCTTCGTACTTGCGGCCGTGGTGAGCGCAGAACAGCAGCTCGGACCCGTTGACCTCGGCGGCGATGTAGGCCTGCGCACCGCAGGAATCGCACCGGTCCATGGCCGTCAGGCGGTACTCGACGGTGGACGTCTCACGTTCGGTCGTAGCGTTCATCTCGGTTCCTCCTCGGTCTCGGACGTCTGTGTGGTCGTGCTCAATACAACCACGCAGACCTGTGAGCAATGCCCGCGGGACGGCGTGTTTCGCTCTGCGCGTACTGATCGGCACGGGTGCGGGCGCACGGGGGAGTGTCGGCCGGGTGGCGCGCTCCACGGCGAATAGAATCGAGGATTGTGACCGCCGAGTACTCCGCCCATCATCTGCAGGTTCTCGAGGGCCTCGAAGCCGTCCGGAAACGCCCGGGCATGTACATCGGGTCGAACGGATCGCCCGGCCTCATGCACTGCCTCTGGGAGATCATCGACAACGCCGTGGATGAGGCGGTGGCCGGCAACGGCGCGAAGATCGACATCATCCTGCATTCCGACGGCAGCGTCGAGGTGCATGACCGTGGCCGCGGCATCCCCGTCGACGTCGAGCCGCGCACCGGCCTCACCGGCGTCGAGGTCGTCTTCACCAAACTGCACGCCGGCGGCAAGTTCGGCGGCGGCTCCTACGCGGCATCCGGCGGCCTGCACGGCGTCGGCGCCTCGGTCGTGAACGCCCTCTCGGAGCGGCTCGACGTCGAGGTCGACCGCGGCGGCAAGACCTACGCGATGTCGTTCCACCGGGGCGAACCCGGGATCTTCGACGACGACGGCGGCGAGAAGCGCCCGGACGCCCCGTTCACGCCGTTCTCGGAGAAGAGCGAGCTGCGGGTGGTCGGCAAGGCGGCCAAGGGCGCGACCGGCACGCGGATCCGGTACTGGGCTGACCGGCAGATCTTCACAAAGGACGCCGCCTTCCAGCTCGGTGAGCTGGAGACCAGGGCGCGCCAGACGGCGTTCCTCGTACCCGGGCTCGAGCTCGTCGTCAGCGACGACCGCGGCGGCGAGCGGAACGAGACGTCGTACCACTACGAGGGCGGCATCTCCGAGTTCGTCGAGTATCTCGCCACCGACGCACCCGTGACCGACACCTGGCGGATCCAGGGCGAAGGGACGTTCAAGGAGACCGTCCCGGTGCTGCAGCCCGACGGGCACATGGTCGCCACCGAGGTCGAACGCACCTGCTCCGTGGACCTCGCGCTGCGCTGGGGGACCGGGTACGACACCACGACGCGGTCGTTCGTGAACATCATCGCCACGCCGAAGGGCGGCACGCATCAACAGGGTTTCGAGCAGGAGCTGCTGAAGTCGCTGCGCGGTCAGGTGGAGCAGAACGCGCGACGCCTCAAGGTCGGCAGCGACAAGCTCGAGAAGGACGACGTCCTGGCGGGGCTCACCGCGGTGCTCACCGTGAACCTGCCCGAACCGCAGTTCGAGGGCCAGACGAAGGAGGTCCTCGGAACACCTGCGGTGCGCTCGATCGTGTCGCAGGTCGTCCGCAAGGAGCTCGCGGCCCGATTCAGCTCGACGAAGCGCGACGACAAGAGCCAGGCGTCGCAGCTGCTCGACAAGGTCGTCGCCGAGATGAAGGCCCGCGTGTCGGCGCGTGCGCACAAGGAGACCCAACGTCGCAAGAACGCGCTGGAGTCGTCCTCGCTGCCGGCGAAGCTCGTGGACTGCCGATCCAGCGACGTCACGCAGTCCGAGCTGTTCATCGTCGAGGGAGACTCCGCCCTGGGCACCGCCCGGCATGCTCGCAACAGCGAGTTCCAGGCGCTGTTGCCGATCCGCGGCAAGATCCTCAACGTGCAGAAGGCGTCGGTCAGCGACATGCTCGGCAACGCCGAGTGCGCGGCGATCATCACGACGATCGGCGCGGGCTCCGGGCGCTCGTTCGATCTGAGCCAGGCCCGCTACGGCAAGGTCATCCTGATGAGCGACGCCGACGTGGACGGCGCACACATCCGGACCCTGCTGCTCACGCTGTTCTTCCGGTACATGCGTCCGCTCGTCGAAGCCGGCCGGGTGTTCTCGGCGGTGCCCCCGTTGCATCGCGTGATCGTCATGAACCCCGGTTCCAAGCCGAACGAGACCATCTACACGTACTCCGAGGGCGAGCTGCACGCGCTGCTCACGAAGCTGCAGAGGGCCGGCAAGCGTTGGCAGGACCCGATCCAGCGCTACAAGGGCCTGGGCGAGATGGACGCCGATCAGCTCGCGAACACGACCATGGAGAAGTCGGGCCGGCTGCTGCGCCGCGTCACGGTCGAGGACGCCGAGTCCGCGGATGCCGCGGTGCGCACCTTCGAGCTGCTGATGGGCAACGACGTGGCTCCGCGACGCGAGTTCATCATGAGCTCCAGCGACAAGCTGAGCCGCGAGTCGATCGACGCGTGATGCCGCCCGAGGTGCGGCTGCGGCCCGCGACCCCGGATGATCTGGAGACGGTCATCGCTCTCAAGGAGCGCGTGATGCGTGCCGATCTCGATCGGCTGATCGGCTGGGACCCGGAGAAGTCGAGAGCCCGGGTCATCGAGCACTTCTCGCCCGCGCACACGCGCATGATCCTGGTCGACGACACCACAGCGGGCACGATCACGCTCCGGCCGGAGGGCGGTGACGTCTGGCTCGAGATGTTCTACCTCGCCGCCGAGCACCAGGGACGGGGCCTCGGAACGTCGGTGCTGACGGAGGTGCTGGCGGAGACGAATGCACCTCTCCGTCTGCAGGTACTCGTCGGCTCACCCGCGCAGCGGCTCTACGCCCGCCACGGCTTCGTCGTCGAGGACGACGACGGCATCGATGTCTGGATGCGCCGTCATCCCTCCGCAGGCCACTGAGCTTGTCGAAGCGTCGAGGCGCCGTTGTTGGGTCGCTGGGCTTGTCGAGGCGTCGAGGCGCCGTTGTTGGGTCGCTGGGCTTGTCGAGGCGTCGAGGCGCCGTTGTTGGGTCGCTGAGCTTGTCGAGGCGTCGAGGCGCCGTTGTTGGGTCGCTGGGCTTGTCGAGGCGTCGAGGCGCCGTTGTTGGGTCGCTGAGCTTGTCGAAGCGTCGGGGCCCCGTTGTTGGGTCGCTGAGCTTGTCGAAGCGTCGGGGCCCCGTTGTTGGGTCGCTGAGCTTGTCGAAGCGTCGAGGCGCATCCGTTTGAGTTGTCCACAACCCCAGCACACCCTGCCCTATTCCGGGCCAGACTCTCGAGCATGGCGTGGACATACATCCTTCGTTGCCGTGATGGCAGCTTCTACACCGGTAGCACCAATGGCGACTTGGACGCGCGAGTCTGGCAGCACAACCATGACGAGCATTGGGCCGCGCGTTTCACGATCAAGCGGCGGCCTCTTGTGCTCGTCTATGCCGAGCAGTTCGAGACCATTGATGCGGCGTTCTTCCGCGAGAAGCAGATCCAGGGATGGAGCAGGGCGAAGAAGCAGGCGCTGATCGACGGCCGGAGCGCTGAGCTTCCGGCGCTCTCGGGGGCGAGCGGCGTGGACGACGCTTCGACAGGCTCAGCGACCCAGTGAGACCCCCTGGCGACGCCCGGCAGGCTCAGCGACCCAGAGATGACACTCAGCCGATCGCCGTGCCGATCGAGCCGATGACCGCGTCGAGGGGCTGACCGGAACCGTCGCGCTTGGCACCGGACTCCGGCAGCTGCCTGGCCGCCCCGTCGGTGCCCAGGGCGCGGGGATCGGAACCGACCCAGGCCAGACGAAGGCGGTCCTCGCCCTTCAGGAACGCGTGTGCCCGCACACCGCCCGTGGCGCGGCCCTTGCCGGGGAACTCCGAGAACAGCGACACCTTCGCGCGGCCGTTGTCCGTGCCGGCCAGAACCGCGTCGGCTCCGGAGACGGTCACCACGACCGCGTCGTCCGGTGCGGACACCGCGGTGAACGAGATGACCTCTGCGCCGCTGCCGAGCTTGATGCCCGCCATGCCGGCCGCGGGCGCACCCTGGGGGCGCACGTTCGAGCCGGCGAAGTGCAGCAGCTGCGCGTCCGAGGTCACGAAGACGAGCTCGGCGTCATCTGCAGCCGGCGCGGCGCCCACGACGACATCCTTCGGCTTCAGTCCGATGATCTCCAGCTCCGGTCGCACCGGGAGAGCTGTGGGGACGATGCGCTTGACCACGCCGTCCTTCGTGCCCAGCGCGAGGGGAGTGTCATCGTCGAACCGGATCAGCGCGAGTACGCGCTCGGTCCTGTCGGTGATGCCGAGGTAGTCGGCGATCCGCACCCCGGCGCCCAGACCGACGGAGGTCGCGGGTACAGCGGGGATGTCCATCGGAGTGAATCGCACGACACGGCCGGTGCTGGTGACCGCACCGATCTCGCTCCGCGTGCTGGTCTCCAGCCTTGCGATGATGCCGTCGTGCTTGCTGCGTCGCGCGGGCGTGGCGATCGCGGCGCCCGGCTCGAGGTCCACACGCACCGCGCGGCCCGTCGTCGACAGCAGCACCGTCGTCGGGGCATCCGCGATCTGCAGCTCGGCCGCCGACTTCGTCTGACGCTGCTTCGGCGGCGCGGCGTTCAGGAGCAGCGTCCGCCGCGGGGTGCCGAAGGTCTCGGCCACGGCGTCGAGCTCTGCGGCGACCTGCCCGCGCAGCAGCGCGGGGTCGCCGAGCAGCGTCTCGAGCTCCGCGATCTCGGCGAGCAGCTTGTCGCGCTCGGCCTCGAGCTCGATGCGGGAGAACTTCGTGAGCCGGCGCAGCCGCAGTTCGAGGATGTACTCGGCCTGGATCTCGTCGAGCTCGAACACCTGCTGCAGGCGCGCGCGTGCGCTCTCGGAATCGTCGGACGAGCGGATGACCTGGATGACCTCGTCGATGTCGAGGATGGCCAGCAGGAGGCCGCGGACCAGGTGCAGGCGCTCATTGCGCCGGGCCAGACGGTACTGGCTGCGCCGGGTGACCACATCGATGCGGTGGGCCAGGTACACGCGCAGCAGCTCTTTGAGCCCGAGCGTGCGCGGCTGGCCGTCGACCAGGGCGACGTTGTTGATCGAGAACGAGTCCTCGAGCGGCGTCAGCCGGAACAGCTGCTCCAGCACCGCGGCCGGATCGAAGCCCGTCTTGACCGTGATGACCAGCCGCAGGCCGTTCTTGCGGTCGGTGAGATCCTGCACGTCGCTGATGCCCTGGAGCTTCTTCGCCCCCACGGCGTCCTTGAGCTTCGCGATCACGCGCTCCGGGCCGACCTGGTAGGGCAGTTCGGTCACGACGATGCCGGTCTTACGCGGGCCGAGTGATTCGATCGAGGTCTTCGCGCGCAGCTTGAACGCGCCGCGGCCGGTGGTGTACGCGTCCTTGACGCCGTCGAGACCCATCAGGATGCCGCCGGACGGGAAGTCCGGTCCCGGAACGAACTCCATCAGGTCCTCTGTCGAGGCGTCAGGGTTCTCGAGCAGGTGCGTGGCGGCTGCGACGACCTCGATGAGGTTGTGCGGCGCCATGTTCGTGGCCATCCCGACCGCGATGCCGCTCGCGCCGTTGACCAGCAGGTTCGGGAACGCGGCGGGCAGCACAGCCGGCTGCTGGAACTGGCCGTCGTAGTTCGGCACGAAGTCGACGACGTCCTCATCGAGGCTCTCCGTCATCGCGAGGGCGGATGCCGCGAGGCGCGCCTCGGTGTATCGCGAGGCCGCGGGTCCGTCGTCGAGCGAACCGAAGTTCCCGTGGCCGTCGACCAGCGGCACGCGCAGGGCGAAGTCCTGCGCGAGGCGGACCAGGGCGTCGTAGATCGCGGAGTCGCCGTGCGGGTGCAGCTTTCCCATCACCTCGCCCACGACGCGGGCGCTCTTGACATGGCCGCGGTCCGGGCGCAGCCCCATCTCGGCCATCTGGTAGAGGATGCGTCGCTGGACGGGCTTCATGCCGTCGCGGGCATCGGGGAGAGCGCGGGAGTAGATCACCGAGTAGGCGTACTCCAGGAACGATCCCTGCATCTCCTGCGAGAGATCGATGTCCTGAATGCGCTCGTCGACCGGTTCGGGAGGAGTGGATCGGGCCATGTTGTTTTCGGCTGTGACTTCCTGGGCAACGAATTCAGCGCCGTCGCCTGTGCGAGACTGGCGACGATGACTCTCATGCTACCGGCCGGGCCCGCTCAGGCGCGCAGCATCGCCGGGGTGGCGCCCGACCTTCTCGCCTCGCTGCGCGGGGAGTCCGAGACGCTGCCGCCGGTCTCATCCACAGTGCTCGTGGTCGTGGACGGCCTCGGTGCCCTTCCGCTGCGTGCGCACGCCGGTCACGCGCGTACGCTCACCGCCGCCATGTCGAAGAAGGATGCCGCGGCGTCGGTCTTCCCGACGACGACGGCCGCGGCTCTCACGACGCTGCTCACCGGCGAGATGCCCGGTGCGCACGGTCTGGTCGGATACCGCGTGCGCGATCCGCGCCGTGACGTGCTCGTGAACCAGCTCACCGAATGGGAGGGGGCGGGGATCGATCCGCTCACCTGGCAGGCGCAGCCGACCGTCTTCGAGCGGGCTGTGAGCGCCGGGCATCCCGCATTCGCCGTGGGCTTCGCCGGCCACGCCCACAGCGGGTTCACGCACGCGACGCTGCGCGGGGCATCCTTCGTTCCCGCCGGACGTCCTGCCGAGCGCGTGGCGACCGCCTGGGATCTCGCGGAGCGGAACCCCGGCGCTCTGGTCTACTGCTATCTGCCGGAGACCGACAAGGCCGGCCACAAGCACGGCGTCGACTCGGCCGAATGGGTGGCGGCGCTCGAGGACATCGACGCCGCCCTGCGCCTCACGGTGCCGCCCGGGGTCGGCGTGCTGGTCACGGCGGACCACGGGATGGTCGACGTCCCTGCGCACCGACAGGTCGTCCTGGACGAGAGCGACGGCTGGCACGACGGTGTGCGGCACATCGGGGGAGAACCGCGCATGCTGCACGTCTACCTCGAGCAGGACGCCGACGCCGCCGCCGTCCTGGGACGCTGGCGCCGTGACCTCGAAGGCCTCGCTGACGTGCTCCCGCGTGACGAGGCGATCGCGGCCGGGCTGTTCGGTCCCGAGGTCTCCGATGCCGCGACCGCCCGAATCGGCGACATCCTCGCGATCGCGCGCGGCAACAGGGCCCTCTACGACGGTGCGGCCGAGGACCAGCGCGGACGCAACATGGTCGGTCAGCACGGCGCGCTCACTCCCGAAGAGTGGCGGGTGCCGTATCTGAGGTTCGGCGGTTTCGCCGCCTGATCACTCGTCGGTGCGTGCGCCGAAGACGATCTCGTCCCAGGACGGCATCGCACCGCGCCGGCCACGACGTGCCGTCCGGTCCGGCTCCGGTTGCTCGGGCTGGGGTTCCGGGGCCTCGTCCTCGTCGAGCGACTCGAACAGGGCGATCGGTCCGGTCTCGTTCGCGTCCTCCACCTCTTCGAGAACAGGTGCCGTCTCCCGCTGACCGCGGCGGCGGCGCAGCGCCTCGAGCAGATCTGCGGTCTCGGCGCTGGTCTTGGACTCGGCGGGGGCATGCCGGGCAGCGGCATCCTGCACCGCCGCGGATGCCCGTGCCGGCGTCTCGTCCTCGAGATCGATGTTGGCGATCTCCGGTGCCGGGACCAGTCGCGGACCGAATGCACCCGAGTCGAAGCGGGAGTCGTCCTTGTACGGCGACGTCTTCTCGGTCTCGACCGCGCGCAGTCGCGGGATGAGGCCATCGGGAAGTGATCCCTGACGCGACAGCTGCGTGGCGTCGGCGTTCAGGGGAGAGAGCAGACTGCGCCGCGGATCGAAGCTCCAGCGGGCGTCGTGCTCGACCTCGTCGGCGACGAAGACGAGCTTGACGATCCACCCGGACTCGTCCTTCCAGCTCGCCCAGTGCTCATCGCTCGCGCGCGCCTCGGACAGCTTCGTCCGGATGGCGGAGCCGAAGGTCGGTTGCGCGTCGGGCTCGACCTCGCTGCCGATCAGCACCGGGACCGCGAGCGCCTGGCCGACGATGTGCTCCCGCTCCGCGAGCACCGGTCCTTCGAAGCGCTCGACGTCCGACACGCTCACACCGAGCAGTTCCGCCACCTCGGCGGCGGAGAGACCGGCGCGGATCTGGGCCTGGATGTCGCGCGGGCTGGCTGCCAGGCGCGCGGGCGCGGCCTCGGCGTCTCTGGACGCACGACGGATCTCGCGGTGCAGGAGGTCGTCGATGGGCAGGGCGAAGCGCTCGCCCGACTCGGTGGCGAGCACGAGCACGCCCGACTCAGCGCCGACGATGGTGACGTTTTCCATGCGAATGCCCCTCAGGATGGGTGTGCGTTCATGGTGTCACGGCGCACGCATAGGCCCTGGGAATACCGTGGGCGCGCCGTGAGTTTTCCCGGTCGCGTCCCCGGATATTTGCGAAATCATCCGAGGTCGTGCAAACTATGGCCGCCGCACACCCGACGGTGACCCCGCACACCACTGTGAAAGTTGAGATCTCCCGCATGGCAACCGACTACGACGCACCCCGCAAGAGCGAAGACGACTCCGAGTCGATCGAAGCTCTGAAGGAGCGCGTGCCGGACAATCGTGCCGGCGCCAGCAACGACGAGGACTCGGACAACCCGACCGGGTTCGAGCTTCCCGGTGCTGACCTGTCTGATGTCGAGCTCGACGTCGTCGTGCTCCCCGCTCAGCAGGACGAGTTCACCTGCATGAGCTGTTTCCTGGTGAAGCACCGCTCGCAGCTGGACCACGAGGGCCCCGAGGGCCCCATCTGCAAGGAATGCGCCGCCTGACGGCCGCACGCCCTTCGCGCCCCGATCGTCAGATCGGGGCGCGTTCTGTTTCCTGACGTGCCGCGCGGATGGCGGCGGCGAGCCGGTCGGGGGTGCGCGAGGAGAGCGTCCAGGCACTGTGCGGGTCGTCGGGATCGGTGAGCGGCACGACCACGACGCCGTCGATGCCGCCACGTACCAGATGCCAGCCGTCGTGGGCCAGGTCCGGCCCCCGGGCGCGGCGCGCATCCTCGCCCGTGCGCTGCTCGGCATCGCCCAGCCACCGCACGTCGATGTGCGCGCGCCCTGCGCGCAGCACTGTGCCGTCGACCTCGATCACGGGCGAGAGCAGGATGCCGGCGGTCACCAGGAGCAGCGAGACCGCCGCGCCGAGGACAAGAGCGAGAGTCGCACCGACGGGGACGAACACCAGAGCGACCATCGGGCCGGCCAGTGCGATGGTGATCAGCATCCACAGGCTCGGTGCGAGGCGCTCCCTGTAGCGGGGGCGTGTGGCGGGGGTGTTCATCTGCATTAGCCTCGTCAGGTGACCGATTCCGTGGACGTCCCCATTATCGCCGCCCAGACTCCTGGCTACGCCCACCCCGGTGATGCCGGAGCAGACCTCGTCGCCGCCGAGGCGATCCGCCTGGAGCCGGGGGAGCGGGCACTGATCGGGACCGGCGTGCGGATCGCCCTGCCGGAGGGTTACGCAGCCTTCGTGGTGCCGCGCAGCGGATTGGCGGCCAAGCACGGCATCACCGTGGTGAACTCGCCGGGAACCGTCGATGCCGGCTACCGGGGCGAGATCAAGGTGAGTCTGCTGAACACGGACAGCCGGAGCGCGTACGATGTGGCGGTCGGAGACCGCATCGCGCAGCTGATCGTCATGCCCGTGACACGCGCGAACTTCATCCCGATGGACGAGCTGCCCGAGAGCGTCCGCGGAGACGGCGGCTTCGGATCCACCGGGTACACCCAGGGAGAACGATGACTGAGAACAACGAGCTGGACGGCGCGGACGACGCGCTGAAGTCCGCCCCCGCCGACCGCGCGACCGCCGGCCCCTTCGACGATTCCGAGGCGAACCCGGTTCGCCCGTACATCGACCTGGGCGGTATCAAGGTGCTGCCGCGAGAGGGACTGAACCTGCGCCTCGAGGTCGAGGAGCAGTCCAAGCGCATCGTCGCGGTCGGACTCGACTACGCGGACTCCTCGCTCCAGGTGCAGCCCTTCGCCGCACCGCGCACCCGCGGGCTCTGGGACGAGACCCGCGTTCAGCTGCGCGACCAGATCCGTTCCCAGGGTGGTCGCGCCGAGGAGCGCGAGGGCCCGCTCGGCAAGGAACTTCTCGCCGAGGTCCCCGGCACTGCGGCCGAGGGCTCCGGACTGCGCCTGGCGCGCTTCGTCGGTGTCGACGGCCCGCGCTGGTTCCTTCGCGGGGTGATCGGCGGTGCCGCCGCATCCGACCCCCAGTCCGCCGAGCAGGTCGAGGATCTGTTCCGCTCGATCGTCGTGGTCCGCGGAGCGTCGCCGATGCCTCCTCGCGACCTGATCCCGCTGCGGATGCCCTCCACGCCGGGATCGGTGTGAGCCGGCCCGCCGAACCGGGCGACTCCGAGCAGACCCCACCCGCGTCCGACGTGCTGGGGGCGGCCTTCGGGGACGCCGCTCGCCGGATGGGTCTCGACGCGGATCAGAGCACGTCCACCGGTCATGTGGTCTGGCGGGCGATGGGCGGCTGGCGCGGCGTCGTCGAATCCGTGCTCCCCGGCCTCGTCTTCGTGGTCGTGTACACGCTCAGGCCCGAGCCGCTGTGGATCTCGCTGGTCAGTTCCGTCGGCCTCGCCGCGGTCTTCACGGCGATCCGCCTCATCCAGCGGTCGCCTTCGAGCGCGGCATTCGGCGGCCTGATCGCCGCCGGTGTCGCCGCGGCCCTCGCGCTCTGGACGGGGCGCGGCGAGGACAACTTCGTGCCGGGCTTCATCACGAACACGCTGTACGGCTCGGCCTACCTGATCTCAGCGCTGATCGGCTGGTCGCTGATCGGTCTCATCGTCGGCTACCTCATGGGCGACGGCATCGCCTGGCGCAAGGACAAGCGCAAGCGGCGCACCTTCTTCTGGCTCGGCATCGCGTGGGCCGGTGTCTTCTTCGCGCGCCTCGCGGTGCAGCTGCCGCTCTACTTCGCCGGTGACGTCGCCCTGCTGGGCACCCTCAAGATCGTGATGGGGCTCCCGTTGTTCGCGCCGCTCGTCGCCGTCACCTGGCTGGTCGCACGGGCGCTGTACCCCAAGGACCGGGACAGCGGCGTGGTGGATGAGGGCACGTCCGAATAGTGTTAGATTTATCTTGACATCAAGATAAATCTCACGCTTCCGCCAACGCGCGCGGCGGCGCAGACTGGTAAGGCCCGCCTTGCTAGCCATGGCACGTGCACGGCGAGCAAGATGGAGTCGCCTGTCGCTCCCATCCCATTAGAAGGAGACGGATACGTGTCCACGGTGAACAGCTTCGGTGCGAAGAGCACCCTGACGGTCGGCAGCACCGACTACGAGATCTTCCGGATCGACACCGTCGCCGGACACGAGAAGCTCCCGTTCAGCCTGAAGGTGCTGCTCGAGAACCTCCTCCGCACCGAGGACGGCGCGAACGTCACCAAGGCGCAGATCGAGGCGCTGGGCTCGTGGGATGCCGCGGCTGAGCCGAGCACGGAGATCCAGTTCACGCCCGCGCGCGTGGTCATGCAGGACTTCACCGGCGTGCCCTGCATCGTCGACCTCGCCACCATGCGCGAGGCCGTCACCGCACTCGGCGGAGACGCCAACAAGATCAACCCGCTCTCGCCGGCAGAGATGGTCATCGACCACTCGGTCATCGCGGACCTGTTCGGCACCGAGAACGCGCTCGAGCGCAACGTCGAGATCGAGTACGAGCGCAACGGCGAGCGCTACCAGTTCCTGCGCTGGGGCCAGACGGCCTTCCAGGACTTCAAGGTCGTGCCCCCGGGCACCGGCATCGTGCACCAGGTGAACATCGAGCACCTCGCCAAGGTCATCTACGACCGTTCGGTCGACGGTGTCCTCCGCGCCTACCCCGACACCTGCGTCGGCACCGACTCGCACACCACGATGGTGAACGGCCTCGGCGTGCTGGGCTGGGGCGTCGGCGGCATCGAGGCCGAGGCCGCGATGCTCGGCCAGCCCGTGTCGATGCTGATCCCGCGCGTGGTGGGCTTCAAGCTCACCGGTGAGATCCCGGCCGGCGTCACCGCTACCGACGTCGTGCTCACGATCACCGACCTGCTGCGCCAGCACGGTGTGGTCGGCAAGTTCGTCGAGTTCTACGGCGCGGGCGTCGCATCCGTGCCGCTCGCCAACCGCGCCACCATCGGAAACATGTCGCCCGAGTTCGGCTCGACCGCGGCGATCTTCCCGATCGACGACGTCACCCTCGACTACCTGCGACTCACCGGTCGCTCCGAGGAGGCCGTCGCGCTCGTCGAGGACTACGCCAAGACGCAGGGTCTCTGGCACGACGCGGCGAACGAGCCCGTGTACAGCGAGTACCTCGAACTCGACCTCGGCACCGTCGTCCCCTCGATCGCCGGCCCGAAGCGTCCCCAGGACCGCATCCTGCTGTCCGAGGCCAAGGAGCAGTTCGAGAAGGACATCCTGAACTACGCTTCGCCGTCGACCTCGGATGAGCTCATCGATCTCGAGTCGAAGCACTCGTTCCCGGCATCCGACCCCGGCCAGGTGCCCGGTGAGGAGACGGTGACCACCCGCCCGGTGCACATCAACAGCGGTGCGCCCGCGCACGCGTCGAAGCCGGTGCCGGTCACCACGCCGTCGGGAGACAAGTACGTCCTCGACAACGGCGCCGTGACCCTCGCCGCGATCACCTCGTGCACCAACACGTCGAACCCGTCGGTGATGATCGCCGCCGGCCTCATCGCGCGCAACGCGCTGAAGAAGGGCCTGAAGCAGAAGCCCTGGGTCAAGACCACCCTCGGTCCCGGTTCGAAGGTCGTCACCGACTACTACGAGAAGTCCGGTCTCGACAAGGATCTCGAGGGCCTCGGCTTCTACACGGTCGGCTACGGCTGCACGATCTGCATCGGCAACTCGGGCCCGCTCATCGACGAGGTCTCGGCCGCCGTCAACGAGCACGACCTGGCCGTCACCGCCGTGCTCTCCGGCAACCGCAACTTCGAGGGGCGGATCAGCCCCGACGTGAAGATGAACTACCTCGCCTCGCCGCCGCTCGTGGTGGCCTACGCGCTGGCCGGTTCGATGCACTTCGACTTCGACAACGACGCACTCGGCCAGGACGGCGAGGGCAACGATGTCTTCCTGAAGGACATCTGGCCCGCTCCCGACGAGGTGCAGGCCATCATCGACTCGTCGATCTCGCGCGACCAGTTCATCAAGCAGTACGCCACCGTCTTCGACGGTGATGAGCGCTGGACGAGCCTTCCGACGCCGACGGGGCCGATCTTCGAGTGGGACGCCGACTCGACGTACGTGCGCAAGGCACCGTACTTCGACGGCATGACCATGGAGCTCACCCCGGTCGCCGACATCACCGGCGCGCGGGTCATGGCGACGCTGGGCGACTCGGTCACGACCGACCACATCTCGCCGGCAGGCAACATCAAGCCCGGTACGCCCGCGGCGCAGTACCTGACCGAGCACGGAGTGGACCGCAAGGACTTCAACTCCTTCGGCTCGCGTCGTGGCAACCACGAGGTGATGATCCGCGGCACGTTCGCGAACATCCGTCTGAAGAACGCCATGGTCAAGGCCGTCAACGGCGGTCAGCAGATCGAGGGCGGCTTCACGCGCGACTTCACCCAGCCCGGCGGTCCGCAGGCCTACATCTACGACGCCAGCATGAACTACCAGGCTCAGGGAACCCCGCTCGTGGTGTTCGGCGGCAAGGAGTACGGCTCCGGCTCGTCGCGCGACTGGGCGGCCAAGGGCACCACGCTGCTGGGCGTCAAGGCGGTCATCACCGAGAGCTTCGAGCGCATCCACCGCTCCAACCTGATCGGCATGGGTGTCGTCCCGCTGCAGTTCCCTGCGGGCGAGTCCTGGGAGTCGCTGGGTCTCGACGGCACCGAGATCATCTCGATCGAGGGTCTGACCGCGCTGAACGAGGGCATCACGCCGAAGACCGTCAAGGTCACCGCCACCCCGAGCGAGTTCTCGCCCGAGGGCAAGCAGACCGTCGAGTTCGACGCGGTGGTGCGCATCGACACCCCCGGTGAGGCGGACTACNCCCCGGTGAGGCGGACTACTACCGCAACGGCGGCATCCTGCAGTACGTGCTGCGTTCGCTGGTCTGACCGCACGCAGGCGCAGGGCCCGGACGGTTCCCCGTCCGGGCCCTGCGCCGTCCCGGCCGCCGTACAGGTCGACGGATAGAATGGGAGACGTTCTGCGCCGCCGTGCGGAACGCCGTACCGAGTCGAAGAGGAGCGTCGATGCCGATCCTGCCGAGCATCACCGGACCCCGAGACCTCGACCGGCTCTCCCCGGATCAGCTGAACGAGCTGGCCACGGAGATCCGCTCCTTCCTGATCGAGAACGTCGCCAGGACCGGGGGCCACCTGGGGCCGAACCTCGGTGTCGTCGAGCTGACCATCGCCCTGCACCGGGTGTTCTCCTCACCGGACGATCCGATCATCTTCGACACGGGCCATCAGTCCTACGTGCACAAACTGCTCACCGGCCGGCAGGACTTCAGCGAGCTGCGTGCGCGCGGGGGACTGGCCGGCTACCCGCAGCGTGCGGAGAGCCCGCACGACGTCGTGGAGTCCTCGCACGCGTCCAGCTCGCTCAGCTGGGCCGACGGCGTGTCCCGTGCACTCACCGCCACAGGACGTGCGGATCGCCACGTGGTCGCCGTCGTCGGCGACGGCGCCCTCACCGGCGGGATGACCTGGGAGGCGCTCAACAACATCTCCGACGACAACGACCGCAACCTCGTCATCGTCGTCAACGACAACGGCCGATCCTACGCGCCGACCATCGGCGGGATGTCGCGCTACCTCAACCGTGTCCGCACGGCCGCCGCCTACCGCGATCTGCACCATCGCTCGGACCGGCTCTTCCGCGCGTTCGGCCCGTTCGGGCGCGCGCTGTTCCGCGGGGTCCGCGGCGGTACGCACGGCTTCCTCAGCCGGTTCACCAACAACGCCGCGCTGTACTCGAACCTCGACATCAAATACCTCGGGCCCGTCGACGGACACGACATCGGCGCGCTGCAGGAGACCCTGCAACTGGCCAAGGGCTTCGGCGCGCCGGTCATCGTGCACGTCATCACCGAGAAGGGCCGCGGCTACCAGCCGGCCCTCGACGACGAGGCCGACCAGTTCCACTCGGTCGGGCGCATCGACCCCAAGACGGGCGGCTCACTGGCGAAGTCCTCAGGGCGCGCCTGGACCGATGTCTTCGCGGAGGCGCTCGTCGACGTCGGCGCCCGTCACGACGACGTGATCGCGATGACCGCGGCGATGCTGCGCCCCACCGGACTCGCACCCTTCGCGGAGCGCTTCCCCGATCGCGTCTACGACGTGGGCATCGCGGAGCAGCACGCCGTCGCATCCGCCGCCGGGCTCGCCTTCGGCGGTCTGCACCCGGTGGTCGCGATCTATGCGACGTTCATGGGCCGTGCCCTCGACCAGGTGCTGATGGACGTCGGTCTGCACAAGGCCGGCGTGACGTTCGTGCTCGATCGCGCCGGGGTCACCGGCCCCGACGGACCGAGCCACCACGGCATCTGGGATCTGTCGATGCTGCAGATCGTCCCGGGCATCCGCATCGCCGCACCGCGCGACGGAGCGCGCCTTCAGGAGGTCCTGGAAGAGGCGGTCTCGATCGACGATGCGCCGACGGTGATCCGGTATCCGAAGGGCGCTGCGCCGGACGAGATCCCCGCGATCGAGCGGCTGGATGACGGTGTCGACGTTCTGGCCAGGGACGAGACCGAGGACGTGCTGTTGATCGGCATCGGTCCGTTCGCCTCGATGGCGCTGGATGTCGCGCAGCGACTGCGCGCGCAGGGGATCGGTGCGACCGTGATCGACCCGCGCTGGGCGATTCCGGTGCAGCCCTCGATCGTCGAGCTCGCGGCCCGGCACCGGCTCGTGATCACCATGGAGGACGGGATCCGGGTGGGCGGAATCGGCACGCGCGTGCGTCAGGTGCTGCGCGAGGCCGGCGTGGACACCGCGGTGGACGAACTCGGTGTTCCGGACGCCTTCATCGATCACGCGTCCCGGGAGCAGATCCTCGAGGACGCCGGTCTCACCGCGTCGAAGATCGCTCACGACGTGGTCGCGCAGGTGCTCGGGCGGCGCGTGCCGATGGCGCGTCACGCGGGGGAGACCGGCGCCATCGAGCTCCCGCTGAACCCGAACCTGCGCTGACGGCGGACCCTGCCCGCGGCTACGCGGCGGGATCGCCGGGCAGGCTCACCGGCGCAGGTTCCGGCCGCTTGGCCTCGACGTTGTCCCCGGACGACTGGTGGCGCAGACGGCGCAGCACCCAGGGCACGAGATGCTCGCGCGCCCAGCCGATGTCCTCGGCGCGCGCCTCGCGCCAGGTGCGCACCGGCACCGGATCGGGCTGCATCGCCTGCAGGTCGTTGGGCACGTTCAGCGCGCGCAGCACCATGCGCGCCACCTCGTGGTGACCGAGCGCGTTGAAGTGCAGCCGATCGTCGTCGAAGAACCGCGGGTCCTGTACGACCTTCAGAGCCCACTGGTCGGCGACGATGCAGTCGTACCTGTCCGCGATCGTGCGCACGTTCTCGTTGTAGATCGCGACCTTGCCGCGGAACGGGCGGAACACCGGCGTGAAGCCGGTGTCGATGCCGGTGAAGAGCACGACGGCCGCACCGCTGGCCGACAGGCGCGACACCGCGCCCTCGAGTTGGGCCGCGATCTCATCGGGGTCGGTGCCGGGGCGGATCACGTCGTTCCCGCCGGCGCAGATCGAGATCAGATCCGGCTTCAGCGCGATCGCGGGCTCGATCTGATCGGCGACGATCTGCGCGATGAGCTTGCCGCGCACCGCGAGGTTCGCGTACGCGAAGTCGTCCGAGTCCTGGGCGAGCACTTCGGCCACGCGGTCGGCCCAGCCCCGGTGCCCTCCCGGCACGTTCGGGTCCGGGTCGCCGATGCCCTCGGTGAACGAGTCCCCGATGGCGACGAACCGGTGCCATGGGTGGGCGCCCTCGTTGGCGATGTACGGGGTGCGGGACGATTCCTGGTCGGCCATCGAACTCTCCTTCACGCGGCGGGCGCCCATGGATGCCGGGCGCGCCGCATGCGAGCCTACCGCGTGCGCCGACGATGTCCCCGGCCTCGACTATCGTTGAGGCGATGCTTTCCCCGTCCTTCCCCCAGCGCGCTCCATGGGGAACAGCGGACAAACTGCGCGCCTGGCAGCGCGAGGCGCTGGACGACTACTTCCAGCGAGACCAGCGCGACTACCTGGTCGCCGCGACGCCGGGCGCGGGCAAGACGACCTTCGCCCTGACCCTCGCCGTCGAGCTGCTGCGCATGGGCGAGGTGAACAGGGTGATCGTGGTGGCCCCGACCGAGCACCTGAAGACGCAGTGGGCGGATGCGGCCGCGCGCGTGCACATCCGTCTCGATCCGCGGTTCCGCAACAGCCACTGGGCGCCGGCCAGGCACTACCACGGCGTGGTCGTGACCTACGCGCAGGTCGCCGCGAAGTCGTCCGTGCACCGCCACCTGACCGAGGACGCGAAGACCCTCGTCATCCTCGACGAGGTGCACCACGGCGGCGACGCCCTGAGCTGGGGAGACGCGATCCGCGACGCCTACGGCCCCGCGAAGCGCAGGCTGCTGCTCTCCGGCACGCCGTTCCGCAGCGACACCGCGCCGATCCCGTTCGTGGAGTACCACCCGGACGAATCCGGAGCGCGCGTCTCGGTCACCGACTACCGGTACGGGTACGGTCGCGCCCTCGCCGACGGCGTCGTCCGGCCGGTGCTGTTCCACATGTACTCCGGCAAGATGACCTGGCGCACGAGTGCCGGTGACGAACTCGAGGCCCACCTCGGGCAGGACAACACCAAGGACATCACCTCGCAGGCCTGGCGCACCGCCCTCGACCCGGAGGGGTCGTGGATGCCGGCGGTGCTGTCCGCGGCGGACCGCCGGCTCACCGAGATCCGCCACCATGTGCCGGATGCCGGTGGACTGGTGCTCGCGACGGACCAGACCGTGGCCCGCGCCTACGCGAAGATCCTGCACAGCATCACGGGGGAGCAGCCGACGGTCGTGCTCTCCGACGATGCCTCGGCGTCCGAGCGCATCGAGAAGTTCAGCGAGAACGATCGGCGCTGGATGGTCGCGGTGCGGATGGTGTCGGAGGGCGTGGACGTGCCGCGTCTCGCGGTCGGCGTCTACGCGACCTCGTCCTCCACGCCGCTGTTCTTCGCCCAGGCGATCGGCCGCTTCGTGCGCGCGCGGCGCCGCGGCGAGGCCGCCAGCGTGTTCCTGCCCAACGTCCCGGTGCTGATGACGCTCGCGAACGAGATGGAACGGCAGCGCGACCACGCCCTCGACCGCCGGGACAAGGACGACGACGGCCTGGACGACTCGCTGCTGGAGAGTGCGAATCGCGAGGACGAGGCGTCCGACGCGCTCACCCAGGAGTTCAGCTACCAGGCGATCTCGTCGATCGCGCACTTCGACAGGGTGGTGTTCGAGGGCAAGGATTTCGGGCAGCTCGCCGAACCCGGCTCCCCGGAGGAGGAGGAGTTCATCGGACTGCC
This sequence comes from Microbacterium bovistercoris, assembly GCF_003387575.1. Lineage (GTDB taxonomy): Bacteria > Actinomycetota > Actinomycetes > Actinomycetales > Microbacteriaceae > Microbacterium > Microbacterium bovistercoris. The sequence continues at coordinate 170,774 of NZ_QUAB01000041.1, read as the reverse complement.
CGGCCTGCTCGAGCCCGAGCACGTGCACGAACTGCTGATGCAACGCCAGGCCCGGCAATCGCGCCTCCGCGAGGCGCGGGAGGCACAGGCCGGCCCTGAGACCACGACGACGCTGCCGGCCCCGCTGCACCGCACTCTCCGCGAGCAGCGTCAGCTGCTGAACAGCCTGGTGGGGCTCTATGCGCGGCAGAGCGGCGAGCCGCACGGCGCGGTGCACGCCGAGCTGCGCAGGGTGTGCGGCGGACCCGCCGTGGCGCAGGCCACGGTGACCCAGCTGCAGGCGCGCATCGAGGTGCTGCGCAAGCGCGTCCGCTCCTGAGCGCTTCGGACGCCCGAAATGCTCTGAATCCGCGGATCCGTGCGGTTCCGCGGCATCCGCACGGATAGCGTGGAATGTTCCCTTTCGATCGGAGGTCCCATGACTGCGCCCGCGGCCGTGCCTGCGCCCACGCCCACAGCTGCAGACAGGAAGCGCTGGGCGCGCTACCTCGTCGAGGAGCGAGCGGAGGGTGCCGTGTATCTGGGGCTCGCGGGGCGCCGCACCGGCGAGGAGCAGGAGATCCTGCTCTCTCTCGCCGAGGCCGAGCGACGTCACGAGCAGCACTGGCTGGACCTGCTCGGCGGGGAACCGGCGAAGCTGCCGCGAGCGGGCTTCCGATCCCGGATGCTGGGATGGATGGCGAAGCACTTCGGGTCCATCTTCGTCCTGGCCCTCGCCCAGTCCGCGGAGGCGCGATCGCCGTACGACACCGAGGCCTACGCCACCCCGGCGATGCGCGCCGATGAGAAGGTGCATCACGAGGTCGTTCGCGGTCTGGCTGCACGCGGCCGTCGCCGGCTCTCGGGGTCGTTCCGCGCGGCGGTGTTCGGCGCCAACGACGGCCTGGTCTCCAACCTCGCGCTGGTGCTGGGCATCGGCGCGACGGGCGTCAGCGGCGGGTTCGTGCTCTTCAGCGGCATCGCGGGCCTCCTGGCCGGCGCGCTGTCGATGGGCGCGGGCGAGTTCGTCTCGGTACGCTCCCAGCGCGAGCTTCTGGCCGCCACGGAGCACAACGACGACGCGGATGCCGCGGCGGGGGACCTCGACATCGACGCGAACGAGCTCGCCCTCGTCTACCGGGCGCGCGGAATGGAGCAGGATGAGGCCCTTGCGAGGGCGGAGCGCATCGTGCGCGCCGCCCAGGCGGGGGTTCGCCGCTCGGCGACCGGGCCGATCGGCGTCCGCTCCGGCGGCGAGGACCACGAGATCGTCGGCAGCGCATGGACCGCCGCGATCTCCAGTTTCCTGCTGTTCGCCTCGGGGGCGATCGTCCCCGTACTGCCGTGGATCTTCGGGCTTCAGGGGACGACGGCGATCGTCGTCGCCCTGATCCTGGTCGGCATCGCCCTGCTCAGCACGGGGGCGATGGTGGGCATCCTCTCCGGCGGCCCGCCTCTGCGGCGGGGCCTGCGGCAGCTGGCCATCGGGTTCGGAGCCGCCGCGGTCACCTACCTGCTCGGCCTGCTGTTCGGAGTCGGCGTGGCCTGATCCCAACCCGCGCGGGGGAGCAGGGCCTGGAATGAGCGGTCAGGCGAACAGCCTGACCGCCTCACGTCGCGAGGCGACCCCCAGCTTGCGATAGATCGCACGCTGGTGGGTCTTCACCGTGTTGATCGAGACGCCCATCGCGTCAGCGATCTCCTGCATGGTCCGACTGCTGCGCAGGTTCGAGAACACCTCGCGCTCCCGATCGGACAGGGACTGCAGCGGGCCGTCCGCTTCGCGGGGCGTGAGACATCCCGTGAGGAACGTCTCGTACTCGGTGCCCCAGGACAGCTGTTCTGCGAGCATCTGCCGCATGTCGAGCCCACCCGCCGCGAACGGTCGGCGCAGGGCCTCGGGGGTCGCGATCTCGAGCGCCTGTTCGACTAGCCCGCGGGCCTGGGCGCGGCGATCCTCCCGCCAGACGACGACGGCCTCGGCCAGCAGCCGGGAGACGCGTACGTACGAGATCGACTCGAAGGGCTCGACCCGACGCAGCATCTGCAGCGCCTCGCGGGCATTCCCCGAGCGGGAGGCCACTCCCGCGAGGACGACGGTGATCAGCGGCAGGTCCGTCGCGTTCTCGTACAGGGCGACCGCCTTGAGGGCCAGGTCCCGGCGGCCGGCCGCCTCGTTCAGCGCGGCGAACGAGGCGTGCCGGAAAGCCTGCCACTCGACGCCCTGCATCGTCTCGGTGGGGATGCCGCGCACTTCGCGCGCGGCCCGCTGACACGCCGGAACATCGCGGGATGCCGCGGCGGCGAAGGCGTACAGCATCCGTGCGGCGCCGGGGAACGATATCGCCGATCCTCCGCTCCGGATCGCCCGCTGCGCTGCGGCGATCGCCTGCGGCTGGTCGTCCCGCCAGTAGGCGGCGAACGCGGCTGCCGTGGCTGCGCTTCCTCCGGCGTAGCTCGCCCAGGATCCCTCGTCGATGAGTTCCAGGCGCTGGGTGAGCACGTCATCGGCGTCGCGAAGCCGTCCCGCCCAGGACAGCGCGTGCGCGAGATGTCCCAGCGAACGACGAGCGAGGGTGGGGTCTCCTGCTGCCTCGGCGTCGGTCGCTGCTGTCGCGAACAGCTGCACCATGAGACCGGGAGCAGCACGTCGGCGCAGTTCGCTCCAGCCCAGCAGATACTGCAGAGCGGCCCGGTCGCCGAGCTCGACGCCCTCCGGCGCCTCCAGCTGCGCGCACACGGTGCCGATCGCCTCGGCGAGTTCAGCACGGTCGTCGATGAGGAACAGCCGGGCGCGCGCCTTCACCTCGTCGAACCCGGGCGTCACCGCCTGTTCGTCGGCGCGGGCGTCGGCGCGCGCCGCGAGCATCATCGCGACGTCGTGGTGGCCGATCACATCCTGGGCACAGGCCCTGATCATCAGGATCCGCGGGTCGTCCGCATAGGGGAGCGGCAGCGACGCGCACCAGCGGTCCAGAGAACCGGCCTCCGAACCCACGACGAGTCGTGTCCAGCCGGCCAGAACCGTCCGCACCGCCGCGTCCGTGTCTCCCGCTCGGATCCAGTACCGGGCGGATGCGAGCGGGTCCTCAGCGGACAGATGCGCCCCCGCTGCGCGGAGGATCTCACGCCGCCGACCGGGATCCCGCTGCTCCAGGATCCGCTCGCACTGATGCGACAGCGCGTCGTGCCATCGGTACAGCGGACCAGTCGCGGTCTCGAAGCGATCGAGGAACAGGCCCATCTGCACACAGCGCTCGAGCAGAGTCCCGGCATCGGCCGCGCCGGTGACGCTCACCGCGAGTTCCGGTGTGAGTGTCGGGCACAGCGCCGCGCTGCGGACGAACCTCTCGATGTCGTCAGGAAGCGTTCCGAGCACGTGCACGTCGATGTAGCGCCTCAGCACGGAATCCTGGCTGTGCGCGACGTGATCCGGGCGCGCCTTCGCCAGCTGCACGGCCCGCACGGCGATCGGCCACCCGCCGGTCTGCTCCAGGATCGCCTCTACGGTGAACGGATGCCGTTCTTCGGCCCGGAGGCCTTCGACTTCGCGGGCGTCGAAGGCGAGATCACTGGCGCGGATCACCGCGCTCGGCGACTGCAGCACGAGACGGCTCAGGGCGATCTCGACGTGGCCGGTGCCGACGATGACGACGCGCAGCGCATCGCAGGCGCCTTCGAGAAGCGCGCCGAGCAGGCCGTCGCCCAGCTCGTCCTCGGCTCTGTGCGCGTCGTCGATCACGAGGTGGATCGGCTGCTCGACGTCCGCCAGCGCCTCGGTGAGCATGTCGAACGAGGCTGCCGGCGCCAGCTCGGCGGCGTCGAATGACAGCAGCTGCGCGAGATCGGCGCGTCCCGTGGAGCGAGCCAGTGCCTGCAGCGCGAGCACGGCGCTCGCGCCGAGCGCGCTGCTGTCCGCATCGAACGGACCCAGTGTCAGCCAGGCGACGTCCCCGTCGTGCGTCGCGGCCCACTCGGCGACCGCCGAAGTCTTGCCGTACCCGCTCGGTGCGATGACCATCGTCGTCGGATGCGATGCCGCCTTGGCGTCCAGCAGCGCCGTCAGCCGAGGGCGCGCCAGATGTCCGCTCTGGGGGGACGGCGGACGGAAGCGATACGTGCGCAGCGATGCGGCTGGGGGAACCATCGTCCCCGATTTTATCGGCCGCCGTCGTTCTTCCTCGACGCGACGATCGCCAGCGCCTCGGCGAGAGAGTCGCCGACCCTCGGACGCACCGGGATGATGTTGCCGCCGCCGATGCGCGCACCGACGCCGGTGGCGTCCAGCTGATCCTGCAGCCGTTCGCCGACACCGACGAGCATCAGCGTGGCGTCCCGAGCCGAGAGCTCGTCGGCATAGTCCCGCACCATGGTGAGGAATGTCACGCCCAGCTCTTCGGAGCCGCGCAGCCGGATGATCACGGTGGCGCCGGCGGAGTCTGCGGTCGGCGTGGGCAGCTGAGCCCGGAAGGACTGCGCCGAGGCGAAGAAGAGGCTGCCGTAGGGCGAGAGGATGACGACCTCGTCGTGCGGCACGACCGCGGGCGGGGAGACTTCGAGCGGGTGCCCGCCGGGATCGTCGAACTGCCACCGCACGATGCGCACGCGATTGGACTGGCGGGCGATGTGCAGCACGATCGAGAGCCCGACGCCGGCGAGCACGGCGTACTGCAGCGGGATCAGCAGGGTCAGCACGAAGGTGACGGCGAACACCGCCGCCTGTGTGGGTCCTGTTCGCAGCACCAGCATCACCTGGTGGATCTTCAGGGTGCGCACGCCGACCAGGATCAGCAGGCCGGCGAGCGCGGGCATCGCGATGTATTCGATGAGCGGTCCGAAGGCGAGCAGGGTGATGATCATCACGACCCCGGCGATGAGGTTCGCCAGGGCGGTCCTCGCGCCGGCGGCGCGGACCAGCGACGTCGCCGACATCGATCCGCCGACCGGCATGCCGCGGAGCAGGCCCGAGGCGATGTTCGCGATGCCCTGGCCACGGAAATCGGCGGATGCGTCGGGGTACTTGCCGTCCGGATTCGGAATGGCGCCGGAGATCGCGGCGCCCTGCACGAGACCGACCAGGGCGATCGAGATGCCGGGGACGATCAGTGCGCCGATCAGACTGAGATCGGGCATCACCGGCATCGGCAGCGAGCGCGTCACCTCGGCGATGTCGCCGATCGTCGCGACGCTGTCATCGGGCAGGACCAGCGCGATCAGCGATCCGGCGACCACCGCGACGACCATGCCGAGCGCGCCCAGCGGGGTGCGCTCCAGCAGCAGGATCAGCGCGATCGTGATCATCCCGACCAGCACCGTCGGCCAGCTGAACTGAGGCACCGACAGGACGGTGTCGAAGAGCTTCATGATCCGGTTCGCGCCGTCGCTGTCGTAACCGGTGATGTTGTCGAGCTGTCCCAGGATGATGTTGATGGCGACGGCGTTGACGAAGCCGATCAGCACCGCGGTGGGGATGAAGCGCACCAGGCTGCCGAGCCGCGCGATCCCGAGGCCGAGCATGACCACGCCGGCGATCAGGGTGAGCATCGCCATCGCTCCCGCGCCGTCGTCGCCCCGGACCTCGGGCACGTCGCTGATGATCACCGCCATCGCACCGGTGGCCTGCACCGTCATGAACACCGAACCGGTGGTGAGAGCGCCCCCCAGGGTGCCGAGCATGTAGCCGTAGAGGCCGTAGAGCGGGCTGACCCCCGCGAGCACGCCCGCCGCCAGCCCGTCGGGAACGCTCTCGACGCCGAGTGCGACACCCGCGCGGATGTCGCCGCCGACCGTGCTGCGGTCGCCGAAGCGCGCCGTCCACCGGCGGAGTTCGGATCGGATGCTCACGCGAGGACTCCTTCCAGGGCGCGGGTGAGCTGCAGGAAGCCGATCAGCAGAAGCAGCCCCGCACTGATGTACCCGTTGTTGTTCATCACCCAGGTGCGCATCCGGCCCACGAAGGGGGCGTCCGCGCCGCGCACCCACAGCACCAGCACCGGGGTGATCACAGGCAGAGCGGCGGCGACCACGAAGCCCGCAGCGATCGCCCGCGCGCTCTGCTCGGAGATGTCGGCATCGATCAGGCTGAGTGCCGTCGCGATCAGGAGAGACATGTTCACGGGATTGAGCACGAAGACGGTGATGCCGAGCACGAAGGACCGCGGAACACTGTAGTGGTCGACGTCGCGCAGCAGACCCGGCAGCTGCGGTGTCGCGGCGGCCAGCTCATCCGGGGTCTCTGCGGTCCCCATCCGCATCACGATGTCGTGCGAGCGGCGGTAGGTCCAGACCGCGGCCGCGATGCAGAGCAGTCCGATCAGCAGGTGCAGCACGGTGCCGGTGAGCCCGCCGGCGTAACCGTAGCCGTCGCCGATCCCGAGCCAGGTGAGCAGCAGCGTCCACAGCATCAGGCTGCCACCGGTCGCGAGCACCCAGCCGACCGCGAAGGCGGTGCCGTTCCGGCGAGCATGCGTCGACACCAGGATGCCGAGCAGCGCCATCACGGAGATGGGGCTGACCATCACACCGAGGGCGATCGGCAGCAGCTGCCAGATGACGCTGATCACCGCACGGCGCCCTCTTCCTGTGCGACCTCGACGGGCTGCTGCTCAGCGGCATCCGCTTCCGCCGCTTCGACGACGGGCGCGCTCCCGGCCGGACGACGCAGGACCTCGAGGAGCAGCAGTGCCACCAGGATGCCGACGACGGTCCAGACCACGGATCCGACGCTGACTGGGCGCGTCATGAACAGGATGAACACGCCCAGGGCGATCACGATCACGATGATCGCGGGCCGCCAGCGATCCAGAGCGGCGCCGAAGCCCCTGGTGTTCAGGCCGCTGCGGTCCGCGCTCTCCCGGGCCTTGGCGAACGCGGCGTTCCCGGACGTGCGCAGCGCCTTCGCAGGCCGCGAGCGTCCGGTGATCCATGCCCCGATCACGACGAAGGCCGAGAGGAGCACCAGCGCAGCGATCACCGAGTGCATCATCTCGGTGATCTGATCGAAGAGGACCTCTGCCGTCGCCGCGGGCATGATCGACGGGCTGACGGTGCCCATGAAGAACATCTTGCCGACGCCGAGGCCGGCCCCGAGAAGCAGGAACGTCGCGACCAGACCGATGCCCGTCGCCAGCAGGGCGCGTGAACGGTTGCGCGCCAGCGCGATTCCGGCCGCAGCCAGTGCGAGTGCGACCCAGGGCAGCCAGTACCCGGCTGCGATCGCGACCTGGTAGACCGTGCGCACCAGCACGAACGCGTCCGCCGTGACCAGGGGGATGGACTTGTGGATCACCGGGATGGATGATGCGAAGCCGAACCCGTTCTCGATCAGCCGCTCCTTGACGCTCTCGATCACGACATCGAGCTCGAGAGACAGCGTCCCGTCGGCGGAGAGCTGGATGGCGGTGCCCTCCTGTCCCTGGATGATCGCGACAGCCCGCGAATGGGTCTGGCGCAGAGCCTGCTCCCACACGTCGGCGAACGCGGGGGAGGCCACCAGCTTGTCGACGGTGGAGGCGATCAGACCGCGGATCCCGTCCGCGGCGGGCGCTGTGAGCAGCCCGATGGCGTCCTGCGCGCGCGGCGGCAGATCCAGCCCCTTGAGCCCGTCTGCCAGGTCGGCGACCATCCCGTCGATGTCGACGTTCTCGTCGATGGCGGTCACGATCTGGTCTGAGACGTAGGCCTGCACCTCCGGGCTATCCGCGAGCGGAGCGAACGTGGCCACGAACCGGTCGGTGTCGACCAGCTCGAGGCGTGCCCAGGTCCCCAGGACCGCCACGGGGGCGAGCAGGATGGCGAGCACGAGCGCGACAGCCGACAGGATGCTGCGGGTCGGATTCCTGCGCTTCTTCGTTGCAGGAGCATCCGAGCGCAGCCCGTCGTTCTCGGCCTCGAGCTCCGCGACGCGACGGCGCAGATCCTCCAGCTCGTCGTTGCCTGCCATGCGAACCCTCCCGTGTCCCGATCCGGCGGTGCTTCGCCGGTACAGGCCCATCCTGCCGGAGTGAGGCGCACTGGCAGAAGAGGTTCATCCCGGAAGGGTGACCGTGTCGGGAGGCGCGCCCGGGGTGCAGCGCCGGTTCGTCCCCGCTCCAGGAACGTGCTAATCTCGATCTTCGGTTGGGAACAGCCGAAAAAACCACCTTGCGCGGGTGGCGGAATAGGTAGACGCGCTAGCTTGAGGTGCTAGTGCCCGATAAGGGCGTGGGGGTTCAAGTCCCCCCTCGCGCACAATGAGAAGGTCCCGGGTCGCAGACCCGGGACCTTCTTCGTTTTCCTGGTTCGATAGCCTTGATCCATGTCCTCAACGCCGCTGCCCGAGGTCGCACGCATCGCGCGCGACTTGATCCGCATCGACACGTCCAACTGGGGCGGGGGCAAGGCGAACGGTGAGCGTGAGGCGGCCGAGTACGTCGGCGCCCACCTCGAGTCGCTGGGCCTCGAGACCGAGTACTACGAGCCGATCCCGCGCCGCACCAACGTCATGGCACGCGTACCGGGGCGGGATCGCAGTCGTCCGGCGCTGGTCGTGCACGGGCACCTCGACGTCGTCCCGGCGGTGGCCGAGGATTGGAGCGTCGACCCGTTCGCCGGAGAGATCCGTGACGGGATGCTCTGGGGCCGTGGTGCCGTCGACATGAAGAACATGGACGCCATGATCCTGGCGTCCGTGGGCGACCTGCTGCGCGCGGGCGAGCAGCCCGAGCGCGATCTCGTCCTCGCGTTCTTCGCAGACGAGGAGAACGGCGGCGTCGAGGGCTCGGCGCTGGTGGTGAAGGAGCGCCCGGAGTGGTTCGCCGGCGCCACCGAGGCCATCAGCGAGGTCGGCGGCTACTCGATCACCGTCGACGACCGCCGGGCCTACCTGCTGCAGGTGGGGGAGAAGGCCCTGATCTGGATCCGGCTCGTCGCTCGCGGCCGTGCCGGACACGGCAGCCGTCTGCATCCCGAGAACGCTCTGACGAGGCTCGCCGAGGCTGTCGCCGCCATCGGGCGCACCCGCTGGCCGATCAGGCTCACACCGACGACCGAGGCTCTGCTGGCCGGGCTGTCGGATCTCACCGGCCGCAGTGCCGATGATCCGGATGCTCTCGCCGCAGCAGCCGGCCCGGCCGAGGCGTTCCTCGCGTCGACCTTCCGCACCACCGCGAATCCGACGGTGCTGCAGGCCGGGTACAAGCACAATGTGATCCCCGAGCGTGCAGAGGCATTGATCGATGTGCGGACCCTGCCGGGCACCGAGGACGACGTGCTCGCCGAGCTGCAGCACATCGTAGGCGACGACGTCGAGATCGAGATCGTGGTCCGGGACATCGGCATGGAGACGCCTTTCTGCGGCGACCTGGTCGACGCGATGGTCGCCGCTCTCGGCCGGCACGACCCTGGTGTTCCCGTGATCCCGTACCTGCTCGGTGCCGGCACCGACAACAAGGCGCTCGCCTCGATCGGCATCACCGGCTACGGCTTCGCTCCACTGCTGCTGCCCGCCGACCTCGACTTCACGGGGATGTTCCACGGAGTCGATGAGCGCGTACCCGTAGACTCACTGAGCTTCGGTCAGCGTGTTCTGGCCGACCTCTTCCGCACCTGCTGACCCGGCCGTAGCCGCGGCCGGCATCGCTCTGTCACGAAAGACCTGTGCATGCACCTGCTCGAAGCACTCCTTCTCGGCATCGTCCAGGGACTCACCGAGTTCCTGCCGATCTCCTCCAGCGCGCACCTGCGCATCGTGGGCACCATGCTCGGTTCGGGCGAGGACCCCGGCGCGGCATTCACCGCGATCACGCAGATCGGCACGGAGGCGGCCGTCGTGGTGTTCTTCTGGCGTGACATCGTGCGGATCATCAGGAGCTGGGCTCTCGCGCTGGTCGGACGCCTGCCGCGCAACGATCCGGATGCCCGGATGGGCTGGCTGATCATCATCGGCAGCATCCCGATCGTGGTGCTCGGCCTGCTGTTCCAGGACCAGATCGAGACCGTGCTCCGGTCGCTGTGGATCGTGGCGATCATGCTGATCGTCTTCGGCGTCCTGCTCGGCATCGCCGACCACATCGGCGCGAAGCGCCGCTCGCTGAACCAGCTGACCTACCCCGACGGCGTCGCCTACGGTTTCGCCCAGGCGCTCGCCCTGATCCCCGGCGTCTCGCGCTCGGGCGGCACGATCACGATGGGCCTGTTCCTCGGCTACGAGCGTGCCGCGGCCGCCCGCTACGCCTTCCTGCTGGCGATCCCCGCAGTGTTCGGCAGCGGCTTCTTCCAGCTCGCCAAGAGCTGGGATGCTCCGGACCAGTACTTCACGATGCCCGAGACCCTCGCCGCCACCGGCATCGCGTTCGTCGTCGCCCTCGGCGTGATCGCGTTCTTCATGAACTGGATCTCCAAGCGCAGCTTCCTGCCGTTCGTGATCTACCGCATCCTGCTGGGCGGTGTGCTCATCGTGCTGCTCGCGACGGGTGTGATCTCGGGCTGAGGCGGTCGGGCGGTCCGCATCAGCGCTTCTGATCCGGACCGTCGCCCCGGCGGCGCAGGTAGCGTTCGAACGCCTGCGCGATCGCGTCGCCGGAAGCATCGGGGGAGTCCCAGGTGTCCCGGGTGCGCTCCAGCTGGCGGATGTACTCGCTCATGTCGTCATCGTCCGCAGCCGCGGCGTCGATCGAGGCCTCCCAGGCGGCGGCCTCGGTGCGGAGGTGCTCACGCGGGACGCCGATCGCCGTGAGCTCTTCGAGCCGGTCCAGCAGGGCGAGCGTCGCCTTCGGAGAAGGCGCGGCGGATGCCACGTAGTGCGGCACGCTTGCCCACAGACTCGCCGTCGGAATGCCGGCGCGCTCCGCGAAGTGCTCCAGGACGCTGAGTATGCCGACGGGGCCCTCGTAGGTCGAGCGCTCCAGGCCGTGCGCCTCGCGCACCTGCTCGTTCTGGCTGGAGGCGAACACCGAGATCGGGCGGGTGTGCGGGACGTCGGACAGCATGGCGCCGAGCGTGACGAAACCGGTGACGTCGTCGCGCAGTGCCACATCGATGAACTCGGAGGCGAACGCCTGCCAGGTGCGCGCCGGTTCGGATCCGGTCAGAAGCCACACCTCGGGGGAGCCGGTCACGACTGCGGGTCTCGACAGTGTCGCCTCCGGCCAGGTCAGCTCGCGTCGGCCCTGCGCATCTATGCGAGTCGCCGGCCTCGTGTACTGGTAGTCGAAGTACAGCTCGGGGTCGGCGCTGTGCACCGTGGTGAACTCGGTGCTGTCGCGGAGCGTGGCGAGGGCGCCGGTCGCGGCTTCGCCGGCGTCGTTCCAGCCGTCGAAGGCGGCGACGATGATGCGCGAGCCGAGGACGTCCATCACTCAAGGCTAGTCGCCGGAGCGCACGGCGGCGCGAGCGCGCGCCGTGGCGCCGGTACCATAGGTGCAGTGAGCACCACTCCCTCTGCCGCCACCCGGCCCGCTGCCGTCCTGTGGGACATGGACGGCACCCTGATCGACACCGAGCCGTACTGGATGGCCGCCGAGACGGTTCTCGTCGAGTCCTACGGCGGAACCTGGACGCACGAGCAGGCGCTGCAGCTGATCGGCAGTGGGCTGCTCGACAGCGCGAGAGTGTTCCAGGCGGCGGGAGTCGACCTGGAGGCGCAGGAGATCGTCGACCGCCTGACCGACAGCGTGTTGGAGGCGCTCCGCACGCAGGGCGTGCCGTTCCGACCCGGCGCACGCGAACTGCTCGCCGACCTTCGGGCGGCGGGCATCCGCACCGCTCTGGTCACCATGTCGCTTCGCCGGATGGCATCCGACGTCGTCGACCTGATCGACTTCGACGCCTTCGACCTCGTCGTCGCCGGCGACGACGTGGAGCTTCCGAAGCCGCATCCGGAGCCCTATCTGCGGGCGGCCGAGCTGCTGGGCGTCGACATCGCCGACACCGTGGCGATCGAGGACTCCCGCACCGGTGTCGCCTCGGGCGTGGCATCCGGCGCCGTGACCGTCGGCGTGCCCAACCTGATCCCGCTCGACGGCCTCGGTGCGCATGAGCTCTGGGAGACGCTCGCGGGCCGTACCGCGGACGATGTGATCGCACTGCACGCGCAGCACGCGAAGGAGGTCGTCCGATGACCGCGGCACGGCCGAGCGGCCCGTTCCGCGAGGGTGACCGGGTGCAGCTGACCGGCCCGAAGGGGCGCATGCACACGATCACGCTGCGTGCCGACGGCGAATTGCACACCCACCACGGCGTGCTCCGTCACGCCGATCTCGTCGGGCTGCCGGACGGGTCCGTCGTCACGAACAGCTCGGGCCACGACTATCTCGCGCTGCGGCCGTTGCTGCGCGACTTCGCGATGTCGATGCCGCGCGGAGCGGCGATCGTGTATCCGAAGGATGCCGCGCAGATCGTGATGCAGGCGGACATCTTCCCGGGGGCGACGGTGGTCGAGGCCGGCGTCGGCTCGGGTGCCCTGTCGCTCGCGCTGCTGCGGGCGATCGGCTCGGACGGAGCGCTCACCTCGTTCGAGCGCCGCGAGGACTTCGCCGAAGTCGCGATGGCGAACGTCGAGACGTTCTTCGGTGAGACCCCAGACACCTGGCGCGTGGTCGTCGGCGATCTCGCCGAGCAGCTCGGCGCCGAGTTCGAGGCGGGCACCGTGGACCGCGTGGTCCTGGACATGCTCGCGCCCTGGGACTGCATGGACGCCGTCGCGGACGCCCTCACGCCCGGCGGTGTGGTGATCTGCTACATCGCCACCGCCACCCAGCTCTCCCGCGTCGCGGAGTACATCCGCGCCACCGGCCTGTTCACCGACCCCGAGGCCTCCGAGACCATGGTGCGCGGATGGCACGTCGAGGGCCTCGCCGTGCGTCCCGATCACCGTATGGTCGCGCACACCGGCTTCCTTCTCACGGCGCGCAGGCTGGCGCCGGGGGCGATTCCGCCCGAGGTCCGCCGCCGCGCCTCGAAGACCAGCTTCTCGGACGAGGACGTCGAATTGTGGACACCGGGCGCCGTCGGCGATCGCGAGATCACCGACAAGAACCTGCGCAAGCGGGTGCGGGAGGCGCAGAAGGCCGCCGACGGCGCGCGCATCGCCGCCTCTGCGCGCGAATCGGACTCGGCGACGGAATAGACTGGAGCGCGTGCGTAAAACGTCCGCAGCTCTCGCCGCCCTCGCCCTGTCCGCCGTCGCTCTGAGCGGATGCTCGGCCGCGCCGACCTTCGCCGGGGCGACCTGTGATCGCACCGGCTCCGCGAACGGGATCGACGAGGATGTGACCGTCAGCGGCGATCTCGGCAGCGTGCCGGAGCTCGAGCTGATCGGCCCGCTGAAGACCGAGCAGGTCTCGTTCTTCGACGCCGAGGTCGGCGACGGAGACCCGCTGGTCGACCCGAACCAGGTGTTCGTCGGCGGGTTCGCGATGTACTCCGGCACGACCGGCGAGATGATCCAGAACGTCGGCTTCGACGGTCAGGGCCAGCTGTTCACGATCAGCACGATCGAGCAGGGCCTGCAGGGCGTCGACCTCACCAAGGCGCTGGAGTGCGCCACCGGCGGGAGCCGGGTCGTGGTCGCCGCTCCGGCGAGCAAGAAGGGCGACAGCGTGATCGCCGTCTTCGACATCGAGAGCACCATGCTCTCCCGCGCCGAGGGCAGCGACGTCTTCAACAACGCCCGGGGTATCCCCACGGTGGTCCGCAACCCCTCGGACGGACGGCCGGGCATCATCATCCCGGACGGCGACGCTCCGACGAAGACCGTCACCGAGACCCTCATCGCAGGAGAGGGCGACGTGGTCGGTGACGCCCAGCCGTTCTTCGCCTACACCGCCGTCGGCTGGAACGACCGCGAGGTCGCTGAGAGCAGCTGGGGCAAACTGCCCGAGGCCGACCTCTCGAAACTGCCTCAGCAGGTCGCCGATGCGGTGAAGGCGGCGACCGTCGGATCGCAGGTCCTCGTCGTCGTGCCCGGCGAGGGCGATGCGCAGGCTGTGGCATACGTCGTCGACATCCTCGGTTCGGTGCCCGCGAGCAACTGATGGCCGCCACGATCCCCGCGGAGGAGCGCCTCACCAACCTGATCGTGGCGCTGATGGCCACGCGGATCGGCCTGACCAAGCAGCAGATCCTCGACAGCGTCTCCGGATACCGTCAGCGCGCCGAGGCCGGCGCGAAGGCCGACGCCCTCGAGAAGATGTTCGAGCGCGACAAGGACCAGCTTCGCGCCCTGGGCGTGCGCGTCGAGACGATCGGCGACGCCGCCGATCCGAACGACCTGCGCGAGGCCCGCTACCGCATCCCGCAGGAGGAGTACGACCTTCCAGGAGACATCGCGTTCAGCCCGGCGGAACTCGCGGTGCTGCGGCTGGCAGGCAGCGTCTGGAGCGCCGAGTCCGCATCATCCGATGCGCAGGCCGGTGTCCGCAAGATCCGCGCACTGGGCATCGACGGTGACGAGCCGATCATCGGCTTCGCGCCGCGGATCACGGTGCGGGATGCCGCATTCGCGCCCCTTCAAGACGCGATCGAGCGCTCCCGCGTCGTGACCTTCGACTACCTCAAACCGGGCGAGGAGCGCCCGCAGAGCCGGCGGCTGCGGCCTCTCGCTCTGCTCGACTACGAGGCCCGCTGGCACGTCTACGGCATCGACGTGGATGCGGAGGCGGAGCGCACGTTCCTGCTCAGCCGCATCGTCGGCGCCGTGAAGGTCACCGCGCAGTCCTTCGACTCCTCACTCCGCGAGGGCGCGGGGGATCGGGCACTGTCCGGTCTCGAGCAGGTCGCCGCCACGCACTCCGCACTGCTGGAGGTCGAGCCGGGCACCGAGGCCGCGCTGCGACTCGGACGCCGGGCGACACCTGCCGTGCAGGGCATCCGGGTGCCCTACGTGGACCGCGACATCCTCGCCGACGAGCTGGCCTCCTACGGACCCGAGGTGCGCGTCGTCGAACCGGCGGAGCTGCGCGTCGCCGTCGTCGAACGACTGCGCGGGGTCCTCGCCGCACACGATGACGGGGAGCACGCATGAGCGATCCGAAACCCCTTCTCGCCGCCGACCGCGTGCGCGTCTACCTCACCCTCGTGCCGTACCTGCTCGAACGCGGCCAGGTCTCGCTGGCCGAGGCGGCCGCTGAATTCGGCGTGAGCGTGCCGGAGATGCGCGCCATGGTCGAGAAGCTGACGGTGATCGGCCTCCCCGGCGAGGACGGCTTCTGGCAGCAGCCGCAGGAGATGTTCGACATCGACTGGGACCTGCTCGACGAGCACGACGTGATCGAGATCACCAACGACGTGGCGCTGCGCCGTGTGCCGCGCTTCACGGCCCGCGAGGCCGCAGCGCTGCTGGCAGGACTGCAGATGGTCGCCGCGGTGCCCGCCGTGTCGGATTCCGGCTTGGTGGCGGGTCTGCTGGCGAAGCTGGCCCGCGGTGCGGTCGACGCGCCCGCCGATGTCGTGGTCGCCCCTCGTCAGGTGGGGGAGGTGCAGGAGGTCGTCTCGCGTGCGCTGAACGACGGCGTCGCCGTCTCGTTCGCCTATCAGGCGCCGGATGCCTCGCCGACGGTGCGCACGGTCGACCCGGTGCAGGTGCTCATCACCGACGGGCAGTGGTACCTGCAGGGCTGGTGCCATCTGCGCCAGGCGATGCGCACCTTCCACCTCGACCGGGTCAGTGACGCCCGTCTCACGGACATCGCCATCACGCACGGCGCCGAGGGTGTGCCTGACGCGTTCGGGACGGCTCCGACCGACGACACGGTGACGGTGCGCATCCCGGAGGGGCTCGCGCCGCTGCTGAGCGGTTTCCGGTCGGAAGAGGTGTCGCGATCGGACGGCGAGGTCACCCTGCGCCTGCGCATGGCGGACCCCCGGGGGATCAAGCGCTTCGCGGCGCGTTTCGCCGGCAGGATGCAGGTGCTCGAACCCGCTACGGCGCGCACGGCCACCCGTGACTGGGCAATCGCAGGACTGGCGCTGTACCGTGACCCGGAGTCCGCCGACCACGGGTAGACTGAACGCCACTACCCATCAATGAGGAGACTTCCATGGCTGGCCTGACCGGATGGCACCTGCTCGCCATTCTCATCGTTGTCCTGCTTCTTTTCGGTGCGGCGAAGCTGCCGGCACTCGCGAAGAGCGTCGGACAGTCCGCCCGCGTGTTCAAGGGCGAGATGAAGGCGATGAAGGACGACGACGCGACCGCAGCACAGACAGAGGCGGCGCCCGAGAGCGGTTCGACCGGACCGCAGAAGGACGCACCGTCCAGCGCTGACAAGACCAGCTGACGGCGGTGGCAGTGACTGATTCCTCGCCCGTCGAGGAACAGCCTCGCCACGACCGTCGGATGTCGCTCGGCGCGCATCTGCGCGAGCTCCGCAAGCGTTTGACGATCGCGGCGATCACGATCGTCGTCGCGATGATCGTGGCGTTCTTCGTGACGGATCCGATCATCGACTTCATCTCGCGTCCGATCGCTGATCTGCAGAACGAGCGGGGCGTGAACTACGTCTCGCTGAACTTCGGCACCGTGACCGCGGCGTTCGACCTTCGCATGCGCATGGCGTTCGCGATCGGACTGACGCTGGCGGCGCCGGTGTGGCTGTGGCAGATCTGGGCGTTCATCATGCCCGGTCTGACGCGCAAAGAGGTCAAGTACACGATCGGATTCGTCGCCGCGGCGATCCCGCTGTTCTTCGCGGGCTGCTACACCGCGATGATCGTCAGTCCGCACGTCATCGAGATGCTGGTCGGCTTCACACCGCAGACCGGCACCAGCTTCATGAGCGCCCGTGAGTACTACGACTTCATCTTCAAGCTGATGATCGTGGTGGGCATTTCGTTCGTGACGCCGGTGTTCATGATCGGCCTGAACATGGCGGGCATCCTGACGGGCAAGGCGATCTTCAAGGGCTGGCGCTGGGCCATCCTGGTGGCGATCGTGTTCTCGGCGATCGCGACGCCGCCCGCCGACGTGGTGAGCATGTTCCTGCTGGCCGGCATCCTGACGGTGCTGTACTTCGCGGCCGGCGGGCTCGCGCTGATCTTCGACAAGCGCAAGCGCAAGCGCATGATCGCGATGGGGCTCGACCCCGATCTGCCCGCATGAGTTCGGCCGCCGATCGCTTCGCCGAGGCGAACGACCGACGCGACCACCCGCAGGCGTCGGCGTTCGCCGCGCAGTTGCGTTTCCGCCTGGATCCGTTCCAGGTGGCGGCGTGTCAGTCGCTCGAGCGCGGACGCAGCGTGCTCGTGGCCGCGCCGACCGGCGCGGGCAAGACGATCGTCGGCGAGTTCGCGATCCATCTCGCCATGCAGACGCCCGGTGACAAGGCGTTCTACACCACGCCGATGAAGGCGCTGTCGAACCAGAAGTTCCGCGAGCTGGTCGACGTCTACGGTGAGGACGAGGTCGGTCTGCTCACCGGAGACACGAACATCAACGGCAGTGCGCGCGTGGTGGTCATGACCACCGAGGTGCTGCGCAACATGCTCTATGCGGACTCGCCGGCGCTCACCGGTCTGCGGTACGTCGTGATGGACGAGGTGCACTACCTCGCCGACCGATTCCGCGGTCCGGTCTGGGAAGAGGTCATCCTCCATCTGCCGCCGCAGGTGAGGCTGGTGTCGCTCAGCGCGACCGTGTCCAACGCCGAGGAGTTCGGCGACTGGCTCGACACCGTGCGCGGCGACACCGACGTGATCGTGTCCGAGACCCGGCCCGTGCCGCTCGAGCAGCACGTGCTGGTGCGCGATGACCTGCTGCCGCTGTTCGACGACAGAGCAGGCATCGCCACCGCGCAGGTGAATCAGGAGCTCATGCGCATCCGTTCCTTCACCGGATCGCGGTACGACGACAACAGGCGCGCGCAGGAGTATCGCAGCGCGCGGCACGCGGGCCGGCAGGCCCAGCGCCCGCCGCGCGGCGGGAAGCGGCCGGTGCGCTCCTCCAACGTCCGTCGGATCGAACGGATGGATCGCCCCGAGGTCGTGCGTCTGCTCGACAACGCGAATCTGCTGCCGGCGATCTTCTTCATCTTCAGCCGGGTCGGCTGCGATGCGGCCGTGCAGCAGGTGCGGCGCTCCGGGCTGCGGCTCACGACCGCCGAGGAGCGCACCGAGATCCGCGAGATCGTGAACGATCGCACGCGGGCGCTGAAGGACGAGGACCTCGACGTGCTCGGGTTCTGGCAGTGGCGCGATGATCTCGAGCGCGGTGTGGCCTCGCACCACGCCGGTCTTCTGCCCGCGTTCAAGGAGGTCGTGGAAGAACTCTTCCAGCGCAAGTTGCTCAAGGCCGTCTTCGCCACGGAGACCCTCGCACTCGGCATCAACATGCCGGCCCGCACGGTCGTGCTGGAGAAGATGGAGAAGTTCAACGGCGAGGCGCGTGTCGCGATCACGTCGGGGGAGTACACCCAGCTCACCGGCCGTGCCGGGCGTCGCGGCATCGATGTCGAAGGACACGCGGTCGTCCAGTGGACCGAAGGGATGGATCCGCAGGCGGTCGCCGCTCTGGCCTCCCGCCGCACCTACCCTCTCAACTCCAGTTTCCGTCCGACCTACAACATGGCGGTCAACCTCATCGACCGCTTCGGGCGCGCGCGTGCGCGCGAGATCCTGGAGTCCTCCTTCGCGCAGTTCCAGGCCGACCGCGCTGTCGTGGGTCTGGCGCGTCAGGTGAAGGAGGCCGAGACGTCGCTCGCCGGCTACGTCGAGGCGATGACCTGCGAGCACGGAGACTTCACCGAGTACGCCGGCATCCGGCGCGAACTGAGCGATCTCGAGAAGAAGCACCGCAAGGATGCCGCCGCTCCTCGCGCGGTGCGCGACAAGCGGCTGCACAAGATCCAACAGTTGCGCACGCGGATGCAGCGGCACCCCTGCCACTCCTGCCCCGACCGCGAGGCACACGCCCGCTGGGCCGAGCGGTACTGGAAGCTCAAGCGCGAGACGGACCGCACCCGTCGTCAGATCGAGAACCGCACCGGCACCGTGGCGCGGATCTTCGACCGCGTGCTCGAGGTGCTGCAGGCGGTCCACTACGTCACCGGCGAGGGCGACGACCTCCAGCTGACGGATGCCGGACGCACGATGCGCCGCATCTACGGCGAACGCGACCTGCTGGTCGCTGAGGCCCTGCGCCAGGGAATCTGGAAGCAGCTGGACGCGCCCTCTCTGGCCGCGATGGCGTGCTGCCTGGTCTACGAGCCGCGCCGTGACGAGCAGAATGCGGGGGAGCGGGGCATGCCGCGCGGCGCCTTCCGCATCGCCTACGACCGCACCATCGAGCTGTGGGCGCAGCTCGACGACCTGGAGCACGACCACAGGCTGCCGGGCACCGAGCCGCTGGCGCCCGGTCTCGCCGCCGCGATGCACGAGTGGGCACGCGGAGGCATGCTGGATCGGGTGCTCATCGAGGCGGACATGGCGGCCGGGGACTTCGTCCGCTGGACGAAACAGACCATCGACCTGCTCGATCAGCTCTCCATCGTCGCCGAGGACGGGGATCTCGCCCGCACCGCGCGACGCGCTCTCGACGGCGTGCGCCGGGGCATCGTCGCCTATTCAGGACTGTAGGCCCCGGATGCCCGACACGGACCGCTCCGCGCCCGTCGACAGATCAGCGCGGCCGCAGCCGCTGCTGCCGCTCTGGCTCGCCCTGCCCGCGGCAGCCCTTGCCGCACTGCTCATGCGCGCGGCCTTCCCGGAGCCCGCCGTCTGGCCCCTGGTGTTCCCCGGTACGGCGCTGCTGCTGCTCGCGCTGATCGGACGACGGGCCTGGGGCGCGATCCTGGTCGGACTCGTATACGGCCTGCTGTTCTTCGGACTGCTCGTCTCCTGGACGAGCCGCTACCTCGGGACCATCCCGTGGTCCGCACTGACCGTCGTCGAGGGCGGGCTCACCGCCGTCGCCCTGCTGCCGATCGCCCTCGCCTACCGCTGGGTGCCGCCCGTCTGGCCACGGGGGAGGCTGTTCACCCTTCCGGTGCTGGTCGGCGCACTCTGGACGGGCCACGAGCTGTTCCTCGGCAACTGGCCGTACGGCGGATTCCCCTGGGCGCGGCTCGGGATGACGCAGTCGGAGAGTCCGCTCGGGTCCGTGACCTCCTGGGCAGGGGTGAGTGGACTGAGCTTCCTCATCGTCACCACCACGGCCCTGCTGATCGAAGTGGCGCGCACGGGAGCTTGGCGCCGTCCACTGCATCTGATCGCGCCGGCGGCGCTTGCGATCGTCCTGCTGCTCACGCCCCTGTTCCCGACATCGGTGGCGGGCGACATGCGGATCGGCGCCGTGCAGGGGAACGGCCCGACCGGCTACTTCGACGATCGCGAGCCGTACTCGGTCATCGATTCCCAGATGGCGGCGACCGAGCCGCTGTACGGCCGGGATCTCGATCTCGTCGTCTGGCCGGAGGGTTCGGCGGGCTATGACCCGTTCCAGGATCCGGCGACGGCGCGTCGCCTCACGCGAGTCGTGACCGAGGCCGGAGCGCCGCTGCTGGCGAACACCGCCACCGAGCGGGGCGACGACATCTTCAACACCTCGTTCCTGTGGACCTCCGACGGAACCGCGGACCAGATTCATGACAAGCGGCATCCGGTGCCCTTCGGGGAGTACGTACCGGATCGGGCGTTCTACAACGCCATCGTCCCCGACTTGATCGGGCTGCTGCAGCGCGAGTACACCCCGGGCTCCAACCCGCCCCTCATGCAGGTCGGCGACGTGCTCGTGGGCCTCGCGATCTGCTTCGACGTCATCTACGACGAGGTCATCCGCGAAGGCGTCACCGGCGGGGCTCAGGTGTTGATCTTCCAGACCAACAACGCGGACTTCCGCGGCACCGACGAGAACCTGCAGCAGCTCGCCTACGCGCGCACGCGGGCCATCGAGACCGGCCGCAGCGTCGTGAACATCTCCACGGTGGGCACCAGCCAGACCATCCGTCCTGACGGCTCCACCATGTCCACGCTGGACGCGGATGAGGCCGGTGCGCTGCTCGACGATGTCGAGCTTCGCACCGGCCTCACGGCGGGAGTCGTGGTCGGACCCTGGCTTCAGCAGGTCCTGCTGTGGGGCGGGCTCGCCGGGCTGGTGCTCAGCGGCGTCCTCGCCCGACGGCGTCGGGCCTGATCAGGCGCCGATCTTCTGGCGAGTCGGGTCGTCGCCGGCGCCGCGACGGGCGCGGATGTAGGCGAGCCGCTCCTCGAGCAGCTCTTCCAGCTCGGCGCGCGTGCGGCGCTCGAGCAACATGTCCCAGTGCGTGCGGGCGGCCTTCTCGTCGTCCTCGGCGGGCTTCACCGGCTTGCCGTCGACCTCGAGCAGTGCGTCGGCGCCGCAGGAACGGCACTCCCAGGTCTGCGGGGGCTCCGCGTCGGCCGCGAACATCAGGGTGGTCTCGTGCCCGCAAGCCGGGCACGCGTAGGTGGTGGCGCTCCGCTCCATGAACACGACGCCCTCTTCGCTCTGTAGGCTCTGGGCGCCGAGTCGGATGCCGCGCAGGCTGCGATCTGCCATTTTGTGGTCCTCTCGTCGCTGTCAGGTATAACGAACCTGCCTGTGCGGATCATCCACAGGGCCTGAATCTTAGACCCTTTCACAGCGGAATCCCAGCACCGGCTGCGAACTGATGAGACAGCTGTCAGGCGGCGAGGGTGCGCAGGGCGACATCGGCATGATCGCTGATGATGCCGTCGACGCCGAGCTCGCGGAGCTCGCGCATCTGCGCCGGGTCGTTCACCGTCCAGACGTGCACCTCCACGCCGTGCCGGTGCGCGGCGCGGAGAAGCGCCGGGGTCAGGACGCGGAACGATCCCTGCGCCACCGGTATCTGCACCGCGTCGATGCCGCGCAGGGCCGTCCCGGGGACGACGTGCAGAGCGGACAGCGCACGCAGCGCGACGATGGAGCGACGCCCTCCCGATGTCGCCGGCGGTTCGGCCGCGCCTGCACGCCTGATCGCGTCGAGCGCGCGCAGCCGACGGGCATCCGAGAAGCTCGTGATCAGCAGCCTCTGCGTGTGAGCGGCGACCAGAGCGCCGATGGGCTCCGCGGCGGCGTCGGTCTTGACGTCGATGTTGAATCGCGTGTCGGGGAACGCGTCGAGAGCCTCCCCGACGGTCATCAGTCCGCCGTGCTCGGCGAAGAGTGCCCGCAGTTCGGCCGTGCGCACCGCTGAGACCGGCCGCTGGTCGCCGGTGAGGCGCTCCAGCGTGTCATCGTGGAAGAGCACGACGTCTCCGTCGGCCGTGACCTGGCAGTCCGTCTCGATGAACTCCGCGCCCGCCGTCACCGCCTGGGCGAAGGCGCCGGCGGAGTTCTCCCACACCGAGGATTCCTCGCCCTCGGGCGTCGCAAGACCGCGGTGGGCGAGGACGCGCGGAAGGCCGGTGCCGGCGAAGTACGGGTGCGTCACGCGCCGGGCAGCGTCGGAGGCGTCGGGGGAGTGCCGCCCGGCTTCGGGGAGAATGCCGTGCCGAAGGACTTCAAGGCGTCGGTCAGTTCGCTCGGGATGATCCACAGCTTGCTGGACGGGCTCTCGCTGATCTTCGGCAGCATCTGCAGGTACTGGTAGGCCAGCAGCTTGTCATCGGGCTGACCGATGTGGATCGCTGAGAAGACGTTCTGGATGGCCTCCGCCTCGCCCTGCGCTCGCAGCACGGCGGCCTGCTTGTCGCCCTCGGCCTTGAGGATGGCCGCCTGGCGCTGCCCCTCGGCCTCGAGGATCTGCGACTGCTTCGAGCCCTCGGCGGTGAGGATCGCGGCGCGGCGGTCACGCTCGGCGCGCATCTGCTTCTCCATCGAGTCCTGGATGGAGACGGGCGGATCGATGGCCTTCAGCTCGACGCGACCCACGCGGATGCCCCACTTGCCCGTCGCCTCGTCGAGGACGACGCGCAGCTGACCGTTGATCTCATCGCGGCTCGTCAGCGCCTCTTCGAGGTTCAGACCGCCCACCACGTTGCGCAGGGTGGTCGTGGTGAGCTGCTCGACCGCGCCGAGGTAGTTGGCGATCTCGTACGTCGCGGCCCTGGCATCCGTCACCTGGAAGTACACGACGGTGTCGATCGACACCACGAGGTTGTCCTCGGTGATCACCGGCTGAGGCGGGAAGGAGACGACCTGCTCGCGCATGTCGATGAGCGGCCGCAGCCGGTCGATGAAGGGCACCAGGATGTTCAGGCCCGGCGTCAGGGTCTTGTGGTAGCGCCCGAGGCGCTCGACGACGCCGGCTGTGGCCTGCGGGATGATGCGGATCGCACGCGCGACGGTGACGATCACGAGGATGATCACCGCGATCGCGAGGATCCACCCGATCGCTGTGGGGATGAACGAATCGTCCACGATGCTCCTATTCGCTGACGGGGCGGACGACCGCCGTCGCCCCGGTGATCTCGATGACCTGGATGCGCCCGCCCCGGGGGATGGGCGCGTCAGTCGAGCTGCGCGCGGTCCAGGTGTCGCCGTTGCTGAGCTTGACCTCGCCGCTGATCCGCGTGATGTCCGCCAGAGCGGTGCCGTGCAGGCCGATGAGCGCGTCGACGTTGGACTTGGCGGGGTCCTCGCCCCGTCGGAGCCGGTGCAGCAGCGGCGGTCGCAGGAAGAGGATGAACAGCGCAGCGGCGATGCCTGCGATGATCACCTGCAGCCAGACGGGCATCCCGATCAGATCGGTGATGAGACCGACGCCGCCGCCGAAGGCGAGCATGAGGAAGGTGAAGTCGAGCGAGAGCATCTCGATCACGAGGAACAGCGCGATCAGCACCAGCCAGCCGATCCACGCCCACTGCTCGATCATCTCGAACATGGTCACCCTTCCTGTTTGGTGCGAACCTATCACGGGCCGGACCGGGTCGGCGGGCCCCTCCGTTGTAGGGTGAGATCGTCGCGGTCGCGGCGAAACAGAGCATTCCAAGGAGCACCAGTGACCGACGTTCTTCCCGCTGGCTCCCTCGACGGCAAGGTGGCTCTCGTCACCGGATCGTCGCGGGGCATCGGCGCCGACACCGTCCGCTATTTCGCGCAGGCCGGGGCCGACGTGGTGATCAACTACCGCAACAAGGCGCCCCGTGCCGAGAAGCTCGCGACCGAGCTGCGCGGCCTGGGCCGCAAGGCGCTCGTCGTCGCGGCGGACCTCACCGACCCGGCATCCGTCGGCGAGATGTTCGCGAAGGTGACCGAGGAGTTCGGTCGCCTCGACATCCTGGTGCTCAACGCCTCCGGAGGCATGGAGTCCGGCATGGCCGAGGACTATGCGCTGAAGCTGAACCGCGACGCGCAGGTCGACGTGCTGGAGCAGGCCCGTCCGCTGCTGGGTGAGGGCTCGCGTGTGGTCTTCGTGACCAGCCATCAGGCGCACTTCATCAGGACCACCCCGACGATGCCCGAGTACGAGCCGGTCGCCAAGTCCAAGCGTGCCGGCGAGGATGCTCTGCGCGAGCTCATCCCCGGCCTCGCCGAGGCGGGCGTCGGGTTCACCGTCGTCTCCGGCGACATGATCGAGGGGACCATCACCGCCACCCTTCTCGAGCGGATGAACCCGGGGGCGATCTCGGAGCGCCGCGAGTCCGCCGGCAAGCTCTACAACGTGTCGGAGTTCGCGGCCGAGGTCGCACAGGCTGCCGTGGACCCGGTGCCCGAGGACAACACCCGCCTGGTGGGGGACACCTCCGGCTTCGTCGCCGAGTGACCTCACCGCGTGCATGAGAATGGCCCCGTCCGATTCGGACGGGGCCATTCTCATGAGTGCGCGGATCAGACCTCGGTCTTGAGGGTGTCCTCGATCTCCTTCGCATCCTTGCCGAGCGTGATCGCACGGACGATCTGCACGATGCCGAGCACCACGAGGGCGATGCCCAGGATCCACCACAGCACGACAGCGGCGTACAGCGGCGAGAAGAGCACGACGACACCGGCGACGATGCTGAGGATCGAGTAGATGACGGTCCACGTCTTCGAGGCGGCCTTGCCCAGCAGGCTGAGCGAGACGATGCCGTCGATGATCCAGCTGACACCGATCAGGATGGCGACCACGAAGGCGAGCGTCGCGGCGGCCGCGGCCAGGTTGGTGAACGCGATCACACCGGCGACGATGTAGATCAGGCCGAGCACGATGTGGCCCACACGCGCCCACCCGCCCTTCTCCTTGGAGAAGATGCCGAGCGCGATGTAGACCAGACCGGCGATGATCAGGTACGCGGCGATGATCGCCGTGACGATCACTGCCGACTTACCCGGCCAGATGAGCAGGATGAGGCCGGCGATGAGGGCGATCGCGCCCGAGACGGCGAGGAAGACCCGGACGGACTTGACGAAGCCCTTCGCTTCCGAGAGAGCATCAGACATGATGTTTCCTTTCTGGGAACCTCCTGTGAGGCAGGTACCAGCGTAGTGGTTGCCGTTTCCATTCCGTGGAACCCCGCAGCCCGTGCCACGATCGTGAGGTGAATGTGACACCGGCGGATGACCCGCGACTGCGTGAGCTCGTCGTTCTCCGCAAAGTCCGTGACCGGATCGACCGCGAGTACGCTCAGCCGCTCGACGTCGAGGCCCTGGCCAGGGGAGCGCACATGTCTGCCGGACACCTCAGCAGGCGCTTCAAGCAGACTTTCGGCGAGTCGCCGTACTCGTACCTGATGACGCGCCGGATCGAGCGGGCCATGGCACTGCTCCGGCGTGGCGACCTATCGGTCACCGACGTCTGCTTCGAGGTGGGGTTCTCCTCGCTCGGTACCTTCAGCACCCGCTTCTCCGAGCTCGTCGGAGCGCCGCCGAGCACCTACCGGGACGACCCAGGGCTCGGGCCCGGCATCCCGTCCTGGGTCGAGAAGCAGGCCACGAGACCGATCAGGAATCGAGAAGCGGGCGCGGGCAGCGATGCGTAGCGTCGGAGACATGGACATCAAGATCAACGCCAGTTTCCTTCCGCACACCGACGCCGAGGCATCCCTCGCCTTCTACCGGGACGTGCTCGGATTTGAAGTGCGCAAGGACGTCGGCTATCAGGAGATGAGATGGATCACGGTCGGACCGGTCGGCCAGCCGGACACGGCGATCGTGCTGACGCCGCCGGCCGTCGACCCCGGCATCAATGACCAGGAGCGCACCACGATCCTCGAGCTCATGGCCAAGGGCAGCTACGGGGGCATCGTGCTCCAGACGACCGACGTGGATGAGGCGTTCGCGGCCATCGAGGCCAAGGGTGCCGACGTGGTGCAGGAGCCGATCGATCAGCCCTACGGCATCCGTGATTGCGCGTTCCGAGACCCGGCGGGCAATATGGTGCGTCTGCAGCAGGCAGCCTGAGCCAGAGAGGACGACGATGACGAACGTCGCCGACGCCCACGACAGCATCCGCGTCGAGGGGGCCCGTGAGAACAATCTGAAGGATGTCAGCGTCGTCCTCCCCAAGCGGAGGCTCACCGTGTTCACGGGAGTCTCCGGATCGGGGAAGAGCTCCCTGGTCTTCGACACGATCGCCGCGGAGTCCCGTCGGATGATCGACGAGACCTACAGCGCCTTCGTCCAGGGCTTCATGCCCTCGGTGCCCAGACCCGACGTCGACGTGCTCGAAGGGCTGACCACGGCGATCATCGTCGATCAGGAGCGGCTCGGGGCGAATCCGCGCTCAACGGTGGGCACGGTTACCGATGCGAACGCGATGCTGCGCATCCTGTTCTCCAAACTCGGCGAACCGTACATCGGCGGACCGACGGCGTTCTCGTTCAACATCCCGACGCAGAAGGCCAGTGGCGTGATGACCGGGCCCAAGGGCGAGAAGAAGATCGTCAAGGACGCCATCTATCTGGGTGGCATGTGTCCGCGCTGCGAGGGCCGCGGCACAGTCTCGGACGTCGACCTCAGCCAGGTGGTCGATGAGAGCCTTTCGCTGAACGACGGTGCGATCCTCGTTCCCGGCTATACGGCGGACGGCTGGATGGTGCGCCAGTTCGCGGAGTCGGGCTTCTACTCGGCGGATGAGCCGATCTCAACCTTCACCGAGAAGCAGCGGCACAACTTCCTCTACGGCGAGATCACCAAGGTGAAGGTCAACGGCATCAACATCACCTATGAGGGTCTTATCCCGAAGATCACCAAGGCGATGCTGTCGAAGGACCTCGACGCGCTCCAGCCGCACATCCGCCGTTTCGTCGAACGCGCGGCGGCGTTCACGACCTGCCCCGAGTGCGATGGCACGCGGCTGACCGAGGGCGCCCGCTCGTCGAAGATCGACGGCATCAGCATCGCGGACGCCTGCCGGATGCAGATCACGGATCTGGCCGAGTGGGTGCGGAGCGTCGACAAGCCCGGAGCGGGACCGCTGCTGAATGCGTTGAGCGCCAACCTCGACGCGTTCGTCATGCTCGGGCTCGGGTACCTGAGCCTCGACCGTCCGTCGGGAACTCTGAGCGGGGGCGAGGCGCAGAGGATCAAGATGCTGCGGCATCTCGGATCGTCCCTCACCGACGTCACCTACGTCTTCGACGAACCGACGATCGGCCTTCATCCGCACGACATCCAGCGGATGAACGGGCTGCTCCGACAGCTGCGGGACAAGGGCAACACCGTGCTGGTCGTGGAGCACAAGCCCGAGACGATCGCGATCGCCGACCATGTCGTCGATCTCGGGCCGGGCGCCGGCAGTGCGGGTGGCGAGATCTGCTTCGAGGGGAGCGTTGACGGACTGCGCTCGAGCGGCACTCTGACGGGCCGGCACCTCGACGATCGCGCTGCGGTGAAGGAAGAGGTGCGCTCGGCGGAGGGCGCGATGGAGGTGCGCGGAGCGGATGAGAACAATCTGAAGGACGTCGACGTCGACATCCCGCTCGGTGTGCTGACGGTTGTCACCGGCGTCGCGGGGTCGGGCAAGAGCTCACTGATCCACGGATCGGTGGCCGGACGCGACAGCGTCGTCACCATCGACCAGACCGCGATCAAGGGCTCGCGGCGCAGTAACCCCGCCACCTACACCGGAATGCTCGAACCGATCCGCAAGGCGTTCGCGAAGGCGAACGGTGTCAAGCCGGCACTGTTCAGCGCGAACTCGGAAGGCGCCTGCCCGTCGTGCAAGGGATCGGGCGTGATCGTGACCGAACTCGGCTTCATGGACACCGTCGAGACCCCGTGCGAGGACTGCGGAGGCAAGCGTTTCCAGCCGGCCGTGCTGGAGTACCGGCTGGCAGGTAAGGACATCGTCGAGGTCTTCGACATGCCGGTCCGCGAGGCGCAGGAGTTCTTCAGCGGGGGAGAGGCGCGGATCCCCGCGGTGGAGAAGATGCTGGCGCGCATGGCGGATGTCGGTCTCGGATACCTCACGCTCGGACAGCCGCTGTCCACCCTGTCGGGCGGTGAACGGCAGCGTCTCAAGCTCGCCATTCAGATGGCGGAGGGCGGAGACGTCTACGTGCTGGACGAGCCCACCACAGGCCTGCACCTCGCGGATGTCGAGAACCTCCTCGGCCTGCTCGACCGGCTGGTCGATTCCGGCAAGACAGTGATCGTCATCGAGCACCACCAGGCCGTGATGGCGCACGCCGACTGGATCATCGACCTGGGGCCGGGCGCCGGACACGACGGCGGGAAGATCGTGTTCGAAGGCACCCCCGCCCAGCTGATCGCCGACCGATCGACACTGACGGGCGAGCACCTCGCCCAGTACGTGGGATCATGATCGGATGCCGCTGAGGATCTCATCCCGCAATTCGCGCTTCCAGCTGATCGAAGCGCTGCTGCACAACCGCAACAGGCGGCTGCGCGACGGCCATTTCCTCGTGCAGGGCGTGCGCCCGATCAATCAGGCGATCGCGCACGGCTGGACGATCGAGACGGCGATCTTCAATGCGCAGCGGAAGCTGTCATCATGGGCGCAGGAGGCGCTGTCCTCGGCGTCTGAATCGATCGCGATGAGTGCCGAGTTGCTCGCAGAGCTCTCCGGCAAGGACGATGAGGCGCCCGAGCTGATCCTCATCGCGCAGATGCCGGATGATGACTTCGCCCGCATTCCGACGCCGGAGGACTTCCTCGGGATGGTGTTCGACCGCCCGACGCAGCCGGGCAACATCGGCGCGATCCTGAGATCACTCGACGCCCTCGGCGGGCACGGACTCATCGTGTCGGGGCACGCCGCCGATCCGTACGACCCGAAGTCGGTGCGCTCATCGACCGGATCGCTGTTCGCGACACCTGTGGTGCGCGCGGCGTCGCAGGGGCCGGTGCAGGATTGGGTCTCCGGGATCCGCTCGACGGGCCTCCCGGTGACGCTGGTCGCGACCGACGAGCATGGCGACGTGGACGTCTGGGACTACGACTTCACGCAGCCGAGCCTGGTGCTGATCGGCAATGAGACGGTCGGACTCTCGCGCGGGTGGCGCGAGGCTGCGGATGTCACAGTGCGGGTTCCGATGCGGGGTTCGGCGAGCTCGCTGAATGCGTCGAACGCGGCGACGCTCATGCTGTACGAAGCCGCACGGCAGCGTGCGGCTCGCTAGCATCCGTTCATGACCTCTTCGCAGACCGAGATCGACGCACGCATCCAGACCTACTACGGCGATGTGTTCGACGAGAGCGTGCGGCTGACGACGCGTTCGGCTCAGGGTCCGCTGGAGTTCCGGCGGACGCAGGAGCTCATCCGTGCGCACGTGCCGCGGGGTCGCGTGCTCGACATCGGCGGCGGATCCGGTGTGCACGCCGTCGCGCTGCAAGGCGACGGATACGACGTCGAGTTGATCGAACCTGTGCCGAAGCATGTCGAACGCGCCTCCGAAGCAGGGGTCGCCGCGCGGGTCGGTGACGCTCGGGCGCTTCCCTACGAGGACGGATCGTTCGACGCGGCGCTGCTGCTCGGGCCGCTGTACCACCTGGCGTCCGCGGAGGATCGGCTCACGGCGCTGCGCGAGGCAGCGCGCGTCGTGCGTCCGGGCGGAATGGTGCTCGCCGCCGGGCTTTCGCGATATGTCGCGTTCGGTGCCGCGACTCTGGCGCGTGAGGTTCCCTCGCCGATCCCGGGGGAGTGGGCAGCACTGATCGCGGACGGCACGCCGGGATCAGGGATGCGCTTCCCCGCCGGACACTTCCACACCGCCGAAGAACTGCTTGCGGAGGTCGAGGCAGCGGGGTTGGACGTTCTCGACGTCGTCGGCGTCGAGGGGCCTGCGGGGCTTTTCCTCGAGGTGGCGAGCGGCCTCGGTCAGGACGTGCAGGACGCCGCGATGATCCTGGCGCGCGCTGCATCCGCCGAGCCGGGCATCCGGGACCAGAGCGCGCATATGCTCGCAATCGCGCGGGTGCGCCTGCAATGAACGATCCGATGTTCGGTGCGGCTGATCCCGCTCGGTATCTGGCGAGCGACGCGTTCGTGCAGAGTGACGATGACGAGGTGAGGGCGCTCGCCGGCGAACTGCGGAAGCAGAATCCGACGGATGCGACGTTCGCACTGGCCTACCGGATCGATGAGGATCGCGGTGAACACGACTATGCGCAGCTCTACGCGACGGCGGCACCCGAGGTCGTCGCCGCATTGGTCGGCGCGACGAACATCCTCATCACCGAGCTGCCCGCAGAACTCGCCGAGCGATGACGGGGGAGCGGGTCGTCCTGGTCCTCAGTCGCTTCGATGAGTGGGCCGAGCGATACGGGACGCTGCGTGAACGGATCGCAGCGACCCTGGGCGCCGTGCCGATCGAGCACATCGGGTCGACATCCGTTCCCGAGCTCCCTGCGAAGGATGTGATCGACGTCCTCATCGGCGTGCCCTCAGGCCGGATCTCGGCGACGGTGGCCCTGCTCGTGGCGGATGGATTCGACCTGGAGGGAGAACGGGACGGCCATGCGTGGCTGAGTCTTCCGAACCGCGAAGCTCGTACGGCTGTCGTGCACGTCGTCATCGACGGCTCTCGTCAGTGGCGGGATCGCGTGGACTTCCGTGATCTGCTCCGACGGTCGTCCGATGCCCGCGCCCGTTACCTCGCCGTCAAAGAGCGCGCCGCGGTGCAGGCCACCGGGTGGGGCGACTACACGGCGAGCAAGGCCGAGATCGTGGCCGAACTGCCGAAGCTGAAGGATGGAGACATGCCGATCGATCGCTCGTACATCCGTGTCAAGGCCATGCTGATCGCGCCGAGCCCTGACGGCAGACGGCACCTGGTGAGCAGGAACGCGCCCTCGCTCGAGGACCCGCAGGGGTATGACCGGTTCGTCGGCGGGAGCGTCGAATTGGGGGAGACGCACCGCGAGGCGATCATCCGTGAGGTCGATGAGGAGCTCGGCGCGCAGATCCGCGACCTCGCCTTCCTGGGAGTGGTCGAGAACATCTTCCGGCTCGACGGAGATCTCGGACACGAGATCGTCGCTCTGTACCGCGGACGACTCGATCCCGAGCCGCCCGCGGAAGGCGGAACGCTCACAGAGATCGACGGCTCGATCGTTCCCGTGGTGTGGCGTCCGTTCGATGACGCCGACCTCGATGTGCCGCTGTACCCGGTCGCCGCGAACGAGTGGCTGCGCGGGCTCGAAGTGCGGTGAAGGACGGCCGGGCTGAGAACCGGCATCCGCTCTCAGCCCGGCCGCCCTCACGGCGTGAGGCGATGCACGTCGCGCGGGAAGAGCGTGACCTCGCGGATGTTGGGGGCCTCGATCAGTCGGCCGACCCATCGCTCCAGTCCGATCGCGAAGCCGCCGTGCGGGGGCATTCCGTGCGCGAACGTCTGCAGGTAGCCCTCGTAGGCAGCAGGAGACTCGCCTCGTGCGGTGAGCGCTTCGACGTAGTCACCGTAGCGGTGCAGACGCTGCCCGCCGGTGACGAGCTCGAGTCCACGGAAGATCAGGTCGAAGCTGTTGCTCCAGCGCGTGTCGTCGGGCTGCGGATGCGTGTAGAACGGGCGCTTGCGCATCGGATAGCCCTCGACTGCCAGCACGTCGCTGCCGAATTCCCGCAAGGCCCAGTCGCCCAGGATTCGCTCGTGCTCGGGGGCGAGGTCCGGTTCGTCGGCAGGAGCGCCGACGCGCGTCAGGGCCTCGGAGAAGTGGATCACCGGGATCTCGTCGGGGATCGACGGAAGCCGGAGCTGCAGCAGCTCGACCGCTTCGCCCGCCTGCATCGCAATCGCGTCGGTCATGCCCGTGAGCACCGTGCGCAGCATCCTGAGCACATCGTGGTGGTCGCTGATGAAGCCGAACTCCACATCGAGGGAGACGTACTCGGCGAGGTGCCGGACCGTGTCGTGCGGCTCGGCGCGGAACACCGGCCCGACCTCGTAGACGCGCTCGAAGACGCCGACGAGCTGCTGCTTGTAGAACTGCGGGCTCTGAGCGAGGAACGCCTGGCGGCCGAAGTAGTCCACCGGAAACACGTTCGCGCCGGACTCCGTGGCGGATGCCACGAGCTTGGGCGTCTGGATCTCGGTGAAGCCCGCGGCGTCCAGAGTGGCGCGGAAGCCCTGCAGGCTTGCTGATGCAATCTGCCATTTGGCGCGCTGCGCCGGGTGACGCCAGGTCACTGGGGCGTTGTCCAACAGGGTCGGGAGCCCAGCGGTCAGCGCCGGTCGCCACAGCTCGACCGGTGGCGTTGCAGCCGGCTCGGTGAGCAGCGTGACGACGGGGGAGACGACCTCGATGCCGCCGGGCGCATGGGCGTTCGCCGTGGCGATGCCGACGATGTCGACGACGGTCTCCTCGGGCGGGAGCCCGTCGTCGCCGATCTCGTCGGCGCGGACGACGACCTGAGCGAGCCCGGAGCGGTCGCGGATGATGAGAAAGCTCACCGTGGCGAGTTCGCGTCTGCGGTGCACGTGGCCCTGCAAACGAACCTCGGTGCCCGGTTCGGCATGGGTGAGCTCTGCGGCGAGAGTCCGAGACGGTACGGGTGGTTTCATGATTCCTCCAGGATGCGGAAGCCCTGGAGGTGCGGGCGGGGGCCAGATCGCGGTGCCACCACACCTTCGCCGACGTACCGCCGGCCTCTCGTCGGTGACGCCGGACGCACGAGCACGACTGCTCCTTCGGAGCCGAGGGTTGTCAGGCCTCATCGTGGCTGGGAATCAGACTAGTCGAACGACTCCGCAACTGCTCGTCGGTGCTGTCGGTCGTCAACCCGCCGCGGCGACGGGGCGGAGCCGGAAGATCAGGATGCCGAGGTGCTTGTCCAGCCAGGCCTTCTTGTGCGGCAAGCGGCGGGCGTCCTCCTCGGACAGCTGTGGCTCAGCCGCAGCCTCGACCCGGAGTCCGGCTGCGGCGAAGATGTTGAGCAGGTCGCTGATCGTGTACGTGCGCTTGGCGAGCGCGATCCCGTCGTTCCACCCGCTGACGTGGAAGTGCGTGCCGCCGGCGAAGTACTCCTCGCCGAGGCTGGTGCCGTTCTGCTCCATGCGCTCGACGGCGTAGCGGATCGGCTGGGTTCTGGTCAGCAGGATGAAGCCGTCGTCGGTGAGGAGATCTCTGGCGGAGACCAGAGTGGCGACGGGATCGGCGGCGTACCCGAAGGACTGCAGGAACAGGATGCGATCGAACCGGCGGCCGGTGAGTTCCGGGATCGCTTGGGGCACTGAGAGATCCGCCCGGAGGAGTTGCAGGCCTACCGGGGGATCGGCGACGAAGTTCCCGCTGATGTCGACACCGACCGACTCGGCGGCGCCGTCGCGCACCAGTTCGGCGATCTTGCCGCCGTTTCCGCAGCCGAGGTCGAGAATGGAGCGCCCGCTCACGTCGCCGAGCATCCCGCGCTGCGCAGGCCACTCCACCATGCGGTCGAGCGAGTCCTCGCGGCCGCGGGCGCGTTCGTAGTCGCCGGAGAGCTGCGCCCAGGCATCCGTATTCGTCGTCTGGAGTTCAGCGGGGGATTCGGACTGCGTCACGTCGTCAACGGTATCGGGCAGGATGAGATCATGCCGGTCGATCGCTCGTACATCCGTGTCAAGGCCATGCTCATTGCTCCGAACGCCGACGGCACGCGGCACCTGGTGAGCAGGAACGCACCGTCGCGGGAGAACCCGCAGGGGTACGACCGCTTCGTCGGTGGCAGCGTCGAGCTGGGGGAGACGCACCGCGAGGCGGTCATCCGCGAGGTCGACGAGGAACTCGGCGCGCAGATCCGTGACCTCGCCTTCGTCGGGATGGTCGAGAACATCTTCCGGTTCGACGGAGAGCTCGGACACGAGATCGTCGCTCTGTACAGCGGACGACTGGATCCCGAGCCGCCGGCTGAAGGCGGAACGCTCACAGAGATCGACGGTTCCGTGGTTCCTGTCGTCTGGCGGCCCTTCGACGACGTGGATGAGACAGTGCCGCTGTATCCGGCAATCGTGGCGGACGGGCTGCGCTCTCGTGCGCCACATCTGCGACACGGGATCCCCGTCCTTCACGGAGCGCCCGGTCACGTCATCACCGACGAACTCGTCGCGGCGTACAAGGATG
The DNA here is from genome assembly GCF_003387575.1 of Microbacterium bovistercoris. Classification (GTDB taxonomy): domain Bacteria; phylum Actinomycetota; class Actinomycetes; order Actinomycetales; family Microbacteriaceae; genus Microbacterium; species Microbacterium bovistercoris. The sequence goes on along the minus strand of NZ_QUAB01000041.1, from coordinate 136,420 downwards.
ACCCGCCGCACATGTTGTAGCGCTCCGGCTCACACTCCATATCAAGTGGCTACTATGTCCTATAGAAAAGCGCCACATGATTGGGGGAGTGATGAACGTCGGAATCCGGGAGTTGCGTGACGGCTTGAGCCGCTACGTCGCGGCCGCGCGTGACGGCGAGGAGATCGTGGTCACGGATCACGGCAAGGCCGTGGCTCGGTTGATGCCGTACGATGCACCCAGCGCCCTGGAGAAGCTCATCGCCGAGGGGCTCGTGACACCCGCGAGTCGGCCCACGACATCGAGGCCCGAGCCGATCGCCGTGCCCGAGGGGACGCTGGTCAGCGATCTGATCGTCGAGCAGCGTCGATGATTCTGTACCTGGACACGTCCGCGATCGTGCCGCTGCTGATCTCCGAACCGAGTAGCGAGCGCTGTGGGCGGTTGTGGGATGTTTCCCGCCTCCGCTTCACTGCTCGGATCACGTACGTCGAAGCGGCCGCGGCACTGGCTGCGGCAGAGCGTTCCCGGCGGATCGATTCGGACGTACACGCGCAGGCGCTCGCGGTGTTGGACGTGCTTTGGAGCCAGGTTCAGATTGTGGAACTGGATGACAGCCTGATGAAGGACGCGGCAGCGATCGCGCACGAAGCTGGGCTACGCGGATACGACGCTGTGCACTGTGCGAGTGCGATGCGCCTCGCACGACTCGACCCCGTCGGAGTGAGTGGTGATCGCGCGCTCCTGGAGGCGTGGCGCAACCACGGTGTCGACGTCGCGGATGCGAACAGTCAGGCGTGACAGTCGCACGTCGGACAATCACCGATAATGCACATTATGTCAGTACGCGTGACTTTCCCCATCCCCGCACGGCTCCCGCTGACAGGATGTAGGCGTGACCTCCGTCGGCAGCGAATCCACTCGTCTCGTCATTCTCCGAGGCGATTCCGCTTCAGGGAAGACGACGACGGCTGTGGCTCTGCGCGCAGAACTCGGGCCGAAGGTCGCCCTGATCCATCAGGACTACTTCCGGCGCGAGATTCTGAGCAACGACGACAGGGTGCAGCGATCTCGAGACGCGAGCATTCTGATCGTCGGCGCCGCACGCGAGGCTCTGAACCTCGGATACGACGTCATCCTGGACGGGATCTTCAACCTGCGCGACTACTCCGCGCCGCTCGAACGCCTGCACGACGACCACCGAGGGCGGACGCGGATCTACCAGTTCGACATCGGACTCGACGAGACGATACGACGCCACGCGGGGCGACCGCTGGCGAAGGAGTTCGGCGCGGACAAGATCCGCGACTGGTACGACGGGTGGCAGCCACTCCCCTGGCATGACGAGACGCGGGTGGGCGGCGAGGTCTCGACGGAGGACCTGGTGTCGTCGATCCTGCAGGATCTGGGCCCGGCTTAAGACGGCGTCGGTCGTCCACTCCCCCGATATCCTCCGTTCATGCGACACCTCCTGGCGGCACTGGACCGATTCAACGCCGCGCATCCGTGGTCGCACAACGATGCCTATTCGCATTTCGTCCTGAGACACGCCCGAGCCGTCCGACGCGCCGGCGGTCGCGTCGCGGCGGATGTCGGATGCGGCAGCGGCAATCTCGCCGCGGCGCTCGCAGGCGTCCTCCCCGTGGTGATCGGCATCGAGCCCGACGCGGAGACGGCACGATCGGCGGCAAGACGATTCGACGGATCCGCACGGGTTCGCATCGAACAGCGGCAGTTCGGTGACGAACCGAGCGGCGCCTATGATCTCATCGTGTTCGTGGCCTCACTGCACCACATGCCGTTGCGCGCGACCCTGCATCAGGCCAGTGCGGCACTGCGCCCCCAGGGCAGGATCCTGATCGTCGGTGCGGCGAGGGAGACCTCTGCGGACGCCCCCCGATCGCTGGTGTCGCTCGCGCTCAATCCGGTCATCGGCTTCCTGAAGCACCCACGTCGGGCATCCGCTCCCCCGGCGTCGATGCGTGCGCCGACCGCCGAACCGCGCGAGACCTTCGACGACATTCGCATCGTGGCGGCCGAGGTGCTGCCGGGCATCAGAATGCGGCGACGTCTGTTCTGGCGTTACACGGCGCACTGGACAGCACCGTCTTGAGCGCCCACCCGATAGCCTCAGGACATCGGACGGAAGGACCCCCATGGGCGTGCAGGCGATCGATCTCCAGGTCGACGACGTGACCACGGCGACGAAGCTGCTGTCCGCGGCGTACGGCTGGGCCGTGCTGACGGATGACCCGAACTTCGGAGAACTCGACGCCGGCGGCATCCGAGTGATGCTGTCGCGCGACGCGATGGTGCCCTGGGGCGCGCTCGACGGCCTGATCCTGCACCACTACGTCGATGACGTTACTGCGGCCGTCGCGCGTGCCGTCACGGCCGGCGCGGAGCTGCTCAGCGGTCCACTCATGACGGACTGGGGCACTGAGGCGGCCTATCTTCGCGGACCCGGCGGCCTGATCGTCGACGTCTGCCGCGACATCTGAACGCGCATGCACCCGCCCACCCACGAACCGGACCGTTACACCTGTCCGTTCTGCGGCATCCAGCAGGGGATGTTCAACGAGCGCAACCTGCCTTCCGACGTCGTCGCCGTCAGCGATCGCGCCTTCGCCCGCATCGCGCCGAAGTGGTGGCCCGGCAATCCAGGTGCCGTGCTCGTCATCCCGCGTGCACACGCCGAGAACCTCTACGACCTCTCCCCTGCCGACGGGCAGGCGGTCTGGGAGCTGACGCAGCGGCTGGCCATCGGGATCCGGTCATCGTATGGATGCGAGGGGACCTCGATCCGCCAGCACAACGAGCCGTCCGGCGGCCAGGACGTCTGGCACCTGCACGTGCACGTTTTCCCTCGTTACACCGACGATCGCCTGTACCAACGACAGGACGAGGCGCGGTGGGTCTCCCCCGCCGACCGGGACATCTTCGCGCAGAAGCTCCGGACGGAGCTCGGCATGCCGTTCAGCTTCGACTGACCCCGGCCATTTCCGATGCGATGAACCGGGCGACCGCGTCGTCCTCGTGATGGTCGATGACCGACGTCGCGATCGCAACGAGCTCCGGCACAGAGTTCTGCACGGCGTGCGCTTCATCAGCGATCTCGAACATCGGCGCGTCATTGTGGTTGTCGCCGAACGCGACCAGCCGGTGCGCCTTGACATCAGCTCGCAGCCGTTGGACAGCCGCGGCCTTCGTCCCGTCCGGGTGGTGGAACTCCAACCAGTCCAACCCGGGCGTCCCCGGATCGGTACTGAGAAAGTGCGCGACGTGCATCATCGTTACCTGATTCTCTGCACGGAACGCCACCAGATCAGGGCGCTTGGCAAGTATGGAGACATAGTGGACAGTCCGGACGTCGAGCGGATCATCGCCAAGGATCGGCCTGAGACGCCGATCCTTCGCGCCGCGCTTCGAGAGGAAAACTTCGACGCCAACTGTCATCCGCGACGGATCCCAGCGGATCCAATCGCGGCCGTCCTCGAACGTGAAGAAGATCGGCTCGATGTTCGCATGGTCCTTCGCGGCCCGGATGACGTCGGTGACGACGTCCGGCTGCGTGAAACGCACATCGTATGCCGTGCCCGTCACCGGATCGGCCGTGACAGTGCCGCCGTAGGTGATGATGGGCAGGGTCATCCGCAACCCGGCAGTCGCCTTCCGCGCCGAGGCCGGAGAACGCGCTGTCGCGATGGTGAACAATCCACCACGGTCGATGACCTCGTTCAGCAACTCGACCGACAACTGACCGAGAGTGCCGTCCGATCGCAGAAGGGTGCGATCGAGGTCCGACACATAGAGGGTGCGAGGAGATGTGATGGTGCTCACGACTCCTGTCTAGCAGCCCTCTGCTAGTCTGATCCGCGCCGTGCGGCAGAGCGAGGAGGTGGTATCCGTGAACAAGACGACATGGGTGCTCCCCTCCGGGGTCACGGTCGGGCGATAGATCGTCCGGGAGCGCCATCTCAGCTCCCGAAAGGCACGATCATGCACTTCACCTCAGAACACCTTCTCGAGGACGGCGTCCTCGAACGCGACTTCCTGCTGGGCGAAATCCCGGGCATCCTCTGGACTCCCCCGTCCGCGGGCGCTGACGTGCCCGTCCCGCTCGCCCTGCTCGGCCACCCGGGCGGCCTCGCGCGCATGCGTCCGCGCCTGCGGGGACGCGCGCAGCACTCGGCAGCCGGCGGGTACGCCTGCGCAACCCTCGAACTCCCCGGAGCCGGCGATCGGCTGAGCCTGCCGGTCGTCGATCAGGCGCGCGCTGACCTGCAACAGGCACTCGCCGCCGACGAGCCGGTCGCCGACAACGTCGTCGACCGGCTCGTCCTGCCGCTCGTCGAACAGGGCGTCCCCGAGCTGCAGCGCGCCCTGGACGAGCTGCTGCAGTCGCCGGAACTGCGCGGGCCTGTGATGTACTCGGGCGGCGTCATCTCCATCGGCGTCCGTCTCGCGGTCGTCGAACCCCGGATCGTCGCCGCGAGCCTCTTCGCCGGCAGCTACGTGCCGCGCTCGATCATCGAGGAGGCCCGGAGCGTCACCATCCCCTTGCACGTCATGCTGCAGTGGGATGACGAGGGCAACGACCGTCAGATGGCGCTGGACCTGTTCGACGCGTTCGGCTCAGAGGAGAAGGCTCTTCTGGCCAATATGGGCGGGCACACCGGCATCCCGGCATCCGCCGCCGAGCACGCCGCGGCATTCCTCGCACGGCACGTGCGCTGACGGCGTGAGCCTCATGACTCACGGACGGTCAGCAGAGACCGTCCGTGAGTGCCTCCCGATCGGCACGGACCAGAGGGCCTCGGTCTCGCGGTAGCCCTCACGTGCGTAGAGTCGTCGCGCACCGTCATTGCTGCCGAAGACGTTCAGTGCCAGCACATCAAGACCGGCAGCCGCCGTCTGCTCCGCGGCGGCGCGGAGCGCCTGCGTGCCCAGCCCCTGCCCCCGCCGGGACTCGTCCAGTGAGATGTCGTAGATGAACGCGGCGTCCTCGCCCACGTGCACCCAGAGGATGCCGACCCGCTCCCCCACGCTGTCACGGACGGTCCAGAGCCGGTGCCCGGGCGTCCGCGGGCCGTCCGGCAGCAGCTCTGCCATCTGCTCGGCCGCGACGCGGCGGGAATCCTCGATCGTGGGTTCGGCGCCGGAGGCGAACCGCTCCTGCGCATAGTCCTCATCGGCGACGGCCCGGTACGCCGCGAAGTCGTCCTCACCCATCGGCACCAGGCGGATGCCGGCGGGGGCGGGCACCTCTGAGACGGAGACGCGCATCTTCGTGGCGACCCGACGGGCATCGCCGGCTGCGGCGAGGGCAGCCATCTCGGTCCCCTCCGCGAACGAGCTGAAGTGCCAGATGCCGGACCAGCCAGCCTGGGCAGCGAGGTCATCGAGAATCGGCCAGGCGATGGTCGGACCGTCGACGTCCGCGAGCACGACCTCGCCGTCACCGGGGATCGTCCAGACCGTCACCGTTCCGTCATCGGTCTGCCAGATCTCGCCGCTGTCCAGCTCCGGCACCGGGATGTCTCGTCGTTCGGCAGCGGAGCGAGCCGCGTACACGCGCCCGACCGCCGCGCTGATGAGCACGCCACGCTGCTCCGGGTCGCTGACGCGGTTCCAGCTCATGGCTTCGGTTCCTGCGCTGCAGACACGAGTCGCGACATACCGTGACAGTACCCCACTGCGGACGCAGCTCCCGATCAGGCAGACTGAACCGATGCCTGCGTTTCCCGATGTCACTGTGATCGCCGACGACGGACTCCGCGTCGATGCGCTGACCGTCGACGATGCTCCGGCCTTGGTGCACGCCTTCTCCGACCCTGGCCTGCGGCGCTGGCTGCCGGTGCCCGATCCCTACCCGCTGGCCCTCGCCGAGGAGTGGTGCGCAGCCACGTCCGTACAGCTCCGCGACAGCGGTCGCGGGATCGTGCGCGCGGTGCGGGCCGGTGGCGAGCTCGCGGGCAGCCTCGATGCCAAGCGCGTGGACTGGCGTGCGATGACCTGCGAACTGTCGTACTGGACGGCTGCGCCGTTCCGCGGACGCGGGCTGATGCCCCGCGCCGTCGATGCGTTCTCGCGGAGGCTGCTGCGCGACCACGGCTTCGAACGCGTCGAGCTGCGGATCGCGCCGGGGAACGCCGCCTCGATGCGCGCGGCGGAGAAGGCCGGATTCCGGCGGGAGGGGACGGCCCGCAACGCCGGTTTCACCGACGGGGGCCGCGTCGACCTCGTGGTCCTCTCGCGTATCCCTTCCGACATCCGGGAGTAGGTCTACCCAGGCGGCCGCGTCGCCAGGATGATGTGAAACTCATTGTGGTCCGTGAGCAGACCGTGCTCATCGGTCAACGGCTCGAGGCGCTCGCGCAGCCTCCGGTCGAACTCCTCCGCACGGTCGCCGAGCACTGCCGGTGAGGCGAACGACATGGAGTGCATCAGACCGACCACGTCGCCCACCGTCCTCGTGCGAACCACGGGAACGCGCGTCGTCGTCACGCCGCGGAAGCCGGCATCCGCGATGTCGTCCTCGAAGCTCCCTGTCGGCCGGTCATAGGTGCCGGCGCCGGCGCGCCGGCGCTCCCCCAGAATCTCCTGCACGACCTCTCTCGTGCGGTCCTTCCAGTCGTCGCCGCCCGCCCAGATGCTCTGGTCGCCGAAGACGGCGAGAACGGCCTCCGGCTCCATCCGCTCCGTGACGTGCCGCAGGAACACGGGACGCTCGAACCAGTGGAAGGCGCGGCACACCGTAACCAGGTGCGGCGACCAGGAATCGGGGAGCTCGAACGATTCAGCGGGCGCCTGTACGAGCCGTACGGAGTCGGCAGGGAGTTCTTCTCGTGCGACGGCGAGCAGGTCGGCGTCGAGGTCCACCCCGATCGCCTCGTCGAACCACGGCAGCAGCGCACCGATCACGAACCCCGGACCCGTTCCGACGTCGAGCAGCCGCCGAGGCGAGCCCTGCGGCGCGGCGTCCGCCAGGATCTCGGCGACCTCGGCGGGTACCCCCGAACGATGACGACGGTAGTACTCGGCGGTCGACGCGAACAGGCTCACTCCCCCGAGGCTAGCCGAGGCGGTACCAGGACTAGAGTCGATCAGGTGACGCGTGCGCTTCCTGTCTCGGCTCCCGGCTGGCGGTCCTGGCTGATCTGGGGCGTGGGAGTCACGGCATACATGCTCGCGATCACCAACCGTGCTTCGCTCAGTGCGGTCGGCGTCGATGCGGCCGACAGGTTCAACGCGGATGCCGCGACGCTGTCGCTGTTCGCCGTGGTGCAGCTCGCCGTCTACGGCGGGATGCAGATCCCCATCGGCGTGCTTCTCGACCGCTACGGCTCCCGCCCCATCATGGCCATCGGGATGCTGCTGATGGCGGTCGGCCAGTTCGTGATGGCGGTCTCGCCGAGCATCGGCGTGGCCTTGATCGCCCGCATGCTCCTCGGCGCCGGCGACGCCGCGATCTTTCCCGCCGTCCTCCGGCTGGTCGCCACCTGGTTCCCCGCACAGCGCGGCCCCCTCATGGTGCAGCTGACCGGCCTGGTCGGTCAGTGCGGTCAGCTGCTCGCCCTCATCCCGCTCGCCGCGCTTTTGCACGCGACCTCCTGGTCGATCGCATTCGGCAGCATCGCAGGGCTCGGCGTGCTCTTCGCCATCCTCACCTGGGCCGTCATCCGCAACCACCCGCCGGAGCAGAAGGCCGATGTGTCGGTCAACACAGACACCGGTGCGATCCGGGTGGTGACCTCGGCGATAGACACCGGCACCGGCATCCGTGCGGCCTGGGCGCACCCCGGCACCCGTCTCGCGTTCTGGTCGCACTTCACCACGCCGTTCGCGGGCACGGCGTTCCTGCTGCTGTGGGGCATGCCGTTCCTCACCGCGGGTGAGGGGCTCAGCAACGCCGCCGCCGCATCCCTGCTCTCGCTCAATGTCATCGTCGCGATGGCCCTCGGCCCTCTGATCGGCGAACTCTCCCGCCGCATCCCGCTGCGCAGGTCGCGGGCCCTCGTGATCCCCAGCGTCGCCGTTCAGGTGGTCGCCTGGCTCGCCGTCATCCTCTGGCCGGGCCCTGCACCGACCTGGCTCCTCGTCGCCCTGGTCGTCGCGCTCGCCGCGGGCGGGCCGGCGTCCATGATCGCCTTCGACCACGCGCGCACGCACAACCCCGCGCACCGCCTCAGCACGGCCACCGGGCTCACCAACTCGGGCGGCTTCCTCGCCGCCCTCATCGCGATCTTCCTGATCGGCCTCACACTCGACCTGCAGGGCGCTGGAACACCCGACACCTACTCCCTTGAGGCCTTCCGCTGGGCGTTCGCGACCCAGCTGCCGCTCTGGGCCCTCGGCGTGACGTTCATCAGCATCGAGCGCAAGCGAACCCGCATCCGGATGGGACTCGACCCGGAGCGGCCGCGGCGATGACCGGCAGGGGCCGCCTGCCGTCCTCATAGGATGAAGGATGACCTCCGCATACCGCTTCTCCTCCGATCTCGCCGACATCGATCGTGCCCGCGTGCACGCCTGGCTCAGCGAGCAGTCGTACTGGGCGGCCGGGCGGGCACGGGAGATGCAGGATGCCGCGATCGACGGCTCCCGCAACTACGCCGTCCTCGACGGTTCGGGCCGGCAGGTCGCATACGCCCGCGTCGTCACCGATGCCGTGACCTTCGCCTGGCTCTGCGACGTGTTCGTCGACCCGGCCGCGCGCGGAAACGGCGTCGGCAAGCTGCTGGTCGAGGGCGTCATCTCCGACATCGAGCAGACGACGGTGCGGCGCATCGTGCTCGCCACGGCTGATGCGCACGGCCTGTACGCGCAGTACGGCTTCGCGCCCTCGGAGGACCCGAACCGCTACATGATCCGGCTCAGGGACTGAGCGGTCACCCCCGGGGCGTCCAGCCGAGCGGTCGTGCTCCGCCTCGACCGCCGCGCTCGACATCGACCGTGGCGGACCAGCCCTGTGCGGCGTCGACCGCGTCGAATCCTCCGCGCGCGAGGCGCATCCCGACGTCTTCGTGATGCATCCGTGGGGCGCCCCCGCGACGCACCGATGCGCGCACACTCCAGGCGTCATCGGCGAAGCCGCCGCCGCGGAACACCCGGTAGTCGTCATAGCGCGCCGGATCCAGGAGATCCCAGCACCATTCCCACACGTTGCCGAGCATGTCGAACAGGCCGTTGAGGTTCGGCAGGCGCAGGCCGACGTCCTGCGGGGTGGGCACGCCGTCCGCACCCGTCCAGGCCACGTCCGCAAGCGGTCCGTAGTGCGGCGCCACAGACCCGGCGCGGCAGGCGAACTCCCACTCCGCCTCAGTCGGCAGACGGTAGCCGTCACTGTCCAGATGCCAGGTCACGTCCTCTCCGTCGAACGAGTACGCAGGATCCAGCCCTTCCCACTCGGACGCGGCGTTGCAGAACCGGATCGCGCGCAGCCAGCTGAGATCGGATGCCGGCCGGCGCGGATGTGTCGCCGGCACGCCGAGCACCTCGGCGAACTGCTCCTGCGTCACGGCGAAGACGCCCATCTCGTAGGACTCCAGTTGCACGGTGCGGTGTTCGTTCCTCCGCGCGTCGTGCAGAGTCACGGCGCCGCCGTCCAGGCGGCGCATCTCCCACAGGTCCATGGTCAAGCGACCGCGGGGACTTCGCCGCCGGTCCCCGTCACTGCGGGGTCCGCTCGACCCAGGTCGGGTACTTCGCTGCCCGTCCATCTCCGGAGGACGTCCGTGTGACGCGCCGCTTGATCCACGGGCCGACGAACTCCCGGTAGTACTGGAGACCGGCGGGGCCCACCGGGCCGTGCTCATGCGCCGCCCACCACTGCGCGGGCGGCTCGAAACCCAGAGCGTGCAGCACTCGCGCGGCGACTCTGTGGTGCCCGTTGGAGTTCATGTGCAGTCGGTCCTCGGACCAGTAAGGAGGCGTGGAGAGCTCGGCATCGGGCCAGTTCAGCGCGCGCAGCACATCGGGGCGGTCCTCGAAGCGGCGCAGCACCGCAGCGGACAGCTCGTCGCCGCGGGCCTGGATCATCTTTCCCATCGGCAGCTGACCGCTCGGGTTGGCGCCGGAGAGCACGATCATCGTCACGCCCTGCTCGTCGCAGCGACGCAGCACGCGGGTGAACGAGTCGGCGATGTGCTCGATGTCAGCCTTCGGGCGGAGCATGTCGTTGCCGCCGGCGTTGAACGACAGATGCGTCGGACGCAATGCGAGTGCCGGCTCGAGCTGCTGCTCGACGATGGGCCAGGCGAGCTTGCCTCGAATGGCGAGGTTCGCGTACTCGATCGGCTCACCCGCAGCGTTCGCCCACCCCTGCGCGGCGATGTCCGCCCAGCCGCGCACCCGGCCGTCGGGGAGCTCGTCGCCCACGCCCTCGGTGAAGGAGTCTCCGATCGCCACGAATCGCACAGCCGCCATCCGTCCAGCCTATTGCGACTTCTCGTCGAAGGTCAGCGGTCGTCGAGCCGAGCGCCTCGGCGATCGACAAGGCCCCACGCGCCGACGGCTGCGACCACGAAGAACGCCGAGAACACGATGAAGACCAGCGGCGCGCCGCCCGCGTCGAGCATCACCGGAACGAGCAGCGGCGCGAAGATGCTGGCGATCCGGCCCACCCCCGCAGCCCAGCCCGCACCGGTTCCGCGCAGCGAGGTCGGATAGATCTCGGGGGTGACGGCGTACAGTGCACCCCAGGCGCCGAGGTTGAAGAACGACAGAGCCATGCCCGCTGCGATGATCATGCCTGTGCTGCCCGCAGTGCCGAACAGCACCGCCGACACGGCGGAGCCGACGAGGAACACTGAGAGCGTCGTGCGGCGCCCCCACACCTCGATCAGCCACGCGGCGACCGCGTACCCGGGCAACTGGGCGAGCGTGATGATCAGCGTGAAGCCGAACGAGCGCACCAGGTCGTAGCCGGCCGCGACGAGGATGCTCGGAATCCAGATGAACGCCCCGTAATAGGCGAAGTTCACGCAGAACCACACCAACCAGATGCTCAGGGTGCGCAGCCGGAATTCCTGGTTCCACAGCGTCGCCAGACGCGCCGCCGTGGTGACCGCGACGGGACGCGTGTCGGGCTCCTTGTTGATCGCCGGGGACAGCACGATCCCGGCATCCCTCTCGAACGTCTCGACGATGCGCTGCGCGCGCGTGATCCGCCCTCTTCCGGCGAGCCAGCGCGGCGACTCCGGCAGCCCCCAGCGCACGACCACCGCATAGAGGGCCGGGATCGCGCCGATCGCGAAGGCCCAGCGCCAGCCGTCCTCGGATGCCGGGATCACGAAGAATCCGATCAGGGCGGCCGCCGTCCAGCCCACCGCCCAGAACGCCTCGAGCACCACGATCAGACGACCCCGGATACGGGCGGGGACGATCTCGCTGACGTAGGTGGACGCGACGGGCAGCTCGGCGCCGAGGCCGAGTCCGACGATGAAGCGCAGGATGAGCAGGCCCGTCACACCGGCGGCGAGGGCGCTGGCTCCGGTGGCGATGCCGTACACCAGCAGGGTGACGGCGAACACCTGCCGGCGCCCGTAGCGATCCGCGAGCAGACCTCCGACACTCGCACCGATCGCCATGCCGATGAAACCCACAGAGGCGATCCAGCCCAACTGACCCGGCGTGAGCGCCCACTGCTGTGCGAGTGCGGCGATGATGAACGAGATCAGGCCGACATCCATCGCGTCCAGCGCCCAGCCGACACCCGATCCGGTGAGGATGCGGAGGTGGCGACGGGTGAGCGGGAGCGCGTCGAGGCGCGACGCCAGGGAGCGGCGGCTCGGGACGACGGTGTCGGGCATGACCTTCATCCTAGGACGAAGCCGCGACCCGAGCCGCGAAGGGTCAGTCGTCGGCGAGCAGGCGGCGCACCCGCGGAACGACCTCCGTGGCGTACAGCTCGATGCTGCGCATCAGGTGCTCGTGCGGAGTCGTGCCGGTGGCGTACTTGAGCTCGAAGCGACCGAGGCCGAGCGTGCGGATGGTGTCCGCCATCTTGGCCGCCACCCGATCCGGCGAGCCTGCATATGTCGCGCCCATCGGGCCGACGTCGTTCTGGAACTGCGCCCGGCTGTACGACGGCCAGCCGCGCTCACGCCCGATCGTGCGGTTCATCGCCTCGAATCCCGGGTAGGCCTGCTCCCAGGCCTCGTCGTCGGTGTCGGCGATGTGTCCCGGTGAGTGGGCCGCGATGGGGCGGACCTCGGTGCCGAACTGGTCGACCGCGCGATGGTAGAGGTCCACGAGCGGCTTGAACCGGAACGCCGCTCCCCCGATGATCGCAAGGGTGAGACCGAAGCCGTATCGCGCGACGCGGAGGATCGACTCGGGGCTGCCGCCCACGCCGACCCAGGGTCGCAGGCCGTTCTCCGTCTTCGGGAACACGTCGGCGTCATGGAGGGCGGGACGCATCGTGCCGGACCATGTGACCGGCTGCTCCTTGACAAGCTCGGCGAACAGGTCGAGCTTCTGCTCGAACAGGGCCTCGTAATCCCGCAGGTCGTAGCCGAAGAGCGGGAAGGACTCCGTGAACGACCCGCGGCCCAGCACGGGCTCCGCCCGGCCGTTCGAGACGGCGTCGAGCGTCGCGAAGCGCTCGTACACCCGCACAGGGTCATCCGAGGAGAGCACGGTGACCGCTGTGCCGAGCTTGATCCGCTCCGTGCGGCTCGCAATGGCGGCCAGCACCATCTCGGGGGCGGAGATCGCGAACTCGGGCCGGTGGTGCTCCCCCACCGCGAAGTAGTCGACGCCGAGGCTGTCGGCGAGCTCCGCCTGGGCGACGACGTTGCGGATGGTCTGCGCCCCCGTCAGCGGCGAGCCGTCGAGGTCCGTCGACATGTCGCCGAAAGTGCCGAGTCCGAATTCCACGTTCATGAAGTCCCTTTCGTATTCACACGAATGCAACACGGGGGCCACCCGGGCATTCCCGGATGACCCCCGCGTCTGCCGGTGCGTTCAGCCCAGCAGCGCCGTGCGCAGGGTGTCGAGCCCGACGCCGCCCATGTCGAGGGCGCGCTTGTGGAACTCCTTCATCGAGAAGTCGTCGCCCCGCTCGGCGCGGTACGCGTCGCGGACCTGCTCCCAGATGCGCTGCCCGACCTTGTAGGAAGGAGCCTGTCCCGGCCAGCCGAGGTAGCGGTTCACCTCGAACTGACGGAACTCGTCCGACATGTTCACGTTGCGGCGCATCATCTCGAGCGCGTAGTCGTGGTCCCAGATCCCCTCGCCGTCGAGGCGCGGTTTGCGCAGGTGCACGCCGATGTCGAGCACGACGCGCACGGCGCGCATGCGCTGGCCGTCGAGCATGCCCAGACGATCCGCCGGGTCGTCGAGATAGCCCAGCTGCTCCATCAGACGCTCCGCGTACAGCGCCCAGCCTTCGGCGTGACCGGAGGTGCCGGCCAGCAGGCGGCGCCAGCTGTTCAGCTCGGCCCGGTTGTAGGTCGCCTGCGCGATCTGCAGATGGTGGCCCGGAACACCCTCGTGGTAGACCGTGGTGAGCTCGCGCCAGGTGTCGAACTCGGTGACGCCCTCGGGCACCGACCACCACATACGGCCGGGACGGGAGAAGTCGTCCGTCGGACCGGTGTAGTAGATTCCGCCTTCCTGCGTAGGCGCGATCATGCACTCGAGCTCGCGGATCTGCTCGGGGATGTCGAAGTGCGTGGCACCCAGCTCGGCGATCGCCCGGTCGCTGGTCTGCTGCATCCACTGCTGCAGCGCGTCCGTGCCGACGAGCCGGCGCGAGGCGTCGGCCTCGAGGTGTGCGACGGCCTGCTCGACGGTCGCGCCGGGCAGGATCTCGTTCGCGATCGCCTCCTGCTCGGAGATCATGCGGGCGAGCTCTTCACGACCCCACTCGTAGGTCTCGTCGAGGTCGATCGTCGCACCGAGGAAGCGGCGGGAGTTCAGTGCGTAGAGTTCGCGGCCGACCGCGTCGTCCTCGCCCGCCGCCGGGGCGAGCTCGGTGGCCAGGAAGTCGCGCAGCTGGTCGTAGGCCACGCGGGCCGCACCGGCGTTGTCGGACAGGGTGCGGGCGAGCGATGCGGGCAGCTGACCGTCCTCGGGGGCGGCTCCCGCGACGAACGAGGCGAAGAAGCCGTCGTCGGCCGTGTACCTGGTGATCTGCGTCGCGACTTCAGTGACCTGACGGCGCGCGGGGACGACGCCCTTTGCGATGCCCTCGCGCAGCGTGGCGGTGTACCCGCGGAGCGCCTGCGGGATGGCTGCGAGGCGCTCGGCGACGACCGACCAGTCGTCTGTGGTGGCGGTGGGCATCAGGTCGAAGGCCTGGCGGAAGTCCTGCGCCGCCGAGGCGATCACGTTGAGATCGCGCAGGTGCCACTGCGCTTCGTGCAACTCGAGGTCGAGCTGCAGCTGGGAGGACAGATCAGACTTGGTGACCTCGTCGATGTGGTCGACGGGCTCCAGGTCCTGCAGGGCGGCGAGCGTGCGACGGGTCGCCTCGACACTCTGCTCATGCCCTTCAGGGCTGAGATCGTCGAGGCGGCCGTTCGCTTCGTTGCGGCCGATGTAAGTCGCCAGCACCGGCGACAGGCCGACGAGTTCGTCGACCCATTCCTCGGCGACCTTGTCGATCGCCGAGGGCGTGCGTGAATCAGTCATGGGGTCGAGCCTAGTCAGTGGGCCGCCTCATTCCAGTCGCGTCCTCGGCCGACCTGGACGTCGAGCGGAACGGAGAGGTCGGCCGCGCCGCCCATGCGATCGCGGACGATGCCCTCGACGGCGTCCCACTCCCCTGCCGCGACCTCGACCACGAGTTCGTCGTGGATCTGCAGCAGCACCCGCGAGGAGAGGTCGGCGGCGCGCAGGTCGTCGTGGATGCGGAACAGCGCGATCTTCATGATGTCGGCGGCGCTGCCCTGGATCGGTGCGTTCAGCGCCGCCCTCTCGGCGTTCTCGCGCAGCACGCGGTTCGGACTGGACAGGTCGGGGAACGGGCGGCGGCGACCGAAGATCGTCTCGGTGTAGCCGACCTCCTTCGCCGCCATCACCGACGCACGCAGGTAGTCGCGCACCGCGCCGAACCGGGCGAAGTACTCGGTCATGAGCCCCTTGGCCTCGGACTGCTCGATGCGCAGCTGCTTGGACAGGCCGAAGGCGCTCAGGCCGTAGACCAGACCGTAGGACATCGCCTTGACCTTGGTGCGCATCGCCGGGGTCACCTCGGACGGCTCGACGCCGAACACCCGTGCCCCGACGAAGCGGTGCAGATCCTCGCCGGAGTTGAACGCCTCGATGAGGCCCTCGTCGCCGCTGAGATGCGCCATGATGCGCATCTCGATCTGCGAGTAGTCGGCGGTGAGCAGCGTCTCGTACCCCTCGCCGACCTCGAAGGCGCTGCGGATGCGGCGGGACTCCTCGGTGCGCACCGGGATGTTCTGCAGGTTCGGGTCGGTGCTGGACAGACGCCCGGTCTGGCTGCCGGTCTGCACGTAGGTGGTGTGGATGCGGTGGTCGTCGCGGATCGCGGTGTCGAGCGACTCGATGATCTGGCGCAGCTTGGTCGCCTCGCGGTGCTGCGAGAGCTGCTCCAGGAAGATGTGCGGGCTCTTCTCCTGGATGTCGGCGAGCGAAGCGGCATCCGTCGAATAGCCGGTCTTCGTCTTGCGCGTCTTCGGCAGCTGAAGCTCTTCGAAGAGCACCTCCTGGAGCTGCTTCGGAGAGCCGAGGTTCACCTCGCGGCCGATCGTGACGTACGCGTCCTGCGCGATGCCCTCGGCCCGCGCGCCCAGCTCCGCGGAGAAGGTCGAGAGCACCTCGTGCGAGACGGCGACGCCTGCGGTCTCCATGTCGGCCAGCGTCAGCAGGGTGGGCAGCTCGATGTCGGTGAGCACCGTGGCCACGGACTCGGGCAGTTCGTCGCGCAGCGCGTGCGCTGTCCGCAGCGTGAACCACGCCTCCTGCGACGGCGTCGCACCGTCGGTCTCGGGGACGAGCTGCGAGGGGTCCGACTCGGGCAGCTTCTCACCGAGGTAGCGCTCCACGAGGTCGCCGAGGGTCTTGTCGGGGAAACTCGGCCGCAGCAGCCAGCCGGCGAGGCTGGTGTCGTAGGCGAGCCCGCCGAGCCGGATGCCGGCGGCGGTCAGCGCCTTCACCTGGGGCTTCGCGTCGTGCAGCGCCTTCGGCGCATCCGACTCGAGCCACGTGCGCAGCGCGTCGGCCATCTCTTCGTTCCAGTCGCCCTCGCGCAGCTCGGTCGCGGTCGCGACGCCGATGCGGGTCGGGCGTGCTCCGGGCACCAGTGTGAGCGCCACCTCGTCCTGCTGAGAGGCGAGCCAACTCGCGATGTCAGCTGCTGCGGCCTGGACGGCCTCGGGGAGGTCCACGGAGGCCGCGGTCTCAGCGTCCTCGTCGTGGGCGCCGACCGCGTCGAACACACGCGGCAGCAGCGTACGGAACTCGAGGCGGGCGAAGATGTCGCGCACCGCCTGAGCGTCGATCGGGGCGACCGCGAGGTCGGCGGGGCCGACCGGCAGCTCGACATCGGTCAGCAGGCGGTTGAGCTTGCGGTTGCGGCGCACGTCATCGATGTGGTCGCGCAGGTTACCGCCCACGACGCCCTTGATCTCACCCGAGCGCTCCAGCAGTTCGTCGAGCGTGCCGAACTGGGTCAGCCACTTGACCGCGGTCTTCTCGCCGACCTTCGGGACACCCGGCAGATTGTCGCTGGTCTCGCCGACCAGCGCGGCGATGTCGGAATACTGCTCGGGCCGCACGCCGTAGCGCTCCTGCACCGCCGCCGGGTCGTAGCGCTTGAGCTGCGAGACGCCCTGCACCGACGGGTACAGCAGCGTCACCTCATCGTTCACGAGCTGGATCGTGTCGCGGTCTCCCGAGACCACGAGCACGTCGTAGCCCAGGGCGGATCCCTGGGTGGACAGCGTCGCGAGGATGTCGTCGGCCTCGATGCCCTCCTTGGTGAGCACAGGGACCGACATCGCGGCGAGGCAGTCCTGCAGCAGCGGGATCTGACCCCGGAACTCGCTGGGCGTCTCTGAGCGGGTGGCCTTGTACTCGGGGTACTCGTCGGTGCGGAACGAGTGTCGCGAGGTGTCGAAGGCGACCGCGAGATGCGTCGGCTGCTCGGCCTTGATGAGGTTCACGAACATCGACAGGAAGCCGTAGATGGCGTTCGTGTGCTGGTTGTCGCGTGTGGTGAAGTTCTCGACCGGGAGGGCGAAGAACGCACGGTAGGCGAGCGAATGGCCGTCGACGACCATGAGGGTAGGCTTTGCGGAGTCCGTCACCCTGTCAGCCTAACGAGGGCGACGGACACGCGCTGAGGAGGACGAGTGAGCGACACGACCACGACCGACGGCCTGGAGTGGGCCACCCGCCGAGGCATGGGCGCCCTGGCCGAGAAGATGGGCATCGAGTTCACCGAATTCTCGATCGAGCGCAGCGTCGCCACCATGCCCGTGGAGGGCAACACCCAGCCGGTCGGGCTCGTGCACGGCGGCGCCTACGTGGTGCTCGGCGAGTCTCTCGGGTCCATGGCGGCGAACCTGCACGCCGGCCCTGGGAAGCTCGCGGTCGGTGTGGACATCAACGCCACGCACACGCGTTCGGCGACCAGCGGGACCGTGACGGGCGTGTGCACTCCGATCCACCTCGGGCGCAGCATCACCGTGCACGAGATCGTGGTCAGCGACGATCAGGGACGTCGCTGCTCGACCATCCGCATCACGAACATGATCAAGGACGCGCCCGCCTGAGGCGCGGCGCGTCCTCAGGTCATCACTTCTTGGGGGCGAGCTGCTCGATGATCGCCTTCGCGACGTCCTGCATCGTCAGGCGGCGGTCCATCGACGCCTTCTGGATCCAGCGGAACGCCTCGGGCTCCGAGAGGCCCATCTTCTCGTTCAGCAGGCCCTTGGCCCGGTCGACGAGCTTGCGGGTCTCGAAACGCTCGACCATGTCGGCGACCTCGGCCTCGAGCGTGATGATCTGCTCGTGGCGGGCCAGGGCGATCTCGATCGCGGGCAGCAGGTCGTTCGGCGTGAACGGCTTGACGACGTAGGCGAGCGCGCCGGCCTCGCTGGCGCGCTCGACGAGCTCCTTCTGGCTGAACGCGGTCAGCAGCACGACGGGAGCGATGTTGTTCTTGTGCAGCTTCTCGGCGGCGCTGATGCCGTCGAGCTGGGGCATCTTCACGTCCATGACGACCAGGTCCGGACGCAGTTCGGTGGCAAGCGCCACAGCGGTCTCGCCGTCGCCGGCCTCGCCGACGACATCGAACCCGTTGTCGCGGAGGATCTCCACGATGTCGAGGCGGATCAGCGACTCGTCCTCGGCGACGACGACGCGTCGCGGGGCGGATGCCGTGGGCTGCTCAGGCTGCTGCTCTTCAGTCACGGGGAAAATCCTATCTGTTCAACTTGTGCCGGCGGTGGGACTCGAACCCACACGTCTTTCGACAAAGCATTTTGAGTGCTCCGCGTCTGCCATTCCGCCACGCCGGCCCTGACCGACTTTATCGCACGGGAAAGGGCGGAGCCGGACGGCCCCGCCCTTCCTGTGCGATCAGTTCTTCGACTTGTAGACCGGCGCCGCTCCGCCGACCGCATCCCCGACCTGGTGGACGCGGATGTCGTTGGTCGAGCCGATGATCCCGGGAGGGGAACCCGAGATCACGACGACCTTGTCGCCTTCGACGGCGAGCTTGTTGCCGAGCAGGTACTCGTCCACCTGGTGGAACATCAGATCGGTGTGCTCCACCACGTCCACGAGCGCGGTGCGGATGCCCCACGTCATCGCCAGACGGCGGCGGATGCCCGGCTCGGGCGTGAACGCGAGCATCGGGATGCGCGGGCGCAGGCGGGACATGCGACGAGCCGAGTCACCGGACTGGGTGAAGACGCAGATGTACTTCGCCTCGACGAACTCCGCGACCTCCTCACCCGCCAGCGTGATGATGCCCCCCTGGGTGCGCGGCTTGTTGCGCAGCGGCTGGATGCGCTCCAGGCCGTGCTCCTCGGTGGACTCGATGATGCGGGCCATCGTCTCCACGACGACCACGGGGTACTCCCCCACGCTGGTCTCGCCCGAGAGCATGACCGCGTCGGCGCCGTCGAGCACCGCGTTCGCGACATCCGAGGTCTCGGCGCGGGTCGGCACCGGGCTCGAGATCATCGACTCCAGCATCTGCGTCGCCACGATCACGGGCTTCGCCTGGCTGCGCGCCAGCTCGACCGCGCGCTTCTGCACGATCGGCACGGCCTCGAGCGGCAGCTCGACGCCCAGGTCGCCACGGGCCACCATGATGCCGTCGAAGGCCTCGACGATCTCCTCGAGGTTGTCGACCGCCTGCGGCTTCTCGATCTTGGCGATGACCGGGATCTTGATCCCCTCTTCGGCCATGATCTCGTGCACGCGGGTCACGTCCGCGGCATCCCGCACGAACGACAGCGCGATGATGTCGGCGCCGGTGCGCAGGCCCCAGCGCAGATCCGCCTCGTCCTTCTCGCTCAGCGCGGGAACGCTGACAGCCACGCCGGGCAGGTTGATGCCCTTGTTGTTCGACACCGCACCGGCGACCACGACACGCGTGGTAACGGTGACGCCGTCGGTCTCCACGACCTCGACACGGACCTTGCCGTCGTCGATCAGCAGGAAGTCACCGGGCTTGACGTCCTGGGGCAGGCCCTTGAACGTCGTGCCGCAGATCTCGCGGTTGCCCACGATGTCTTCCGTGGTGATCTTGAAGATGTCTCCGACGGCGAGCTCGTACGGGCCGTCCTCGAACTTGCCGAGGCGGATCTTCGGGCCCTGCAGGTCGACGAGCACGGCGACCGCACGACCGGCGTCCTCCGCGGCGCGGCGCACGTTCGCGTAGTTCGCGTCGTGCACGGTGTAGTCGCCGTGGCTGAGGTTCAGCCTCGCGACATCCACGCCGGCATCGAACAGTGCACGCACGGTCTCATAGGTGGATGTGGCGGGGCCCAGTGTGGCGACGATCTTCGCGCGTCTCAACAGCATCTCCAGGGTAGAGGGGGGATCGGAAATAGGCGACGTTGCCGCCGCCAGCCTACGCGGGCTGCACGCCGATCGCGACATCCGTCGGGGCAACCGGTGCCGGCAGCACCGTCGAGCCCATCAGGTGACGATCCACCGCCGCGGCCGCTGCGCGACCCTCGGCGATCGCCCAGACGATCAGCGACTGTCCGCGTCCGGCGTCTCCTGCGACGAACACACCGGGGACGGTCGACTGGTAATCGGCGTCTCGACGAAGGGTACCGCGTTCGGTCTGGACCGGCGAGGAGCCACCGTCGAATGTGTCGGACTCGGGCCCGGTGAAGCCCATCGCGATCAGCACCAGGTCCGCGGGGATCTCGCGCTCGGTGC
Organism: Microbacterium bovistercoris; assembly: GCF_003387575.1. GTDB lineage: Bacteria > Actinomycetota > Actinomycetes > Actinomycetales > Microbacteriaceae > Microbacterium > Microbacterium bovistercoris. The sequence goes on along the minus strand of NZ_QUAB01000041.1, from coordinate 116,059 downwards.
CGCTCTTCGGGATGCGGCGGCCGTCGACGTACTCGGTCTCGGCCACGCGCAGCGCACGCACCCTGCCCGCGTCATCGGTGAGGAACTCGACGGTCGAGGCGAGATATACCCGCTCGCCGCCCTCCTCGTGCGCCGAGGACACCTCGAACAGCGTCGGCATCATCGGCCACGGCTGGTGGTCCGGCCGCGCATCGGCGGGCTGGCGCCCGATCGCGAGGTTCGTGACACTGAGAGCGCCCTGCCGGTGCGCGGTGCCGATGCAGTCCGCGCCGGTGTCGCCACCGCCGATCACGATGACATGCCGGCCTTCGGCGGTGATCTGCTCGGGAACCTCATCACCCGCAGTGGCCTTGTTCGACTGCACGAGGTACTCCATCGCGAAGTGCACTCCCTCGGCGTCTCGCCCGGGGATCGGCAGGTCACGGGGCACGGTGGAACCGGTGGCGACGAGGACGGCGTCGTAGCGGGCTCGGAGCTCGTCCCAGCCGATGTCCTTCCCCACCGCGACACCGGCACGGAAGCGGGTGCCCTCCTCCTCCATCTGACGGAGGCGCGCATCGACATGCTGCTTCTCCATCTTGAAGTCCGGGATGCCGTAGCGCAGCAGCCCGCCGACGCGGTCATCGCGCTCGTAGACGACCACGGTGTGACCGGCCCTGGTGAGCTGCTGCGCCGCGGCGAGTCCGGCGGGGCCGGAGCCGATCACGGCCACGGTCTTTCCCGTGAGGCGCGCCGGCGGCTGCGGCTGCACCCAGCCGCTGTCGAACGCCTGGTCGGCGATGGACTGCTCGATCTGCTTGATCGTCACCGCAGGCTGGTTGATGCCCAGCACGCAGGCGCTCTCACAGGGAGCCGGGCAGAGCCGCCCTGTCCACTCCGGGAAGTTGTTCGTGGCGTGCAGCCGCTCGATGGCGGAGCGGTCCTCGCCGCGCCAGGTGAGATCGTTCCACTCCGGGATGAGGTTGCCCAGCGGGCATCCGGAATGGCAGAACGGCACACCGCAGTCCATGCAGCGGCTCGCCTGGCGACGCAGCACCGCGGTGTCGCCCTTCTCATAGACCTCTTTCCAGTCCATGATGCGAACCGGGACGGGGCGCCGAGCGGGCAGCTCCCGCTCGGTCACCTTGAGAAAGCCCTTGGGATCAGCCACCGGTCACCTCCAGGATCCGGTGCCAGACGGTGTCGCCGTCGGGATCGATCCCCGCCTGCTCCGCCTCCTGGCGTACGCTCTGCACCGCCGCGAAGTCGCGCGGCAGCACCTTGGTGAATTCGTCCGCGACAGCGTCGAAGCCGTCGAGGATGCTCTGCGCGATCGGCGACGCCGTGCGCTCGACGTGCTCGACCAGCAGCCCGCGGAGGAGCTCGAGATCGGCCCGGTCGAGCGGCTCGAGCCTGAGCTCGCCGCTCTGCAGCGACTGGGCGTTGATCTTTCCGGTGTCGAGGCGGTGCACGTAGGCGACGCCTCCCGACATCCCGGCACCGAGGTTGCGGCCGGTCGGGCCGAGGATGACGGCCGTTCCGCCCGTCATGTACTCCAGCGCGTGATCGCCGACGCCTTCGACGACGGCGGTCGCTCCGGAGTTGCGCACCAGGAACCGCTCACCGACCACACCGGAGATGAACATCGTGCCGGCGGTCGCGCCGTACCCGATCACGTTGCCGGCGATCACATTGCGATGCGGTTCGAAGAGCGCCCCTCGTGGAGGACGGATGCTGATGTCACCGCCGGAGAGGCCCTTGCCGACGTAGTCGTTCGCGTCGCCCTCGAGCCGCAGCGAGATGCCCGGCGGAAGGAACGCGCCGAGGGACTGCCCGGCGGTGCCGTGCAGCGTGATGTCGATCGTCTCCTTGGCCAGACCCGCGGCACCGTGACGCGTGGTCACCTCATGGCCGAGCATGGTGCCCACCGCGCGCTCGGTGTTGCGGATGGGCAGCTCGATGAGCACCGGGTCCTGGTACTGCAGCGCATCGTGCGACATCCGGATCAGCTCGACGTCGAAGTGCTTGTCGAGCTCGTGGTCCTGCGAGCGTCCGCCGCGACGGGGCTCGTCCGCGGGGAACGCGGGCCCCTCGAGGATGGGAGCGAGGTCGAGACCGTCGGCCTTCCAGTGCCGGATGGCGGCGTCGGTGCGCAGCAGGTCCGTGCGTCCCACGATCTCCTCGATCGACCGGAAGCCCAGGGCGGCGAGCAGCTCGCGCACCTCCTCCGCGATGAACTCCATGAAGTTCACCACGAACTCGGGCTTGCCGGTGAAGCGCTCGCGCAGCACCGGGTTCTGCGTCGCGACACCCACCGGGCAGGTGTCCAGGTGGCAGACGCGCATCATGATGCACCCGCTCACCACGAGCGGTGCCGTGGCGAATCCGAACTCCTCCGCGCCCAGCAGCGCGCCGATGATCACGTCGCGGCCCGTCTTCAGCTGCCCGTCCACCTGCACGACCACGCGGTCGCGCATGCCGTTGAGCATGAGCGTCTGCTGGGTCTCGGCCAGGCCGAGCTCCCACGGCGTGCCGGCGTGCTTGAGAGAGTTCAGCGGGCTCGCGCCCGTGCCGCCGTCGTGCCCGGAGACCAGCACCACGTCACTGAGCGCCTTCGCCACGCCCGCCGCGACCGCGCCGATGCCCGACTGGCTGACGAGCTTGGTGTGGATGCGCGCCTGCGGGTTGGCCCTCTTCAGGTCGAAGATGAGCTGCTTGAGGTCCTCGATCGAGTAGATGTCGTGGTGCGGCGGCGGCGAGATGAGGCCGACGCCGGGGGTCGCGTGACGCGTGCGCGCCACCCAGGGGTAGACCTTGCCCGGCGGCAGCTGACCGCCCTCACCGGGCTTCGCGCCCTGGGCGAGCTTGATCTGGATGTCGTCGGCCTCGGTGAGGTACTGGCTCGTGACACCGAACCGACCGGACGCCACCTGCTTGATGGCGCTGCGGCGCTCGGGGTCGACCAGGCGATCGGGGTCCTCGCCGCCCTCGCCGGTGTTGGACTTGCCGCCGAGGCGGTTCATCGCGATCGCGAGGGTCTCGTGCGCTTCACGGGAGATCGAGCCGTAGCTCATCGCACCGGTCGAGAAGCGCTTGACGATCTCGGAGACGGGCTCGACCTCGTCGATCGGCACCGGCGGCCGCTCCCCCGTGCGCAGCTCGAAGAGCCCGCGCAGGGTCTTCAGCGACTTCGCCTGGTCGTCGACCAGCTGGGTGTACTCGCGGAACACGTCGTAGCGACGGGTGCGCGTGGAGTGCTGCAGGCGGAACACCGTCTCGGGGCTGAACAGATGCGGCGAGCCGTCGCGGCGCCACTGGTACTCGCCACCGGTCCAGAGCCGCTCGTGCGCGGTGGCTGCCGCGTCCTCCGGGTAGGCGTAGTCGTGCCGCGCCTGATTCTCGGCGAACACCTCCTCGATGCCGATGCCGCCCAGGCGGGTCGTCGTGCCGGTGAAGTAGGCGTCGACGAGCTCCTGGCTCAGACCGACGGCCTCGAACACCTGCGCTCCGGCATAGGACGACACCGTCGAGATGCCCATCTTCGACATGATCTTCAGCACGCCCTTGCCCAGCGCGTGGATCAGGTTGTGCACGGCCTGCTCGGGTTCGAGATCGGTGATGAATCCGGTCCGCACCAGGTGCTCGACGGTCTCCATCGCCAGGTACGGGTTCACGGCGGATGCGCCGTAGCCGATCAGTGTGGCGACGTGGTGCACCTCACGCACGTCGCCGGCCTCGACGATCAGGCCGACCTTCATCCGGTTCTCGCGGCGGATCAGGTGGTGGTGCACCGCAGCGACCATGAGCAGGGACGGCACCGGGGTGAGGTCCTTGTTCGAGTCGCGATCCGAGAGGATCAGGAACTCCGCACCGGCCTCGATCGCGGCATCCGCCTCGGCGCACATCTGCTCGAGACGCTCCGCGAGCGAGTGGGGGCCGGCATCGAAGTGGTAGAGGCCCTTGATCGTCGCCGTCCAGCGGCCGGGGACGACGCGGTCGATGTGGCGGATCTTGGCGAGTTCGTCGTTGTCGATCACCGGGAAGTCCAGCGTCACGCTCTGCGCGTGCTCCGGTCCCCAACTGAGCAGGTTGCGCTCCCGGCCGAGGCCGAGGCGCAGGCTGGTGACGACCTCTTCGCGGATCGCGTCCAGCGGCGGGTTCGTCACCTGTGCGAACTGCTGCGTGAAGTAGTCGAACAGCAGACGGGGGCGCTCGCTCAGCACGGCGATCGGTGTGTCCGAACCCATCGCGCCGATCGGCTCCGCCCCGTTCTGCCCCATCGGGGTCAGCAGGATGCGCACCTCCTCCTCGGTGTACCCGAAAGTGCGCTGACGGCGGACGATCGAGGCTGCGGGGTGGATGATGTGCTCGCGGTCCGGCAGATCGGGCAGGCGGATGGCTCCGTCGTCGAGCCACTCGCGCCACGGGTGCAGCGTGGCGAGGTCGCGCTTGATCTCCTCGTCCTCCACGATGCGGCGCTGCGCGGTGTCGACCACGAACATCCGACCCGGCTGCAGGCGGCCGCGGCGCTTGATGCGCTCGGGCTCGAACTCCAGCACGCCGGTCTCCGAGCCGATGACGACCAGCCCGTCGGTGGTCTCGGTCCAGCGGCCGGGGCGCAGCCCGTTGCGGTCCAGCGTGGCGCCGACGAGCGTGCCGTCGGTGAAGATCAGTGCGGCAGGGCCGTCCCAGGGCTCCATCTGGTGCGAGTGGTACTCGTAGAAGGCGCGCAGGTCGGGGTCGAGATCCGCCTGCTTCTCCCACGCCTCGGGGACCATCATCATGATCGCGTGGGGCAGGCTGCGGCCGGTGAGCGTCAGCAGCTCGAGCACCTCGTCGAAGGAGGCCGAGTCGCTGGCGCCCGGTGTGCAGATCGGCAGCAGCGGACGGATGTCGCCGAGCAGCTCGGACTCGAGCTGCGACTGGCGGGCGCGCATCCAGTTGCGGTTGCCGCCGACCGTGTTGATCTCGCCGTTGTGAGCGAGCATCCGGAGCGGCTGCGCGAGCGGCCAGGACGGGAAGGTGTTGGTCGAGTACCGGGAGTGCACGACGGCGAGTTCGGAGGCGAAGCGCTCGTCCTGCAGATCGGGGTAGAACGGCTCGAGCTGCAGGGTGGTGACCATGCCCTTGTAGCCGAGGGTGCGGGCGGAGAGCGAGACGAAGTAGGCGTCGAGTTCGTGGCCGGCGCGCTTGCGCAGCCGATAGGCGATCCGGTCGAGGTCGATGCCCGACAGGCCGGATCCCGAGACGAAGAGCTGCTCGAAGGCGGGACGCGCCTCGTCGGCCAGCTTGCCGAGGTTCTCGTTCGCCGTGGGCACCACGCGCCAGCCGAGCACGGTGAGGCCCTCTTCGCGGGCGATGCGCTCGATGCCGGCCTTCTGCTCGCGGCGGGCGCTCGACTCCCGAGGGAGGAACGCGAGGCCTGCGGCGTACTCGCCGACCGGGGGAAGGTCGAAGTCGGTGACCGCGCGGAGGAAGGCGTCGGGCATCTGGGTGAGGATTCCGGCTCCGTCGCCGGTTCCCGCGTCGGAGCCGATCGCACCGCGATGCTCCAGGTTTCTCAGCGCTTCCAGCGCCAGGGCGATGATGTCGTGGCCCGGTGTTCCGCGCAGGGTGGCCACCATCGCCAGCCCGCACGCGTCCTTCTCGAACGCCGGATCGTACATCCCCTGCTTCGGGGGGTAGGCGCCGGAGGCGCCGTAGGGAGGCTGGAAGTACACCAGTCACCGTCCTCGTATCTCAGTTGACACTGCTCTCGGATGAGACCGGGGACGACATTGGCCCGCTTTCAGTGCGATTGTTCCCCGTGGGGATGAAGCAGCCTTATCGGGCGGTGTCTTCGGTGCTCGGGGCCGTGCTGGTGGCGGTGGCTCCTGCGGTGATCGCTTCGGCGGGAGGCTCACTCACGTCGACGAAGGAATCGGGGTTGTCCGATTGTACCTCAGCCCCGGGGGCACGCCCCGTCATGTACGGCGAAGGCTCGACGCCGGGGTGGCGACGGGTCTGCACGATGATGATCACGATGCCGACGACGACGCCGATGATCGCGGCCCAGACATTGCTGCGCAGGCCGAGGATGATCTCGCTCGGATCGATCCGGATGGACTCCCAGACGATGCGTCCGGCGCTGTACCAGATCAGGTAGACGGCGAACAGCTTGCCCCACTGCAGACGCAGGGCCTTGCCGATCCAGAGCAGGAAGATGACGCCCAGGCCGTTCCAGATGACCTCGTACAGGAAGGTGGGGTGGAACAGCGTTCCCTCCGCGAGCCCCGGCGGGAAGGCGGGGTGGCTCTCCTCGATCTCGAGGCCCCAGGGCAGATCGGTGGGCAGGCCGAACAGTTCGTGGTTGAACCAGTTGCCGAACCGGCCCATGGCCTGCGCCAGCAGCAGACCGGGTGCGAGGGCGTCGGCGAATGTCCAGAAGCGGATGCCGGTCCACTTGCAGCCCAGCCACGCACCGACGGCGCCGCCGATCAGCGCGCCGAAGATGGCGATGCCGCCCTCCCAGATCGCCCACACCGAGCCGGGCTCGAACGGGTTCCAGGTGTTCTTGCCCGGGCCGAAGTAGAAGTTCGGGTGGGTGAGCACGTGGAAGATCCGCGCCCCGATGATGGCCAGCGGCACCGCGAGGATCGCGATGTCGATGACGACCCACTTCTCCGCACCGCGCTTGGTCAGGCGGTGGTTGGTCAGCAGCACCGCCGCGACGATGCCCGCGATGATGCACAGCGCGTAGTAGTGGATCGTGAGCGGTCCGAGCGGGAAGGTGTTGTTCGGAGGGCTCGGGATGCTGGCGAGCACGCCGGAGAAGGTGCTGAGGGACATGAGACCGATTCTAATTGTCGAGCGAGAACTGTGCGGACGGCGTGCCCGCTGCGAGGGAACGGGTGACCTCGGCGAGGCGGTCCAGGCCGCCGTCGCGGAGGGCGCGCACCAGGGCCGTGCCGACGATCGCACCGTCGGCATACTCGGCGACGCCGTTCACCTGCTCGGCGTTGGAGATGCCGATGCCCACGCACGTGTTGGTCGCGCCGTGAGCCTTCAGTCGCTCGACGAGCACGCGCGCGGCGCGATCGAGCTCGGCACGCTCACCCGTGATGCCCATGGTGGAGACCGTGTAGACGAATCCTGTGGATGACGCCACGACGAGGTCCAGACGCTCATCGGTGGACGTCGGTGCGGCCAGGAAGACGCGATCCAGGCCGGTCCGTTCGCTGGCCGCGATCCACTCCCCTGCCGCCTCGGGCGTGATGTCGGGGGTGATGAGTCCGGCGCCACCTGCGGCGAGCAGATCGTCGGCGTACCGGTCGACGCCGTACTGCAGCACAGGGTTCCAGTACGTCATGACCAGGACAGGCACGTCGACGGCGTCGGTGATCGCCTTCACGGCCGTGAACAGGTCGCGCATCTTGAACCCTGCGGCCAGGGCGTGCTGTGTGGCCTCCTGGATGATGAGACCGTCCATCACCGGGTCGCTGTAAGGCGGCCCGATCTCGATGATGTCGACGCCGTTGCGCGCGAGCGTGATCGCGGCCTGGATGCTGGTCTCCAGATCCGGATAGCCCACCGGCAGGTAGCCGACGAACGCACCGCGGCCTTCGTTGTGCGCCTTGGCGATGGTGTCCTCGACGCGGCTCATTCCACGGCCCCTTCGTCGTAGAGGTGGAAGTACCGCGCCGCGGTGTCCATGTCCTTGTCGCCGCGGCCGGACAGGCAGACGGCGATCACGCCGTCCGGCCCGAGCTCACGGCCGATGCGCAGCGCGCCGGCCAGCGCGTGCGCCGATTCGATCGCGGGGATGATGCCTTCGGTGCGGCTCAGCAGGCGCAGCGCCTGCATGGCCTCGTCATCGGTGGCGGGGATGTACTCCGCCCGCCCGATGTCGGCGAGCCAGGCGTGCTCGGGCCCGACGCCGGGGTAGTCGAGTCCGGCGGAGATCGAGTGCGACTCGATCGTCTGGCCGTCCTCGTCCTGCAGCACGTAGGTCTTCGCGCCGTGCAGCACGCCGGGTCGACCGCGCTCGATCGAGGCCGCGTGCTGCTCGGTGTCCACGCCGTCACCCGCCGCCTCGACACCGTAGAGTCTCACGTCGGCGTCGTCGAGGAAGGCGTCGAACATTCCGATGGCGTTCGATCCGCCACCCACGCAGGCGACGACGGCGTCCGGCAGGCGCCCGGCATCCGCCAGCAGCTGCTCCCGCGCCTCCTCGCCGATGATCTTCTGGAAGTCGCGCACCATCGCCGGGAAGGGATGCGGACCCGCAGCCGTGCCGAAGATGTAGTTGGTGCTCTCGACCGTGGCGACCCAGTCGCGGTAGGCGTCGTTGATCGCGTCCTTCAACGTGCGCGAGCCGGTGGTGACCGGAACGACCTCGGCGCCCAGCAGCCGCATCCGGGCGACGTTGAGCGCCTGGCGCTCGGTGTCGACCTCGCCCATGTAGATCGTGCACTCGAGGCCGAACAGCGCCGCAGCGGTCGCGGTCGCGACGCCGTGCTGGCCTGCACCCGTCTCCGCGATCACTCGGGTCTTGCCGAGCCGCTTGGTGAGCAGGGCCTGACCGAGCACGTTGTTGATCTTGTGCGATCCGGTGTGGTTGAGGTCCTCGCGCTTGAGGAAGACCCGCGCACCCCCCGCGTGCTCGGCGAACCGCGGAACCTCGGTCAGCGCGGACGGACGCCCGGCGTACGAGCTCAGCAGGTGGGCGAGCTCGGCCCGGAACTCCGGGTCGGCGATCGCGGCGTGATACGCCTCGGTCAGCTCATCGATCGCGGCGATCAGCGACTCGGGCATGTAGCGCCCGCCGAAGTCGCCGAAGAAGGGACCGGGCTGGTCGCGAAGACTCATCCCACCTCCAGGAAGCTGTTCAGGGTGGCGACGGGGTCGCCCGTGACGAGGGCCTCGCCGATCAGCACGACGTCGGCGCCGGCCTGGCGATAGCGAGCCACGTCGGCCGGCTCGAGCACGGCGGATTCGGCGATCTTGATGCGGTCGGCCGGAATGCGCTCGGCCAGGCGGCCGAACAGGTCACGATCGAGCTCCAGCGTCTTGAGGTTACGGGCGTTGACGCCGATGAGCTTCGCGCCCAGATCGATCGCGGTCTCCAGCTCATCGGCATCGTGCGTCTCGACGAGCGGGGTCATCCCCAGTTCCAGGATGAGTGCGTAGAGCTCCTGCAGCGTCTTCGCCGGGATGCCGGCGACGATCAGCAGCGCGAGGTCGGCACCGGCGGCGCGTGCCTCGAACACCTGGTACGGGGTGGCGATGAAGTCCTTGCGCAGCACGGGCAACGAGACCCGGGAGGTGACGGCCTCGAGATCGGCGAGCGACCCGCCGAACCGGCGCTCCTCGGTCAGCACGCTGATCGCGGAGGCTCCGCCCTGCTCGTAGAGGGCGGCCTGGTGGGCGGGATCCGGGATCTCTGCCAGCGCACCGCGGGACGGGCTGGCCCGCTTGACCTCGGCGATGATCTTGACCCGGTCGGCGGGGGCGAGTGCTGCGACGGCATCGCGTGCGGCGGGGCGCGCGAGTGCGTCGCGCTCGACGGCGGCCAGGGGCCTGGTCAGAGCACGACGCTCGGCATCCTCGACTGCGCCGGCCGTGAGGTCGGCGAGGACCATCAGTGAGCCTTCGGCGAGTACTTGGGGCCGTTCACCCCGTAGCCGGCCTTGGCCATCGCCCAGCCGACGATCGGGCCGATCGGGATGAGCGCGACGCCGATCCAGATGAGAGCGACCCAGACCGGGCCGAACTCGGCGAGGCAGAACCCCAGCGTGCCGATGGCGAAGCCGGCGAGCATCACGATCACAGCCGTCCACGCAGCAGGCGAGTGTCCGTGTCCGGGGTCAGCGATCGAGTTGGCCATGTTCTCCTCCAGGAAGCTCAGCGTCGGGGTTCAGTCTATCGGGATCAGCGGGTCGGATCGGTGCCACGCGACAGGTCGTCCCAGGAATCGACGGCGTCGAGCGGGCCCTGATTCGCCGTGTGCGGTGCGTCGTCGGTACGGTACCGGCGTCCGCCGCTCTTCCACCCCTTGGCGGTCACGACGGCGAAGATCGCGGTGAGCAGCACGAGGAACCAGCAGCACAGGGCGATCACCGGCCAGGCGGTGGGCGTGATCGCGGCGACGATCTCGTGCAGCGCGGAGTCCCCCGCCAGGCCTGTCTTCTCGGCGACGGGGCCCGCGACCACCGTCAGCGGCGGAGCCGCGACGAGCGGGACGGTGGCGATGATGAGCACCACGCCCGCCGCGGCGGCGAGGGCGGCGAAGATGTAGCGCAGCACCAGGCCGACGATCGACAGCGCCGCCCCGAGGGCGAGCACCGCCAGCGAGAGCGGCGCGAGGAGCGCGACGGCATCGGACCCTGCGACGAGGATCGGCTCCGAGCCGTCCACACGCGTGACGGTGAGCCAGGTCTGGGTGGCGGAGATCACGCCGATCCCTCCGGCCAGGAGGAAGCCCAGTACGGCGATCAGGCGACCGCGGGCGCTCATGCCTGCTCGCCCCCGACCACCGCGTCGAGGTCGCGGCCGTCGAAGCAGGTCCGGGTGCCGGTGTGGCATGCGGCGCCGGTCTGGTCGACCTGCAGCAGGATCGTGTCGCCGTCGCAGTCGATCTGAGCACCGCGGACGGTCTGGATGTGCCCTGAGGTGTCGCCCTTGCGCCAGTACTCCTGACGAGAGCGAGACCAGTACGTGACGCGGCCGGTGGTCAGTGTGCGGCGCAGCGCCTCGGCATCCACCCACGCGAGCATGAGCACCTCGCGGGTGTCCCACTGCTGCACGATCACAGGCGCCAGCCCGTCGGCGTTCCACGCCACGGCGGCGATCTGCTCGTCCACACTCATCGGACCACCACGCCTTCCGAGCGAAGCGCGTCCTTGACCTCGCCCACCGTGAGCATGCCGCTGTGGAACACGCTGGCGGCGAGCACCGCATCCGCGCCGGCAGCGACCGCCGGCGGGAAATCTGCCACCCGGCCGGCGCCGCCGGAGGCGATCACCGGCACCGAGGCGACCTCACGCATCAGCCGGATCAGCTCGAGATCGAAGCCATCCCGGGTGCCGTCGGCGTCGATCGAGTTCACCAGCAGCTCGCCGGCACCGCGCTCGGTGGCCTCGCGGGCCCAGACTGCGGCATCCAGCGTCGTCTCCGTGCGGCCGCCGTGCGTCGTGACGACGAAGCCGGACGGCGCACCGGCTGCGCGCTTCACGTCCAGGGAGAGCACCAGCACCTGTGCGCCGAAGCGATCCGCGATCTCGTCGATCAGATCGGGGCGTGCGATCGCGGCGGAGTTCACACCGACCTTGTCGGCGCCCACCCCGAGCAGGCGGGCGACGTCCTCGGTGGAGCGCACCCCTCCCCCGACCGTGAGCGGCACGAAGACGTGTTCCGCCGTGCGCTGCACGACGTCGTAGGTCGTGGCGCGGGCATCCACCGTCGCGGTGACGTCGAGGAACGTGATCTCGTCCGCACCCTGGGCCGCATAGTGCGCGGCCAGCTCGACCGGGTCGCCCATGTCGCGCAGGTTCTGGAAGTTGACGCCCTTCACGACGCGGCCGGCGGCCACGTCCAGGCACGGGATGACGCGGGAGGCGAGTGTCATCAGAGCCTCGCCGCGTGGATCGCCGTGACCAGGATCGCCCGCGCGCCCAGCGCGTAGAGCTCGTCCATCACCTGGTTCATGCCCTTGCGCGGGATCATCACGCGGACAGCCACCCACGCGGGGTCGCGCAGCGGCGAGATCGTCGGCGATTCGCGACCGCCGGCGATGGCCGTGGCCTGATCCACGAGCTCCGCGGGCAGGTCGTAGTCGAGCAGCACGTAGCGTCGAGCCACCATGACGCCGCGCAGGCGGCGCAGCAGACGATCGGTGCCCTCCACGTCGCCGGGGCGGCTGATCAGCACGGCCTCCGACTCGATGATCACCGGACCGAAGATCTCGAGGCCGGCCTGTCTCAGGGTCGTGCCGGTCTCGACGACGTCCGCGATCACATCGGCCACACCGAGCCTCACCGCCGACTCGACAGCGCCGTCCAGGGGCACCAGCACGGCGTTCACGCCGTTCTCCCGCAGGAAGTCGTCGACGAGACCGGGGTACGCGGAGGCCACGCGCACGCCATCGAGGTCCTGGATGGTGTGGTACTTCCCGGGAGGGGCCGCGAAGCGGAATGTCGAGCGCGCGAAGCCGAGCTGCTCGATCTCACGGGCGTCGTCCTGCCGCACATCGCGAAGCAGGTCGCGCCCGGTGATGCCCACGTCGAGCGCGCCGGATGCGACGTAGGTGGCGATGTCACGGGGACGCAGGTAGAAGAACTCGACGTCGCTGTCGGCGTCGACGACGTGCAGGGTCTTCGGGTCGCGTCGACCGGTGTAGCCGGCCTCCGCGAGCATCTCGGCCGCTGTCTCTGACAGCGAGCCCTTGTTCGGAACGGCGATACGGAGCATGGATGTCTTTCAGAGTTGAACGGGTCTGTTTCGGACGCGCTCACAGATGTCGATAGACGTCCTCGAGATCCAGACCCTTCGCGAGCATCATCACCTGCAGGTGGTACAGCAGCTGCGAGATCTCCTCGGCCGCCTCATCCTTGGACTCGTACTCGGCGGCCATCCACACTTCGGCGGCCTCTTCCACGATCTTCTTGCCGATGGCGTGCACGCCGCGGTCGAGCTGCGCGACCGTACCCGATCCTTCGGGACGGGTCTTCGCCGTCTCGGTCAGCTCGGCGAACAGCTCGTCGAAAGTCTTCACCCCTCAAGGCTAGCGGCTCGGGCACGGTCGCGGAGACCTGTGACGGCCGCTTCCACGTCGTCTGCGCCGTAGACGGCCGAACCCGCCACGAAGGTGTCGGCACCCGCCTCAGCGGCCTGCGCGATGGTGTCGAAGGAGATTCCGCCGTCGACCTGCAGCCACACGTCGGAGCCCCGACGACGGGCCTGCTCGCGCAGCGCGCGCAGCTTCGGCATGGTCTCCGGCATGAAGCCCTGCCCGCCGAAGCCCGGCTCCACGGTCATCACGAGGATCTGATCGAACTCGTCGAGGATGTCGTAGAGCGCCTCCCCCGCGGTCCCCGGCTTGATCGCGACGCCCGCGCGGGCGCCGATCCCGCGCAGCCGGCGCGCGAGCGACACCGGGTCGGCCGCGGCCTCGAGGTGGAAGGTGACGCTCGCCGCCCCGAGTTCGGCATAGCCGGGCGCCCAACGGTCGGGGTCCGTGATCATCAGGTGCACGTCCAGCGGGATCGGGCTGGTCGCCTGGATGCGCTCGACCATCTGCGGGCCGAAGGTGAGGTTGGGCACGAAGTGGTTGTCCATCACATCGACGTGAGCGAAGTCGGCGCTGGCGATGCGGGCCAGCTCCGCCTGCATGTTGACGAAGTCTGCGGCGAGGATGCTGGGGTTGATGCGCGGGTTCATCGACTCTCTCCTTCGGGAGTGCGCTGCAGCAGCGCGAGGAACATGGCGTCTGTGCCGTGACGGTGCGGCCAGAGCTGCACCCGTCCGGAACCGTCATCAGCGAGGTCGAGCGGCGACCGTGCGACGTCTGCCAGGATCGCACGTGCATCCAGCTCGACGAGATCGTCACGGTCGCGCAGGACCTCGGAGACCACACCGGTGGTCTCGGCCAGGTGCGGCGAGCACGTCACGTACGCCACGATGCCGCCAGGAGCCAGTGCCGAGACAGCCTCGGTGAGCAGCTCGGTCTGCAGGGCGACCAGGTCTGCGACATCCGCAGGGCTCTTGCGCCAGCGGGCCTCAGGCCTGCGGCGCAGCGCGCCGAGCCCGGTGCACGGGGCGTCCACGAGAATGCGGTCGAAGGCCCCGGGGCGGGATGCCGCGAGGGCCCGTCCGTCCTCCTCGTGCACCGTCACATCGCCGGGCACCGCGCGCAGCGCGTTTCGCACCAGCCCTGCCCGTGCCGGGACCACCTCGTTGGCCTCGAGGACCGCTCCGCTCTCGTGCGCGACCGCTGCGAGCAGCGCTGTCTTCCCACCGGGGCCGGCGCACAGGTCGAGCCACTGCTCCCCCTCGGCGATCGGGCGCGCAGCAGCCAGAGCCAGTGCGACCAGCTGCGACCCCTCGTCCTGCACGCGCACCGCGCCTGCGGCATCCGCCACCACACGATGCGGATCCCCTCCTGGCGAGGCGAACGCGGTCGGAGCGTAAGGGCGGCGCGGCTCTCCGGGTTCGGCGAGACCGGGCAGCGCCACCAGGGTGACTTCCGGCGAGGCGTTGTCTGCGGCGAGGAGGGCGTCGAGCTCGTCCTCGCGCCCCTCGGCGGCGAGGGCGCGGCGCAGTGCGCGGATGATCCACACCGGGTGCGCCGTCCGCAGCGACAGCCGCTCGTCGTCCGAGCGGGCGGCACTCTCGATTCTCTGCTGCCAGGCCCCGGGGGTGTCCCGTCCGATACGGCGCAGCACGGCGTTGGCGAAGCCCGCCGCTCCCCGGCCCTGCGCGGTCGCGACCAGGTTCACCGACTCGTTCACGGCGGCATGCCCTGCCACCCGGGTGGAGAGCAGCTGGTGCGCGCCGAGGCGCAGCGCATCGAGCACCGCAGGATCGATCTCGGAGACGGGACGGCCCGCGGCATCGGCGATGATCGCGTCGTACGTGCCCTGTCTGCGGAGCGTGCCGTACGTGAGTTCGGTGGCGAGGGCCGCGTCCTTCTGATCGAGCCCCGCTTCGGCGATGCTCGCCGGCAGCAGCAGATTCGCGTAGGCGTCGGACTCGGTGACCGCGCGCAGAACGCCATAGGCGACAGCACGTGCAGGCTGGACCGTACGAGCGGGACCGCGATTCGCGCCTGAGCGCTGGGGTCGACGTCCACCGTGCGGACGGCGCTCCTGCCCGCTCATGCGCCCGCTCGCAGGGTCTCGTCGCGCTGACCGCGCCACCAGTCGGCGGCGGGCATCGCGCCCTTGCCTGCGGGCTGCACGCGGGTGACCGCCAGCGGTGCCGTCGCCGTGCCGATCAGGATCCGCCGCTTCTCCCCCAGGATCCGGCCGGGCTCGAGCGACGCGGCATCGGGCGCCGGAGCCGCCTCGAGCACCTTGAGCCGTGCGCCGGCCACCTCGGTGTGAGCTCCCGGTTCCGGGGTGATGCCGCGGAACCGCGCGTAGACCTCGTCGAGCGGACGCGTCCAGTCGAGCAGTCCGTCGGAGAGGACGAGCTTGGGGGCGAACGTGGGCTCACCCGCCTGCGGAGCGGACTCAGCGGTGCCGGCGGCGATCGCGGCGACGACGTCCACGGTCAGCTCGGCCCCGTCCGCAGCGAGGATGTCCAGAGCGGTGGCAGCCGTGGCGTCCGCCGGCAGCTCGACCGGGCGCATGCCGTACACATC
This sequence comes from Microbacterium bovistercoris, assembly GCF_003387575.1. GTDB lineage: Bacteria > Actinomycetota > Actinomycetes > Actinomycetales > Microbacteriaceae > Microbacterium > Microbacterium bovistercoris. The sequence goes on along the minus strand of NZ_QUAB01000041.1, from coordinate 100,740 downwards.
GCCGGCATCCAGCTCGGGCACGAGCCGGAACACGCTGACCCCGATCTCGTCGTCCCCCGCCATCAGTGCGCGCTGCACGGGCGCCGCGCCGCGCCAGCGCGGCAGCAATGAGAAGTGCAGGTTGATCCAGCCGTGATCCGGCGCCGACAGCAGCGGCTCGCGCACCAGTCCGCCGAACGCGACGATCACGCCCAGTTCCGGTTGCAGCGCGGTGATCGTCTCGGTGGCCTCGGCATCGAGCCGGGCGGCCTTGATCACCGGGATCCCGAGCTCGCCCGCCGCCTGCGCGACGGGCGAAGGCGTCAGCACGCGCCGACGTCCGAGGGGCGCATCGGGGCGGGTGACGACGGCCACGATGTCGTGCAGCGGGGCGAGTGCCCGCAGGGTCGGGACCGCCGCTTCGGGGGTGCCGGCGAAGACGAGTCGCATGAAGGTGCTCCGGAGGGTGAGGGGCGTCAGATGTCTGGTTCGAGGATATCGAGGTGCAGGCTCAGGCCGGCCTTCCCCCGTGCCCGCCGGTTGCGAGTGGCATCGGTGACGACCGCCGCGCGCAAGGTCGTCGCCACCTCGGCGCCCGCCGCGTACCCGAAGCGCACCAGTGCCCGAACTCGCCCCTCGTCGCCGACCGGTACCGGACCGAGCACGGCGTCGGCAGGCAGCCCGAGGGCGCGCACCTGTTCCAGCGCGGGGCGAACGACCGTGGGGAGGCCGTCGAGCTGCGCCACGCGGTACACCGGCGGCATCCGCAGCGGCGCCCGCGCCTCGAGTTCGGAGCGCGCGTAGCCGGCCTGGGTCCAGGTCGCCAGGGCCCGGGCGACCGGTCCGTCGACACCCACGAGATGCACCGGTGCGCCCGGCGCGGCGAGAGCGGCCGCGTTCGACCACCAGCGCAGGCAGGATTCGCCGATCCGCAGCTCCGGCGCCTGCAGCATCCGGGCCCCGTCCAGCAGCACCACGGCGCGATAGCCGCCGTCTGCGACGGGTTCGGCGCCGCGCGTGGCGATGACCAGCGCAGGCTTCGCCGGCACCCGCTCGACCGGATGCGTGCCGTCGGAGACGATGATCTGCACACCGGGGAACGCCCTGCCGAGCTCGTCGGCGGTGCGCTCGCTGCCGGAAGACGCCAGACGCACCTGCGTGGCCTCGCAACTCGGGCAGCGCCATCCGTTCGCAGACCTGCCGCACCAGCCGCACACCGGCACGGCGCCCCGGCGCCGGGCGCCGAGCGGGCCACCGCAGTGGGCGCAGCGCGCAGGAGCACGGCACTGGCCGCACACTAGCGACGGAGCGAAGCCGGGGCGGGCGACCTGCACGAGGACGGGCCCTGCCCCGGCAGCCTCGCGCGCCGCGAGGAACGCGCTGGAGGGCATCCGCTGCGCGCCCCGCTCGAGCTCCTGCGGCGGGGTCAGGATCACCCGCGGCGAGGAGCGCCGTGCGGCGCGGATCTCGGTCATCCAGCCGCCGTGCACCAGACGCTCGACGTCGGTGGTCCTGGTGTGCCCCGCGAACAGCAGCGCGCCGCCCTCCTGCTCCTGGCGCACCAGGGCGGCGTCGCGGGCGTGCACGTAGGGTGCGAGCGGCTCGGAGAGGAGCGGGTCGCCGTCGTCCCAGATGATGACCACGCCGGCCCGTGTCGGAGCGTAGACCGCCGAGCGGTTTCCGACGACCACACAGGGAGCGTCCGCCAGGGTGCGCAGGAAGGCACGATACCGATCGGGGTTCGTCTGGCGGGCATCATGACGCACGACGGCGTCGTCGGGCAGCAGCTCGGCGAGGGCGTCCAGCAGACGGTCCTCGTCGCGCTTGTCGGGCACCACCAGGATCGCAGAGCGACCGGACGCCAGCACGTGCACGGCGACAGCGGCGAGCAGTCGTGCCGAGTGCGGCAGCGACCCCTCCATCTCGGCGATGGTCTCGACAGCCGCGCGGCCGCCGTCGGCGAGCACCGCTTCGAGGCCGTCGTAACGGGCGATCACCGCGTCGGCCCTCGTGAGCGCCTCCACCGCGACCGCCGGCGTTTCGATGTCGGCGGACCACGCCTTCTCGACGCGCACCTGCCTTTTCGGGATAGCGAGTCGCAGGATGTCGGATGCCGCGCCGGCCGCGCGATCGGCGACGCGCCGGGCGAGCTGATGCAGTCGCTCGGGCAACACGACGACCGGTGAGACCACGCTCTCGACCTCGGCCAGCGTGCGCGAGACGTCCTCCTCGACTGCCAGCGCCACGATGTAGCCGTCCATCATTCGACCGGCCGTGCGCAGCGGGACCTTCACCCGCACGCCGACCGGCACGTCGCCGAACTCGGCCGGCAGCGCGTAGTCGAACAGTCTGTCGAGCTGCGGCAGCGGGGAGTCGATCAGCACCCGCGCGATGCGCCGAGCCGCGGCGGACATCAGAGCCCGGCGGCGCGCCGCAGCTCTTCTGCGCGGTCGGTGCGCTCCCAGGTGAAGTCCGGCAGCTCACGGCCGAAGTGCCCGTAGGCGGCGGTCTGCGCGTAGATCGGGCGCAACAGGTCGAGTTCCTCGATGATCGCCTGCGGACGAAGGTCGAACACCTCGGTGATCGCGCCGATGATCGCCTCATCCGACACCTTGCCAGTACCGAAGGCCTCCACGTACAGACCGACGGGGTGCGCGACGCCGATCGCATAGGCGACCTGCACCTCGAGGCGGTCCGCGAGCCCGGCGGCGACGGCGTTCTTCGCCACCCAGCGCATCGCGTACGCGGCAGAGCGGTCGACCTTGGACGGATCCTTGCCGCTGAAGGCCCCGCCGCCGTGGCGGGCGGCCCCGCCGTAGGTGTCGATGATGATCTTGCGGCCGGTGAGACCGGCGTCGCCCTTCGGGCCGCCGATGACGAACGGACCCGCAGGGTTGATGTAGTACTTCAGATCGGTGGCGAGGTCGAGGCCGGTCTGGGCCAGCACCGGGTCGATGACGTGCTCGCGGACCTGGGCCTTGAGCTCGTCCTGCGTGACACCCGGCAGGTGCTGCGTGGACAGCACCACCGCGTCGACGGTCTTCGGGGTGAAGCCCTCGTAGCCGAGCGTGACCTGCGTCTTGCCGTCGGGGCGCAGGAACGGCAGGAAACCAGAGCGGCGCACCTCGGAGAGTCGCTCGGCGATGCGGTGCGCCGTCCACGCGGCCATCGGCATGAGCTGAGGGGTCTCGTTGGTGGCGAAGCCGAACATGATGCCCTGGTCGCCGGCGCCGAGAGCGTCACGCGGATCGGCCGATCCGCCGTCGCGGCTCTCCGCGGCCTGATCGACGCCATGGGCGATGTCGGTGGACTGCTCCCCCACCGAGACACTCACACCGCAGGACGAACCGTCGAAGCCGGTGTCGCTGGAGGTGTAGCCGATGCCGTTGACGACATCACGCACGATCGTGGGGATGTCGACGTAGCCCTCGGTGCGGATCTCGCCGGCCACGTGCACGAGGCCCGTGGTCACCAGCGTCTCGACCGCGACGCGTGAGTCGCGGTCGACGGCCAGCAGGCCGTCGAGGATGCTGTCCGAGATCTGGTCGCAGATCTTGTCGGGGTGCCCCTCGGTGACGGACTCGGACGTGAACAGGCGCAGCGCGCTCATCGATGCTCCAACGGTTTCTCGGCGGTCTCAGGCCAGTATGCAGGGAGCCGCCGACACCCCTGGACGGGATGACGGCGGCTCACCTGTCAGTTCACTCGGCGTGACGGATGCGGAGCTTGTCCTCGTTGATCTCGTGCAGCGCGATCGTGAGGGGCTTGTCCTCGACCGACGAGTCGACCAGCGGGCCGACGTTGTCGAACAGGTTGCCCTCATGCAGGTCGGAGTAGTAGTCGTTGATCTGGCGCGCGCGCTTGGACGCGTAGATGACCAGCTCGTACTTGGAGTCGACGCGATCCAGCAGATTGTCGATGGGGGGATCGATGATGCCCTGGTTGTTACCGGCCACAGTGGGACCTCCTGATCGGGCGACGATGTCGAGGTGCTCGACGTGTCGCGAAGTTGGTGGCGGGCGCGTCCTTCGTCAGGCTCAGGACCCTGGACGCGCGAATGCCGCAGTCAAGTCTACGACCTCCTGCGCCGCCGTGGCGACGTCCTCGTTCACGACGAGGTAATCGAACTCGTTCTGGGCGGCGAGTTCGGCCTTCGCTGTGCGCAGCCGGCGCGCCCGCTCCTCGGCGTCCTCGGTGCCGCGACCGACCAGCCGGTTCACCAGCTCGTCCCAGGACGGCGGCAGCAGGAACACCAGCGTCGCGGACGGCTCGGCGGCGCGCACCTGACGTGCGCCCTGCAGGTCGATCTCCAGCAGCACGGTGCGGCCCTCGGCCAGTGCCGCGTCCACCGGTCCGCGCGGTGTGCCGTACCGGTACCGGTTGTGCACCGTCGCGTGCTCGAGCAGCTCGCCCTGGGCGATGAGCCGATCGAACTCCGCGTCGTCGACGAAGAAGTAGTGCACGCCGTCGACCTCGCCAGGGCGCGGCGACCTGGTGGTCGCCGACACGGAGAGGTGGATCTGCGGATGGTGCGCGCGGATGTGGGCGGCGACGGTGCCCTTGCCGACCGCCGTGGGCCCTGCGAGCACGAGCAGCCGGCTGCGACCGGCACGCGGGACGTGCACGGGGAACCGGCTGTCCAGCCAGTTGCCGAGATCGGCCACCTGACGGACGCCGAGCCCGCCCAGGCGCTTGACCGGTGCGATGTGCAGATCGCGCAGCACCTGATCGCGCTTGCCCGCTCCGATCGCGGGAAGGGCGATGAGGAAGTCGGTGATCCGCAGCGAGCCGGCGACGGATGCCGCATCGTCGAGCGCGCGGCGCAGGACCTCCTGCGGTGCCACGACGCGCATGGCGAGATCGCGCTTCAGAGAGGCACGTGCCCGGCGTCGCTCGACGGCGCGGCGCGCCGCCGCACTCCGATCGACCTCGGGCATCGAACGGGTTTCAGGCACCCAGCACCTCCTGGTAACGTCGCGCGGTCTCCTCCATTCTGACAGCGATTCCGTCGGGTCCTGCACGCAGGATGCTGCGGCTCTCGCTCGCGAGCACGTTGCGGGCGATCGTGCCGAACCGGGTCGTGAGATCATCCGGCGTGGCGCCCTGTGCGCCGAAGCCCGGGGCGAGCACGGGGACGGTGCGCAGCAGGTCGTCGTCGAGACCGAAGGCGGCGCGATCGACGGTGGCGCCGATCACGAGTCCGATCGCCCCGAGTGCGTCACCCGCGTCGGCGGCCGTAGCCTGGCGCGCGACCATCGCGGCCACGTGACCGCCGTCGGAGGTCGTCGCAGACTGCAGGGCAGCTGCCTCGGGGTTGCTCGTCGCGGCGAGGACGAAGACGCCCTTGCCTGCGGCCCTGGCGCGGGTGAGCACGACGTCCAGCGCGCCGACACCGAGGTAAGGGCTCAGGGTCACGGCATCCGCCTCCAGGGGCGAGCCCGGTTCGATCCAGGCGTCCGCATAGCCCTCGTTCGTCGAGCCGATGTCTCCCCGCTTCGCGTCGGCGACCACCAGCAGGCCCGCCGCTCTGGCGGCGGCGAACACATCCTCGAGAGCGGCGAAGCCGCGCGAGCCGAAGCGCTCGAAGAAGGAGACCTGGGGCTTCACCACGCCGACGCGGCCGGCCGCGGCATCCACCACGCGCAGGCCGAACTCGCGCACGCCGACCGCATCCTGGCCGAGTCCCCACGTGTCGAGGAGCGACGCGTGGGGGTCGATGCCGACGCAGAGCGGGCCGTGCTCGTCGAGCGCCGCCCGAAGCCGGGCACCGAAGGACTCGGTCATGCCGACGCCTTCCGGTCGAGCGCGTACTCCTGCAGGCTGCGCACCTCGAAGCCGTCTCCGGTGGCGTCCATGCCGCTCACCGCAGCGCCCAGCGTCGCGATGGTCGTGAACAGGGCCTTGTCGGCGGCCACCGCGGCCGCACGGATCTCATAGCCGTCGGCGCGTGCCGCTCCCCCATCGGGAACGTTCACGACGATGTCCACGGAACCCTCGTTGATGAGGTCGACGATGTTCGTCGCCCCGGACTCCTGCGACTCGCCGAACTTCTGCACGACGTCGACCGGGATGCCGTTGCGCGAGAGGATCTCCCCGGTGCCCTCGGTCGCCAGGATGCGGAAACCGAGCTGGCTGAGGCGATGCGCCGGCAGGATCACCGCGCGCTTGTCGGAATCGGCGACCGAGATGAACACGGTGCCCGAGGTCGGGGTGCCGCCGTAGGCCGCCGCCTGGCTCTTCGCGAACGCGGTCGGGAAGTCCTTGTCGATGCCCATGACCTCGCCCGTGGAGCGCATCTCCGGGCCGAGCACGGAATCGACCGTGCGACCCTCCTTGGTGCGGAAGCGCTTGAACGGCAGCACCGCCTCCTTGACGGCGACCGGTGCGTCCAGCGGGATGCGGGAGCCGTCCTGCTCGGGCAGCAGACCCTCGGCCTTCAGCTCGGCGATCGTCGCGCCCGCCATGATACGGCTGGCCGCCTTGGCGAGCGGGATCCCGAGCGCCTTCGAGACGAACGGCACCGTGCGGCTCGCACGCGGGTTCGCCTCGATCACGTAGAGCACGCCGGCGCTGACCGCGAACTGCACGTTCAGCAGGCCCCGCACGCCCACGCCCTCGGCGATCGCCAGGGTCGCGGTGCGCACCCGGTCGATCTCGGTGCGGCCCAGCGACACGGGAGGCAGGGTGCAGCTCGAGTCGCCGGAGTGGATGCCGGCCTCCTCGAGGTGCTCCATGACGCCGCCGATGAACAGCTCGGTGCCGTCGTAGAGCGCGTCCACGTCGAGCTCGATCGCGTCGTCGAGGAAGCGGTCCACCAGCAGCGGCTTGCCCTCTTCGATGACCACCTCGCCGGCGGTGCGGACGAAGTAGTCGTGCAGCCCCTCGGTGCTGTAGACGATCTCCATGCCGCGGCCGCCGAGCACGAAGCTCGGGCGCACCAGCACGGGGTAGCCGATCTCCTCGGCGATCCGCACGGCGCCCTCGACGTCGATCGCGGTGCCGTTGCGCGGGGCGACGAGACCGGCGCGGTCGAGCAGCTGGGAGAACAGCTCGCGTTCCTCGGCCAGGTCGATCGCCTCGGGGCTGGTGCCGAGCACGGTGTAGCCGGCGGCTTCGATGCCCTTCGCCAGACCCAGCGGCGTCTGACCCCCGAGCTGGCAGACGACACCGAGAATGGTGCCGCTCGCCGCCTCGGCGTCGAGCACCTCGAGCACGTCCTCGAGAGTCAGCGGCTCGAAGTACAGCCGGTCGGAGGTGTCGTAGTCGGTCGACACGGTCTCGGGGTTGCAGTTGACCATGACGGTCTCGTACCCGGCATCCGACAGCGCGAACGACGCGTGCACGCAGGAGTAGTCGAATTCGACGCCCTGGCCGATGCGGTTCGGACCCGAGCCGATGATGACGACCTTCGTGCGCTCGGAGGGGGCGACCTCGGTCTCGAAGTCGTAGCTCGAGTAGTGGTACGGCGTCAGGGCCGGGAACTCGCCCGCGCAGGTGTCCACCGTCTTGTAGACCGGGCGGATGCCCAGGCCGTGGCGGACGCCGCGCACCTCCTGCTCGGAGACGCCGCGCAGCTCGGCGAGCTGAGCGTCCGAGAAGCCGTGCTCCTTGGCGTACCGGATCGTGTCGGCGTCGAACTCCGCCGCGGTGCGGACGACCTCGGCGACCTCGTTGATGAGCACGATCTGGTCGAGGAACCACGGGTCGATCGCGGTGGCATCGAAGGCCTGCTCGATCGTCGCGCCCTTGCGCAGCGCCTGCTGCAGCACGACGATACGGCCGTCGGTCGGGGTCTTCGAGATCTCCAGGAGTTCCTCGACGGAGCGCTCCTCGGGACCCCAGTGGAAGCTCGAACCGCGCTTCTCGAGGGAGCGGAGCGCCTTCTGCAGCGCGGTCGCGTAGTTGCGGCCGATGGCCATCGCCTCGCCCACCGACTTCATGGTGGTGGTCAGGGTCGGGTCGGCGGCGGGGAACTTCTCGAACGCGAACCGGGGCACCTTCACGACGACGTAATCGAGCGTGGGCTCGAAGCTCGCCGGGGTGACGCCGGTGATGTCGTTCGGGATCTCGTCCAGGCGGTAGCCGAGCGCGAGCTTCGCGGCCAGCTTGGCGATCGGGAAGCCGGTCGCCTTGGAGGCCAGGGCGCTCGAGCGCGAGACGCGCGGGTTCATCTCGATGACGATGATGCGCCCGTTGGTCGGGTCCACCGCGAACTGGATGTTGCAGCCACCGGTGTCGACGCCGACCGCGCGGATGATGTCGATGCCGATGTCGCGCAGCTTCTGGTACTCGCGGTCGGTGAGCGTGAGCGCAGGGGCGACGGTGATCGAATCGCCGGTGTGCACACCGACCGGGTCGACGTTCTCGATGGAGCAGACCACGACCGTGTTGTCGGCCGTGTCGCGCATGAGCTCGAGCTCGTACTCCTTCCAGCCCAGGATGGACTCCTCCAGGAGCACCTCGTTCGTGGGCGAGTCGTGCAGGCCCGCGCCGCCGATGCGACGGAGGTCGTCCTCGTCGTAGGCGAAGCCGGAGCCGAGACCGCCCATGGTGAAGCTCGGACGCACGACCAGCGGGTAGCCCAGTTCCTCGGCGCCGGCGATCAGCTCGTCCATCGTGTGGCAGATGACCGACTTGGCGACATCCGCCCCTGCGTCGAGGACGAGCTGCTTGAAGATCTGGCGGTCCTCGCCCTTCTCGATCGCATCGACCTTCGCGCCGATGAGCTCGACGTCGTACTTCTCGAGGATGCCCTGGTGGTGCAGCGCCATGGCTGCGTTCAGAGCGGTCTGACCGCCCAGGGTGGGCAGGATGGCGTCGGGCTTCTCCTTGGCGATGATCGTCTCGATGACCTCGGGGGTGATCGGCTCGATGTAGGTCGCGTCGGCGAAGTCGGGATCGGTCATGATCGTGGCCGGGTTGGAGTTGACCAGGATGACGCGCACGCCCTCCTCGCGCAGCACGCGGCAGGCCTGGGTGCCGGAGTAGTCGAACTCGCAGGCCTGACCGATCACGATCGGACCGGAGCCGATGACGAGGACGGACTGGATGTCGTCGCGCTTGGGCATTACTTGGCTCCGTTCAGGGTCGCGACGACGAGATCGCGGAAGCGGTCGAAGAGGTAGTTGGCATCGTGCGGGCCGGCGGCCGCCTCGGGGTGGTATTGCACCGAGAAGGCGGGGATGTCGAGGGCCTTCAGCCCTTCGACCACCTGGTCGTTCAGGCCGATGTGGCTGACCTCGACCTGACCGTAGCCGTTCGGGCTGTCGAAGGAGCCCTCCAGGGGCGCCTCGACGGCGAAGCCGTGGTTGTGCGCGGTGATCTCGACCCGGCCGGTGGCCTTGTCGAGCACCGGCTGGTTGATGCCGCGGTGGCCGAAGGTGAGCTTGTAAGTGCCCAGGCCGAGGGCCCGGCCGAACAGCTGGTTGCCGAAGCAGATGCCGAAGTACGGCAGCTTCGCGTCGAGCACCTCGCGCAGCACGGCCACCTGCCCGTCGGATGCGGCGGGGTCGCCGGGGCCGTTCGAGTAGAACACCGCCACCGGGTCGATGGCCATGATGTCGGCGAAGGTCGAGGACTGCGGCAGCACGTGCACCTCGAATCCGCGCGCGGCGAGGTTGTCGAGCGTGGCCTGCTTGACGCCGAGGTCGAGCACGGCCAGGTTGCCGATCTTCTCTCCGACCGCCGGCGTGACCTCGGCGACGGCCACCGAGACCTCAGCGGACAGGTTCTGGCCGGCCATCTGCGGGGCCTCGCGGACGATGCGCAGCTGCTCATCGGCATCCAGGGCCGCGGCCTCGCCGGAGAAGACGCCGCCGCGCATGGAGCCGGCCGAGCGGATGTGCCGCGTGATGGAACGGGTGTCGACGCCGCTGATGCCTACGATGCCGTCACGCACGAGGATGTCGTCGAGCGATGCGTTCGCGCGCCAGTTCGACACGACGCGCGAGGGGTCGCGCACGATGTAGCCGGCCACCCAGATGCGACGCGACTCGGGGTCCTCGTCGTTCATGCCGGTGTTGCCGATGTGCGGTGCGGTCTGCAGCACGATCTGGCCGGCGTAGGACGGGTCGGTGAGCGTCTCCTGGTAACCGGACATGCCGGTGGCGAAGACGACCTCACCCAGGGTGGTGCCGCGGGCACCGTAGGCGCGTCCGGGGTAGCGGGAGCCGTCCTCCAGGACGAGGACGGCGGGGTCGGTGTTCAGGGTCACGAGGTTGCTCCTGTCTCCGGCGCGGCGCACAGGCGCTGCAGCTCGGTGAGGACGTGCTGCGGGCCGCTGTTCGCGACGCGCAGGAAGGAATCGAGAAGGATGCCGGAGGACTCGCGCCAGACCAGGCGGACGAGTCCGTTCGGCTCCACCACCCGGTCGATGGCGACCGTGGCGAGATCGGCGGCGACAAGTCGCTCCGAGGCGAGGAACACGGTGGGCGATCCGTCCAGGCTGAGCGCGGCGCCGCGGTCGGTGAGCACCAGTTCGCCGCGGGCGCGGTACTCCAGAGGCTTGACCGCGACGCGCTCGAGCGGCTGGTCGTGCCGAGTCGTGCCGACGTACAGCACCTCGACGCGCTCGGTGACCTCGGCGTGCTCAGGCACGCCCAGGGGTGCGGTGACGCCGGAGTCGCGGCGCAGCCGCGCCCGCCAGGCGAAGAGGATCGACGCGACGATGACCACCGCGAGTGCGATAGTCAGAAAGACGGCGAGATCCCGCGTCACTCGCCCAGCCCATCCACGAGGATCCCGTCGGCCACCGTCACGCGGCCGCCGTGGATCGTCCACTGCACCCGCCCGGGCAGGTCCCGGCCGAGGTACGGCGAGTTGCGGCTGCGGCCGTGCAGATCGGCCTCGGTGAAGACGCCGGCGACCTGAGGATCGTAGAGCGTGACGTGCGCGGGCGCACCGGCCTCGAGGGATCCGAAGCCCTCCAGCCGGCCGATGGCGGCGGGGGCCGTGCTCATCACGCGAGCGACGTCCGCCCAGCCGAGCAGCCCCGTCTCCACCATGGACTGGTGCACGACGCGCAGCGCGCTCTCCAGGCCCACCATCCCGTTCGCCGCGGCCTGCCACTCGCACGCCTTGTTCTCGGAAGGATGCGGGGCGTGGTCGGTGGCCACGATGTCGATCGTGCCGTCGGCGAGGCCCTCGCGCACGGCCAGGACGTCCTCCTCACGACGCAGCGGCGGGTTCACCTTGTACCGAGCGTCGTAGCCGCGCACGAGTTCGTCCGTCAGCAGCAGGTGATGAGGGGTGACCTCGGCGGTCACGGCGACTCCGCGCTTCTTCGCCCACCGGATCAGGTCCACGGAACCCGCCGTCGACAGGTGACAGACGTGCAGGCGCGACCCGACGTGCTCGGCCAGCAGGATGTCGCGGGCGATGATCGACTCCTCGGCGACCGCCGGCCATCCGGCCAGTCCGAGCTCTGCGGAGACGGTGCCCTCGTTCATCTGGGCGCCCTCGGTGAGCCGGGGGTCCTGGGCGTGCTGGGCGATGACGCCGTCGAACGACTTCACATACTCCAGCGCACGGCGCATGATGAGCGGATCCCAGACGCAGAAGCCGTCGTCGCTGAACACGCGGACCTTCGCGCGGGAGGAGGCCATCGCGCCCAGCTCGGCCAGCCGCTCGCCCTTCTGCCCGACGGTCACGGCGCCGATCGGCTGCACGGTGGCGTAGCCGGCCGCCTCGCCGAGGGCGAGCTCCTGCTCGACCACACCCGCGGTGTCGGCCACCGGCGAGGTGTTGGGCATCGCGAAGACCGCGGTGAATCCGCCGGCCGCCGCGGCGCGCGTGCCGGTGAGCACGGTCTCGGATGCCTCGAAGCCCGGCTCGCGCAGGTGGGTGTGCAGGTCCACCAGGCCGGGCAGGGCGATGAGACCTGCGGCATCGACCACGCGCGCGCCGGAGCGGCTCAGACCGCTGCCGATCTCGGCGATCCGGCCGTCCTCGATCACGATGTCCGCGGCATCCGCACCGTTCAGCGCGGCGCCGGTGATGACGATGGTCTCGGTCACTGGGCTACTCCTTCGTCGTCGTTGCGCTCCCCTGCGAGCAGCAGGTAGAGCACGGCCATTCTGATCGACACGCCATTGGCGACCTGCTCGAGCACGGTCGAGGCGGCCGAGTCCGCGGCCTCGCTGGAGATCTCGAGCCCGCGGTTCATGGGACCGGGGTGCATCACGATGCTCGTCTCGGGCAGACCTGCGACGCGCACCGCGTCGAGACCCCAGAGGCGGGTGTACTCACGCTCGTTCGGGAAGAACGCGGCGTGCATCCGCTCCATCTGGATGCGCAGCATCATCACCGCATCCGGCCCCTCGGCCAGTGCCTGGTCGAGGTCGTAGCGCACCGTGACCGGCCACAGCGAGACGTTCTGCGGGATGAGCGTGGGCGGCGTGACCAGGGTCACGTGCGCCCCGAGCGTCGTGAGCAGCCACACGTTCGAGCGGGCGACCCGCGAGTGCAGCACGTCGCCGACGATGACGATGCGCATACCGCTGAGGTCGCGTCCGCGGCTGTCGGCGCCGAAGTGGCGCTTGCGGATGGTGAAGGCGTCGAGCAGCGCCTGCGTGGGGTGCTCGTGCGTGCCGTCGCCGGCGTTCACCACGCCGGCCGAGATCCAGCCGCTGGTCGCGAGAGTCTGCGGCGCGCCGGAGGCCGAGTGCCGCACGACGACCGCGTCCGCGCCCATCGCCTGCAGGGTCTGTGCGGTGTCCTTCAGGCTCTCGCCCTTCGAGACGCTGGAGCCCTTGGCGGCGAAGTTGATCACATCGGCGGAGAGGCGCTTCGCGGCGGCCTCGAACGAGATGCGGGTGCGGGTGGAGTCCTCGAAGAAGAGGTTGACCACGGTCTTGCCGAGCAGGGTCGGAAGCTTCTTGACCTGGCGGGACTGCGTTTCGGCCATGTCCTCCGCGACGTCGAGGATGCGCAGGGCTGTCTCGCGGTCGAGCGTGCGGGTGTCGAGCAGGTGCCTCATGCTTCGATCGTCACCTCGTCAGTGCCGTCCAGTTCGCGCAGATGCACGTTCACGCGCTCCTGCCGGGAGGACGGGATGTTCTTGCCGACGAAGTCGGGGCGGATGGGCACCTCGCGGTGACCGCGGTCGACGAGGATCGCGAGGCGGATCACGGCGGGGCGGCCGATCGACTGGATGGCGTCGAGGGCGGCGCGGATGCTGCGGCCGGAGAAGAGCACGTCGTCGACGAGCACGACGGTCTTGCCGTCGATGCCCGTGTCGGGGATCTCGGTGCGCTTCGGCGTGCGGGTCGGATGCTTCGCCAGGTCGTCGCGGAAGAGCGTCACATCCAGCGATCCGACCGGGATCTCGGCACCGGCGATCTCGGAGATGATCGGACCGAGCCGCTCGGCGAGTGTCACGCCGCGGGTCGGGACGCCCAGCAGGACGAGACCGTCCGCTCCCCGATTGGACTCGAGGATCTCATGGGCGATGCGCGTCAGAGCGCGCGCGATATCGGCTTCTTGCAGCACGGAGCGTGCAGCCATCTGCCTCTCCCTTCTCCGCCTCACAGGACGGGCTTAAAGGATGGGTGATGGTTCGATTCTAACGATTCGCCGGTCCGGCCGGTGGTATACCAACGAGCGGCTACGCTGGCGGGATGCGGCGCAAGATCACCCTCCTCCGCCACGGCATGCCTGAGGTCGATGCGTCGGTCTCGCCGGAGGAATGGCCGCTCAGCTCCGACGGCGCGGCAGCGGCATCCGCGTTGCGCCTCGACGGCACAGCGGTGTCGAGCCCCGAGCTGAAGGCGCGGCAGACGACAGTGCTCGCGACCGGAGCCGAGGAAGGAACCGTCGTCCAAGACGCCCGCTTCCGCGAAGTCGACCGTGAGGAGCTGGTGCACGACGACTTCCGCTCGGCGCGCCGCGCCTGGGTCGCCGGACGACTGGATGAGCGGCATGTGAGCTGGGAGACGCCGGATGACGTCGCGCAGCGCTTTCACGAGGGCCTCCTCGCGCACCCTGCCGAGCACATCGTCGTCGGAACCCATGGCATGGCTCTGACAGCCTGGACGGTCGCGCAAGGTCTGATCGAGGCGGGTGATCCCGCGGTCGCGTTCTGGGAGACGCTGCGGTTCCCCGACGTCATCGAGCTCGACCTCCCGCTCCCCCGCGTGCGCGCGCTGCTGACGGATGACGACGGACGGATCATCCTGATCAAGCGGACTCGCGCTGGTCACGCACCGTACTGGACCACCCCGGGCGGCGGGATGGCACTTTCGGATGCCACTCCGGAGGACGCGCTGCGCCGCGAGCTTCGCGAGGAACTCGGCGCCGAGGCCTGGATCGGCGAAGTGATCCACGAGCGCCGGATCGACGGCATCCGCAGCGAGATCTTCTACGCTGCGCGGCTGACCGGCATCGACCCCTCTCGTCGGAACGGACCCGAGTTCGACGACCCGTCGCGCGGGCGATACGACATCGAGCGGGTCGCCCTGGACCGGATCGCCGACCTCGACCTCCGTCCTGCAGAACTGGTGCCAGTCCTGCGCGCGACATCTGCGTGACTCCCTGACTTCTGCGCGAGACCCGTGTTCAGCACGGGGACCTCGTGCAGAAATCGCGATCTCGCGGCGAAGTCGGCAGGATCTCACCGCACGGCTCAGTCGGCCTCGGGGTTGATCCTCTGGAACATGAGGAAGTCGCGCCAGACGCCGTCGATGCGCAGGTACTTCGGCGCGAGGCCGTACTGCGTGAAGCCGATCCGGGTCAGCACAGCCTGAGACGCGACGTTCTCGGGCAGCGTCTCGGCCTGCACCCGGTGCAGTTCAAGGTCGGTGAACGCGTGCTCGACCGCCAGGGCTGCCGCGCGCACGGCGTGCCCACGACGCAGATGGTCCGCCGCGATCCAGTACCCCATCGCGCATGACTGCAGGGCGCCGCGCACCACACCGCTCAGCGTCACCCTGCCGATCAGCTCACCGGCATCCGTCGTGATCCCGAACGGGACGGCGCGTCCGGCGTCGTGCTCGCGCAGTGCGACCTCGAGCCGATGCCGCTGCCCCGAAGCCGTGAAGTACTCCGGCGTGCGCGCCGGTTCCCAGGGACGCAGGTGCTCCCTGTTCGTCAGCTCCAGATCGGTCAGCTCCGGAACATCGTCGAGGGTCAGCAGCCGGATGGCGGTACCGGCGCCGCTCATCCGGCGCGCAGCGCCTCTTCGGTGAGCGGGCAGTACTCGGCGCGGATCTCGTGCCCGGCGGTGCTGAGGCACTTGCCGGTCTTGAGGTCCCATTTCCAGTCGTGCATCGAGCAGGTGAGCACGCCGTCCTCGATCTTGCCGGTACGGGTGAGGTCGGCTCGCAGGTGCGGGCAACGGCGCTGCACGACCCAATCGCCGATCTGGGCGTCCTCGGTCTGGTCGGTCTGCTCGGAGTACCAGTTCTCGACGTATTCGATGCGGTCGACCGAGAGGCACTTCAGGAATGTGGTGAGGAACTCGTTGAACTTGCCACTGCGGCCCACCGAGAACTGCATCGACAGGAAGATCGAGTTCGACCAGTCGATCTCGTGGTCGCGGATGTTCGTCGAGACCAGGTCGGCCGGGATCGTGTACCAGTAGATGCACTCCTCGCCGGCGTACTCGCGCACCTTGGCGCGCGGGAAGTCGACCACCATGTCGAGGTCGCCGATGCGGAAGCGGACGTTGCCGCCGACGCCGTTGCGGATGGTGCGCGACTTCTTCAGCAGCGGCTCCCACCAGGCCTTGAGCTCGGCGAGGATCTCCTCCGCCGGCAGCTCCGGCGCACGACGGGCCTCCTCGTCGCGGATCTCCTGCTGGCGCGCGGCACGCTGCTCCTCGAGGTAGTCCCACTTCTCATCGAAGATGTGCGCGATCTCGGCCTCGGAGTACAGGCTCTGCGTCACCGTCATCTCGCCGTGGTTCATGTCGACCACGGTGCCCGGGATGAACAGCTGCCCGTCGTACTGCGGAGCGAGCTCCTTCATGTGCGCGAGGAACTCCTTCTGATCGGTGAAGATCGAGTCGTCGTTCTGCCCGGTGCCGTTGTACTGGAACAGCTCGTCGCGCAGGAACATCGGCGGGCCCGCCATCGGGAAGACGTGCGGTGCATCCACCTTCTCGATGTAGTACATGGCGCGCTTGTTCTGCGCGTCGCGCTTGAGCTTCGCGAAGTTCTGCTTGGCGTCCTGCGGCAGGTCGTACACCATCGGCCACCAGATCGCACCGGAGACCTGCGTGAAGTACGCCTCGGGCTTGCCGAAGCTCAGCAGCTTGTCGAGGTCGAGCGGGTGGGAATCGTTCTGGTTCAGGATCGAGGCGGTGCCGTCGTCGACGCTCAGCGAGGAGTCGCCGATCGGCCCGTCGCTGGGAGCGCGCAGCGGTGTGATCATGATCTTCAGATCGCCGCGCTCGATCACCCCGCCGGCGGGCGCATAGGTGATGTTCTCGTAGCCGAGGGCCCGGATGTCGACCTCGAGGTCGTCAGTGACGTACTCGGGCAGGAGCACCTCGATGTCCTTGCGGATGTAGCGCTCCAGCAGGCGAGGGTCGAAGTGGTCGCGGTGCCGGTGCGAGATGTACAGGAAGTCGGCCTTCTTGCCGATCTCCTCCCAGTCCAGGCCCCGATTGTCGGGGAACGGGAACCACGAGCCGAAGAACGAGGGCCCGAGCACGGGGTCGCAGATGATGTTCCCGCCGACCGTCTCGATGAGCATTCCGGCGTGGCCGAGTCCCGTGATCCGCATGTCTCTCCTCCTGCTTGGACCCGTCGATTCTACCGGCGCGCGGTTCTGAAGCCGCCGTGACCGGCCGTGCCTAACCCGCCCGGGCGCGCCTCAGGGCAGCCCCGCGACCGGCACACCGAGCCAGTCCGCGAGCTCCTGGATCTCCGCGCGGACCAGCTCGTGCTCGTCGGAGTCCCAGGGGAAGAACTCGTGCACGGCGTTCACCTGCAGCACCTCGCGCTTGCGGTCGTGCTCGGCGTCGAGCATGCCGATGAAACGGTCGCCGAACAGGATCGGATGGGCGAAGTAGCCGTACACGCGCTGCGCCTTCGGTTTGAACTGCTCGAGCACGTAGGTGAAGTCGAACACCTCCTCCAGCCGCTTCCTGTCGAACAGCAGGCTGTCGTAGGGATTGAGGAACGCGACCCGCCCGCCGCGGTCCGGCTCGTCGAGCGCGGCGAGGGCTTCGGGGTCGATGCGGAAGCGCACCGTGCTCCCCTCGACCGATGCGGGCTCGCCCGCCGTCTTCGAGACCCCGTTCCACCAGTTGTACGGGCGCGCGAGCCCTGCTGCCTGCAGCAGACGCGACGACCACTGCTCGGCGGCTTCCTGCTCGCCGAGCATCGGGCCGCCCTGCGGGTAGACGCGTTCCGCGAGATCCCAGCGCCGTGAGCGGCCCTCGCGACCGACCACGGCGACCTCGGCCGTCCGGGAGAGTACCTCCAGCATGATGGGCACCTGGTTCGACCCGGTCCATCCGTCAGGGGCCTTGGCGACCTGAGCGGTGTCCGGGATCTCGCTCGCCAGCAGCGGCCCCTCGGCGCGCAGACGCGCCAGCACGTCGCGACGGAACCCGTCGTTCGCGGCGAGCCAGGACCGGGTGCTCTCCCGAAGCGACGCCTCGGTCATGCCGGGAAGCATCGCGGGCAGCAGCGAGACGGGAAGGAAGGCGCCGTTGTACTCGAACAGCTGCCGGTCGTCCTCGGCCGCCTTCTTCAGCTGCCCCGGCTCGTACGACCAGCCGATCCTGGACCAGGCCATGGTGTGTTCGCAGGGCGCGATCGTCGCGGTGGGGTCGATCTTGAGGTATCCGATCTGCTCGGCCACCTCGACGACGTCACCGGGGCGCTCCGCGTCGAGCAGCGCGGCGCGCACGATGACGCGCCGCGCCTCGTCCTTGCTCAGTGCCACAGTCATCCCGGAATTCTCCGCTCATTCCTCGAACAGTGCACGGATGTCGTCCGCGGTCAGCGATTTCGCGAACAGTTCGTCGTCGTCCATCACCGCGGTGAACAGCCGCGCCTTGCGCTGCTGCAGCGCGAGCACCTTCTCCTCGATCGTGCCGGTCGAGATCATCCGATAGACGAAGACCTGCTCCCGCTGCCCGATGCGATGGGTGCGGTCGATCGCCTGCGCCTCGGCCGCGGGGTTCCACCAGGGATCCAGCAGGAACACGTAGTCGGCCTCGGTGAGGGTGAGGCCGAACCCGCCGGCCTTGAGGCTGATGAGGAACACGGTCTGATCGCCGTCGCGGAAACCGTCCACGACATCGCCGCGCTTCCGCGTGGCCCCGTCCAGTCTGCTGTAACCGATGCCTGCCGCCTTCAGCCGGTCCTCCGCGAGGTCGAGATAGGAGGTGAACTGGCTGAACACCAGCGCTCGGTGCCCCTCCGCGCGCAGCTCCTCCGCGCGCTCGACGAGGGCGTCGAGCTTACGTGAGCCGAGACCGGCGTCATCAGGGTCGACGAGCCCCGGTGCGAGCGCCAGCATGCGCAGCATCGTCAGCGACCGGAACACGATGAAGCGGTTCCTGTCGAGATCCTTGAGCAGCCCGAGGATCTTCTGCCGCTCGCGCTGCAGCACGGTGTCGTAGACGGCACGGTGCGCCGGACTCGGCTCGACATGCAGGATCTGCTCCTGTTTGAGCGGCAGTTCGGACGCCACCAGCTCCTTGGTGCGGCGCAGCATGAGCGGCCTGATGCGGCGCCTCAGCCGTGCGATGCGCCCGGCGCGGAAGTCGGCGCCCTCGGCGTTCTCGGGCACCTTGCCCTTCTCGATCGGCTGCACGTAGTCCTCACGGAACTGCCTCTTGGACGGGAACAGGCCAGGTGCGGTCAGGTGAAACAGCGCCCACAGGTCCATCAGGCTGTTCTCGAGCGGAGTGCCGGTCACGGCGTAGGTCACCTCGGCCGGGATGGCGGCGATCGCCTGGTGCTGCTGCGAGGCCGGATTCTTCACGAACTGGGCCTCGTCGAGAATCAGGCCGGCCCAGTCCCGATCGCGGAACGTGTGCTCGGCCAGGCGCACGACGGCGTAGGACGCCACTACGAGGTCGGCCGAGCCGGCCGCGTCGCGGATGTCGGACGCCTTGGACGTCTCCACCACGCGCACCCGCAGGCCGGGTGTGAAGCGCGCCGCCTCATCACGCCACGCTGTCAGCACGCTGGTCGGCGCGACCACGAGGAAGGGGCGCTCCTCCCCCGCCTCATGCGCGTGCTGCACGAGAGCGAGCAGCTGCAGGGTCTTACCGAGGCCCATGTCGTCGGCGAGGATGCCGCCGAGCCGATGCTCGCGCAGGAACGCGAGCCACTCGAACCCTGCCTGCTGATAGGGCCGCAGGTCCGCCCGGAGTCCGACGGGCGCCGGCACCGCCGGCACGCCGCTCTCGGCTCGGAGCGCCTCGACCGTCGCCCGCCAGGACACCGCGGGTGCGGACTGGTCTGCGAGGTCCTCGAAGTCATCCCAGAGAGCCGTCTGATAGCGGCTGATCCGGGGGCCCGTCTCCCATTCGTTCAGCGTGGCGGCCTCATCGATGAGGTCGCGGAGCCGATCGAGCGCGGGATGCGCCAGCGAGAAGTAGCTGCCGTCGACGAGCAGCAGGTTCTTGCGCCGCAGGGCGAGGGCGGTGAACAGCGGTTCGAAGGGGATGCTCTTGCCGTCGATCTTCACGATGAAGCCGAGGTCGAACCAGTCCGGGTCGGTGCTCTCCACGGTCGACACCGTGATCTCGGGTTCTCCTGCGAGTTCGCGGTACACCGGGCGATCACCGGTGACGACCACCTCGACCCCCGCCTCTTCCAGGGCAGGCACAACCTCGTTCAGCAGTCGCGCGGTGTCGAGATCGCGGACGACGCCGGTGGCCGCGAACCGCAGATCGGATGCGGCGGACCAGACCCCCTGGACGGTTCGCAGCTCCTCGCCTTCGGCATCGGCGTCGCGGATGGCGTCACCGGTGGGTGTCACCGGGAACCCGCCGTGACCGCCGTACCGCCAACTGAGCCGGTGATCGGCGGTGTGGCCGCCGCGGAACATCACCGACAGCACGGGTGTCGGCCTCACGACCTCCGGCAGCACGACGCCCGCGCCTGCGGTGAGGGTGGCCGACCTGCTCAGTGCGGGATACGCCTCGGCGAAGAACTCCTCCTCGTCCGCCGACGGCACCGCGATCGTCCCGCCCTCGGCGAGCAGCGTCCGCGTCGGTTCATCGAGGGAGCCCGCCGCGAGGACCACCTCGACGCGTCGGTCCACGACGCGCCACGTGTAGAAGCCCGAACGTCCGATCGGGCGCACGTGCTCGGCCTCCTCGCCGTCGACCTGCGCGGCCGCCCGCAGGAGAAGGCCGTCGTCCGCGCGTTCCACCTGCATGCGGGCGGTTCCCGTCACCGCGAGACGGACATCGGTGTGTTTGTGCACGGCGATGAGCGGCACCCCCGCAGCATCCGCCCTCGCCAGGTGATCGAAGAAGACGTCGGATTCGACGTGGTCGACCAGAATCCACTCGCCGGCTGTGCCGGACAGCAGGGAGTCGCGCGCCAGCGCGAGCAGGTCGCCGAACCAGCGGTGCTGGGTGACCGGGTAGGCCGGCGACGCGCGCCGGAACGACTCCCAGCCGACCTCGCCCTTGATCCAGGCGCCGGTGCGCGGGCTTGCTGTGTAAGGTCGCATGGCGAGGCGCACGTCGACCTCGCCCTTCGCCAGTGCCCGAGGCTCGGCCGGAGCGGTGCGCTTGGTCGACCACGGATTGGCGCTGCGCTCATGCACCCGCAGTTCGAAGCCGAGGGCCAGGGGCGTCCGCGCCGCCGCCCGGCTCTCAGGGATGAGTCGGCGCCACGGCTCCGTCTTCGGCCGCTCGGGCGCCACGGCGGCCGAGCGGATCACGGATTCCCGATCCGCCTTGAGCACGGCCGCGGCGACGTGCTTGCAGGCGGATGCCATCGGGCAGGTGCAGCGGGAGGACATGATACGCGGCACGTCGGCCGTGGCGTCGATGCGGATGACGCACGCGTAGTCGCCGATGCTGCTGCCCCTGACCGTCGCCGTGAGCACCGAGGATCCCTCGTCCCACCGGGTGGCGAGCACCATGCCCGTTCGGAGGTAGTCCCTCGCCCGCTGCAGTGTCACGGTGCCGACATGACGGTTCAGGGTCACATCGTCGATGTGCGGGAAGGGCATGCAGCAATCCTGCCAGCACCTGCCGACACCGACCGCCGTGCCCGTTGCCGTGCCGTTACCCAACCCTTGCCGGATCGTGATCCCGGCGCCCGCGGACCCGGCCTAGCCTGTGGCTATGAACAGGATGCGGCGTGGTCTAGTGGCGGTCGTCCTGCTCTCGGCACTGACGATCGGTGCCGCGGGCTGCACGGCGATGGGCGGGTCGTCCGGCGGCGGCTCCGGCGATTCGGCGAGCCGGGACGTCCAGTCCGGGCAGGACGCCGGTGGTGCCGTCGACGAGCAGGCACCGGGTGCCGTGGAGGACCGGGACTCATCGGTCGTTACGACCGGACGGATGCTGCTCACGTCCGACGATCCGCTCGCGGCGGCCGACGACGCGGCGGAGATCGCCCTCGACGCCGGAGGGCGGGTCGACGCGCGCAACGACACCGCCGGCGGCGACGGGCAGGCTGCGCGAGCGGAGGTCGTGCTGCGTATCCCTGCGGATGACCTCGACGACGCACGTTCGGAGCTGAAGAAGCTGGGCGAGCTGGAGGAGACCTCGTTCTCCGCCGAGGAGGTCGGTGCGACACAGCGCGACCTGGACGCCCGCATCACCACGCTGCGCACGTCGATCGCGCGATACACGGAGTGGCTCGGCACCGCGCAGAAGACCTCGGACCTCATCGAGCTGGAGCAGGCGATCTCCGAGCGCCAGGCCGAGCTCGAGTCGCTCACCGCTCAGAAGCGGGAGTTGGACGACCGCGTCGCCATGGCCACCGTCACCGTGACGTTCGCCTCGGTGTACGTGCCGACACCGCAGGCTCCGCAGGATCCTCTGCAGGCGATGGCTGCCGGATGGACGGCTTTCGTCGGCTTCTGGTCCGCACTGGGCATCGCGCTGGCGTTCCTGCTTCCCTGGCTGGTCGTCATCGCGGCGATCGTCCTGGTCGTGCTCTGGCTGGTGCGCCGGGGCCGTGCCCGCGCATCCGCACCGACGGGCGCCACGCCCGCGGCATCCGGAACCGCGGCGGCACCGACCTCGCCCCCTGAATCGGTCCCGGGTCCCGCCGACGAGGGCGTCCAGGCGCAGCACGACGCCCCGCGCTGATGCGCGGGGCGTCGTGAAAGGCGCTCGTCAGGCGGCGCGAGCGAGGCGTGCGAGCACGCCGTGCACGAAGGCGCCGGACTCGTCGGTGGAGAGCTCCTTGGCCAGCTCCACGGCCTCGTCGATGGCGACGGCCGTCGGCACCTGCTCGTTGAACAGGATCTCCCAGGCGGCGATGCGCAGCACGGCGCGGTCCACGGCGGGCATGCGCTCGAGCTTCCAGTCGCGGCTGTGCGTGGTGATCTGCTCGTCGATCTCGTCGCGGTGGTCGACGACCCCGTCGACGATCTCACGCGCGTACAGCCAGGAGGCCTCACGGGCCGGCTCGCTGGCCGCGCGCTTGGCCTCGGCGGCCAGCGTCGTCGCGATCTCCTCACCACGCACGTCGGCGGCGAAGAGGATGTCGAGGGCGCGCTTGCGCGCCTTGCTGCGTGCGCTCAAGGTCAGTCGTTGATGCGGCCGAGGTAGCCGCCGGTACGGGTGTCGACCTTGATCTTGGTGCCCGTCTCGAGGAACAGCGGAACCTGCAGCTCGTAGCCGGTCTCGACCGTGGCGGGCTTGGTGCCGGCCGAGGAGCGGTCGCCCTGCAGGCCGGGCTCGGTGTAGGTGACCTCGAGCACGACGGAGGCCGGGAGCTCGATGTACAGCGGGTTGCCGTTGTTCAGAGCGATCTGGACCTGCTGGTTCTCCAGCATGAAGTTCTTCGCGTCGCCGACCGTCGCGGCGCCGACCGTGATCTGGTCGTAGTCCTCGACGTCCATGAAGACGAAGCCGTCGCCGTCGGTGTACAGGTAGGTGAAGTCGCGGCGGTCGACGTTCTCGATGTCGATCTTCGCGCCGGCGTTGTACGTGCGGTCGACGACCTTGCCGCTGACGACGTTCTTCAGCTTGGTGCGCACGAACGCACCGCCCTTGCCCGGCTTGACGTGCTGGAACTCGATGACGCTCCAGAGCTGTCCGTCGATCGACAGGACGACGCCGTTCTTGATGTCTGCGGTGGATGCCATGCTGGTGGAAGTCCGTTCGTATGTTGACGTGAGTGGCCGGGCGCGGAGGCGCGCAGAACACGGCCGACCATCCATTCTACGCGATGCCCGCAAATCGGCCGGCGCTAGGCTCTCGGAATGCCCATCGCCGCCGACCTCCGCACGTTCTCCGACGATTCGCCGCCCGCCGGGCAGTCACCGTACCTCAGGCCGCCGAGCCGCGCTCCGATCGCCGTCGTGCCCTACGACGACGCCTGGCCCGATCGATTCGCGCAGATCGCCGCCGGCATCCGCGACGTGCTCGGCCCCCGCGCTCTGCGTGTCGAGCACATCGGTTCGACGTCGGTGCCCGGCCTCGCAGCGAAGCCGATTATCGACATCGATCTGACCGTCGCCGACCCCGCGGATGAAGCCGGATACGTCCCCGCGCTCGTCTCCTCCGGCTGGGTGCACACCGTCCGCGAACCCTGGTGGCACGAGCATCGGATGCTCAAGCTCACCGAGCCGAGCGTGAACCTGCATGTCTTCGGGCCGGACTCCCCCGAGCCGTGGCGGCACACCGTGCTGCGCGACCATCTGCGCGCAGACGCAGCTGACCGCGAGCGCTACGCGGCGGTCAAGGTCGAGTCCGCTCTCGCGGCGAACGTCGCACACGAGACGGTCGACGAGTACAACGCCCGCAAGCAGCGGGTGCTCCGCGAGATCATCGGCCGGGCCATGGATGCCGCCGGCATCCCGGTCTAGTCCGGCAGCTGCGCGACGAGTTCCCGCACGGCCTCGGCATACCCGAGCACCCCGTGGCCGACCACGCGCACCGCGGCGACGTCATGCAGGTACGAGAAGTGCCGGAACTCCTCGCGCTTGTAGACGTCCGAGATGTGCACCTCCGCGAAGGGCAGTTCGACTCCGGTGAGCGCATCGCGCAGCGACACCGAGGTGTGCGTCAGTCCGCCCGGGTTGATGACGATGCCGGCGCAGTCCTCGCGGGCGGCATGGATCGCATCGATCAGCACGCCCTCATGGTTGCTCTGCACGGCGCGTACTTCGTACCCGAGAGCGGATGCCGCATCCGCCGTGAGCCGCTCCACGTCCGCCAGCGTCTCGGTGCCGTAGACGGCGGGTTCACGAGTGCCGAGCAGATTCAGGTTCGGACCGTTGACGAGCAGCAGACGACGGGGCGGGGTCACGCGCCCACGCTATCAGCGGCGCCGAGCGCGCGGACCATCACGTACTCCTCGCCGTTGTCCAGCTGCGTGATCTCGCCGGTCCGCACGAACCCGCAGCGCTCGTAGGCCCGCTGCGCTCGATGGTTGTCGACGTGCACCTCGAGGTACAGCGCGGTGCGCCCCGTCTGCCGCGCCCACGATGCCGCGGCGCCGAAGAGAGCCTCGATCGCGCCTGCCCCGCGATGTCCGTCGGCGACGTACACGCCGACGACCAGACCCGAGCCCGGATGATCACGATGGTCGAGCACGGTCGCCGACCCGAACCACGCGCCGTCCTCGGCGATCGCGACGAACTGCGCCGCCTGGTCGCCGGACGCCGCGTTGCGCGTGCGCTCCTGCCAGAACTCGTCGGGCTGCGCCGAGGCGTGCTCGAGGGTGTCCAGGAAGGCGAGGTGCGCGATCTCGTCGGCGAGGGCACGCAGTCGCAGCGCCTTCACCTCGGCCCACTCGTCGGACGCGACCCGCCGGATCTCGACGCTCACGCCCCCACCTCCTGGTAGGCCGCGAACATCAGCGACTCGTCCGGCGCCTGAAGCACGGTCGGCTTCGCGATGTCGTCCAGCACGATGAAACGCAGCATGCCGCCTCGGGCCTTCTTGTCGCGCTGCATCGTCGCGAGCAGCTGCGACCAGGCACCGGCCCGGTAGGTCGTCGGCAGGCCGAGCGTCTCGAGGATGCTTCGGTGCCGGTCGACGGCCTCGTCGGACAGGCGCCCGGCGAGCCGCGACAGCTCGGCGGCGTACATCATGCCGACCGAGATCGCCGCGCCGTGCCGCCACTGGTAGCGCTCGGCGTGCTCGATGGCGTGTCCGAGCGTGTGCCCGTAGTTGAGGATCTCGCGCAGCCCCGCCTCGCGGAAGTCATCGGAGACGACCTTGGCCTTCATGTCGATGGCGAGCTCGATCGTGCGACGGAACTCGTCGGTGGTGGGGTCGATCGCGCGCTCGGGTGCGGCCTCGACGATGTCGAGGATCTCCGGGGCCCAGATGAAGCCCGCCTTCACGACCTCGGCGTAGCCCGCTGTCGCCTCGTTCGCGCTGAGGCTGGTCAGCTCGTCGAGGTCAGCGATCACCGCGCGCGGCGCCCAGAACGCACCGACCATGTTCTTGCCCTCGGCGGTGTTGATCCCGGTCTTGCCGCCGACCGCGGCATCCACCAGCCCGAGCACCGTCGTCGGCACCTGCACGACCTGCACGCCGCGCAGCCAGGTGGCTGCGACGAAGCCGGCGACGTCCGTCACCGAACCTCCGCCGTAGCCGATCACGGCGTCGGTGCGGGTGAAGTCGGCCTGACCCATGACCTGCCAGCAGAAAGCGGCGACCTCGACGCGTTTGCCCTGCTCCGCATCCGGGATCTCGGCCAGCAGCACCTCGAGCGAGCCGGTCGACATGAGACGCTCGCGCAGCTGCGCCGCGCGCGCCGCCAGCGTCGGCGGGTGCACGACGAGCACCTTGCGGACTGCGGGATCGAGCGCCTCTGCGACCTGGTCGAGGATGTCGCGCCCCACGGTGATCCCGTAGTTCTCGCGTCCGGTGACGCCGATCGTCGTGGTGCTCATGCCTGTTCCTTCCGCCATTGGGCGATCTCGTCCGCGATCTTCCGCATCGGACGCTTCGAGGTGTCGACGGTCAGGTCGGACACCTCCTCGTACCATCCGCGTCGCGCCTGGAAGATCTCCTCCCAGCGCGCGACCGGATCCTCTCCTGCCAGCAGCGGCCGCCCGCCGCCGGTGATCCGCGCGGCCACCGCCTCGGCGCTCACCGTCAGGTAGACGACCGGATGCCCGGACAGAAGCGTCCGGGTACCGGCATCCGTCACCGCGCCGCCGCCCAGCGACACCACGCCGCCTTCGGCCAGCGCGACGGCGACCGCCTCGCGCTCCAGCTCGCGGAAATGCGCCTCGCCGTGCGCCTCGAACAGCTCCGGGATCGGACCGTGCGCGGCGACGATGCGCTTGTCGGTGTCGATGAAGGGCACCTCGAGAGCGCGTGCCACCCGGCGCCCGACGCTGGTCTTGCCCGCGGCCATCGGCCCGACCAGCACCAGCGTGAGCGGGTGCTCAGCCGCGCTCGTCATCGGCGATCAGGCCTCTTCCTGCGCGATCAGGGCGGCCTCCGACGCCGGCGCGGTGCGCAGCGCCTCGGGGATCGCCTCGAGGTAGGAGTTCAGGTTGCGCCGGGTCTCGCCGACGCTGTCACCGCCGAACTTCTCCAGCACCGAGTTCGCGAGCTCGATCGCGACCATGGCCTCAGCCACGACACCGGCCGCGGGCACCGCGCACACATCGGAGCGCTGGTGGTGCGCCGTGGCCTGCTCGCCGGTGGCGACGTCGATCGTCCGGAGCGCGTGGGGCACGGTCGCGATCGGCTTCATACCGGCGCGCACGCGCAGGACCGTCCCCGTGGACATCCCGCCCTCGGTCCCCCCGGCGCGGTCCGAGCCGCGGGTGATGCCGTCCTCGGCCTCGAACAGCTCGTCGTGCGCAGCGGAGCCCCGGCGGCGCGTGGTCTCGAAGCCGTCTCCGACCTCGACGCCCTTGATCGCCTGGATGCTCATCAGAGCCTGTGCGAGGCGTCCGTCGAGGCGACGGTCCCAGTGCACGTGCGAGCCGAGCCCGGGAGGCAGCCCGTAGGCGAGCACCTCGACGATGCCGCCGAGCGTGTCGCCGTCCTTACGGGCAGCATCGACCTCGGCCACCATCAGCGCGGAGGTGGCTGCGTCGAAGCAGCGCAGCGGATCGGCGTCCAGCGCGTCCACGTCGTCCGGGGTCGGCAGCGCGGACCCGTCGGGTACCTGCACCGGCCCGATCGACAGCGTGTGGCTGACGAGGCGGATGCCGAGCTCGGAGAGGAACGCCCGGGCTACGGCGCCGAGGGCGACGCGGGCAGCGGTCTCACGGGCGCTGGCGCGCTCCAGGATCGGACGGGCCTCGTCGAAGTCGTACTTCTGCATGCCGACTAGGTCGGCGTGGCCGGGGCGCGGACGGGTCAGTGCGGCACCGCGACCGCGCGACTTGTCGGTGAGGTCGACGGGTGCCGGGTTCATCACCTCGGTCCACTTCGGCCATTCGGTGTTGCCGATGCGCAGCGCAACGGGGCTGCCCAGCGAGAGCCCGTGCCGCACGCCGCCGGAGATGGTGAGTTCGTCCTGCTCGAACTTCATGCGCGAGCCACGGCCGTAGCCGAGCTTGCGCCGCTGCAGGTCGGCCTGGATTCCCTCGGCCGAGATGGGGACGCCGGAGGGCAGGCCCTCCATGACGGCGATGAGTTCGGGGCCGTGCGATTCGCCGGCCGTGAGCACGCGGAGCATTGCTCCAGTCTCCCATGCCTTCAGGACAGTGCTGAGCGCATTACCTCGATCAACGCCGCTTCACCGGGGAGCAGCGTCTCCTGCGTGCCGTACCGGAAGATGCGGATCTGCCGCACCGCCTGGTGCAGCAGCATCTCCAGACCGGAGAGCACGGTCCCTCCGGTCCAGCGCGCGGCCAGCGCCGACGGCCACGGCGCGTAGGCCGCATCGAGCAGGACGCCGCCGTGCGCCGCGAGCGCATCAGCCGTCGCGTCGTCCAGCACTGTCCCGCTGGGCAGCGTCGCGACCGTGAGATCGGCAGCGGATGCCGGCTCGGTGAAGGCGGTCACCGACGTCCGCACCCCGACCCGCTCGCCGAGGCCGACGAGGTGCACCGCCGCCTCCGGGCGCCGGGCCCGGATCTCGATGCGCTCGGCGCCGAGATCCGCGGCAGCCACCAGGGCGGATGCCGCGGTCGCCCCCGCCCCCAGGATCCGCGCGCTCCCGATGCCGGTGACCCCGGCCTCCGTGAAGGCGTCCACGAGTCCACCGACATCCGTGTTGAAGCCACTCAGCCTGCGGCCGAGCAGCAGGGTGTTCACCGCGCCGGTCAGCTCGGCGTGCCTGTCGTGCTCCTCGGCCGCCCGGAAGGCCTGTTCCTTCAGCGGCATCGTCAGCGAGAGGCCCCGCCAGCTGTCGTCCAGCCCGCGCAGCGCCTCGCCGAACCCTGCGGCATCCACCTGCCGGCGATCGTACGTCCAGTCCAGGCCGAGCAGCCGATACGCCGCGGCGTGCAGCTGCGGCGACCGACTGTGCGCAATCGGGTCGCCCCACACCGCGAGCCGACTGGGCATCAGTAGCAGCCGCCGTCCGGGTTGTCCTTACACCACTGCTGGTACTTCTTCTCCGCCGCCTGCTGCTCCTCGTACGTCGCCGAGAACACGGTCTCGCCGGTGTCGAGGTTGACCGTGACGAAGTAGAACCACGGACCGTCGGCCGGGTTCTGCGCGGCCTTGATCGCGGCATCGCTCGGGCTGGCGATCGGACCCGCCGGGAGTCCGGCATGCACGTACGTGTTCCAGGGGTTCTGGTCGGTCGAGACTTCCTTCCAGGGCCACGACGAGACTGCGCCGTCGTGGGTCAGGCCGTAGCCGTACTGCGCGGTCGAGTCCATCTGCAGCAGTCCGTGAGTCTCGTCGTTGTTCGGCTGCAGTCGGTTGTCGATGACGCGGGAGACCTTGTCGAAGTCCGCGGTGTGGCCCTCACGCTGCACGATCGATGCGATGGTGAGGATGCGCTCCTCATCCCCCGCCGCCACGCCGGCATCCTTCAGCGACTGCCGGGTACGGTCGACCATCTTCTGGATCACGTCCTTGGCGGTCGAACCGGGATCGAACGTGTAGACCGCCGGGAACAGCCAGCCCTCGAGGCTGTCGGCCTGCACGCCGTAATCCGCGGGTTTCGCGACAGCTGCCTGAAGCTCTTCCAGAGGCATGCCGAGCGAATCGGCGACGGCCGGCAGGAAGGTCTTGATGCGGCCTCCCTCGGGCACCGACGCGGTGTTCTCCATGCGGTTGTTCTCGTCACGGAGTGCCTCGAGCGCGGCTTCCGCGGTCATCTGCTTCTTCAGCTTGTACACGCCGGGATAGAACGTCACCGCGAGATTCTCGTCGACGAGCATGTCGTAGAACACCGAATCGGTCTTGGTCACGCCGGCCTGGTACAGCGCAGTCGAGATCGGCTGTCCTGTGTCGCCGTCCTTGATCGTGACGAAGGCCTCGCCCTTCTCCTGACCGGGCTCGTAGTCCTTCGGCGGCCCCCAGCCCATGACCTCGTTGATCTTGTCGCTGTAGGTGTTGTAGACCCAGGCGCCGCCGGCGGCGATGCCGCCGAGGATCGCGAAGAGCACGATCAGAGCGATCAGGCAGCCCTTGCCGCGCTTCTTCTTCGGCTCACCGTGCGACTCGGCGGCGAAGAGCGAATCGAAGTCCGTCGGGCCGCCGGAGCCACCGCCGAACAGCTCGGTCGCCTCGTCCGGCTCAGAGGGAGCTGCGGGGGCCGGCGTTGACGCCGGTCCGGGCTGCTCCTGTGACGCGGAGCGTCGTACGGGTTCAGGGTCGAATGCGGCGGCCTGCGCGAACGACTCCCCCGCGGGTTCCGGTGCGGATGCCGCCTGCAGTTCCGCGTCGTCGCGGAGGGCGGGAACGGTCGCGATCGGATACGAGGCCGTCTGCTGCTCCACGATGGCCTGCGAGCCCGTCACCGTGATCGCGAAGGGACCGGTGATCGACGGCGCCTCCGGCACCCGCGGCGCTGGCTCTGAAGCGGACAGCGGCACGACGGGTCGCGGCTGTGCGGATGCGGCGTGATGGGGCTGCGCGGCCGCCTCGGGCTGCACGGCCTGCACCGGCTGCGGCGCCGGTGTCGCATGCTGCGGTGCCGCCATCTGCTGCTGGGCAGAGATCTGCGCTGCGGCCTGCTGCTGCTCGGCACGCTGCTGGGCCGCGAACTGCTCGGCTGCCGCCTGCTGGGCCGCGCGCTGCTGCGCCGCGAACTGCTCAGCCGCCGCCCGCTGCTGAGCGACACGCTGCTGAGCGGCGAACTCTTCCGCGGCGGCCTGCTGCTGGGCCGCGAACTGCGCTGCCGCGGCCTGCTGCTGCGCCAGGAACTGCTGCTGCGCAGCCTGCTGGGCCGCTGCCTCCTGCGCTGCGCGCTGGGAGACGACGGGGATGGCACCCGACGCCTGGCGCGCCTGGCGCGCCGCGCGCCGTGAACCGGCGGGTGCGGGGGTTCTGTCGGGCTCCGGCAACTGCGAACCGGCGGTAGGCAGATTGTCGAAGAGATCGCTGAGCCTCGGGGGCTGGCT
The DNA here is from genome assembly GCF_003387575.1 of Microbacterium bovistercoris. Lineage (GTDB taxonomy): Bacteria > Actinomycetota > Actinomycetes > Actinomycetales > Microbacteriaceae > Microbacterium > Microbacterium bovistercoris. The sequence continues at coordinate 70,155 of NZ_QUAB01000041.1, read as the reverse complement.
CTGCGGGTTCTGACTGCCGGGGTCGGGCATGGTCAGGATTGCTCCTCGGGTGAGTCGATGATCGCACCGGCGGGGGTACCGGTGCTCTTCTCGGTGTCGATCGCATGCTGCAGCAGCACTACTGCGGCGACCTGATCCACAATGCTACGAGACTTCTTCTGAGATCTGCCCGAAGAGCGCAGTGCGGTGTGTGCGGACACCGTACTGAGCCGCTCGTCGACCATCCGCACCGGCAGGCCGGTCCGCGCCCCCAACGCCGCGGCGAACTCCCGCGCATCCGTCGTCGAGAGCGTCTCCTCGCCGCGCATGTTCACCGGAAGTCCGACGACGAGCTCCATCGGTTCCCACTCCGCGCACAGTTCCGCGATGCGGGTCACCGAGGTGTCCGACCGCGGAACGGTCTCGACGGGCACCGCCAGCATGCCGTCGGGATCGCAGCGGGCTACACCGACCCGCGCCTTCCCGACGTCGATGCCGAGGCGGATGCCGCGTCGGAAGCCGCTCACGCGCCCTTCAGCTCCGTCACGACCGCGTCCAGCGCGGCGTCGAGCGCCGACGCATCGGTGCCGCCGCCCTGCGCGACATCATCCTTGCCGCCACCGCCGCCGCCCAGCACGCCGGCTGCGATGCGGACCAGCGCGCCGGCCTTGGCACCCGCCGCACGCGCGGCGTCGTTGGTGGCGATCACGACGATCGGGCGACCGTTCGCGACACCGCCGAGCGCGACGACCGCGGCATCCGACCCGAGCCGCTCGCGCACGCTCAGGGTGAGCGTGCGCACGTCGTCGGCGGAGCCGATCTCACCGAGCGATGCGGCGACCACATGGAACGCGCCGGCGGGCTTCGCCGATTCGGCGAGTGCGGGGACCCGACCCTCGCGCTCCTTGGCCTCGAACTGCGCGATGCGCTTCTCGGCGGCCTTCAGACTGGACTGCAGCTCCTCGATGCGCGTGGAGAGCTGGTCGCGCGGAGCCTTGAGTGCGGCGGACAGCTGCGACACGACCGTGCGCTCGGCGGCCAGCTCGCGGAACGCGTCCTGTCCCACCAGCGCCTCGATGCGGCGGTTGGACGCGCCCACCGACGACTCGCCGACGACGCTCACCAGACCGATCTCGGCACTGGAGGAGACGTGGGTTCCTGCGCAGAGCTCACGCGACCACGGGCCGCCGATGTCGACCATCCGCACCACGGAGCCGTACTTCTCGCCGAACAGCGCCATGGCGCCGGCCTCCTTGGCCTCGTCGAGCGAGACGATGCGCGTGGTCACCTCGAGCGCGTCGTTCACGGCGCGGTTGGTGATGTCCTCGATCTCCGAGCGCGTCTCGACCGACAGCGGCTGCGACCAGGCGAAGTCGAACCGCATGTAGCCGGCGCGGTTCAGCGAACCGGACTGCGTGGCCGTCTTCCCGAGCGTGTCGCGGAGAGCCGCGTGCACGAGGTGCGTGGCGGAGTGCGCCTGACGTGCGGCGCGCCGGTTCGCGGCGTCGACCACGGTGGTGGCGCGGTCGTCGACGGCGACGGAGCCCGACGCGACGTGCACCGTGTGGCTGATCAGGCCGGGCACCGGCTTCTGCACATCGAGCACGTCCAGCTCGAAGCCGGTTCCCACGATCGTGCCCTTGTCGGCCACCTGGCCGCCGGACTCGGCGTAGAGGGTGGTCTCGGCGAGGATCACCTCGGCGACCTGGCCCTCCGACGCGGTCTGCACGGGTGCGCCGTCCACGATCAGGCCGAGGATGCGCGAGTCGGTCTGCAGATCCGTGTAGCCGGCGAACAGCGTCTCGCCGACGGCGCGGAACTCGCGGTACACCGAGACGTCTGCCAGCTGGCGCTTGCGGTTGCGGGCGTCGGCCTTCGCGCGCTCGCGCTGGCCGCGCATGAGCTCGTCGAACGCCGGACGGTCGACGTCGAGCCCGGCCTCCTCGGCGACCTCGAGGGTGAGGTCGATCGGGAAGCCGTAGGTGTCGTGCAGCAGGAACGCCTCGGAGCCGCTGAGGGTCGAGCCGCCGGCCTTCTTCGTCTCGTCCAGCGCCAGGTCGAGGATCGTGGAGCCCGAGGCGAGCGTGCGCCGGAAGGTCTCCTCCTCGGCGAACGCGGCCGCCGACAGCACGGACCAGTCGGTCTCGAGCACCGGGTAGGCCGACTTCATCGCGTCCTTCGACACCTCGAACAGCTCGGGGAAGCTCGGGGCGTCGACGCCGAGCAGGCGCATGGCGCGCACCGTGCGGCGCATCAGGCGGCGCAGGATGTAGCCGCGACCCTCGTTCGACGGACGCACGCCGTCGGACAGCAGCATCAGCGAGGAGCGCACGTGGTCTGCGATCACGCGGAAGCGCACGTCGTCCTCGTGCACAGCGCCGTACGTGCGACCGGAGAGCTCGACCGCGCGGTCGAGCACGGGGCGCACCTGGTCGGTCTCGTACATGTTCTCGACGCCCTGCTTGAGGAACGCGACGCGCTCCAGGCCCATGCCGGTGTCGATGTTCTTCTGCGGCAGCTCGCCGACGATGTCGAACTCGGTCTTGCTGCGGATGTTCTCGATGAAGTCCTGCATGAACACGAGGTTCCAGATCTCCAGGAACCGCGAGTCGTCGACGGCGGGACCGCCGTCCTTGCCGTATGCCGGACCGCGGTCGAAGAAGATCTCGGAGTCGGGGCCGCCGGGGCCCGGCTGGCCGGTGTTCCAGTAGTTGTCCGCGCGCCCCAGTCGCTGGATGCGCTCCGGCTTCAGCCCGATGATGTCACGCCAGATCGCCTCGGCCTCGTCATCGGTCTCGTAGACCGTGACCCACAGGTCCTTCTCGTCGAAACCGAGTCCGCCGTCGGCCTCGGAGGAGGTCAGCAGCTCCCAGGCGTACCGGATGGCGCCTTCCTTGAAGTAGTCGCCGAAAGACCAGTTGCCGAGCATCTGGAAGAACGTGCCGTGCCGTGCGGTGCGGCCCACCTCTTCGATGTCATTGGTGCGGATGCACTTCTGCACGTCCGCGATGCGGGGATGCGGCGCGGGGACGACGCCCGTGAGGTACGGGATCATCGGCACCATGCCGGCGACCGTGAACAGCAGCGAGGGGTCGTCGCTCACCAGGGACGCCGAGGGGACGATGAGGTGGTCGTTCTTCTCGAAGTAGTTCAGGTAGCGCTGCGCGATCTCCGCAGTTTTCATGGGGGTGTTCGGTTTCCTTGCGTGGGAACGACGCGCATCCGGAGGACGCGCAGGAAGGGGGTCGGTTCAGGCGTCTGCGCCCGGCTCCGTGAGCCGTGCTGCCTCAGCGCGGTACGCGTCGCCGACGATGTTGGTGAACTCGGTGATCCGCGAGTCGAGGTCGGCGAGGACGTCGTGGCCGCGCGGGTCCTTGTTCATGAAGTGCGCAGCGACGAACCCGCCGATCACGCCGATCAGGAGCCACAGCAGATTCTTCATTCCGCCATCCTATGACGAGAGGCGCCGGGGAATCCCCCGACGCCTCTCCACCCGTATGGGTCGCTGAGCTTGTCGAAGCGTCAGCGAGCCGCGTAGTACTCGACGACCAGCTGGACCTCACAGGTCACGGGGACCTCGGCGCGCTTCGGGCGACGCACGAGACGTGCCTGCAGCTTGTCGAGCTCGACCTCGAGGTAGCCCGGGACCGGGGGCAGGACATCGGCGTGACCGCCGGCTGCTGCGACCTGGAACGGCTCGAGAGCCTCGGACTTGGCCTTGACGTGGATGAGCTGACCCGGCTTCACGCGGAACGACGGGCGGTCCACGATCTGACCGTCGACCAGGATGTGACGGTGCACGACCAGCTGACGGGCCTGCGCGGTGGTGCGGGCGAAGCCGGCACGCAGCACGAGGGCGTCGAGACGCATCTCGAGCAGCTCGACCAGGTTCTCACCGGTCAGGCCGTCCTTGCGGCGAGCCTCGTTGAACGCGATGCGCAGCTGCTTCTCGCGGATGCCGTACTGCTCGCGCAGACGCTGCTTCTCACGCAGACGGACGGCGTAGTCGCTGTCTGCCTTGCGCTTGGTGCGGCCGTGCTCACCCGGAGCGTACGGACGCTTCTCCAGGTAGCGGGCGGCCTTCGGGGTGAGCGGGATTCCCAGCGCACGGCTGAGACGGACCTTGCGGCGGTCCTGGGACTTCGTGACCACGAAGCATTCCTTCCGATGACGCGGCCGTGTCTTTCACGGCCCGCGGACGTATCGCCTCGCTTCCCCCTCACCGGAGCGCACGCCGGGGCGCTTCGGAGAGTGTTGCAGGAGTGGAGGGATGCCCGAAAACTCGGTTTCGAGCCGATCCATGCTATCAGACGCCGGCCCTGCGCCCCTCAGCGGTCGCCGAGGATGCGGCGGATGCGCTCGAGGCGCGCGGCGACGTCGCGCTCCGCACCGAGCTGCTTCGGCTCGTAGTATCGGCGCCCGTCGAGCTCGTCCGGCAGGTACTGCTGCGGCAGCACCCCCGCGTCGGCGTCGTGCGGGTAGCGGTATCCCTTGCCATGACCGAGCCGCTTGGCGCCCGGGTAGTGCGCGTCGCGCAGGTGCAGCGGCACCCGCCCGAAGCCACCGGCCCGGACATCGGCGATGGCCTGGTCGATGCCGAGGTATGCGGCGTTCGACTTGGCCGTCGTCGCGAGATAGATCGTGGCCTCGGCGAGCGGGATGCGCCCCTCCGGCATCCCGATGAAGGCGACCGCGTCCGCCGCCGCCGTCGCGATGACCAGCCCCTGCGGGTCGGCGAGACCGACGTCTTCGGCCGCGGAGATGACCAGGCGCCGAGCGATGAACCGGGGGTCCTCCCCCGCCTCGATCATCCTGGCGAGATAGTGCAGCGCGGCGTCCGGGTCGGAACCGCGGATCGACTTGATGAACGCGCTGATCACGTCGTAGTGCTCGTCGCCCTGCCTGTCGTAGCGCAGCAGCGCCTTGTCCACCGCCTGAGCCACGTCGTCGTCGGAGACCTCGGGAGCGACACCCTCATCCGCTTTGGAGAGCGCGACGGCCGAAGCCGCCTCCAGGCCGGTGAGTGCACGACGCCCGTCCCCGGAGGCCAGCCGGATCAGCGCAGCGCGCGCGGCAGGGTGCATCGCGACCGCACCGTTCAGACCCCGGGCATCCGTGACGGCGCGATCGATGAGCACGCCGATGTCGTCGTCGGTGAGCGGCTGCAGGGTGAGCAGCAGCGATCGTGAGAGCAGTGGCGAGATGACCGAGAACGACGGGTTCTCGGTGGTGGCCGCGATGAGGATGACCCAGCCGTTCTCCACGCCGGGCAGCAGCGCATCCTGCTGGGCCTTCGTGAAGCGGTGGATCTCGTCGAGGAACAGGATGGTGGTCTGCCCGTAGAGATCGCGCTGAGTGACGGCCTCCTGCATGACCTCGCGCACGTCCTTGACGCCGGCGGTGATCGCGGAGAGCTCCACGAACCGGCGACCGGACGACCGCGCGATCGCCTGCGCGAGGGTGGTCTTGCCGGTGCCGGGCGGCCCCCACAGGATGATCGACACGGCGCCGGGCGCCGCGGCATCGGGATCTGCGAGCGCGACGATCGGCGAACCGGGCCGCAGCAGGTGCTGCTGGCCGGCCACCTCGTCGAGGGAGACGGGACGCATCCGCACGGCCAGGGGCGTCCGGCCGGACATCAGGGATGCGGGAGAGCTCATGCCTCCAGGCTAATGCGGGCGGCGGACACGGCCGCCGCCCGCATCACCGGTAGGCTCGCTCCGGACCTGTTCTCATCCCCGGGAGGACCGCATGGCCGGACGCGGCAACAACGACGCGCAGCGCGCACGACAGCAGGCGGAGCGCGCACGCCGCTACGCCGCGCGCACGGCCTGGCACGAGGGGCGCGCGCGCCGCCGCACCCGCGACAACATCGTCGCCGGCATCGCCGGCGGCCTGCTCGTGGCCGGCGCGATCGCGAGTCAGGTGGTGCACGCGGACGTCACGGCGCCCGCCCCGACCCCCTCTCCGACGACGTCCGTCCAGCCGAGCGCCACACCCACGCCGGAGCCGAGCCCGGTCGAGACCCCCGCCGAGACCCCGGCGGAATAGGTCCGCGCACTCAGTCCTCCGCCGTGATCCGGTAACCGCGCTTCACCACCGTCTGAATGAGCTCCGCCGGGCCGACAGCCTCACGCACGCGCGCCACCGCGACCTCCACGGCATGCGGATTGCGCTCGCCGCCGGGCAGCAGGGAGCCCAGTTCTGCGCGCGAGAGCACGCGCCCACCGGCATCCGACAACGCCTCCAGCAGCACGACTCCGGTGCGGGACAGTGCGATGTAACAGTCGTCGAGCAGCACGCCGCGGCTGCGCACCTCGACCCGGCCCGCGCGGGTGCGCGTAGCCGGGGCCCGCCCGCCGCCGAAGTGCGCGATCGCCGTGCGCGCCAGTGCACCGAGCCGTCCTCGGTGCGCGACCGTCGTCGCGAGATCCGCTTCGTAAAGCGGCGCGGCAGTGACAGGCCCCACCGCCGCCAGCAGAAGCCGGCCGGATGCTGCACGCCGGCGAATCGCCTCCAGGAGGCCCTGCTGCTCGGCGAACCCCAGCCAGGACCCGCTGCCCGGGGCCGACGTGAAGAGCACGGCATCCGCCTCGCCGGACGCGGCCTGCTGCACCGAGCGGCGGACGATCTCCGGGTCCGGCGCGGGCCCCCACCGGTACACGACGATGCTGCGCACGTCGGCGCCCGCGTCGGCCAGCAGCTCGTCGAGGCCGTCGGATCCGGCGCCGTGATGCTGCACCACGACGCTTCTGCCTGCGACCCCGGACGCCAGCAGGTACTCGCCGACCTCTGCGGCGGTCTCGGACTCGGCGACCCAGTCCGCGCGGAACCCCGCCTGCTGGATCGCGCCGTGGGCCTTCGGGCCCCTGGCGACGAACTGGGCGCCCCGGAGCGCTTCGGTGAGCTGCTCGTCCAGGCCGTGCTCGTGCGCGGCGTCCATCCATCCGCGGAACCCGACTCCCGTCGTAACCACGACGACGTCCGGTGGGCGCTCGATGAGCCCGCGCGTGCGTCTGAGGAGCTCGGCATCATCAGCGTGCGGCACGATGCTCATCGCAGGCGCCCGCTGCACGACCGCGCCGCGACGCTCCAGCGCCGCGGCGAGATCCGCAGAACGACGATCGGCGGCGATGATGATCGCGCAGCCGGCGAGCGTGTCCTCCACCGGCGGTGTGCCGGTCATGCCGTGCTCACCGCCCGCAGTCCGCCGGGAAGCAGCAGCCCCTCCGCAGCCACCGCGCCGATGACGATGACGGCCGGGTTCGTCACCGCGTTCTCCCTGGCATCCGCCACCAGCGACCCCAGGGTGGTGCGGATGGTGCGCTGCTGCGGTGTGGTGCCGTTCTCCACGATGGCGACGGGCGTCAGAGCGGAGACACCGGCGTCGAGGGCCGACACGGCCACGCGAGGTATCGCCGCCACCCCCATCAGCACGACCGTCGTGACCTCGGGGTCCGCCATCGCCGCGAGCATCGTGCCGGCCGGGCGCTCCGGCCCGATGATCACCTGCACGCGTGAGGCGACGCCGCGGTGGGTGACCGGGATGCCCGCGGCCTGCGGCACGGCGATCGCGCTGCTGATCCCCGGGGTCACGCTCACCGGAACACCGGCCTCCTGGCAGGCGATGACTTCTTCGCCGCCGCGGCCGAACACGAACGGATCACCGCCTTTCAGCCGCACGACGCGCCTGCCCGCAAGGGCGTGCTCCACGAGCATCGCGTTGATCCGAGCCTGCGGCACCGGATGATGTCCGGGTCGCTTGCCCACGTCGATCACGAGCACGTCCTCGGGGATGTGCGCGCGCAGTTCGTCGAACGGACCGAGCCGGTCCGCGACGATCACGTCGGCCTCGCCGAGCAGCCGCTGAGCGCGGACGGTCATCAGGTCTGCCGGTCCCGGCCCTCCGCCGACGAGATCGACCCTGCCGACCTGGGTCGAGGTCACCGGGCGACCTCGACGAACACGTCGCCGTCGATGATCCGCACCGGCCACACGCGCAGTGCGGCGTCCGCGCCGTCCACCGGCCGCTTGCCCTGGCTGTCCAGACAGCGTCCGGTGGCCAGGTCGAACACCTGCTTGTACAGCGGGGACGCGACGGTCGACGCGAAGCCGCGCGTGCCCACGATCCCGCGCGAGATGACGTTCGCACCGCTGAACGGGTCGAAGTTGTCCACGGCGTGAATGCTTCCGTCTGCGAGCCGGAACAGGGCGATCTGCCACGCGTCCAGCAGCGCGGCCCTGCCGCGCTCGACCTCGAGGTCGGCCACCGCACACAGCCGGATCAGCGTGCTCTCCATCACGAGTGTCATCGACGTACCTCCAGTGTGGTTCCGGCGATCAGGACGTGGCCCTCTCGCCGCTCTTCGGATGTTGCGGGACGGATCTGCCCGCGCTCGGCGACGTACGCGAGCGAGGGGTCGGGGGTGTCGGCGGCATTGATGAAGGAGTGGAACCGCGCCAGCTTCTCGGGATCCCGCAGCGTGGCCGCCCACTCGTCCTCGTACCGGTCCACGTGCTGCGCCATCGCGGCGTCGAGGTCGGCGCAGATGCCCAGCGAGTCCTCGAAGACGACCTCGCGCAGGCCGTCCAGACCGCCTTCGAGGTCGTCGAGCCAGGGGGCGGTGCGCTGCAGTCGATCCGCGGTGCGGATGTAGTACATGAAGAACCGGTCGATCGCCCGGATCAGCCCGGCGTCGTCCAGGCCGGAGGCCAGGAGGCGCGCGTGTTTCGGCGAGAAGCCGCCGTTGCCTCCGACGTACATGTTCCACCCGGTCTCGGTGGCGATGACCCCGACATCCTTGCCCCGGGCCTCGGCGCACTCGCGTGCGCAGCCGGAGACTCCCAGCTTGAGCTTGTGCGGTGCGCGCAGACCCCGGTAGCGCAGTTCGAGCTGCACGGCCATGCCCACGGAGTCGAGCAGCCCGTACCTGCACCAGGTCGACCCGACGCAGGACTTCACCGTGCGCAGCGACTTGCCGTAGGCGTGACCGGACTCGAAGCCGGCCTCGACCAGCCGGCCCCAGATCAGCGGCAGCTGCTCGAGGCGTGCGCCGAACATGTCGATCCGCTGGCCACCCGTGATCTTCGTGTACAGCCCGAAGTCCTTCGCGATCGCCCCGATCGCGAGCAGGCCGTCCGGGGTCACCTCGCCGCCCGGCATCCGCGGCACGACCGAGTAGGTGCCGTCCTTCTGCATGTTGGCCATGACGTGATCGTTGGTGTCCTGCAGCGTCGCGCTCTCGCCCTCGAGCACATGGGCACCCACCAGCACCGACAGGATGCTGGCGATGACCGGCTTGCAGATGTCGCAGCCGCGTCCGCGCCCGAAGCGCTCCACGATCGCGCTGAAGGTGCTGAGCCCGGTGACCTGCACCGCGTCGAACAGCTGCCGGCGCGACATGTCGAAGTGCTCGCACAGCGCGTTCGACACCGCCCTGCCGAGTCCGGCGAGCTCCTGGTCGACGACCTTCTTGACCATGAGCACGCAGGAGCCGCAGGTCGCGCCCGCCTTGGTGCATGCCTTGACGGACGCAGCATCCGCGCAGCCCTCCTCATGCACCGCCTGCCGGATGCGCCCGGCGCTCACGTTCGAGCACGAGCACACCACGGCCGCATCGGGCAGCTGCCCCTCGGGCATCTCCCCCGCGCCCTCCGGCAGCAGATACGCTGCAGGATCGGCACCGAGCCGGGCGCCGACCAGCGGCCGGAGGGCGCCGTAGGCCGACGCATCGCCGACCAGGATGCCGCCGAGCAGCGTCTGCGCGTCGTCGGACAGTACGAGCTTCTTGTAGACGCCCGCGATCGCGTCGGCGTAGACGACCTCCAGCGCGTCCGGCGCCGTCGCCATCGCGTCGCCGAAGCTCGCCACGTCGACGCCCGAGAGCTTCAGCTTCGACGAGTCGTCGTAGCCGGGGAACGCCGCCTCGCCGCCGAGCAGCCTGGTGGCCGCGACCTCGGCCATCGCGTATCCGGGGGCGACCAGGCCGACACAGCGGCCGTCGTGGCTGGCGACCTCACCGATCGCGAGGATGTCCGGATCGCTCGTCGTGCAGCTCGCGTCGATCCTGACGCCGCCGCGCGGATCGAGCACGAGACCTGCGTCGTGAGCCAGCTCGTCACGGGGGCGCACGCCGACCGCGAACACGACGACATCCGCAGCATGGATCCCGCCGTCGTCGAACACCAGCCCGGCGACGGCGCCGTGCTCGTCGGCGTCCAGCCGGGCCGTGCGCGACTCCGTGCGCACGGACAGTCCGCGCGACTCGAGCAGCCTGCGCAGCATGCCGCCGCCCGCGGCGTCCAGCTGCTGGGACATGAGCCGATCCGAGTACTGCACGACCGTGGCATCCACATCCATGCCCTGCAGCGCTCCCGCCGCCTCGAGACCCAGCAGTCCGCCGCCGACGACGGCACCGCGCAGCGGCCTGCCCAGCGTCCGTCCACGGTCCTCGACGTACTGCTTCAGGGCCTTCACATCGTCGAGGGTGCGGTAGACGAAGCAGCCGGGCAGCTCTGCCCCGTCGACCGGGACGCGCGCGGCATACGACCCGGTCGCGAGGATCAGGGAGTCATAGCGGGCGATGCGGCCGGAGCTCGTGGCGACCGTCCGCGCGGCACGGTCGATGCGCACCACAGGGTCGCCGGAGTGCAGCTGCACGCGGTCGTCGTCGAACACGGAAGGATCCAGACGGAGGTCGTCGTCGCTCGCGCCGGAGAAGAAGCCGCTGAGTCCGACCCTGTCGTACGGCGCACGTCCTTCCTCCCCGAACACCGTCACGCGCAGCTCGGGCTGCGCGCGGCTGAGCAGGCTCTCCACGAATCGGTGCGCGACCATTCCCGCGCCGACGACGACGATCTCCGTTGCTGTGCGGTCCATGTCGGCGACGATAGGGAGCCCGTGTTTCCCGGAAGTCCGCCCCGTGTTACCTCGATCGAACGATCTGCTCACAGAACGGTAACGGTCGTTGTGAGAGCTTTCCGGCACCGCCCGCACCGCGCTCTCGTACTAGGCTGAACCTCGTCCTTTCCCACTCCCGCGGTCATCCGCGCAAGGAGAAACATCGTGTCTGCCACCGAGCCCTCGAAGCCGACTCCCCCTGTCCCCGCTCCCCCGGCCGTTCCGGGGCCACGCCCCGTGCCCATGCCGCGCAAGCTGCCCGCTCAGGCAGCGTCCGTTGCTCCTGCGCCGGTCGCCCCGACGTCCTCCCCGGAGGAGATCGCCAAGTGGGGCCGGGTCTCCGAGGACGGCACGGTGGAGGTGCGCGAGGGCGACACCTGGCGCGCGGTCGGCCAGTACCCCGATGGCACCCCCGAAGAGGCGCTCGCCTACTTCGCCCGCAAGTTCGACGACATCGCCGTCAAGGTCACCACTCTCGAGAAGCGCGTCCAGACCGGCGAGGCCTCCGCCGCCGATCTCTCCAAGCAGGCGAAGCACATCGTCGGCGAGCTGACGGATGCCGCTGCGGTGGGCGATCTCGCCGGGCTCCGCGCCCGAGTCGACGCCCTGCTCGAGTCGCTCTCCGAGGCCTCGGCCCAGGAGGCGCAGGCGGCCAAGGAGGCCGTCGACGCCGCGATCGTCGAGCGCACGGCCATCGTCGAGGAGGCGGAGCGGATCGCCTCGCTCGACCTGTCGAAGGTGCAGTGGAAGCAGGTCACCGCCGACATGACGGCCCTGTTCGACAAGTGGCAGGCGCACCAGCAGACCGGGCCGCGCCTGCCGAAGGGCACCGCACAGCAGCTGTGGAAGCGATTCCGCGACGCGCGCTCCACCGTCGACAAGGCGCGTCGCGCCTACTTCTCCGAGCTGGACGACACGCACCGGGTCGCCCGCGACGCCAAGACCCGCCTGGTCGAGCGCGCCGAGGCGCTCGCGCCGCGCGGCGTCGACGGCATCCCCGCGTACCGCGGCCTGCTCGACGAGTGGAAGGCCGCCGGTCGCGCCGGACGCAAGGCCGACGATGCGCTCTGGGCGAAGTTCAAGGCCGCCGGCGATGCGCTCTACCAGGCGCGCGCCGAGCAGGCTGCCGCGGAAGAGGCGGATTCGGCGCCGAAGATCGAGGCGCGCGAGGCACTGCTCGTCGAGGCGAAGGCCGTGGCCGACGAGCCGGACATCAAGAAGGCGCGTGCCCTGCTCACCCGCATCCAGCGGCAGTGGGACGAGATCGGCCGCATCTTCCCGCGCGACAAGGAACGTGCCCTCGACGACAAGCTGCGCAGCATCGAGCAGGCGCTCAAGGGTCGCGAGGACGTCGACTGGAAGCGCAACAACCCCGAGACCAAGGCTCGGGCGAACGACCTGAGCTCGCAGCTGCTCGAGGCCATCGAGAAGCTCGAGTCGGAGCTGGCCGCCGCGGAGGCCGCCGGCAACGCGAAGGCCGCCAAGGACGCGAAGGACGCCCTCGAGGCTCGCCGCGCCTGGCTGAACGCACTCGGCGGCTGAGCCGACGGATCTTATCCACAGTCTGATGCCGGTGCCCCCTTCGCGGGGACACCGGCATCAGACTGTCAGGGTGCATCCCGCTCTCGTCTATCTGCCGGGCGACAGGCTCAGCCTCACCGAACTCGGCGCCGCCCGCCTTGACGGCCATGTCGTCGAGGTCGGCGAGGGATTCCTGCCGGCCGACACCGTCGAGGGCCCCGAGGCGCGGGCGCTGTCGCTGTCCGTCCTGATCCCTCCGGGCGGCGCGCTGTGCGGTCCCAGCGCCGCCTGGGTGCACGGCGCCGGCGACCTGCCTCCCGCACGACACCACGTGTGCCGAGCGTCTCCCGGCACCCCGCGGCTGCGCCCGGGAGCCAGGATCGTCACGCACCAGGCCGCGCTGGCACCCGCGCAGACGCTGTGGCTCGCAGGTGTCCCGGTCGCGAGCGCGGAGGTCGTGGCGATGTCCCTCGCGTCCGCCGCCGGCCGCGATCCCGAGAGCGCGGAGTGGCTGCGCGCACTCGTCGAGATCTCCCCCGGGCTGGCTGCGCGCACCCATGAGGCGTTAGCTGCCCGATCCCGCACTCCGGGCAGACGACAGGCCCTGGAGCTCCTGTCCGGACTGATCGATCAGGACGTGGTGACGCGGTAGACGTCGTACACCGCATCGATGCGACGGACGGCGTTCAGAACCCGGTCCAGGTGCACGGCGTCGCCCATCTCGAACACGAAGCGGCTCAGCGCGAGTCGCTCGTCGGTGGTCGTGACCGTCGCCGAGAGGATGTTCACATGGTGCTCGCTGAGCACCCGCGTGACATCGGACAGCAGACCGGAGCGGTCGAGCGCCTCGACCTGGATCTGCACGCGGAACACGCTCTTCGTGGTCGGCGCCCACTCCACGTCGACGAAGCGCGCCGGGTCGGCGCTGAGCGCCTTCACGTTCACGCAGTCGGCGCGGTGCACCGAGACGCCACTCCCCCGCGTCACGAAGCCCACGATGGGGTCACCCGGCACCGGCGTGCAGCAGCGCGCCAGCTTGACCAGGATGTCGTTCGCGCCGCGCACCAGCACACCGGAGTCCCCGCCGCGGGGCTCCTTCGTCGGCACGCGACCGGGAAGATCGATGGCGCCAGTCGAGGTGTCCTCGGCGCCGACCAGAGCAGTGACCTTCTCCAGCACGTGCTGGGTCGAGATGTGGCCCTCGCCGACGGCCGCGTACAGGGCGGAGACGTCCTCGTAGCGCAGCTGCTGGGCGACCTGCGCGAAGGAGTCCTGGCTCATCAGGCGCTGCAGCGGAAGGTTCTGCTTCCGCATCGCGCGCGCGATGGCCTCCTTGCCCTGTTCGATCGCCTCCTCGCGGCGCTCCTTGGTGAACCAGCCGCGGATCTTGTTGCGGGCGCGCGTGCTCTTGACGAAGGTCAGCCAGTCCTGGCTCGGCCCGGCATCCGGGTTCTTCGACGTGAACACCTCGACGACGTCGCCGCTGTGCAGCTCGGTCTCCAGCGGGACCAGACGGCCGTTCACCTTCGCGCCCATCGTGCGGTGGCCGATCTCGGTGTGCACGGCGTAGGCGAAGTCCACCGGGGTCCCGCCGGCCGGCAGGCCGATCACCCGGCCCTTCGGGGTGAAGACGTAGACCTCCTTGGCTCCGATCTCGAAGCGGAGGGAGTCGAGGAACTCGCTCGGGTCGGCCGTCTCGGCCTGCCAGTCCGATATGTGCGCGAGCCAGGCCATGTCGGTGTCCATCGGCTTGCCGTCGGGCTTGCCGCCGTTCATCCGCTCCTTGTACATCCAGTGCGCGGCGACGCCGAATTCCGCCTGCTGGTGCATCTCGTGCGTGCGGATCTGGATCTCGACGGTGCGGCCGCTGGGGCCGATCACCGTCGTGTGCAGCGACTGGTAGAGGTTGAACTTCGGAGTGGCGATGTAATCCTTGAACCGGCCGGGCAGCGGGGTCCATCGAGCGTGGATCGCGCCGAGCACGGCGTAGCAGTCGCGCACGGAGCCGACCAGCACGCGGATGCCGATGAGGTCGTAGATGTCGTCGAACTCGCGACCGCGCACGACCATCTTCTGATAGACCGAGTACAGCTGCTTCGGACGTCCGACCACCTTGCCTCGGATGCGCAGATCGCGCAGATCCTCGTCGATCGCCTCTATGACCTGCTGCAGGTACTTCTCGCGCTGCGGGGTGCGCTGCGTGATCAGGCTGGAGATCTCCGCGTAGATCTTCGGATGCAGCACGGCGAACGAGAGGTCCTCCAGCTCGCTCTTGATCGTCTGGATACCCAGGCGATGCGCGAGCGGCGCGTAGATCTCGAGGGTCTCCTTGGCCTTCTTCGCCGCCTTCTCGGGCGGTACGAAGCCCCAGGTGCGGGCGTTGTGCAGCCGGTCGGCGAGTTTGATGAGCAGCACCCGGATGTCCTTGGACATCGCGACGATCATCTTGCGGACCGTCTCGGCCTGCGCGCTCTCGCCGTACTTGACCTTGTCGAGCTTGGTGACGCCGTCGACGAGCATCGCGACCTCGTCGCCGAACGTCTCCTGCAGCTCGCTCAGCGGGTATCCGGTGTCTTCGACGGTGTCGTGCAGCAGCGCGGCGGCGACGGCGCGCGGACCCAGCCCGAGCTCGGCCAGGATCTGGGCGACGGCCATCGGATGCGTGATGTACGGCTCACCGCTCTGACGCAGCTGCCCCTCGTGCTTCTCCTTGGCGACCGTGTACGCCCGTTCGATGATCGGCAGATCACCGCGCGGATGATTGACCCGCACCGTCCGGATGAGGTTGTCGAGGTCGTTGTTCCGGGGAGCGCGCGAGAAGATCCGGGGCACGAGTCTGCGCAGACTCGAGCTCTGCGTCGTCGTCTGCGGGTCCGCCATACGCTCACACCTCCGGTCAGATCATCCTACGCGGCACGGGACCGCGGAGAGACTCCGCGGTCCCGTGTGCGAGAGGCGTTGCTCAGGCGGCCTGCACGGCGCGCTCGCGCGCCTTCAGGACCTTCTTGTCGTGGGCGAGGATCGCCGGCTCGTTCTGACGGAAGAACGCGTACAGCGGAGCCGCGACGAACAGCGTCGAGTACGTGGCCACGATGATGCCGACGAAGATCGACAGCGAGATGTCGGTTAGCGTCTCCGCGCCCAGCCAGAACGCACCGATGAACAGGATCGCGCCGACCGGGAGTGCGGCGATGATCGCCGTGTTGATCGAGCGCACCAGGGTCTGGTTGACGGCCAGGTTCACGGACTCGCCGAACGTGCGAGCCATCGTCTCGCCGTCCTCCGTGGTGTTCTCGCGCACCTTGTCGAAGACGACGGTGGTGTCGTACAGCGAGTACGCGAGGATCGTCAGGAATCCGATCACCGCCGCAGGCGAGATCTGGAAGCCGGCGACGGCGTACACACCGACCGTGATGATGAGCACGTCCAGCAGACCGATGATCGAGGCGGCCGACATCTTCCAGGTGCGGAAGTAGATCGCGAGGATCAGGAAGGTCAGCGCGAGGAAGATCGCCAGTCCCCACAGCGACTGGCGCGTGACGCCCTCACCCCAGGCCGGGCCGATGAACGACTTGCTGACCTGGTCGACCGGGACCTCGTACGCCTCGGCCAGAGACTCTGCGACCTCGTTCGTCTGCTTCGCGGTCATCTGCGACGTCTGGACGCGCACGTCCGTGTCGGCGATGATCACGACCTTGGCGGTGGCCTCCGGCACGACCGCCTGAACAGCCTCGGTCGCGAGCTCCTGGTTCGTGCTGGCGGGCGCCTGAACGACGAACTGCGAGCCGCCGGTGAACTCGATCGAGAACTGAGGCGGACGCACGATCAGCATCAGGGCGGAGCCGACCACCAGCGCGATGGCGATGATGAACCACAGCTTGCGCTTCTGGACGAACGGGAACGAGAGCTTCCCGGTGTAGAGCTTGTTGCCGAACTCGTTGAAGGAGAACATCAGGCTTCGCCGTCCTTTCCGGACTCTGCGGGGGCACCGGCATCGGGCGCTCCGGTGAGAGCCTCTGCACGCTTGCGCTCGGCGATGGTCTGGCGACGCCCGGCTTCACCGCGCGACGCCTTGGTGCGCGCGGCCTTTCCGCTGGACGCGGTCTGCACCTGACGGAACTCCGTGCGGTCGTGGTAGACCGCGCCGAGCTCCTCCGGGTTGAGTCCGGACAGCGGGTGGCCCCCGCCGAAGAACTTCGTGCGGGCGAGCAGCTGCATCACCGGGTGCGTGAAGATCACGAAGATGAACACGTCGATGAGCGTGGTGAGCCCCAGCGTGAACGCGAAGCCCTTCACCGTGGCATCCGCGAGGATGTACAGCACGACGGCGGCGAGGATGTTGATCGACTTCGAGATGTAGATCGTCCGCTTCGCGCGGCTCCAGCCGTCCTCCACCGCTCCTGTGATCGACTTGCCGTCGCGCAGCTCGTCTCGGATTCGTTCGAAGTAGACGATGAACGAGTCGGCCGTGAATCCGATCGACACGATCAGACCCGCCACACCGGCCAGCGACAGGCGGAAGCCCATGCGCCAGCCCAGGATGCAGATGATGATGTAGGTCAGCACGCCCATGACGCCGATGGAGGCCATGATCACCCAGCCCAGCGCGCGGTAGCTGAGCAGCGAGTAGATCGCCACGAGGCCGAGGCCGATGAGTCCGGTGATCAGACCGATCTGCAGCTGCTGCGAGCCGAGCGTCGCCGAGATCGACTGGTTGCTCTCGACCTTGAAGCTCAGCGGCAGAGCGCCGTAGCGCAGCTGATCGGCGAGAACCTTCGAGGTCTCCTGCGTGAAGCTGCCCGAGATCGAGGGCTTTCCGTTGGCGATGACGGCCTGCATCTGCGGAGCGGAGATGACTTTGCCGTCCAGCACGAACGCGAACTGGTCGCGCGGGCTCTGGTTCTGGATGCGGAACTCGTTCAGCCGCTGGCTGACGTCGGCGAAGGCCTTCGTACCCTTGTCGTCCATCTCCAGCTGAACGATCCACTGACCCGACTGCGGGTCGCGACCGGCCTGCGCATCGGTGATCGCCGTACCGGTGAGCGCTGTCGGTCCGAGCAGGTACTTGACCGTTCCGTCGACGCTGCACGCCACCAGCGGCTCGTCCTTCGGGGCGGTCGCCGGGTCGTTCTCCGGGTTGGCGCAGTCGTAGCTGAGGAACGCGGCCTGCAGCTTCTCGGTGACCCAGGACAGATCACTGCCGTTCGTCGGCGTCGCCGTCGGAGTCGCGTTCATCGTCTCGTTCGGTGTGGGGTACGGCGTGCTCTTGCCGTCCTCGCCGACGAACTCGGTGGCGGGATCCGTGGTCGCGAGCACGGGGCGCAGCTCGAGCTGCGCGCTCTGCGCGATGCGCTGGCGGGTCTCGTCGTCGGCGACACCGGGGATCTGGACGACGATGTTGCGGCCGCCCTCTGTCGTGATGTCGGTCTCGCCGACGCCCGAGGCGTCGACGCGCTGCCGGATGATGGCGGCGGCCTGGTCGAGCTGCTCCTGCGTCGGGTCGGATCCGTCGGCGGTCTGCGCGCTCAGGATGATCTGCGTGCCGCCCTGCAGGTCGAGCGCGAGCTCAGGCGCCCACGAGCTCTTCCCGAGGAACACGCCGACGGCGTTGATGCTGAACAGCACCGCCGTGACGATGAGCAGGCCGAGAAGGACCCGCCACGCATGGCGGGTCGGAGAGGTGGATGCCACGAATTGCCGCTTTCTCGTGTGCTGTGAACGCGCGGGTCAGTTCTCGGAGTCGCCGCGCTCGTTGCGCTCCAGGCGCGCGCGGGTCTCCTCAGGGGTCTCCACGTGGTTCGGGTCGGGGAGCTCGGAGTCGGCGACGGTGTCCGCGGCGGGAGCGTCCTCGACCGGGGCGTCCTCAGCGGGAGTCGCCTCGGTGGGCTCGACGATGCGGAGGATCGCCTGGCTGTGCACCTCGATGACCACGCCCGGGGCGATCTCGACCTGCGCGGGCTGGTCGAGGTTCTCGGGGTCGAAGGAGACGATCGTGCCGTACAGGCCGCCCTGGAGCAGCACCTTGGCGCCCGGGACGGTCTTGGTGGCCTTCTCCTCCTGCTCGGCCTTCATCTGCTTCTGGCGCTTGCGCGTGTTGAAGAACATGAAGACGAGCAGAAGCGCGAGCAGTCCGAAGAGGATGATTTCCATGGCGGGTGGGGCCTTTCCGACGCGCGCACGCCGACAGTGGGGCGCGCAATAGGGGGATGCGAAGTCTTCAGCGATTATAGGTCATCGAACAATGCGCCCCCGTCGGGGCGGGTCACGCCGAGGTGCGCATAGGCCTCCGGCATGGCGATCCGTCCGCGGGGCGTGCGACCGAGGAAGCCGATGCGCACCAGGTACGGCTCGACCACGCTCTCCACGGTCTCGGCCTCCTCACCGACGGCGACGGCGAGCGTGCTGAGCCCCACCGGTCCCCCGCCGAATCGGCGGACCAGCGCATCCAGCACGGCCCGGTCCAGCCGGTCCAGTCCGATCGCGTCGACGTCGTAGAGCTCCAGCGCCGCCTGCACGTCGCTGAGCGATGCGGAATCCGCGTCGCCGTGCACCAGTGCGTAGTCGCGCACGCGCCGGAGCAGCCTGTTGGCGATACGCGGCGTGCCGCGCGAACGCCGCGCGATCTCGGAGAGCGCATCCGCGGGTAGACGCACGCCGAGCACCGCGGCCGAGCGGGCGATCACCTGCTCGAGCTCGTCCTCGCCGTAATACTCCAGGTGCCCCGTGAAGCCGAACCGGTCACGCAGCGGGTTGGGCAGCAGCCCGGAGCGGGTGGTCGCGCCGACGAGGGTGAACGGCGCGAGCTCCAGCGGGATGCTGGTGGCGCCGGCGCCCTTGCCGACCATGATGTCGATCCGGAAGTCCTCCATCGCGAGATACAGCATCTCCTCGGCGGAGCGCGCCATCCGGTGGATCTCGTCGATGAACAGCACTTCCCCGGGGGTGAGACTGCTCAGCAGCGCGGCCAGGTCGCCCGCGTGCTGGATCGCCGGGCCGCTGGAGAGCCGCAGCGGCCGTTCGCTCTCATGCGCGACGATCATCGCAAGGGTGGTCTTGCCGAGGCCGGGAGGACCGGCGAGCAGGATGTGGTCGGCGGAGCGCTCCTGGATCCGGGCGGCCTGCAGGAGCAGCTGCAGCTGTCCTCGCACCTTGGGCTGGCCGACGAACTCCGAGAGGCTCGACGGACGCAGCGCGCCCTCGATGGCGAGTTCGGTCTCGTCGAGGGCCTCGGCGGCGTCTCTGGGGTCAGCCACGGCCGGCTCCCGGGCCCAGCGCGGCAAGCGTGCGGCGCAGCAGCGCCGCGACGGACTCGCGTTCGGCGTCGGTGGCGTCTGCCGCGGTCTGCTCCGCGGCCTCGGCGGCGACCTTCTCGGACCAGCCGAGACCCACCAGCGCGGCGGCGACCTGGGCGGTGACTCCAGGAGCCGCAGCGCCCACCGGCTCGGCGGCGACCCGCGGCTGCACCTTGCCGGCGAGCTGCACGACGATGAGCTTCGCGGTCTTCGGGCCGATACCTGAGACGCGGCGGAACGGGGCGTCGTCCTCGGCCCCGACCGCGGCGGCGATCTGGTCGACGGTGAGATGCGAGAGCACACCCAGCGCGGACTTGGGTCCGACGCCGGTGACGCTGATCAGCTGCCCGAAGATCTCCAATTCGTCGCGGTCGGCGAAGCCGTACAGCGTGAGCGCGTCCTCGCGGACGATGAGGCTGGTGTGCAGCAGCATCCGCTCCCCCACGACCGCGGTGTGCGCGACGTCTGCGGGAACGAAGACGGCGAAGCCCACGCCCCCTGTCTCGATGACGACGTGGCCCGAGTCGGCGTGCAGGACGACGCCGTGCAGGGAGGAGATCATGCGACCAGCCTATCGGGCGGATCGTACGTATGTTCGAGCGACACGCTCCGCGTCGGCCCACGCCTGCTGGGCGGGCGTGAGACCGCCGCCGGAGGCGGGGGCGACGGCACCCCGTCGCCAGGCGTGACACAGGGCGATCGCGAGCGCGTCCGCGGCATCCGCGGGCTGCGGCGGTGCGTCCAGGCGCAGGATGCGGGCGATCATCGACTGCACCTGCTTCTTGTCCGCCGAGCCGTAGCCGGTCACGGCGGCCTTCACCTCGCTCGGCGTGTGCGTGGCGGCCGGCAGGCCCGCCTCGGCAGCCAGCAGCAGCGCGACGCCGCTCGCCTGCGCGGTGCCCATCACGGTGTGGCTGTTCTGCTGCGCGAAGACGCGTTCCACGGCCACCGCGTCGGGGCGGTGGGTCTCGAGCACCTGACGGATGCCGGCGGCGACAGCCGCGAGGCGCTCCCCGATCGGGGCGTCGATCGGGGTGCGGATGACGCCGACGTGCACGAGGCTGCCGCGTCGCGCGCGATCCACGTCGACGACGCCGACGCCGCAGCGGGTGAGGCCGGGGTCGATGCCGAGCACGCGCAGGGAGGTCACTCCCCCAGGCTAGTTACGACGACGGACCCCCGGGCGCAGGCGCGCCCGGGGGTCCTGTCGACCAGCAGTGATCAGGTCACTCGTCGTCGTTCTCGAGCTCCGCCTGCACGTCAGCGGGGAGGTCGAAGTTGCTGAAGACGTTCTGCACGTCGTCGCTGTCCTCGAGTGCGTCGATGAGGCGGAAGATCTTGCGCGCCGTGTCGGCGTCGATCTCGACCTTGAGGTTCGGCACGAACTCGACATCGGCCGATTCGTACTCGATACCGGCCTCCTGAAGCCCGGTGCGCACGGCCACCAGGTCGGTGGCCTCGGTGATGACCTCGAAGCCCTGGGCGTGCGGCTCGATCTCCTCGGCACCGGCCTCGAGGGCTGCCATCATCACGTCGTCCTCGGTGGTGCCCTCGGAGCTGACCACGATGACGCCCTTGCGGGTGAAGTTGTAGGCGACGCTGCCGGGGTCGGCGAGAGTTCCGCCGTTGCGCGAGAGCGCGGTGCGCACCTCGGCAGCCGCACGGTTCTTGTTGTCGGTGAGGCACTCGATCATCAGCGCCACGCCGTTCGGACCGTAGCCCTCGTACATGATCGAGGTGTACTCGACGGACTCGCCGCCGATGCCGGCGCCGCGCTTGATGGCGCGGTCGATGTTGTCCTTGGGAACCGAGGTCTTCTTCGCCTTCAGCACCGCGTCGAACAGCGTCGGGTTGCCCGCCTGGTCGGGGCCGCCCAGCTTCGCCGCGACCTCGATGTTCTTGATGAGCTTGGCCCACGACTTCGCACGGCGCGCGTCGATGACGGCCTTCTTGTGCTTGGTCGTCGCCCACTTGGAATGCCCGGACATAAGTCTCCGCTCGTCTCGTCTGCCCGGAGTCGCCTCCAGGGCATCGTCCATTCTAACGAATCGTGAACGTTCCGCAGTCAGCCATCGAGGCTCGTGCGACCCGATCGGCGTCGTGCGGCGTCCATCGCGGCACCGGCCGGCAGCCGCACCGGCACGTCGAGCTCGTCGCTCGGCGTCCATGCATCCCACCCCTCGTCGAGCGGCCATCCTCCAGATGCGACGAACTCGCGCACGGCGTGGTCCGCGATTGCGCGGACCGCCTCGGCCTGCTCGACGGTGAAGCGGCCCTGCCGCACCGCGGCCTCGAGCTCGTCGGCGTCCTTCACCCAGATGTCCTCGCTGCCGGGATGCCCTGCGTCCACCCAGAGGTCGAGCACGAGATCGCGGGAGAAGATGCCGGCGTTCTCTCCCGCGATGCGACGGTGCGGAAGCTCGAGATTGACGTAGGCGCCCTCAGGCGACCCGTCGGCGGTACGGAAGAACCACACCGACCAGGGCATGCCCGCGGGTGCCACGCGCACGACCCCGGGTCCGCGCCACGACGACTCCTCGATCCTCCAGGGCACGCTGAAGCGCTCGGCGAGCGGCACCTCCCGCGGGGAGCGCCCGTCCGCCGGGACCGAGACCAGGCGTGCAGAACCGGAGGGGATCCACACGACCAGACCGCGCGCATCGTCGCGGATCACCCGCGCCGTCTCGATGTAGCGCCCGTACCGCCACAGGATGTCCGTACCCGGCGCGAAGCGCGGAGCAGCGACGTCGTCGGCGGGCACGGCGACGTCGAACGCGGGGTCGGCGTGGGCAGCTGCGCTGCCGCCGTCCTCGAGAAGAGCGACAGCCTCGGAGAGTTCCATCCGGCCTGCCGCGATCGGTTTCCAGGACTCTCCCCGCCGTCCGGAGAGGACTGCGCTGCCGCCGCTGGCGCTGACGTCGGTCGATCCGAGGGGAAGTCGCATGGACTTCACGGTACCGGTGCTAGCTTCGTGGGCATGACAGCGGGCGCTGACCGACTGCGGCCCGAGTGGCCGTCGCTGCCGGCCGGTCTGCGCGCGCAGGTCGAGGCCCAGCTCGGCGGCGATCGCACGTCGGATTCCCCTGCTCAGGGCGGGTTCAGCGCCGGGTACGCAGGCGTCGTCCGCTCTGCCGAGCGCGCGGTGTTCGTCAAGGCGATCGCTGCGGAGGGACACACCGATTCACGCACATTCCTGCGCCGGGAGATCCGCATGCTGCGAGCGGCCCCGTCGGGCGTGACGCCGAGGCTGCTGAGCGTCATCGACGACGCGGACGGCACCGCTCTGATCCTCGAGATCGTTCCCGGGATCCACCCGGGAACGCCCTGGACCGATGGCCAGCTGCACGCCGTCGCCGCGGAGATCGCGCGGCTCGCCGCAGCGACCGCCGCCGCTCCGATCCCCGCGGCACGGGAATCGATGCTCCCCTCCTACGCTCGTTGGGGGCGGATCGCCGAGGATCACGCCCTGGCTGCCGCTCTCCCGCTCCGCCTCCAGGACCGGATGCCGCAGCTGCTGCAGCTGGAGGCTTCTCTGCCGGACGCCCTCACGGGCACCGCTCTGGCGCACGGCGACCTGCGTGCCGACAACATCCTCATCCACGGCGAACGAGCACGCTTCATCGACTGGCCGCACGCCCGCCGCGGCGTGCCCTGGCTGGACGGTCCGCTGCTGGTGCCCTCCATCGAGGCGTCCGGCGGCCCGACCTGCGCCGAGAGCTGGCGCGCGCTGCGCGAGCACGGGGCACCGGATGCCGCCCGGCTGCTGCCGGTGATCGCCGGATTCGCGTCGTTCCTGTGGTGGAACCAGGCGCAGCCCGAGATCGCCGAGCTGCCCGGCCTGCGGGCGTTCCAGCGCGCCCAGGCCGACCCGATCCTGCGCTGGCTGGGCGAACTGCTCTGAGCGTCGATCCCGCGCGACACGATTGAGGCAGGCGAAGACTGCAGAGCGCCGTGCCGATCCGCGGCATCCCGGTCTGGACGTTCCACGGCGAGGACGACGCGGTCGCGGTACCCGGGCACGGGCCCTGTTGCCCGCACTCCGCCGGCGTTAAGCTCCCCGCATGGACATGCTCGCGGGTGAGCAGATCGCTGCCGCCGACCTGACCGACTGGCGCAAGCTCGCACAGGGCCTGCATGCGAGATATCTGGTGTCGGACTATTCCGCCGCCGCGAGATTCGTCGCTGCGATCGCGGACTCCGCTGAGACGGCCGGTCACCACCCGCACACAACCGTCGGAGACGGGTATGTCGATCTGAAGCTGGTCAGCACTGATGCCGTGTATCGGGATTCAGAGGGCGCTGAGCACATAGTCGAGTGGGTGACGCAGAAGGATGTCGACCTGGCCAGGGCGATCTCCGCGATCGCGGCGGATCATGCTCTCAGGGCGGAACCATCCGCGGTGTCCCAGCTCGAGCTCGGCCTCGACACCGTCCGCTCCGAGACGATCGCTCCGGTGTGGGCGGCGCTGCTCACCGGGCGAGCCGACTCTCAGGGCCGAGGCACGCCTGGCGATGAGATCCGCGACGCCACCGAGCGCGTACCGCACCTGTGGTTCGGCGAAGATGCACCTGCGCAGCAGCGCGTGCACATCGAGGTGTATGTCGCGCCCGAGTGCGTCGCCGATCGCCTCGCCATGGTGCAGGCGGCAGGTGGCACGATCGTCGACGACGCGGATGCACCAGGAATGACCGTCGTCTCCGATCAGGACGGCAACATCGGCGTGCTGTGCGCCGACATCTCCGCCGCGGCAGTGGACGCCACGGCGACCCCCTGAGCGAAGCGTCAACCGCGAGCCGCGACCCGGTCCAGGAACCGCTGATGGAACCGCGGCTCCCCCGAGATCTCCGGATGGAAGCTGATTCCGAGCAGGTCGCCCTGCTCCACCGCCACGACCCTCCCGTCGGGCAGTGCGGCGAGCGTGGTCGCGGCCGGGCCGACGGACTCCACCACCGGGCCACGGATGAAAGCCGCGTGCACCGGATCGCCACCGAACTCCGGCACGTCCAGCTCCGCCTCGAAGGACTCCGTCTGACGCCCGAACGCGTTGCGGCGGGTGAGCACATCGAGCCCACCGAACGTCTCCTGCCCCTCGATGCCGTCGACCAGGGTGTTCGAGAGCATGATGAGCCCCGCACAGGTGCCGAGCACCGGCATCCCGTCGGCGATCGCCGTGCGGATCGGCTCCTGCAGACCGAAGGTGCGCGAGAGCTTGTCGATCACCGTCGACTCGCCGCCGGGGATGACGAGACCGCCGACGGTCGCGAGCTCCTCGGGCCGTCGCACCGGGGCGACCTCGGCACCGAGCTCCGCGAGCAGGGCGGCGTGCTCGCGCACGTCGCCCTGCAGCGCGAGAACGCCGACGCGCAGCGTGGTCACCAGCCGCGCTCGGCGAGGCGGTGCGGGGCAGGGAGGTCGGACACGTTGATGCCGACCATCGCCTCACCGAGACCGCGGGAGACCTCGGCGATCACCTTCGGGTCGTCGTAGAAGGTCGTCGCCTTGACGATCGCCTTCGCACGCTCGGCCGGGTTGCCCGACTTGAAGATGCCGGAGCCCACGAACACGCCGTCCGCGCCGAGCTGCATCATCATCGCGGCATCCGCCGGTGTGGCGACGCCGCCCGCGACGAACAGCACGACCGGCAGCTTGCCGGTCTCGGCGACCTCGGCGACCAGCTCGTAGGGCGCCTGCAGCTCCTTCGCAGCGACGTAGAGCTCATCCTTGGAGAGCGCACCGAGCGCCGCGATCTCGCCGCGGATCTTGCGGATGTGCTTCATCGCCTCGGAGACGTCACCGGTGCCCGCCTCGCCCTTGGAGCGGATCATCGCCGCACCCTCGTTGATGCGGCGCAGCGCCTCACCGAGGTTGGTCGCGCCACACACGAACGGCACGGTGAAGTCGTACTTGTCGATGTGGTTGACGTAGTCGGCCGGCGAGAGCACCTCCGACTCGTCGATGTAGTCGACGCCGAGCTCCTGCAGCACCTGCGCCTCGACGAAGTGCCCGATGCGCGCCTTCGCCATGACGGGGATCGAGACGGCGTCGATGATGCTGTCGATCATGTCGGGGTCGCTCATGCGGGAGACGCCGCCCTGGGCGCGGATGTCGGCGGGGACGCGCTCGAGGGCCATGACGGCGACGGCACCGGCATCCTCGGCGATCTTCGCCTGCTCGGCGGTGACGACGTCCATGATGACGCCGCCCTTCAGCATCTCGGCGAGGCCGCGCTTGACGCGGGCCGATCCGGTGGTCTGCTCAGACATGGAGATCCTCTCGGGACAAAGACAACGATTGGCCTATGCCAAACGATAGCACCGTAGACTCGACCCGATGCACCAGATAACGGGTTCCACCGCGGCGGAGATCGCCGACAGCATCCGCGCGCTTCGCGAACGCGGCCTGCTGAACCCTGGCGACGCCCTCCCCCCTGTGCGCGAACTCGCCGCCTCGCTCAGCGTCAACCGCAACACGGCGGTCGCCGCGTACCGGCAGCTAGCTCAGGCCGGGCTCGTGCTGTCCCGCGGACGAGCGGGCACGGTCATCACCGGTGCCGAGGCGGTGGCTCAGGAGGGGCTCGCGCTCGACACCGTGCTGCGCGACATCGGCTCGGGCAATCCGGATCCGGCGTTCATCCCCGACCCGACACCCGCGCTGCAGCGGATCGTCGGTCGCCCTGTGCTCTATGGCGAACCCGTCATCGATCCGGCGCTGGACGCCTGGGCGCGCGAGTGGGTCCAGGCCGACCTGCGACGCGACGACCTGCGCATCACGATCACCAGCGGTGCGGTGGACGCCGTGGAGCGCCTGCTCGCGCAGGCGCTGATGCGCGATGACGCCGTCGCTCTGGAGGACCCCTGCTTCCTCGCGAGCATCCACACCGCCCGCCTGGGCGGCTACCGGACGATCCCCGTGCCCGTCGACGCCGAGGGGATGACGGTGGAGGGCCTGCAGGCCGCGCTGGAAGCCGGCGTCCGGGCGATCGTGTGCACGCCCCGCGCGCAGAATCCGACAGGAGCGTCCCTGTCCCCCGCTCGGGCAGCGGCGCTGCGCGAGCTGCTCGTCGAGCATCCGTACGTGCTGGTCATCGAGGACGATCACTTCTCTGCGCTGTCGCAGCGCCCGTACGAGTCCCTGATCGGACCCGAGCACCGCCGCTACGCACTGGTGCGTTCGGTGTCGAAGTTCCTGGGGCCCGACATGTGCCTGGCGGTGGCCGCCACCGATCCCACCACCGCGGAGCGGCTCGCGATGCGCCTCAGCCCCGGCACGACGTGGGTCAGCCACCTACTGCAGCGCCTCGCGCTGGCACAGCTGCAGGATGCCGCGGTGCAGTCGCTGTTCGCGCGAGCGGCCGAGCACTACGCCTCGAAGAACCGCGATTTCGCCGAAGGGCTCACCGTCCGCGGCATCCCGTGCGAGCCCGGCGACGGACTGAACCTGTGGGTCGTGCTTCCCGTGCCGGCGCGCGTCGCGGCTGAGCACCTCATGCGTCGCGGCTGGCTCGCACGCACCGGTGACGAGTTCCGCCCTGATGAGGCGACCGCGCCCTCGCACCACCTGCGCCTGACCGTTCACGATCTCGACGAGGACGACACCACGGCACTGCTGGACGACCTCGCCGCCGCCGTGCGCAGATGACCGTGCGACGGGGTGAGAGGATGGCGGGATGAAGATCCTCTCGATCCAGTCCGCTGTCGCCTACGGTCACGTCGGCAACTCCGCCGCCGTCTTCCCGCTGCAGCGCATCGGCGTCGAGGTCCTTCCCGTCTACACCGTCAACTTCTCGAACCACACCGGCTACGGCGCCTGGCGTGGCCCGCTGATCGACCCCGCCGATGTGCGTGAGGTCATCACCGGCATCGAGGAGCGCGGGGTGCTGCCGAAGATCGACGCGGTGCTCAGCGGCTATCAGGGCGGCGAGGGCATCGGCGACGTGATCATCGACGCAGTCGCCCGGGTCAAGGCCGCCAACCCTGATGCCGTGTACGCATGCGACCCGGTGATGGGCAACGCGAAGTCCGGATGCTTCGTCGCGCCGGCGATCCCCGAGCTGCTCCGTGACCGCGTCGTGCCTGTGGCCGACATCATCACCCCGAACCAGTTCGAGCTCGGGTATCTGACCCGGACGGAGCCGTCCACCCTCGACGAGACGCTGGCATCGGTGGACCTCGCCCGCGCCATGGGTCCCTCCGTCGTGCTCGTCACCTCGGTCGAGCGCCCTGATCGCGAGGAGGGCACGATCGAGATGCTCGCCGTCGACGCCAAGGGCGCCTGGCTGGTGGCCACCCCGCACCTTCCGATGAAGGCCAACGGCTCGGGCGACGTGACGGCCGCACTGTTCACCGCGCACTACGTGGAGACGGGCGACGCCAAGCTCGCCCTGGAGCGAACGGTGTCCAGCGTCTTCGACCTGCTGAAGGCGACGCTGGAGTCGGGCGAGCGCGAGCTGCAGCTGGTCGAGTCGCAGGAGTACTACGCGAACCCCCGTCTGCAGTTCACCGCGCACCAGGTGCGCTGACGCCTCGCCCCCCTGGGTCCCTGAGCCTGTCGAAGGGTCGTTCAGCGGGGCCACGCGTGCGCGACGGCCTCGCGGACCTCGCCGAGCAGCTGCGGCAGCGCCTTCGTCTTCGCGATGATCGGGAAGAAGTTCGCGTCCGACCGCCAGCGCGGCACGATGTGCTGGTGCAGGTGGGCGTCGACGCCTGCGCCCGCGACCGCACCCTGGTTCATGCCCAGGTTGAATCCGTCGCAATTCGAGACCTCGCGCAGCACCCGCATCGCGGTCTGCGTGAGCGCGCCGATCTCGGCGACCTCCTCCGGGGTCGCCTGATCGTAGGTGGCGATGTGCCGGTACGGACACACCAGCAGGTGGCCTGAGTTGTACGGGAACAGGTTCAGCAGCACGTAGGCGCTCTCGCCGCGCGCGACGATCAGCCGCTCGGCATCCGCATGCTTGGGCGCCTCGCAGAACGGGCACTCCTCGCGCAGCGGCTCAGGACCGGCCTGGATGTACGCCATCCGGTGCGGGGTCCACAGCCGCTGGAACTCGTCGGGGACGCCGGCCAGGTGGTCGGCGCCCTCGACGTGCGGCTGGTCCGTCACGCCAGGTCCTCGGCGGCCATCACCCTGGTGTGCGCCGCCACGGCCGCCCGGATGCGGTTCACGGCATCCGCCACCGGAACGCCGTTCTCCTGCGTGCCGTCGCGGAACCGGAACGAAACGGTGCCGGCCGAGCGGTCCTGCTCCCCCGCGATGAGGATGAGCGGCACCTTCGCCGTGGTGTGGTTGCGGATCTTCTTCTGCATCCGGTCGTCGGAGTGGTCGACCTCGGCTCGCAGCCCCTCGGCCTTCAGCTGGCCGATGACGCCGTCGAGGTACTCGGCGTACTCCTCGGCGACCGGCACGCCGACGGCCTGCACCGGCGCGAGCCAGAGCGGGAAGTCGCCTGCGTAGTGCTCGAGCAGGATCGCGAAGAAGCGCTCGATCGAGCCGAGCAGCGCGCGGTGCACCATGACCGGACGGTGCTTCTGCCCGTCGGGGCCGGTGTACTCCAGCTCGAAGCGCTCGGGCTGATTGAAGTCGAGCTGGATGGTCGACATCTGCCAGGTGCGTCCGATGGCGTCGCGTGCCTGGACGGAGATCTTCGGCCCGTAGAAGGCCGCGCCGCCCGGATCCGCGACCAGTTCGAGGCCGGACTGCAGCGCCACCTCGCGCAGCGTGTCGATCGCGGTGCTCCACTGCTCGGGCTCGCCGAGGAACTTCGGGTTGCCCTCCTCATTCGTGGACAGCTCGAGGTAGAAGTCGTTCAGGCCGTAGTCGCGCAGCAGCTCCAGCACCAGGTTCAGGTTGGTGGTGAGCTCCTCGCGCACCTGGTCCTGGGTGACGTAGATGTGCGCGTCGTCCTGGGTCAGGCCGCGCACGCGGGTGAGGCCCGACAGCGTGCCGCTCTTCTCGTACCGGTACACGGTGCCGAACTCCGCCAGGCGCAGCGGGAGCTCTCGGTACGAGCGGCCGCGCGAACGGAAGATGAGGTTGTGGAACGGGCAGTTCATGGGCTTCAGGTAGTAGTCCTGGCCCTGACGGGTGACATTGCCCTCGTCGTCGACGAGCTCGTCGAGGTGCATCGCCGGGAACATGCCGTCGGCGTAGGTCTGCAGGTGACCGGAGGTCTGGAACAGATCCTTCTTGGTGATGTGCGGGCTGTTGACGAGGTCGTAGCCGTTGCGCAGCAGGTGCTTGCGCAGGTTCTCCTCGATCTCGTAGCGGATGATGCCGCCCTTGGGGTGGAACACCGCGAGTCCCGAGCCGATCTCGTCGGGGAACGAGAAGAGGTCCATCTCCGCGCCGAGCTTGCGGTGGTCGCGGCGCTCCGCTTCGGCCAGGCGCTCCTGATATGCGCGCAGCTCCTCCTTGGTCGGCCACGCGGTGCCGTAGATGCGCTGCAGCTGCGGGTTCTTCTCGCTGCCGCGCCAGTACGCCGCAGCGACCCGGGTGAGGTCCCAGCCATTGCCGACCATGCGCGTGCTGGGCACGTGCGGACCGCGGCAGAGATCCTTCCAGGCGACCTCCCCGTCCTTCGTGACGTTGTCGTAGATGGTGAGTTCACCGGCACCGACCTCGACCGACGCCCCTTCTGCGGCGTCCGCACCCGAACCCGGCCCGCCTGCGAGGTCGATGAGCTCGAGCTTGAACGGCTCGTTCGCGAGCTCTGCACGGGCCTCATCCTCGGAGACGACGCGTCGCGTGAAGCGCTGCCCCTCGCGGACGATGCGCTGCATCTCCTTCGAGATGGCCTTCAGGTCCTCAGGGGTGAACGGGGTCTCCACACCGAAGTCGTAGTAGAAGCCGTCGGTGATGAAGGGGCCGATGCCCAGATTCGCTTCGGGACGGATGCGCTGCACCGCCTGCGCGAGCACGTGAGCTGTCGAGTGCCGCAGGATGTCCAGGCCGGCCGGACTGTCGATCGTGACGGGCTCGACGACGTCGGTCTCGGTCACCGTCGCGGCGAGGTCCTTCAGGACGCCGTTCACTCGCATCGCGATGACAGAACGGTCGGTGAACAGGGCGAAGCCGTCGCGCTTCTCGGCGTTCGGCTGGGCGTTCTCAGACACAGACAATCTCCATCCAGGGGTCGTACCCAGATTACTCGCCCCGCGTGCGCGACCCGGACCGCAGACACATCGACAGCACGACGCCCAGGATGCTGGCCAGTGCAGCGACGAGGAACAGCGCCACGAACCCGCCGACGCCCGACCCGCCGGCGATGATCAGCATGGCGATCGGTGCACCGAACGATGATCCGACGGTGCGCAGCACGCCGTTGACGCCGAGCAGCCCGCCGAGCTCGTGCGGCTCGGATCCCTGAGCGATGAGGTCGGCGACCACCGTCGTGCCGATGCCCGCCCCCAGACCCATGACCGCGTAGAAGAGGATGTTCGCCGTCAGATCATGCGGCCAGAGCGCGATGCCGACCGCGCCGACCGCGATCAAGGCCATGGCGAGGGCGGAGACCCAGGCTGAGCGCATCCTGCGCATCAGCACGGAGGCGAACCGGCCGCCGATGAACGCGACGATGGTGCCGGGGAACATCACCCAGCCGGTGGCCTGAGGGCCCATGCCGGCGCCGGCCGGCTGCGGGGTCTGCAGCAGCAGCGGCATCCCCACGTAGAAGAGGTAGGGCACGAAGCCGAGGAGGACGGCGAGCAGGTTGCCGATGGCGATGGTGGGTCGCCACAGCACCGGGAGATCGAGCAGCGGCGCCGGCACCCGCCGCTCGACGACGAAGAGCGCGATGCCGGCCAGTACGGCGACGACGGCCGAGGTGATGATGCCCGGCGAGGTGATCCCCCAGCTGGATGCCTGCGACACCACCAGCAGGACGCCGACGAGGAGAGCAGCGAGAAGGCCGATGCCGGCGAAGTCGACACACGCCTGGCCGTGCACGGCGTGAGACGGCACCGAGATGGCGACGAGGAGCATCGACGCCGCCCCGAACACCGCGCCCACCCAGAACAGCACCTGCCACGGGGCGAGGCTGGCGATGATCCCGCCGATGACGAGCGCGAGTCCTGCACCGAGCCCCACGGTGCCGCTGAGCCATCCCGTTGCCGATCGACGCGCGTCGCCTGCCAGGTGCGTGCCGACGATCGCGAGCGCCAGCGGGAACGACGCCGTCGAGGCGCCCTGCAGCACGCGGCCGATCAGGATGACGGACAGATTCGGCGCGACCGCTGCGACGACGCTGCCGGCCACGAAGACGCCCATGGCGATGAGCAGCATCCTGCGGTGCCCGAAGCGGTCGCCGAACGAACCCAGCACCGGCGCCGCGACGGCGCCGCTGAGCAGGTAGGCGGTGAGGATCCAGCTCACGCCGATGCCGTCGGTGTGCAGCGCGCTCTGCAGCGCGGGCAGCACCGGCAGGAGCATCGTCTGCATCATCGAGTAGGTCAGCACCGCCAGGGCGAGGGCGAGTACGAACCAGCGTCGCGGCGACGCCGGTCCCCCGTCGTTCTGGTCGGATGCCACGACGGGCAGCGTGTCGGTCGTCATCGGGTCTCCAATCGGAACGGAATGTTCCGTTCACCCGTCCGAGCCTAACTCCCCTCTGCTACCGTGGCCAAATGCCCGACGATCCCGCAGCCGCTCCCGGGCGGGTCCGCGAGGCCCGCGCCAATGACGCCGCCCTGTTCCGAGCTGCGCGCGACGTGTTCGCCGAACGCGGCTATGACGCGCCGATGTCGCTGATCGCGGAGCGCGCCGGCATCGGCGTGGGCGGCATCTATCGCCGCTACGCGAGCAAGGACGACCTGATCCGCGAGCTGCGCCGCAGCTCACTCGAAGACATCGTGCAGACGGCGCGCTCCAGCGCGTCGGATGCCGGAGAGGATGGCGCAGTCGCCCTCTTCCTGCGCACGCACCTCGGCCAGGCCGGCGGGCACCTGCCGACGCTGCTGAACCGCAGCATGCCGATGACGCCCGAGATCGAGCGACTCTCCGAAGAACTGCACGATGCGCTGTGCGCACTCGTCGCGCAGGATGCCGAGCGGGCGCTCGTTCCGGAGGGCTTCGGCCCCGGCGACGTCATGGCCGCGATCGTGCACCTGCGCCCCTCGGCATCCGACGATCCCGATGAGGACCGCGCGCTGAACCTGCGCCACCTCGAGTACTACCTGCGCGGCCTGCGGGCCTCGATCGCCGACCCGGTGACCATCGGCGCGTCGATGAGCTGGGACGACTGGATGCGGCACAACTCGATGCGCTGATCCGCGCGACATCGGTTCAGCCGGCGGGCGCCGGAGCCCGCTGCCGCTAGGACCGCGTCGGAACCGCGTACCCCTCGAGCCTGTCCGCGAGCTCCGCCGGCCGGCTGAGCGCGACGCAGTGGCCGCCGGGCACCTCGTCGGGGACGATGCCGAGGCGTTCGGGAACGATCCGGCGGAACAGGTCCGGCGGGAAGAAGCGGTCTTCGGTGCAGAGCAGGAAATGGGTGGGCACGTCGGGCCACGCGGCGAGAGGCCAGGGTTCGGCGTAGGCGGCCGTCGACGGATGGTCGCTCTCGCGACGAAGTGCCTCCTCCGCGAGAGCTCGCGGCACGTCGTGGTAGTAGGTCACGTACGGATCGTCGTTGCCGGTGAGCCCGTCGTCGCGCGCCGCCTGAGCGGCGACCGCGTCGGCGTATCCCGTCGCCGTCCACCACTGCTCCGCGCTCTCGCCCGGCCTCGGCACCATCCCGGCGAGGAGCACGAGCGCGGCGGCGGAAAGTCGCGCGGCGACCGGCGGGGCGGTGAATGCACCGAAGGAATGACCGAGCACGACCACCTCACGGCCGGAGTCGACGAGCGCGACGACGGCGTCGACGTAATCCTCGAACCGGAGCGCGTCGTCGCCGGCGGGGAGATCCGGGGCGATCACCTCGTGCCCGCGAGCCTCGAGTTGCGCCGCCACGAGGTGGAAGGACCAGCCGGTGTCCCCGCCGCCGTGGATGAGCACGAACGTCGTCATGACGCCACGGTACGCCGGCGGGGCCTCGGAACCCCGATATGGGGCCTGCAGTGCTCAGTCGGTGGGTCCGCGTCCGACCGCGAAGTGCTTCGCGTAGACCCGCTCGGCCTCCGCGATGACCTCGGGGGCGAGGTCCGCGACGGGTTCGACATCGGCGAACAACGGCTCGCAGTCCGGGCCCCGCGCGACGAGACGTCCGGCGAGGATCCAGGCGTGCCGGTCGTCGTCCTCCTCGGCGAGGTGGCGGTACTGGCACAGCTGACGGGCCAGCCACTGCCGCAGTGGACGATCCCACCACGGCTCCGGATCCAGCGGGTTCACCGACAGGCCGGGAAGGGGAAGGCCGCTCTCGTGATCGATCGACTCCTCGTCGCGATCATGCTCCCAGCCGGCGGAGTAGCGGATGCCCAGACCGGGCATCTCCCAGACGAGATCCTCGAGCTGGGCCAGCGAATCGATCACCGGAAGCACGAGTGCCCTCTCCGCTCTCACACCGTGTGACAGCACTGTGAACAGTAGAGAAGACGGAGCGCAACGCGCAGGGGGTTGACCCCTGGATCGGTCTCATGGCAGCGACTCCGGAACGCGGCGGGAACCCCGGCTCTCCCGGGGTTCCCGCCGTACTCAGGCGGCGCGGCGACGGCGTGCGACGAGGACCAGCACCGCTCCCGCGAGCACCGCCAGCAGAGCGATCGGGATCAGAGCGAGGAAGCTCGGATCCATGCCCGTCGCGGCGAGCGTGCCGTCCGCGGCCTCACCGGTCGACGTTCCCGCTCCGCCGGGCTGGCCGGGGCTCGACTCTCCTCCACCGGAGCCGGGTCCGGAGCCGCCCTCACCCGGACCGGGCTCGCCCGGCACCTCCGATGAGACGGCGGGAAGGGTGCCGCTGCGAAGCGCCGCGGGCTGGGCTCCGTCGGCGAACCACCACACCGGACGTGCCGCCGCGGCCGCCGCATCCGCGGTCGGGCCGGATGCCGCGCGCGCGGTGCGCGCAGCGTCGCCCTGGACCGCGACGGACTCGGGCGAGGTCGCGAAGCCCTCGTTGTTGAGGTTGGGCATGCCCGCCGGGCGATCGAACAGGGAGATCTCCGGCACCGAGCCGGTGAACGCGATATGAGCGGAACGTCCCTCGCAGCCATCATCGCAGACGGCCCACAGGCCGCCGAGGGCGGTGTCGTAGTCGAGGGCCATCACTCCCCCGAGCCCGGGATCGATGGAGGCCACCTGAGCGATGCCGCCGTCGTCGCCGAGTGCGTAGGCGTAGACGAAGCCGTTGTCCTCGACAGCGACGAAGAACAGCCCGTCGCCGTGCCCGGGGTAGCGGGCCGGGTCGTAGGGCGCCGAGGTGTTCCGGTCGACCAGCTTGCCTGCGAGCCGTTCGTCGGCCACCCACTCGACCGCCTCGATGCCGGTGTTCGCGGCGACCTGCGGCAGGGTCGCGGTGAGGTCCCATTCCCGGTCCGCCACCACGTCGGGACCGGGTGCGTCCGGGTCGACCTCGAGGACCACGTTCTGGTTCACGCCCTTCTTGGAGTTGTCGCGCTCGGATGCGAGGTAGACGCGGCCTTCGCCGTCGACCGTGATGCCCTCCGAGTCGGGTCCGGCCGCGGCAGGGTTGCCGGCGTCGCGCTGGAAGCGGGCGCGCTTGCCGTCCGCCCAGCCGTCGGCGAAGGTCGCCGTGCCGTCGGCCGCGGCGTTCAGCTTCCAGAAGGTGCCGGTGCCGTTGTCGACCGCCCAGAGCACAGTACCGTCGGGCGTGGCCTGCGTGTCGAGCCCCGAGGAGTCCTCCAGGAACATCGCGGTCTCATCGACGACCGTCACATCCGGCGACCCCGGCCATGCCGCAGCCCCGGGTTCCTCGGGACCGCCGGGCTGCTCGCCGCCGCCGTCGCCGCAGTTCGCGGTGCCCTTGCTCGCGTTCTTCGCGTCGGCGAACTCTCCCGTGCCATCGGGGCAGCGGGCCCAGGTGACGGCAGCGTGCTCGTTCCAGGCGTACTCCGCGACGGTGAGGCCGTCGGCGTTCCGGATCGTCGCGACATCCGCTCCACCCAGGCCGAAGCCGTAGTGGGTGCCGCCGTCGAAGACGAAGAACTCACCGGGAGCGAGAGTCGTGCCCGCCGCCACGGGGGTGACGTCGGCCGCGTGGCCCGCCGGGTCGCTGTCCATCAGGGTCCAACCGGACAGATCGACGGGCGTGCTGCCGGTGTTCATGATCTCGACCCAGTCGGTCGCATCTCCGTTGGACTCCACCTCGTTCACGGCGATGTCCGGGAGTACGCAGTCGTTGGGAGCTCCGGGAGTCACTCGCGCCAGGGCGAAGGCGCCGGACGCATCGGGGCAGCGCGCGTAGCTCGCCGCCGCCTCATCGCCGTCGATGGCGGGATGCCCGGTCCACGAGGTCTGGTCGAGCAGGGTACCGTCGGCCGCGAACACGCGGATCGAGTCGGATGCTCCGATGCCGATGGCCGCCTGGAACTCTTGTGGAACGCCGTTCACATCGAGGCCGGGCGTCGAGGCCTCGACGACGACGCGCTCGCCGCCTGCGATGCTCGCTCCGGCGGGGAAGAACCAGCGGTGGTCGTCCGAGTTGTCGCGGATCTCCACACCGGAGAGGTCGGCTGCCTCGGTGCCCGGGTTGATCAGCTCGATCCAGTCGGCGGGCCCCGAGTCGACCTCGTTCAACAGCACGCGGCCAGGCAGCGCGGGTGCTTCGCAGTTGTTCGAGGCACCCAGCGTGAGCGCCGTTCCGGGGGCCCACTCGCCGCCGTCCGCGCAGCGCGACCAGTCACCCAGCGGAGCATCCCCCGTGTAGGCGAATGAATCGACATCCGCGCCCGAGGCGTTCACGAGCGTGACCGTGTCACCCTTGCCGAGCCCGAAGGGGAACCCCAGCGGAGAGCCGCCCTTCTCCAGTACGAGGAACTCTCCCGCGCCGAGAGTCGTGCCCGCCGGGATCGTGCCGGACTCGTCGCGCTTGTCGTCGAAGACGCCCCACCCCGACACGTCGACAGCGCCGTTGCCGGCGTTGAACAGCTCGATCGCGTCGACGGCGCCGGGCACGACGTCGTCGTAGACGATCTCGTTCACGACGACACCTGGCTCAGCGGCGGTGGCCGGCGTCGTGGCGAACGCCCCGCCGGACACTGCGACCGCGATGATCGCGGTCACTGCGGCGACAGGACGATATATGAGGGATGGTTTCGGGCTCGGCACAGGCATGCGGGCGCTCCAAAGGGCAGAGGTTCTCCAGGGTCGGAGCCACTCGACCGGATCCCGGTGACGAGAACCGTACGCGCACGTGAACAGCCGGTGTCCTCCATCTGGCGAGCGGGCCTCGGCTCACGGCTCCCGGCCAGTGCCCCCTGACGCAGGAAAACCCCCGGGTGAACCGGGGGTTTTCTGTCTGTGCGCGATACTGGGATCGAACCAGTGACCTCTTCCGTGTCAGGGAAGCGCGCTACCGCTGCGCCAATCGCGCCCAATGGGCTGTTCAGTTTTTCGAGAGGTGGCGACGGGATTCGAACCCGTGTAAACGGCTTTGCAGGCCGGTGCCTAGCCGCTCGGCCACGCCACCGCGAGGTGGATTCGAACCCACATGCCAGCACCCCTGGCTGGGGCACCTGCACTCGAGCGGATGACGAGACTCGAACTCGCGACCCTCACCTTGGCAAGGTGATGCGCTACCAACTGCGCTACATCCGCATACTGTTCAGTTTTTCATGTTTCCGGCGTACCGGGCACTCGAAATACATTAGCTCAGGATCAGAGGTTCGCCAAACCGGATGACGCCGTCGGGCGTGTCCGGCCGACAGCCGTCCGAACGCCACGCCCGGCCCGGACCCCGATGCCGGGACCACTCTCGACATCAGGTATGCTTTTCATTCGTGCCGCAGTGCACAGAACAACTACACATGGGCGATTGGCGCAGTTGGTAGCGCGCTTCCTTCACACGGAAGAGGTCGTCGGTTCGAGTCCGGCATCGCCCACGCGGATGTAGCGCAGTTGGTAGCGCATCACCTTGCCAAGGTGAGGGTCGCGAGTTCGAGTCTCGTCATCCGCTCCACATCCGAAGCCCGGGATCGTTCCGATCCCGGGCTTCGTCGTTCCCGGCCTCAGTCCGTCCGCGCCCATCCGTACCGGCGCATCAGCGCGGCGACCACGCGCTTGTACCTGTCCTTGTCGAGGATCGCGGCCTCACGACGCATCCCCCGGTCGTGCACGCTGTAGAGCTGCTCGATGTCCACCCAGGACTCGCGCCCCTGACCGTCCCACCCGCCGGAGCCGATGGACAGGTAATCCCGGTCGCCGTTGTGCGGCTTGCTGGTCATGCGCACGGCGTACACCCGCTCCGCCGACTGCCGGCCGATCACCAGCACGGGACGGTCCTTGCCCCGGCCGTCGTTCTCCTCATAGGGAACCCACGTCCAGATCACCTCTCCGGCATCCGGTGCACCGTCGCGCTGCGGCGCGTACGACACCCGCAGATCACGGATGCGCTCCGGGTCGATCCGGACCGTCTCCGTGCCCGGCATCCGCCCCGAGTCCTCCCCCGCGGTGCGCGGCGGCTGGTCGGGAAGGCGCGACCTGACCGGGGTAGTGGTCGATTCCTGACGCAGGAGTCTCTGCAGCACGTCGACGAGCGTGGACAGGATGCCGTTGGTCTTACTCACTCGCCCACCCTAGGTGAGGCACACGGCGATGCGCACAGCCCAGGTTGCTATGCTCAGACGGATCTCTCGTCATCCCGAGCGAGAACGAATAGGAGACACGCGTGATCGACCTCGAGAAAGTCAACGGCGACTGGGAATTCGACCCCACACACACTCGCATCGGGTTCTCTGCGAAGCACGCCATGGTGACGACAGTCCGCGGCGCGTTCAACGAGATCACCGGTCACCTGCACGTGGACACCGAGAACCCGGATCAGTCCTGGGCGAAGGTCGTCATGAAGGTCGGCAGTGTCGACACCCGTGTGCAGCAGCGTGATGACCACCTGCGCAGCGCTGACTTCTTCGACGCCGAGAAGTGGCCCGAGATCACCTTCGTCAGCACGCACATCGAAGAGGTCGACGACCGCGCGTTCTCGGTGACCGGCGACCTGACGATCCGCGACGTCACCAAGCAGGTCATGATCCCGCTCGCGCTGATCGGCCTCGAGACCGGTGCCTACGGCGAGCTCCGCGCCGGCTTCGAGGGCACCCGCCGTCTGAACCGCCGCGACTTCGGCCTCGTGTGGAACACTCCCCTGGACTCCGGCGGGGTGCTCGTCTCCGAGAAGATCACTCTCGAGTTCGAGATCTCCGCCGTCAAGGTCGAGGCGTCCGACGAGGATGCCGCTGAGCAGGACGAGTCAGGCGAGGAGAAGCCGGCCGAGGACG
This sequence comes from Microbacterium bovistercoris, assembly GCF_003387575.1. Classification (GTDB taxonomy): domain Bacteria; phylum Actinomycetota; class Actinomycetes; order Actinomycetales; family Microbacteriaceae; genus Microbacterium; species Microbacterium bovistercoris. The sequence continues at coordinate 31,083 of NZ_QUAB01000041.1, read as the reverse complement.
CCGCCGAAGGCGAGGGCGAAGACACCACTGAGGACTCCGACGAGTCCTGAGCCTCTCACATGCATGCGAAGAGGCCGGGGATCCCAACGGATCCCCGGCCTCTTCCGCGTTCGCTCCTCAGCGCACCGCTACCGGCTGCTCGTCCAGGGCGTAGCCCTCTTCGCCGTGCACGGCGAGGTCGACACCGGCGATCTCCTCGTCACTGGTGACGCGGAATCCGATGGTCTTCTCGATCCCCCAGCCGATCACCAGGGCGACCACGAAGGAGTAGATCATCACGCCGCCGGCCGCGATCACCTGCACGGCGAGCAGCCGCAGGTCACCGCCGGTGAACAGCCCCTGACCCGTGGCGAAGAAGCCCAGGTACACGGTTCCCAGCAGTCCGCCGACCAGGTGCAGACCCACGACGTCCAGCGAGTCATCGTAGCCGAGGCGGTACTTCACCTCCACGGCCACCGCGCAAGCGATGCCCGACAGCGCGCCCAGCAGCAGCGCCCATCCCGGTGCGAGGTTCGCGCACGCCGGCGTGACCGCCACGAGGCCCGCGACCGCGCCCGAGACCGCGCCCACCGAGGTCGGCTTGCCGTCCTTGATCTTCTCGACCAGGATCCATCCGAGGATGCCCGCGGCTGCGGCACCCATGGTGTTGATCGCGATGAGCCCGACCTTGCCCATGTCCTCAGCAAGCCACTCGGCTCCGGCGTTGAAGCCGAACCATCCGAACCACAGCAGTGCTGCGCCGAGCAGGGTGAGCGGCACGTTGTGCGGCTTCTGGATGCCCTTCTGGAAGCCGATGCGCTTTCCCAGCACGAGCGAGAGCGCGAGTGCCGCCGCACCGGCGTTGATGTGCACCGCGGTGCCGCCCGCATAGTCGATCACCGCGATCCCGCTGTCGGCACCGAACAGCCACGAACCGAGGTTCATGATCCAGCCGCCGCCCCAGACCCACGCGGCGATCGGGAAGTAGCCGATCGTGCCGAAGACGCCCACGAAGATCAGCCACGGGCCGAACTTGGCCCTGTCGGCGATCGCCCCCGAGATCAGCGCCACGGTGATGATGGCGAACGTCGCACCGTAGGCGACGCTCAGCAGCCCGACGTTCGCGCCGGGCTCCGATGCCGACTCGGCGAGACCGAAGTCGGCGAACGGGTTGCCTGCGAACTGCATAGGGTCGTCGACCGTGCTCATCGAGAAGCCGTAGAGCGTCCAGAGCACCGCGATCAGCCCGATCGCACCGAAGCTCATCATCATCATGCTGATGACGCTCTTGGCCTTGACCAGACCGCCGTAGAAGAACGCGACACCCGGCGTCATCAGCAGCACCAGCGCTGTCGCCGTCACGGCCCAGGAGATGTTCCCCGGTGCATCCATGTCGAACCTCACTTTCGGGAGAAGAAGTTGAGGTTCAGTGTGGAACTGTCGCGTTTCCGCTGATCGATCGCTGTGTTCCGAACGTGTTACGGAGCGGCCTCCCGTGTGAACGTCGTGTTACGCGGCGGAATGCGTCAGCGCGTTCAGGCGCGAGATCGCCCGCAGGTACTTCTTGCGATACCCGCCGCCGAGCATCTCCTCGGAGAACACCTCGTCGAGCGGTGTCCCGGTGGCGACGACAGGGATCTGCGCGTCGTAGACCCGGTCGACGAAGGCGACGAAGCGCAGCGCCTCCGACTGGTCGGTCAGGACGTGCACGCCCCGCAACCCGATCAGGTTCAGTCCGTCGATCAGGCGGATGTAGCGGGAAGGATGCACCTGGGCGAGGTGCTTGATGACCTCGTCGAACTCGTCGTCCGATGCCACGCCGCCCGCGGCCCCCTGCTCGATGGCGACCGCGAAACCGGCATCGTCGAGCACGATCGAATGCCCGTCGATCGCCCGCTGACGGTAGTCGACGCCGTCGATCCGCAGCGTCTCGAAGCTGTCCGACATCGCCTGGATCTCACGGAGGAAGTCCTGGGCGGCGAAGCGCCCCTCGCCGAGGGCGTTCGGCGGAGTGTTCGAGGTTGCGGCGAGCTTGGTCCCGGAGGCCACGAGCTCGCCGAGAAGCCGGGTCATGACCATGGTGTCGCCCGGATCGTCGAGCTCGAACTCGTCGATGCAGAGCAGGTCCGAGCCGCGCAGCAGGTCGACGGTGTTCTTGTAGCCGAGCGCGCCGACGAGCGCGGTGTACTCGATGAAGGAGCCGAAGTACTTCCGGCGGGCGGGCATCGCATGGTAGATCGACGCGAGCAGGTGGGTCTTGCCGACGCCGAAGCCGCCGTCGAGGTACACGCCCGGCTTGACCTCCGGTTCCTTGGGAGCGCGCCGGAACAGGCCGCCGCGCTTCACCGGCTGCACCGCTCCCCCGGCGAAGCGCATCAGCTTCTCCTTGGAATCCTCCTGAGACGGGTAGGCCGAATCCGCCCGATAGCTCTCGAAGGTCGCTCCGTCGAACTGCGGCGGGGGCACGAGGCTGGCCAGCATCTCGCTGCCGGTGACCACCGGCACCCGATCGGTGATGTGGACGATTCCGGTGCTGGTCGCCTGGGTCATTCGCGTGTAGACGTCTTTCGTAATCCGCATGCGCACTGCCGCGGGGAGGCTTATCGTCAAAGGGGACGGCTCCACATTACGCCGTCCGCCCGAACCACCCGTTCGCCCGATCACAGGAGACCTCCGTGCCCATCGAGTTCGACACCACTTCCGCCAAGTTCGCCGAGTACGCCGAGCCGGGCCGCCTCGTGACCACGGAGTGGCTCGCCGCGCACCTCGGCGACCCCGGGCTGGTGGTCGTCGAGTCCGACGAGGACGTGCTGCTGTACGAGACCGGGCACATCCCCGGCGCGGTGAAGGTCGACTGGCACACCGAGCTGAACGACCCGGTCGTGCGCGACTACGTCGACGGCGCCGGCTTCGCCGAGCTGCTCAGCCGCAAGGGCGTCTCCAGGGATGACACGGTCGTGATCTACGGCGACAAGAACAACTGGTGGGCGGCCTACGCCCTGTGGGTGTTCTCGCTGTTCGGACACGAGGACGTGCGCCTGCTGGACGGCGGTCGTGATCGTTGGATCTCCGAGGGCCGCGAGATCACCACGGCCCCGGCCGAGCGCGCACGCACCGAGTACCCGGTCATACAGCGTGACGATTCGGTGCTCCGGGCGTACAAGGACGACGTCGTCGCCTTCATCGGCCAGGGTCCGCTGATCGACGTCCGCTCCCCCGAGGAGTACAGCGGAGAGCGCACCTCGGCCCCGGCCTACCCCGAGGAGGGCGCGCTGCGCGCCGGTCACATCCCCACCGCGCAGAGCGTGCCGTGGGGCAGGGCAGTCGCCGAGGACGGCGGGTTCAAGACGCGCGCGGAGCTCGAGGCGATCTATCGCGACGGCGCCGGGCTGAAGGACGGCGACGCGATCGTCGCCTACTGCCGTATCGGGGAGCGATCCAGCCACACCTGGTTCGTCCTGCAGCACCTGCTCGGTTTCGAGAACGTGCGCAACTACGACGGCTCGTGGACCGAGTGGGGCAGCGCGGTGCGCGTGCCGATCGCGACGGGCGCCGAGCCCGGCTCGCTCTGAGCATGGGAGGATGTCAGGGATGAGCACTGAGCACGTCCCCGACACCCTCGCCGAGATCCGCGACGACTTCCTCGACCTGCCCGAGAGCGATCGGCTCTCCCTGCTGCTGGAGTTCGCGAACGAACTGCCTGCGGTCCCCGCCGAGCTCGCAGACCACCCCGAGATGTACGAGCGCGTCGCCGAGTGCCAGTCCCCCGTGTTCATCCATCTCGATGTGCAGGACGACGTGGTGCACATGCACGCCACCGCGCCGCCCGAGGCGCCCACGACACGCGGCTTCGCCAGCATCCTCGTACAGGGCATCGACGGTCTGACGGCCGACGAGGTGCTCGCGATCCCGAACGACTATCCGCAGAGCCTTGGTCTGACCAAGCTGGTCTCGCCGCTGCGCATCGGCGGCATGACGGGCATGCTGATGCGCGCGAAGAACCAGGTCACGCAGAAGCGCTGCCCTTCGACAGGCTCAGGGACCGATGATGGTTGAGATCCAGTCCGTGATGGCGGTCGTCCAGGAGATCTGGTCGTAGTTCCACAGCTTGGTGTGCCGAGCGACGGCGAACTCCGGCATCGTCACGAGGTCGGGTCGCGCCGCGGCCAGCGCATGCGAGGCGTCGGACGGGACGAATCCGTCGTCGTCGCTGTGCAGGATGAGGATCGGCACCGCCAGTTCGTCGGCGCGCGCGACCATGTCCAGGCTGTCGAACGGGATGGCCTGTTCCGCGCCGCCCAGACGCGCGGACCACGGTGTCGACAGCGCCTCCATCGCGAGCGCCGGCAAAGGCTCGACGAGCCCGGCCTCGCGGGCCTGGAACCGCAGCACGGTGCGCCAGTCCACGACGGGCGAATCGAGCACCAGACCCGCGATCGCCTCCCGGTGCGCGGAGTTGACGGATGCCTGCAGCACGATCGCCCCGCCCATCGACCAGCCCATGAGCACGACACGCTTCGCGCCGTGCCGCAGCGCATGGCCGATCGCGGCATCCACGTCTCGCCACTCGGACGCGCCGAGAGCGTACGAACCACCCCTGCTGCGCGGAGCCTCGCCGTCGTTGCGGTACGAGACGACGAGCGTCGGCATGCCGAGCGAGTGGAACACCGGCACGGCACGCAGGCACTCGGCGCGAGTCGTGCCCCGACCGTGCACCTGGATCACCCAGGTCTCGGATGCCGCGGAGTCCGACGTCGCGGCATCCGGAGCCGCCGGGAAGAACCATGCCGGGCAGGGCCCCGCCGGGGAGCCGATCAGCACGGTCTCGTACGGCAGGTGGAGTTCCGCAGGCGTCGAGTAGTACCAGCCGCTGAACGCTGCGCCGCGGTCGACCTTGGCGCCGACGTCGATCTGCGTCAGCAGCTTGCGCCGTACCTTCCGCTGGTCCGCGCTGAGCACGGCGCCGAGCTTCACATACCCGTAGGTGCCGGTCGTGAACAGGCCGTATCGTCCGGGCAGCTCGGTGTCGGCGGTGCGTGTCAGCTCGATCGTCTGGGCGCCGGTGTCGACGGCCAGGATCTCGGTGTCGTTGCTGCGGGCGGTGGGCGTGACCACGCGGCGTGCTGTGGCGAACACGGCGGCCGCGGCGGCACCTGCCGCAGCGACCGCGACCAGCGCGGGTACGGCCACCGCTACGGCGTGCCTGATACTCTTCATCGCCTCCTGACTCTAGCCTGTTGCCGTGACCGCCCACCCGGATTCCGCTGCGCTCTTCGACGCCGCCGCGACGCAGCTGCGCGAGATCGCCTTCCGCTCGGACATCGTCGTCCGGGAGATCCCCTCGCCAGCAGGACTCGCGCCGTTCTCGCTCGCCCTCGCCGCCGATGTGCGACCCGACGATCACGGCGACTCGATCTACGGCACAGGGCGCTTCGTGCTGCTGCACGACCCCGAGGAGCCGGCCGCCTGGGACGGGGCGTGGCGCATCGTCACCTTCGCCCAGGCCCCGCTCGAGCCCGAGATCGGCACCGATCCCCTGCTCGCCGACGTCACGTGGTCGTGGCTGGTCGATGCGCTCGAGTCGCGCGACGCCGTCTACCACTCCGCCTCCGGCACCTCCACGAAGACGCTGTCCAAGGGCTTCGGGGGTCTCTCCGAGCAGGGCGATGGCGCTCAGATCGAACTGCGCGCCTCCTGGACTCCCGAGGGCCCGATCCGCCCGCACGCCGAGGCATGGGCGGAGCTGGTCGGTATGCTTGCAGGGCTGCCGCCCGGCTCTGAGAACGTCGCCGTGTTCGGCGCGAGAAAGGGCGGCCGTGGCTGACTATGAAGTGATCTCCGATCGCAAGACCTTCGAGAAGGCGGCGGCACAGCTCGCCGAGGCGGACGGACCGGTCGCTGTCGACGTCGAGCGGGCGTCGGGGTTCCGATACTCCCAGCGCGCGTACCTCGTACAGGTCTTCCGGCGCGATGCCGGGGTGTTCCTGTTCGACCCGCCGGCGATCGGCGACTTCGCCCCGCTGCAGGAGGCGATCGGCGAAGCGGAGTGGGTCTTCCACGCCGCCAGTCAGGACCTCCCGTCGCTGCGCGAGCTGGACCTCGAACCGGCGTCCGTGTTCGACACGGAGCTGGCCGCGCGCCTGCTCGGCCACGAACGGGTGGGTCTCGCCGCCGTCGTCGAGGAGACCCTCGGCATCACGCTCAAGAAGGAGCACTCCGCGGCGGACTGGTCGACCCGGCCGCTGCCCGAGTCCTGGCTCGAGTACGCGGCCCTCGACGTGCTGCACCTGATCGACGTCGAGGACGCGCTCATGGCGGAACTCGCCGAGACGGGCAAGACCGAGATCGCCGGCGAGGAGTTCGCCGCGACCCTGTCGCGTCTGCCGAAGCCTCCGCGCGAAGAGCCCTGGCGGCGCCTCAGCGGCCTGCACAAGGTGCGCGGAGCCCGTAACCTCGCCGTGGCCCGAGAGCTGTGGACGGCGCGCGAGGAGTATGCCAGGGAGATGGACGTCTCCCCGGGGCGCCTCGTTCCCGACCGGGCACTGCTCGCCGCACTTCTCGGCAATCCGTCGACCAAGCAGGCCTTGGCCGGCATGAAGGAGTTCAACGGCCGCGCGAGCAGGACGCAACTGGACCGCTGGTGGGATGCGATCGAGCGTGGGCGAGCGTCGACCGATCTCCCGCGCGAACGCGTTCCCAGCGACGCGCTGCCGCCGCCGCGCGCCTGGGCGGATCGCAACCCGGAGGCCGATGCGCGGCTGAAGGCCGCCCGCCCGGTGGTGGAGGCCACGGCCGAAGAGCTGCACATGCCCACCGAGAACCTGCTCACGCCTGATTACCTGCGCCGCATCGCGTGGCATCCGCCGGAGGAGCCCACTGCCGCCGCCGTCGGCGAGGCCCTGGCTGCGCTCGGTGCACGGCACTGGCAGATTGAGCGGACCGCACAGAAGATCGCCGATGCCTTTGTAGAAGCCGGGCAATCGTCTGAGCAGGCCCCGGCCGACGAATCGTAGATTCGATCCAAGCGATTCCCCGTGCCCGCTCCGCCTTCCTAGGCTGGGACCATCCCACAACACTGGAGGCAGAGTGGCCGAGATCTCGGACGTCTTCTTCGTCGACGGAGTGCGCACACCTTTCGGGCGCGCCGGCGAGAAGGGCATGTACTGGAACACCCGCGCGGATGACCTCGCCGTCAAGGCGACCATCGGACTCATGGAACGCAATCCGGGCGTACCCGCGGACCGCATCGACGATGTCGCCATCGCCGCGACCAGCCAGACCGGCGACCAGGGCCTCACCCTCGGACGCTCGGTCGCGATCCTGGCCGGGCTTCCGCAGACCGTTCCGGGTCTGGCGATCGAGCGCATGTGCGCGGGCGCGATGACCAGCGTCACCACCATGGGCGCCTCGATCGGCGTCGGCATGTACGACTTCGCCCTCGCCGGCGGCGTCGAGCACATGGGGCACCACCCGATCGGCAGCAACGCCGACCCGAATCCGCGCTTCGTCGCCGAGAAGATGGTCGACCCGGGCGCCCTGAACATGGGTGTCACCGCGGAGCGCATCTTCGACCGGTTCCCGCACCTGACCAAGGAGCGGTCCGACCGCTTCGGCATGCTCAGCCAGCACAAGGTGCAGGCTGCGTACGACGCGGGCAAGATCCAGCCCGACCTGGTCACGGTCGCCACCAAGGGCGCAGACGGCGCCTGGGGCCTGGCCACCGAGGACGAGGGCCGTCGCCCGCAGACCACGATGGAGGACCTCGCGACCCTGAAGACGCCGTTCCGTCCGCACGGCCGCGTCACTGCGGGAACCTCCTCCCCGCTCACCGACGGCGCGACCATGTCGCTGCTCGCCGGCGGCGGTGCCGTCAAGGAGTTCGGCCTCACCCCGAAGATGCGGATGGTGTCGTTCGCGTTCGCCGGCGTGCAGCCCGAGATCATGGGCATCGGCCCGATCCCGTCGACCGAGAAGGCCCTGAAGAAGGCCGGCCTCACGATCGACGACATCGGCCTGTTCGAGCTGAACGAGGCGTTCGCCATCCAGGTCATCTCGCTGCTCGACCACTTCGGCATCGCCGACGACGACCCGCGCGTGAACCAGTGGGGCGGCGCGATCGCCCTGGGCCACCCGCTCGCCGCGACCGGCGTCCGTCTGATGATCCAGCTGGCGGCGCAGTTCGCCGAGCGTCCCGACGTGCAGTACGGTCTCACAGCCATGTGCGTCGGACTCGGCCAGGGCGGCTCGGTCATCTGGGAGAACCCGTTCTTCGACGGCAAGAAGAAGCGCAAGTAAGGGCACGCACCATGACGAACTACGACGACATCGACTTCTCGCCGATCATGGCCCTCACCGAGGGCGAGGTCATCACGCACTCGCCCGTGCGCGACGTGCGCCTCGCCTCCGGCAAGGTCCTCGCACTGATCACGCTCGACAACGGGCGCGACCACACCCGGCCGAACACGCTCGGCCCCGCCACGCTGACCGAGCTCGGCGAGACGCTCGCCGGCCTCAAGGCGCGCGCGGCAGCAGGAGAGATCCAGGCGGTCGGCATCACCGGCAAGCAGTACATCCTCGCCGCCGGCGCCGACCTGTCCGACATCAGCAAGGTCGGCTCGAAGGACAACGCGCGCCTCATCGCGCAGCTGGGCCACAAGGTGCTCGGTTCGCTGAGCGAGCTGGGCGTGCCCAGCTTCGCGTTCGTGAACGGCCTCGCACTCGGCGGCGGCATGGAGATCGCGTTGAACTCCACCTACCGCACGGTGGATGCCTCGGCCGCGGCGCTCGCGCTGCCCGAGGTGTTCCTCGGGATCATCCCCGGCTGGGGCGGCGCCTATCTGCTGCCGAACCTCATCGGCATCGAGAACGCCCTCGAGGTGGTCATCTCGAACCCGCTCAAGCAGAACCGCATGCTCAAGCCGCAGCAGGCGTTCGAGCTCGGCATCTTCGACGCGATCTACCCCGCCTCGAACTTCCTCGAGGACTCGCTGCGCTGGGCCGACGCTGTCCTCGGCGGCAAGAAGGTGGAGCGCAAGAACGTTCCTGGCAAGATCGAGCGCACCGTCAAGTGGCCGGTCGCCATCAAGATGGCGCGCGGGATGCTGGAGTCGAAGATCGGCACCGTGCCGCGCTCGCCCTATGCCGCGCTCGAACTGCTCGACAAGGCCCGCAGCGGCACGAAGGAAGAGGGCTTCGCCCGTGAGGACGAGGCACTCGCCGAGCTCGTCACCGGCGACCAGTTCGCCGCGTCGATGTACGCCTTCGACCTGGTGCAGAAGCGGGCCAAGCGCCCGGTCGGCGCCCCGGACAAGGCGCTCGCGAAGAAGGTCACGAAGGTCGGCATCATCGGTGCGGGCCTGATGGCGAGCCAGTTCGCACTGCTGTTCGTGCGCAGGCTGCAGGTGCCGGTGCTGATCACCGACCTCGACCAGGCCCGCGTCGACAAGGGCGTGGCGTACATCCACGACGAGATCGGCAAGCTCGAGGCGAAGGGTCGTCTGGACGGCGACACGGCCAACAAGCTGCGCTCGCTCGTCACCGGCACCACCGACAAGAGCCTGTACGCCGACTGCGACTTCGTGATCGAGGCCGTGTTCGAGGAGGTCGGCGTCAAGCAGCAGGTGTTCGGCGAGATCGAGAAGATCATCGCCGAGGACGCGATCCTCGCGACCAACACCTCGTCGCTGTCGGTCGAGGAGATCGGCTCGAAGCTCGACCACCCCGAGCGACTGGTCGGCTTCCACTTCTTCAACCCGGTCGCGGTCATGCCGCTGATCGAGATCGTGAAGACGTCGACGACCACCGAGGCTGCGCTGTCGACCGCGTTCGTGGTCGCCAAGGGCCTGGGCAAGAACGCCGTGCTCACGGCGGACGCCCCCGGCTTCGTGGTGAACCGTCTGCTGGCCAAGGTCATGGGCGAGGCCGCGCGGGCGGTCTACGAGGGCACGCCGGTGGCCGACGTCGAGAAGGCGTTCGGTCCGCTCGGACTGCCGATGGGTCCGTTCCAGCTCATCGACCTGGTCGGCTGGAAGGTCGCCGCACACGTGCAGGACACGATGGTGGCGCACTTCCCGGAGCGGTTCTACGCGAACGAGAACTTCCACGCCCTGGCCGACCTCGATCAGGTGGTCGAGAAGGACAAGGGCGGCCGGGTGACCGGGTTCACGAAGGCGGCGGACAAGCTCGTCAAGCAGGTCGCGGGCAACGCCCCGGCATCCGCTGACGAGATCCTCCGTCGGGTGCAGGACGGCCTCGCGCAGGAGATCCGCCTCATGCTGGACGAGGGCGTCGTGCCCGAGGTCGAGGACATCGACCTCTGCCTGATCCTCGGCGCCGGCTGGCCGTTCATCGACGGCGGCGCGTCGCCGTACCTCGACCGCGAGGGAGCCTCGGAGCGCGTCTTCGGTGGCACCTTCCACACCCCGGCGATCCGCGGCATCGCCTGATCACGTCACGAAAGGGACGGGAGAGGAACATCCTCTCCCGTCCCTTTCGTCGTGCCGGGCTACTGTGCCGGCCGCGGGTCAGTCTCCCCCGCAGCAGGCCAGTACGACAGCGCACGCTCCGCGAGTGCGGTGATCGTGAGAGACGGATTCACGCCAGGGTTCGCCGGCACGGCGGAGCCGTCCACCACGTGCAGATCCGGATGCCCCCACACGCGGTGGTAGGCGTCGATGACGCCCTCCTCGGCGCTTCTCGAGACGACGGCGCCGCCCAGGAAATGGGCGGTCAGCGGGATGCCGAACACCTCGGGCCACGAGCCTCGGGCCTCGGCAGTCACTCCGCCGTCGCGTTCGATTCGCGAGGCGATCGCCTCGGCCGCACGATGCGCCTGCGGCAGGTGAGTGGGGTTGGGCTCACCGTGTCCCTGCCGGCTGGTCATCACCAGACGTCCGAAGCGCCGGCGCAGCGAGAGCGTCAGCGAATTGTCGGCGGTCTGCATCACGAGCGCGATGATGCCGCGATCACTCCACCGGCGCAGCGAGCCGAGACGCAACTGCCGCACCGGGTTCCGCAGCGCCCGCCCGACCAGGTGGCCGAGGCGCCGGTGCAGCGGCAGGTCTCCGGGGACGAGGATCGTCGCCAAGGCGCCCATCAGGTTCGAGCCTGGCCCGTAGCGCACGTTCTCCACGTGGGTCCGTTCGTCGACGTGGAAGGACGTGGTGATGGCGACACCGCGGGTGAACTCCAGCGACGCGGGCACGCGCGTGGCGATCGCGCCGTCGAGCGCCTCGGAGTTGGTTCGGGTGAGCCTTCCGAGCGCGTCGGACAGGTGCGGGAGCGCGCCCGATGCCTTCATCCGGTGCAGCAGCTGCTGCGTCCCCCAGGTGCCGGCCGCGAGCACGACCTGTCTCGCTGTGACCGTGCGCCGACCGCGCCGCAGCCAGGCGCCGCTGCGCCGGGTCGTCACGGCGAAGCCGCCGCCCCGGAGCGCGCGCAGCTCGGTGACCGTGCGGAGCGGCTCGATGACGACGCCGCGTCGCTCTGCGAGGGCGAGGTAGTTCTTCATCAGGGTGTTCTTGGCGCCGACGCGGCAGCCGACCATGCAGTTGCCGCACAGCGTGCATCCGGTGCGCTCAGGGCCTTCGCCGTCGAAGAACGGATCGGGCACCCGCACGCCCGGTGTGCCCAGGAACACACCGACCGGCGCACGGCGGAATGTGCTTCCGACACCCAGGTCCTCCGCGGCGCCCGCCATGATCCGCTCCACCGGCCCATTGTGCGGGTACTGCTCGACGACGCCCAGCATCCGTTCCGCCGTCGCGTAGTGCGGAGCGAGTTCCGCCTCCCAGTCGGCGATGCCGTCCCACTGTGGGTCGGTGAAGAATGCCGACCCCGGCTGGTAGAGCGTGTTCGCGTAGTTCAGCGATCCCCCGCCGACGCCTGCACCGGCCAGGATCATCACGTCCGGCAGTCGGTGGATGCGCTGCACTCCGAAGCATCCCATCGCCGGCGCCCACAGGTACCGGCGTACGTCCCACGACGTCTTCGCGAACTCCTCATCCTCGAAGCGGCGCCCGGCCTCGTAGACGCGCACCCGGTAGCCCTTTTCCGCCAGCCGGAGGGCCGCGACCGATCCTCCGAAGCCGGATCCGATGACGACGACATCCTCGTCGAAGTCAGTCATGTGTCTCCTCCCCCGGAACCATCACGGTCAGTGCCGCGGGCTGCACGGTGATCGTGCACTCGTCCTCGCCGATCCGCTCGCCGTCGGCGTAGACCACGAGGCCCGGCGCACGCACCGTCACCGAGCGTGCCTGCCGATGCGTCACCTCCGGCCGCTCCAGATGCCGACCGCGCAGCAGCAGCGGGAACAGCATCGCCAGCCGGAGTCGTCCGAGCGGCGCGACGTGCACCACGTCCAGCAGCGCATCGTCCGGTGCGGCGCCCGCGGCCACCGGCATCCCTCCGCCGTAGCTCGCGGTGTTCGCGACCGCGATCAGGGTGCCGGGCCGCTGCGCGGCCTGCTCTCCGTCCGCGGACACCACGAAGTCCATCGGCCGCAGCCGCATGAGCTCGATCATCAGCGCGAGGTAGTACCGCAACGCGCCACGGGGCCAGCGCAGCCGGTTGGTGCGATCGCTGACCTTGGCGTCGAAACCGAGCGCCGCGACGGTGAGGAACGGGGCGACTCCCGCCGGTGTGCGGATCTCGCCGACGTCGATCGACCGCGGCACCCCGGTGAGTGCGAGCTCCGCTGCCGCAGCTGCGTCGTGCCGCGGGAGCCCGAGTGCTCGGGCCAGGTCGTTCCCGGTCCCCGCGGCCACGAGCGCGATCGGCACTCCGGTTCCGCGCACCGCGTCGAGGATGCCGGAGAGTGTGCCGTCGCCGCCGACGACGACGAGCGCGCGAGGCTGGGCGGCCACGGCCTGCGCGGCCAGCGCGGCGGTGTCGGCCGCGGACCGGCCGGCATGGATGCGCACCTCCGCGCCGCGATCTCGGAGGTGCGCGAGCGCGGTGCTCGCGGCGTCCCGCCCACGCCCCTTTCCTGCGTCCGGGTTCGCCAGCAGCGCGATGTGATCGCGCACCTCAGCCATCCTGCTCGGCGATGACGGCGCCGGGGTTGAGGATGCCGGTGGGGTCGAGCTCGCGTTTGATCGCACGCAGGATGCGGATGCCGGTCTCGCCGATCTCGTGCTCGAGCCACGCGGCATGGTCCCTGCCCACGGCGTGATGATGACTGATCGTGCCTCCTGAGGCGATGATCGCGTCGTTCACGGCGGACTTCACCCGATGCCAGGCGTCCAGCGGCTCGCTGCGGAGGCCGGCGAGGACCGTGAAGTACAGCGAAGCCCCGGTCGGGTAGATGTGCGAGACGTGGCACATGATGTAGCTCTTCGCCCTCTCGGCGGCGAACCCCTCGCGGAGCGCGCTCTCGACGGCATCGCGGAGGTTCTGCAGGTTCGACCAGGTGGTCGCGGTCTCGAGAGTCTCGCAGAACACTCCGGCGTCGAGCAGGGAATCGCGCAGGTACGGTCCGTCGAAGCGGCCCTCCAGCCAGTCCTCTGCGGCGCCCTGTCCAGAGGATCTGCCGCCCGCCTGGGTGAGAAGTTCGGCGGTGCGCGCACGGCGCTCGGCGATGTCGTCGCCCTCGTAGACGGTGACGACGCCGGCGCCCTTTGCCAGCAGCTTGCCGATCTTCCCCACCTGCGCCAGGCTCACCGCTGTCTCCGCCTCATCGGACAGCCGAATGACGGTCGGTCCGCCTCCGCGCTGCGCGACACGGCGCAGGCCGTCGGCACCTGAGGCGAAGTCGCGGAACGTCCAGGCCTCGAAGACGCGCTCCTGCGGGACGGGATGCACGCGCAGGCGGACCTCGGTGATGACGCCGAAGATCCCCTCGGACCCGAGGAAGACCCGCACGAGGTCGGGACCGGCCGCCGATCCCGGCGAGCGGCCGAGTTCGAGGACGCCGGTGGGAGTGGCGACGCGGATGCCGGTGACCATGGTCTCGAAGCGGCCATGGCCCGCGGAGTTCTGCCCCGACGAACGGGCGGCCGCGAAGCCGCCGATCGTCGCGTAGCGGAAGCTCTGCGGGTAGTGACCCAGCTCGTAGCCGCGGGCGGCGAGGAGCGCTTCCGCTTCCGGCCCGCTCGTGCCGGCCGCGAGGACCGCCTCACCACTGATCTCGTCCAGCGCGATCAGGCCCGACAGCCTGCGCAGATCGAGACTCACCACGCCGCGATGGCGACCGCGCTCGGGGTCGAGTGCCCCGACGACGCTGGTTCCCCCGCCGAACGGGATGACGGCGAGATCCCGTTCCGAAGCGATCGTCAGGCAGGCCACGACATCGGCATGAGTGCCGGCGCGCACGATGGCGTCCGGGGCGTCCTGCCGCGGCATCCGCCGGCGCAGCAGGTCGGGTGTCGATCGGCCGCCGGCGTGCCGCACGCGTGCGTCGGAGGACACGTCGACGTGCTCGACGCCGACCACGGCGCGGAACGCGTCGAGGTCGTCGTCGGTCAGAGCGGAGTCCGGAAGAACGACGTCCGGGAGCGCGACGGCTTCTTCGGGCCGGCGGATGCGTCCCAGGAGCAGCGGAAGCAGTGTGCGCACAGCACGCGGGAGATCCTGCTCCTTGGCCGGGTCCCCCCAGCCGTTCCAGCGCATCGGCGCGTCTTCGGCGACTCTGCCGTCTTCGTCGATCATGCGTTACAGTGTGACACATTGTGGAAGAACGTCAATTCGAAGAGGTCCTGCCGACCGTCGCGCTCCCGAACTGGGACGCGACGCAGAGCCGCATCCTGGACGCCGCCGACGAGGTGATCGTGCGCCGCGGAGTGCACGATGTGACCATCGCGGAGCTCGCCCGCCGCGCCGAGGTCAGCCGTCCGACCATCTATCGCAGCTGGAGCGATGCCGACGACGTCGTCCGCACGGCACTGCTGCGCCGCGCCGCCGGCATCCTGGCGCAGTTCCCGGCACGCGAACGGGACCGCACACAGGTGGTCGCGGACGTGCTGCGCTTCATCCGCCTGTTCCGCGGTGACGCCGTCTACGGACGGCTCCTCGCCGAGGAGCCCGAGGCCTTCACCCGGTACACGCTGCAGCGCGTCGGCTCCAGCCAGCGCATGATCATCGGCTGGCTGGCGCAGGCGATCTCCGCCGCGCAGCCGGGTGGCACCGTGCGAACCGCTCCGCCGCAGGAGATCGCCGTGATGCTGCTGCTCGTCGCCCAGTCCGCCGTGCTCTCGCACGGCACCGTGGCCGAACTCATCGACGAGGAGGCGTGGGAACGAGAGCTGGGCGCCGCACTGGACGGGCTGCTGCGGCCATGATCACGACCTCCGCCGACCTCAACGCCGTACGACGCCGGGACGACTTGTCGCGCGCGGCCGGTGAGACCGTCGACGTTCTCGTCGTCGGAGGCGGAATCACCGGCGTCGGCGTCGCTCTCGACGCCGCCTCGCGCGGTCTGAGCGTCACGCTCGTCGAGGCCGAGGATCTCGCGTTCGGCACCAGCCGGTTCAGTTCGAAACTGGTGCACGGCGGATTGCGCTACCTCGCCACCGGCGACGTGGCTACCGCGAAGGAGAGTGCACTCGAACGCCACCTCCTCATGACGCAGATCGCGCCACACCTGATCCGCCCGCTCCCCCAGCTGCTGCCGTTCGCACCGGGCGTGACGTTCTCGCAGCGCTCCGCCGGTGCGGTGGGCATGGTGATGGGCGATCTGCTGCGGATGCGCGCACACACCTCCCGCAGGACCCTGCCGGGGCCGCGGGCCGTGTCGGCGCGCACGGCGCGGCGCCTGGTCCCCGCGCTCTCCGTTCAAGGTCTGCGCGGAGGCATGCTGTCCTACGACGGGCAGCTCGTCGACGATGCGCGACTGGTCGTCACGGTGGCGCGCACCGCCGCGGGTCTGGGGACGAGCATCCTCACGCGGGTTCGCGCCGTCGAGCTGCGCGGCGACGGGGCGAGCGCCGAGGACGCGCTCACCGGCGAGCGATTCGAACTGCGCGCTCGGAGCGTGATCAACGCGACCGGTGTCTGGGCGGGCACGCTGGACCCCGCGATCGCGGTCCGCCCGAGCCGGGGTACGCACATCGTGCTGGATGCCGCCGATCTCGGGCATCCCGCGGCGGCCCTGACGATCCCGCATCCGGGCTCGATCAGCAGATACGTCTTCGCGCTGCCGCAGCAGCACGGCCGGGTGATCGTCGGCCTGACGGACGAGGACGCCCCGGAGCCCGTTCCCCGGGTGGCCGCGCCGACCGAGGCCGAGATCGTCTTCCTGCTCGACAGCGTGAACAGGGTGCTCGCCGAGCCGATCGGCCGTGACCGCGTCCGCGGCGCGTTCGCCGGGCTGCGTCCACTGGTCGACACCGGTGGCGAATCGACGGCCGACGTGTCTCGGCGGCATCTCGTCGCGGCATCCGACGACGGGTTCGTGTCGGTGCTCGGCGGCAAGCTGACCACGTACCGGCGGATGGCGGAGGATGCAGTGGACCTGGCCGTGCGACTGCACGGTCTGCCGCAGCGCCCGAGTCGCACCGCGGCGCTGCGGCTGGTGGATGCGGCGGGCGGCCCGTCGGAACCCGTGGCGGACGGCCTGTTCCTGACGAGGGAGGACGTGGTCTCGGCCGTGCGCACTGAACTCGCGCTCACGGTGGACGATGTGCTGGATCGACGGTCACGCATCGGCCTGGTCCCTGAAGAACGGGAGCGTGCGCTGGCACCGGTGTCGGCGCTCGTCGCGCGGACTCTGGCGGAACTCTCGGAGAACGGCGGCTGAACACCCGTCGTTCCCGGCGGCTTTCGCCGTCTGCGGCCTCCGCCAGGGGGCACAGTGGTGCCATGGACATGCTCCTGACCATGATGAGCGCCAAAGGGACCATGAACCTGCTGAAGACGGGCACCATGATCCTGACGATCCTGCTCGTCGTCCCCGCGCTGCTGAAGATCTTCATCGTCACCGTCGAGGAGGGCTGGGCGGCGATCCGCACGCGCAACGGGAAGCCGATCATCCGCCGGCCGAAGGGCGATCCGGCAGCCCCCGGTCAGGTGGTCGTGCTGCGGCCGGGCACGCACGGAGCCTTCCCGGTGTTCGCCTGGTACAAGCTCGTGGACGTGCGGTGCCGTGCGACCGACCTTCCGGTGCGCGAGCTGACCGGGGCGAGCGGACACCAGCACCGGGTGCATGCGTCGTTCGAATGGCGCCCGATCCCGTCCGGTCGCGATCTGCGTGTGTTCGAGCTCGACGTGGTGAACGTGAAGGAGCGGGCATCCAATCTGGTCGGCGCCGCACTGCGCGATGCCGTGCGGCGGATCGACGGCGAGGACCTGCCGCACAACGACGAGGTCAACACGCGCGTGCTGGCCGCATGCGCGGAGGAGATCCGGGAGGCCTGCGGCGTCGAGCTCGTTCGGGTCATGATCACCGGCGATGCCCTGACCGACGGCTATGTGATGGCCGAGGCCCTGCGCCAGGCGGACCGCGCGCCGGAGGCCGCAGCCGCGTTGCACGCGCTGAACTGAGCCGGCACTCGCCGTCCGGCCCATCCGGGCGTATTATTTGAACATGTTCAGTTCCGAACTCACGCCGAAGGCGGAGCAGACCCGCAGCAGGATCCGAGATGCGGCGATCGCGTCGTTCATCGAACGCGGCTACCCCGACACGACGATCCGCCTCATCGCCGCCGAGGCAGGAGTGTCGGTGGGGAACGCGTACTACTACTTCCCCTCCAAGACCCATCTGGTGCAGGCGCTGTACGAGCAGGTGCAGAGCGATCATGCGCGGGTCGCGGTGCCGCAGCTCGAGGGCGTCACCGGACTCGTCGACCGGCTGCGTGTCGTGTTCGAGACCGGCCTCGCGAACCTGGAGCCGTACCGGAAGGTGGCGCCCGGGTTCCTCAGCGCGATGATCGCGCCGGACTCCCCCATCAACCCGCTGTCGCGGGAGTCGTCGTCGCCGCGCGATCTGACGGTAGAGCTGATCCGACGCGCGATCGACGGAGCCGATCACCGCATCCCCGAAGACGTCGCGAGCCGGATGCCGGATGCGCTGTTCGTCCTGTACCTGGGCCTCGTGCTGCGCTGGACCTACGACGACAGCGACGACCACCGTCGCACGCGGCGCCTGCTGGACACCGCGCTGCGGCTGTTCTCCGTCGCGCTGCCGTTCCTGCGGATGCCCGGCATCCGCGGCGTCACCCGGGATCTGCTCGACCAGATCGCCGAGGTGCGGGCGTGAGCACGCCATGAGGACGGCGAGCCCGCGCAGCGTTGAGGCGCCGATGGCGTTCACAGAGCAGGAGTTCATGCGCGGGGCGCTGTGGGCGTGGCTGATGTTCCTGATCCTGCTGCCGCTGATGTTCGCGACGAGCCTCGTGCCGTGGTCCACGGATCCGAAGAGCGCATTCGGTGGGTTCGTGTGGGGGCTCACCATCGGGGGCTTCGCACTGATCTTCGCCGCACCGGTCAGTCTCGTCGTGATGGCACTCGGCACCTGGCCGTTCCGCTGGGTCGGGCGCGCTCTGCAGCGAGTCAGCAGTTTCGCCGCGCACATGCTCGCTTACTGCGCGCTGGGTGTCGCGTTCGGAATCGGTGCTGCGTTCGCCACAGCCTGCCTCTCCGTTCCCTCGGGTGGCGTCGCCGTCGGGTTCGCATCCGGCGCTGCGATCCCTCTCGGCTGGGCGATCACCGCGCGCCGCGCACTCCGCGACGACCGGCGCCCACCTTCACTGCGGGTGGACGTCGACGCCGCCTTCGAGGATCGCGCTCTCGACGACTGACCTCGCCCTCCCGCCCAGCGGGCGTGCGCCCGCCGCCCCGACTTGCCGACGGCAGGCCATCGCGGTGCCGGATCCCATCACGCCCCGCTGGTCCTCGTGGCCGACGACGGCGTCCTGTTTTCCCGCCACGATCAGTACCGGGCGCTCGAACGACTCCCAGTCGTCCGCGAATGCGGGCAGCTCGTAGAGATCGCCGAGCCGACCCATCGCACCTTCGTCGGCAGCGCGTATGCCGGGCAGAGCAGCATCCCGGAACCTCGCCCAGTTGTCCGGCGTCTGCAGGACCGCCAGTTCCGCGTAGTCCGCAGCGTCGCGCGGGTCGAGCGAGGCCAGCAGTCGGGGATCCTCGAACAGCACCTCCGGCTCGGGCAGCCTCCTGCGTTCGCGGACCGGGTCTACGGCCGGCGCGAGGAGCGCCATGCCCAGGCACTGCTTCGGCCGGCGCGAGACGATGTCCCTGGCCAGGAGCCCGCCGAGCGAGTTGCCCACCACCGCGAACGGAGCGGAGCCGATCAGACTGTCGACGACACCGTCGAGCCAGTCCGCCAGATCCGGCAGCCCGGCTCGCCCCTCCAATGCGCGTGTGCGGCCGAAGCCTGCGAGGTCGAGGTAGATCCGCTCCCATCGCCCGGATGCGGCGAAGACCGGGTCGAGCCCGAGGAGTAGCCGGTGGTCGACGCCGTTGCCGTGCACGAACAGGAGCGGGGCACCCTCGCCTCGGCGGACGACGTGCGGGAACGGGTCGGTCATGCGGTGCTGCCTTTCGAGTGTCGTTGGCGCATCCAATGCAATCACGCCGAAGCCGGCGGTCCGTACGCGTCGCGGTGGAGATGTGCTCCGCGCGACACGGGACAAGACCGTCAGAGTCCTTCGACGAAGGCTCGCGCGGCCGGCGTCGCGTTGAAGTCGCTCCAGGCCAGGCACTGGACCCGGGTGGGTCCGTCCGCGAGCGGGATCGTGCACAGGTCACCCGTTTCGGGAATGAGACCCGGCGGAAGCAGTGCGACGGCGAGCCCGCTCCGGACCAGGCCCAGAATCAGGTCGAGGTTCATCGCTTCGAACGCGACCTCCCGGCGTAGCCCCGCGCGCTCGAAGGCGACATCCGACTGGGCCCGCCCCGGCGTTCCGGGCGGGAAGTCCACGAACGTGCTGTCAGCGAGATCGCTCAGGCGGCACCCGGCCCGTCCGGCCAACGGATGGGCGCTGCCCACGACGGCGACGTGGCGTTCGCGAGCCAGGGTACGCATGGCGATTCCGCGCTGCGCTCGTTCTTCGGGGAGCCCGAGCAGCGCCACGTCCAACGAGCCTTGTGCGATCGCAGTGAGGAACTCGTCGCTTCCAGCGGTCCTCACGCCGATGCGCACGGCTGGGTGGAGCGAGCGAAAGGCAGCGAGGGCGGAAGGGAGGTCGATGGCGGTGACCGTCGGGATCGCACCGACGTTCAGCGTTCCCTGGATCTGCCCGGAGGCGGCCGCGGCATCGGCGATCGCGCGGTCGGCTGCATCGAGACTGGCCCGGGCCGCAGCAACGAACGCTTCGCCGGCCGCTGTGGGCTCGACGCGACGGCTGCTGCGCGCGAACAACGTGACGCCCAGTTCGCGCTCCAGAGCCTTGACCTGATGGCTGAGCGCGGACTGCACGACATGGCATCGCTCGGCCGCCCGCGTGAAGCTGCGCTCCTGCGCCACCGCGACCACGTAACGCATCTGCTGGAGCTCCATCGCTTGATGATCTCAGTTCATGGATGCCATGACAACAATGCGTTGGACTCATCCTTGATCCGCGTCGACGATGGAAGCATGACCACGACGACAAGCCCGCCAGCGCCGCCAGGCGCTCGGGCCGGCACCGCGAACCGGATGGGCTGGACGGCGCTGACCGCGCTGGCCCCGGCTGTGTGGGGCACGACCTACATCGTCACCACGCACCTGCTCCCTGCAGGGCACCCCCTCTTCGCAGCCACGATGCGTGCGCTCCCCGCCGGACTCATCGCTCTGCTGATCGCCCGGCAGCTGCCACACGGATCATGGTGGTGGAAGAGCCTGATCCTCGGCACCCTCAACATGGGCGCCTTCTTCCCGCTGCTCTTCCTCGCGGCCCAGCAGCTGCCCGGCGGCGTGGCCGCCACCCTCGGTGCAGCCCAGCCGATCGTGATCGCCCTCCTCGCCGTGGCGATCCTGCACGAGAGACTTTCCCGCTGGAGGGTCGGCTGGGGCCTGCTCGGCATGATCGGAGTCGCGCTCGTCGTGCTGGGGCCGGACGCAGCGATGTCACCCCTCGGCATCGTCGCAGGCCTCGCCGGCGCCGTCTCGATGGGCACCGGCGTCGTGCTCACGAAGAAGTGGGGCCGCCCAGAAGGAGTCTCCCCCGTCGGCCTGGCGGGATGGCAGCTCACCGCCGGTGGCCTGGTGCTCCTGCTGCCCGCGCTGCTCATCGACGGCGTGCCCACCGACATCGACGGCGCGGCCTGGCTCGGATACGCCTGGCTCGGCCTGGTCGGGACGCTTCTGACGTACACGATCTGGTTCTCCGGCATCCGTCGCCTTCCCGTCACGGCGACCGCACTGCTCGGGCTGCTCTCCCCGCTCGTCGCGGCAACCCTGGGTGCTCTCATCGCCGGGGAAGCCCTCAGCCGGCTCCAGCTGCTCGGCTTCGCCATAGCACTCACCGCCATGCTGGCAGGGCAGCTCCCTTCGCCGAGGCAGAAGGCACGCGATGCGGGAGCCGCCGATCCGGCGTAGGACCCATCACCTCGTCGCGTAGAACGCGACGGCGGACGCCGCGGCCACGTTCAGCGAATCGACTCCGCGTGTCATCGGGATGATCACGCGCCGATCGAGCATGGCGTCCGTTGCGGTGGTCAGCCCGTCCCCCTCGTTGCCGAACGCGAGCGCGAGCCGCGCGGGATTCTCGGCGACCAGGTCGTCGAGCGGCACAGCACCCGCCCCCAGCGTCATCCCGGCGATGACGAAACCGGCATCCTTCAGGTCGCCGATTCCCGCACCCCAGTTCTCGATCCGCGTCCAAGGAACCTGGAACACCGTGCCCATCGACACGCGCACCGACCTGCGGTAGAGCGGGTCGGCGCACGACGGCGACACCAGCACGGCGCCGACGCCCAGAGCAGCCGCCGAGCGGAACAGCGCCCCGACGTTCGCGTGATCGGTGAGCCCTTCCAGCACCGCCACCCGCGAACGCACCGGCAGTCCGCCCACCAGATCGGTCACCGTCGGCAGCTCCGGCCGGTGCATCGCAGCCAATGCACCCCGGTGCACGGCGAACCCCGTCAGCGCCTCCGAGACGGCATCCGGGACGACGTAGACCGTGGTCCCCTCAGGAACCACCCCGCGCACCTGCTCGACCCATTTCTGCTGCACCAGAACCGATCGCGGCCGGTGACCGGCCGCCAGCGCCCGCTCGATCACCTTCGGCGACTCCGCCATGTACAGCCCGCGCTCGGTCTCCTGCGCGCGCCGCAGTGCGACATCGGTGAGCGAACGGTAGTCGTCGAGGCGCGGGTCATCCGGGTCGTCGATGGCAACGAGATGCATGCTCCCATCTTCCCGCCGACGAGACGGAACCCTAGACTCGCGGGGTGGACACGACGGCAGAGCTCGAGGATCAGATCGACGAGGCCGCAGCAGTTCTGGAGAGCCGCCGCACGGCCGTGCTCACCGGTGCCGGGATCTCCACCGACTCGGGCATCCCCGCCTATCGCGGCGCAGGCTCGCGCACTCGGGCGAATCCGATGACGATCCAGACCTATCTCGGCGACGAGGCGGCCAGACGCCGGTACTGGGTGGGCGGCCACCTCGGCTGGCGCACGTTCACCTCGGTGCAGCCGAACGCCGGGCATCGCGCGCTCGCTGTCATGGAGCGCCGCGGCGCCGTCAGCGGCGTCGTGACGCAGAACGTCGACGGACTGCACCTCGGCGCCGGCAGCACGCGCGTGGTCGAGATCCACGGCACGATGCGCCGCGTGCTGTGCCTCGACTGCCGTCAGATCTTCGACCGGAGGGACATCGGGGCGCGTCTCGAAGAGCTCAACCCGTGGATCACCGTCCCGGAGAACATCGTGATGAATCCCGACGGCGACGTCGCACCGGAGAGCACCGACGGATTCATCGTCCCCCCGTGCACCGTGTGCGGCGGGATGCTCAAGCCCGACGTCGTCTTCTTCGGCGAATACGTGCCCGCGGATCGATTCCGCATCTCCGAGTCGCTGGTGCGCGCCTCCGACGCACTTCTGGTGGCGGGAACGTCGCTGACGGTGAACTCCGGCGTGCGCGTGATCGAGCGCGCCCGCCGGCGCGGCATCCCGATCGTCCTGGTGAACCGTGAACCCACCAGGGCGGATGCCTGGGCCGATGTCGTCGTGCGCGGCGGCACCAGTGAGGTCCTCTCAGGTCTCGCCGCTAGGGTCGGTGGGTGACCCTTCTCACCCTCGTACGACACGGCCAGACCGATTGGAACCTGGAGCGCCGCATCCAGGGCAGCACCGACATCCCGCTGAACGCCACCGGACGCGCGGACGCCTTGGCCGCGGCGGCGATCCTCGCGGGCACGACGCACGACCTGATCTACAGCAGCCCCCTGGTGCGCGCCCACGAGACCGCGCGGATCATCGCAGGCGAGCTCGGTCTCCCAGAGCCGCAGACGGTGCGCGGCGTGCGCGAGCGCGAGTTCGGCGTCGGCGAGGGGATGCTCGTCGCCGACTACATCGCGGAGTACGGCGACTGGCACGCCGGCGTCCCCGGCGCCGAGACCATGGACGAGGTGTGCGAACGCGCGCTCGACGAGCTCGAGGGGATCGTGCGGGACGCGCGGCGCCGCAGCAGTCCGCGCGCCGAGTCGATCGTCGTGGTCAGCCACGGCGGCGTCATCCGGGCACTGCTCCTGCACGCCTCCGGCGGCACGCTTCCGCGCGAGGGGGACGTGCTCGGAAACGGCTCGGTGCACCGCTTCGTCGCCGAGCCGGGCAGCCTCCGTCTGCTGGATCCCGTGCCCGCCTGAGCATCACGGCTCCGTCACATTCTCGCGACCGCCTCGCGATTTCGGTTAGTGTTCACTAACCCGAACTGCGAGGATCTGCTTCAATGACGAGCACGAGTACGGCGCGTGACCGCGCCAAGGCGGAGCGCACCGACGCGCTCCTCGAGGCTGCCGCGCGGCTGTTCGCCGAGCGCGGATACTCGGGGGTGAGCCTGGAGGACATCGGTGCCGCCGTCGGCGTCTCCGGCCCGGCTGTGTACCGCCACTTCCCCGGAAAGCAGGCGCTCCTCGGCGCCGTGCTCACACAGGTGAGCGCCGACCTCGTCGCGGGCGGCACCCGCGTCGCAGAAGAGGCGACGGATGCCCCGCACCGGATGCGCGCGCTGATCGGCTTCCATGTCGAGTTCGCCCTGGGCAAGGCTGACGTCATCCGCGTGCAGGACCGCGACCTCGCCCATCTCTCGGACGCCGACCGCGCCGAGGTCCGCCGCCTGCAGCGCACGTACATCGACCTCTGGATCGACGCCCTGTCCGATCTGCGAGAGGGCGGATCCGAGGATCAGCGCCTGCGCGTGCAGGCCTGCTTCGGCCTGATCAACTCCACACCGCACTCGACCCGCTCATCCGCACGTGCGCAGGCCGAGACAGCACGGGTGCTGTCGGCGATGGCGCTCTCCGCGCTTCTCGCCGACAGCACCGTCGATCAGTAGAGCATCGCGCGGCCGGGCTGCTCGAGGATGTCGGCGACGTCCTTGAGGAACTTCGCCCCCTCAGCGCCGTCCACCAGGCGGTGGTCGAACGACACGCTCAGCGTCATCACCTGACGCAGTGCGATCTCACCCTCGTGCTCCCAGGGCTGGCGACGCACCGCACCGACAGCCAGGATCCCGGACTGCCCCGGCGGCAGGATCGGGGTTCCCGCGTCGATGCCGAACACGCCGATGTTGGTGATCGAGAACGTGCCCCCGGCGAGCTCGGCCGGGCTGGTCTTGCCCGAGCGCGCGGTCGCGGTCAGCGCCTGCAGCGCATCGGCGATGCCCGTGAGGCCGAGGCGGTCCGCATCGCGGATGTTCGGCACGATCAGCCCGCGCTCCGTGGCCGCGGCGATGCCGAGATCGACGTAGTGGTACTGCACGATCTCGCCGGCCTCCTCGTCCCAGTGCGCGTTCAGCGAGGGGTTGCGCTGCAGGGCCAGGCACACGGCCTTGGCGATCAGCACCAGCGGACCGATCCTGTGCTCCGACAGGCTTCGATCGGCCTTCAGCTCGGCGATCAGCTCCATCGTCGCCGTGACGTCGACGGTGTGGAAGCAGGTCACGTGCGGAGCGGTGAACGCGCTCTGGACCATCGCCGCAGCGGTGTGCTTGCGCACGCCGCGGATCGGGATGCGGGTCTCGCGCGTGCCGTCCGCAGGCACCGTCGGCGCGGATGCGACGGCCACCTGTGCGGATGCCGCCGGCGCTGCGCCGACGCGCTCGGCGTAGGCGTCCACGTCTGCGCGCGTGATCACGCGGTCACCGACCTCCGCAGCGACCAGTGTCAGATCGACGCCGAGTCGCTTCGCGTGGGCGCGGACGGGCGGCGTCGAGCGCGGGCGCTCCCCCACCACAGGTTCGGCTGGCGCCTCGGGCAGCACGTCGTGCGGTGCCGCCTCGATCACCGCCGCGTCCGCCGACGCCGCGGGGACGCCGCCGGAACGACGCGTGCGGCGCGCAGGACGACCGGATGCCGCGGGCGCCGCCCCGTATCCGACCAGGTTCGGCTGCGCCTTCTCCTCCGCCGGAGCCTCGGGCGCGGCATCCGCCGCTCCCTCGACCTCGAAGGCGATCAGCGGCGCGCCGACGGCGATCGTCTCGCCGGCGTCGGCGTGCAGCGACGACACGGTGCCCTCGTAGGGGGATGGCAGCTCGACCACGGCTTTCGCCGTCTCGACCTCGGCCAGTGTCTGGTTCAGGGTCACGCTGTCGCCGGGCTGCACCAGCCACTGAACGACCTCGGCCTCGGTGAGGCCCTCACCCAGGTCGGGAAGACGGAACTCCGCGATCATGCCTGCTCCTCCATCGACGCACCGGTCAAGCTGTTCGGGCGATCCAGCACCCGGTCGACCGCGTCCAGGATGCGATCCAGATCAGGCAGATGGAACTTCTCGAGTTTGGCGGGCGGGTAGGGGATGTCGTGACCGGTGACCCGCACCGGGGCGGACTCCAGGTACTCGAAGCAGTGCTCGGTGATGCTCGCGATCACCTCGGCGGCGAGACCCGCCTCGCGGGACGCCTCATGCGCGACGACCACGCGACCGGTGCGCCGCACCGCGGCATCCACCGTGTCGTAGTCGATCGGCGAGAGCGAGCGCAGGTCGATGACCTCGAGCGAGGTCCCCTCATCGGACGCCGCCTCGGCGGCATCCAGGGCGGTCTGCACCATCGCGCCGTAGGTGATGATCGTGGCATCCGTGCCCGGGCGGACAACCTTCGCCAGGCCCATCGGCGGAGCGTCGGCGAGCGGCGCCTCCAGGTCGACCTCGCCCTTGTGGTGGTAGAGGCGCTTGGGCTCGAAGAAGATGACGGGGTCATCGCTCGCGATGGCCTGCTGCAGGCAGCGGTACGCGTCCTGCGGGTTCGACACGGCGACGACGCGCAGTCCTGCAGTGTGCACGAAGTACGCCTCGGGCGATTCGGAGTGGTGCTCGGCCGCGCCGATGCCGCCCGCCCACGGGATGCGGATCGTGATCGGCATCTTCACCCTGCCCTGGGTGCGGTAGTGCAGCTTGGCGACCTGCGACACGATCTGGTCGAAGCCGGGGTACACGAAGCCGTCGAACTGGATCTCGACGACCGGGCGGTATCCGCGGAACGCGAGCCCGACCGCCGTGCCGATGATGCCGGACTCGGCGAGCGGGGTGTCGATCACGCGCTTCGCGCCGAACTCGTTCTTGAGTCCGTCGGTGATGCGGAACACACCGCCGAGGGTGCCGATGTCCTCGCCGAGGAGCACGACCTTCTCATCGTCCTTCATCGCCTGACGCAGGCCGGCGTTCAGAGCCTTACCCAGAGTGATCTCCGTCATCTCAGGCTCCTTCGAAGGTCGCGAGGTAGGCGGCGTACTCGTCGCGCTCGCGCTGGAGCCCCGTGTGCGGCTCGGCGTACACGCCGTCGAACACGGCCAGCGCAGGGCGGGTCACCATGCCGAGGCAGGCAGCCCGCATGTCGCGGGCGAGCGCGTCGGCGTCGGCCTGGGCCTCTGCCGCCTGCTCGTCATCGAGGCCGCCGTTCGCTCGCAGATACGCCTCGACCCGTGCGATCGGGTCGCGTCGGCGCCAGCTCTCCAGCTCGGCGTCGTCTCGGTAGCGCTTCGGATCGTCGGCGGTCGTGTGCGGCCCCATCCGGTAGGTCACCGTCTCGATGTAGGCCGGTCCCTTCCCGGAACGGGCGTGTTCGAGCGCCCAGCGCATCGCCGCCATGCAGGCGAGCACGTCGTTGCCGTCCACTCGCATGCTCGGGATGCCGAAGCCCGGCGCACGACCGGCGAGCGGGAACTGCGACTGCAGTCCCACCGGCTCGGAGATCGCCCAGTGGTTGTTCTGGCAGACGAAGACGACCGGCACGCGGTAGGACGACGCGAACACCATCGCCTCGTTCACATCGCCCTGGCTGGTGGCGCCGTCGCCGAAGTACGTGATGGCGACCTCGTCGGTGCCGTCGTGCTGGATGCCGAGCGCGTAGCCCACGGCGTGCAGGGTCTGCGCCCCGATGATGATCTGCAGCGGAGCGACGTTCAGGGCGGCGGGGTCGAAGGCCGCTCCCTCCTCGCCGCGCCACATGCGCACGTAGTCGCCGGGCTGGGCGCCGCGGGCGAGCAGCACGCCGTGCTCGCGGTAACTGGGGAAGACGAAGTCCTGCGGAGCGAGAGCGCGGGCGGTGCCGATCTGCGCGGCTTCCTGCCCCTGGCAGGGCGCCCACAGGCCCAGCTGACCTTGGCGCTGCAGGGCGACGCCCTCGGAGTCGACGCGGCGGAGCACGATCATGTCGCGGTACAGCGCGCGCAGCTGCGCGGCGTCCACGTCGGCGACGTAGGGGTCGAGCTGCGGATTCGGCACGCGTGTGCCGTCCGGAGCGAGGATGCGCTCGGCGAGATCGAGATCTGATTCGACGAGTGGCGTGGTGTGCGATGACATCGGTGTCCTCCTGACGTGGGTGCCCTTGTGGGGCGTTCACGGGGCACGACGGCGGTGTCGGCCTCTTCCTGAAGGGTACGTCTGATTCACACGTCGCTCAAGCATTTTGGTCGCGCCTGAGCATGTTGCCCAATGAGCACCAGCCGATCCCTGCTATCGTGTGACACTATGCCCGGACTCGACCGAATCGACCTCGATCTGCTCTCCGCCCTCTCGGAGGACCCCCGCGTGACCATCGTCGCGCTCGCCGAGAAGCTCAGCCTTTCGCGCAACACGATCCAGGCTCGGATGGCTCGACTCGACGAATCCGGTGTCTTCCAGTCGTACGAACGGTCCTTCTCGACCGAGGTTCTGGGCTTCCCGCTCCAGGCCTTCATCAGCATCGGCGTGCGCCAGACCGAGCTGCCGCGCATCACCGCGGAGCTCGCCAGGATCCCGGAAGTCGTGCAGGCGCACGGCCTGAGCGGATCGATCGATCTGCTGGCCCGCGTGGCATGCCGCGACGCGCGTCATCTGTTCGACACGGATGCTCGCATCCTGTCGATCGAGGGCGTGGAGCGCACGGAGACGTCGCTCGCGATGGGTGAGGTCATCCCGTTCCGGGCAGCTGGACTCATCGGCCTCGCCCGGCGAGAGGCCTGATCAGGCTCGCGCCTTCGCGGGGATCCTGAGGAACCGGCGGATCGCTCCGGCGGCCTCGGCCGGCGTCTCGTAGTGGATGAGATGGCCGACCTCGGCGATCTCGACGAGCTCGGCGTCCGGGAACATCGTGGCCAGGCGCCGCTCGTCCTCGATGGGGGTGATGTCGTCGCGCTGCGCGGCGATCAGCAGGGTGGGCACCTCGATCACCGGCGCGAAGGCGCGGACGTCGTGGGAGACGCTGGTGACGAAGGCGTCGTGCAGCACATCACGGTCTGCGAAGCGGGAGAAGTACGTGTCGTGCTGGTCGTGGATGAAGCGCCGGAGCTGCGCGTCGGAGGTCTTCGCCATCGTGATGCTCATCACGCGCACGATCAGGCCGTTGCGCAGCAGCGCGGTGCCGATCCGCTCCGGCAGCCTGGCGCCGAGTGCGTAGTACATGACGGCCAGCCGGGTCATGAGTCCCTTGGGGCCGGCGAGGGCGGGGGCACCGATCGGGTTGATCAGGATCAGCCGTGGCGTCTCGAGGCCTCCGGCGACCGCGGCGGATGCGACGATCGAACCGAAGGAGTGCCCCAGGACCACCGCGCCCGGTGCGACGGCGGATGCGAACTCGGTCAGCCAGCCGGCGTAGGCCCCGAGGTCGTGCTCCCTGCCTGGTAGCGGCGGCGTCTCGCCGAACCCCGGCAGGTCGGGAGAGATCACGCGCACGTCGGGCAGGAACGCGACGACCGGCTCGAGTCCGTGGTGCTCACCGCGGAAGCCGTGCACGGCGATGATCGTCGTCGCGGCATCCGCGGGCCCGTAGACCCAGAACGCGGTCGTCCCGCCCGCGACGTGCGCCTCGCGCCGTTCGACCGGGATGCTGCTCAGACGCGCGGCGTAAGGGGATGCGGACATGCCTCGAGTCTATGGCGGGCCGCCGACATCGCTCGTCCTCCGCATGCCGTCCCGGGAATGTCGGCGCCCTTCCCTACCGTGGAGCCATGGCACCCGAACAGCTCGTCCCCACCTGGCTGACCCGAGTCGGCGTGTTCGATCTCGAGACCACCGGTGTCGACGTCGAGTCCGACAGGATCGTCACGGCCCACGTCGGCGTCCTCGACGCTCGGGGGCGGGAGATCGCCGCCCGGACGTGGCTCGCCGATCCCGGCATCCCGATCCCCGAGGGCGCGACTGCCGTTCACGGCATCACCACCGAGCACGCCCGTGCCCATGGTCGTCCCGTGGCCGAGGTGGTCGAGCAGATCACGCGTGCGCTGCGGTCGCTGTTCGCCCAGGGAGTGCCGGTGGTCGCCTACAACGCCTCCTACGACTTCTCCCTGCTCGCCCACGAGGCGCGTCGTCACGGCATCGAGCCGCTCGAGCAGCCCGGTCCGGTCATCGACCCGCTCGTGATAGACAAGGCGTACGACAGGTATCGTCCCGGCAAGCGCACGCTCGAGGTCGTCGCCGCGCACTACGCCGTCCCGCTCGACGGCGCGCACGAGGCCTCCGCCGATGCGATCGCCGCGGGCAGGGTCGCCCAGGCGCTGGCGCGCGAGTTCGATCTGCCCGCGTCGGCCGGCGAGCTGCCCACCCGGCAGGTGAGCTGGGCGCGCGCCCAGGCCGCGAGCCTCACCGAGTACTTCGTGAAGATCGGTCGCCTCGATCCCGACGAGACGCTCGACGGCACCTGGCCGGTGCGCTCCGTCGCCGAGGCGGAGAAGTCCGCCTGACGGGGGATGCCGCAGGCTGCGCGTCCGCCCTACCCTGAGGACATGGAGGACGTGATCGGCTGGACGATCGTCGTGGTGTGGGTGGCCGCACCCGCGGTCGTCGTCGCGATGGCGTTCCACTGGATCCTCTCGACGAAGCCGATCGAGCAGAAGTACGAGAACACCGGCGGAGGCTTCGCCGGAGGCATGGACGCGGTCTTCTCCCCCACCGCCTACGAGGCGGGCATGGAGCGCGACCGACAGACCCAGCGCACCGCCCCGGCTCCGGCGCCGGGCGATCCGCCCTGGACCATCGGCGAGGGCCGCATCCGGATCGACGTCTGACCAGTGACGCGGATCGCCTCGATCAGCCCGTCGTGACGATCTCGAACCCCCCTTCCGCGGCATCCCGGCAGACCTCGGCGAAGGCGTTCACGAGCGGCCCCTCGGCGGTGGTGCGCCACACGAGCGCCCACTCCAGCGGCGGCGCATCCCGGACCGGGACGAAGGCGACTCCCGGCATCGCCGCGTAGTACGCGGCCTGGGAGCCGGCCATGCACACGCAGCGACGCTCCCCGATCAGGGTGAGCAGCTCGTGGAATGTCGTGGCGCGAGGACCCCGCCGCGGCAGCGGGCGCCCACTCGGCGTACGAGGCGGGAGCATCGCATCGATCCAGCGGCCGTCGAGCGGTCCGGGATCGACGAACACCTCGTCACCGAGGTCCTCGAGCGACACGGATTCCCTGTGCGACAGAGGGTGCCCGGACCAGACCGCGAGCACCCGCCCGGTCGAGAACACCGTCGGGCCCTCGACGATGTCGGGCCCGGTGACCGGTCGCCACGCGGTCAGTGCGTCGATCTCCCCCCC
>NZ_QUAB01000012.1 GCF_003387575.1 Microbacterium bovistercoris | reverse complement strand
AGCGGGCAAGCCCGCTCCGCCCAGCGGGCCCTCCCAATGCTCGCTCCGGGAACACCTCGCCCCGCTCGGCTGGGTGGAGCGGGTCACGAGGGTGGGTGGCAGAAGTGTGCCGGCATCCCATCGAGGGATGCCGGCACACCTGCCGGGCCGGCTCTGGCGAGCGGTTCGGGTCCCGCGTATGGTTCGTCGCCCTGCGGTTGGCGGAGGGATTTGCGGATGGCGGCGGGATGCGCGGCGTGTCCGCCGCCGGGCGCGGATTCGTCCGCCACCCGCGAGTGCCCGGCGATCACCAGGGCGGGCCGAGGAGGTCGATGTCGCCTTCGGGCCAGTCGTGGTCGGGGCGGGCGGCGGAGCGGATCAGGATCGGATCGGAGTCGGTGACGACCGGGGTTCCGTCCAGACGGGACAGGGAGCGTTCGCGAGCCGTGATTCGCCGCCAGCCCGCGGCCTCGTAGAACGGCACGACCTCCTCGCGGCATCCGAGGTAGCCGAACTCCACCTCGGCGCTCATGGACTGCTGTGCGGCATGCAGCATCCGTGCCCCCAGCCCGATTCCGCGCGCCGCGGGCGCGATGAGCACGCCGCCCACCCCACCGATGACGACCGCGGCGCCGCCGACTGTGATGGTGCGCGGCTGATAGCCGACGTGCCCGATGAGCACATCGTCGGCGAAGGCGAGCACCCGGGTCGCGGCAGGTGCGTAGCCGTACGGCGCGGAGCGGGTCCAGGGACCGAACTCCGCCGAGTACTCGCGGTCGAAGAGCTCGCCGATCGCCGCGACCGCCCCGGCATCCAGCGCGTCATCGCGCACGACCTGCAGCTCGACGTGCATCCGGTCAGTCATCCAGCAGGGCGGCGGCGTACATCGGACGGGCGGCGTCTGCGCTCGGCGGGTGGAACAGACCGGCGGTGGCGTCGCGGAACAGGCGGCTCAGCTCGTGCTGATTGCCGAAGCCGCTGCCGCTGGTGCACATCAGTGCCACCTCGGCCGTGCGGCGGGCCGCGGTGGAGGCGTTCAGGCGGGCGCTCACCAGTCGCAGCGGCCAGCCCGCGCCGTGATCGGCGAGTTCGTCGAAGTCGCGGCAGTACGCCTCCAGCTGCGCGGGGACGGCCAGGAACTCGGCATGCGCGTCGGCCAGGCGGATGCGGGTCTCGGGCACCTCCGCGTAGGTGGTGCCCGCCTTCGCCGACTTCCGTGCCTTGAGCCCGGCCACCGCGAGCTGCAGCGCGCGCTGCGCGACCCCGGCGTACACCGAGCCGATCAGGAGCTGGAAGTTGCTCGTGATCGCGAAGGTCAGCAGGTCCGGCACGCGACCCGCAGGGATGCGGCGGGCGACGCGCTCGGGCCGCATCCGCACGTCCTTCAGAATCGTGGCGCGGCTCTGCGACGCGCGCATGCCGAGCACGTCCCAGTCGTCCGAGACGGTGATGCCGGCGGCATCCCGCTCCAGAAATCCGTAGACCAGCATCTGGTCGTCCGAGGCGTCCGTGCCGTGCACGATCAGGCGGGTCCACACCGGTGACAGCGAGGTGAAGATCTTCACGCCCGACACCAGGTACCCGCCGTCGTCCTGCGGCACCGCGGTGGACTTCGATCCCTGCAGCACCCAGTCGTTCGAGGGCTCGCTGATGCCGAAGGCGAAGATCTCGCCGGCCGCGGCCTCTTCGAGCACCCAGTCCAGGGAGTGGTCGCCGCGCTCGCGCATCGCGTGCACGACGCCGGTGCACATCAAGTGCATGTTGATCGCGAGCGCCGTCGCCGGCGCGGCAGTCGCCAGACGCTGCTGCAGTTTCGACACCTCGTTCAGATTCAGCCCGGCGCCGCCGAGGTCTTCCGGCACGAAGAGCCGCAGGTATCCGGCATCCTGCAGTTCGGCGAGATCCTCGTCGAAGAACCGGTTCTCGCGGTCGTAGACCGCCGCTCGCTCGCGGAAGCGCTCCAGCAGATCGTCGGGAAGGTACTGCTCGGCGAGAGCCGCGTGCCGGGCGGGCGAGTTGTCGGTCATCGGTCTGCTCCTTCTGCGCGCCGCAGCACGAGCGCGCCGTTGTGGCCGCCGAACCCGAACGAGTTCGACAGCACGGTCTCGACGGGATGCGCGCGGGCATCCGTCACGATGTCGACGTCTCCGAACTCCGGGTCGTCGAGGTTGATCGTCGGCGGCAGGATGCCGGTGAGCAGGCTCTGCACGGCGAACACCGCCTCGACGGCGCCGGATGCTCCGAGCAGGTGCCCGGTAGACGATTTCGTCGCGGTGATCGGGATGCCGGGGAGGTGCTCACCGAGGGCGCTGCGCAGCGCCTGGAGCTCCGCCCTGTCCCCGGCCGGCGTCCCCGTCCCGTGTGCGTTGACGTGGTCGATGTCCGCGACGGAGATCCCGGCATCCGCCAGAGCCGTCGTGATCGCGAGGGCCGCACCTCGGCCCTGCGGCTCGGGTGCCGTGGGATGGTGCGCGTCGCTGGACTCGCCGAAGCCGGCCAGCTCGGCCAGCGGTGCCGCGCCGCGGGCGTCTGCGATCTCCGCAGCCTCGAGCAGGATGGCGGCGGCGCCCTGCGCCATGACGAAGCCGCGGCGGGCCCGGTCGAACGGGCGGCTCGCGCTCGCCGGGTCGCTCTCATAGCCGCTCGCGAGCGCGCGCAGGTTGGCGTTCGAGGCGAGGTTGACCGGGTTCAGGCAGTCCTCCATGCCGACCACGAGCACGGCGTCGGCGTAGCCGTGACGGATGCGGCGCAGCGCATCCCCGAGGCCGATCGCGCTGCTCGCGCAGGTGGCGGTGATGCCGTGCGCCGGGCCCTGCGCGCCGTAGCGCTGGCTGAGCAGCGCTGCCGCGGCATCCGGAGCGCCGTAGACGACGAGCGTGAGCGGTACGCCGCGCGGGCCCTTCGCGTCGAGCGCGCGCGTCGCCTGCTGCATCGCATCGATCGGGCCGGAACCGGTGGCGGCGAGCACGCCGAAACGGGACGCATCCCAGGGCGGCGCGGTCGCACCGGCCTGCGCCATCGCCTGGTCGGCGGCGGCGACCGCCCAGTGCTGCAGCGGGCTCAGCCGGCGCGCGAGCGACGGTTCGAGAACGGATGCCGCGTCGAATCCGCGCACCTGTCCGCCGATGCGCACCGGGAGATCGGCGAACTCGGGAGCATCCAGGGCGGTGATCGCGCTGCGACCGTGCACCACGGAGTCCCAGAGCGCGGGCACGTCGAGTCCGCTCGGGGTGATCGCCCCGAGCCCGGTGACCACGACGTGGCGGTTCATCGACGCAGCCCTGCGGTGTGGATGCCGCGCGTTTCGTCTCGCTTCGCTCGCTCAACGACCGGGGAGGTGCGGCGCGTTTCTCGCTTCGCTCGCTCAACGACCTGGCAATGGACGCTCACAGCCGCACCGCCCGTCCGTCGTCGGCGAGTAGGAGCGCGCCCGTCTCTCCGCGCCGGATCTTCCCGCCCGCGGTGCGCGGGAGCGCCGGCACGACGTACCAGCGTCGCGGCACGTATTGGGGTGCGAGCCGTTCCCGGGCCCAGGCTCGCAGCGCGTGCTTGTCCGGAATGTCAGCCGTCCGGGGGGTTCCGGTCGCAGCCGTTGCGGGTTCGGCGGTGACCTCACCCGCATCCGTTGAGACCGGAGCAGGGGGACGGGACTGCTCGAGCACGAGCGCCACGATCGTGCCCAGCCGCGGGTGGGGGAGCGCCACCGCGCACACCGCGCCGAGCCCGGGCATCCCGTCGAAGGCGCGCTCGACCTCGGCAAGCGAGACCTTGTGCCCGCCGGTCACGGCGATGTCGCCGGCGCGGCCGAGCAGAGCCAGCCGCCCGCCCTGCGCACGTGCCTGGTCGTGCACGGTCGCCCAGCCGTCGGGGCCGACCAGTGCGTCCGTGCTGGTGCCGGCGAGGTAACCGTGCGAGCAGGCCTCGGCGCGCACCCACAGCTCGCCGGCCTCGCCTTCCGGCAGTGGTCGACCCGCCTCGTCGCGCACCGATATGCCGATGCCGGTGTACACGGAGATGAGAGTGCCGTCGCCGCCACGACTGTCGCCGATGAACCCGATCTCGGCCGCGCCGTAGTAACTGATCAGGCGCACCGTCGGCAGCGCCTCGGCAAGGCCCGCCCGGATCGATGCGGGCAGGTTCGCGCCGCCGGTCACGACGAGTTCGAGCGTGGCGAAGGCCGAAGGGTCGCGCCGCGCGGCATCCGTCAGCGCCTGGACGACCGCGGGCACCGCGACCACCCGCGTGATGCCTTCGTCGCGCACGCGCCGGGCGATCGCCGCCGGCTCGAACACGTCGGCGAGGTGCGCACCGCCACCGGATGCCAGGCATTCGATGAGCGCGTACAGCGTGAGGCTGTACGACAGCGGGCCGGGGGCGAGCGTCGCGACGCCGGGCAACGGCTCGAGGTGCGCGCTCGAGATCGCGAAGTTCGCACGGTACTGGGCCCGCGTCTTCAGGAAGGCCTTCGGGTCGCTGGTCGTGCCAGACGAGAACAGCAGCAGGAACGCCTCGTCGCCGTCGCGCACGGTCGGGGGACCGGCAGGGACGGCGCGCGCCTCGAGTGCGGCGAACTCGTCGAGGCCGATCACCGTGCCCTGCCAGCCCTCCGCCGAGAGCGCTTCCGCCAGATCGGTGGAGTCACTGATCACGACGCCGATGCCCGAGCGCACGATCACGCGCACGCGGTGCGCGAGCGGCCACAGCGGGTCTATCGTCGCCGACACCGCCCGGTATCCGGCCAGACCCGCGACGATCCGCGCGGCATGGAACGCCGATGCGAGACTGACCGCGGTGATCGGGATGCCGCCGGTCTCCGGCGCCGGCACGACCGGATGCGCGCGATGCAGCGTGTCCACGGCCGCGAAGGTGCGCTGCGAGCCTTCGACCAGTTCGCCGTACGTCACCACTTGATCAGGCCCGGCGACCGCGATCCGATCCGGATGCGCCCGTGCCACTTCGAGCACGGTCCGCGTGATCGGCACAGTGTCCTCCCGGAAGGCGATCCAGTTTCCTGCTCAGTCTATGACCGGCCATCCCCCACAGCTCCGGTCTCAGTGCATGCGGGTTTGCCAGCCCGCCGCACCCGCAAGCAGTGAGACCGGAACAGAAGAAGCAGCGGTCGGGGAAGGGGTCAGCCGATCATGAGGGTCAGCCCTGTGGCATCCGCCTCGATCACGATGCCGGTGAGGTCGGCCACCACGAGATCCGGCTCGTGTGCGGCGGATGCCGCGCCCACGCCGACCACGCGCATGCCGGCGGCCTTGGCGGCGGCGATGCCCGCCTCCGAATCTTCGAACACCAGGCAGTCCGCCGGGTCGACACCCAGCCGAGATGCTCCGAGCAGGAAGCCCTCGGGGTGCGGCTTGGAGGCGGTGACGTTCTCCGCGGTGATGTGCAGGGCGGGGATCTGCAGCTGCGCCGCGTTCATCCGGGCCCGCATCAGCGGTACGTCCGCCGAGGTCACGATCGCGTGCGGGTGCGGCAGCAGGTCGCGCAGCAGATCCCCGGCACCGCCCACCGCGACGACACCGGCCACGTCCTCGGCCTCGTCGGCGAGCATGACCGCGTTCTCGGCGATGTTCAGCTCGTGCGGGCGGTCCGGCAGCAGGATCGCCATGCTCTCGTAGCCCTGCCGTCCGTGCACGACCTCGAGCACGCGCGCAGGGTCGAGACCGTGCGGCTCCGCCCACGCCAGCCAGGTGCGTTCGACGGCAGCCGTCGAGTCGACCAGGGTCCCGTCCATGTCGAGGAGCACAGCACGGACGTGGAAAGTCTTGGTCATGTACTCACCCTAACGGGGCATCCGAATCGGGATTCTTAACATCTCGTGCGCATCCGCCGATCTTGCGCCGTGAATCCTCAGAGTCCTCGGTATACCGCCCCGTACCCTGGAATCACGGGACGGATCCGTCCCGATCCACCCGGCGCCTGCCCACCCTCGGCGCGCACGCATGCAAGGAAGCAGATGAACGACTTCGCCGCCCGTCACGACGAATGGACCTCGAGAGAAGAACTGGCGGAGCGGATGATCCCGCTCATCGGCTCGCTCCGGCGCGAGCGCGACGTGGTGACGTCGCTGCACGGGCACCGGCTGCTCGGCCTGTCGACCAAGGGACTGCTCGAAGTGCATGAGCGGGTCGCCCAGCTCGGCCACGCGCAGCTGCGCGTGGAGGACACCCTCGCGGTGCTCGAGGGCCTGCGCCGGCTGAACCCCGGTGCCTCCTCGATCGATGTCGCCCGCCTCGTCGAGGGGCACGCCGCGGACGACCGCGACCTCGACGCGTACCTGCGCGAGGTGCTCGCCCCTGCACTCGGCGCCGAGCCCGCCGAGCCGACGGACGTCGTGCTCTACGGCTTCGGCCGCATCGGGCGCCTGCTCGCCCGCATCCTCATCGCGCACACCAGCGGCGGCAGCGGACTGCGCCTTCGCGCGATCGTGGTGCGCCGCGGCGCCGAGAACGACCTCGTCAAGCGGGCGTCGCTGCTGCTGCACGACTCCGTGCACGGACGGTTCGAGGGCTCGGTCGAGGTCGACGAGGCGAACTCGCAGATCATCGCCAACGGCACCCGCATCCAGGTGATCTACTCCGACGACCCGGCATCCGTCGACTACACGGCGTACGGCATCCACGACGCGATCGTCGTCGACAACACCGGGCGGTGGCGCGACGCCGACGGCCTCGCGCAGCACCTGCAGGCGAAGGGCGTCGCCCGCGTGCTGCTCACGGCGCCTGGCAAGGGCGAGCTGAAGAACATCGTGCACGGCATCAACGACGACACCATCGAGGACTCCGACCGCATCCTGTCCGCGGCATCCTGCACGACCAACGCGATCACGCCGGTGCTGAAGGCGATGGACGAGGCGTACGGCATCGTGCGCGGCCACGTCGAGACCGTGCACTCGTTCACGAACGACCAGAACCTCACCGACAACTTCCACAAGGGCGACCGTCGCGGCCGCAGCGCGGTGCTGAACATGGTCATCACCGAGACCGGCGCGGCCAAGGCCGTCGCGCGGGCACTGCCCGAGCTGGCGGGAAAGCTCACCGGCTCGGCGATCCGCGTCCCCACCCCCGACGTGTCGCTGGCGGTGCTGCACCTCACTCTCGAGAACCCGGCCGACCGGGAGCAGCTCAACGACTACCTGCGCCGCGCGTCGCTGCACTCGAAGCTGCGCCAGCAGATCGACTACGTCGAGAGCCCCGAGGTCGTCTCGACGGACTTCGTCGGCTCGCACCGCGCCGGCATCGTCGACGGCCTGGCCACCATCGCGACCGGCAACGACGTCGTGCTGTACGTCTGGTACGACAACGAGTACGGCTACTCCTGCCAGGTGATCCGCGTGCTCGAGACGATGGCCGGCTCGCACCCGGTCGTGATCCCGACGCGCCGCGAGGTCACGCTCACGGCCTGATCCGTCCTCCCTGCGCTCCGGTCTCACTCGTTGCGGGTCTTCCCGTCGGCGCACCCGCATCCGATGAGACCGGAGCGGCGTCGGCGGCATCCGGCATGATGGGCGGGGTGAACACGAAACGCCTGCTCGCCGAGCGGTTGCGCTCGCATCGGCTCACGGCACCGGCACGCACGGTGACGGATGCCGCATCGCACCTGCTGGCGGTGCAGAGTCAGGACTTCGTCGCCGGGCGCTGGGCACTCGCCGCCCGTACTCGCGGCGCCGTCACCCTGTCGCAGGTGGACGCTGCGTTCACGCGCGGCGACATCGTTCGGGCCTGGCCGATGCGCGGCACACTGCACACGGTGCCGGCCCGCGACCTGGGCTGGATGCTTTCGGTCACGGCGCAGCGGCAGCATCAGCAGGCGGCGAGCCGGCATCGTCAACTGGGTATCGACGAGGGGATCGTCGCCGCGGCGGAGCGCGTGCTCCGAGAGCGCATCGACGGCGGCGTGACCAGAGCGCAGGCGTTCGCGGCATTCGAGTCCGTCGGCATCGACCCGAAGGATCAGCGCGGCATCCACCTGCTGTTCGTGCTGACGATCGAGGGCGTGCTCTGTCAGGGTCCGGTCGTGGGCAAGGAGCAGTTGTTCGTGCTCGCCGAGGAATGGATCACGGATACCGCGCGGCCCGACGATCCGCTGGCCGAACTGTTCGTGCGATACATCGCCGGCCACGGTCCCGCCGGGGCGGCGGACCTCGCCTGGTGGGCGGGACTCACGCTCGGCCAGGCGCGCGAGGCCGTCGAGCGCGGTCGCCACCGGGTGGCCGAGGTCGAGGACGGGGTGTTCGTCGCCGCTGACTCCCCGCGTCGCGCATCCGGTGCGCCATCCGTGCACGTGCTGCCGGCCTTCGACGAGTACTACATCTCGTACGCCGACCGCACGCCGGTGTGCGCCCCCGAGCACGCGATGGCCGTCGGACCGGGCAAGAACGGCATGGTGCGGCCGACGATCGTCGCCGATGGCAGGGTCGTCGGCACCTGGTCGCACGCCGGGGCGGCGGGCCCTGCTCCCGAGCCGCAGTTCTTCGCGCCGCCGTCGGACGAGGTGGCGGATGCCGCGGCATCCGCCCTGGCCCGCTTCGCGGCCTTCCGCGTCGGCTGACGCGTCACTGGGACGCGGAATCAGCGCCTGCTCAGCCGGCGGCGTGCCGCTCGAGGAAGTCGTACACTTCGGTGTCGTCGACGCCGGGGAACGCCCCGCGGGGGAGCGGCGAGAACATGTGCGTGTGCACGCGGGCGCTCGGCCAGGCGCGGCCGCTCCAGCGGCTGATCGCCTCGGGGTCCGGGCGTCGGCAGCACGCCTCATCGGGGCAGGTCGACTGGGCGCGCGCCGAGGTCTCCCGTCCGCGCCACCAGCGCGCGTCGTCGAAGGGCACGCCGATGGTCACCGAGAACTCGCCGTCGCTCGACGAGCCCGTCTGCGTCGCGCACCAGAACGTGCCGGCGGGGGTGTCGGTGTACTGGTGCTGCTCGGTCGTGCGGTTCTGCTGGCCGAAGGCCGCGCGGGCCTGGAACTTGCGGCACACCGGCTGCCCCTCGACCGAACCGGTGACATCCATGGGGAGCGGCAGATCGTCGTTCTCGTAGACGCGGGTGATCGCGCCCGAGGAGTCCACGCGCAGCATGTGCAGCCGCATGCCGAGGTGCTCGGTCATCAGGTTGGTCATGCGCATCGCGGCAGCCTCGTGAGTGACGCCGAACGCGTCACGGAAGTCCTCGACGGCGAGGTTGCGGTCCTTCTTCGCCTGCTGCAGGAATGCGACGCCCGCGGTCTCGGGGATCAGGCAGCTCGCGGCGAAGTAGTTGATCTCCAGGCGCTGCTGCAGGAAGTCCGCGTAGTCCGTCGGCGGGGTGTGTCCGAGCAGCCGGTGCGCCATCGCCTGCAGCGCCATCGATCGCAGGCCGTGTCCGCCGGGGATGGATGCCGGCGGAAGGTAGATGCGTCCGTTCTCGAGGTCGGTGAGCGAGCGGGTCGAGTGCGGCAGGTCGTTCGCGTAGATCAGTTCGAAGCCGAGCTTCTCGGCCATGATGCTCACCGTGCGGTGCGTGAGGGCGCCGGAGGTGTGCCCTGCGGCCTTGAGCTGCTTCTCGGCGAGCTTCTCGATGTCGCCGCGGTAGTTGTTCTGCGCCCGCATCCGCAGTCGAAGCTCG
Organism: Microbacterium bovistercoris; assembly: GCF_003387575.1. Taxonomy (GTDB): domain Bacteria; phylum Actinomycetota; class Actinomycetes; order Actinomycetales; family Microbacteriaceae; genus Microbacterium; species Microbacterium bovistercoris. The sequence goes on along the minus strand of NZ_QUAB01000012.1, from coordinate 71,159 downwards.
GTGTTGGCCCGGCGCGCCTCTTCTGGGGTGGCGATCGCCTCGCGCTCGCGGCGCTGCAGTTCGTGGTGCAGGCCGAGCACCGATTCGATGGTCTCGTCGCTCATGCCCTTGGTCACGCGCACCGGTGCGATGCCGAGCTGGCGGAACACGGGGGAGCGCTGCGCGCGGTCGAGCTCGATCTCGAGGGCCGCCCTGCGGTTCGGCGGCTCACCGGAGATGAGGTCGGACACCTCCGTGCCGCAGGCCTCCGCGATCGCCTGCAGCAGCGACAGCTTGGGCTCGCGCTTGCCGTTCTCGATGAGGCTCAGCTGCGAGCCGGCGATGCCGACCTTCGCGCCCAGCTCATCGAGGGTGAGGCCGCGCGCCACCCGGTGGTGGCGGATGCGGTGCCCGAGGGTGGTCAGTTCCAGTCCGGTGCTCGCCATGTCTTGATCATAGCGAAAGATTGCGAGTTCTTTCTGCGTGTCAGCGCGGAAAGTCGTCATGTTTCGAGAAGAAGATGGAGGTACAGCATCCCGCGTCGAAGGAGCAGAAATGGCTATCGCCGAGACGTTCACCCCTCACCTCTCAGCAGTCGCCCCCGCACGCAACTACGGTTCGGCTCCTGCGTACGACACCCCCGCCATGGCGGAGCTGCGGGAGTGGGTCGAGGGCATCGCCGCGCTCACCCAGCCGGCCCGCGTGCACTGGATCGACGGCTCGCGGGCCGAGAATGACGCGATCCTGCACGAGCTCGTCGACGAGGGAAAGATCATCAAGCTCAACCCCGAGTGGCGACCGGGTTCGTACCTGGCACGCTCGCACCCCAGCGACGTCGCGCGCACCGAGGCGCGCACCTTCATCGCCTCCGAGAAGGAAGAGGACGCCGGCCCCACGAACAACTGGGCCGACCCGGTGGAGATGCACGCCACCATGGACCGCATCTTCGAGGGATCGATGCGCGGGCGCACCATGTACGTCGTGCCGTTCTCGATGGGCCCCGTCGGCGGCAAGCTCTCGCACATCGGCGTCCAGGTCACCGACAGCGCCTACGCGGTGGCATCCATCGGCATCATGACCCGCGTCGGCGACGCCGTCACCCGGCAGATCGCCGAGGGCGCGCCGTGGGTGCGCACCGTCCACTCGGTGGGCGCCCCGCTCGAGCCCGGCCAGCAGGACGTGCCGTGGCCGTGCAACGACGAGAAGTACATCGTCCACTTCCCGGACACCCTGGAGGTCTACTCCTACGGTTCGGGCTACGGCGGCAACGCGATCCTCGCCAAGAAGTGCTTCGCGCTGCGCATCGCCTCGGTGATCGCCCGCGACGAGGGCTGGCTGGCCGAGCACATGCTGCTCATCAAGGTGATCTCGCCCGAGGGTCGCGCCTACCACGTGGCTGCCGCGTTCCCCTCCGCCTGCGGCAAGACGAACCTCGCCATGCTGCGCCCGACCATCCCGGGCTGGAAGGTCGAGACTCTGGGCGACGACATCGTCTGGATCCGTCCGGGCGAGGACGGCCGGCTGCACGCCATGAACCCCGAGGCGGGCTTCTTCGGCGTCGCGCCGGGCACCGGCGAGTCGACCAACGTCACCGCGGTCGAGACGCTGTGGGGCAACACGATCTTCACGAACGTCGCGCTGCGGCCGGACGGCGACGTCTGGTGGGAGGGTCTCACCGACACCCCGCCTGCCGAGCTGATCGACTGGGAGGGCAACGCCTGGACGCCGGACTCCGGCCGTCCCGCCGCGCACCCCAACTCGCGCTTCACGGTCTCGGCCGCGCAGTGCCCGCAGATCTCCGACGAATGGGAGGACCCGGAGGGCGTGCCGCTGGACGTCATCCTGTTCGGCGGCCGCCGCGCCACGAACGTTCCGCTGGTCGTCGAGGCGACGGACTGGACGCACGGCGTCTTCCTCGGCTCGACCATCTCGTCGGAGCGCACCGCCGCGGCGGAGGGCACCGTCGGCGAGCTGCGCCGTGATCCGTTCGCGATGCTGCCGTTCTGCGGATACAACATGGGCGACTACTTCGGCCACTGGCTGAAGGTGGGGCGCACGCTGCGCTTCGATCGCGCCCCGCGCATCTTCCAGGTCAACTGGTTCCGTCGCGGTGACGACGGCCGTTTCCTGTGGCCCGGATTCGGCGACAACTCGCGCGTGATCGACTGGATCATCCGTCGTGTCGAGGGCAGGGTCCCCGCGGTGGACAGCCCGATCGGACGCCTCCCCGTCGTCTCCGATCTGAACCTGGACGGACTCGACATCCCGCAGGCCGATCTCGCCGAGCTGTTCGCCGTCGATGCCGACGCCTGGCGTGAGGAGGCCGACAAGACCGAGGAGTTCTACGCAGTCTTCGGCGACAGGCTGCCGGCGGCCCTGCGGAGTGAGCTCGAGGCGCTGCGTTACCGCCTGGCGTTCGCGAGCTGACCGCGAGGCGCTTCGCCCGACGGCGCTTCTCCCGAGGCGCCGCGTCGGCGTCCCGCGCTACGGTGGAACGGACTCCGAGGAGAGGATGCCGATGCGCGCGCTGATCGTCGGAGCAGGGGTCGCCGGACCCGCACTGGCGTACTGGCTGCGCCGTTCCGGGCACGAGGTGACTCTCGTGGAACGGGCGCCGCGACTGCGCACCGGCGGTTACCTGATCGACTTCTGGGGGTCGGGCTACGAGGTCGCCGATCGGATGGGAATCGTCCCGCGCCTGCTCCACGACGGTTACGTGCTGACGGCGGCGCGTGAGGTGAGCGACGGCGGCCGTACGATCGCGACGCTCGATCCCGCGCGTCTCGCCGATTCCGCGGGTGGCCGGTACGTGAGCCTGGTGCGCTCCGACCTCGCCCGTGCGATCCACGACGCCCTCGATGACGGTGTCGAGCTGATCCTCGACGACACGGTCACGTCGCTGACGGATCTCGGCGATCGGGTCGAGGTCACGTTCGAGCGCTCCGATCCTCGAGCCTTCGACCTCGTCTTCGGCGCCGACGGCCTGCACTCCCGGGTGCGGGAGCTCGCCTTCGGACCGGAGGAGCAGTTCGCGCGCGAGCTCGGCATCGCCGTGGCCGCCTTCGACGTCACCGGGTACCGGCCGCGCGAGGAACTCGTCGCCGTGATGCACGGTGCGGTCGGATCGCAGAGCATCCGTGTCGCGCTCCGCGACGACGTGACCCTGTTCCTGCTGACGTTCCGCCACGCCGGACCTCTTCCCGACCGGCTGGAGGATCAGCGCGACGTGGTGCGCGCGGCGATGGCCGGCGCGGGCGGCGAGACGGAGCGGATCCTCGCGCAGCTGGAGCGCGCCGACTCCCTGTACCTCGATCTGGCGAGCCAGATCCGCATGCCGAGCTGGAGCCGCGGGCGCATCGCGCTGCTGGGCGACGCGGCGGCGTGTCCGTCGCTGCTCGCCGGACAGGGTACGGCGCTCGCCATGGTCGGGGCGTACCTGATCGCCGCCGAGCTGGCCGCCGCGGGCGGGGACCACGTCGCGGCGTTCCGCGCCTACGAGCGCCGCCTGAAGCCGATGGTCTCATCGAAACAGGATGCCGCGCGGGGTCTGGGCACCGCGTTCGCGCCGGCCACGAGGGGAAGGCTGTTGCTGCGGAACACCCTGATGCGGCTGATGAACCTCCGCGTGGTCGCGGACCTCGTGATGGGGCGCAGCCTGCGCGATCCGATCGAGCTCCCGCCGTTCCCGGATCACGCTCCGGGGCGTTGAGCCGAGGCGGCGCTCCGGCCGGACGAGCACCCGGCGAGGATCCGTGCAGCGCGTCAGCGTCGTAGCATGTGCTCATGACGGATCGACGGTTCCCGCGCAGCGTCTACGGCGTGGGGGAGGAGCCCGACCCGCGGTTCTCGCTCGCGAACGAGCGCACCTTCCTCGCCTGGATCCGCACCGCGCTCGCGCTGGTGGCGGTCGGCATCGCGATCGAGGCGCTGCAGCTGGACATCCATCCGGTGCCGCGGTTCCTCGCCGCCGTGCTGTTCGTCGTGCTCGGTCTCGTCGCGACCGTGCATGCATGGCTGTCCTGGGCGCGCAGCGAACGGGCGATGCGGCAGCATCTCGCGCTGCCGGGACCGACCACGGGCGTCGTGATCGTGGCCGGGGTGATCATCGCCGTCCTGCTGCTCGGCGCGGGGCTGTTCCTGTGACGGATGCCGGAGCGGATGCCGCCGACCGTCCGTTCGACGTCGGGCTCCAGACCGAGCGGACGCTGCTCGCCTGGCGGCGCACCTGCCTCGCGCTCGCGGTGGGCAACGCCGCGGCGATCAAGTACCTCTCGGACGCCCTCGGCCTCTGGGCGACGCTGATCGGCTTCCTCGGGCTGGTCCTCTCGGTCGTGGCCTGGGTGCTCTGCACCATCCGATACCGGCGCGCGCACGGCGGCCTGGTGCGGGAGGAGGGTCTGATCGTCAGCGGCCGACTGCCCGCGACGGTGACCGCCGCGGTGGGCATCGCCGGGCTCGCCGGGCTGGTGGTGCTCTTCGCACAGTGGCATCCGTGGTGAGCCGGTTCTGAGACGGCCGTCGGTCCTCCCGGCGTCGAACAGCTGCCGGCTGCGCAGACCTGTACCCCGCCTGGTTGCCGAGACCCTGCCTGGTTGCCGAGACCCCGCCGCAGTGACCATTCCGGGAGCCGGCAACCGAGGGGGGTTTCGGCAACCGAGGGGGGTTTCGGCGAGGAAGGGGCCCGGCTCAGACCAGCAGCTGGTGCCGGGCGAGGTCGCGGTACAGCGGCGTGGACTCGAGCAGTTCGTCATGGGTGCCCTGACCCACCACGGCGCCGTCCTGCAGTACCACGATGAGGTCGCTGTCGACGACGGTCGACAGCCGGTGCGCGATCACCACGAGGGTGCGGTCGGCGGAGACCGCGTCGATCGCCTCCCTCATTCGCTGCTCGTTGACGCCGTCCAGCGACGAGGTCGACTCGTCGAGCAGCAGGATCGGCGCCTCGGTCAGCAGCGCGCGTGCGATCGCGAGGCGCTGGCGCTCGCCCCCGGAGAGCATCACGCCGTCTTCGCCGACCGGTGTCGCGAGGCCCAGCGATCCGCGCTCGAGAACGTCGCCGAGATTCACGGCTCGCAGCACCCGCTCGCAGTCGGCGTCCGTGGCATCCGGCACAGCGAGGCGAAGATTGTCGGCGAGCGTGCCCGCCAGCGTCGGGGCGTCCTGCTCGACGTACCCGAACCGGGCGCGCATCTCGTCGCGCGGGTAGGTGCGCAGGTCGTGGCCGTCGAGCCGGATCGAGCCGCCGGTCGGGTCGTAGAAGCGCTCGATGAGCGAGAGGATCGTGCTCTTGCCTGCGCCGGACGGGCCGACCAGCGCGACGCGTGAACCGCGCGGAACGGCGAAGGACACCCCGCGCAGCACTTCGCGATCGGGCTGGGTCCCTGAGCCGGTCGAAGGGTCCGCCTCGGCTGCGAGGTGCGCGTCGGCGAGGAGATCGTTGGCGGCCTTCGCGGCCGCCTCGCGGGCGGCGACGACGTTCTCGGGATACTGGAACCGCACATCCCGGAACTCGATCGCCGCGGAGCCCGCCACCGGCGCTGCGGTGGCCGCGGCATCCGGTTCGTCTGCGGAGGTCTCGGCCGGCAGATCGAGGATCTCCTGGATGCGGCCCAGGGCGCCGAGCGCCTGGTTCACCGAGGTGATCGCGCCGAACGCCTGGCCCAGCGGCATGATCAGCATGAACAGGAACATGATGAACGTCACCAGCGAGGCGATCGAGATCGCGCCGGACGCGACCCGGAAGCCGCCCACTCCCAGCACGACGAGCAGCGAGAGCTGCAGGGCGATGCCCGCGATCGGCACGACCAGCGACGAGATCTTCGCGATCCGCACGCCGATGCCGTAGGCCTCGGTCGCGAGACCCGTGACGGCCTCGGTCTCGCGCTCGGTCGCGCCCGAGGCGCGGACCGTGCGGATCGACGAGACGGCGCGCTCGACTCCGGATGCCAACTCGCCGACCTTCTCCTGCTGCGCGGTCGACGCCGTGCGGATGCGGCCGCTGAGCAGCACCACGATGACGACGGACGCGCCGATCACCAGCACGATCAGCAGCAGCAGCACCGGGTCGATCACGAGCATCGCCACGAGGGCGCCGGCGAACAGCAGCGCGCTGCCGACGGCGTCCGCGAGTCCCTGCGTGAGCACGGCGTAGAGCAGCGTCGTGTCGGTTCCCACGCGCGAGACGAGGTCGCCGGTGCGGCGCGCGTCGAACTCGCTGATCGGCAGATGAAGGATGCGGGCGATCAGCCGGCGCCTGCTGGACAGCACGACCGCGGTGCCGGTGCGCTGCAGCAGGTAGTGCTGGTAGCCCGAGATCACCGACGACACGATCACGAAGGCGATGAGCGCCCAGATGAGCATGCCCAGCGGCAGGTTCTCCTGCACGCGCTGGATGACCTGGCCGACGAGCAGCGGCTGGACGAGCGAGGCGGCCGCCCCGACGATGCTGAGGATCGTGACGACCGCCAGCACCTTCTTGTGCTCGAACAGGAAGGGGAGGAGCTGGCGGAACGAGGCGCGCGGACCGTCCTGCTGCGCGCCGCGCCCGCGTCGGCGTGCTGTCGCCGTGCGAGACATGGATGACCTTCTTCGATGGGGGCGGATCCATTGTGCTCCGGTTCGCTTATGGGTCGCCTGTCTGTTTCGGATGCCGGATGTCGGTGCGATCCACTACCGTGAGGCGGGTGCCCGCACCTGTCATCGCCGCCAGAGGTCTCGTCAAGTCGTATCGATCCAAAGGAAGACCCGACTTCGTCGCCGTCGACGGCCTGAGTTTCGAGGTCGCGCCCGGTGAATCATTCGGGCTGCTCGGTCCGAACGGCGCCGGCAAGTCCACCACGATGAAGATGGTCGGTGCGGTGTCGGCGCGCACCGGCGGCGAACTCAGCATCCTGGGACTGGATCCCGACCGGTACGGGCCCGAGATCCGCTCCCGCCTGGGCGTCGTGCCGCAGCAGGACACGCTCGACGGCGAGCTGAACGTGCGCGAGAACCTCTACATCTACGGGCGCTACTTCGGTCTGCCTGCGAAGGTCTGCAAGCAGAAGGCCGAAGAGCTGCTCGCGTTCGCGCAGCTCGAGGACAAGGCCTCGTCGAAGGTCGATCAGCTCTCCGGAGGGATGAAGCGCCGGCTCACCATCGCCCGCGGGCTGATCAACGACCCCCGCATCCTGCTGCTGGATGAACCGACCACCGGGCTCGACCCGCAGGCGCGCCATGTGCTGTGGGACCGGCTGTTCCGGCTCAAGGAGCAGGGCACCACGCTGGTGCTCACCACGCACTACATGGACGAGGCCGAGCAGCTCTGCGACCGCCTCGCCGTCGTCGACAAGGGCCGCATCATGGCGGAGGGCACGCCGGCGTCGCTGATCCGCGAGCACTCCAGCAGGGAGGTGCTCGAGGTGCGGTTCGGGTCGGCGCACAACAAGGATGCGGCGGAGCGGATGAAAGGCATCGGCGACCGTGTCGACGAGCTGCCCGACCGGGTGCTGGTGTATGCGCAGGACGGCGAGGCCGCTCTGGAGCAGGTCGCCGCGCGCGACCTGCATCCGATCACGTCGCTGGTGCGCAGGTCGAGCCTGGAGGACGTGTTCCTGCGGCTGACCGGAAGGTCGCTGATCGAATGAGCTCCTCTCATCCGGTTCCTGAGCGCCCTTCCTCGTCCTCGGGTCCTGAGCGAGCGAAGCGAGACGAAGGGCGCTCAGGAACCGAGCGAGACGAAGGGCCTTCGCTCGACGAACTGCGCGCCGAGGCGATGGCCGCTGCCCGGCGGCCGCGCCGCTGGGGATCCTGGTACGTCGCCGAGCACATCGTGCGTGCGATGCGCGCCTACGGCTGGACCATCATCGTCGGTGCTGTCGGCCAGCCGGTGCTGTACCTGGTCGGCCTTGCTCTCGGTCTCGCCGCCCTCATCCAGGCTCCGATCCAGGACGGGGCGCAGCAGGTGGACTACGTCGCCTTCGTGGCCCCGGCGCTGCTCATGAGCGCCGCGATCACGGTGGCGTCCGAGGAGTTCAGTTACCCGGTGATGGCGGGGTTCAAGTGGCGGCGCTTCTTCTACGGCTTCAGCGCCTCGCCGCTGTCGTCCGGGCAGATCGTGAACGGCCAGGTCGTGGGCGTGATGGCGCGTGTGGTGCTCACGGGCGGGCTCTACTACGCGTTCCTGCTGCTCTTCCCGGCGGTGGGGAACCCCGTGGTGAGCTGGCTGATGATTCCGGTGGGCATCCTCGCCGCGCTGGCCTTCGGGACCCCGATGCTCGCGTATGCGGCATCCCTCGAAGAGGACACGGGGCAGTTCGCCCTCGTGCAGCGGTTCGTGTTCATGCCGATGTTCCTGTTCTCGGGCACGTTCTACCCGCTCGACACACTGCCGGTGTGGCTGCAGTGGATCGGCTGGATCTCACCGCTCTGGCACGCCACCGAGCTCGGTCGCGACCTGTCGTACCCGCGCGACACCGGCGGCGTGATGATCGCCGTGCACCTGGTCGTGCTGTTCGCCTTCGCCATCGGCGGCTACGTCGCCGCCCGGCGCATCTTCGCGAGGAGGCTGGCGGCATGACGACGAGGGAGATGACGGATGCTCCGCGCGTGCGCGCCGGGGGAGTCCGGGCGCTCTGGGCCGGAAACCCGTGGTCGGTGGTGCTGCGCGGTCTGATCGCGGCGCGGTCGTCGAGCTTCGTGGTGATCCTGTCCGGCTTCTTCGAGCCGGTGCTGTACCTCGCGTCGATGGGCATCGGCCTGGGCGCGCTGATCGGCGACGTGCAGACCGAGTCCGGGGCATCCGTGCCCTATGCGGCCTTCATCGCGCCGGCCCTGCTGGCGGTGTCGGCGATGAACGGTGCGATCTACGACTCCACCTGGAACGTGTTCTTCAAACTGAACTACGGCAAGCTCTACGAGGGGATGCTCGCGACTTCGCTCGGCCCGCTCGACGTGGCGCTCGGCGAGATCATCTACGCGCTGTTGCGCGGTCTGGTCTACGCGAGCGGGTTCATGATCATCATGCAGATCTGGGGGCTGAACCTGTCGTGGACGGCGATCCTCGCTCTGCCCGCGGTGGCACTGATCGCGTTCGGATTCGCGAGCTTCGGCATGGCGGTGACCAGTTACATGAAGGCGTTCCAGCACATGGACTGGATCCAATTCGTGCTGATGCCGATGTTCCTGTTCTCGGCGACGTTCTACCCCATCACCGTGTACCCGGAGTGGGTGCAGGCGCTCGTGCGAGCGCTGCCGCTGTGGCACGGGGTGGAGCTGATCCGCGGGCTGACGACCGGTGCGCTGTACCCAGGGATGCTGTGGCACGTGCTCTACTACGTGGTCATGATCGCGATCGGGCTGGTCTTCACGACCAAGCGGCTGCGCGCGCTGTTCCTGGGGTGAGAGCACGGGCTGAGAGGATGGGCGGATGCTGATTCCCCCGAAAGCCCGTCCTGGTGACCGTGTCGCCGTCCTCTCGCCCGCCTTCGCCGCGCCGGCGGCGGGGCCGGAGGTGCATGAGCAGGCGATGCGGCGGCTCGAGGAGGCGACCGGGCTGATCCCCGTCGAATACCCGACGACGCGGCAGCTGGATGCCCCGCCCGAGGCCCGCGCGGCCGATGTGAACGCGGCTCTCGCCGATCCCGGCATCCGCGCGATCCTCGCCACCATCGGCGGCGACGACCAGATCCTCGTCACCCCGCACCTCGACCCGGCGCTCGCGCAGGCAGACCCCAAGCCGTTCCTCGGCTTCAGCGACAACACGAACATCCTGAACTGGCTGTGGATGAACGGCGTCGCGGCCTTCCACGGCGGATCGACGCAGCTGCATCTGGGCGCGGGACCCGGGATCGACGACATCCACCTGCGCGCTCTGAAGGCGGCGTTGCTGGACGGCGGTGAGATCGAGCTGTTCGAGCCGGGGGAGTCCGAGGACTTCGGACACCGGTGGGACGCGCCTGAGGCGCTGACCGAGTTCGGCGGCCGAGCGCCGACCGAACCGTGGGTCTGGGCCGGGTCTTCGCAGCGCGTGGAGGGCCGCACCTGGGGCGGCAGTCTCGAGGTGATCGGCGAGCTCGCTCACGCGGACCGACTCCCTGCGGTGGAAGACCTGGAGGGCGCGATCCTGCTGCTGGAGACCTGTGAGGAGCTCCCGAACGCGGATTGGGTGCGGCGCTGGGTGCGCGCACTCGGCGAACGCGGATACCTCGCTGTTGTCGCCGGCGTTCTCGTCGCTCGACCGGTCGTGAGCAACTTCGAGTTCGACCCGTCGTCCGTGGAGCGGGTCGCGCTGCGTGCGGCCCAGCGCGATGCGGTGATCGGCGAGGTCACGCGCTACAACCCAGATGCTGTCGTGTGCGTCGGCGTGCCCTTCGGCCACACCAAGCCGCAGTGGATCCTGCCCTACGGTGGCACGGTGACGCTGAACGGCACTGCCCGCACCGTGACAGCGCAGTACTGAGAGAGATCCGGATGCCTGCGAAGAAGTGGACTGAGCCCCGCTACTCGAGTCCGTGTTCGGCGAGCCACGCCCGCCCGACGGTCTTCGGCACTCGCAGCAGCCACGCGTCCGTCAGGGTCTCGCGGAGCAGCTGCTTGTCGATCGCGTCCACGATCGCCAGCACCGCGGGGTAGCCGTCGAAGTGCGGGACCGTGAAGAAGACGTCGGGGTAGGTCTCCAGCAGGGCGGACTTGGCCTGTTCGCCGTCGACGCGGATGCCGATGACGTGCCCCTTCGGCCACTCCCGACCGAGCGCGTCGAGCTGCTCCAGGTCACTCCGGCGTGGCCCGCGCTGCCAGGCCAGCATCCCGGCATCCGTTCGCCAGGACGCGCCACCGCCGTGCCCCTCGATCTTCTCGGAGACCCGCGGGAACTCCAGCGCGATCCGTCGCACATCGTCGAGCGTCGCCATGCAGAAAGGGTACGCCGTGCGCCGTGCGCTCGGGGGTCCCTTTCCGTGCTGCCCAGCGCGGGGAGTGGTGAAAGGGCTCTCTGAGGTGCGCGGCGCGGTTCAGCCCAGCCGCACGCGGCCGCGCAGGTCGGCGATCGTCGAGACGCCCGCGAGCTGCATGGTGCGCACGGCCTCGGCGCGCATCAGCTGCAGCATCCGGTCGACGCCGCGCTCGCCACCGGCCATCAGCCCGTACAGGTAGGCACGACCGACCATGCAGGCGTCAGCGCCGAGCCCGACCGCGGCGAGCACATCGGCACCGGACAGAATGCCGGTGTCGAGGAAGATCTCTGCCTGGTCGCCGACTGCCGACGCGACCTCGGGTAGCAGCCGAAGGGGAGTGGGGGCGCGATCCAGTTGGCGACCGCCGTGGTTCGAGACCACCAGGGCGTCGGCACCGGCGTCCACCACGCGCCGAGCGTCGGTGACGGACTGGATGCCCTTGACCACCAGCCTGCCCGACCACTCCTCGCGCAGCCACGCCAGGTCCTCGATCTTCAGGCTGGGGTCGAACATCTTCGCCACGAGCTCCGCGACGGTGCCGTCGAAGGATCGCAGGCTGGCGAACTCGATCGGATCGGTGGTGAGCACGTTGAACCACCAGGCCGGATGCCACGCCATGTCCCAGATCGTCTTCGGGTTCAGCGTCGGCGGGATGGTCAGACCGTTGCGCGCATCGCGCAGCCTGTTGCCGGCCACCGGGGTGTCGACGGTGAGCACGAGGGTGTCGTATCCGGCGCTGCGCGCCTCGTCCACCAGGCGCCTGGTGCCGTCACGGTCCTTCCAGAGGTACACCTGGAACCAGTCGTTCCCGTCAGGCACCGCCTGCTTCAGCTCGCGTGGCGATGTGGTCCCCATGGTGGACAGCGTGTACGGCACGCCGGCACGGGCGGCGGCGCGTGCGACGGCGATCTCGCCTTCGTGATGCATCATCCGGGTGAATCCGGTGGGCGCGAGGATCAACGGCAGGGATGCGGGCCGGCCCAGGATCGTCGCCGAAGTGTCGACCTCGGCCACGTCATGCAGCACGCGCGGCTCGAACTCGACCTGCGCGAACGCCCGACGGGCGCGCGCGATGCTCACTTCGTCCTCCGCGGCGCCGTGCACGTAGTCGAACACCGAGCGGGGCGTCGTGCGTCGCGCAATGCGGGCCAGGTCCTTCACAGACAGCGCCTGTGCGAGCCGGCGGTCCACACCGTTCCGTACCGGCCGGCGGAAGCCGAGCAGCGGCGCCACGGCACCCCAGGTCGGCACCCGTCGGCGGATGCGGCGGGTCATCGGTCCTGTTCCTCCGTGGTGTCCGCCGCGCCGGTGGCCTCGGCGGCCTCGACCTGCGCGGGGTCGGCGCTGCCGGTGCCCAGGTAGGCCTGGATGATGTCGTCGTCGGCGAGCAGGGTGGCGGCCTTCCCGGAGCGCGCGATCTCGCCGTTCTGCAGGATGTGCCCCTCGTCGGCGGCCTGCAGCGCCCGGCGCGCGTTCTGCTCGACGAGCAGCACGGTCGTGCCGCCCGCCCGCACCTCCTCGATCACGGCGAACACCTCGTCCACGATCTTCGGGGCGAGACCCATCGAGGGCTCGTCCATCAGCACCAGGCGGGGCCGGGCGAGCATCGCGCGCGCGATCGCGAGCATCTGCTGCTCGCCGCCGGAGAGCGATCCGGCCGCCAGCTTCCGGCGCTCGCCGAGCACGGGGAAGCGCTGGTACATCTCGTCGATCGCGGCGCCGGCGCCGCGTCCGAGCGAACGCGCGCCCATCTGCAGGTTCTCGGTGATCGTCATGGTGGCCAGCACCTGCCGGCCCTCCGGCACCTGCACCAGGCCCCGCGGCACCAGCCGGTGCGACTTCGCGCGGGTGATGTCGTCGCCGTCGAACAGGACGCGTCCTCCGGAGGGGCGCACCAGCCCGGAGATCGCATTGATGATCGACGATTTCCCGGCGCCGTTCGCGCCTACCAGGGTGACCAGCGAACCGGCCGCGACGTCGAACGAGACCCCGCGCACGGCCTCGACCCGCCCGTAGGACACGGTGAGATCCTGCACGCTCAGCAGAGTGTCGGCCATCACGCGTCCTCCTTGCCCGTCGGGGCGGTGCTCGCCGTATCCGATCCGTCGTCCGGCGTGGCGGCGCCGAGATAGGCCTCGATGACCCGCTCGTCCGCCGCGATCTCCGCCGGGGTGCCGTCTGCGAGCACCTCGCCGAAGTTCAGCACGACGATGTGATCGCAGGTGCTCAGCACCATGCCGACGTTGTGCTCGATGAAGATGATCGTCAGACCGTCGGCCGCGAGCCGACGGATCAACTCGGAGAGCTGCGCGGCCTCGACATGGTTCATGCCCGCGGCCGGCTCGTCGAGGATCAGCAGGGTGGGGTCGGCCGCCAGGGCCCTGGCGATCTCCAGCCGGCGCTGGTCGCCGTAGGACAGCGCCTTCGCGGTGACGTTCGCCTTCTCGAGCATCCCGACCCGGCGCAGGCACTGCGCGGCGTGCGCGAGCGCGGTGCGCTCGTCGCGTCGCGCGGAAGGCAGCCAGAGCAGCCGCCGGAGGAACGTCGGACGAGCGACCAGGTGCGCGCCGATCAGCACGTTCTCCAGCGCCGTGAGCCGGTTGAACAGCTTGGAATGCTGGAACGTGCGCGTCACGCCCGCAGCGGCGATCTTGTGCACCGCGGTGTGCCCGACGCGCACCCCGAGCACGGTGGCGGTGCCGCCCGACGGCGGGATCAGCCCGGAGATCATGTTCACCAGGGTGGTCTTGCCCGCACCGTTCGGGCCGATCAGCCCCACCACGTCGCCGCTGCGCACGGTGAGGTCGACGCCGCGCACCGCGTGCACGCCGCCGTACTCCTTCGACAGGCCCGTCAGCTCGGCCACGATCTCGCCCCTGGCCGGGTGCTCGCGGAGGGTCAGCCCTGCGGCATCCGCGTCGATCTTCGAGACGTCGACCTTCTGACGGCGGCGCGGGATGAGGCTGGCGAGCCCGCCGGGCAGGTACAGGATGACGATGAGCAGCAGCAGGCCGGACAGGAACGGGCGGATCCAGCCCGCCTCGATGCCGATCGCGCGCTGGACCTCGGGCAGCAGGGTCTGGAATCCGCTGCCCAGCAGGGGCCCGACGAAGTTGGCGGTGCCGCCGACGACTGCCGTGACCAGACCGTCGATCGCGGCAGTGAACCCGAAGTCCTCCGGCGCGATCAGGCGCACGTAGTACGCCCACATCACCCCGTACAGTCCGGCCAGCACGCCTGCGGCGATGAAGGCCGACAATCGGTGCCCGCCGACATTGACACCCAGCGAGCGGGCGGCCAGTTCGTCCTCGCGGATCGCCTCCAGCGCCCGGCCGTACCTCGAGCGGGACTGCCTGGCGAACCAGTAGGTGACGACGGCGAGAGCGATCCACGCGATCGCCGGCGTGAGCACCTTCGGCACGGGCATCCCCTGCGCGCCGCCGGTCCAGGAGGAGTTGATGATGATGATGCGGATGGCCTCGGCGAATCCGAGAGTCGCGATCGCGAGATAGACACCGCGCAGGCGCATCGTGGGCAGGCCGAGGATCACCGCGGTGACCGCGCCGACCGCCATCCCGACCACCATGGCGAACAGCAGTGTCGGCAGCGGGCCCCACTGCAGGGGCGGGGGAGTGAGCGCTGCGGCCGTGAATCCCGCGAGGCCGGCGAATCCGGCCTGGCCGAGGCTGAGCTGGCCGGCCACCAGCACCGCGTAGAAGGAGTAGGCGAAGATCGCGTTCAGCGCGATGAAGACCAGCGTCGATTCGGTGAACACGTCACACCTCCCGCACCCGGCGCTTGCCGAACAGGCCCTGCGGGCGCACCAGCAGGATGAGGAAGAGCAGCGCGAACGCGATCAGGTCGCGCCAGCTCGAGCCGATGTACTGGATCGCGAACACCTCGGCGACGCCGAGGATGAGGCCGCCGACGAGCGAGCCCGACAGCGACCCCATGCCTCCGACGATGATCACCGCGAGGCCCTTCAACTCGATCGCGCTGCCCATGCCGAGCTGGGCGCTGTTCACGTTCAGGGCGAACAGCACACCGGCGACGGCGCCGAGAGCGGTCGAGATCGCGAAGGTCAGCGCGGTGACCCTGTCGACGTTCACGCCCAGCACCCGCGCGGCGGTGGGGTTCTCGGCCACCGCGCGCATGGAGCGGCCCAGCGGTGAGCGGTGCACCAGCAGGCTCAGGGCCACCATCAGGCCGAGCGAGATCACCAGGATGCCGATCTGCAGCACGCTCGCGGTGAGCCCCGCGAACTCGACCGTCGCCTCGGTGACCGTGCCCGGCGGGAAGCGCCGCGTGTTCGGCCCGAACGCCGCCTGCAGCAGCGCCACGATCATCCCCGCCATCGCGATCGACGAGATCAGCCCCGCGAAGTGCGCGTCCGGTCGGTCTTTGAGCGGACGGAACGCGATGCGCTCGATGAGCAGGCCCATCACCGCACCGAAGGCGAACACGATCAGGAGCACGATCCCGATAGGCAGGTCGAACGCGTCGCTGACCCAGATGCCGACGAACGCGGAGGCGGTGAAGACCGCGGGATGGGCCAGGTTCAGCCGATCGAGGATGCCGAACACCAGCGTGAAGCCGATGGCGAACAAGGCATAGATCGAGCCGAGGAACAGGCCGTTCAGCAGTTGCTGCATGGTGGTTCCCTCTGTGGAGCGGGCGGCGTCAGTTCAGGACCGCGAACTTCCCGTCCTGCACGATCTGCACCACGGCGTCGTGCTCGGCGTCGCGGTTCTCGTTGATGCTGAACGAACCCAGGGGCGTGGGCAGGTCCTTGACCTTGGTCAGTCCATCGCGGATGTCGTCTCGCTCACCGGAGCAGTTGGCGCGCACGGCGTGGTCGACGACCTTCAGCCCTGTGTAGGCCTGCGCGGCGAACTGGTCGGGCGCCGAGTCGTACTTCTCCTGGAAGGCCTCCATGAACGCAGTGTTCTCCGGGCTCTCCGAGGCCGAGTTCCAGGCCGCGCCGACGATGACGCCCTCGGCGGCCTCGCCGGCATCCGCCATCAGCTGCGGGTTGTTGAAGCCGTTGCCGCCGATGATCGGCGCGTCGATGCCGAGCTCGCGGGCCTGGGTGACCAGCGGAATGGCGGCTTCGATCAGTGCCGACACGACGAGCGCGTCGGGGTTCTGCTGCTTCGCGGCCGTGAGCAGGCTGCGGAAGTCGGTGTCCTTCACCGAGAAGGTGATCGTGTCGGCGATCTCGACGCCGTTGTCCTCGAGAGACTGCGCCATGACGTCGTAACCCGACTCGGTGAAGGCGTCGTCGTTCGAATACATGACGACGACCTTCTTCAGATCCTGCTTCTCGGTCGCGGCCTTGATCGTCTGCGGGATCACCTGTGCCTCGGTGAGGGAGTCGCGGAAGATGAAATCGCCCTGCTCCGTGATGCCGGCGGCGGTGTTGGAGATGGCGAGCACCGGCAGTCCCGCGTCCTGCGCGACCGGCTGCGCCTGGAACGCGGTGTTCGACAGGGTCGGGCCGATGACCAGGCTGGTGCCGTCGGAGACGAACTGCTCGAACAGGCCGATCGCCTGCCGGGGGTCGGTGCCGTCGTCCTCGACGGTGAGCTCGTACTTCACGCCGTCCTGCTCGCTCAGCTCTTCGGCGGCCAGCTCGAGGCCCTTCTGCTGCGACTCGCCGTAGCTCGCCGCGGCGCCGGTCAGGCTGAGCGCCGCCGCGACGGGCACCGTGCCCTCGATCGTGCAGGTGTCGCCCGAGCCGCTGCCCTTCAGACCGCCGTCCGCGCCGCTCCCGGAGTCGTCACCGGTGGAGCTGCAGCCGGCGAGAAGGAGAACGGATGCCGAGAGCAGAGCTGCTGTACGGAACGTCTTGCGCATGTGAACCTCCGTGATGTCGAGGCTCGGAATGGGGACCGTCGTGCTGGGGAGACGGATCCGGGGGAGTTCCGGATGCCCGCGTCCGCGTCGGAATCAGCCTCGATGATGAACGGCGCAGCGCGCAGGTGTGTCGATCATACTGATGTGCGGCGACACGGTCGCGTGTCTCCGCGGCTCAGTGCCAGAAGAAGCCGAGCGCCGCGTTCAGCAGCGCGAGCACGCCGACCGCCCAGAACGCGCCGGAGGGAACCGTGCCGCCGCGCTTCTGCCTTGCCATGCCCATGCCGATCAGGCCGCCGATGATGATCAGCACGACGAGCTTCACCGTGATCTTCAGGTAGAAGCTCATGCCGGGCGTCCACTCGATGCCCCACGGGGCGGCGAGCGCGAGTCCGGCGACACCGGCGATCGCCAGGCCGACGTTCATCAGCTGGGTGAACTGCTTCTTGCCGCCGAACGCCTGCGCCGCCCAGGCGCCGAAGAGCACGGCGAACCCCAGAAGGTGGACGAACACGACGACAGCGCGGAGGGTTTCCATGGCTTCAGGCTAGCCGAGCCGGTACCGGTACATCCACGGGTCGTCGAGCGTCCTTCGTCTCGTCGCTGCGCTCCTCGCTCAGGATCCGGGGTCCCCGGGTCCTGAGCGAGCGGAGCGAGACGAAGGATCTCAGCCGCGCAGTTCCGCGATCACCCTCGCGGTGCGGATCGCAGCATCGGCGGCCTCCGCGCCCTTGTCCTCCTTCGATCCCGGCAGGCCCGCGCGGTCGATGCCCTGCTGCTCGTCGTCGAGGGTCAGTACGCCGAAGCCGACCGGCTTGCCGGCATCCAGCGCCACCCGGTTCAGGCCGTCGGTGGTCGCCGCCGAGACGTACTCGAAGTGCGGGGTGCCGCCGCGGATGATCACGCCGAGGGCGACCACGGCGTCGGCGCCGCCGGCGAAGGCGGCCTGGGCGGCGAGCGCCAGCTCGAACGAGCCGGGCACGCGCACCAGCGAGTGCGTCGCACCGGCGGCGTCGAGGGTGCGCTGGGCGCCCGCGATCAGGCCGTCCGTGATGACGTCGTGCCAGGTGCCGGCGACGACGACGACGCGGAGGCCGGTGCCGTCGACGGGGGACTGCGGGGTGGGTGCTCCTGCGCCGCTCATGCGTCGTCCTTTCCCTGCGCGAGGGCGTCGGCCAGTTCGGACTCGCCGATGATGTGGCCCATGCGATCGCGCTTGGTCTCGAGGTACTGGTGGTTGTTGGGGCCGACGCCGACGATCAGCGGGACCTGCTCGATGACGTCGAGGCCGAGCTCGCGCAGCTGCTTCACCTTGTCGGTGTTGTTGGTCAGCAGTCGCACGCGGGAGACGCCGAGGTCGGCGAGGATGCCGCCGGCAGCCGCGTAGTCACGGGCGTCGGCGGGCAGTCCGAGGGCGAGGTTGGCGTCGACGGTGTCGAGCCCCTCCTCCTGCAGGCTGTACGCACGGAGCTTGTTGATCAGGCCGATGCCACGGCCCTCGTGACCGCGCATGTAGATGACCACGCCACCCTCCTGCTCGATCGCGTCGAGCGCCGCCTGCAGCTGCGGCCCGCACTCGCACTTCTGCGAGCCGAACGCCTCACCGGTCAGGCACTCGGAGTGCACCCGCACCAGGGCCGTCTCGCCGAGCTCGCCCGAGACGACCGCGATGTGGTCGGTGCCCGTGATGCGGTCCTTGTAGGCGAGGAAGCGGAAGGTGCCGTGGTCGGTGGGCACGGTCGCGTCGGCGCGGAGGCTCACCCGGCGCTGACGGTTCGTAGCCACGCAGTCGGCCTCGTCGCGCGGGTCGATCTCGTTCAGGTGGCCGATCAGCTGCTCGATGGTGATCACCGGCACGCCGTCGCGTGCGCCCAGCTCGAGCAGGGCGGGGAGGCGCATCATGCTGCCGTCCTCGGCGACGACCTCGGCGATCGCGGCGACCGGCTGCAGCCCGGCGAGACGCATCAGCTCCACGCCGGCCTCGGTGTGCCCGCCGCGCTCGCGCACACCGCCGTCGACGGCGCGCAACGGCAGGATGTGCCCGGGGCGGATGATGCTCTTCGCCGTCGATCCGGGGTCCGCCAGCACGTTCAGCGTGTGCGAGCGGTCGTGTGCGCTGATGCCGGTGGTCACGCCCTCGGCGGCGTCCACGCTCACCGTGTAGGCCGTGGAACGGGCATCCTCGTTCGACTCGACCATCGGCGGCAGGTTCAGCCGATCGGCGAGATCGGCCGGCATCGGCGCGCAGATGAGACCGGAGGTCCAGCGCACCATCCATGCCATGGTCTCGGGGGTCGCGAGTTCGGCCGAGATGATGATGTCGCCCTCGTTCTCGCGGTTCTCGTCGTCCGCGACGATGATCGGCTTTCCAGCGCGCAGGGCGTCGAGGGCTTCGGTGATGGGGGACAGGCTCATCGCGAGCCTCCTTCCGATCGGAACGCGAGCAGCCGCTCGACGTGACGGGCCAGGATGTCGGTCTCGAGGTTGACGCGGTCGCCGACGGCGAGAGCGCCCAGGATCGTGGCGGTCAGGGTCTCGGGGATGAGGGAGACCTCGAACCAGTGCCCCTCGTCGGTCCCTGAGCCTGTCGAAGGGCTCACGGCACTGACGGTCAGCGAGGTGCCGGCGACGGCGATCGACCCCTTGTCGACCACGAGCGGGGCGAGGTCGGCGGGCAGCGAGATGCGCAGCACGCTCCACTGGTCACCGGGGCGCACCTCGAGCACCTCACCGGTGCCGTCGACGTGCCCCTGCACGATGTGTCCGCCCAGCCGGGCGCCCACCGGCATCGCCTTCTCGATGTTGACGCGGGTGCCGACCTCGACGGATGCCAGGGCTGAGACATCCAGCGTCTGCTTCATCACGTCGGTGTCGAAGGTGTCTGCCGTCGAGCCCACCACGGTGAGGCACACACCGCTGACGGCGATCGACTCGCCGTGCACGGCGTCGGAGACGGCCTTCGGCGCGCGGACGGTGAGGCGCCAGCCGTCGCCGGAGGGCGTGATGGCGGTGACCTCGCCGATCTCCTCGATGATTCCTGTGAACATCAGTCGCTCTCCTCCTGGGTCGGGTGGGCGATCGCGAGCAGGTCCGTACCGAGCGGCAGCCATTCGTCGATCGTGAGTCTGCGGGCGTCGGCGATCGTGCCGACGCCGATGTCTGTCAGTGCGAGCCGGTCGCCGCCGAGCAGCACCGGCGCGAGGTAGGCGAGGATCTCGTCGGCGAATCCCTGGGCCAGGAACGCGCTCGCCAGCGTCGGGCCGCCTTCGACGAACACGCGCTGCACCCCGCGCTCGCGCAGGTCCTCGAGCACTCCGGCGAGGTCGCCGTCGTAGAACAGCGGAGCATGCGGATGGCGCCGCACCGCGGCATCCGCCGGGGTCTCGCGCGATCCGATCACGACGGGTACGGGCTGCGACGGGTACAGCGCGTCGCCGTCGCGCGCGGTGAGCGAGGGGTCGTCCGCGAGCACCGTTCCGGTGCCGACGACGATCGCGTCGGATGCTGCGCGGCGCGCGTGCACATCGGCTCGTGCGGCCGGTCCAGTGATCCACTGGCTGGTGCCGTCGGATGCTGCGGCACGGCCGTCCAGGCTCTGCGCCCACTTGACGGTGACGTGCGGGCGGCCGAGGCGCTGCACGGCCAGCCAGTCGCCGATGAGGGCGCGGGCGGCGTCCTGCTGCTCGCCGGACTGCACGTCCACGCCCGCCGCGCGCATCCGCTCGGCGCCGCCGCCGGATTTCTCGCCGGGGTCGTCGAGAGCGTAGACGACGCGGCCGACGCCTGCGTCGATCAGCGCCTGAGCGCAGGGGCCCGTGCGACCCGTGTGGTTGCAGGGCTCGAGCGTGACGATCGCAGTCGCGCCCTGCGCCGCGCCCGGTGCGAGCTTCGAGAGCGCGTCGACTTCGGCGTGCGGAGTGCCGGCGCCGTGGTGCCACCCTTCGGAGAGGATCTCGCCCGACGGAGAGAGGATGACGGCGCCGACCTGCGGGTTCAGTCCGCGGGGACCGTTCGCGGCCAGTGCGAGCGCACGCGACATCGCGTCGCGCTCCGCCTCGGTCACTGTCATCCGCTGTCCTTTCCGGACTCCGGGGGCGCCGAGGCACGCGTGCGCGTGCCGTGCTTCCTCTCATCCGGACTAGCGGGAGTCTCCTCCCGCATCACCGTCGGTTCCGGAATTCCACCGGATCGGCACCCTGACGGGCGTTCGCGGACTGTCACCGCCGGTTCGGATTCTCACCGACCCCGGAGCACGTTGATGCTCTGAGTCTACTCAACGCGGGTGTCGGCGATTCATTCCCCGTGACGCCCTATTTCAGCAGCCGGGACAGCCGGCGGTCGGCGAGCACCTTGCCGTCGGTCTGGCAGGTGGGGCAGTACTCCAGGCTGCGATCGGCGAAGAACACGCTGCGGATGGTGTCGCCGCACACCGGACACGCCTCGCCGCGGCGGGCGTGCACTCGGAAGCCCGACCTCTTCGCATCCTTCAGATCGGCGGGCGGCTTGCCGGACGCCTCGGCCGTGGCATCCCGCAGCGTCGTCTGCATCGCCTCGTAGAGCCGGTCGATCTCGGCCCCGTCGAGATTTGCCGCGGGTGCGTACGGTGACATCTTCGCGGCATGCAGGATCTCGTCGGAGTACGCGTTGCCGATGCCGGCGATCAGCCCCTGATCGCGCAGTAGACCCTTGATCTGCGTGCGCCGCCCCGCCAGCAGCGCGGCGAAGGAGTCCCGGGTGAACGCCGGATCGAACGGATCGGTGCCTAGCCGGGCGATACCGGGGACGTCCCGCGGGTCGCGCACCACGTACACCGCGAGCGACTTCTTCGTGCCCGCCTCTGTGAGGTCGAAGCCGCTGCCGTCATCGAGCGCGACGCGCAGAGCTATCGGACTCCTGCCGGGCTTGATCAGTGTGGTCGGCAGGGCGTCGTACCAGCGCAGCCACCCGGCCTTGGCGAGGTGGAAGACCAGGTGCAGATCGTCGCCGCACGCGATGTCGACGAACTTGCCGTACCGCGCGGTCGAGGTGATCGTCGCACCGTGCAGCGCGGTGTTCGGCGGATCGTAGGTCTTCAGCGCGGCGATCTCGCCCACGCCCGTCCGTGCGATCGCATGACCGACCGCGCGCTCGCCGAGGAACTCGACGAGCCCCTGCACCTCCGGCATCTCGGGCATGGCTTCATCCTGTCACCGGCATGGGACATCGGGCCAGGGGTGCCCTGCGATCGCCTTCAGCCGGCGAGCACGGGCCATTCCACCGGCGTCCGGTCGTCGGATGCCAGCAGGCCCGCGATCCACCCGTCGTCCCGGTGCTCGCCGTGCCGGAACGCCTCACGCATCGTGCCCTCGTAGCGGAAGCCGGCGGAGCGGGCCGTGCGGGCGGAGGCCTCATTGCCCGCGACGGCGCGCCAGCCGATGCGGTGCAGATGCAGCGGCCCCTCGAAGCCCCATTCGACGACGGCGCGCACCGCTTCGGAGACGATCCCCTGGCCGCGGGCGCCCGGCGCCATCCAGTAGCCGATGTCCGCAGCGCCGTCGTCGATCTGTGCCAGTCCGACGGCGCCGGCGAGCATCTCCCCGGACCGGATCACCCAGGTCGCAGCGGAACCGGCCGCCCACCACTCCGGGATCAGCCGCACGAAGTCCTCGGCGTCCTTGCGGGCGTACGGTTTGGGAACCGTCGTGAAGCGCTGGACCGCCGGATCCTGGCATGCCGCGGTGATCGCGTCGATGTCGGCCTCGGCGGGCAGCTCGAGGACGAGACGGGCGGTGCGCAGGGTTACGGGTTCCATCAGCAACACCGTAGCGGCGCGCGGGCGGCCGGGCCGAATCCCGCGGGTCAGTCGGCGAGCACGGGCCAGGCCACCGGCGTGCGGTCGTCGGATACCAGCAGCGCGGCCAACCAGCCGTCATCGCGCCCGCGCGGGCCGGTGAGCCCCTGCCGCAGCATCCCCTCGTAGCGGAAGCCGAGCGTGCGCGCTGTGCGGGCGGACGGGATGTTGCCCACGGTCGCACGCCAGCCGATACGCACGAGGCCGAGCTCTTCGAAGCCCCAGTCGACGACCGCCCGCGCGGCCTCGGTCATGATTCCCCGACCGCGGAAGCGCGCGACGCTCCAGTACCCGAGCTCGGCATAGCCGCCGGTGGCGTGGCCGACGATCTGATGCAGGCCGACCATGCCCGCGAGCACACCGTCGAGTCGCACGGCCCATACGGTCTCCGCGCCCTCGTCCCACCAGCGCGCGACCCTCTCCACGAAGGTCTCGGCGTCGGCGCGCGAGTAGGGACTGGGAATCGGCGTCCAGCGCGGCACCTCGGGGTCCTGGCAGGCCGAGGTGATCGCGTCGACGTCGGCCTCCGTCGGAATGCTGAGGACGAGACGGTCGGTGCGCAGGGCGACGGGCTCCATCCGGCCAGCCTAGTGAGCGTCCGGCCGTCGGATCTGTCCCGGATATCCTGAGAGGGCGGCACGACGTCGCGAAGGACGGAGACGGGCGTGGCGGTGCAGCATTCGTCCGCGCGCGGGGTCCTCGCGTCGATCGCCGCATCGGTGCTGTTCGGCGGCATGTTCCTTCTCGCAGGACTGGTCTCGGTATCCGCAGAGGTGGTCTTCGCCTGGCGGGTGGTGATCGCGTTCGCCTGTTACGGGCTCGCGCTCGCGCATCCCGGTGCGCGCCGGGCACTGCGGATGCTCTGGCGCCGGCTGTGCTCGCGCTGGTGGATGCCGCTGCTGTCGCTGCTGCTGACCGCGATCGTCGGTGTGCAGCTGTGGCTGTTCATGTGGGCCCCGCAGAACGGGCATGCCCTCGACACCTCGCTCGGCTATCTCCTGCTTCCGATCTGCCTGGTGCTCTGCGGCCGGTTCCTGATGAAGCACCCGGTGAGTCCACTGCAATGGGTCGTGGTCGGCCTGGCAGCGGTCGCTGTGACGGTGAAGCTCGTGGCCACGCCGGAGTTGTCCTGGGTGACGCTGGTGATCTGCATCCCGTACGCGGTGTACTTCGTGGTGCGACAGCGGTTCGGACTCGACGGTCCGATCGTGTTCGGCTGGGAGATCGCGCTGATGCTGCCGGTCGCCGCCGCGTTCCTGCTGACCGGCGCAGGGCCCTCGTCAGGGTCCGAGACGGTCGCGATGCTGGCGATCGGGCTCGCGAGCGCCGCCGCGATGACGCTCTACCTCGCGGCGTCGTCGTTGCTCACGATGCCGGTGTTCGGTCTGCTCGGGTATGTCGAACCGGTGCTGCTCGTGGTGGTGGCGATGCTGTTGGGGGAGCGGATGCAGGGCGCTGACGTGTTCGTGTACGGCATTCTCGCCGTCGCACTGACGATGCTCGCCGTCGACGGCTTCCGCGTCGCGCGACGCACGCGCTGACGTCCCCGATGTCGGCGGGCCGGAATACACTTGTGCGGTGACTGTTCCGGGGATTCTGCGCGCCTTGGAAGAGGCGAACCTGTACCGCGATGCTCTCAGCTGGGCATCCACCGACGCCGACATCTCGCTGGTCGACGGGCTCGACGCTCCCGTCGTCGCCGGCCTGCTGCAGAAGCGGGCGGATGCCGGGCATCCGGCCGCTCTGCTCGTCGTGACGCCCACAGGCCGGCGCGCCGAGTCGGTCGCCGCCGCCCTGGGCACCTACCTCGCGGATGCCGAGATCCTCACTTTCCCGGCATGGGAGACCCTGCCGCACGAGCGCCTGAGCCCGAGCCCCGACACCGTCGGGCGCCGGTTGGAGACCCTGCGCAGCATCACCACCTGGGATGGCGCGAAGCCGCTGGTCGTCGTCGCCTCGGTGCGTGCCGCGCTGCAGCCGCTCGCCGCGAACCTCGGCGATGCCGCCCCGCTCGAACTGCGCGTCGGCGCCCGCGGGCTCGAACTCGAGGACGCCGTCGAGCAGCTCGTCGAACGCGCCTACTCGCGCGTCGACATGGTCTCGCGTCGCGGCGAGTTCGCCGTGCGCGGTGGCATCCTCGATGTGTTCCCGCCCACCGCCGAGCATCCGTCCCGCGTGGAGTTCTTCGGAGACGAGGTCGACCAGATCCGGGCGTTCTCCGTCGCAGACCAGCGGTCGCTGCCGGGTGAGGTCACCGCGGTCGAACTGCCGGCCAGCCGCGAACTGCTGCTCACCGCCGAGGTCCGCGAGCGCGCCGGCGAGCTCGTCGGGCGGTATCCGGCGATCGCCGGGATGCTCGAGAAGATGAGTGAGGGCATCCCCGTCGAGGGCATGGAATCGCTGCTGCCGGCCGTCGCCGGCCCGCTCGTCACCCTCGCCGAGTACCTGCCGAAGGGTTCCGCTGCCGCGGTGGTCGACCCCGAGCGCGCCACCGCCCGTGCCCAGAACCTCGGCGAGACGAACCGCGAGTTCCTCGACGCGGCATGGAGTGCCGCGACCTCCGGAGCATCCGCTCCGATCGATCTGGGGGCCGGCGACTTCCGCACCATCGCGCAGCTGCGCGATGTGGTGCGCGACCGCGACGGTGTGTGGTGGCGGCTGAGCGCGTTCGCCACCGACGATGCGGATGCGGCGAACCTCGACTCCTCCGTCATCCCGTCGTTCCACGGCAACGTCGACGGCGCGATCTCCTTCGTCGAGGCCCGGTTGCAGGACGGCTGGCGCGTGGTCGTCATCGCCTCCGGGCAGGGCCTCACCGAGCGCGCCCTCGACGTGCTCGGAGACCGAGGCATCGCCGCCCGCATCATGGAGGACGTCACCGCGGGGCCGGATGCCGGTGTCGCCACGCTCACCACCGGATCGGTCGAGTCCGGATTCCAGGTGCCGGAGGCACGGCTGGCGGTGCTCACCGACAGCGAGTTCTACGGGCGCACCATCGGCGGTGACCAGCGCGTGGTCAAGAAGCTCGCCTCCCGGCGGAAGAACGTCGTCGACCCGCTGCAGCTCAAGCAGGGCGACTACGTCGTGCACAACACGCACGGCATCGCCAAGTTCGTGGAGATGACCAAGCGCGAGGTGTCCAGCGGCGGGCGGAATGCGGTCAAGACCACCCGCGAGTACCTGGTGCTGGAGTACGCGCCGTCCAAGCGCGGCTACCCGGGCGACAAGCTCTTCGTGCCCACCGACCAGCTCGATCTGCTCTCGAAGTACGTCGGCGGCGAGGCGCCGGTGCTGTCGAAGATGGGCGGCAGCGACTGGGCGGCGGCGAAGGGCAAGGCGCGCAGGGCCGTGCGCGACATCGCCGTCGAGCTGGTCAAGCTGTACTCGGCACGGATGAGCGCCAAGGGTCATGCCTTCGGCCCGGACACGCCCTGGCAGCGTGAGCTCGAGGAGGCGTTCCCGTTCGCGGAGACGCACGACCAGCTGCAGACCATCGACGAGATCAAGGCCGACATGGAGCGGCCCATCCCGATGGACCGCCTGCTGTCGGGCGACGTCGGCTTCGGCAAGACCGAGGTGGCCGTGCGCGCCGCGTTCAAGGCGATCCAGGACGGCAAGCAGGTCGCGATGCTCGTGCCGACCACTCTGCTGGTCAAGCAGCACCTCGAGACGTTCACCGAGAGGTTCGCCGGGTTCCCGGTCAAGGTGCGCCCGCTGTCGCGCTTCCAGACCGACAAAGAGGCGCGCCTCACGCTGGCGGGTCTGGTCGACGGCACGGTCGACATGGTCATCGGCACGCACCGCATCCTCACCGATCAGGTGATCTTCAAGGATCTCGGGCTGCTGATCATCGACGAGGAGCAGCGCTTCGGCGTCGAGCACAAGGACGCCCTGAAGAAGCTCAAGACCAACGTCGACATCCTCGCGATGAGCGCGACGCCCATCCCGAGAACGCTCGAGATGGCGGTCACCGGTATCCGCGAGATGTCCACGCTGCAGACGCCGCCCGAGGACCGGCATCCGATCCTCTCGTTCGTCGGCGCGCGCAGCGACAAGCAGATCGCTGCGGCGATCCGCCGCGAGATCCTGCGCGAGGGTCAGGTGTTCTTCGTTCACAACCGGGTGCAGTCCATCCAGCGCGTGGCATCCGAACTCGCCGAGCTCGTGCCCGAGGCGCGGATCGCCGTCGCGCACGGCAAGATGGGCGAGCACCAGCTGGAGCAGGTGGTCGACGACTTCTGGGAGCGCAAGTACGACGTGCTCGTCTCGACGACGATCATCGAGACCGGCCTCGACATCTCGAACGCGAACACGATCATCATCGACCGCGCCGACAAGTACGGTCTCTCGCAGCTGCACCAGCTCCGCGGGCGCGTGGGTCGTGGACGGGAACGCGCGTACGCGTACTTCCTCTACGACGACCTGAAGCCGCTCAGCGAGACCGCCGCCGACCGGCTGCAGACCATCGCCGTCAACAACGACCTCGGCTCGGGCATGCAGGTCGCGCTGAAGGACCTCGAGCTGCGCGGAGCGGGCAACATGCTCGGCGCGGAGCAGGCCGGGCACATCGCCGGCGTCGGCTTCGACCTGTACCTGCGGATGGTGGGCGAGGCCGTGGCGACGTTCCGCGGGGAGGACACGTCCTCCGAGGTCGAGCTGCGTCTGGAACTGCCGGTGGACGCGCGGATCCCGGAGCACTACATCGACAGCGAGCGGCTGCGCCTCGAGGCGTACCAGAAGCTCTCCGCGGCGGCGGGGCCGACCGCCGCCGACGACGCGATCGACCTCGTGGTCGAGGAGCTCACCGACCGGTACGGCGCTCTGCCCGATGAGGTCGGCGGTCTGGTGGCGGTCGCGCGGCTGCGCCGTCGCGCGGCACGGGCCGGTCTGTCGGATGTCGTGGCGATGGGCTCGAACCTGCGGATCGCGCCCGCGAACCTGCCCGACTCGATGAAGGTGCGACTGCAGCGGCTCTACCCGAAGGCGAAGTTCGTCGCCGGGGGAGAGGCGCTGCTGGTGCCGATCCCCGAGGACATCGACCTGATCGAGTGGGTCGGCAACCTGTTCACCGCGCTGTTCCCGGAGCCCGTCAAGACCGAGGCGTCCTGATCCGGCGGGTCTCCTAGGCTCGAGGCATGACGGGCATCCTCCAGCGCGGCACGGCGACCATCCACTACGTCGACGGCGGAGGCTCCGGCCGGCCGGTCGTGTTCACGCACGGGGCGGGGATGGACAGCGAGTCGTTCGCGGCGCAGGCGCGGGCCGTGCAGGATGCCGGGTACCGCGGCATCCGATGGGATCTGCGCGGGCACGGCGCCTCGACGCTCGCCGCAGGCACGCGCTTCTCCGCGGAGGATGCGCTGGCCGACCTCGGCGCGCTCGTCGATGAGCTGCGGCTGCAGCATCCGATCCTGGTGGGGCACTCGCTGGGCGGCAACCTCTCTCAGGCCTACGTGCGCGCGCACCCCGATCGGGCAGGTGGGCTGGTCGCTGTCGGCAGCACCTGGAACGCGGGTCCGCTCAGCGCCGGCGAGCGGCTCGGGCTGCGGCTTGCCGCGCCGATGCTGCGGCTCATCCCGGCATCCCGCCTGCCCGGTCTGATGGCGGATGCCTCGGCGGTGACGCCCGAGGCGATCGATTCGATCCGCGCGACGTTCGCCCGTATGCCGAAAAGGGTGTTCCTCGACGTGTGGCGCGCGACCGCTTCCTTCGTCGCACCCGAAGCGGGGTATCGCACCCCGATTCCGCTGGGACTTGTCGTCGGCGACCGCGACCGTACCGGCAACATCCGCACCGCGATGCCGGCGTGGGCCGACGCCGACGGCGTGCAGCTGCGCGTGATCCCCGGCGCCGGTCACGTCGTGATGGCGGATGCCGCCGATGCGACCTCCGCAGCGATCGTGCACATCATCCGGGGGTGGGACGCCGAAGGCGACGGCTGAGCGTCAGCCCGACTCCGTCCGGAGCATCCTGATCTCGCGCACGCCGTCATCGACCTGGACCGCGCCGTCCGCGCGGAAGCCGTGCCGCCGGTAGAACGCCTGCGCCCGCGGGTTGGGGTCCGCGACCCACAGACCCGCGGCGATCCCGGGCGGAAGGACCGCATCGAGGAGCGCGGCACCGGCCCCGCTGCCCTGCACGGCTGCGAGCAGGTACAGCACGTAGAGCTGCCGCGGCCACGTCGCATCCTCGTCCAGGGGAGGCCCGGACATGGCGACGCCGACGATGGCTCCGTCGAGCTCGGCGACCGCGACGAGGTTGCTCCCGTACCTCGGGTCGGTGAGCGCGGCCGTCCAGAACCGCTCCCGCCAGGCCACCAGTCCGGGATCGTCGAGCACCTCGTCGCGCATCAGTCCGCGATAGGTCTCCCGCCAGGAGGCGACATGCATCTCCGCCATCCCCGCAGCGTCGGCGGGCCGGGCCGGACGGACCTGCGGCATGGACATGGGGCGATCGTAGCGCTGCGGCGCCGTGCTCGGCGCGGAGCTCAGCGCAGTGCGAATCCGCCGTCGGTCGTGAGCACCTGGCCGACCACCCAGGAACCCGCCTCCGTGCACAGCCAGCCGATCAGCCGGGCCGGATCCTCTGGGCGCCCGAAGCGCCCGAACGGCGTGTTCGCGAGGAACTCCGGCAGCCAGCTCAGGTCGCGATCGGTGGTCTCGGGGTCGAGGTAGCCGGTGTCGACCGGGCCCGGATTGACGGTGTTGAGCACGATCCCGAGGTCGAGCAGCTCGGCGGCGACCGTCTTCGTCACGCCGGCAAGCGCGGCCTTGCTCGTCGCGTAGGCGACCTCGCCGCGCATCGGCCCGTCGGCCTGCCCGGACGTCATCCAGATGACGTGCCCCGTCGGCTTCTCGAACGGGCCCGAGTCCACGCGCTCCCCGGGGCGCTGCGCCGCAGCATCCATTCCCGCCTTCCGCCGGGCGAAGCCGGCGGTCAGCAGCATCGTGGCGCGGGCGTTCGTCTGCCAGTGCGCGTCGAGCCGGTCGGCGGTCATATCGAGGATGCCGCCGTCGCCGCCGCTCATCGCCTGGTTGCACACCAGGATGTCGAGCGACCCGGTCAGCCCGGAGGCCGCGTCGAGCAGCGGTTCGATCGATGCGGGGTCGCGCAGATCGGCATGCCGGTCGCCGGAGAGCGCGCCGGGGACCAGCCGTTCGGCGACGCCGGTACGGACGGCCTCGAGGTCGTCACCGCCCCACGGCTGATCGAGGTCGTGCGGGCGGAAGTGGTGCAGGAACACGTTCGCGCCGAGTGCGGCGAGGGTCGTGGCGGTTGCGTAGCCGATGCCGGCGCGGCGGGAGACGCCGGTGACGAGGGCGGTGCGGCCGGAGAGGGGGTGCTGCATGGTGAGTCTTTCCTGTCGAAGGATGCCCGGGCGCGCAGAACGGCGCCCGAAGGCAGGGGATCGGAGGCGACTCACCGGCATTGCATGCCCACGACCCTAGCAGCGGTCAGGCGTCCCTGAGCACCTGCTCGACGTAGGGCTGAAGGTCCAGCGCAGCGACCTCGTCGCGCGTGAACCAGGCGACCTCGAGGATCTCGTCGAGGTCGGGGCGGGGCGCACCGGTCAACTCGCAGGAGTATGCCGTGGTCACGTACGCGACGCGGTCGCCGTTCGGATACTCCACGACGAGTTCCTCGCCGCCGTAGACGCCGACGATCCCAAGGATGCGGATGCCCGCACCGATCTCCTCGCGCACCTCGCGGGCCATCGCGCCGGCGGGGTGCTCGCCGGGTTCGATACTGCCGCCTATCAGGCCCCACATTCCCGAGTCCGAATGCCGGGCAAGCAGGAACCGGTCGCCGTCCCGGATCACCGCGGTCACCGCGGGGATCAGCAGCAGGTCGTGACCGACATGGGCGCGGAGCGAGGCGATGTAGGGCGAGACCGGCATCCGCTCAGTCAATCACGGCCGCGCCCAGCTGCGGATGCCAGCGCGCGCCGCACCGCGGCGTCCGCGGTCCGCACGGCGTGTCTCCCGCGGCGTCCGAAGTTCGGCGCAGCGGGGTGGGCGCGCTCAGCGCCAGAGCCAGCGCAGCGCGTCGGGCAGCAGCACGCCGCCATGGTTCGGGCTGTGCCCGCCGTCGCCGACGACCAGACGCAGATCGTGCCCCGAGCGGGCCAGCGCCGCGGCGGTCTCGAGCGATTCGGCGAACCAGTTTTCCTCGCGGTCGTTCCAGCCGATGTCATGGTGCGCGGCGTGCAGGAGGGTGCGGATGCGGCGCGTCTCGCCGTCGGCGAGCAGCGCGGGATAGGGGTTTCCGCCGGGCATCTGCGCGAAGCTCGGGTTGAACGCGATCACGCGGGCGATCGCGTCGGGGCGGTGCCAGGCGGCCGTGAAGGCGGCGTTGCCGCCGGAACTGCCGCCGCAGATCCCCATCCCTCCGCCGAAGGTGAGTCCCTCGATCGCCCGCGGGAGCACCTCGTCGAGCAGGAACTGCACGTAGCGGGTGTCACCCGGGTCGTACTCGTTGTTGCGGTTCTTGGGCATCACCGAGCCGGGGAACTCGCCGGGGTCGACGAAGATCCCGATCATCGGCGGAATCGCGCGCTGCGCGGCGAGATTGTCCAGCACGATGCCGGCGCGGACGTCGCCCGCGGGATCGAGGTACCACCAGCCGTCGTTGAAGAGGGTCACGGCCGCCGGCGACGACGGGTCGTGTCCGGCCGCGGTGTGCACCCAGACGCGACGGATCGTCCCGGGATAGGCACGGCTGTCATCGATGACGAACTCGCGGACCGTGCCGGCGCGGACGCCAGGCTGTGCCAGCGAGTCGGGACCGTGCTCGTAGGTCACGGCCTCCTGATCGGAGGCGAGGGGAGAGAAGGGCACGACGGGCATGCCTCCATCCTCTCTCCAAACGCGACCACCACTGGTCAGCGGGGGCTCGCCCGGCCTATTGTTTCGCCATGGCCTCTGGGGTGGGCCCGAAGTTCGCCGAGGCGGCCGCCGCCTTCGCGAGCAACTGGGGCAATGCGAGTCTGCGTCGCGCGCAGCTGAGTTTCCTCAGCTGGTGGGCGGCCGAGTGCGCCTTCGCCGTCGCGCTCAGCATCGTCGCGTACGGCGCGGGCGGGACGCTGGCCGTGGGGCTGGTCGGGCTCGTGACCATGCTGCCGGCTGCGCTGCTCACCCCTCTGCTCGCGCCACTGGCCGATCGGGTCCGACGAGAACGGGTGCTGGTCGCGGTGACGCTGCTGCGTGCGGCGTCGATGGCCGCTGCCGCAGCGATCGTCGTGCTCGCGGGCCCGATCGCGCTCGTGTACGCGATCGCGGCGCTGTCGTCCGTCACAGCGTCGCTCTACCGCCCCGCCCACTCTGCGCTGCTGCCCACGCTGTGCCGCACCGGCCGTGAGCTGGCGGGCGCCAACGTCGTGCGCGGGCTGCTCGACTCCTCGGCGAGCCTGATCGGGCCGCTGCTCGCCGCCGTCCTGCTCGCGCTCGCAGGCCCGGCGGCGGTGCTGCTGACCGCCTCGGCAGGGGCGACCGTCGCCGCGCTGCTCGTGCTCCGACTGCACTACGAGGGAGCCCCGACTCCGCCGACGCGGCGTTCTGCGCTGGTCACCGAGGCGGCCGAGGGCCTGCGGGCGGTCGGCCGCAGCCGGCCGCTGCGGCTGATGCTCGCGCTCATCGCCGCGCAGACCTTCACCCGCGGGGCGCTCACAGTGTTCTCGGTCGTCGTTGCGATCGAACTGCTCCGGATGGGAGAGGCCGGGGCAGGCGCCTTGATGGCGGCCCTTGGCGTGGGCGCGGTGCTCGGCTCGCTGGCATCCTCGGTGCTGATCGGCACCTGGCGACTCGGTGCCTGGTTCGCGATCGGCGTCGGCATGTGGGGCCTGCCCATCGCGCTCATCGGCGCCTTCCCGCAGCAGGCGACGGCGCTCGCGCTGCTCGCCGTCGTGGGCATCGCGAACGCGCTCATCGACGCCGCCGGATTCACCCTGATCGGCAGGCTGGCGCCGGATGCGGTGATGGCGAGAGTGTTCGGCGTGCTCGAGGCGATCGTCGCCATCACGATGGGGATCGGCTCACTGGTGGCATCCGCTCTTGCCGAGGCCTTCGGCGTCGAGACCGCGCTCCTCGCGATCGGCGTGCTGTGCCCGGCGCTGGCGATCGCGTCCTGGTGGCGGCTGCGACGCATCGACCGGACGGTCCGCGAGCAGGACGCCGAGATCGCCCTGCTGCGCCAGGTCCCGCTGTTCGGCCCGCTGCCACTGTCGGCGATCGAGTATCTCGCCCGTGGTCTGGAGCCCGTCGAGGTGCCGCAGGGGACCACTGTGTTCGCGCAGGGAGACGTCGGCGACCTGTACTACCTGATCGAGTCCGGCGAGGCGGACGTGCTTGGTGACGGTCGGGTGGTCGCGACCCTCGGACCCGCTGAGGGGTTCGGCGAGATCGCCCTGCTGCGCCGCACGGTGCGCACCGCGACAGTGCGCGCCCGCACCGATCTGCGGCTTCGGGCGCTCACGGCCGAGCGGTTCACGACCGCGGTGCTCGGGTTCTCCGGCGCGGCGTCCGCCGCGGATGAGGGCATGGACGACGAGCTCGCACGGTTCCGTCCTGCGGGGTAGGGGCGTTGCCGCCTCTGATGCATCGACGCTGCGGCGCGCACACCGTCCGAAGTCCGATCGGACCACCCGCGCACGACTAGTCTGACGGCATGATCTACGAGCACCTCGGGGGTCGACCCCGCATCCACGAGACCGCCGTCGTCGCACCCTCGGCCGTGATCTCGGGAGACGTCACGATCGGCGAGAACTGCCAGGTGCTGCACGGCGCCGTGATCACCGCCGAGGGCGGCCCGATCACACTCGGCGAGCACGTGATCGTGATGGAGAACGCGCTGATCCGCGCCACCGCGGCGAACCCCGTGCACATCGCCGATCACGTGCTCGTGGGCCCGATGGCGAGCATCTCGGGTGCGACGATCGCCGAGGAGGTGTTCCTCGCCACTGGTGTGCGCGTCTTCAACGGCGCGGTGATCCGGGAGCGCAGCGAGGTGCGCATCAACGGCGTGGTGCACCTGCGCACCACGCTGCCGCCGGAGACAGTGGTGCCGATCGGGTGGGTCGCGGTCGGAGACCCCGTGCGGATCCTCTCGCCGGATCGGCACGAGGAGATCTGGGATGCTCAGCACGAGCTCGACTTCCCCGGATACGTCTTCGGAGTGGACCGCTCCACGCCCGATCTGATGGTGCAGCTCACAGAGCGCTACGCCCGCTCGCTCGCCCGGCACGTCGACGACCGCGCGGTCTGACCCGGGCATCCGCGCTCACCGATCGCCACTCTTCTGCTCGCGCGGCATCTCTCTGCTCGCGCGGCACCTTTCTGCTTGCGCGGCACGTCCTCCTCGCGCGGCTTTTGTCTGCTCGCGCGGCGCGTATTCGCGTCGCGTGAGCGGAGGACTGTAGCGCGCGCGTGGCGGGATGCCGGGATGTGCAGCGCGGGCAGAGATATGCAGCGCGACCGGCAGGGGTGTTCGGCCGGTGTAGCTCCCGCCTGTTCGCGCGGCATCCTTCGTATCGCGCGGCATGTTCTTGCTCGCGCGGCATCCTTCGTCTCGCGCGGAGCGTATTCGCGTCGCGCGAGCGGAGGACTGTAGCGCGACCGTGGCCGGATGCAGGGACGTGCAGCGCGGGCACGAAATCGTAGCGCGAGCGCGAGCGCGAGCGCGGCCGCGACCGCGAGGCGGCGACTGCTCGCCCGAATCGCCGAGACCCCGCCCGGTGATTCAGACGGGGTCTCGGCGAAGGGCTGCGACGGATGCGTCAGATGACGCCCTGCTCCAGCATCGCGTCGGCGACGCGTTCGAAGCCGGCGATGTTGGCGCCCGCGACGTAGTCGCCGGGGACGCCGTAGCGCTCGGCGGCCTGGAACGAGGCTTCGTGGATGTCGGCCATGATGTCGCGCAGCCGATGCTCGCTGTCGGCGAAGCTCCAGCGCTGACGGGCGGCGTTCTGGCTCATCTCCAGCGCCGAGGTCGCGACGCCGCCGGCGTTCGCGGCCTTGCCGGGGGCGAACAGCACGCCGGCCTGCTGGAACACGCCGACGGCCTCGGGGGTCGAGGGCATGTTCGCGCCCTCGGCGACGGCGCGGATGCCGTTCGCGACGAGCATCCGCGCGGAGTCCTCGTCGAGCTCGTTCTGCGTCGCCGACGGGACGGCGATCTCGACCGGAACCTCCCAGACGTTGCCGCCCTCGACGAAGACGGCGCCCGGACGACGGTTGGCGTACTCGACGATGCGGCCGCGCTCGACCTCCTTGATCTGACGCAGCAGGGCCAGGTCGATGCCGGCCTCGTCGAGCACGTAGCCGGTGGAGTCGGATGCGGTGATCGCCTTCGCGCCGAGCTGCTGGGCCTTCTCGATCGCGTAGATCGCGACGTTGCCCGAGCCCGACACGGCGACCCGCTTGCCCTCGAGGTTCTCGCCGTGCACGGCGAGCATCTCCTGCACGAAGAACACCGCGCCGTAGCCGGTGGCCTCGGTGCGCACCTGCGCACCGCCCCAGCCCAGCCCCTTGCCGGTCAGGATGCCCGACTCGAAGCGGTTCGTGATCTTGCGGTACATCCCGAACATGTAGCCGATCTCACGACCGCCGACGCCGATGTCACCGGCCGGAACGTCGGTGTGCTCGCCGATGTGGCGGAACAGCTCGTTCATGAACGACTGGCAGAAGCGCATGACCTCGGCCTCGCTCTTGCCGTGCGGGTCGAAGTTCGACCCGCCCTTGCCGCCGCCGATGCCCTGGCCGGTGAGCGCGTTCTTGAAGATCTGCTCGAAGCCGAGGAACTTGATGATCGAGATGTTCACCGAGGGGTGGAAGCGCAGACCGCCCTTGTACGGACCGAGCGCGGAGTTGTACTGCACCCGGTAACCGCGGTTGACCTGCAGCTTGCCTGCGTCGTCGATCCACGGCACCCGGAAGATGATCTGACGCTCCGGCTCGACCAGGCGCTCGAGCACGCCCTTGTCGAGGTACTCCGAGCGGCGCTCCAGCACCGGGCCGATCGAGTGCAGGACCTCGTGCACAGCCTGGTGGAACTCCGGCTCGTTGGGGTTGAGCGTGCGCACGGCGTCGAAGACGGGCTGTGCTGCGGTGGAGAGCGGGTGGAATTCGGCTGTGGTCTCGATGGTCACGCGGGTGCTTTCTGAAAGGGGGATGAGGCCATGCGGGCGATCGTGTCGCGTGAGGCTTCGCCGGATCGGGCGGAGTTTTCACTGTACAACGATCACTAGGGTGCCCTCGTTTCTGCGTCAGTGGTGCAGTTCGGCAGGACGAGGGCGCCGGATCACCCGGTGTTCTGCAGGCCGGCGGCCACTCCGCTGACCGACAGCAGCAGCAGCCGCTGCAGGTCGGGCGAGGCCACGGGCTCGGTGGTCGCGGCGGTGCGCAGGGCGCGCAGCGCCCGCAGCTGCAGCAGCGACAGGGCGTCGACGTACGGGCTGCGCAGCTGCACGGCACGCTGCAGCACGGGCTTGTTCGCGAGCAGGCGGTCGCCGCCGGTGAGGCGGATCACCCACTCCCGCGTGAGTTCGAGCTCATCGAGCACCAGCTTCGCCAGGTCGTCGCGGTCGCCGAGGGCGAGGTACTCGCGGGCGATGCGCTCGTCGGTCTTCGCCAGGCTCATCGCCACGTTGTCGACCATCGTGTGCAGCAGCGGCCATTCACGGTACGCCTCTCTCAGCGCGTCCTCGTCGCCGACCGCCTCCAGCGCCGTGCCGAGGCCGAACCAGCCGGCGAGGTTGATGCGCGCCTGCGTCCAGGCGAACACCCACGGGATGGCTCGGAGGTCCTCGAGGGACTCCACGGACAGGCCGCGTCGCGCCGGTCGCGAGCCCAGCGCGAGCAGGCCGATCTCCTCCATCGGGGTGACGGTCGCGAACCAGGGTGCGAAGCCGTCGGCCGCGACCAGCGAGAAGAAGCGCTCGCGTGACGCGGTGTCCATCACCTCCGCGATCCGCGCGAAGCGGGATGCCGCGCTGCTGGTGCGCTCTTCGACGGTGGGCGAGGAGGCCAGCAGCGTCGCCGCGGCCACCTGGTCGATGTGCCGCATCGCGATCGCGGGCTCGCCGTAGCGGGCGAAGATGACCTCGCCCTGCTCGGTGAGCTTGAACCGGCCGTCCACGGAGTGCGGCGGCTGCGCGAGGATCGCGGAGTTCGCCGGGCCGCCGCCGCGGCCGAGCGCGCCGCCGCGGCCGTGGAACAGGGTCAGCTCGATCCCGGCATCCTTCGCCCACAGCGCGATCTCGCGCTGCGCCTCGTAGAGCGCGAGGTTCGCAGCCACCGGGCCGACGTCCTTCGACGAGTCCGAGTAGCCGAGCATGACTTCGAGGCGGTTCCCGGTCTCGGCCAGGCGGGCCTGGAACTCGGGGGTCGTGACGGCCTCGCTCATGATCCCCGGCGCCGCCTTCAGGTCGGCGAAGGTCTCGAACAGCGGGACGACGTCGAGCACCGGAGCATCCGCGCCGAGCGCGTACTTCGCGAGCCGGTGCACGTTGGCGAGGTCCTGCGCCGACTGGGTGAACGACACCACGTAGCGGCCTGCGGCACGCAGGCCGTAGCGCTTCTGGATCTCGGCGACCGCACGGAAGACCTCGAGCACCTCCTCGGTCTGCGTGCCGATCGGGCCACCGGCATCGAGCTCGGCGAGCGCCTGACGGTGCACCTTGGAGTGCTGGCGCACCTCGAGCTCGGTGAGGTGGAAGCCGTAGGTCTCGACCTGCCAGATCAGGTGCTGCACGCCGCCGAACGCGTGGCGTCTGGCCCCGGCATCCACCAGCGAGCGCTGAACAGCGCGCAGATCGGCGAGCAGCTCCTCGGGCGCGCCGTACGCGCCGTCGCTCTCGTGCCTGGTCTCGCGCACGCGGTGCGCGAGCACGAGCAGCACGCGGCGGTGCGGTTCGGCGGGGGAGCGGGTGGCGACCTCTTCTGCCAGCTCGGGGTCGGCCTGGACGAAGGCGTCCCAGATGGCCTGCACCTCAGCGCTGGGCGGGGTGCCCTCGGCATCCAGCGTGAGCGTGCGGCCGATGCGCTCGATGGCGCGCTCCAGTCCGCGCAGCACGTGCTCGGAGGCGATCGCAGACGCCTCGCGGGTGACCTGTGAGGTCACGAAGGGGTTGCCGTCGCGGTCGCCGCCGACCCACGATCCGATCCGCACGAACGGCGGAACGACGGGCGCGGAATCGCCCGACTCGTCGCCGCGCAGGTCGTCGTCGATGCGGCGGTAGATGTGCGGCACGGTCGTGAACAGCGTCTCATCGAAGACGCCCATGACCGTGCGCACCTCGTCTGTGGGTGTCGGCTTCTGCGCGCGCAGCGGCGCGGTGCGCCACAGCGTGTCGATCTCCTCCAGCATCCGGCGCAGTGCACGGCGCTGCTCGGCACCGCCGTCGCTGGTCGCGTCGTGCTGGGTGAGCAGCTCGGACAGGCGGCGGATGCTGCCGGACACGGCCCGCCGGCGCGCCTCGGTCGGATGCGCGGTGAAGACCGGGTGGAAGCGGAGTCCTGCGAGGCGGCGACGCGCCTCTTCCTCGCCCACCTCGGAGCGCAGCTGCGCGAAGGCGGTGGCGACCGTGTCGGCGGCCGCCTCACGGCCAGGCTTGCCGGCGCGCTCGCGCAGGATGCGCACGCGCTGGTGCTCCTCGGCGAGGTTCACCAGGTGGAAGTAGCAGGTGAACGCGCGCGCGACCTCGTCTGCGCGCTCGATCGTGAACTCGTCGGCGATCTCGGCAGCGCGGCGGAACGCGGCATCCGATTCCTCGTCGTATGCCTGGATGGTGGCCAGGCGCAGCCGCTCGACGTCCTCGAACAGTCCGGGCGTACCGGACTCGCGCAGGACCTGGCCGAGCAGGCCGCCCAGCATGCGCACGTCGGCGCGCATCTCGTCCGGAATGCCGCTGGATGCCTCGAATCGGGTGATGACGCGGATGGCCTCGGTGGGAGTGGGCTCAGGGGTCATTCTTCGAGAGTATCCCGGCGCGAACGGAGCTTCCGACCGCGTGACGACCGCTCGGGATGAGAGCATGGACGGGATGCGCATCTCGGTGAAGGCCCTTCGCGGACAGCAGTTCCCCGCCGTGCTCCTGCTGGTCGCGGCGGCACTCGGACTCCTGCTGGCCAACCTGCCCACGCACGATTCGATCGCGGAGGTGCTCGGCTTCCACATCGCGATCCCCGGCACCGACATCGATCATTCGATCTCGGACTGGATCGCCGACGGTCTGCTCGCGATCTTCTTCCTCATGGTCGCCATCGAGCTGCGCCA
The DNA here is from genome assembly GCF_003387575.1 of Microbacterium bovistercoris. Lineage (GTDB taxonomy): Bacteria > Actinomycetota > Actinomycetes > Actinomycetales > Microbacteriaceae > Microbacterium > Microbacterium bovistercoris. Next base: position 32,294 of record NZ_QUAB01000012.1, on the reverse strand, counting down.
TGAGCTCACGCACGGCGAGCTGGACAGCCTGCACAAGGCCGCCCAGCCCGCGGTCGCCGCTGCCGGTGGCGTGCTGGTGCCGATCGCCGTGTACCTGCTCATCGCGGGCGGCCCCGACACGGCGTCCGGCTGGCCCATCCCGACGGCGACCGACATCGCCTTCGCGCTCGGCGTGCTCGCGATGTTCGGGCGCGGCCTTCCGTCGGGAGTGCGCGTGTTCCTGCTCGCGCTCGCGATCCTCGACGACATCATCGGCATCATCTTCATCGCCGTGCTCTTCGCGCATGACGTGCAATGGGGGCTGTTCCTGCTCGCCGTCGTCGCGGTGGGCGCGTTCGCGATCCTCAGCCGGATGCTGGGACGCAGCGGACACTGGCTGATCGCGGTCCTCATGATCATCGTGGGTGTGGCCACCTGGGTGCTGGTCTCGGAGTCGGGTGTGCACGCCACGATCGCCGGCGTGATGCTGGGCCTCGTGATGTCGCCGGTGCCCGCGGAGCGCACGAGGCATGCGCTCGAGCCCTGGGTGAACGGCATCATCCTGCCGGTGTTCGCCTTCGCCGCGGCGTTCGTCGTGATCCCGCAGCTCGGCGGCGAGGGGCTGTCGCCGGCGTTCTGGGCGATCCTCATCGCACTTCCGGTCGGCAAGGTGATCGGCATCACGCTCTTCGGCTGGATCGCGATGCGGTTCCGCCCGCGCGGCCAGGCGCCGGCGCTGGTGCTGCCCGACCTGGTCGCGGCCGGCGTCCTCGGCGGCATCGGATTCACGGTGTCGCTGCTGCTTGCGAACCTCGCTTTCGCCGGCGAGGCGGACATCCGCGATCAGGCGATCCTCGGAGTGCTGGGCGGATCGCTCATCGCGCTCGTCCTGTCCGCGGTCATCGTCTCGCTGCGCGCGAAGCACTACCGATCGCTCGAGTCATGACCGTCGCAGGCATCCGCGTGTGCTCTCGTCGCGTGGTCGGAAACGTCGCTGCGGACCGCCCGCGGCGCGCATCTTCGACCACGCGGCATGGCGTGCGGCGGGTGCGGGGCGACGAGGGGATGCCCCGATGAGCGACCCGCTGCGGGATGCCGCGGAGGTCATGCGGCGCGTGCGGGCGGAGTGCCCGTGGTCGCAGCGGATCACGCACCGCGACCTGGTGCCGTACCTGATCGAGGAGGCGCACGAGGTCATCGACGCCGTCGAGAGCGGCACTGCGGATGAGCTGCGCGAGGAGCTCGGCGATCTGCTCTGGCAGGTGCTGTTCCACGCCGCGATCGCCGCGGAGGTGTCGGAGTACGACATCGACGACGTCGCGCGGGGTCTCGCCGAGAAGATGGTGCGCCGGCATCCGCACGTGTTCGGTGACGCGGTGGCGACGACGCCCGAAGAGGTGCTCGTGCACTGGAACGCCGCGAAGGCGGCGGAGAAGCGCGAGCGGCGCAGCGTGCTCGACGGCGTGCCGCGCGGCATGCCCGCGCTCGCGCTCGCGCAGAAGTTGCTCGGGCGGGCGATCTCGGTCCTCCCGGATCCTGAGCGCCCTTCAGCCGGCGTTCCGGTCCCTGAGCGAGCGGAGCGAGACGAAGGGCGCTCAGGAACCGCGACGGCTCTGCGCGACGAAGGTCCGGCAACCGAGGCCGAGCTCGGCGACGCCCTGCTCGCGCTCGTCGCGCACGCCCGCGCAAACGGCTGGGATGCCGAGCGCGCGCTGCGCGAGCGGCTCCGCCTGCTCGAGGACGAGGTGCGCGCCGCAGAGTCCGGGGTGTGAGCGGAGGTCAGGGAGCAGTCGGCACCCAGTAGCGGCGTTTGACGCCGCGGGTGTCCTCGTAGACGCCGCCGTGGCGCTCGATCGTCCGCGCCGAGCCGATGTTGTCCTCGTCGCAGGTGATCAGCACGCGATCGAGTCCGAGACCGGCGGCCTCGACGAGCGCGTCGTGCAGCGCTCTGGCGGCGTGCCCCTCGCGGCGGCGGGACGGGCGGATCGAGTAGCCGATGTGCCCGCCGTACTCGAGCAGGAAGGCGTTCAGGGTGCGTCGCAGAGCGAGGAAGCCGACCCAGGCACCCGCGGCGTCGACGACCCAGAAGTACGTGCTGTGCACCCGGTCCGGCAGGAGCGGCACCGTCTCGTCGGCCTCGTCCTCGAGCATCGTCAGCCATTCGGCGTAGCCGGCCTCGGTGAGCACCGGAGTGCTCGGCTCGCGATTGCCGTGGAATCCGGAACCCGCGAGCTCGCGAGAATCCGGACCGCCGTACTCCTGGATGAGCTCCACCCACTCGTCGAAGCGGTCGCGGGACGGCGGGATCAGCGGCATCCGACCACTATCGCAGGATGCGCTCGCCGGCGCGGTCGAACGCGGCGGGGGAGTCCTCCGGCCGCACGGCGAGGAAGTGCCGGCCGATCGCGAAGGTGAAGGCGAGGATGCTGCGCGCCTCGACCTCGTCGGGGTCGTCGACGAACGTGCTGAACTGCTCGCGCAGATAGTCCATGCGGGCTCCGTCGACGCGCAGCAGCCGCTCCCGCACGGCGGCATCCGACCGTGCCCAGTTGCGGACGGCGAGATCGACCGGGAGGAGGTCCTCGGCGAAGGTGAGCCCGCCCGCGACGCGGATGTTCCTCGCGGCATCCGCGTCGAGTGCCTGCACGCGCTCGCGCACATCGTCGACGCTGCGGCGCTCCCAGTCATCGAGCACCGCGTCGAGCAGCTCGTCGCGACCGCTGAAGTGGGTGTAGAACCCGCCCTTCGTCACGCCGAGGGAGGCGGCGACCGACTCGACACGCACGGCGTCGACGCCGCTCTCGCCGAGCATGCGCGCGGCCTCGGCGATCCAGCGCGCGCGGGGGGTTCGCAGTGCGGCCGGCATCCGATCCTCCTCGCCATCGACAGACGGTGATCAATACGGTACCGTATGGATTGATAAATACGGTTGCGTATGAATCGAGGAGGATGCATGAGCACGGCGCTGGCACTGGTGCAGGGTCTGTGGGTGCGTCGCCGGATCGAGGTGCTGCCGCCGGCAGGCGGCCCGAACTCCGGCCGCACCGGCGACGCCGAAGCGGCGCTGCGCATCGGCATCATCGGCGAGTCGACGGCGGCGGGATGCGGTGTCGACGGCCACGAGGACGGCTTCGCGGGCGCCCTCGCACGGCAGCTCGCCGGCCCTGACCGCGTGGCCGAGTGGAGCGTCGTCGGCGAGCACGGCGCGACCGCCCGCCGCATCCGCCACCGCCTGCTCCCGCAGCTGACCGGCGAGTTCGACGTCGTGGTCGTGCTGGCCGGTGCGAACGACGTCATGGCCCGGCGCTCGCCGGAGGAGTGGAGCGAAGACCTGCGCGCGATCGTCGCGGAGCTCAGCGCCAGGACCGGACTCGTGGTCGTCGCGGGCACCCCGCCGTTCATCGCCTTCCCGTCGCTGCCGCGCACGCTCGCACGGTACCTCGCCCATCGGGGTGCGGCACAGGATGCCGCGAGCCGGGCCGTGTGCGCGGAGACCGGGAACGTCAGGTTCGTGCCGTCGCCGCCCGCACTCGTCGATGACTCGTTCTTCTCGCGCGACGGGTTCCACCCGGGTGCGGAGGGCTACCGCCGCTGGGCCGAGCTGATCTCCGACGCGATCGGCGAGGTCTCGCCGCGGTGAGAGTGGACCGATCAGGACGGCCGCACTCGCGAGACCTGGAAAGATGGACACGTGGCAACCGTGAACCCGCCGCGCGGAATGCGCGACTTCCTCCCCGCTGACAAGGCCCGTCGCGAGCGCGTGCTCGCCGTCATCCGCGAGCGCTACCGTGCGCACGGCTTCGACGAGATCGAGACGCCCGTGGTCGAGGAGTACGACCGGCTGCACGCCGGCATCGGCGGGGACAACGAGAAGCTCTCGTACAACATCCTGCGTCGCGGGCTCGACGCCGACGCGATCCGGCAGGGTGCAGACGATCCGGCATCCCTCAGCGACCTCGGCCTGCGCTACGACCTGACCGTGCCGCTGGCCCGTTTCTACGCGACCAACCGCGGCCAGCTGCCGACCGTGTTCCGCTCGATCCAGATCGGTCCGGTGTGGCGCGCGGAGCGCCCGCAGAAGGGTCGCTACCGCCAGTTCGTGCAGTGCGACATCGACATCATGGGCGACGACTCGGCCCGTGCCGAGGCCGAGCTGATGACCGCATCGCTCGACACCATCGACGCGCTCGGTCTCGAGGGCGGCATGGTGCGCGTGAATGACCGGCGCGTACTCGACTGGATGCTCGACTCCTTCGGCTTCACGGTCGAGGAGCGCCCCGGTGTGCTGATCACGATCGACAAGCTCGACAAGGTCGGCACAGACGGCGTGGTGAAGGAGCTGTCCGAGCGGGGCGCGACCGCGGCAGCCGTCGAGGCGTTCCGTGCGTTCATGACCCGTCCGCAGACCATGGAGTACAACCCCTACGGCGAGCGGCAGATCCGCAAGGCGCTGCCGCAGGACGCCCCCGACGGCCTGGTCGCCGAACTCGTCGCCCTCGGCGAGGCCGTGGCCGCGGCGCGACCCGGCGCGGGGGAGATCCCGCTGGTCTTCGACCCGTTCCTCGTGCGTGGAATGGGCTATTACACCGGCACGATCTTCGAGCTGGCGCACCCGTCGGTGGACTACTCGCTGGGCGGCGGCGGCCGTTACGACGGCATGATCGGCCGCTTCCTCGGCCAGCAGGTCCCCGCGGTCGGATTCTCGATCGGCTTCGAGCGGATCGTCGACCTGGTGGCCTCGCTGGAGGCGGATGAGTCGGAGGCGGTCGTTCTCGTGCACGATGCCGACGTTCCGCTTCCCGAACTGCTCGCGCACAAGGCTGCGCTGGTCGCGGACGGCGGCAGGGTGCGCCTGGAACGCCGCACGAAGAACCTCAAGGCGCTGCTCGAGCGGGCATCGGCCGACGGCTACACCGCCTTCGCGACCGTGCGCGCTGGCGACGAGCCCGGCGCGCTCGAGGTCAAGTCGCTGGCCTGATCAGACCCTTTCTTCGCTCCGGTCCCAACGGTTGCGGGTGTTCCTGGGCGAAAACCCGCAACCGCTGAGACCGGAACTGCAGGGAGCGCGTCACTGCGCGCTGTACGACGCCGCCCACTCGGCGACGCGGCGGGCGCTTTCCTCCTCGCTGATGTCCTCGACGCGGGTCATGATCGACCAGCGCACCCCGAACGGGTCGCGGATGCTGGCGAAGCGGTCTCCTGACACGAAGTCGGATGCCGGTTCGCGGACGGTCGCGCCCGCGGCGACGGCCCGCGCGACGACCGCGTCCACTTCGGGAACGTACAGCCCCATCGAGTAGCAGTCGACGTCTCCGTCCGGAGGTGCGACCAGGCTGTACTCGGGGTTCGGCTCGCCGAGCTGCAGCAGTCCTGCGCCGAAGTCGAGCCCTGCGTGGGCGACGACGCCGTCGAACTCGGTCACGTCGGTGATGCGCGCTCCGAACACGTCGCGGTAGAACTCCATCGCGGCGCGGGCGTTCGGGATGGCGAGGAACGGCGTGAGCGAGGTCGCGGTGTTCGGTCGGCCGTTCGTGGTGTGTTCTCCGGTCGCGCCGGTTCTGATGTCGGTATCCATGACGATCACGGTACGGATGCCCGGATGCCGGGCGCTTGAAGATCCGCGACAACCTCGCCGCTACGCTGGGCCGATGGTCGACCCCACCCGCGGTGTGCTCTACCCGGCACGGCTTCCGGAGTTCCACCGGCTTCCCGCCCCGCCGGAGATCGCGGACCTCGCGGAGTGGTTCTGGATCCCGGAGTGGGACATCCAGCCCGGCCGCACGTCGCGACAGGACGTAGTCGCCTACCCGGCGCTGAACCTCGTCGTCGAGCAGGGCGGCGTCTCGCTCGTCGGAGCGACCACGAGGGCGACGCACCGCGATCTCGCAGGCCGGGGCTGGGCCGTCGGGGCCCTGCTGAGGCCGGCAGCCGTCGCGGCGCTCACCCCGTCCCCGGTGTCCGTCGTCGATCAGGACGCCCCGCTCGCGGAGCCCGCGCTGCACGACGCCGTCGCCGCGGCGATGACGACCGGCGACCGCCACCGTGAGCGTGCCGTCGCCGTGTTCTCGCGGTGGCTGCACTCCCGAGTCGGCGCACTGCCGGGTGCCGCACGGCAGGCGAACGCCGCCGCAGACCTGCTCATGGCGAGCGACGTGGGAACCCCGGAGGAGGCGGCGGCGCGCCTGTCGGTGTCGGTGCGGACGCTGCAGCGCCTGATGCACCGGCATGTCGGCCTGCCGCCTGCGGCGATGATCCGCCGTCGGCGCCTGCAGGAGGCGGCGGAACGGGTGCGCACGGATCCTTCGGTCGATCTCGCCACCGTCGCCGCCGAGTTCGGCTATGCCGACCACGCGCACCTGACGACCGACTTCCGGACGGTGCTCGGCTTCACCCCGTCGGCCTATCGCGCGGCCTCCTCACCCGGTCGTTGAGCCGGAACCTGCGCGCAGCCGCAGTGCGACGAACCGGCCGGCGAGACCGACCAGCAGCACGCCGACGCCGATCAGCGACGCGAGCGGCGGCAGCGTGCTGACCAGCGCCACGCATCCGATCACGCCGATCACCTGCAGCACGCGCGGGTACCGCCGTGCGTCGCCGCGCTGCCGCAGGGCCGAGGCGTTCGCGAGCAGGTAGTACAGCAGCACTCCGAAGGACGAGAACCCGATCGCGCCGCGCAGGTCGGCCACGAGCACCACCGCGATCACGACGACGCCGATCGTGATCTCGGCGCGGCGAGGGACGTGCCGGCGCGGATCGACGACGGCGAGGAAGCGCGGCAGATCACCCTCGCGCGCCATCGCCAGCGACGTGCGGCCGATGCCGGTGATCAGCGCCAGCAGTGCACCGAGCGCGGCGGCGGCCGCGGTCACCCGTACCACCGGTGCCAGTGCCGGATGCCCTGTCGCGCGCACCACCTCGGCGAGCGGGGCGGAGGTCGCGGCGGCATCGCCGCCGAGCACGAGCAGCACGACGACGCCGATGAGCGCGTACACGACGACCACGCCGATCAGTGCGATCGTGATCGCACGAGGGATGGTGCGGGCGGGGTCGCGCACCTCCTCGCCCATGGTCGCGATCCGGGCGTAGCCCGCGAAGGCGAAGAACAGCAGGCCGGCCGCCTGCAGCACCCCGTATGCGCTGACGTCGGGCAGGGGAGCGGGAACGGCATCTGCTCCCGTGAAGCCGGTCGCCATCACGACGGCGAGACCGATCAGCGACGCGACGACGAGGATGCGGGTGAGCAGGGCGGTTCGGGTGACGCCGAAACAGTTGACCGTCACCAGAGCGGTCACGGCGATCACGGCCACCGGCACCTGCCAGCCCTCGGGCGCCGCATAGGCGGCGAAGGTCAGTGCCATCGCCGCGCAGCTCGCGGTCTTGCCGATGACGAAGCACCAGCCGGCGGCGAACCCGGACCACGGCCCGATCTCCGCCCTCGCGTAGGCGTAGGTGCCGCCGGAGACCGGATGCACGGCGGCCAGCTGGGCCGACGAGGTGGCGTTGCAGAACGCGACGACGGCGGCGACGCCGAGGGCGAGCAGCAGCCAGGGACCTGCGGCATCGATCGCCGGACCCCAGACCGAGAACACGCCGGCGCCGATCATCGATCCTGCGCCGATGGCGACGGCGTCGGTCAGCGTGAGGCGGCGGGTGAGCGGCATCCGTCCATCGTGGCACTGAGGGGTGAACGGCAGGTGACGCCCTTCCCCGTGTCCGATGTCCTCGCTACCCTCGCGGAATGGACCAGGGACCGACTGTCGAACAGTATCTGCGCGGGAAGCCGCCCGAGGTCGTGGCGCTCTACGACCGCTTCATCGAACTGGCTGAGGAGTGCGGGCCCTTCACCTACTCGGTCAACAGGTCCGCGATCACCATCAAGGGCACGCGTCGCGGCTTCGCGGGAGTGATCCCGGGCGACGACCATCTGCGCGGCTACCTCGATCTGACGCGTGCGATCGAGCCGGACCCCCGCATCCAGCGCTCGGCGGCCTACGAGAGCCGCCTGTTCGTGAACTACTTCCGCGTCACCTCGCTCGACGAGATGGACGACACCTTCGCGCAGTGGCTGGCCGAGTCGTACGCCGTCGGCCGGGGGGATCACCTGAAGGGGCCGAAGCTGAGGTGATCGCGCTCAGCTTCGGGCGTCGGTGACGCGCTTCTTCTCACGCACGTAGACCTCGCGGCGCACGCGCGCCACGACGTCGCCGTCGCGGTCGGTGATCACGGTCTCGAACCACTCCAGGACCTTGGCGCCGCCGCGGGCCCGCTCGCGCAGCTCCTCAGTCTTCTCCTTCGGCACGGAGAACTCCGCGGTGAGCACCCCGCGACCGGGCTTGACGAACTCGATCTCGCCGCGGGTGTCCCAGACGACGTGATCCCGGCCGAGCTGGTGCATGACGAGCATGAAGAAGTACGGGTCCGTCATTGCCGACATCGATCCGCCGAAGGCGGTCTTCACGTAATTGCGGGTGAACAGATTCACATGCAGCTCGACGGTGGCGTGCGTCCAGTCGTCGGAGAAGCGCCGCACCCGGATGCCGCTGAACAGATTCGGGATCCACAGGGACATGCCCACGGCGAGGCGGCGAGGAGTGATGCGCATGGCGTCAGCTTGCCGGTGCCCACCGGGTCGTGACGGATCGTCTGGACCACATCGACAAATATTATTCTAGTTGTAATAGAATAAGTGTGTCGAGGAGGTGTGCATGCTGATCCGGATCGATCCCGAGAGCACCAGGTCGCTGTTCGAGCAGATCGCGGCATCCGTTCGTGCCGAGGTTCTCGCCGGGCGGCTGCGCCCCGGCGATCGCCTGCCCGCCGCGCGCGAGGTCGCCGAGGCGGTCGACGTGAACGTGCACACCGTGCTGCGCGCCTATCAGGAGCTGCGCGCGGAGGGACTCGTCGATCTGCGCCGCGGACGAGGCGCCGTGGTCTCCGCCGCAGCCGAGCCTCTCGCCGAGCTGGCCGATGACATCGCCGATCTCGTGCGCCGCGGTGCGCGCCTCGGCCTCACACCCGCGACCATCGCCGCACTCATCAAGGAGACGACGCCATGACCGAACATCCGCTCGACCGTCAGGTGTCCGCCGTGCCCGAGGGGGATCTGCGTCGCGCTCGGCGCGCGCTTGTGCTCGTGGGGATCGTCGCGCCGGTCGTGATCACCGCGATCGCAGTGGGACTGATCCTCGCCTGGCTTCCCGAACTGCCCGATCCGGCCGCGACGCACTGGGGCGTGGACGGCGTCGACGGATTCGGTGCGCCGGTCATCTACATCTGGCTGGCCGTCGGTATCGGGCTCGGGCTGCCGCTCCTGCTGGTGGTCAGCACGCTCGCGATGGCGCGGGGGCAGTGGGGCGTCGCCGCGCGCCTGCTCGGCGCGATGGCGCTCGGACTCTCCGGCTTCAGCGCCGTGATCACCACGGGCTCGGTGGCGATCCAGCGCGGTCTGGAGGATGCCACGCAGGTCGGTGGCATCGGTGGCATCCTCATCCTCGGCGTCGTGGTGCTGCTCGCACTCGGGGCGGCGGGCTGGTTTCTGCAGCCGCACGTGCATCCGACACCCGCCGCTGCGCTGAAGCCGGTGCACCTGGCATCGATCTCGACGGGTGAGCGCGTGGTCTGGATGGCGACGGCGACCATGTCGCGGGGCGCGATGATCATCATCGGCTGCGCCGTGGTCCTCCTCGTCGCCGTCACTGCGGTGATGGTCGTCCAGGCGCCGGAGAGCGCCTGGGTGCCGGCGCTGACACTGCTCATCATCGGTCTCGCGTTCGCCGCGACCGCGTCGTTCCGCGTGAAGGCGGGCCCCGACGGTCTTTCAGTCCGTTCTCAGATCGGGGTGCCCCGTGCGGTCGTCCCGCTCGACGAGGTCGTCTCGGTGCGTGCTGTCGAATGCCATCCGTTCGGAGAGTTCGGTGGTTTCGGGTGGCGTCTCGGTGTGGACGGGCGCACCGGCATCGTGCTGCGCACGGGGCCGGCCATCGAGGTCGAGCGACGCGGCAGGGGACGGCTGATCGTCACGGTCGACGGCGCCGAGGTGGGCGCGGCCGTGCTGCAGGCGTACCTCGACCGTGCCGGTGCCCCGTCCTCCCGCGACGCCACGGTCGAAGGAGGAGACGCATGAGCGCACATGCTCGCCGCGTCGACGGAAGGGATGCTGCACTGCGGATCGGGCTCGGAGCGATCATCGCCTACGTCGTGCTCGCCTGCGGTCTGGCGTGGCTGGTCGCGCTGCCGCTCTGGCTCGGTGAGGGTCTCGCCGCACCGTTCGCTCCCGTGCTGCTGCCGGTGATGATGTACACCCCGGCGGTCGCCGTGCTGATCGTGATGCTGGTGATGCGTCCGGTGCCGCGCGGACAGCGACTGCGGTTTCTGGGGATGTGGCCGCTGCGTCCCGCGTCGCGCGTGATCTGGATGAGCGTGATCTCGCTGTTCGGCACGGTCGCTGTCGTCGTTCTCGCGATGCTGATCGCGATCGCGTTCGGATGGATGAAGGCGGACTTCATCGGTCTGTCGGGCTTCGAGGAGACGCTGAGGGGCGCCGTACCGCCGGGCACGGAACTGCCGCCGGCTTTCGTGCTCGTGGCCGCGCAGCTGGCATCGCTCCCGGTAGCGGCGGCGACCGTCAACGCGCTCGCCGCCTTCGGTGAGGAGCTCGGCTGGCGCGGGTTCCTGGTGCCGGCGCTGCGCCGGTACGGCACCTGGACCGCGCTGCTGGTCAGCGGAGCCATCTGGGGGCTGTGGCATGCGCCTGTGATCCTGCTCGGCTACAACTTCGGTCGCACCGACATCCTCGGCGTGCTGCTGATGGTCGGAGGGTGCGTCGCGGTGGGCGTGCTGTTCGGTTGGACCCGCCTGCGCTCCGGGTCGGTGTGGCCCGCGGTCTTCGCACACGGCGCGCTGAACGCCGCGGCGGGTCTGCCGATGGTCTTCCGCGCGGCGGGCACCCCGCTCGATCCGGCGTTCTCGATCGTGCTCGGCATCTCCGGCTGGATCGCCTGCGCGATCGTCATCGTGATCCTGCTGCTGACCGGGCAGTTCCGGGAGCAGCCCGCGCTCGCGCGCCGGGGTCCGGGGTCGGCGCCGCAGGCGCCGCTGCCACCCGCATCCTGATGCCGACCGGTTGACCCGCCGCGGCGCGCAGGGTTGGCTGAGGTCATGGAACCCACGTACGAGAACTGGCGCGCCGCCGACGGCTATCTGTCCGAGACGCTCGTGGGGCACGATCCCGCGTTGGAGGCCGCGCTCGCCGCGCAGCAGGATGCCGGGATGCCGGCGATCGAGGTCGCACCGGTCTCGGGCAAGCTGCTGAACCTGCTGGTGCGGATGAGCGGCGCGCGGCGCGTGCTCGAGATCGGCACTCTCGGCGGGTACTCGACGATCTGGATGGCGCGCGGCGTGGGGGAGGGAGGGCGCGTCGTCACCGTCGAGGCGGAGTCGGCGAACGCCGCCGTCGCTCGCAAGAGCATCGATGCCGCGGGCGTGGGTGAGCGGGTCGACATCCGCATCGGCCGGGCGGCTGATGTGCTGCCGACGCTGGTCGGCGACTTCGACCTGGTCTTCATCGACGCCGACAAGGAGTCCAACACGATCTACCTGGACTGGGCGGCGAGGCTGGGCCGCCCCGGCACCGTCGTCGTGCTGGACAACATCGGCCGCGAGGGCGAGATCGCGAATGCGCACAGCGCCGACTCGATGGTCGTGGGCACACAGCACGCGCTGCGGATGCTGGGGGAGGACCCGCGCTTCGACGCCACCGCGCTGCAGACCGTCGGCCTGAAGGGCTGGGACGGCATCGCGATCGCCCTCCTCGTCTGATGCTTCGACAGGCTCAGCAACCCATGGTCCCTGAGCTCAGCAACACATGGGTCCCTGAGCGTGTCGAAGGGCACGGCTAGACTGGGCCGCGGATCGACGTCGCTCCACCAATCCCCCTTTCGAACAAGGAGATCACCCGTGGCATTGATCGAGGCTGTAGGCGCTCGCGAGATCCTGGACTCGCGTGGAAACCCGACCGTCGAGGTGGAGGTGCTCCTCGATGACGGCATCGTGCAGCGCGCCGCCGTCCCCTCCGGGGCATCCACCGGCGCCTTCGAGGCGTACGAGCTGCGCGACGGCGACAAGAGCCGGTACGGCGGCAAGGGCGTGCTGAAGGCCGTCGAGGCCGTCATCGACGAGCTCGGCCCCGCCATCGAGGGCGTCGAGGCGAGCGAGCAGCGCGTCATCGACGAGATCCTCATCGAGGTCGACGGCACCGACAACAAGAGCCGCGTCGGCGCGAACGCCATCCTCGGCGTCAGCCTCGCGGTGGCGAAGGCCGCCGCCGACTCGGCGGACCTGCCGCTGTTCCGCTACCTGGGCGGTCCGAACGCGCACCTGCTGCCCGTCCCGCTGTTCAACGTCATCAACGGTGGCTCGCACGCCGACAACGGCATCGACATGCAGGAGTTCTTCCTGGCCCCGATCGGAGCAGACACCTTCTCCGAGGCGCTGCGCTGGGGCACCGAGGTCTACCACGTCCTCAAGGGCGAGCTGAAGGCCGCAGGCTTCGCGACCGGTCTCGGCGACGAGGGCGGCTTCGCCCCCGACCTGCCCAGCAACCGCGAGGGCCTCGAGTTCCTGATCAAGGCGATCGAGAAGGCCGGCTTCACCCCCGGTACCGACATCGCGCTCGGCCTGGACGCCGCCGCCACCGAGTTCTTCAACGAGGGCGTCTACCGCCTCGACAACAAGGACTGGGACGCCGCCGCGCTCACCGACTATTACGTCGGCCTCGTGAACGACTTCCCGATCGTGACGATCGAGGACGCGCTCGCCGAGGACGACTGGGACGGCTGGAAGGCCCTCACCGAGAAGCTCGGCTCGCAGATCCAGCTCGTCGGCGACGACCTGTTCGTCACCAATCCCGAGCGCCTGCAGAAGGGCATCGACCTCGGCACCGCGAACTCGCTGCTGGTGAAGGTGAACCAGATCGGCACGCTGTCCGAGACCCTCGACGCGATCAACCTCGCGCACCGCTCGGGCTACACCACGATGCTCTCGCACCGCTCCGGCGAGACCGAGGACACCACGATCGCCGACCTCGTCGTCGCCGTGAACTCGGGCCAGATCAAGAGCGGCGCGCCCGCACGCAGCGAGCGGGTCGCGAAGTACAATCAGCTTCTGCGCATCGAGGAGGAGCTGGGCGACGCCGCGGTCTTCGCCGGCCGCTCCGCCTTCCCGCGTTTCAAGGGCTGACCAGCTGATTCCATTCCGCTGAACGACGAAAGGGGAGCCGTGGCCAGACGACCGGCTCCCCTTTCGCCGTCTCCGAAGCCGTCCGCCGGGTCCGCTTCGAAGGCGGGCGCCGCGAAGCCGGCGGCATCCGCTCGGTCAGCGCGCGAACCGCGCGCCCGCCGCCGCGTCGACGTGGGGGAGTGGACCAGCGGCATCCGGCTGTCCGCCTTCTCCGCCATCATGCTGTCGCTCGTGGTCCTGGGCGCCTGGGTGCTCGTGCCGAGCCTCGGCACGTACCTCGACCAGAGGCAGAAGATCGCCGCCGTCGAGGCATCGGTGCAGGTCACCGAGGAGGAGATCGCCGCGCTCGAGCTGGAGCGCGAGCGCTGGAACGACCCGGCCTACATCAGCACGCAGGCGCGCGAGCGCCTGTACTACGTCAAGCCGGGCGAGGTGCCCTACCTCGTGGACAACGATCTCGACCCGGCGGCGCTGCCCAAGGAGCAGGTGCCGGTGAGCGACGAACTCGTCGAACGCAAGGCCGACTGGATGCCGCAGCTGCTGCGCAGCATCGCCGGCTCGGGCCTGGCCAAGAACGCGGTCGAGGCGCCGCTGCGCTGAGCGCGCCCCTCGGGTTTCGCCCAGCCGGCCTCCTCTACGCTGGTCGAGTGACGACTCCGCCCTTCGCCGCCCCCACGCCCGCCGAGATCGCGGTGGTGTCCGCGCAGCTGGGCCGTACGGCACGCGGCGTCGTGGGCATCGCCGCGCGATGCGTGTGCGGCAACCCGACCGTGGTCGCCACCTCGCCGCGACTGGACGACGGCTCCCCGTTCCCGACGTTCTACTACCTCACGCACCCCGCGGCCACCGCGGCGATGTCGACCCTCGAGGCCGAGCACGTCATGCCGGAACTGGCCGCGATGCTCGAGGACGAGGACGTCGCCGCGCAGTACCTGCGCGCGCACGAGGCGTTCCTCGCCGATCGCGCGCAGTTCGGCGACGTTCCCGAGATCGCGGGCGTCTCGTCCGGAGGGATGCCGACGCGCGTGAAGTGCCTGCACGCCCTGGCCGGGCACGCCCTCGCCGCGGGCCCGGGCGTGAACCCGATCGGCGATGCGGCGCTGGCGCGCTCGAGCTGGTCGCCCGAGCGCTGCGCCTGCGTCTCACCCGGGGCCGCGCACGGAGACGCCGCCGGATGAGGCCGATGAGGCTGCTGCGCGGCATCGTCGCGACCGCGACGGTGGCGGCATCCCTCGCCCTCCTCGCCGCAGCCCCGGCATCCGCCGCGACGCCGGAGCCCGCTCCCGTCGCGACCCCGGATGCCACTCCGCCGCCGGTCGCCGACGACCCGAAGGACCCCATCCGGGCGTCCGAGTACTGGCTCGACGGGGCCCGCATCCGCGAGGCCTGGCGCACGACGCGCGGCAAGGGCTCGACGATCGCGATCATCGACACCGGCATCGGACGTCCGCCCGGTGCTTTCGACGGCGCGGTCGCCGACGGCACCGACGTCTCGGGCAGCGGCACGCCGGACGGACGTACACCGCTGGGTACGAAGGACAAGAACCACGGCACCTGGGTGGCGTCCCTGGCCGGAGCCCGCGGCGCGGCCGACGGCACGGGCATGATCGGCGTCGCGCCGGAGGCGAAGCTGCTCTCGATCTCGATCGGCTTCGAGGCCGCGGCGGTCGTGCCGTTCACGGAGCAGATCGCGAAGGCGATGCGCTGGGCGGTCGACCACGGCGCAGACGTCATCAACCTGTCGCTGACGACGAACACGCTGGACTGGGACGAGAGCTGGGACGACGCGTTCCTCTACGCGTTCGAGCACGACGTCGTCGTGGTCGTCGCGGCGGGCAACCGGGGCAGCGGCACGTCGATCGTCGGCGCACCGGCAACGATCCCGGGCGTGCTCACCGTGGGCGGCGTGGACCAGCACGGCGACGCGAGTGTCGAGGCGTCGACGCAGGGCATCACGATCGGCATCTCGGCGCCCAGCGAGGGCCTGCTCGGCGTTTCGGCGGACGGCACCGTCGTCACCTGGGACGGCACCAGCGGCGCTGCGCCGATCGTGGCGGGGGTGGCGGCCCTGGTGCGCTCCGCGCATCCCGATCTGGACGCCGCGAACGTCATCAACCGCATCATCCGCACGGCCACGGCGGTTCCGGGGGTGAAGAGGGTGCCGGATCCGCTCTACGGCTACGGCCTCCTGAACGCCGCCGCGGCGGTCACAGCCGATGTGCCGAAGGTGTCGGCGAACCCGATGGGCGATCTCGAGGAGTGGATCCGGCTGTACCGTCGTGCCGAGAGCGACCCCGCGCCGGAGCCCACGGTGACGCCGATCGCCGTGCCGCCGCTGCCTGCCGCTGACGCGCCGACGAAGCCCGGTTCGCCGCTGCTTCCGAGCGCGGAATCGCTTCGGTACGGTACCCTGCCGCTTCTCGCGCTCACGGTACCTGGTATTCTGGTGGCGCTTGGCGTCACCGCAGCTGCCCGGCGCATCCGTTCGGCGCGCGATCGACGCACGCCTTCCCCATGACGACGAGGAGTTGTCCCTCTGTGCCTGAGAATCGCACTGTCCCCAAGATTCTGATCGTCGGTGGTGGTTACGCGGGCTTCTACACCGCGTGGAAGCTCGAGAAGCACCTCCGCAAGGGCGAAGCGGACGTGACCATGGTCGACCCGCTGCCGTACATGACCTATCAGCCGTTCCTGCCCGAGGTCGCGGCGGGCTCGATCGAGGCGCGTCACGCGGTGGTCGCACACCGTCGTCACCTGAAGCGCACCAACGTCATCACGGCGAAGATCACCGGCATCGACCACGCGAACAAGGTCGCCACGATCACGCCGCCGGTGGGTGACTCGTACGAGTTCGCCTACGACCAGATCGTCGTCACCGCCGGTGCCGTCTCGCGCACCTTCCCGATCCCCGGCATCGCCGACAACGCGATCGGCCTGAAGACGATCGAAGAGGCCGTCGCCGTTCGCGACAAGCTGATGTCGAACTTCGACAAGGCCGCTTCCCTGCCTGCCGGTCCCGAACGCGACCGCCTGCTGACCACGGTCGTCGTGGGTGGCGGCTTCGCGGGCATCGAGGTGTTCGCCGAGCTGCGCTCGCTGGCATCCGCCCTCATCGCGAAGTACCCGCAGCTGTCGTTCGAGGACACGCACTTCCACCTCATCGAGGCGATGGGCCGCATCATGCCCGAGGTCTCGCTGAAGACCAGCGAGTGGGTGCTGAAGGACCTCGCCAAGCGCGGTGCCAACGTGCACCTCGACACTCAGGTCACCGGCGCGGTCGACGGCAACGTCGAGCTCTCCACCGGCGAGGTCATCCCGACCGACCTGATCATCTGGACCGCCGGCGTCATGGCGAACCCGACCGTCGTGCGCGGCGGCGACCTGCCCGTCGAGGAGCGCGGTCGCATCCAGACCCGCGCCGACCTCCGCGTCGGTACGGCCGAAGAGCCCGTCGAGGGTGCCTGGGCCGCCGGTGACGTCTCGGCCGTGCCCGACCTGACCGGCGGCGGCGTCGGCGGCTACTGCGTGCCGAACGCGCAGCACGCCGTGCGCCAGGCCAAGCTGCTCGCGAAGAACCTCGTCGCTGTGCTGCGCGGCGAGGGCACGAAGGACTACTTCCACAAGAACCTCGGCGCCGTGGCCGGTCTCGGCCTCTACAACGGCGTCTTCCAGTCCGGCAAGATCGCGCTGAAGGGCTTCATCGCCTGGGTCGCGCACCGCGGCTACCACGGCCTGGCCATGCCGTCGTGGGAGCGCAAGTGGCGCGTGCTGTGGGGCTGGTGGCACAACCTGTGGCTCGGTCGCGACATCGTGAACCTCGAGACGGTGCAGAACCCGCGCTACGTCTTCGAGGAGTTCGCGGCCCGTCCGCGTCCGGCGGCGGATGCCCCGGCACCGACGCCCGCTCCGGCCAAGGCACCGGAGAAGCCGGCCGCCGAGAAGCCGGCCGCAGAGGCTCCGGCAGCGGAGAAGGCCGAGGCGAAGGCTCCTGCCGCGAAGAAGGCCCCGGCCCGCAAGCCTGCGGCCAGGAAGCCCGCCGCTCCGAAGGTGTCGGCCGAGGCAGGTGCCGCCGACGACGCCACGGTGAAGGCACCGGCCAGGAAGCCGGCGGCACGCAAGCCTGCCGTGAAGAAGGAGACTTCCGCAGCGAAGTGAACTGATCGCACGAACGCCCCGATCCGCACGGATCGGGGCGTTCGGCGTTTCCGGGATCCGTCGGCGGTCGGTGCCCCCAGTCGGATTCGAACCGACACTGAAGCGTGTTTAAGACGCCTGCCTCTGCCGTTGGGCTATGGGGGCCCGCAGCCAGCCTAGCCACGGCCGGCGAGCGTGCGACGGGGTGCCGTGCGAGGTGAATCGCGGTCCGAACTCATCGTAAGGTGGGGGAGTGCTCGACCTCATCGACGAACAGGGCCCCGGCCGCGCGACCTGGCAGGAACCCGCGCGGTTCTGGCGCGAGCTGACGGAGGCGACCGCGCACCTGCCCGCCCCCGTCGGAGTCATCGAGCGCGAAGCGCTCCGGCACAACGCTCTGGACCTTCTGGTGCGCGCGGGCGGCATCCCGATCCGCGTCGCCTCGAAGTCGGTGCGCGTGCGCGGGGTGCTGGACGCCGTCCTCCGCATCCCCGGGTTCCGCGGCATCCTCGCCTTCACGCTCGCCGAGGCGCTCTGGCTGGCAGAGACGCACGAGGACATCGTCGTCGGCTATCCCAGCGTCGACCGCGCGAGTCTGGAGCGGCTGCTGCGCGATGAGCAGCTCGCCTCACGGGTGGCGCTGATGGTCGACTCGGCCGAGCATCTCGATCTGATCGACAGCATCGCTGCACCGGGTGCGCGTGCCGAGGTCCGCGTCGTCATCGACGTGGATGCGTCGTACAAGGCCCCCGCGCTGGGGCACCTCGGCGTGCGGCGCTCGCCGCTCTTCACAGCGACGGATGTCGCGGGGTTCGCCGCCGAGGTCGTGAAGCGCCCCGGATTCCGGCTGATCGGTCTGCAGATGTACGAGGCGCAGATCGCCGGCCAGCCCGACGACGCCGGCGCGGACGCTCCGGTGATCCGGCTCGTGCAGGCGCGATCCCGAGAGGAGCTGCGGGCACGGCGCGCGGCGATCTCCTCGGCGGTGCTCGACATCGCCCCGCTGGAGTTCATCAACGGCGGCGGCACGGGCTCACTGGAGTTCACCGGCAGCGACGAGGCGGTCACCGAGGCCACCGCAGGCAGCGGCCTGCTCGCCGGACACCTGTTCGACGGGTACCGCTCCTTCCAGCCGGCGCCGGCGACCGCCTTCGCCTTCGACGTGGTGCGCAAGCCGACCCCCGACCTCGCCACCGTGCTCGGCGGCGGCTGGATCGCGTCGGGACCGCCTGTGGCATCCCGCCAGCCGGTCCCGGCGTGGCCCGCAGGGCTGCGCACCCTCCCGCGGGAAGCCGCGGGCGAAGTGCAGACGCCCCTGCAGGGGCCGGAGGCCCGCGCGCTGCACGTCGGTGACCGGGTGTGGTTCCGGCACTCGAAGAGCGGCGAGCCCGCTGAGCGCATCGCCTCGTACCACGTCGTCTCAGGCGGCGCCGTGATCGACGAGATCCCCACCTATCGAGGCGAAGGAAAGGCCTTCCTGTGACAAGACCGGGCGGAACCTGGCAGAACTGGGGGCGGTCGGCGTCGATCCGTCCTGTCCGCGTGGAGCGTCCCCGCACACCCGAGGGCGTCCAGCGCGCGGTCAAGGCCGCGGCGAAGCAGGGCCTCACGGTCAAGGCCGTCGGCGCCGGACACAGCTTCACCGGCATCGCCATGGCCCCCGGCGTTCTGCTCGAACTCGACGACATGCAGGGACTGGTCTCCGCCGACCGGCAGACCGGCCTGGTGACGCTGCTCGCGGGCACCCGGCTGCATCGTGTCCCGGGCCTCCTCGCTCCCTACGGACTCGCGATGGAGAACCTCGGCGACATCGACCGGCAGTCGATCTCGGGCGCGATCTCCACGGGCACGCACGGTACGGGGGCGCAGTTCGGCGGCATCGCCACGCAGGTGCGCGGTCTCACCCTGATCACCGCCGACGGCGAGTTCCTGCGCATCGACGGCGAACAGAACAGTGAGCTGCTGGCCGGCGCGGTCGTCGGGCTCGGCGCGCTCGGTGTGGTGGTGGAGGTGACGCTGCAGTGCGTGCCCGCGTTCGTGCTGCAGGCCGTGGACGCCCCGCAGCCGCTGGACGAGACCCTCGACACGATCCACGAGCGGGTCG
This sequence comes from Microbacterium bovistercoris, assembly GCF_003387575.1. GTDB lineage: Bacteria > Actinomycetota > Actinomycetes > Actinomycetales > Microbacteriaceae > Microbacterium > Microbacterium bovistercoris. Next base: position 12,841 of record NZ_QUAB01000012.1, on the reverse strand, counting down.
CTGCATCCGACCACGTCGAGTTCTACTGGCACCCGCACACCGACGTCGCCCTCACCAAGACGCAGACCCGGCTGCCGGAGTCGGCGCGGCGCGAGTCCCTTCCCGCATTCGGGCACTGGCTGGACGAGACGGTGCTGACGAACGGGGTGTTCCGGATGTTCTGCGCGACCAGCCGGATCCTGCCGGGCATCATCCCGCCGTTCAACCGTCTCGCGGTCCAGCTCACCGGCGACGCGACCTACTCCGATCAGTCGCACAGGGTGCTCATCCACAAGCGCAACGTGCGATTCCGCGAGATGGAGTACGCGATTCCGGTGGAGCACGTCGTGCCCGCCTTCCGCGAGGTGCAGCAGCTCATCGCGGATCGGGGCTGGAAGATCGAGTTCCCGGTCGAGGTGCGCTTCGCCAAGGCCGATGATCTCTGGCTCTCCACGGCGTCCGGGCGCGACAGCGCCTACATCGCCGTGCACCGCTACTGGCGCGCCGATCCGCGCGAGTACTTCGACGCCGTCGAGCAGATCATGGCCGGCTACGGCGGACGCCCGCACTGGGGCAAGCTGCACTCGCTGACCGCGGATCAGCTGCGCGAGCGGTACCCGCGCTTCGACGACTTCGTCGCCCTGCGCGACCGCCTCGATCCGGCCCGGATGTTCGGCAACAGGCATCTGGAGCGCATCCTCGGCGCCTGAACGGCTTCTCGAACAGCGGATGCCGCGCCGCTGCGCGGCATCCAGCGGTCGCGCAGTCGGTCGCGCTTAGGATTGACAGCACACGTGTGGAAAGGTCTGTCCCATGGAATGGCTCGTACCGGTACTGATCGTCGTCGGAGTGCTCGTGCTCGTCGGCATCTATCTGTGGTCGACCTACAACTCTCTCGTACAGGCGAACGTCCGTGTCGATGAGGCATGGAGCGACATCACCGTGCAGCTCAAGCGGCGGGCCGACCTGATCCCGAACCTCATCGAGACGGTGAAGGGCTACGCCGCGCACGAGAAGGCGGTGTTCGAGAGCGTCACGCGCGCCAGGGCCGAGACGCTGTCGGCGACGGCGCCCGGGGCAGCCGGAATCGCCGAGGGGCACATGCAGCAGGCGCTGCGCGGTCTGTTCGCGGTCGCAGAGGCGTACCCGCAGCTGCAGGCCAGCCAGAACTACCTGCAGCTGCAGTCCTCACTGGTCGACACCGAGGACAAGATCCAGGCGTCGCGCCGCTTCTACAACGGCGGAGTGCGCGAGCTGAACACCAAGATCAAGGTGTTCCCGAACAACCTCTTCGTGCGCGGTCTCGGTTTCACCGAGCGCGAGTTCTTCGAGGTCACCGACGGCAGCGCGATCTCCGAGCCGCCGCGCGTGCAGTTCTGACCCCAGCCGCTACTCCCGCGGATGCCGGTGGCGCTCCACGTCCACCACGCCGCCGTGCAGCGCCTGCGCGATCGGCTCGGCGGCATCGCCCCACCCCGACACGCTGATGCGCTCCAGCCCTTGCCAGGAGGCCGCACGGAGCAGCTCACCGGCGATCTGAACGGCGTCGGACGCCCGTGACTGCGGCTCCCACCACGCGGACTGCACGAGAAGGGCCGACGCCGCACGATCGGCTTTGAGGTCGACGCGGGCCACGATCCGGTCGCCCACCAGCACCGGCAGCGAGTAATACCCGTAGCGGCGCTTCTCGGCGGGCACGTAGATCTCGATCCGGTAGTCCAGGTCGAACACCCGCAGAGCGCGGTCCCGGAACCAGACAACGGGATCGAACGGAGTCAGCAGTGCGGCGCCGTCGATACGGCGGGGGAGGGCCGCTGCGGTGTGCATCCACGCCGGGACCTGCTTGCCGCCGCGTTCCCACCCGCGCACGACGACGGGGGCGAGCTCGCCGGCATCGGTGAGGTCTTCGATCGCGCGACGCACGGCGGCCCGGTCACGGATGCGGTGGTAGTCGGCGATGTCGGCCTCCGCAGCCACGCCGTAGGCGCGTGCGGCTCGCAGGACGAGCTCACGGATCGCGGCATCCCTCGTGACCTCGCGCGCCAGCGCTTCTGCGGGGATGACGTGCTCGGCGAGCGCGTAACTGCGCTCGAATCCGCGCCGCCCCGCCACGGCGACGTCGCCGAGGCGCCACAGGTGCTCGAGCGCCATCTTGACCTCGTCCCAGTCCCACCAGCCGCCGCGCTCGCGCGGCGCGTCGTCGCGCAGATCCGCGGGGCGCAGCGGACCGCGCTCGCGCAGCTCGTCGAGCACCCAGGCGAGGGTGCGTCCGTTCGCGTTCAGCCAGGAGCCCGCGTCGCCCTCCCACTTGCGGCGGAAGTCGTCCATCCGGAACCGCCACAGTGCCCAGTCCCCGGCGGGGACGAACGCGGCCTCGTGCGCGAGGTACTCGACGTAGCGACTCGAGGATGAGAAGAAGGCCCGGTCGAACTGCGCGCCGTCGTACTCGCCGAGGCGGGCGAAGACCGGCAGGTAGTGCGACCGGGCGAAGACGTTCACCGAGTCGATCTGCAGCACGCCCATGCGCTCCATCGCGCGGTGCAGGTGCCTGGACGACACCGTGCCGGGCCGGCGCCGGGAGAATCCCTGGGCGCCGAGAGTCATGCGGCGCGCTTCCGCGGCGCTCAGGGTGGCGGTCATGCGGCCAGCGTATCGGCGGCATCCGACACCGGAATCCCGTGCCCCGTAAACTGAGGCGATGAGCGACGAGCGCAGGCCGCGATTCCGCAATCCGTTCCGTGCCGAGCCGCCCTCGACGGAGCGCACCGTCTCCACGCCGGCCGATGAGTACGTGCCGATGCCGCTGCGGGTGACGGCCGGCTATGCGTGGCGCATCCTCGTCATCGTCGCGGTCATCGCCGTGTTCATCTTCCTGGTCATGGAGCTCAAGCTCCTCGTCGTGCCGCTCATGGTGGGCATCCTGGTCACGGCGCTGCTGTGGCCGGCGTTCGACTGGATGCTGCGGCACCGCTGGCCCCGCTGGCTGGCCGTCACGACCTCCCTGATCGGCGTGGCCGCGATCGTCGGCGGACTGATGACGCTGGTGGTCTGGCAGATCCGGCAGCAGCTGCCGGATGTGCAGGCCAAGACCGCGGCTGCGATCGAGGAGTTCAAGCAGTTCCTGCTCGACGGTCCGCTGAACCTGTCCGAGAAGCAGATCCAGGACCTGATCGACCGCGGCCTCGAGCTCATCAACGATCAGGCATCGCTGCTGTGGTCGGGAGCCTGGGGCGTCGCGACCACCACCGCGCATGTGCTGACCGGTGCGGTGCTCGCGCTCTTCATCCTGATCTGCCTGCTGGCCGACGGCGCCGGGATCTGGCGCTGGACGGTCAAGCTCTTCCCGAAGGCCGCTCGGCCCGCCGCCGACGCCTCGGCCAGGGCCGGCTGGGCGACCGTCATCAACTACGCCCGCACCCAGCTGCTCGTCGCCGCGATCGACGCGACCGGCATCGGCATCGGCGCGGCGCTGCTGGGCGTGCCGATGGCGCTCCCGGTCGCCGTGCTGGTCTTCCTCGGCTCGTTCGTGCCGATCGTCGGAGCCGTGGTCACCGGTGCGATCGCCGTGTTCCTGGCGCTCGTCTACAACGGCCTGTGGATCGCGATCGTCATGCTCGCCGTCGTGCTCGGCGTGCAGCAGTTCGAGGGTCACATCCTGCAGCCGCTGCTGATGGGATCCGCCGTGAAGGTGCACCCGCTCGCGGTGGTGCTGGTCGTCGCGGGCGGCGCCATGATCGCCGGCATCCCGGGTGCCCTCTTCGCCGTGCCGCTCGCCGCGTTCGTCAACGTCGTCGCGGTCACTCTCGGCTCGGGGTCGTGGAAGACTGGGAAGACACCCGACGCAGACCTTATCTGGAGTACAGTGCCGCGCGAGCGGCGACGGAGGAATCGATGAGCGCAGTCCCCACGCCGGCGGAGTTCGAAGAAGCGGCTCGAAGCCTGGCGGGGGTGATCTCGCACACGCCCACGGAGCTGTCCCGCGCCCTCAGCGACATCGTCGGGGCACCCGTGCTGCTCAAGCTCGAGAACCTGCAGCGCACGGGCTCGTTCAAGATCCGCGGTGCGAGCTACCGGCTCGCGCAGCTCACCGCCGAGGAGCGCGCCCGCGGCGTCGTCGCGGCGTCCGCCGGAAACCACGCTCAGGGCGTGGCGCTCGCGGCACAGTCGCTCGGTATCCCCGCGACGATCTTCATGCCCCTGGGCGTGCCGGTTCCGAAGCTGCTCGCCACACGCGGCTACGGCGCCGAGGTCGTGCTCGAGGGCGAGACCGTCGCCACCTCGCTGCGGCTGGCGGCCGAGTTCGCCGAGCGCACCGGTGCCGTGCTCATCCCGCCGTTCGACCACAGAGACGTCGTGATCGGTCAGGGCACGCTGGGCCTGGAGATCTTCGAGGACGTGCCGGACGTCGACACGGTCATCCTCGGCATCGGCGGCGGCGGGCTCATCGCCGGCGTCGCCGCCGCCGTCAAGCAGGCCGCTGCCGCCGCCGGCCGCACCGTGCGTGTCATCGGCGTGCAGGCCGAGAACGCGGCCGCCATGCCGCCGTCGCTCGAAGCGGGGCATCCGGTCGAGATCACCACCCATCCGACGATCGCCGACGGCATCCTGGTGGCGAAGCCGGGGGAGATCCCGTTCCAGATCATCCGCGAACTGGTCGACGAGGTCGTCACCGTCACCGAGGACGACATCGCCCGTGCGCTCCTGGTGCTGCTCGAGCACGCGAAGGTCGTCGTCGAGCCGGCCGGCGCCGTGGGCGTCGCCGCGATCCTCGCCGGCAAGGTGCGCGGCACGGGCAAGACCGTCTCGGTGCTCTCCGGCGGCAACATCGACCCGATGCTGCTGCAGCGGGTGGTCTCGCACGGCCTGGCGGCATCCGGGCGGTACGCCACCGTCCGCATCCCGCTGCCCGACCGACCGGGTCAGCTCGCCCGGGTCTCCGAGATCCTCGCGCAGGTCGGCGCCAACGTCATGGAGGTGCTGCACACCCGGCACGGCCAGGGCCTGCAGATCGACGAGATGATCCTGCAGCTCTCGATCGAGACCCGGGGCCCCGAGCACACCCAGCTCACCCTCGATTCCCTGCGCGCGGCCGGTTACGAACCGCAGGTGATGCCGGACTGACCCGCAGCCCCATCCGTACGGGGCCGACAGACGCGAACGGCGGGATGCGCCTCGAAGGAGCATCCCGCCGTCCGCGTGTTCCGGACCTCAGCCGGTGAAGGTCTCCACACCGGTGACCTCGACCGAGATCGCGCGGCCGTTGGGCGCCTCGTAGCTGGTCTTGTCGCCGACCTTGAGTCCGATGATGGCCTTGCCGAGCGGGCTGGCCTCGCTGTAGACATCGAGGTCGGTGCCGCCGGCGATCTCGCGGCTGCCGAGCAGGAAGGTCTCCTCGCCGCCCGCCACGACGGCGGTGACGACGGTTCCGGGCTCGACGATGCCGCGGCTCGCGGGTGCCTCGCCGACCTTGGCGGTCTTCAGCAGCTGCTCGAGCGTGCGGATGCGGGCCTCCTGCTTGCCCTGCTCGTCCTTGGCGGCGTGGTAGCCGCCGTTCTCCTTGAGGTCGCCCTCTTCGCGTGCCGCTTCGATGCGCTTCGCGATCTCGTCACGGCCGGTGGTGGAGAGGTGCTCGAGCTCGGCGACGAGCCGGTCGTAGGCCTCCTGGGTCAGGAACGGCACCTGGGTGTCTGCGGACACAGCGTGCTCCTTCGTTCGGGCCCCTTGCGGGGGCATGGTGCGGCCCGATGGGGCCGGGGGATATGCCAAGACGCCCCGGCACGGGCCGGGGCGTCGGTTGTCTGGCACCGAGTCTAGGCGACCCTGCAGGAGTTCACCAAACCGGTCGTGGCCTGCGCGACGGTGGGGACGACGGTCGTGATCGCCTCCGAGTGCTTCTCGATCGCCGGGATCTCGACGACCTTCCAGCCCACGATTCCGAACTCCTCGTCGAGAGCCTCGACCACGCAGATCACGTCCTGACCGCGCGGCGGGGTGATCTGGTAGTGCACCGTGACGGTGTGCTCGTCGGTGAGCTCGAAGCCCAGATCGTCGGCCCCGACCGTGTTCATCTCGTTCGCCACGATCATCCAGCCGAACGCGCCGACCAGCAGCACGGCGACGGCTCCGGCGATGATCCACGGCAGCCGGCGCTTCCGGGTTCGGCCGTAGCGCTCGTCGAGTTCCTGGGCGGTGGTCACGGCTCTCCTGCGGCGTCGTTAGGCTGGTACCTACAGGCTATTCGACCTGCCTATGAAAGGCGCACACATGCTCCCGTTCGCGGATCAGACCCCGATGCCGACGCCCACGTCGACGGTCGACCCCAACCTGGTGACCCCGGGTTTCGTGGGCTTCGCGATCGTGGTGGTGCTGGTGGTGGCCGTGATCCTGCTGATCTGGGACATGAACCGCCGCATCCGCCGCGTCCGCTACCGCGAAGAGGTCCGTGAGGAGCTCGATGCCGAAGAGGCCGCGCTCCGCGAGAAGGACGACGAGAAGGACGCCTGACTCAGACCCCGACGCGCTCGAACGCGTCCAGGCTGATTCCCGCATCCAGGATGGCCTTCGACCACTCCCTGGCGCTGTGCAGGCTGTGGTCGCGGTAGTTCCCGCACTCCACGGCCGAGACCCCGGGCACGTCGGCCCACTCCGCCTGCTCGGCGATGAACCGCAGGCTCTCCCGGATGCCGGCGACGACGTCCACGACCGCCGGCTCGCCCCAGACGATCAGATGGAACCCGGTGCGGCATCCGAACGGTGAGATGTCGATCACTCCGTCGAGGTGGTCGCGGAGCTGCGCGGCGATCAGGTGCTCGATCGTGTGCAGGCCGGCGGTGGGGATCTCGCCCTCGTTCGGCTGCACGAAGCGCACGTCGAAGTTCGAGATCGCGTCGCCGCGCGGACCGCGCTCGACCGAGATCAGCCGTACGTAGGGCGCCTTGACGGCGGTGTGGTCCAGCGTGAAGCTCTCGACTTCGGCCATGGGTGTGCTCCTTCGGCTCGGGCTTCCGATCGTACCGAGTCAGGCGGGCAGGCCGAGCGACGGAGAGTACGGCTGCAGCGAGATGAGCAGGCAGGCCGTCCAGTGGCACAGGAACGCCAGCACGGTGCAGACATGGAAGATCTCGTGGAACCCGAAGTGGCCGGGCCACGGGTTCGGCTTCTTCATGGCGTAGACGACGGCGCCCGCCGTGTACAGCAGGCCCCCGACGCAGACCAGCACCATCATCGCGACATTCGCCTGCACCAGGTCGACCATGTACATCACCGCGGCCCAGCCCAGCAGCAGGTACAGCGCGACGTACAGCCAGCGCGGCGCGTTGATCCAGAACACCCGGAACAGGATGCCGAGGATCGCGCCGCCCCAGACGAGGAAGAGCAGCAGGGTGCCCTTCTGCGGCGGGAGCGCCAGTACGGCGAGCGGGGTGTAGGTGCCGGCGATCAGCAGCAGGATGTTGGCGTGGTCGATGCGCTTGAGCACCATCTTGGTCTTCGGGCCCCAGTTGAACCGGTGGTACAGCGCGGAGTTGCCGAACAGCAGCATCGACGTCGCCATGAACACCGCGGCGGCCCACTTCGCGGGTGCGCCCTGGGCGAGCACGATCAGCACGATCCCGGCCGCGATCGTGATGGGGAACGTCGCGGCGTGGATCCAGCCGCGCCAGGTCGGCTTGATCTCGACGGCGGCGTCCTGTTCGGCCTCGGCCAGCAGAGGAAGCTGCGGGACGTCGCCGTGCTCAGAGGATCGGGTGCTCACGTGCTCACTCTAGGCTCCGCCGTATGCCGTGCGCGGTACATGATCGGAGCTCACAGCCGACGGCGGTAGCGTTGAGCCGTGAACGCACGCACGAGTGATGGTCGGGGACCCCTCTACCGGCTGTACGGCAACCGGCTGCGCAGGCAGCTGGATGCGGCATCCGTTCCGCACCACGTCGCCATGATGATCGACGGCAACCGACGGTGGGCCCGGCAGCTGGGCTACGGCTCCGTCGCCCACGGGCATCGTGCCGGCGCCGCGAAGATGCGCGAGTTCCTCGGCTGGTGCGACGAGCTCGGCATCAAGGTCGTCTCGCTCTACCTGCTCTCCAGCGACAACCTGATCAAGCGCGACTCCCAGGAGATCGACGACCTCATCGAGATCATCGCCGAGTTGGCGGACTCGCTCTCGCGCGAGAAGGACTGGCGGGTGCAGCACGTCGGCCGCGCCGACATCCTGCCCCCGGAACTGGCGCGCGTGCTCGCCGAGGCGCAGGAGCGCACCAAGGACAACAAGGGTCTGCACGTCAACCTCGCCGTCGGCTACGGCGGGCGCAACGAGATCGTCGACGCGGTGCGCAGCATCATCTCCCAGCACGAGGCATCCGGCGGCACCCTCGAGGACCTCGCCGAGCAGCTCACGCCCGAGATGATCGGCGAGCACCTGTACACCGGCGGCCAGCCGGACCCGGATCTCGTGATCCGCACCAGCGGTGAGCAGCGGCTCAGCGACTTCCTGCTCTGGCAGAGTGCGCACAGCGAGTTCTACTTCGTCGAGGCGCTCGGCCCCGACCTGCGCCGCGTCGACTTCCTGCGGGCGATCCGCGACTTCGCGGATCGGGATCGTCGCTTCGGGCGCTGACCTCCGCGCGCGTCGGGCGCCCTTCGTCTCGCTGCGCTCGCTCAGGACCCGGAGGCATGCCCGACGCGGTCCGCGATCCTCTCGGACCCTGAGCGAGGAGCGCAGCGACGGCTCCCGGACCCTGAGCGAGGAGCGCAGCGACGAGACGAAGGGCGTGCGTCGGGTGCCAGACTGAGACGATGAGCGCTTTCGACGAGTACGTGGCATCCTTCGACGGCGAACCCGGATACCTGAACTGGGCGGCGTTCGGACCGATCTCCCCGGTGGTGCGGGCCGAGAGCGTGTGGGCGCTGGATCAGCTCGCGCAGGCGGATCCCGCCGCGCACGCGCCGGTGTTCGCGCGCGCCGCGCGCGCCGCGGAGATCATCGCGGATCTGCTCGGTGCGGCATCCGACGAGGTCGTGCTGCAGGAGTCCTCCACGCACGGACTCGCCCAGGCGCTGTACGGCATGTCCGGCACGGTGATCGCATCGACGGCGGAGTTCCCCAGCGTGAGCCTCACCGCCGAGCGTGCGGTGCAGGCCTCGCACGGCGCGCTGACCCCGCGCTGGATCACCCCTCCCGGCGGGCTCGTCACGACGGATGCCGTCGCCGAGGCGCTCAGCGACGACGTGACCGCCGTCGCCGTGAGTCATGTGGACTTCCGCACCGGATACCGCGCCGACCTCGCCGCGCTGCGGGAGCTGATCGGACCCGACCGGCTGCTGATCGTCGACGCCGTGCAGTCCTTCGGCGTCGTCGACGTCGACTGGTCGGTCGCGGACGTCATCGCAGGGCATGGTTACAAGTGGCTGCGCGCCGGCCGGGGCACCGGCTTCGCGCGCTACTCGGAGCGGGCGCGTGCCCGCATCCGTCCGGTGCTCAGCGGCATCGCGGGCACGACCTCGAACGGTCTCTTCGTCGACGAGCTGCCCGCCCCCGCGGCATCCGCGCGTGCGTTCACGGTGAGCCAGCCCGACCACCTCGCCGCCGTGCGCCTCGCGGCCGGCGCGGAGGAGACCCGCGACGCGGGAGTCCCCGCGATCGAGACGCGCATCGCGGAGCACACAGACCGGATCATCTCCCTCGCCGACGAGCACGGGATCCCCGTCGCGTCGCCGCGCGAGCGCGGGCGGCGCGCCGGAATCGTGTCGCTGGCCCCGGACGACGCCGACGGCCTGTCGAAGGCGCTGACGGATGCCGGGGTCGCGGCGACCGCACGCGGGGGCGCGGTGCGGGTCGCCGCGCACGCGGGCACCGACGCGGCGACGATAGAGCTGTTCGGCGAGGCGATCGCCGCGTTCGCCTCCCGTTAAGCTCCGCGTCGCGATCCGATCGCGTGTCGTGCACCGGAGCGACACGGCGCGAGACGTACGGTACTGCCATCGGGCACCTCGTCCGATCGGGTCGGCCACAAGGTCAGCGACTCGTGGCCCCTGGTCGACTCGCAGCAGAGCCGGGTTCAGCCCGGAACGGGGGATCGATCGTGACCACACGTACCGCGCCGCAGCAGTCCACCCGCCGGGCCACAGCCCGCACGCAGGACGAGCACACCGCCCTCCGCACCTACGTGCTCGACACTTCGGTGCTGCTCAGCGACCCGCAGGCGCTGTTCCGCTTCGCGGAGCACTCGATCGTTCTGCCGGTCGTCGTCATCACCGAGCTCGAGGCCAAGAGGCACGATCCGGAGCTGGGCTACTTCGCCCGCCGCGCCCTGCGACACCTCGACGAGCTGCGCGTCGAGCACGGCCGCCTGGACTTCCCCGTGGAGGTCGGCGACGGCGGCACACTGCGGGTCGAGCTCGGCCACGCCGACCTCTCGGTGCTGCCCGCCGGCATCCGGCTCACCGACAACGACAGCCGGATCCTCGCCATCGCCGCACAGCTCGCGCAGGACGGCCAGGACGTCACGATCGTGTCGAAGGATCTTCCGATGCGGGTGAAGGCGGCGTCGCTCGGACTGAGCGCCGAGGAGTACCTCGCCGAGCAGGCCGTCGACTCCGGGTGGACCGGTATCGCGAACGTCGACCTCTCCGGAGACGAGATGAGCGACCTCTACGAGAGCGAGATCGGTCTCAGCGAGGACGTCCGCGGAGTTCCGGTGAACACCGGGCTGATCATCCACTCCGAGCGCGGATCGGCGCTCGGGCGCGTGACCGGCGACGGCGAGTACCGGCTGGTGCGCGGCGACCGCGAGATCTTCGGGATGCACGGCCGCTCCGCCGAGCAGCGCATCGCGATCGACCTGCTGCTCGACCCCGAGGTCGGCATCGTCTCGCTCGGCGGTCGAGCCGGCACCGGCAAGTCCGCGCTCGCCCTGTGCGCGGGCCTCGAAGCGGTGCTGGAGCGGCAGCAGCAGAAGAAGATCATCGTCTTCCGGCCGCTGTTCGCGGTCGGCGGGCAGGAGCTCGGCTACCTCCCGGGCGATCGCGAGGAGAAGATGAACCCCTGGGGCCAGGCGGTCTTCGACACCCTCGGCTCCGTCGTCTCGGGCAACGTCATCGACGAGGTGATCGAGCGGGGGATGCTCGAGGTGCTGCCTCTCACGCACATCCGCGGGCGCTCGCTGCACGACGCCTTCGTGATCGTCGACGAGGCGCAGTCGCTGGAGCGCAACGTGCTGCTGACCGTGCTCAGCCGGATGGGGCAGAACTCCCGTGTCGTGCTGACGCATGATGTCGGCCAGCGCGACAACCTGCGGGTCGGCCGGCACGACGGCATCGCCTCGGTGATCGAGACGCTGAAGGGGCACGAACTGTTCGGACACGTGACGCTGACCCGCTCGGAACGATCGGCGATCGCGGCGCTCGTGACCGACCTGCTCGAGGGCGGAGAGCTCAGCTGACCTTTCGCTCGACCGAGGTCATCGACGACGAGGAGCCTGCGGTGCCGTCGAAGCGCTAGGCGCCGGCCGGCCTGTTCGCCTCGCGGGAGGAGAAGGCGCTCGAGAAGGAGTGGGACGAGCTGCCCGCCGACCTGAAGCCCGTCCAGGGGCACTGACATGCTGCGTCGCGCGTGGCGGAGACTGGCCTGGTACGTCAACGGACTGACCGAGCGGTCGAAGTGCACCTGCTACCTGGAGCATGAGCGATCGGTGCATCCGGATCGCGAGCCGATGTCCGAGCGCGAGTTCCGGCGCACGCACTACGCCGATCAGGACGCGAATCCGGGCGCCCGCCGCTGCTGAGCCGGGCGCTGTCGAATACACTCCGAGGCCGACACGCCAGATGTCGGACGGATCGTGGGAATCGGTCCGACATCTGGCGTGTCGGCCCCCGATCTGTCACGTGGGGATGCGCGCGAGCGCCGCGAGGACCGCCGGCTGCACGGTCTCCCAGCGGTGAATGACCTGGGAGTAGTCGAACCGAAGGCTTTCGTAGCCGCGAGCGGATGCCGCGGCATCACGCGTCAGGTCCTTGTGGCGCTTCGTCGGGCCGTCGTGGTTCTCCTTGCCGTCGACCTCGATGATGAGGCGTCCGCCGATGACGAAGTCGACCTTGCCGACGCCGTCGATGACGACCTGGCATTCCAGGCTGATGCCGAGGAGGTGCAGCCTGAGACGGAGCAGCGACTCCAACCCGCTGTCCGCATCGGTGCGCGCGAAGTCCACGAGCCAGCGGGCGTAGGCGGGAGGGGCGGTGCGGATGCGTCGTCGTTCGGCTGCGCCGACGAGTCGCAGCCGCATCGCGGACTCCAGCGACGCGAAGAATGACTCATCGCCCTCGCATCGATGCAGATGCAGCAGGGCGGTGACGACATCGACGACGCCGAAAGCGGATGCGCCCCGGAAGTAATGAGTGACGCACTGGCATCCGGTGTGGGGGTGCACGCGGCCCCGGTGCCCGACCCAGACATGGGCCGGGCCGTCCCCGGACACCACCCAGACGCCCTGCCGTCGCAGCGCCGACGCGCAGGTCAGCGACCCCCGTGGCGGGCGGCGTCGCGTTCGGCGCGTGGAGCGGTCGCCGTGGCGTACACACCGGCACGCAGCCGCTCTATGCGCCCCTGGCGTACGGCCTGGCTCAGGCGCATCCGGCTGACGCCGAACTCCTGCAGTCGCGTTCCCTGTGCGACGCCGCCGAGCCGTGTGATGAGTGTCTGCGGATCCAGCATGTCGCCCAGCATCCGGCATCCGATGCCCGCCGCAGACCGCCGAACCCGCGAACAGTGGACAACCCGCCCGACCGGGTCCCTGGGGAGGAATACAGAACGGGGGCCGACACGCCAGATGTCGGACGGATCTTGGTGATCTGTCCGACATCTGGCGTG
>NZ_QUAB01000046.1 GCF_003387575.1 Microbacterium bovistercoris | reverse complement strand
ACGCCCGGTCACATTCCGAACCCGGAAGCTAAGCCTCACAGCGCCGATGGTACTGCAGGGGGGACCCTGTGGGAGAGTAGGACACCGCCGAACTCCTCTTAGGTAAGATGGCCACCCCTTGTTGGGTGGCCATCTTGCGTTAACAAGCTCATAGGGAGTCAGAATGTCAGAAGATCAGCAGAATCGTCGCGAGGGCGGGGATTCATCGCGCTCTGGCTCAGGCTCCTCGAACGGCAAGAAGCGCTCGTACTCCGACGCCGCCGGCCGTGCACCTCGCTCCGGCGGATACGACCGCAACAGCGGACGTCGTGACGACCGCGGCGGCTCAGGTGATCGTGCCTACCGCGGGGACCGCTCGCAGGGCGGCGACCGCCCGTACAAGCGTGACGATTCTCGTGGTGGTGACCGTCCGCACCGGAACGACCGCAACGGCTCGGGGGATCGGCCCTACCGCAGCAACGATCGTGCGCAGGGCGACCGTCCGTACAAGCGTGACGACTCGCGTGGTGGCGATCGTCCGTACCGGAACGATCGTCCGCAGGGTGACCGTTCGTACAAGCGTGACGATTCCCGGAGTGGCGACCGCCCGTACCGTAACGACCGAAGTCAGAGTGGCGCTCGTCCGTACAAGCGCGATGATTCCCGTGGTGGGGACCGCCCTTATCGGAACGATCGTCCGCAGGGCGATCGTCCTTACCGCAGTGATCGTCCGCAGGGCGATCGTCCGTACAAGCGGGATGACTCCCGGGGCGGTGACCGCCCCTATCGGAACGATCGCAGCCAGGGTGACCGTCCGTACAAGCGGGATGACTCCCGGGGCGGTGACCGCCCCTATCGGAACGACCGCAGCCAGGGTGGCGATCGCCCGTACCGGAATGATCGTCCGCAGGGAGACCGCCCGTACAAGCGGGACGATTCCCGCGGCGGTGACCGCCCCTACCGCAACGACCGCCCGCAGCGTGATGACCGTCGCCGCGACGACCGGGGCGGCGACCGTCGCTCGCACACTCCGCAGCGCGGGGGTGCCGAGCGCGAGTACAACCCGTACGCACCGGTGCGTGAGCGCGTTCCGGAGCCACAGCTTCCCGATGACATCACACCGCGGGACCTGCACCCGGCAGCGCGCAACGAGCTGAAGACGCTCAGCATGGAGAACGCCGAGCGGGTCGCCCGCCACCTGGCGATGTCGGCTCGCCTGATCGACGAGGACCCGCAGCTCGCCCATGAGCACGCCCTCGCCGCATCGCGTCGCGCCGGCCGTATTCCGGTCGTGCGCGAGTCCGTGGCGATCACGGCCTATGCCATCGGCGACTTCGCCCTGGCCCTCCGCGAACTGCGCACTTATCGCCGCATCTCGGGCCGTGAGGACCAGATCGCGCTGATCGTCGACAGCGAGCGCGGCGTCGGCCGTCCCGATCGCGCCCTGGAGGAAGGACGCGGAGTCGACCGCTCCGCTCTGCCGACCGAGGTGCGCGTGGCTCTCGCCATCGCGATGTCCGGTGCCCGCATGGACCGTGGCGAGCTCGAACTCGCCCTCGGCGAGCTGGAGATCCCCGAGCTCGACCCCGACCGCGCCTTCGAGTGGAGCCCCGCACTGTTCGCGGCGCGCGCCGCTGTGCTCGAGGACCTCGGACGCACCGATGAGGCCGAGTTCTGGGCCGAGCGCGCCGAGACCGCCGCCGACGCGCTCCTCGCCGCATCCGCGGAGCACGACGAGATCATCGTCGAGGATGGCCTGATCGAGGACTTCGACGACGAGTACGACGAGGATGCCGCGGGCGAGCTCGACGACGCCGTGGTCGACGTCGATGACGCGGCCGATGAGGTCGACGAGGTCGAAGGCGAGATCGACGACGCCGCCGGCGAGCCCGCCGCCGAAGCCGACGCCGACGGCTCAGCAGACGACGTCGCTGACGCCCCTGAGCCCAAGGCCGACGACGTCGCCGCCGAGGTCGCGGAGATCCTCGTGGAGGCGGGGATCGACGAGCCCGAGTCCACTGATGAGGGCAAGGCCTGATGGGCCTTTTCCGCAGAACCGCTCCCGCTCCCGCAACCCCCCTCGACGGCCGTGACGCCGTGCTGGCCGACCTCGACGGCGTCGTGTACGCCGGTCCCGGGCCGCTCCCGCACGCCGTCGACAGTCTGAACCGCGCAGCGGCCGGCATCCGCCTCGGGTACATCACGAACAACGCTTCGCGCACCGACGCGAGCGTCGCGGGGCACCTGCGCGAGCTGGGCCTCGACGTCCGCCAGGACGACGTCGTCACGAGCCCCCAGGCGGCGATGCGACTGCTCACCACGATGGTGCCGCCACCGGCGACGATCCTCATCGTCGGCGGAGAAGGACTCGTCGTCGAGGCCGAGAAGGCCGGCTACACGGTGACCCGCAGTGCCGAAGACGCGCCGAGCGCCGTCGTGCAGGGCTTCGCGCCCGAGGTCGCCTGGACCGATCTCGCTGAGGCGGCCTTCGCGCTGAAGGTCCCCGAGGACGAGGGCGGCATCCCGTGGATCTCGACGAACACCGACTGGACGATCCCGCGCGAGCGCGGCGTCGCACCGGGCAACGGCACGCTCGTCTCGGCGGTGCACACGGCGATCGGCCGCCTGTCGACCGTCGCAGGCAAGCCCGAGACGCCGATCTTCGAAGAGGCGCTGGCGCGGTTCGGCGCGAGCAACGCGCTGTTCCTCGGCGACCGGCTCGACACCGACATCCTCGGCGCGAACCGTGCCGGAATCGACTCGGCGCTCGTGCTGACCGGCATCGACCGTCCCAAGCACGTTCTCGCCGCCCCTGAGGGATCCCGGCCGACCTACATCCTCAGCGACCTGCGTGAGCTGCACGAGCCGTACCCGCAGACCGTGCAGAAGGACGGCGCCTTCCACGTGAACGGTGCCGCCGTGCGCGTGGTGGGGGCGAACGTCGAGATCCTCGCGGAAGGCGAGCGGCAGATCGACCTGCTGCGCGCCGGCGCAGCCGCGATCTGGGGCAGCGGTGCGGCGATCTACGTGTTCGAGGTGCCGGAGCGCCTCTACGCGGATCCGTTCCACCGTCCCTGACTGTCCACACTTCCGAGCGCCGCCGGTTCGTCGTCCGCACCCCACGTTAGGGTGGGGCTATGCACGATCCCGCCGAGCATCACCGGTCAGACGAACCGGCCGACGCGCTCTGGAGCAGGCTGCGACTGATCGAGGGCCAGCCGCTCGCCGATCGCGCCGAAGCGTACTCGGGCCTGCACAGCGAGCTCATGAAGCGACTCGACAGCGCACCGAAGACCGACCAGCGGCCGAACCCCGCCGGGGAACGGTGACGCGCCTCGACGCGGCGCTGGCCGCACGAGGACTGGCGCGTTCGCGCTCGCACGCAGCCACGCTCATCAGTGAGGGCAGAGTGCGGATCGACGGGCGCCCCGTCGTGAAGGCCTCGACCCCCGTTCCGGACGAGGCCGAACTCACTGTCGACGGCGCCGACGACTACGTCAGCCGCGGTGCTCACAAGCTCATCGCTGCGCTGGACGGCTTCGGCATCCCCGTCCAGGGGCGTCTCGCGCTCGACATGGGCGCGTCGACGGGTGGGTTCACGCAGGTGCTGCGCGAGCGCGGCGCACGCCGAGTGCTCGCCGTGGATGTCGGGCACGGGCAGCTCGCCCCGTCCGTCGCCGCCGATCCCGGCGTCACGTCCGTGGAGGGCTACAACGTGCGGTACATGACCCCGCAGAACCTCGCCGAGGCGACGGGTGAGTCCGACGCCCCCGACCTCATCTCCGGAGACCTCTCCTTCATCTCGCTCGAGCACGTGCTCCCGTCCGTCGCCGCAGTCGCCGCGCCCGGAGCCGACATCGTGCTGCTCATCAAGCCGCAGTTCGAGGTGGGCCGCACCGCCGTCCGCGGCGGGCTGGTCACCGACCCGACGACCAGGGTCGATGCGGTGGAGCGGACGGCCTGGGACGCCTGGGACGCCGGGCTCGGCATTCGCGGCATCCTGCCCTCGCCGATCCTCGGCACGCACGGGAATGCGGAGTACCTCGCCCACCTCGGCGCAGGTGGCGATGATCCGACACAATGGACGAAGCGCATCGCGGAACTGGCAGGAGGACGATGAACGAGCGGAACATCCTGGTCGTCGCTCACGCGCACCGCGAGGACACCGTCGCCGCCGCGATGCGCGTGATCGAGGCGCTGCGCGACGCCGGCGCCCGGCCCGTCCTCGCCGCGGAGGACCACGGGGAGCTCACCGCCGTGGACACGAGGTTCTCAGAGGTGGCCACGGTCGGTGCCGATGTCGACGTGAGCGATGTCGAACTCGCCATCGTGCTCGGTGGCGACGGGACCATCCTGCGTGCCGCCGAACTGGTGCGCGACGCCGGTGCCCCTGTGCTCGGGATCAACATGGGCCATGTCGGGTTCCTCGCCGAGATCGAACGCGACGACATGGATGACGCCGTGCGCCGCGTGATCGACCGCGACTACCAGGTCGAGGAGCGCCTCGCGCTGTCGGTCCGCGTGAAGGATGTGGCGGGCAAGGTCGTGTACGACACCTGGGCGCTGAACGAGGCGACCGTCGAGAAGGCCAGCCGCGAGCGGATGATCGAAGTCGTCGTCGAGATCGACGGCCGCCCGCTGACGAGTTACGGATGCGACGGCATGGTGGTGTCCACGCCGACGGGATCGACGGCCTACAACTTCTCCGCCGGAGGTCCGGTGATCTGGCCGGGCGTGGAGGCGATCGCCGTCGTCCCGCTCTCCGCGCACGCCCTGTTCGCACGCCCGCTCGTCGTCAGCCCTCAGGCATCGGTGGCGATCGAGATGCTCGAGTCGACCTCGGGTACCGGCATCCTCTGGTGCGACGGCCGGCGCTCTCACGAACTGCCCCCGGGCGCGCGCGTCGTGGTGCGCCGGTCCTCCCGGCCGGTGCGCCTCGCGCGCCTGCATCCGATCCCGTTCACCGACCGCCTGGTGCGCAAGTTCCAGCTGCCGGTCGCCGGGTGGCGGGGAGGCAGCCGATGATCGAGGAGATGCGCATCCGTGGGCTCGGCGTGATCGACGACGCCGTGCTGCCGCTCGGTCCGGGCTTCACCGCGATCACCGGTGAGACCGGCGCAGGCAAGACCATGGTCGTCACCGGACTGGGGCTGCTGCTCGGCGCGAGGGCCGACTCCGGCGCCGTGCGCGCCGGCGCGTCGCAGGCGTCCGTCGCCGGCGTCTGGATCGTGCCGCCGGACGGCTCGGTCGCCGACATCGTCGCCGATGCCGGGGGAGAGCTCGAGCCCGCGGGGGATGCCGCAGAACTGTACGTGTCGCGCAGCCTGAGCGCCGAGGGCCGCAGCCGTGCCAGCGTCGGCGGCCGGGCCGCCCCGGCCGGGGTGCTGTCGTCCCTGGCCGAGGAACTCGTCGTCGTGCACGGTCAGTCGGACCAGCTGCGACTGCGCTCAGCGGCCGCGCAGCGTGACGCCCTTGACCGCTTCGGAGGCGACGCGATCTCTGACGCACTGGGCACCTACAGTGCCGTGTACGCGCGCTGGCGGGCGTTGGACGCCGAGATCACGGACCTCACCGAGAACCGCGACCGCCGCGCCGATGAAGCCGCCCGGCTGCGCGAGGATCTCGCCCAGATCGAAGCGCTCGACCCGCAGCCCGGCGAGGACCGTGAGCTGAGCGAACGCGCCGAGCGCCTCGCGAACGCCGAAGAGCTCAGGATCGCAGCGTCCGTCGCGCGCGGGGCGATCTCGAGCGAGGAGGGCGAACCGGATGTCTCGGCGCTGATCTCCGAGGCGAGGCGAGCACTCGAGCGCGTATCCGACCCGCGGCTCGCCGAGATCGGCACGGCGCTCGAGGATCTCGGCTATCGGGCCGCGGATCTCGCGCTGCAGCTGTCCGAGTACCTCGCGGATCTCGACGAGACCGGTCCGCACGAGCTCGCCGCCGTCGAGGAGCGCCGTGCCGCGCTCAGCGCCCTCATCCGCCAGCACGGATCGCTCGACGAGGCGCTCGCGCTGTGGGGGAGCGGTTCGGCGCGGCTCGCCGAACTCGACGACGACGGCGACCGGATCGAACGGCTGCAGGCCGAGGCCGCGCAGGCGCGCGCCGACGTGGATGCTGCCGCCGACGCACTGACCGGTCTGCGCACCGCCGCGGCGGAGCGGCTGTCCGCCGCGGTCAGCGAGGAGCTGCACGCGCTCGCCATGCCCGACGCCCGCCTGGTCGTCGAGGTCGCGCCGGGTGCCGAGAGCACGCATGGCCGTGACGACGTGGCGATCCTGCTCGCCCCGCATCCGGGCGCCGAGCCGCGTCCGGTCTCGAAGGGCGCCTCGGGCGGCGAGCTGTCCCGCGTCATGCTCGCGATCGAGGTTGTCATCGCCGGGGTGGACCCGGTGCCGACGTTCGTCTTCGACGAAGTGGATGCCGGTATCGGCGGCGCCGCCGCGATCGAGGTCGGTCGCCGCCTGGCTCGGCTCGCCGAGCGGGCCCAGGTGATCGCGGTCACGCACCTCGCGCAGGTCGCCGCGTTCGCGACGAACCACCTCACGGTCGTGAAGGCGTCCGGCGGCGCTGTCACGGCCTCCAGCGTCCGCCGCCTCGACGGCGGGGAGCGCGAGGCCGAGATGGCCAGGCTGCTGTCCGGGCTGCCCGACTCCGACGCCGCCCTCACTCACGCTCGGGAACTTCTCGGTCTGAGCACCGCACCGAACTGATAGGATAAAAGCCCGTGATGCAGAACTCAGCCGCGCGGTCCGACGACACCACTTTCACGACGAAGCAGATCTTCGTGACGGGCGGTGTCGTTTCTTCATTGGGCAAGGGACTCACCGCCGCAAGCCTGGGGAATCTCCTCACGGCGCGGGGCCTGCGCGTGGTGATGCAGAAGCTCGACCCCTACCTCAACGTCGACCCTGGCACGATGAATCCGTTCCAGCACGGCGAGGTCTTCGTCACCGACGACGGCGCCGAGACCGACCTCGACATCGGCCACTACGAGCGGTTCCTCGACACCAACCTGTCGCAGGCCGCGAACGTGACCACCGGGCAGATCTACTCGCAGGTGATCGCCCGTGAGCGCCGCGGAGAGTACCTCGGCGACACCGTGCAGGTCATCCCGCACATCACCGACGAGATCAAGCGTCGTATGCGCCTGCAGGCCACCGAGCAGCCGCAGCCCGACGTCATCATCACCGAGGTCGGTGGCACGGTCGGCGACATCGAGTCGCAGCCGTTCCTCGAGGCGGCTCGTCAGCTGCGCCACGAGCTCAGCCGTGACAACGTCTTCTTCGTGCACGTCTCGCTCGTGCCGTTCATGGGCGCTTCCGGCGAGCAGAAGACGAAGCCGACGCAGCACTCCGTCGCGGCCCTCCGGCAGGTCGGCATCCAGCCTGACGCGCTGGTGCTGCGCAGCGACCGCCCGGTGAGCGAGAGCAACCTCGCCAAGATCGCGCTGATGTGCGATGTGGATGCCGAGGGTGTCGTGAACACCGTCGACCTGCCGAGCATCTACGACATCCCGTCCACGCTGAACGAGCAGGGACTCGACTCGTACATCGTGCGCCGCCTCGGCCTGGCCGACAAGGCCGCCGACGTCGACTGGACCCGCTGGAACCGGGTGCTGCACGCCGTGCACAACCCCAAGCACGAGGTCACCGTCGGGCTCGTCGGCAAGTACATCGATCTGCCCGACGCGTACCTCTCGGTGACCGAGGCGATCAAGGCCGGCGGCTTCGCCCACGAGGCCAAGGTCAACATCCGCTGGATCCCCTCCGACCTGTGCGAGACGCCCGAGGGTGCCAAGGCGCAGCTCTCCGAACTGGACGCCATCTGCATCCCCGGCGGCTTCGGCATCCGCGGCATCGAGGGCAAGCTGGGCGCGCTGAAGTTCGCCCGTGAGCAGGGCATCCCGACGCTCGGCCTGTGCCTGGGCCTGCAGTGCATGGTCATCGAATACGCCCGTGACGTGGCAGGCATCGCCGGTGCTTCCTCGAGCGAGTTCGACCCCGAGACCGCCGAGCCCGTCATCGCCACGATGGCCGAGCAGGTCGAGATCCTCGACGGCGGCGACCTGGGCGGCACCATGCGCCTCGGCCTGTACAAGGCCGCGCTGGCCGAAGGGTCACTGGCCCGCGAGCTGTACGGATCCGAGGTCGCTTCCGAGCGCCACCGCCACCGCTACGAGGTCAACAACGCCTACCGTTCGCGTCTCTCCGAGGCGGGACTCGTCTTCTCGGGGCTGAACCCCGAACTCGACCTCGTCGAGTACGTGGAGTTGCCCCGCGACGTGCACCCGTTCTACATCGCCACCCAGGCGCACCCCGAGCTGCGCTCGCGCCCGACCTCACCGCATCCGCTGTTCCGCGGCCTGGTCGGTGCGGCCATCGAGCGCCACCGCTCGAGCGAGCTGTTCGGCGATGACGACACCTGATCCGACCTCCCGTCCGGTTCCTGAGCGCCCTTCGTCTCGCTTCGCTCGCTCAGGATCCGCGGGGCAAGACGCAGGGCTGACCGACGAGCCCTTCGCGCCCGAGGTGCTGCAGAGCGACCTCGTGTACGAGGGGCGCGTCTGGGACGTGCGCTCCGACCGGGTGCGCTACGGCGACGGTGAGATCGTGCGGCAGTACGTCGCGCATCCGGGCGCCGTGGCCGTCGTCGCGCTCGACGACGAAGACCGGGTGCTGCTGATCCAGCAGTACCGGCACCCGATCCGGCATCGCGACTGGGAGCTGCCCGCAGGCCTGCTGGACGTCGCGGGCGAAGAGCCTCTCGCCGCCGCGCAGCGGGAGCTCGCCGAGGAGGCCGACCTCACGGCTCAGCACTGGCAGCACCTCGTGTCGTCCTGGACGACGCCGGGCGGCAACGACGAGATGATCCACGTGTATCTCGCCACCGGGGTCGAGCACGCGGCGGCCGCGCATGATCGCGAGGACGAGGAGGCCGACATCCGTCTCGCCTGGGTTCCGCTGTCGGATGCCGCGAACGCGGTGCTCGCCGGACGGATGCACAACGGCATCCTGCAGATCGGCGTGCTCGCGGCCGAGCGGATGCTGCGCCGGCAGGAACCCGCCGGGCAGTAGCCGTGCAGCTCGACCGGGCGATCGACGCGTACCTGCGGCACGTGACGATCGAGCGCGGCCTGTCGGAGCACTCGATCGCGGCCTACCGCCGCGATCTCGCGGGCTACCGGGAATGGCTGGGAGAGCAGGGGATCGGCGACACCGCCGAGATCACCCCTGCCGTGGTTCAGGCGTTCGTCGCCGACCGGGCCGGCGCCGTGCCACCGCCGGCGGCGACCAGCCTGGCCAGGCTGCAGTCGTCGGTGCGCAGCTGGCACCGCTTCCTCGCCAGAGAGGAGATCGAACCGGATGACCCCACCGGCCGGATCCGCCCGCCGAAGATGCCGCGCCGGCTGCCCAAGGCGCTCACCATCGACCAGGTGGAGCGGCTGCTGGACGCTCCGAGCGCGGACGAGCCGCTCGGCCTCCGCGATCGGGCGCTGCTCGAACTGCTGTACGCCACCGGAGCCCGCATCTCGGAGGCCGTCGCGCTCGACGTCGACGACCTGTCGCACGGCGATGTGCTGCGCCTTCGGGGCAAGGGCGACAAGGAGCGGATCGTGCCGCTCGGCTCCTATGCGCGTGCGGCCGTCGACGCCTATCTCACCAGGGTCCGCCCTGACCTGGCGGCCAAGGGCCGGGCATCCGCTCGTCTGTTCCTCGGCGCGCGCGGCGCACCGCTGTCGCGGCAGAGCGCCTGGCTGATCATCCGCGCCGCCGCGGAGCGAGCGCAGATCACCGCCGAGGTCTCGCCGCACACCCTGCGGCACTCCTTCGCCACCCACCTGCTGCAGGGCGGCGCCGACGTGCGCGTCGTGCAGGAGCTGCTCGGTCACGCGTCGGTGGCGACGACGCAGATCTACACGCATGTCTCGGTGGACACCCTGCGCGACGTCTATGCGACCTCGCACCCGCGAGCGCGCTGACCGTCGCCGTGGGCGGTGAGCGCCGACCTGGGCGCGCCGGGATGAGCCAGGGGAGCCGTATCGATACAATCGACCGAGCACGAGGAGCAGGAGAACCGGTGGCGAAGAAGACCAAGGACGACATCCCGATGGGACCGACCGGTCGTCCCTATCACGGGTTCGACATCCCCGCACCGCTCTCCTCGCACGGTCCGGCGCGCATCATCGCGCTGTGCAACCAGAAGGGCGGAGTGGGCAAGACCACGACGTCCATCAACCTCGCGGCGGCGCTGGCCGAGTACGGGCGCAGGGTGCTCGCGGTCGACTTCGACCCTCAGGGCGCGCTGTCGGCGGGCCTCGGCATCCCCACCCACGACATCCCCACGATCTACGACCTGCTGCTGGATCCCAAGCGTGATGCGCACGATGTGATCGTGCAGTCCGCGACCTCGAACCTCGACGTGCTGCCGGCGAACATCGACCTCTCCGCCGCCGAGGTGCACCTGGTCAACGAGGTCGCGCGCGAGACCATCCTGTCCCGCGTGCTCCGTCAGGTCGCCGGGGAGTACGACGTCATCCTCATCGACTGCCAGCCGTCGCTGGGCCTGCTGACAGTGAACGCGCTCACGGCGGCGCACGGCGTGCTCATCCCGCTGGAGTGCGAGTTCTTCGCGCTGCGCGGCGTCGCCCTGCTCATCGAGACGATCGACAAGGTACGCGACCGGCTGAACCCGGCGATCAAGCTCGACGGCGTGCTCGCCACCATGTACGACCCGCGCACGCTGCACTCCCGCGAGGTGCTGGAGAGGGTCGTCGAGGCGTTCGGCGACGACGTGCTCGAGACCGTGATCGGCCGCACCGTGAAGTTCCCCGATGCATCGGTGTCGGGCGTCCCCATCACCGAGTTCGCGCCCGAGCATCCCGCCGCCCAGGCGTACCTGCGACTGGCGCGGGAGCTTGTGTCCCGTGGTGCCGTCGCCTGAGGACACCCAGAATCAGGATGCCGAGGCATCCGGCTTCCGGGTCTCGCTGTCC
This sequence comes from Microbacterium bovistercoris, assembly GCF_003387575.1. GTDB lineage: Bacteria > Actinomycetota > Actinomycetes > Actinomycetales > Microbacteriaceae > Microbacterium > Microbacterium bovistercoris. The sequence continues at coordinate 307,195 of NZ_QUAB01000046.1, read as the reverse complement.
AACTTCGACGGACCCTTCGACCTGCTGCTGAACCTGATCTCGCAGCACCAGCTGGACATCACCGAGGTGTCGCTGAGCAAGGTCACCGACGAGTTCATCTCGTACCTGAAGGATCTCGACGGCGACGACGAACTGGATCAGGCATCCGAGTTCCTCGTCGTCGCGGCGACTCTGCTCGACATGAAGGTGGCCGGCCTGCTGCCGCAGGGCGAACTGGTGGATGCCGAGTCGGTGGCGCTGCTCGAAGCACGCGACCTGCTCTTCGCGCGGCTGCTGCAGTACCGGGCCTTCAAGGAGGTCTCGGCGTGGTTCTCCCGCTGTCTGCAGCGCGAGGAGCGGCGGCATGTGCGGGCGGTGCCGATCGAGGAGAAGCACCGGAAGAAGACACCCGAACTGGTGTGGACGCTCAGCGCCGACGACTTCGCCGCGCTCGCGGTGCTGGCCTTCGCGCCGAAGGAGATCCCCTCTGTGGGCCTCGATCACCTGCACGCGCCGCTGGTCAGCATCCGCGAGCAGGCGGCCATCGTCGTGACCCTGCTGCGCGCGGCGCCGTCGCTGACGTTCCGCGAGCTGGTCGCAGGCAGCACCGAGCCGGGGGTCGTGGTCGCACGGTTCATCTCGGTGCTGGAGCTGTATCGGCATGCCGCGCTGTCCTTCGAGCAGCTGGAGCCGCTGGGTGAGCTGACGCTGCGCTGGTCCGCCGAGAGCTGGTCCGACGAGATGCTGGCGACGTTGGGAGCCGACTATGACCGATGAAGTGCGCGGGACCGATGACGTGATCGACGCGGAGACGGTCCTCGAGACCCCGCTCACCGAGCGGCTCGAGGCGATCCTGCTGATCATCGACGAGCCGATCGGACTGGTCGCGCTGGCGGCTGCAGTCGGGTCGCCCGTGCCGGCTGTACGGCAGGCGCTCGAGACCCTCGTGGACGACTACGACGGCCGGGGAGCAGGTCCCCGGCGCGGGTTCGAGCTGCGCGAGGTGGGAGGCGGCTGGCGGATGTACGTCCGCGAAGACCACGACGACCTCGTCGCGGAGTTCGTCGGCGGTCAGGCCCCGGCGCGGCTGTCACAGGCAGCGCTCGAGACACTCGCCGTGATCGCGTACAAGCAGCCGGTCACGCGCGGCCAGGTGGCGTCCATCCGCGCGGTGAACGTCGACTCGGTGGTCCGCACCCTGCTGGCCCGCGGGCTCATCACCGAGATGTTCGCCGACTCCGAGACCGGCGCCATCAACTACGGCACCACCGACCAGCTGCTGCAGCACCTCGGCATCAACTCGCTCGACGAGCTGCCGCCGATCTCGCCGCTGCTCGACGACGGTGCAGACGGATTCGACGAAGGAATTGGTTCATGACTGACGAAGCACCCGAGGGCGTCCGCCTGCAGAAGGCTCTCGCGAATGCGGGCGTCGCCTCGCGGCGCGTGATCGAGCAGTACATCGTGGAGGGCCGTATCCGGGTGAACGGGCGTACGGTCACCGAGCTCGGCACGCGCATCGACCCCGAGCACGACTTGATCGACGTGGACGGCACCGCGGTGCAGCTCGACGTCTCCAAGCGCTACGTGATGCTGAACAAGCCCACCGGCGTCGTGAGCTCTATGAAGGACGAGAAGGGGCGCCCCGATCTGCGGCGCTTCACGAAGGACTACGACGAGCGGCTGTACAACGTCGGACGGCTGGATGCCGAGACCAGCGGACTGCTCGTCCTGACCAACGACGGCGAGCTGGCGCACGTGCTCGCGCACCCGTCGTTCGGGGTGACGAAGGTCTACATCGCCAAGGTGCAGGGCGTCGTCACACCTCAGACAATCGCCAAGCTGACGAAGGGTTTCGACCTGGAGGACGGGTTCATCAAGGCCGACAAGGCGCGGCTGCTCGACACGTCGCGGGGTGGCGGTGCCGGGCACAGCATCGTCGAGCTGACCCTGCACTCCGGTCGCAACCGCATCGTCCGCCGGATGATGGCCGAGGTGGGGCATCCGGTCGTCGATCTGGTTCGCCGGCAGTTCGGCCCGCTGCACCTGGGAACGCTCCCTGCCGGGAAGAGCCGTGAACTGACTAAAATCGAACTCGGCGCGCTTTTGACTCTGTCGCGCGAGGAGACCCCTGCCGATCAGGCGCCGGGAGACGTGCAGGAGAAGCAGTGACCGAACCAGGCCATGGTGCCGCGACGCAGTCGCGCGTCTCGGGCACCGTGCGCATCGTCGGCTCCGGACTGCTCGGTGCCAGTATCGGCCACGCCCTGCGCGCGAAGGGCGTCGACGTCGTGCTGGCGGATGCCTCGCCCGCGCAGCTGCGCCTCGCGATCGACTACGGCGCGGGACGCGCCGCATCCGTCGATGACCATCCTGCGCTGATCGTCGTCGCCGTGCCGCCTGATGTCACGGCCGACGTGATCGAGTCCGAGCTGGCGCGCTTCCCGGATGCCGTGGTGACAGATGTCGCGAGTGTGAAGCTCGAGCCCTACCGCGCTCTGCGCGACCGTGGCGTCGACCTGACCCGCTACATCGGCTCTCACCCGCTCGCCGGTCGGGAGCGCGGGGGAGCGATCTCGGCGCGCGCCGACCTGTTCATCGGGCGCCCCTGGGTGGTGTGCCGCGACGAGGAGACGCGCGCGGCCGACCTGTCGCTCGTCGAGGCGCTCGCGCTCGACGTCGGGGCGATGCCGCTCGAGATGACCCCCGAGGAGCACGACCGCTCGGTCGCGCTGACCTCGCACGTGCCGCAGGTCGTGGCCAGCCTGCTGGCTGCTCGCCTCGCCGACGCAGAGGAGGGCGCGCTGCGCCTGGCCGGCCCCGGCGTGCGCGACACGACCCGCATCGCGGCATCCGCTCCTGAGCTGTGGGTGCAGATCCTCGGGGCGAATGCGGCGCCGGTGGTCGACATCCTGGACGCCCTCGCCGAGGATCTGCGCGAGGTGTCGGCCGCGCTGCGCGACCCGGATGCCCCCGGCTCGCGGCGCACGGTGGCGGACGCCATCCGGCACGGCAACGAGGGCGTCGAGCGGCTGCCGGGCAAGCACGGTCAGAACCGCCGGTTCGAGCAGCTCGTCGTCATGGTCGACGACACCCCGGGCCAGCTGGGTCGCCTGTTCGGCGAGCTCGGCGAGCTGGAGGTCAACGTCGAGGACCTGCGCCTGGAGCACTCGCCGGGAGCGCAGTTCGGCCTCGCCGAGATCAGCGTCGCACCCGCCGCGCTGCGCGGGGCGATCGAAGGACTGGAGTCACGCGGATGGCGGATCGCAGGGAGCACGAATGACTGACATCACCTCTACGACGGATGCCGCGAAGTTCATCGCGATCGACGGGCCCGCGGGTTCGGGCAAGTCGAGCGTCTCGAAGGAGATCGCCCGGCGGCAGGGCTACGGCTACCTCGACACCGGCGCCGCCTACCGCGCGCTGGCCTGGTACGTGCTCGAGCGCGGTGCGGACACCGCGGACGAGCAGGCCGTCCTGGCGGCGGCGTCCGACTTCCCGCTGCAGCAGGGACTCGATGCCGACGACCGTCGCGTGGCGGTCGGCGACGTCGACGTGACCGACGCGATCCGCGACCCCCGCGTGTCCGCGGCCGTGAGCGGCGTCGCGCGCGTGCCGGCGGTGCGCGTGCAGGTGAACGAGGTGTTCCGGCGCCTGGTCGCCGAGGCGCCGTACCCGGCCGTCGTCGTCGAGGGACGCGACATCACGACCGTGGTGGCACCGGATGCGCCGGTGCGCATCCTGCTGACCGCGGCACCGGAAGTGCGCGCCGCCCGGCGCGCCGCAGAGCTCGGCGGCGAGAACGCCGCCGCTGTCGCGGAGGCGCTGCACAAGCGCGACCGCAGCGACAGCGCGGTGGTGGACTTCCTCACCGCCGCACCCGGGGTGGACGTCGTCGACTCCACCGACCTGGACTATCAGCAGACCGTCGACGCCGTTCTCGCGGTGATCGGCGAACGGCTAGGAGAACGAAATGGCTGACCCGACGAACGATTCAGGGCAGGCGGAGTACGAGGGCGCGCCCGACCAGCTGGCCGAGAAGATGGCCGCGCTGGACGAGGAGCTCGCCGACCAGCGTGCCGAGGTGCTGCGCGCCTCGCTGTCGGACTACGAGCTGGAGGACGAGGACGACGCGCTGCTCGCGGGCGTCACGCTCGGCGAGGACGGCATCGAGTTTCTGCCGGCCCTGCCGGTCGTCGCGATCGTCGGTCGGCCGAACGTCGGCAAGTCCGCGCTCGTGAACCGCATCCTCGGCCGCCGCGAGGCCGTCGTCGAGGACACCCCCGGTGTCACCCGCGACCGCGTCACGTACAAGGCCGAGTGGCTCGACCGCCGCTTCACGCTGGTCGACACCGGCGGCTGGGAGCCGGATGCCAAGGGCATCGACCGTTCGGTCGCCGCGCAGGCCGAGGTCGCGATCGACCTCTCCGACGTGGTGCTGTTCGTCGTCGACGCGATGGTCGGCGCCACGTCGACCGACGAGCACGTCGTCCGTCTGCTGCGCAAGAGCGGCAAGCCGGTGTTCCTCGTCGCGAACAAGATCGACGACGCACGCCAGGAGCCGGAGGCCGCCGCGCTGTGGAACCTCGGTCTCGGCGAGCCGCACCCGGTCTCCGCGATCCACGGCCGCGGTGTGGCCGACCTGCTCGACGCGATCATGGAGAAGCTGCCCGACGTGTCGGCGGTCGCCAAGGCCGAGATCGGCGGACCGCGCCGCGTGGCCATCCTCGGCCGCCCGAACGTGGGCAAGTCCTCGCTGCTGAACAAAGCCGCGGGCGAGGAGCGCGTGGTCGTCAACGACCTCGCCGGCACCACGCGTGACCCGGTGGACGAGATCGTCGAGCTGGGCGGCAAGCTCTGGCGCCTGGTCGACACCGCCGGCATCCGCCGCCGTGTGCACCTGCAGCAGGGCGCGGACTTCTACGCCTCGCTGCGCACCTCGGCGGCGCTGGAGAAGGCCGAGGTCGCCGTGGTCGTCCTCGATGTGAGCCAGCCGATCAGCGTGCAGGACCTGAACATCATCGACATGGTGCTCGAGTCGGGCCGCGCTCTGGTGCTCGCTTTCAACAAGTGGGACCGCCTCTTCGACGACGACATGGAGAACATCGACCGTCGCCGGTACCTGGAGCGGGAGATCGAGCAGGACCTCGCGCACGTCGCGTGGGCGCCGCGCGTGAACATCTCGGCGAAGACCGGACGCCACTTCGACAAGCTCGTGCCGGCGCTCGAGCTGGCACTCGAGAACTGGGACCGCCGCATCCCCACCGGCAAGTTCAACGCCTTCATCACCGAGCTCGTCGCCGCGCACCCGCACCCGCTGCGAGGCGGCAAGCAGCCCCGCATCCTGTTCGGCACCCAGGCGTCCACGCGCCCGCCGACATTCGTGCTGTTCACGACCGGATTCCTCGACGCGGGCTACCGCCGGTTCATCCAGCGCCGCCTGCGTGAGCTGTACGAGTTCGAGGGCACGCCGATCGTGATCAACATGCGGGTCAGGGAGCGGCGCCAGAGGTAGTCATGACCGACGGGACCTGTGTCTTCTGCGCGATCGTGCGCGGACAGGAGGCGGCGAGCATCGTCTACGTGGACGAGACGGTCGTCGCCTTCATGGACAGGTTCCCGGTCACGCGCGGGCACCTGCTCGTCGTTCCCCGCGCGCATGCCGTCGGGCTCGAGGATCTCGATGCCGCCGACGGGGTGCGCGTCTGGGAGACCGGGCGGGAGCTCGCCCGCGCGCTGCGGCGCTCCGGCATTCCCTGCGACGGGATCAACCTGCTGCTGTGCGATGGTGAAGCGGCGAATCAGTCCGTGTTCCACGTTCATCTGCATGTCATCCCGAGGACGGCGGGCGACGGATGGTCCGACCTGACGCACCATGCGCCGGAGCGCGAGCGCGCCCTGCTCGACGCTGACGCCGAGGTGATCAGACGCGCGCTCGCGATGGACCGCGGCTGAGGCGGAACGCCTACGATGGCAGGTGGATGCCACCACTCCCGGCATCCGCCTGACTGCGCCCACGAGGCCCGCCGAAAGAGGATGCGATGACGCACACCCTGCCCCTGCCAGACTTCACCCACGAACACGTGGAGGTGATCACCGGGCCGCGGAGCGGGCTGTTCATCGCCGTCGCGCTGCACTCGTCGGTGCTCGGCTCCGCCCTCGGCGGCGCACGGCTGTGGACCTATCCGCACTGGAGCGACGCCCTCGGCGACGCGCTGCGGCTGTCGGCCGCGATGACGCTGAAGAACGCCGCGGCGGGCCTGGATGCCGGTGGTGGCAAGTCCGTCATCGGCCTTCCGCCGGGGACCGTGCTGGATGCGGATCGCCGTCGTGCGGCCTTCCTCGATCTCGGCGACGCCGTCGAGCTGCTCGGCGGCGCCTACCGCACGGCGGAGGACGTCGGCTCGACGACCGACGACATGCTGACGGTGAGCGAGCGCACCGCGCACGTGGTCGGTCTGCCCTCGACCGTCGGCGGTTCGGGTGAGCCCGCGGGACCGACCAGCCTCGGCGTGTACGCCTCTCTGCAGGCGGTGCTGTCGAAGCTGACCGGCTCGGCGTCGGCGTCGGGGCGCCGCGTGACGATCTCGGGCCTCGGGCAGGTCGGCGGGCGGCTCGCGCAGCGGTTGGCCGGCGAGGGCGCGGTGCTGACCGTCACCGACATCAACCCCGCGCGCCGCGAGTTCGCGGCGTCGATCGGTGCGACCTGGGCGGAGCCCGGCACCGAGCACCTCGTGCCTGGCGACGTGTTCGTGCCTGCTGGAATCGGCGGCATCCTCACCGACGACGTGATCGATGCGCTCGACGTGAAGGCGGTCTGCGGGCCGGCGAACAACCCCCTGGCCGACCACTCCGGAGCGGACCGGCTCGCGGGGCGCGGCATCCTGTACGCGCCGGACTTCGTCGTGAACGCGGGCGGCGTGATCTATCTCGACCTCGAGGCGAAGCAGCTCGGCACCAGCGAGGAGATCATGGCCCGAGTGGCCGGCATCGGCGACACGGTCCGCGGCATCCTGGACGACGCCGAGTTGCGCGGCATCACCCCGCTCGCGGCGGCGGAGGAGCTCGCGGCGTCGCGGCTGCGCGCCGGGGCGTCGGTCTGACATGGGCGGCGCGGGCATCGAGGTCGAGGTCCTCAGGGAGATCCGGGATCCGGATGCCGAGGATCTCGCCTCTCTGCTCGCGCAGCTTTCGGCCACGGCGACCTTCGACCGCGGACGGTTCGACGCGATCGTCGCGCACGACGCGACCGAGATACTCGTCGCCCGGGCCGACGGACGGATCGTCGGCATGGCGACGTTCGTCTCGCTGCCCCTGCCGTCTGGACTGCGCGGGCATGTCGAGGACGTCGCCGTCGACGGGGCGATGCGCGGGCGCGGCATCGCCCGGATGCTGCTGACGCGCATGACCGAGCTCGCCACGGAACGCGGGCTGCGGACGCTCGACCTGACCTCGCGCCCGTCGCGCGAGTCGGCGCTGAGACTGTACGAGTCGGTGGGGTTCGTGCCGCGAGAGACGAATCTGCTGCGGTTCACGCCCACGGCGGGGGCCGCGTCGCCGGAGGAGAAGCGATGAAGAAGCAGGGACGAGCGGCGCAGGGACTGACTCCATGGCGGTGATCGTGACGCCGTACTCGCCGGAATGGCCCGGACTCTTCGACAGGATCGCTGCCGAGCTCCAGACAGCGCTGACGGGCGTACCCGTCGTCGGAATCGAGCATGTCGGCTCGACCTCGGTGCCAGGGCTTGTCGCCAAGCCGATCATCGACGTCGACGTGATCGTGCGACGAGAGGACGTTCCCGCGGCCGTCGGTGCACTGGAAGCGGCGGGCTACGTGCATCGGGGAGATCTCGGGCTCGTCGATCGCGAGGCGTTCTTCGCCCCCGACGATGGGCTCGCCCGGCACGTGTATCTGTGCGTCGACGGGACGCTGCAGGTGCGTGCGCACGTCGCCGTGCGGGATGCGCTGCGCGCGGATGCCGGACTGCGGGACCGGTACGCGGCTGTGAAGGCGGAGCTGTCGGCTGATCCGTCGATGGACATCGACAGGTACATCGCGGGGAAGTCCGATGTGCTGCAGGACGTACTCGCGGTGTCGTCGTTGACCGAGGATGAGAAGCGCAGGCTGTATGCGCTGAACACGGCCGTTTGAAGCGGCGCCCGGGTCGCGCGGGAGGTGCGCGGGATCGGCGCCGGGGCGAACCGGGAGACGGAGATCGCCGAAGCGGCGCTGGGATACAGCCTCGTTCAGGACGCGGCGGTCAGGTCATCGGGCGTCGCGGAGCGCACTGCGCCGCGCAGGCTGTGAAAGGCTGGACGGGTGACGATCGTTCCTCCCGAGCCCGGCGAACCGCGACGGCCGCTGGGGCCCCTCAACCCAGGTGATGCCTGGGTCGTGGCTGACTCGGGGGAGCGGTACTGGGGCCGGTTCGGTGCGGCCGGTGTGCTCGCTGTCGACGCAGAGCGCGGAGTGCTGCTGCAACACCGGGTCGGGTGGAGTCATTTCGGCGGCACGTGGGGGATACCCGGCGGTGCGCGGCATCAGGACGAGTCGGCGCTGGACGGTGCGCTGCGTGAGGCGCGCGAGGAGGCGGGCATCCCCGAAGGGGCACTGCGTCCGCGGTTCTCGGATGTGCTCGATCTCTCGATCTGGACGTACACGACGGTGGTCGCGGATGTCGTGGAGCCGTTCGACCCCGTGATCAGCGACCCCGAGAGCGTGGCGCTGGAGTGGGTCCAGGTGGCAGAGGTGGCGCAGCGCGCGCTGCATCCGGGGTTCGCGGACTCCTGGGGGCGTCTTTCGGCGCTGCTGTCGCTGCGTCCGGCGATCGTGGTCGATGCGGCGAACGTCGTGGGTTCCGTGCCCGACGGATGGTGGAAGGACCGTGCCGGCGCGGCGGCGCGGCTGTATGCCCGGGTGTCGGCGTGGGCGACGGCTGGTGTGGCGGCCGCGGAGCTGGGGCTGTCGGCGGACCGCTGGCACCCCGAGGTGTCTTTCGTGGTCGAGGGCCAGGCCCGAGGGATGGCCGAGGTTGGCGGTGTCGAGGTCGTGCGGGCGCAGGGGAGCGGCGATGATGCGATCGTGGCTGAGGCGGTGCGACTCGTCGGGGAGGGCAGGACGGTGAAGGTCGTGACGAGTGACCGCGGGCTGCGGGAGCGGGCGGAAGCCGCAGGTGCCGATGTCGCGTCGGCGGGCTGGCTGCTCGCGCAGCTCCCCGCGTCCTGACGCCCGTCACCTGCCGGGTCCTGATGCTTTCGGGGTGTTGACGCTTCCGGGTCCTGAGCGAGCGGAGCGAGACGAAGGACGTCTCCGTGGTTCTGGTTTCCGGGTCCTGAGCGAGCGAAGCGAGACGAAGGGCGTTCTCGCCGCGGTGCCTCAGCAGCCGGGTGCCGTGGGGGTTTCGTTGCAGGTGTGGGCGACCAGCGCCGTGTGCGCCTCGAAGATGCGGATCTGCTGATCGGCCCCGGTCGTGGTCAGAGTGCCTGTGATGGGGAACCAACCGGTGCCGAGGTCGATCTCGGCCGTGTAGGCGATGTCGACGCGGGCCGCATAGGTGCCGCGGGCTGTGTACGTGTGGCTGGTGGCGGTGGGCGTGAACTGAGCCTGGCGGAGGTCGGCCCAGCTGGCTCCGCCGGTCGTGGCCTTGGTGGTGGTGTTGTCGCCGTTGACGAAGGTGTAGGTGGCTGGCGTGAACCGGACGGCGATCGGAAAGCTGAACAACGTGCCGGTCTCGGTGTGGACGCCGGCGTCGGCGACCATGTTCGTGGGCAGACCCACGACGCCGAGGTTCTCGGGTTCGCCGGTGAGGGTTGCGGCCTCGGGAGCGAAGCTGGCGAGGTCGGTGATCGTGATGGCGGGGATGCCGGGAGTGCTTGCCGGCGGCTGGTCTGTGGGATCAGCGTCGTCCTCGATCGGGAGGTAGCAGCCGCGCCACGTGGGAATCTCGTCGTCGCACTTCTCCCAGGACTCCTCCGGGAACACCGGGAACTGGGGGCCGCTCGCGTCGACAGCGCCGCTGCGGTCGCCATCGGCTTGATCGCTGCCTGATTCGGATCCGTCTGAGCCTGGCTTCGTCTTCTTGCCCGTGACGTCGATCCCTGGCCGGCCGTCATCATGCGTAGCCCAACTGACGCCGCCTCCCTCTTGAGGAGGCGTCCCGTTGGCAGAGGCAGCTTGAGGCAGAAGGAGAGCCGTCAGAATTAGCGCGCTTGCGCAAGTGATCACGGCTGGTCGCATTGGAAACCCTCAGCGCGAATATTTGAACTGATGGCTAGCCCAGTAGACGTGTCCGCCTCTACGAAGGTAACTTCGAGAGGCTTTACGTTGAGACGGTCATCCGGGACGATTGACTCGCCACTCTCGCGCGTCATCTCCACAGCAGAAACGTCGAGGCACAGGTTCGCGAGCACCTTCTCCCCATCGAAGCTGAGGGGAGTGAACGAAGTGAATGATGAATCGCCCGTGCGCGTCAAATGCTCGGCGTGGTACGTGCTCAAGCCTTTCTTCTCTGACGCGAGAGCAGGGTTACGAAGAAGGGTGAACACTGGTCCGAATGTGTCGGTATCCGCGAGATCCGTTTGATTGAGTGCGCCGATGTACGCCTCGTACGTCTCCTCAGCCGCGGCGAACGCCTCCTCGTCCGACGCGAACGCCGCCGTCTTCGTCGGCTTCGGCTCGGGCGCGGGGGTGCATCCTGCAAGCAGACCGAGGGCGAGCACGGCGGTGGCGAGGACGGGGAGGATGCGAGAGGACGTCACCCGGCTACGGTAACGGAGATGCCGAAATCGCCTCGGAAGTTATCCACAGGGTGGTTCAGTTCAGGAGTCCCGCCCGCGCAACCGATCGATGTCACGCCTCTCCCGCTTGGTCGGGCGCCCCGCACCACGATCGCGAACGGCGTTCATCGCCATCGGCTCGCGCGGGGGAGTGCGGTCGTCATACGCGGCAGCAGCGAGCGGTGCGCCAACGCGCTTCGTCAGCGTCTGTCGCACCACCAGGATGCGGTCGAACCCGGAGATCCGAACGCGCAGCTCATCACCCGGCTTGACGGACTGGGCGGCCTTGACCTTGTCGCCGTTCACACGGACATGCCCCGCGCGGCATGCGGTCGTCGCCGCTGAACGGGTCTTGTAGATCCGGACTGCCCACAGCCAGCTGTCGACCCGCGCTGTGCCCTCGCTCATCGCGACTCCTTCGAACGCGCGGCGATGAGTGCGCCGGCGATGATCAGACCCTGCCCGAGCGTGTAAGTCAACATGACTGCAGGACTCGTCCACTGCGGCATGGCGTCGGGCAGGAAGAGCCGGAACGCGAGGATCGAGTCGCTGGTGAGGAAGAACACTCCGCCGACGGCGATCAGCGGATGGCATCGCGCCGCCGTCGTCGCCGTCCCGGCGAGCACCAGTCCGTAGGCCGCGACCGCGAAGATGAGCGCGCCGATCGACGAGCCGAGGATCACGAGCATCCCGACCCACCAGACCGCGTAGATCGAGGTCCACCACGGGGTGCGACGGGCTCCCAAGTACTTCGCGAACAACACGATGTATGCCAGGTGCGCGATGCCGAAGAACAGCAGCATCAGCGGCAGCTCCGGCCCCCACGGGAAGAAGGTGCCGGCCTCGTCACCGAACCATGAGAACAGCAGAGCCGCAAGCAGAAGCGCCAGCACCGCTCGCGGGCGCAGCCGCGGGGCCTCGAACACCACGGGCAGTGCGAGAAGAGGCATCAGCGTCATCTTCGTCGGAGCGGCGAGGTCGCTCTCCGTCGCCAGCGCGATCACGTGGATGACGGAGAGAGCGATGTAGGGCACCCAGATCAGCAGGCGGGCGGCGGTGCGTCGCGGCATCCTTCCATCGTATTGCCGTGCCGTCAGTGCGAGAATTCGCGCGTGACCAGCGGGCGGCCGGGTTTCAGCTCACCTACCTGGTGGAATCCTGCGTCGAGGAACGTCGTCAGCACGCCGTGGAAGAGGTCGTTGCTGCGTCCCTTCGCTCCGTCGGTGTCGACCGGGTACGCCTCGACCAGTCGGGCGCCGGATTCCTGAGCGTAGGTAACGGCCGCGTCGAGCAGTGCGGCGTTCACGCCCTTGTTGCGGTGCTCGCGGCGCACGACGAAGCAGCTCACCGCCCAGACGCTGTCATCGTCGAACGGCTCGGATGTCGCGGCGACGATCGCCTTCGTGTGGGCCAGGCGCACCTGACGAGTGCGCGGGCCGATACGGATCCACCCGGCCGCCTCACCGTCCACATAGGCGACGATGCCGGGCGGCGGGCCGTCGGCGATCTCGTCGTGGAGCATGTCGCGGCGCTGATCGAGGTTCGTCGCGTTCCAGTCCTTGTTGCGCAGCATCGGCCAGATGCACTGACAGGATGCTCCGTCGCCGCCACCCGTGAGCGAGTGCTGCACGTCGTCCCACCGTTCGACCGTCGCGCGTTCTGTCGTGATCGTGACCATGTCAGCACGCTACGCCGGGTCACGGACATCGGCCACCACGCCCGGGCCGGCGGTGGTTCGCGATGGCCGTTCGGGTCGGCTAGGATAATGGAGTTGCCCGCGCGGAAGCGCGGTCGTCCACGGGCTGTGGCGCAGCTTGGTAGCGCACTTGACTGGGGGTCAAGGGGTCGCAGGTTCAAATCCTGTCAGCCCGACCACTACAGGCTTATTCGAACCTTTGGACTGAGTAAGCCGGTACAGGTCTGAAGAGAGCCTTCCGCGAGATCGCGGGAGGCTCTCTTCGTTTTGGTGGGCGTGGGTCTGGGCGCTGAGCCGATTGTGCGTGCGCCAGTCATGTAGGACTTCGTTGAGTTCAGTGCGTTGCGAGTCGACCGTGACGTTGCGATCGGTGACACGGACATCCAATCGGCTGAAGAACGCTGAGCGAAGTTGGCGGGGGATGTTGTCGGGCAGCTGCATGTAGAGCGCGCCCGGGTCTTCGAGCAGATAGACGAAGGCGTACGCCTCGTCGACGCCCCGCTGGTTGGTCGCGTACTGTTCGAACGCCCGAATAGTCAGCGGTGCACGGGCCGGATCGACATCGATGGTGTTGACCAGACGTCCGTCGAAGTCCTTGCGCACATTGAGGTAGCCGAGCTTGGCGCGTCCGACGCTCCCGCCTCGTTCCTCATTGTGCTTCCATTGCGTCGCCCAGCTGTTTCTTCTTGGGGGCGTCAACGCCTGAGGAGACGGCTCAAGGCGGAGACATTGGATTCCGCTCATCTTGTTGCTGTGGTTGAGTTCCGGGTCGGCTACTGATTGATCCTGTTCACTGTCTGCGCGCGTACGCTCGGGGGATGCGGACACAGCGTGCGGCGGTCGTGTACAACCCGGTCAAAGTGCCTCTTGACCAGATCCGCCGCGCCGTTGGCGAGCAGGAGCGTGCGCACGGCTGGGAGCCGTCTCGCTGGTATGAGACGAGCAGCGAGGATTCCGGGGTTCGTGCTGCCGAGGACGCGCTTGCCGGCGACCCGACGTTGATGATCGTCGCCGGCGGAGACGGCACCGTGCGGACGGTCGCCGAGGTTGTGCACGGGACTGGTACGCCGATGGCGCTGCTGCCCGCCGGAACCGGGAATCTCCTGGCCCGAAACCTCGGACTTCCGTTGAATGACGTCGATGACGCAGTCGCTGCGGCGTTCTCGGGAGCGACCAGAGCGATAGACGTCGGCGTGGTCGAGCTCGAGAAGGAGACCGGAGAGCGGCGCACGCATCTGTTCCTGGTCATGGCCGGTATCGGACTCGATGCGGAGATGGCTGAGAACACGACCGTGCTGGCGAAGAAACGCCTGGGATGGATGGCGTATGTGGCGCCGATTGCACGATCGGTCATCGCGAACCGTCTGTTCCAGCTGGACTATCGCGTCGACGCTGGACATGTGCGGTCGACGCGTGCGCATACGGTGATCGTCGGCAACTGCGGGACTCTTACGGGCAACATGCTGTTGATCCCGAATGCGAAGGTCGATGACGGACTGTTGGATGTGGTGATGTTCCGTCCGAAGGGTCGACTGGGGTGGGCGGGGATCGGAACCCGCCTGACCCTTCACGGCCTCGCGGGCCGATCTCGGTTCGGACGGAACATGCTCGGCCTCGCACCGGACCTGAGGGCGCTGGAGTACGCGCAAGGCACGCGGTTCGACGCCCGGTTCGAGACTCCGCGGGGGATCGAACTGGACGGCGATAGTTTCGGGCTGGTCAAGCGCGCGCGGATCACCGTCAGAGCAGCAGCTCTCGACATCTGCACTCTGGCAGATGCTGCCTGACGAGACTCAGGCTGCCGTGCGCTTGGCCCGTTGACGGAGGATTCCGAAGATGAGCGTGCCGACGAAGAGCACGATTCCGATGATGGCCAGCCACAGCAGACCCTGGAAAACGAATCCGACGACTGACAGCACCACCCATGCCACAAGCAGGATCACGAGTACTGTCCACATGGTCCCCACTGTACGCGTCATCCCAGGCGAACGGCGAGAACCGGACAGATTCACGGCAAGAGGGTCTCCGCCCGTCTCGAACCTGTGAGCGCGTACATGTCGGACGCGTACGGTCAGCAAATGAACAGTAAGAGTTTGCCTGAAGAGGATGCCGACCGCGAAGCGACCACACACACGAGCGACGGCGGAGTCGAGCGCCGTCCGCGCGCCCCCAGTGAGGGGGACACCAGCTGGGATCGTGCCGTGGGGTTGCACTGGCATCCGTACTCGGCAACCGCGGAGACCGCGGCGCGCGCGGATCTCGAAGATCGGGTACGGGCGTCAAAACCGAAACACATCGCCTCGCAGCGCCCTGATGAGCGCGGCTGAGAGAAAGACTATCGGCGAAGCAGCGACCGGTGTAGTGTCGCGAATGAGCCACCGATTCTCGCGAGGATCTGGTGGCTCATTGTGGAGTGAGAGCTCTCACCGTGATGACGGTCAATGGGGACGCGCGCGATCCGGTGAGGGCTCTTCGACATCTCCCGCCGGTAATGCTGCCTGTGAGCGCACACATGTTCGAGGCGTACCGTCGGTTCATGAACACACAAGTGAAGATCGCAGGGAAAGACCCTGGACTGCTGGGACTGGGATCCGTCCTCGTCGGCTCGCTCCCGGCGACGCTTCTCACAGACGAGGCGCCGGACCGCTACACCGTGGAAGCGGTGTTCACGCGCAAGACGGATCGAGACGAGGTCGCGGCGATCCAAGGAAACGAGACGCGCGCGTACCTGGCAGCGAACGGATTCCCGACCGTCGAACTGCACGTCGCTGATCGGCGACTTGAGATCGCGAATACCAACCTGGAGGAACTCCGGGACGGGCTCGGCGCGGTGCTCGCCACTCTGCTCGCCGAGATCAGCGCCGGCCTTCAATCCGAGCGGATGATCGCAGCCCATCGGTACCAGGACGCCTCGGACCGCGAACAGGAGCGCGCGGCGGCCGTCGCCGCCCTCGCCGATTCCATCACTTTCGCGAGTCGCTCGGTTGAGGCTCCGTCCGATGACGACGCGCGCATCGCCGATTGGTTCGAAGAAGGAGGCGCCGTCCGCACTTAGGACGACGCCGGAGAGAAGCCATCATGGACGGCATCCGTCCGACGATCCGCACGCGACCCCGCGAAAGCGGGACGCGCGGATCGAGCACGTTCACCGAGCTGGCCCAGCAGATCCGCGCCCGCGGGCTGCTGCGCCGGCGCTACGGCTACTACTGGTCGAAACTCGTCGGCGCACCACTCGTGCTCGCCATCTGCCTCGGCGCCTTCGTGTGGATCGGGGACACCTGGTGGCAGCTCTTCACCGCCGCGGTCCTCGCCATCGTCTTCACACAGATCGCGTTCCTCGGCCACGACGCCGCGCATCGACAGATCTTCGTGTCCGGCCGCTGGAACGATTGGATCAGCCTGGTCCTCGGTGACTTGCTGGTCGGCATGAGCTACGGATGGTGGCAGCACAAGCACACAAGGCACCATGCCAATCCCAACAAGCTCGGATCCGATCCCGACATCGAGCTGCCCGTCATCGCCGTCACTGCTGAGACCGCGGCCCGTCAGCACAACCCGGCGATCACATGGCTGCGTGCGCATCAGGGGCTGCTGTTCTTCCCGATCCTGTTCTTCGAAGGGATCTCGCTTCACGCGTCGAGCGTGCGCCGTGTCTTCGCCCGCGGACGCCTGGAGCGGCGCTGGGTGGAGATCACGTTCCTCGCGCTGAGGATGGGCGGCTACCTGGTGCTGGTGTTCATCGTGCTCTCGCCGGGAATCGCCTTCGTCTTCCTGGCGGTGCAGCTGGGGCTGTTCGGGTTCTACATGGGCGTGTCCTTCGCGCCCAACCACAAAGGAATGCCCGTCGTACCACGTGAGATGAAGCTGGACTTCCTGCGGCGGCAGGTGATGATGAGCAGGAACATCCGAGGCGCCCGGTTCCTCGACATCGCCATGGGCGGGCTGAACTACCAGATCGAGCATCATTTGTTCCCCTCGATGCCCCGCCCGCACCTGCGCCGCGCGGCGCCGATCATCGCGGACTACTGCCATGCCCACGACGTGCCGTACACCGAGACCGGACTGTTCGCCTCCTACGCAATCGTCATCAGATACATCAACCGCGTCGGACTCGGAGAACGGGACGTCTTCACCTGCCCGCTCATCGAACAACGCGCACACCTCACCACGAACTGACTGAGCTCCGAAGCCGCAGTGAGAGGACGCGCTCGCCCACCTGGTCGACCCTGAGCCGAGCAGGCGCTGCGCAACCCGCGCGACGGGTTCGTCGTCTCCATCGGCATGCGTCATGCCGAGACGATGGCGTTTCCTGCTGATGGTCGCCGGATCGGCGCCGCCATCCTGAAGCTGTCGTTCAAACATGGCTTTGAGGTCGCTCGTCGGCATCAGTTCCTTGGCGCCGCGACCGCAGGTTCGATCCCCCGGACACGCCACCGGCAGTTCGATGGCTAGGCTCGGTCTACCGCGATCGTTGTCAATCGATCGAGACAGCTGCCTGCGGAGGATCCTCCCGCTCAAGCGATCCGCGCGACCATCGCGAGCGCCGCGGCGAGGAGCAGAGCCAGGTAGGCCCAAGCATGGACGCGATCAGGGATGCGTGGCGGCCAGCGACGCAGCAGCACGATGGCCGGCACAGCGCCCAGCAGCAGAAGTCCGGCGGCGCCCGCATCCACGACGCCGATCATCAGCACGCCGCCGGATGAAGTGTGGCCGTTGGCGGTGAGGAAGACGACGGTTGCAGGGATGCTGATGGCGAGCGTCAGCGGGTTGGCCAGTGTGGCGGCGACGCCCATCGGAAGTCCTGAGCGCCGCAGCAGGGGAACGGTCATGACGCTGCCCCCGACGCCGAGAAGCGCGGCGATGGCGCCGATGGGGGCACCCAGCAGGTCCGGGATCGGCGGCCTCGAGCCGAGAGTTGCCCGTGAGGGCCGCAGGAAGCCCGGCCGCACGAGCACATCCACGATCGTGGCAGCCAGGTAGACCACGAATCCCCAGGAAGCGACCTCTGAGGGCAGGCCGAGCGTGATCACCGCCCCCATCGCTCCACCGCCCGCGAGGAGCGCGAAGAGCCGGCCGCGTCCGCGCAGCAGGGCGAGGACGTCGCGACGGGCGGCGGACGTGGCGATCGCGGCGTTCACGACCATCACCACCGCCGAAGTGGCCACCGCGACTCGGCCGGCGTCGTCCCCGCCGTTCGGGACCACGACCCAGACGATCACCGGCACGGTTACGAACCCGCCGCCGAATCCGAACAGCACCGTGGTGACCCCGGTGAGAATGCCGATGAGGACGAGGAGGAACATCACTCAACTCAGTACAGCGGTGGGAACACTGTCCTGCATTCGAATAATGGGCACATCAGTGCGAGTTCCAGCCAATAGCATTGTTCCGTGCGAAACGTGCCGCTGGAGGCGATGGATGGGTTGCGTGTGCCTGTGCTGCCCATCGCCACCGACTACCCGCCTGGGTATCTTCTGCGCTGGCATGAGCATCGACGGGCGCAGTTCCTGTACGCAGCCACCGGGACGATGCTGGTGGAAACTGATGACGGCGCGTGGACGGTTCCTGGCGAGCGTGGCGTGCTGATCCCGCCGCGGACGCGACACCAGGTGCGCATGCTCGACGTGCAGACCTCGAGTCTCTACATCGAGCCGGCGGCGGTGCCGTGGTGGCCGGCGTCCTGCCGGGTGGTGGATGTGGGGCCGATGCTGCGTGAGCTGCTGCTCGCCGCCTCCGACATAGAGGGGGAGTACTCGGCCGCAGGTCGGGAGGGAGTGCTCGTCGCGCTGATCCTGCATGAGCTCGCGGCGCTGCCGGAGACGCCGTTGCACGTGCCGCTCCCGGTCCGGGCACCCTTCGCCGCCCTGTGCCGGTCCTTCCTGGCCGCTCCCGATGCGTCGGTGAGCAACGCGGCCTGGGCACGGACCGTCGGCATGAGCGAGCGCACACTGACCCGGCACTTCAGCGCTGAGGTGAGAATGAGTCCAGCGGCGTGGCGCGTTCGCGCGCTGCTGCTCGCCGCCATCCCGATGCTGCGCCATCGTTCCGTGTCCCAGGTGGCGACCGATCTCGGCTATTCATCGCCCGCAGCGTTCTCCGTCGCGTTCGCTCGGGAGTTCGGCATGCCCCCGTCACGACTGAGCACTCGCAACGATTCGCCCTCCGCGACGTGATGGCCGCTGCCGGGCTATCGCTCTGCCTTCTCGGTCGCTCCGCGGCGGGCCTGCTCAAGCGCCTTCTCCGTTTCGGTGTATCGATCGCCGGCAGCTCTCTGCCGATCAGCCGACGCCTCGGCGGATGCCCGTGCTCTCTCCGCTTCCGCGTGCACCCGCTCGAGCTCCTTGGCCAGCTCCTCGCCCCTCGCCTCGAGTCGCTCCACCCGCTCCTCAGCCTCAGCCCGCGAAGCCGCCGCCCGCGACAACTCCTTCTCCGCCCGATCCCGCTCCTTCTCGGCCTCGCGTACCGCCTTCTCGGCCTCCTTGCGCTCGCGCCGGGCGCGCACCTCGTCGGCGGGCACCTCCTTGACGGCGGCGGGCGCCGGCGCGCCACCACCGACGACCACCTCCAGATCGACGGGATCGCTGGACAGATCGCGCACCAGCCGACCGGATGCCACCGCCGCGGCGGCATCCGGATCGAAGAACGCCGCCGAGATCGTCCGCTGCACGGCCTCCGCCGTCGACGCCGTGACCCGCTCACCGCGATCGGAGGCCAGCCCCACGGCCTCCTGGGCGAGCTGGCCGGTCAGGGCGCGCCGATCGCGTCCCAGCTTCGCGAGTGCCGCGGCATCGAGCTCGTCCTGCGCCTCGCGCAGCTCCTCCGCGAGCAGCAGCACCTGCGCGAGCCGGTCCGCCCGCTCGTGCGCGAACACGTTCACCACCCACGCGGCGACTGAGGGCTTCGGGAGCGCGCGGATCCGCTTCGCCAGCGCAGCATCCGTCTCATCGGAGGCGCGCGCATTGCGCGCGGCGATGAACTCAGCCGGAGCGAGGGCGTACAGATCGCTCGCGATCGTCGTGAACTCGGCCATGGCCGCGAGCCTACGCTCCCAGGCATCCGCTCTGTCGGCGCCGGGGCGCCGCTGACATACTGGCGGGTATGAAGCGGATCGACGGACGTGCGCTCGGCACCTGGAGTCTCCGCCTCGACGCGATCTACTGCGCGCTGCTCGGCGGCGCCGTTGCGCTGAGCGCGTCATCGATCGCGCTGGTCGTCGCGATTCCGCAGCCGCTCATCGTCGCCGCCGGAGTCGCGGTCGTGCTGTGGGCGGGCCTCGTGCTCTGGATGCTGGCGCGGCTGCGCATCTGCACCGCGCTGCGCACCGTGATGGGCGTGAACATGCTCGCCGCGCTCCTCGTCGCGCTCTGCGCGATTGCCGCGGGAACGCTCCTCGCCGTCGTCGCCGTGTTCGCCGTGGCGATCGACATCGCGATCTTCGCCGCCAGCCAGGCGCTCGCGCTGCGCACCCTCCCGACCGCGCGCACGGCGTGACCGAACGCAGCGTCGACCTCGCCTACCCGTTCATCGGCCGCTGGCTGGTGCAGAACAGCCCCGCCGATCGTGTGCCCAGCCATGGCACGACGCTGTTCGCGACGTCGTACGCGATCGACTTCGTGCCGGTGGACGCCGCGGGGCGCACTGCCCGATTCACCACCGCATCCCTGCTCCGCCCGGAGCCGCCGGAGCACTTCCCGGGATTCGGGCGCCCGATCCTCGCCCCGGCCGGTGGAAGGGTGATCGCCGTGCACGACGACGAGCCCGACCACCGCGCGCACCGAGGGTTCCCGTCTGTCGGCTACGCCCTCGCCCAGCGCCGCCGCATCGCCGAAGGGTGGGTCGCACTCGCCGGCAACCACGTCCTGCTCGAGACCGGAGGCGTCGTCGTCGCACTGTGCCACCTGCAGCGGGGGAGCATCGACGTCCGCGCCGGTGACATCGTGCGCGCCGGGGTGCCGCTCGCGCGCTGCGGCAACTCCGGCAACAGCACCGAGCCGCACCTGCACGTGCAGGCGATCAGCACCGCCGACGTCGCCCGTGCCGAAGCCGTCCCGATCACCCTGCAGGGCGGGCTCCCGCGCAACGGAACCGTTGTCGACGTCTGAAAGCCCCTTCCCGCCCCGTCCTCCGACGGTGGGGCCTACCGGCATCGCCGTCGGGTACGGCGGTTGCCGCTACCTCACGGCCTGGAGGACCTACCGACCGCGTCGCCCGAGCGCCGGGCCGCCGGAGTACTGGCGACCGCGCACACCGCACTGAACGTCGTCAGGAGTCCGACAGCACGAGCCGGCAGCGGTGCGCGGTGACGAACGGCTCGAGGAGGCCGAGGAGGCGTTCTCACTCGTGCTCGCGCCGATCGAGGGCGAGACGCCGTCGCACCGCACCGGTCAGTACGTCGCGATCGCCGTCGACCTGCCAGACGGATCGCGGCAGCCCCGGCAGTACACGATCTCGTCCGGACCGCGCGGCGATGCGCTGCGCGTCACGATCAAGCGTGTCCGCGGGGTGGACGGCGCCCCGGACGGACAGGTCTCCAGCTGGCTGTTCGAGAACGCGCAGCCGGGCACCGTGCTCGACGTCTCGCAGCCTCCGGCGACGTCGTGCTCGACGACACCGAGCGGCCGCTCGTGCTCGTCTCGGCCGGCATCGGGATCACCCCGGTCGCCGCCATCTTCGAGGATCTGTCCCGGCGCCGGCCGCGGCGCACCGTGCGCCTGTTCCACGCCGACCGCGCGCACGACACGCACGCGCTGTACGCCTCGCTGCGCCGTCAGGTGCTCGCCATGGACGACGCGCGGGCGCAGAACTGGTACGAGACGGATGCCGAGCTCGCCCCCACGCTGTATCCGGCACTGCCCGGCTACATGGACCTCGCCGACGTCGACGTACCGGACGACGCCACAGTCTTCATGTGCGGCCCGCTGCCCTTCATGCGTGCGTCGCGCGCGACCCTGCTGTCGCGCGGAATCCCGAGTGAGCGCATCCACTACGAGGTTTTCGGGCCGGACCTGTGGGCACAGCAGCCGGATGCCGCCTGAGCTGCCGGCCGTGAGCAGATTCGGGTGGCGCCGCCGCGGTGCCGGCGACCGCCGCCTCCGATGATCGGCAGACGAGGCGAGCGCCGGTACAGGCGCGCATCAACCCCCTCGCCCGCGGGGTGGAGCGGCCGCAGAGTGGTGTGCGAAGAGAGGAGCACACCATGGAGGACAGCGGTTCGATGCACGCCGAGCTCGGCGAGGACGGCCAGGGGGACATCTCCCCGGAGGACCTCTGAGCCGCCACCGTATGTCGCCCGGATTCCCGAGCGTTGTCCGTTCAGCGAGATCAGGTGATCATAGGGTCATGCGCTGTTCCGCGTCGCACCACCCGGACGACGAATCCGAACCACCGCTGTGATCCTCGTGATGACGACGACCCGGCGGCCGCTGCTGCGCGCGCCGCGGCCGACGTGGGTGCTCTGCGCGGCGGCCCTGCTCTGCCTGTCGATCGCATTGTCCGCGGCGGGCACCCCCGATCACGGATGGTGGCGGCTGTACTTCAGCCGTCTCGGCATGACGGGGGATCTCTCCAGCGGCTTCTTCAACGGCGGGCTCATCGTCAGCGGCATGGTCATCGCGGCCTCGGCGGTTCCGCTGCGCGCCGTCCTGACCGCTTCGGCGACTCTCGCGGGCCGGATCCCCGCGCTGCTGTCGCTGGCGGTGGCCGGCCTCGGCGCCAGCCTGAGCGGCATCGGGCTGTTCCCGCTGTCGGTGGATCCGCTCGCGCACGATCGCGCGACCAACGGCGTCGTGCTCTCGTTCGCGATCCTCCTGATCGTGCATCGCGTCGGGCTGTGGCAGGTGTCTCGGATGCTGCGGATCGCGACCCTGATCGCGGCGCCCGCGATCCTCGTCGGCATGGGGCTGCTGATCGCGGGCTGGATCACGCTGACGGTGTTCGAGATCGTCGCCTTCGGCGCGATCCTCGCCTGGGTTCACCTCTTCGAACGCGCCGTGGGCGGGCGGACGCGAGGGACGCGGAACAACGAAGGCGTCCGGGAGGGCACAGGGGAGCAGGAGACCGAGGGAGAACCATGTTCGAAGCCGACGTTCTCGATGTCGCGCAGCGCACATCGACGGGTGACATGCCCGCTGCCGGTCCGGTCGACGAGCTCCTGCGCACTGCGCATGATCGGTACGCCGGGCATGACGAGAGCACCGTCGCCGACTACATCCCGGCGCTGGCCAGAGCGAATCCGGAGTGGTTCGGTCTGAGCCTGGTCGGGGCCACCGGCACCGTGCACGAAGTGGGCGACGTCGACGTCGCGTTCACCATCCAGCCGATCTCGAAGGCCTTCGTCTTCGCACTGGCGTGCACGGCGATCGGGCACGCATCCTCGCCGGCATCAGCCTGCTCGCCGCGATCCCGGCATCCTGCCTGCCCAGGTATCGCCCGGGCGAGATCCCGGCGCCGGACGAGCACGAGGAGCCGAAGAGCGCCTGACTCGCCGTCGCGGCCGGCGGAGTCAGACCGAGTCGGGCGGCGTGAGCGGCGGCAGCGCAGCTGCGCTGGTCACTGTCGCCGCCCGCTTCTCCGCGTGGAACGCGTCCGCGAGAGCGCGGACGACGTCCGACGTGGTCGAGACGCCGTCGGCCGGCGGATGCCAGAACCGCACCGTCGCGATCACGCGCTCGGGCGAGACCGCCTGGACGATGGCCGCGGGGTCCGAGACCGACGGGGACGCCGTGCCGGCGACACCGGTGAGCCTCGCGAGCAGCGCCTCGACGGTGTCGTCGTCGCGCCGCTCCATCCGCACCTGCACCTGACTGCGGCCCTTCCCGTGCGAGGAGAGGTTGACGACCGAGTCGGAGAGCAGCTTGGAGTTGGGCACGTGCACGGTCGCACCGTCCGCGGTCACCAGGATGATCGCGCGGGCGTTGAGCTCGGTGACCGTGCCGGTCATGGCGCCGTCCGGGGTGTCCACCTGCACGATGTCGCCGACCTCGACGGTGCGTCGCGACTGGATCATGACGCTCGAGGCGAAGTTGTCGGCCGTGCCGCGCAGCACCAGCACGATGACGACGCCGACGAGGATGACCACCGCGAGCACCGGCTGGATGTTCGCGCCGAGGATCGCGAGCGCCAGACCGATGCCGAACGCGATCGTGAGGTACTCGGCGCCGCGGGCGACCGGCTGCACGTATCCCTCCGGCATGTTCGGCACCCGGTTCAGCAGGGCGGCCATGCCCTTGTGCACGAAATGGGCGGCGATCCATCCGAGGATGACGATGATCACGGCGGCTACCAGCTGCCACCACTGGACACCGGCGAACTGTGCGGAGAGGTCGGGCATGGAGTGCCACCTTTCATGCCATGCGGAGGCGCGGCCCGGTCTGGGCCGCACCTCCGCGGTGGCTGCTAGCCGAGCAGCTTCGCCTTGGCGGCGTCGAACTCGGCGTCGCTGAGCAGGCCCTGCTGCTTGAGCGTGGCGAGCTTCTGCAGTTCGGCGACGACGTCGGTGCCGCCGTCGGGGGCCGCAGGCGCGGCCGGTGCGGCGGGCGCCGCGGGCACCGGTGCCGCGTACTGGGCGGCGGCGGCCTGCGCGGCCGCGTCGATCTGCGCCTGCTGCTGGGCAGCCTCGTACTGCTGCTGCTCGTACTGCTCCTGCGCCTTGCGCTGCTGGCGGTTCTCCATCGCGCCCGAGACAGCACCTGCGGTACCGGCGACGACAGCGGTGCGGGCGGCGAGGCCGACGAGGCCCGGGCGTCCGAATCTGCGGATCATGGGCATGTCAGACTCCTTCGTTCTCGATGTGATCGATGAGCGCGTTGACGACGGGCGCGGGGATGCGCTCGTGCCGCAGCACGACGCCACCGGATGCCGCGAAGCGGCGAGCGAGTTCGCGCTGATAGGTCATCTCCAGAGCCACCAGCGCGGCGGAGCCGCCCGGCGGCACCAGTTCGGCGAACTCGGCGATGTCCTCCTCGCCGGTGATGCCGGACGCGGCCAGCGCGATGTCACCGAGATCGAGTCCGTCGGGGTCGTCCTCCACCTCGACGACGGTCACCTCACCGGCATCCGACTTCGAGATGAGCAGGAAATCGACCAGACGCACCAGGCCCGTGCCGAGCATCTCCGTGAGGGCGTCGATCACCGACGCGTCCGGCTTGTCTCCTTCGAACCCCACGAGCGTGTACTCGAGCGGGCCGTAACGGAATTCAGTCACGCTTTCTTCCTTTCCTTTGAAGAGCGAGAGTCGTCACTTCAGCGCGAGACCCTTGAGGCGCAGAAACTCCTCACCGGAGATCTGGCCCTTGTCCAGCAGCGCCTGCGCTCGCGCGATCTCGTCGGCGGGGCTGCCCGTGGTCCCATCAGGGGCCGGAGCACCCGCATCGCGCGCGTCCTCTGCCGTCTCCGCACCGTTGCCGCGCACGATCAGCCAGATCGCGAGCGAGACCACGGGCAGGACGAACAGCAGCACGACCCAGACCGCCTTCGCCCAGCCGCTGAGCTCGTGCGTCATGAGGATCGTGCGCAGCACCAGCACCAGGGCGAACAGGTAGGAGACGACGACCGTCCCCCAGAGCAGGTAGCCGAGGAATTCCCAGATGTTCATGATCTGCCTTTCCACAGAAGGGGGTGCCGGACGCTGTCCGACACCCCCTTCGGATGCACTGCTATCGGAGGATGCCGATCAGGCGAGGGCCTTGGCCTTCAGCTTCTCGTACTCCTCGGTGGTGATGGTGCCGGCCGCGAGCAGCTTGGCTGCGTCGGCGATCTCGTCCGAGGCGCTCTTGCCGGCCGCCTGGCGGATGTAGGCGTCGGTGGCGTCCTTCGCCTGCTGCGCCTGCTCGGCGCTGCGCTCGGCCATGCCCTGACCGCGAGCGATCAGGTACACCAGCGCGGTGAGGAACGGCACGAAGATCAAGAAGATGATCCAGACCGCCTTCAGCCAGCCGTTGAGCTTACGGTCGCGGAAGATGTCCCCGATGATCGAGAACAGCACCATGAGGTAGGCGATGAAGAAGAACGCCCAGATCATGTACCAGAAGAAGTCCCAGAATCCCATTATTTGTCTCCCTATGTGAGGTTGTTTTTCGGGTGTTGCGAATCAGAAGCTGCCGATGCCCTTGCCGATGAGGTTCACGCCGATGACAAGGAGCAATACTGCCATGATCACGGCATTCTCCTGCACCAGCCACTCCCGGACTTTATCGAGCGTGTCGCGCAAGCGGTCGGCGGCGAGCAGGTAGCCGACGACGGGGATCAGCACGGTGGATGCGCCGAGGAGCACGAAGATGACGATCACGACGGTCTGCTCTCCGCCTGCGAGTCCTGCTGAGCCGATCGTCACGCCCGCGCTCACGGCGAGCAGCAGGTTCTTCGGGTTGACGGCGGAGAGCAGCAGCGCCAGGCCCGCCGCCTTGCCGAAGTTCATGGTGTCGATCGCCTTCATCCACGCAGGCATGGCCGGCTCTTCGCCGGCCTTGGGGCGCCCGCGCCACTGGCGGACGGCGAGCAGCAGCAGCCCCGCGCCCAGGACGATCTGGATGACGCCCTGGATCGGCTTGGATGCGTCCGGATCGTCGTCCGGGAGCACGGCCGACAGCAGGGTGAAGATCGTGACGGCCAGTGCGATGCCCACGACCCAGCCGAGCAGGAACCCGACACTGGTCGTGCGCGCCTTCGGCGAGAGCAGCATCAGGATCGCGGCGATGATCGGGATCGGGCTGACCGCCACGCCGATCGCAAGGGGGAGGATGTCGCCGATGACGGGACCCATGGCGTGACCTTTCAGTTGCGTGTGAGGGCCGTGACGGCCTCACGATTGGTCGGATACGAGTCATGGTCGCCGAGCAGATCGAGCTTCACGAGCCGGTCGTGGGTCTGTGGCCGCATCCGGCTGAACGCCAGTGACACCTCGTGCTGCTCGAGCCAGCTCTGCATCGACTCGAACGCCTCGGCGCCCGTGACGTCGATGTCGGTGACGGCCTCCATGTCGAGCACCACGTGCTTCACGGGCCCGTTGCCCGCGTCATCCGCCGACGTGACCGCCTTCTTCACCGCGTCCGTGAACACGGAGCCGTTGGCGAAGAACAGCGGCGCGGCCATCCGCACCACGACCACGCCGGGCGCGGTGACCGTGCCCTCGGGCGCCTCGTCGAGCAGCGACCGGGAGACCTGGTCGTCGACCTTGAGCACGTCGATCGCGGGAGTCGCCGCCCGCTTGGCCATGTTGATCAGCGCGAGGACGAAGGAGACCAGGATGCCGGGGATCGAGCCGACGAACAGCGTGACGAGGAAGCAGGCCGCGCCAATGGTGAACTCGAAACGGTCGGTCTTCCAGAGCTGACGGAACTCCTTGATGCCGAGAAGCGGGAGCACGGCGATGCCGACGATCGCGCCGATCGCGGGGTTGGGGATGTCGGCCAGCAGCGCGGTGCCGAACAGCAGGAGCAGCAGCGTGCCGACGGCGAGGACGATCGACGGCAGTTGGGTGCGGGCTCCGGCCTGATCCATCGCCGCGGTGCGGCTGGTGGACGATCCCATCACGAAAGAACCGCTGGCACCGGAGGCGACGTTCGCGACGCCGAAGGCGAAGAGGTCGCGGTTCGGGCTGGTCCGGTAGCCGCGTTTCTCGCCATAGGAGCGTGATACCAGCAGGCCCTCCGCGGCGGTGACCATGGTCAGGGCGAGGGCCGACGGGATGAGCATCGCCCAGGTGCTCCAGTCGAGCATCGGCCAGGTGATCGCCGGAGGTCCGGCCGGCACCTCGCCGAGCACCGACACGCCGGCGTCATCGGCGTGCGTGAGCAGCACGACGACGGTCGCGACGACCATGACCACCAGTGCCCAGGGCACGACGGGGGCGATGCGGCGTCCGAGAACCAGGATGAGCACCGCGCACACCGAGATCAGCAGCGACCAGATGTTGAGCGTGGGCAGCCCGGTGACCAGCCCGGTGAGCTTCTCGACGAACTCGCCTCCGGACTCGATCTTGACGCCCAGCATCTTCGCGATCTGCGAGATGAGGATGTCGAGGGCGAGTCCGCCGACGAAGCCGACGAGGATCGGCTTGGACAGGAAGTTCGCCAGGAACCCCAGCTTGAACACCGACATCAGCAGCAGCATGACACCGCAGATGATGGCCTGCGCGAGCGCCATGGTGGCGTAGTCCGCCGAACCCGCGGCGGCGAGCCCGCCGATCGACGACGCGACCAGGGCGGCTGCCGCGGCATCGGGCGATGCGACGAGCTGCCGGCTCGAGACCACGAGAGCCCAGATGATCGTCGGGACGACGAGGGCGTACAGTCCGGCCGTGGGCGGGAGCCCCGCGATCTGCGCGTATCCGATGTTCAGCGGGATCGCGATGGCGATCAGCGTGACTCCTGCGAGGAGTTCACGTCCGAAGTTCTTGCGGGTGAGTCCGGCAAGGGGACGCTGCACGGGGACCTCCTGGTTCGTCGTTCTGACGTAGCCGAGAGTATCGTGCGTCGCTCGCGGGCGTGCGTGATTTCGTCCCTATCGGGTGAATGCGCCGCGGCTCCGCGCGGCGTTCTACTCTGGATACATGGAGATGAAGGACGAGCGCAGCGACGCGGATCGCGCGGCGGACGCCGAGGAGGCGCTGCGCGAGGCCGACGCCGCCGTCGCCGCGGCGAAGGCCGAGGCGGTGCGCTGGGGCGGCACGGACAAGCGTCCTGCCGAACCCGCGGACCGGCACTGGTGAGCAGCCCGGACTGATACGGCCGCCGCCGCATCATCCGATCGGCTAGGCCCGGTCCACCCTGCCGGGCGATGCCGGACCGGCGGCGTACGAGAAGACTGGTTGTCCCGTTCCCGTCTGGAGTCCGTCATGCGCCGCTTTCCACGTAGAGTCCTCGTCGTCACCGGTCTTGCTGTCGCTGCAGCATCCGCGGTGGCCGCATGCGCGCCGGCCACGGCGCCGACACCGTCGCCCTCGGCCGCTGCGCCGACACCGAGTGCGCAGGACCGGCTGGATGCTGCGCTGCGCGATGCCGCCTGGCGGAACGACGTGGCGGCCGCGGCCGAGCTCGCGGGGCAGGGTGCCGACGTGAACGCCAAGGATGACACCGCGCAGTCGGCGTACCTGGTCGCCACCAGCGAGGGCCACCTCGAGCTGCTGCGGCTCACGCTCGCGAACGGGGCGGAGATCGACGACAAGGACCGCTGGAACGGCACGGGTCTGATCCGAGCTGCCGAGCGCGGCCACGGCTATGTCGTCGGGCAGCTGCTGCAGGCGGGGATCGACCGCGACCATGTGAACCGGATCGGCTACCAGGCCATCCACGAGGCGGTCATCTTCGGCGAGGACACCGAGACGTATCATCTGACGATCCGCACGCTCGTCGCCGGCGGCGCGGAGTTCGAGCGGCCTTCCGGCAGTGAGGGAGCCACCCCGCTGCAGATGGCCCAGCAGCGGGGGTTCGGGGGTTCCGAGGCGATCCTTCTCGCCGCTCGCGACGGCCGGGCGCCCAGCGATCCGGATGAGGCACTGCTGGCAGCCGCCGACGCCGGCGACGCGGATGCCGCGATGCTCGCCATCCGGGCCGGGGCCGACCTCGAGACGCGCGACGCCGAGCTGCAGCGCACGCCGCTGATGCACGCGGTGATGACCGACCGGGTCGAGGTCGCCCGGTTGCTCGTGGCGCTGGGCGCCGACCCCGATGCGTTCGACCACCGCAAGGACACCCCGTGGGTGATGACCGGCGTGACCGGCAGCGTGCGGATGCTGGAGGCGCTGCTGCCCGGTCAGCCCGATCTCACGATCCGCAATCGCCGCGGAGGTACGCCGGCGAATCCCGCAGCCGAGCGCGGCCACGCCGACTACATCGACCGCGTGGTGCAGCTCGACATCGACCTGAACCACGTGAACACCAACGGCTGGACGGCGATCCAGGAGGCGGTCGTGTTCGGCGGTGGCGACGAGAACGCGCAGCGCATCGTGAAGACCCTGCTCGCGGCGGGCGCCGACCCCGGCATCCGAGACGCCCAGGGCCGCACCGCCCTCGACAACGCCCGTCGTCTCGGCTTCGGCGACATCGCGGCGATCCTCGGCGGGTGATCGCGCCGCTCAGGCGGCTGACGCGCGCAGCATCCGGAGTACCTCCTCGGCAGTCACCTCCCGGCCGGTCTCGTCGGTGTGGCGCTGCACCCGTCGTGCGAGCTCGACCTGCTCGTCCCTGGTCAGCACGATGCCGTAGGCGCTCTCGAGCAGGTGCGCGATCCCGCCCTTCCCGGACTGCGAGTTGACTCGGATGACCTCCTCATAACCGCGTCCGATGTCGGCGGGGTCGATGGGCAGGTACGGAACCCGCCAGGAGATGTCGCTCTCCGTGCGCCCCTCTTCGGCGGCGCGAGCGCGGTGCTCGGCGAGCCCCTTCCGGATCGCATCCTGATGGGTGCCGCTGAACGCCGTGTGCACGAGGGCTCCGACGTAGGGATGCCGGGGGTGCACCTCGATGCGGTTGCAGTGCTCGACGGTGCGGCGGATCTCGTCGATGTCCGAGAAGTCGATCATCGGGTCGACGCCCTGCGCGTGCAGGTTCAGTGCGAGGGTGGCGAGGTCGACGTTCCCCGTGCGCTCGCCGTTGCCGAAGACGCATCCCTCCACGCGCTGCGCGCCGGCCAGGACCGCGAGTTCGGCGCAGGCGACGCCGGTGCCCCGGTCGTTGTGCGGATGGACGGAGAGGATGACGGCGTCGCGTCGGGCCAGATGCCGGTGCATGTACTCGATCTGGTCGGCGTACACGTTCGGAGTCGCGATCTCGACGGTCGCCGGCAGGTTGAGGATGACCGGGCGGTCGGGAGAGGCGTCCCAGAGCGCGGTCATGGCATCGCAGATCTCGAGTGCGAAGTCCGGTTCGGTCTGGTTGAACACCTCGGGGGAGAACTCGAACCGCACGTTCGGCAGATCGCCCGCCGTCCGCAGCACGTCGCGGCCACCGGCCAGGATCAGGTCGCGCAGTTCGTCCCGATCGCGGCCGAGCACGACGTCGCGCCAGACCGGCGCCGTCGCGGTGTAGAGGTGGATGACGACAGGATTGCGGATGCCGCGGATCGATTCGACCGTGCGCTCGATGAGATCGCGGCGCGCCGGGGTGAAGACGACGATCGTCACGTCGTCCGGCGCGATGTCCGTCGCCGCGATCAGGCGGACGAAGTCGAAATCGGTCTGCGACGCCGACGGGTAGCCGACCTCGATCTCCTTGTACCCCATCGCGACGAGGAGCTGGAAGAAGCGGCGCTTGCGCGCCGGATCCATCGGCTCGGCGAGGGCTTGGTTGCCGTCGCGCAGATCGACCGGCACCCACAGCGGTGCGGCGGTGAGGCGGCGCGACGGCCACATCCGGTCCTGCAGCGGGACGTCGACTCGGGAGAACACGTCGCGATAGCGGTGGGAGGGCATCTGCGAGAGGCGCTGGGGATTCCAGCGCGGGGCATCCTCGGGGATGGGACCGGACGGGGTGGACAGGGTGGGGAACGTGTTCATGGATCTCTTCCTTCGGTCGATGGTGTCGACCGGCGACGCCGAACCCCCACGGCGGGGGAGCCGGTCGTGTCAGGCCCCGCCGTGGCGGTGAAGAAGAAGAAGGGAACCCTGGGGAAGCATGGCTAGACTGTAACACAACTCCTCAGACAAGCAGAGAGGTGGGGGCATGGCGCAGGTAGTGCGTGAGACGTTGGCCGATCGGGCGGCGCAGCTGCTGCTCGAACGGATCGGGTCCGGGGAATGGGCACTCGGCGAGCGACTGCCAGGCGAGACGACCCTGGCCCCGCAGCTCGGCGTCGGACGCTCCACGGTGCGCGAGGCGATCCGGCAGCTCGCGGGGCGGGGCGTGCTCGTGACCCGGCAGGGCGCAGGCGTGTTCGTCTCGGCGCTCGAGCCGCGCGACGACTGGGATCAGGTGCTCCGCCGCGCAGACATCCTCGCGGTCATCGAGACGCGCACGGCGATCGAGAGCGAGGCGGCCGCGCTCGCCGCGCGCCGGCGCACCCCGGCGGACGTGCGCGTGCTGCGCCGCGCGCTGTCGGCCCGGGACGTGTCCCGCCCGCAGGAGGGCGACGGGAACCCGCGGGTGCTGATCGAGGGACACGTCGACGCGGATCTCGCACTGCACCGGGCCATCGTCGCGGCGGCGCACAACCCGGTGCTCGCGGAGCTCTTCGACGCGCTCACCCCGCGCCTCCGCCTCGCGATGATCGACATGCTGCGGATGCGCCCCTCCTTCGGAGATGCACCGGACCATGACGCGCACGCGCAGCTCGTGGAAGCCGTCGCCGGCGGTCAGGCGGATGCCGCAGCGGCTCTCAGCCGCGCGCACCTCGCTGGTCTTGCCCAGGCGCTGGCATGACGGCGCCCGAGCCGCCGCCGGTGGCGACGGCGGCGCGACCGGCATCCTTGACGGAGGCTGAGCGTGGGCCTTCGTCCGCGACGACGGCGAGGTGCGAGCCCGCATCTGCGGCGTCTGCCGTCCTCGAGCTGCGCGACGTGCACTTCCGGCGAGGCGGCCGCCCCATCCTCCGTGGCATCACGGTCACCGTGCGGGCGGGCGAGAGGTGGGCGCTGCTCGGGCCGAACGGTGCGGGCAAGAGCACGATCCTGAGCTTCTGCGGGGCCGTGTCGCATCCGAGTGAGGGAACCGTCGACGTGCTGGGCAGCAGGATCGGCCGGGTCGACCTGCAGACGCTGCGCCGGCGGATCGGGCACGTGAATCCGCGGCATCCGCTGGACTCGCCGCTGTCGGCGACCGAGGTGGTGCTCACCGGCCTCACCGGAACGGTGGAGACGCCGATGCGCTGGGCGCCGCAGGCCGACGAGGTGGAGCGCGCGTGGGAGATGCTCGACGTCGTGGGGCTCGGCGATCGCCGGGAGGCGAACTGGTTCACGATGTCCCAGGGTGAGCGCGGCCGGGCGCTGATCGCCCGAGCTCTGGTGATCCGACCCGACCTGCTGCTTCTGGACGAGCCGACCACAGGACTCGACGTCGCGGCCAGGGAGCAGTTCCTCGAGACCGTGGACGGACTCGTCCGGCATGACCCGGAGATGACCAGCATCCTGGTGACGCATCACCTCGAGGAGCTGCCGGAGACGACCACGCACGCCCTGGTCATCTCCGACGGGGCGGTGGTCGCAGCCGGCGCCGTCGACGAGGCGCTCACCACCGAGACGATCTCCCGGGCGTTCCGGCATCCGATCGAGGTGGCGAAGGATCGCGGGCGCTGGTCGGCGCGGGCGGGACGGGCGGGCTGAGCTTCCGGATCACGGCAGTGCCGACGCCGGCCCCTCGTACCGCTGCGCCAGTCGACACGCCCGCTGATGCAGAAGCTCCCTCAACGCGATCGGGGCCAGCGCCTCGGCATCGGTGCCGAGGGTCCAGATGCTCCACTCCGCGTGGCGTAGGTCCTGGAACACCGCCTCCACCACGATCCGTCCGTCGCGCCCGGGGCGCTCCGACCGGAAGGAGATCGCGGTTCCGGCGAGATCCTCGCGGCGCGCCGGGACCAGCAGAACCGTCACGGTGACCTGATCATCCCCGGCGCGGAAGCGCGCGCTGCGCTCGTTCCAGAGTTGCTCGAGGTCGACGGAGGCCGGGCGCACAGCCGGCTCATCGAGCTCCTCCGCGGCGAGGATCCGCGACAGCCGATACGTGCGGTCGGAGCCGGAGACGGTGGCCAGCAGATAGCCCTTCTCGCGGACGGCGACCAGCCCGATCGGATCGACGACCCGCCAGGCGGGTGCCCGGTCTGCGGTGGCGTAGTGGATCCGTAGTCGTCGCCCGGCGAGGACGGCGCTCCGCACCGCGGAGAGGACCTCGGCAGGGACAGCCTCGCGGGGCGGTCGGCGTGCGAGCAGATCGGTCTCGGGATCGATGAGAAGGCGCCCGGCAGCGGCATCCAGCTGTGGCCGGTGGCTCTCAGGGATCGCATCGCGCACCTTCCGGGTCGCTGCGCTCGCGGCCGCGCCGAGTCCGAAGGCGTGCTCACCGCGGTGCGACACAGCAGCGAGCAGGGCGAGTGCCTCGTTCTGGTTCAGGCCCGTGAGTTCCGTGCGGAAGCCGGGCAGCAGCGCGAAGCCGCCGTGCCGGCCCCTTTCCGCATACACCGGGACTCCGGCGAAGGACAGCGCCTCGATGTCACGCAGGATCGTGCGCGTCGAGACCTCCAGCTCGCGGGCCAGCGCCGGAGCGGTCATCCGTCCGCGCTGCCGCAGCAGCAGGACGAGGGAGACCAGCCGGTCGGCGCGCATGCGGAGAATCTAGCCGATACCTGACAGAGGATGTCGTGTTTCTTCGGAAGAGTCATCGGAGGATGCCGAGACGAGCCGCGAAACGCGCGGCTGCCGGCATCCGAACCAGCACGACAGGAAGCGGAGAAGACGATGAAACGCACGGCTATCAACCCGGTGACGTGGTCGACGGAACTGGGTTTCAACCAGGGAGAGACGGTCACGGGACATACCAGGACCCTGTACATCTCGGGGCAGACCTCGATGAGCCCCGAGGGCAGGCCGCTGCACGACGGCGACATGGCGGCCCAGCTCGCCCTCAGCCTGGAGAACCTCGAGGCGGTGCTCGCCGAGGCCGGTATGACTGTGGCGCACCTCATCCGGCTGAATGTGTACACGACCGACGTCGATGCGCTGTTCCCACACTACGGGCTGCTCGCCGCTCGGCTGGGAGCGGCTGGGGTCGCCCCCACGACGACGATGCTCGGTGTGAGCCGGCTCGCGGTCCCCGGGCAGCTGGTCGAGCTGGAGGGCACGGCGGTCGCCTGAACGTCGCCCGGGGCGGCGGTCAGCGGAAGTCCCGTGACCGGTGCTCCAGCCCGGTGCGCAGATCCTCGAAGGCGTCGGCCAGCACGTTGGCCACGCCTTCGGGGGAGCGCTCCAGGATGCCGCGGACGATGAGCGCAGGGGAGTCGCGGGCGATCCGGCGATAGCGCCCCCAGACGCCCGCCGAGCAGATCACGTTCACCATGCCGTGCTCGTCCTCGAGGTTCAGGAACGTGATGCCGCTCGCCGTCGCCGGCCGCTGCCGGTGCGTGACGATGCCCGCCACCTCGATGCGGCGGCCCTGCTCGTGGGTGCGCAGTCGCTCGGAGGTCAGCACCCCGCGCTCGTTCAGCGCGGTGCGGAAGTGCGCCATCGGATGGTCGTCGGTGGACACTCCTGTGGCCCAGAGGTCGGCGGACAGCCGCTCGTACCCGGTCTGGTCGGGGAACAGCGGCGGCTGTACGGCGATCGTCGTGCCGGGCAGGTAGCGTGCACGGTCCTCGGCGGCTGCGCCCGCCGTCCAGATCGCCTCGCGCCGGCTCAGCCCCAGGCACTCGAAAGCCCCGGCGGTGGCGAGCGCCTCGAGCTGGGCGGCGGTGGCATCCGTGCGCCGCACGAGGTCGTGCAGGTCGCGGTAGGGGCCGTCCTGCTCACGGGAGGCGACGATCCGCTCGGCCAGGGGCGTGCCGATGCCGCGTACCCCGGAAAGGCCGAGGCGCACCGCGAATCGGCCGTCTCGCCGATGCGCGGCGGACTCGTCGGGGGCGGTGCGGTCGAAGGGGGCGATCGGAGGCTGAGGTGCTGCGAGACAGGCGTCGAGGCCGGTGGGGGCGGTGCCGTCCTCGATCCGCTCCAGCGTCTCGGTCGCGCCCGACAGATGCAGGTCGGGCCGCAGCACCTTCACGCCGTGGCGGCGTGCGTCGGCTGTCAGCGTCGAGGCGGAGTAGAACCCCATCGGCTGCGACCGCAGCAGGCCGGCGAGGAACGCCGCTGGATAGTGCAGCTTCAGCCACGAGCTGGCGTACACGAGCAGGGCGAAGGAGAGGGAGTGCGACTCGGCGAAGCCGAAGTTCGAGAACGCCTGGATCTGCGCGTAGATGCGATCGGAGGCCTCCTTGCTGAGGCCCCGCCGCGCCATCCCCGCATACAGCGACTCACTGATCCGCTCGATCTTCTCCATTCCGCGCTTGGATCCCATCGCCCGGCGCAGCAGGTCGGCCTCGTCGGCCGTGCAGTCGCCGAGGGTCGTGGCCATCTGGATGAGCTGCTCCTGGAACACCGGGATGCCCAGGGTGCGCTTCAGGACGGGTTCGAGGTCGGGATGCGCGTAGGTCACCTCGTCCTGCCCCATCTTCCGCCGCACGAACGGATGCACGGCCCCGCCCTGGATGGGGCCGGGCCGGATGAGCGCGATCTGCACGGCCAGCTCGTAGAACTCCCGGGGCTGCAGCCGGGGGAGCAGCCCCATCTGCGCGCGGGACTCCACCTGGAACACCCCGATCGAGTCGGCCCTGCAGAGCATGTCGTACACCGCCGGCTCCTCCTTGGGGAGCGAGGCGAGCGTCCAGACCTCACCGGTGGCCTGCTCGACCAGGTCGAAGCAGTGCCGCAGCGCGGCCAGCATCCCCAGTCCCAGCAGGTCGAACTTCACCAGTCCCATCGAGGCGGCGTCGTCCTTGTCCCACTGGATGACGGTGCGGTCCTCCATCCGGGCATGCTCGACGGGCACCACCTCGCCGACGGGTTGGGCGGTCAGCACCATCCCGCCGGAGTGGATTCCGAGGTGCCGGGGTGCCTTCAGCAGCTCGCCGGCGTAGGCGAGCACGTCACCCGGGATGTCGGTGCCCGCGGGCACCTCGATGCCCGCGCTCCAGCCGTCGACCTGCTTCGACCAGGCGTCCTGCTGACCGGGGGAGTGACCGAGAGCCCTGGCCATGTCGCGCACCGCGTTCTTCGGACGGTACTGGATGACGTTGGCCACCTGCGCGGCGCGATCGCGGCCGTAGGTCTGGAACACCCACTGGATGATCTCCTCGCGCCGGCCGGAGTCGAAGTCCACGTCGATGTCGGGCTCCTCGGTGCGCGTGGTGGCGAGGAAGCGCTCGAAGGGGAGCCGGTACAGGACCGGATCGACCGCGGTGATGCCCAGCAGATAGCAGACCGCGCTCGCCGCGGCCGACCCACGGCCCTGACAGAGGATGCCCCGGCGCCGCGCCTCTTCGACGATGCCGTGCACGATGAGGAAGTACCCGGGGAAGTCCTTCTCCTCGATGACGTTCAGCTCCCGTTCGATGCGCGAGCGGCCGTCGGCGTCGAGCCGCGGATACCGCTCCGGCACCGCCGCCCACACGAGCTCGCGCAGATGCTGCATCGGAGGGATGCCGCCGGGGATGTCCAGGCGGGGCAGGTCGGGCTTCGCCTTGCGCAACGGGAAGGCGCAGTCCTCCGCGATCCGCAGGCTCTGCGTGATCGCGCCGGGGTACCGGCGGAAGCGCTCGGTCATCTCCGCCCCGCTGCGCAGATGCGCCGAGCCGTGCACCGGCAGCCAGCCGTCCAGGTCGTCCATGCTGCGTGTGGCCCGCACGGATGCCACGGCCTCGGCGAGGCCGGCCTGCGCGGGGGCGGCGTAGTGCACGTTGTTGGTGGCCACGACCGGCAGACGCAGCTCGCTTGCCAGGGAGGCCAGGGAGTCGTTGCGGCCGGTGTCGCCCGGATCGCCGTGGTCGATCAGCTCGACGACGACCTGATCCCTGCCGAACAGATCCACCAGGCGCCGCAGCGGGGTCCGCGCATCGCCGCGGGCGAGTCCCCGGCGGACGCCGCCCTTGCGGCATCCGGTGAGGATCGTCCAGTGCCCCTCCGCGCTCGCCGCGAGCTCGTCCAGGTCGTAGACGGGGCGGCCCTTCTCGCCGCCGCGCAGCTGCGCCTGCGTGATCGCCCAGGACAGCCGCCGGTATCCCTCCAGCCCACGGGCGAGCACGAGCAGGTGGTCGCCGACCGGATCGGGGATGCCGTTCTGCGGCGTGGGCAGATCGAGGGAGAGCTCGGCGCCGAACACCGTCTGCACACCGGTCAGCTCGGCGACCTCGGCGAACCGTGCCGCGCCGTAGAACCCGTCGTGGTCGGTGATCGCAAGGGCAGTGAGCCCCAGACGCTCTGCCTCGGCGAGCAGATCGTCGGGGGAGGAGGCCCCGTCGAGGAAGGAGAACGACGAGTGGGCGTGCAGCTCGGCGTAGGGGACGGCGTCGTCGGGGCGCTCCACCGGCGGCCGGGTGATGGGTGCACGGTGCCGGCTGAGCGGACCGGGGTCGATGCGGGTGCCGAGGGGCTCGGCGGACGGCGGTGCGGTGGGGTCGCTGAGCGTTCGCTCCAGCTCGGCCCAGGTGAACTCGGGGTTGTGCCAGCCCATCAGCGGTACCGTCCTTCCGCCAGCCATCCCTCATCGGAGAGCACGACCAGCCAGGCGCGCTGACGCTCGTCGACCAACTGGAAGCGGTGCCCGCTGCGGGACCGGGCGGCGTCCCAGCGGTGCTCCCGCATCGGCCACGGCCCGGCCCAGGAGGCCACCGCCGCATCCTCGACGAAGGCGGGCGCGGCCGAGAGCGCGCCCCGCTCGTCGACCTCGATGACGGCGTCTCCGGCCGCACGCACCCGGATCGGCCGGGGCGGGTCGAAGACCTCTGCCGGATGCGGGCCGGGCAGGCTTCCCGGCCAGGGGCGGGCAGGGTCGCGCGGGGCGACGGAACGCTCACCCCAGGGGGTGAGCACCTGCCGGTCGGACAGCCAGCGACCGCCGGCCACGGCGGCGGTGACCACGCCGCGGTGCCCCACGATCGTCTGCACCCGTGAGAGGGCGTGGTGCAGGCGCTCGTCGCTCGCCTGGCCGAACAGCGCGGGTTGATGGTGCGCGGCGTCGTCGACCGCAGTCGGGGCGATGCGCACCCCGACGATCCCGCGGAACGCATGAGCGGCGTCATGGTCGTCGTCGCGGGCGTCTGCGGCGAGGGCCTCGAGCTGCCAGCGCACCCGGTCGACGAGGTCGGCGGCCTCGAAACAGGTCGGATGCAGCCAGGTGCGCGAGTTCACCCTGCCGTCGTCATCGGTCAGATCGATGCGCACCTCGGTGCACACCACGGAGGCGTCGGCCAGAGCCAGCATCACGGCATCCGCCGTCTGCCGCACGGCGAACGCGATCTGATCGGCCTGCCCGAGCGGGGCGTCGAACCCGACCTCCCCGGCCAGCTCAGGGTCGGGCGGACGGGGCTGCACCGGACGGGAGTCCGATCCCTGTGCGAGGGCGTGCAGCCGTGCGCCGTGCTCGCCGAACCGGTCGCGCACCGCACCTTCGCCCAGCGCGGCGAACTCACCCAGGGTGTGCACCCCGAGGCGGGCGAGCAGGCTCGCCAGCTCCTCATCGCCGAGGGCGGCCACCGGAACAGGGGCGAGGAAGACACGCGATCCGCCGACGGGCACGATCGCCCGGCGGGCGGACTCGCCCTCGGCGCGCAGAGCCGCCAGCTCGGCGGTGAATGCGCCGTCGGCGACGCCGATCAGCGCCTCGGGATATCCCTCCTCCGCGAGCACGGCGAGCAGCGCATCGGCGGCCTCGGCCTCTCCGCCGTGGAATCGGGAAACGCCCCGCGAGCGCAGCGCGGCCATCCCCGGGCGCAGCAGCAGCACCCCGGGTGCGTGCTGCTCGATGAGGCGCAGCACCGGGACGAACGCCCGCTCCTCCTGAGCGGGATCGTGCGGCAGCATCCGCAGTGACGGCGCGCGCCCCTGCGCGAGCCGCCGGCGCTGGCCGACGCGCACACCCAGCGCGCGGGCAGAGGCGGTGCTCGCGACGACGGTGTTCTGCCGCACCAGGGCGACCGGCGGATGCGGCGGCGGCTCGCCCAGCACCGCCCGCAGCGGCCAGTCCGGGAACCGCAGCACGTGCATCCTGCTCGAGGGGATCATCCTGCCGCCGCCCATCTCGTGTCGAGGGGGATCGGTGCAGGGGCTGCCTGCTCGACCTGCTCCACGGCGCCGAGCCGCCCGGGCAGGCGCACCCGCACGCTCTGCGGCCGCGGGCGGGTGCGGGTCTGCGCCGTGACGGTCACCGTGCGGTCCTCGAGCAGCCCCCACCCCTCGCCGAGCCCCTCCCACTGCGGGTCGTGCAGGCTGATCAGACCCTCGCTCTGCGGCCAGGGCGAGGTGGCCAGCACCGTGCAGCCGCGGTCGCGCAACCGGGCGGCGAGGCGGGCCGACTCGGCCTCCTGCGGCGGCGCCCCCGGACGCACCGCGATGAGCGGGACGATCTCGGCCAGTGCCGACACCACGGCCAGCCAGCGCGGGCCGGGGTCGGGCACGAGCACCAGGCGCTCGAGGTCGATCCCCGCGGCGGCCGCGGCCTCGACGCCGAGGTCCGGCATGCCGACCGCCGCGCACCACGAGCCGCGCTGGGAAGAAGTGCTGAGCAGCGCGAAGATCAGGCTCAGCGAGGGTGAGACCGAGTACACCGTTCCCGCTGCGAGGCCTCCGCCGGGCAGGATCTGCTCCAGTGCGGACGGCACCGGCAGCACCTTCTCATCGCTGCGCACCCGCTGCATCCGCCCGATCTCGCGGCGCAGGCGCAGGATCTCGCCCGCCCGCTCGTCGGCGGGGGAGAGTGCTCGCAGAGTGCCGATCCCCATGCATCCATCCTCGAAGAGATATTCGAACAATTCAAGTTCATCTCAGATCGTAAATAGGACATCCGACATCGCGTCTCGAAGGCACAGGGCTACTCTGAGGGCATGCGGATCGAGTATGAGAGCGACGTGGTCCGATGGGATGCCCGGACCGAGGCCTGGTTCTTCGCGGTCATGCCGGAGGATCTCTCGCAGGAGATCAGGGAGCTGCCCTCGCCACCACGCGGGTTCGGGTCGCTGCGGGTACGCGCACGGATCGGCGACACCGAATGGGCGACCTCCATCTTCCCTGGCCGCGACGGCTACGTGCTGCCGTTGAAGAAACAGGTTCGCAGCGCCGAGGCGATCGAGGAGGGCGGCACCGTGGTCGTCGAGCTCGAGATCCTCGATCTCTGACCTGTTGTCCACAGGGTGTCCCCGCCGGTCGGCGGAGTCGCATAGCCTGCGAAGGTGACACTCCACGCGATCATCGCCGGCCTGGTGCACATCGCCCTGGTCGGTGTCGGGGCGTGGCTCCTCGTCATCGACGCCCGCACGCACCGGCTGCCGAACCGCATCGTGCTGCCCACGCTCGGCGTGCTGCTGGTGCTGGTGATCGTGGAGGCGCCGGCGACCGGCGACATCGCACGACTGGTGCGATCGCTGCTCGGGATGCTGCTGCTGGCGGGCTTCTACGCGGTGATGCGGCTGGCGAGCAGGCAGGGGGTCGGCGGCGGCGACGTGAAGCTCGCGGCGGTGATCGGGCTCGTGCTGGGCTGGCACGGCTGGCAGGCTCTCGTCATCGGTGCCGCGTCGGCCTTCGTGCTCGGCGCGCTGTACGCGCTCGCGCTCATGGCGCTGCGCAGAGCCGATCGCAGCACCCGCATCGCCTTCGGTCCGTGGATGATCGTCGGAGCGGTGCTCGGCATCGCGATCGGATGACGTCGCCAGGGACTATGGTGTGCTCATGGCACTCGCGCGACTTCACGGCGGCCCGCTGGACGGGCAGATCATCCCCATCGGCGACGATGCGGACGACAAGCTGATCGTTCCCTACAGCGAGACGCAGATCGTCTACAACCGCGGCGGCGAACCGCAGAACACCGGTGCGACCGACGGGCCCACCGAGATCGGCTACTGGTACGACGAGTCCCTCGAGGACATCAATCCTGCCGATGTCTGACTCCGCGCCGTCCCGGTCGGTCGAGGTCGAGCGCAAGTACGACGTCGATGCGGACACCCCGCTTCCGGACTGGGCATCGGTCGACGGCGTGCTCTCGGCGTCGCCCGGCGAGCTGCGAGAACTCGACGCGCAGTACCTCGACACCGCCGAGTTCGCCCTCGCGGCCTCCGGCCATGCCCTGCGTCGCCGCACCGGCGGCCCCGATGCCGGTTGGCATCTGAAGGGTCCGCGCACCGGCGACGGCCGGGTGGAGCTCGGCTGGCCGCTGGGCGAGGAGGGCGTGATCCCGGATGCGGTCGCCCAGGCGATCGCGCCGGTACAGGCATCCGCGCTGCGGCCGATCGCACGGATCGAGAACTCCCGCACCGCCGTTCACCTGATCGGGCCGGACGGCGTGCTCGCCGAGTTCGTGGACGATCACGTGCACGCGACCGATCTGCGTGACGGATCGCGCCGCGAATGGCGGGAATGGGAGCTCGAGCTGGGCCCCGCCGCTCCCGCTGACGAGGCAGGACGGCAGGCGTTCTTCGCCGCAGCCGAGAAGGCGATCTTCGCCGCC
Organism: Microbacterium bovistercoris; assembly: GCF_003387575.1. GTDB lineage: Bacteria > Actinomycetota > Actinomycetes > Actinomycetales > Microbacteriaceae > Microbacterium > Microbacterium bovistercoris. Next base: position 265,579 of record NZ_QUAB01000046.1, on the reverse strand, counting down.
GGCGCCCGCGACGCCTCTTCGGGATCGAAGCTCGCCCGCGCTCTCGGTCGCTGAACGGACCAGACGCAGAGAGGGCCGAGCGGAATTCCGCTCGGCCCTCTCTGCGTCTGCAGATCAGAGGTTGATCATGTGGCCCGCGAGGCCGTGGAAGGCCTCCTGCAGCGCCTCCGACAGGGTCGGGTGGGTGTGCACGTTGCGGGCGGCCTCGAGAGCGGTGAGGTCCCACTTCTGAGCGAGCGTCAGCTCGGGCAGAAGCTCGGACACGTCGGGGCCGATGAGGTGGCCGCCGATGAGCTCGAGGTGCTCGGCGTCGGCGATCAGCTTGACGAAGCCGACCGGCTCGCCGAGGCCGTTGGCCTTGCCGTTCGCGCTGAACGGGAACTTCGCGACCTTGATCTCGCGACCCTCGGCGCGCGCCTGCTCCTCGGTGAGACCGAAGCTGGCGACCTGCGGCTGGCAGAACGTCGCGCGCGGCATCATCCGGTAGTCGCCCAGCGTCATGGTCTCGGCCTTGCCGATGGTCTCGGCGGCCACGACGGCCTGCGCCTCGGCGACGTGCGCGAGCTGCAGCTTGGCGGTGACGTCGCCGATCGCGTAGATGCCCTCGACGTTGGTGCGCATGTGGTCGTCGATCTCGATCGCGCCGCGCTCGGTGAGGGCGACGCCGGTGTTCTCCAGGCCGTAGCCGTTCACGTTCGGTGCGAAGCCGACCGACATGAGCACCTTGCCTGCGGTGATCTCACCGGGCTGGCCGTCGCGGGTCTCGTAGGTGACGTGCACGGAGGAGCCGTTGTCGGTGACGGTCTTCACCGCGGTGGAGGTGAGGATGTCGACGCCGAGCTTCTTGTACTGCTTCTGGATCTCCTTCGAGACCTCGACGTCCTCGTTGGGGAGGGCGCGGTCGAGGAACTCGATGATGGTGACCTTCACGCCGTAGTTCGTCAGCACGTAGGCGAACTCCATGCCGATGGCACCGGCACCGACGATGACGATCGACTCGGGCAGGTCGCGGGTGAGGATCTGCTCCTCGAAGGTGACGACATTGTCGCTGAGCTGCACACCGGGCAGCAGGCGCACGGTCGAGCCGGTCGCGATGATGACGTTGTCGAAGGTGACCTCTTCGGTCGTGCCGTCCGACTTCGCCACCGAGATCGCCTTGGGGCCGGTGAAGGTGCCGCGGCCGTCGTACTCGGTGACCTTGTTCTTCTTCATCAGGAAGTGGATGCCCTTGACGTGGGTCTCCGCGACCTTGCGGCTGCGGTCGAACGCCGCGCCGAAGTCGAAGCTCACATCGCCCGAGATTCCGAAGAAGTCGGCCTTGTGGGTGAAGGTGTGCGCGATCTCCGCGTTCTTCAGGAGCGACTTCGAGGGGATGCAGCCCACGTTGAGACACACACCACCCCAGTACTTCTCCTCGATGATGGCGGTGGACAGTCCGAGCTGTGCGCTGCGGACGGCGGCGACGTAGCCGCCAGGGCCCGCGCCGAGGATGACGACATCGTAGTGTGGCATGCTCTCAGCCTATCGTTCCGAGGGGTCGGCGGAGGCGGCGGCATCGTCGGATGACGCCGCAGGCCCGCCGTCGGCCGGCCTGCGGCGCATGCCCAGCCAGACGGCGATGCCGGCGACGACGAGGACGGCCACGATCAGCAGCACCCACAGCCAGACCGGCGACCCGGAGGTCGCGGCGGGGGTCGGAGTCGCGGTGACCGTCACGGTGGGAGCAGGACTCGTCTCGGGGGTGGTCTGCTCCGGAGCCGGTGCAGTGGTCGGCGTGGGGGTGACGGCCGAGCCCGTGGTCACGGTGAAGGCGTACTCCCCGGCGATCGGATGTCCGTCGGCCGAGACGACCTTCCACGCCACGTGGTAGAGGCCGGCAGGGCCACCCGCGGCGAGCGGCTGGGTGACTGTCGTTCCGTCGACGGTCGGTGCACCATCGGTGACGGGGCTGCCTGCGGGGTCGGTCACCTGGATCATCGTGGCGCCCTCGGCGTCGAGCACGTCCCCGCTGAAGGTGAGCGCGAGCTGCGCGGGAAGGGTCTCGACAGTCGTGTCGGCGGCCGGGTCCGCGGAGACGAGCTCGTCGTGTGCGGAGGCCGACAGCGGGGCCACCAGCAGGAACGCGGCGGTCAGCAGCGCGGCGAACAGGGCGGCGAGAGGGATTCTTCGATAGGACCAGGTTGTCTGCACGTCCCCAGCCTAGGTGCGCCCCGTGTGCCCATCCCCTCCCGATGCAGTGCTCCGATCCGTTAGTCTGGTGAGAAGGAGGGCCACCCGTGACTGACAGCCAGAGCCGATACGGCGACGACGCGATCCACCGCAGCGGAGAGCAGCGCCACGACGTGACGCAGACTTTCGGACACGACTCCGATCTGTCGTTCGTCCCGTTCGGAGCCGAACTGACCGAAGCCGAACAGACGGCGATCTCCGCGCTGCCCTCGGGGTCGGCGCTGCTGCTGGTGCGCTCAGGCGCGCTGGCCGGCGCCCGATACCTCCTGGACGCCGACGTCACGACGGTCGGCCGCCACCCCGAAGCGGACATCTTCTTCGACGATGTGACCGTGTCGCGTCGTCATGCAGAGATCACCCGCACCGGCACGTCGTTCGAGATCATCGATCAGCGCTCGCTGAACGGCACCTACGTCAACGGTGAGCGAGCCGACCGCAGTCTTCTGCAGAACGGCTACGAGGTGCGCGTCGGCAAGTTCCGCCTGAACTTCTTCGCGTCCCCGGTCGACATCGCGGCTGCGAACGCCTGATGGCGGCCTCGTCCCCGGCCCGTGAGCGCGCAGCGCCCGCGGGCCTGCTGAGCATCGGCCAGGTGCTGTCGCGGCTGACCCCGGACTTCCCGGAGATCACCGCCAGCAAGCTGCGCTTCCTCGAGGGGCGAGGCATCGTGACGCCGTCGCGCACCGACTCCGGCTACCGGAAGTTCTCGGCGGCCGACGTCGAGCGTCTGCGCACGGCGCTCACGCTGCAGCGCGACCACTACATGCCGCTCGACGTGATCCGCGAGCAGCTGGACGAAGCGGTGGAGGGCCAGCCGGTCTCGCCGCCGCCCTCGATCACGCCGCCCGCGCGCCGGTATCGGCGCGAGGAGCTGCTGCAGGCCGCGGGCGCCGCCCCGCAGCTGCTGAACGACGCGGTCAGCACCGGGCTGATCGCGGCCGCCGATTCGTACAACGACCAGACCGTGTCGCTGCTGCGCAGCCTGGTCGCCCTGGACCGCCACGGCATCGAACCACGCCATCTGCGCTCGCTCCGCCAGGGCGCTGAGCGGGAGGTCGCCCTGATCGAGTCGGCGCTGCAGACGATGCTGCGTCGCACGGATGCCGCTTCCCGCGGCCGCGCCGCAGAGCTCGCTCCTGAACTCGCCGCCCGCATCGATGAGGTGCGCAGCATCCTGGTGTCCGTGGCGCTGTCACGGATGCTCTCATAACGAACAGGTTGCGACACACCTCTGGTGCGCACCGGATGTCGTTGCCCGACCACCACCCCTGCTCTACCGTGGAGATAGCTGCTCCGGGGGGAGCGGCACCGGTCTTGAGGAGGACACATGATGAATGCGGATGAGCTCTCCGGAGACCCGCGCTTCGTGACCGAACTCCTCTTCACGGACGGTCTGCCCGCGATGGACGACGAAGTCGGCTACCGTGGCGCGGTCGCCGCTCGTGCGGCGGGCATCACCTACCGCCAGCTGGACTACTGGGCACGCACTGAGCTGGTCGTCCCCACAGTTCGGGGTGCGAGCGGATCCGGTTCGCAGCGCCTCTACGGCTTCCGCGACATCCTCGTGCTCAAGCTGGTCAAGCGACTTCTGGACACCGGCATCTCGCTGCAGCAGATCCGGATCGCGGTCGAGCAGCTCCGCGCCGCCGGCATCCGTGATCTGGCCGGCACCACGCTGATGAGCGACGGTGCCTCCGTCTACCTGTGCACCTCGAACGACGAGGTCATCGACCTGGTCAGCCGTGGTCAGGGCGTGTTCGGCATCGCCGTCGGCAAGGTGCTCCGCGAGGTCGAGTCGACGCTCGTCGAGCTCGACCCCACTGCACCGGATCCTGTCGACGAGCTCGCGCAGCGGCGCGCCAAGCGCACCGCCTGACGCGGACCGCCCTGTACATACGAGAACGCCCGGCCGGAGCCGGGCGTTTCTTGGTGTGCGAGGTGCGCGTCAGGCCTGGGCGCCGGTCTCCGGCACGGGGACCCGGCCGGCGCGGACGATGCGGTCCAGCAATTGGTCGAAGTCTGCGGCGAGCTCCTGCGCGGAGTCGCCGGGCCAGATGTGCAGCGGCTTCGCGGCGCCCTGCGCCTGCTGCAGCGAGGTGCGCTCCGGCAGCTGGGGCGACAGCACCAGCGGGCCGAACATGTCGCGCAGCTCCTTGATGCGGAACTGGTGCTCGATCGACTGCGGGCGCACGCGGTTCACGACGATGCCGAGCGGCTGCAGTCGCGGGGAGAGTCCGCGGCGGATCTCCTCGATGGCGCGCAGCGCGCGGTCGGCGGCGGCGACGGAGAACAGACCGGGCTCGGTGACGACCATGACGCGGTCGCTCGCCGCCCAGGCGGTGCGGGTGAGGGCGTTCAGCGAGGGCGCGCAGTCGATGAGGACGAGGTCGTACTCGCTCTCGACGGTGGCAAGTGCCTCTTCGAGCTTCCACACGTCGCGCACGCTGGGGTGCGGGCCGTCGAAGTTGATGGCGGACGGGCTGCCGATCAGCACGTCGATGGTGCCGGGATGCACCTTCGCCCACCCGCTGGTGGTGATGGCCTGACGGACCACCTTCTCCTTGGGGTTGGCGAGCACGTCGGCGATGTTCAGCCTGCCGGCGATCTGGATGTCCATTCCGGTGGAGACGTCCGACTGCGGGTCGAGGTCGACCACGAGGGTGCGGATGCCACGGGCGAAGGCGGCGCTGGCGAGACCGAGCGTGACGGTCGTCTTGCCTACGCCTCCCTTGAGGGAGCTGACGCTGAGTACGTGCACATCCTCCAACTTACAGTGCCGACCCTGTGACTCTCCTTCACCCTGCTGTGATGCGGCGATTCCGCCCGATGCGCACGGGCTAGTCTGGGGGCACACTCAGCCCCGCTCCTGTGCGCCTCGGTGCGCACTGATCCAGAGGTGTGCATGTTCCAGAAGATCCTTGTGGCCAATCGCGGAGAGATCGCGATCCGCGCGTTCCGGGCGGCGTACGAAGTGGGTGCGCGCACCGTTGCGGTCTTCCCCTATGAGGATCGCGGCTCGATGCACCGGCTCAAGGCCGATGAGGCGTACGAGATCGGCGAGCGCGGGCATCCGGTGCGCGCCTACCTCGACGTGGACGAGATCGTCCGCGTCGCCGTGGAGTCGGGGGCTGACGCTATCTACCCGGGCTACGGATTCCTCGCCGAGAACCCGGAGCTGGCGGAGAAGGCGGCTGCGGCCGGCATCGCCTTCATCGGCCCGCCGGCGCACGTGCTGGAGATGGCGGGGAACAAGGTCGAGGCCAAGCGCCATGCGATCGAGGCGGGCGTGCCGGTGCTCCGGTCCACCGCGGCATCCGACGATGTGGACGATCTCGTCGGTCAGTCGGACGAGATCGGATTCCCGCTGTTCGCGAAAGCCGTCGCCGGTGGCGGCGGGCGGGGGATGCGGCGAGTCGAGACGAAGGCCGAACTCGCCCCCGCCCTCGCCGAGGCGATGCGCGAGGCGCAGAGCGCCTTCGGCGACCCGCGGATGTTCCTGGAGCAGGCCGTCCTGCGCCCGCGACACATCGAGGTGCAGGTGCTGGCGGATGCCACGGGCGAGACCGTGCACCTGTTCGAGCGGGACTGCTCGGTGCAGCGCCGGCATCAGAAGGTCGTCGAGATCGCGCCGGCGCCGAACCTGGACGACGCCGTCCGGCAGGAGCTGCACCGGCATGCCGTCGCGTTCGCGCGTTCGATCGGCTACGTGAACGCGGGAACCGTCGAGTTCCTGCTGGAGACGGCGGGGGAGCGGGCCGGCGAGGTCGTCTTCATCGAGATGAACCCGCGCATCCAGGTGGAGCACACGGTCACCGAGGAGATCACCGACGTCGACCTGGTCCAGGCGCAGATCCGCATCGCCTCCGGAACGACTCTGGCCGAGCTGGGTCTCGACCAGGGTGACATCCGGCTTCGCGGCGCCGCGCTGCAGTGCCGGATCACCACCGAGGATCCCGCGCAGGGCTTCCGCCCTGACACCGGCAAGATCACCACCTACCGCTCTCCCGGCGGCGCAGGCATCCGCCTCGACGGCGGCACCGTGCATCAGGGCGCGCAGATCAGCCCGCACTTCGACTCGATGCTGTCCAAGCTCACCTGCCGTGGACGGGACTTCCCCGCCGCGGTGTCCCGGGCACGTCGGGCCCTGGCCGAGTTCCGCATCCGCGGGGTGTCCACGAACATCCCGTTCCTGCAGGCCCTGCTCGACGACCCGGCCTTCGTCGCCGGCGACATCAGCACCGCGTTCATCGACGAGCGCCCTGAACTGCTGCAGGGCCGCGTGTCGAAGGATCGCGGTTCGAAGATCCTGAACTGGCTGGTGGACGTCACCGTCAACCGCCCGAACGGCTCGCATCCCGGTACCGCCGACCCGAGCACCAAGCTGCCGGCGATCGACCTGAGCACCGAACCGCCCGCCGGAACGAGGCAGCGGCTGCTCGAACTCGGACCGGACGGCTTCGCCAGGGCGCTGCGCGAGCAGACTGCGCTCGCCATCACCGACACCACGTTCCGCGACGCGCACCAGTCGCTGCTGGCGACGCGGGTGCGCACCCGCGACCTGGTCGCGGCCGCGCCGCACCTGGCACGCCTGACGCCTGGGCTGCTCTCCGTCGAGGCCTGGGGCGGCGCGACCTACGACGTCGCCCTCCGCTTCCTCGGCGAGGATCCGTGGGAGCGACTCGACAAGCTGCGCACGGCGCTGCCGAACGTGGCCATCCAGATGCTGCTGCGCGGCCGCAACACGGTCGGGTACACGCCTTACCCGACCGCGGTCACGGATGCATTCGTGCAGGAGGCCGCGGCATCCGGAATCGACATCTTCCGCATCTTCGATGCGCTGAACGACGTCGCCCAGATGCGTCCGGCGATCGACGCGGTGCGGGCCACGGGCACTTCGGTGGCGGAGGTGGCGCTCTGCTACACCGGTGATCTGCTGAACCCGGCGGAAGACCTGTACACGCTGGACTACTACCTTCGGCTCGCGGAGCAGATCGCGGATGCGGGTGCGCACGTGCTGGCGATCAAGGACATGGCGGGACTGCTGCGGCCGGCCGCCGCGGCGAAGCTCGTCACGGCGCTGCGCGAGCGGTTCGATCTGCCCGTGCACCTGCACACGCACGACACGGCCGGCGGTCAGCTCGCGACGCTGCTCGCGGCATCGGCCGCCGGCGTGGACGCGGTGGATGCCGCATCCGCGCCGCTGTCCGGCACCACGAGTCAGCCCTCGCTGTCGGCGCTGGTCGCCGCGCTCGCGCACACTGAGCGGGACAGCGGCATCGACCTGGCCGGCGTCTCGGATCTGGAGCCCTACTGGGAGGCGGTGCGCGGCCAGTACGCGCCGTTCGAATCTGGACTGCCAGGCCCCACCGGTCGGGTGTACCACCACGAGATCCCGGGCGGACAGCTCTCCAACCTGCGTCAGCAGGCGAAGGCGCTGGGGCTGGCCGAGGACTTCGAACTCATCGAGGACATGTACGCCGCCGCGAACGCGATCCTCGGCCGGGTGCCGAAGGTCACGCCGTCGTCGAAGGTCGTCGGCGACCTCGCGCTGCACCTGGCGGCCGTCAAGGCTGACCCCGCCGATTTCGAGCAGAACCCGCAGAACTACGACGTGCCGGACTCCGTGGTCGGGTTCATGGCGGGCGAGCTGGGGGATCTGCCGGGTGGATGGCCCGAGCCGTTCCGCACCAAGGTGCTCGCCGGTCGCGCGGTGCGCCCGGCGGTCGGCGAGATCACGGCGGACGACGAGCGGGCGCTCGCGGGCGACAGCGCAGGGCGGCGTGCTCGGCTGAACGAACTGCTCTTCCCCGCACCGACCCGTGAGCTGGCGCGGATGCGTGAGCAGTACGGCGACCTCTCGGTGCTCGAGACCGGCGACTACCTGTACGGGCTGGTACCGGGGCAGGAGCATCTCATCGAGATCGATCGCGGCGTGCAGCTCTACGTCGGTCTGGAGGCGGTCGGTGAAGCGGATGAGCGCGGCATGCGCACGGTGATGACCACCTTGAACGGGCAGCTGCGACCGGTGCCGGTGCGCGATCGGTCGGTCGTCGTCGATGCGCACGAGACCGAGAAGGCCGACCCGTCGCGGCCGGGGCAGGTGGCCGCGCCGTTCTCCGGAGTGGTCACCCTTCAGGTCGCCGTGGGAGATGCGATTCGCGCAGGCGACCCGGTCGCGTCGATCGAGGCGATGAAGATGGAGGCCGCCATCACGGCGACGGTCTCGGGCGTGGTGGCGCGTGTGGCGATCGGTCCCACGCAGCAGGTGGATGCGGGAGATCTTTTGGTCGTGATCAGCCCAGGACAGTAACCTTGGGCGGGCGACTTGCTCGCACAAGCTTTCAGGGAGAACCGTGACGCCGAAGAAGACCGACGACCAGGACGGCGACGACGACCTGGGCGTCCTCGACGACTCCGCATCGCTCGATGACTCCGGGATCGGGTTCCTCGGGGCCACCGCGCAGGTGAGCGTCATCATGCCGACCGGCGGCGACGAGGACGATCTCGAGGGCGACGACGAGGTCCTCGGTGACGAGATCGCCGTGGAGCCGATCGCCTCCGACCTGATCATCGACCGTTCCGGTGTCGCCGATCAGGAGACGATCGAGCGGCTCGAGCGCGACACCACCGAGATCATCATCGAGCTGCCGGCCGACACCGAGCCGCCCGTGATCGCCGACATCGTCGAATCGGATGCCGATGACGAGCAGGCACTCGTCGTGGACGAGCCGGACGCGGTGACCGCGGAAGTGGTCGTCGAGGAAGTCGTCGCGGCGGAAGGCGGCGAAGCCGCTGACGTGGATGATTCTGAGGCCTCGAATACCGGGACGGCCGCTGACGATGAGGACGCGGACGAACGACCCGACGAAGCCGAGGGCACCTCGCAGGTGGAGGACCGGCTCGATGAGGGCTCCGACGCGGAGGACGACGCTGTCGGCGCCGAGAATTCCCACGACGACGCGCGCGACCTCGAGGCGGAAGATCTCGAGGATGCCGACGGTCTCGACGATGACGACTCCGCCGACCCTGCGGGGGAGCACGACGTCGAGGATATCGGGGCAGGCATCAAGCCGGAGCTGATGATCCACCCCGAACCGGCCGACGTCACCGACGCTGCGGAGGACCCCGCCGGCGAAGCAGAGCCGGCCGATGAGGCCGAGCCGGCCGATGAGGCGGAGTCCGACGAGGCGTCGGCCGACGACGCCGAGCCGGCCGACGCGTCCGCTCCGACCGACGAGGCACCGGCAGGCGAAGCCGAGCCGGTTGTCGAGGATTCTGCCGTGGACGCTTCGCCTGCAGACGAGGCTGCGCCTGCCGACGAGGCTGAGCCTGCCGAGGAGCAGACTGTCGCGGGTCGGCACGCCGCGCCCGAGCCTGCGGAGGAGCCGTCTTTCGAGGCCGGCGCCGAACTCGCGTCGGCGACCAGTACCGATCCGGTCGAGGCGAGCTCCGCCGAGGAGCAGGACCTCGCCGAGGATCAGCCCGCCGGCGAACCCGCTGCCCCGATCCTCGAAGACGACTCCCTGGACGCCGAAGCGGCCGACGGGCAGGATCGTGAGGACGAGGCGACCGCCGGGGCATCCGTCCTCGCTGCGGCGACCGGCACTCTCACCGCTCCGGAGGAGAAGACGATCGTGGACACTGACGACCAGCGCGACCTCGCGCCCCGCCCCGCAGCCGCCGCACCGCGCACCCGTGCCGAGGCGCACCGCACCGCCGAGATCGCGCTGGCATCCAAGCGCCTCGGAGACGCCTCCCGCGAGGCGTCCCGTGAGAGTGCCGATCTGCTGACCGCTGAGCGGCTGCTCGACCCGAGCCGCATGGTCAAGCCGGAGCCGGAGGGCACCTGGAGCCACCTCGTCTACACGATGTCCGGACGCCGCATCAACCTCGGCGACAGCAAGAAGGCGCGCGCTCGCAAGGAGCTCTCCGGGCGCATCGCGGGCCCTCTGCAGGGCAACGCGCGTTTTGTGCCGGTGCTCTCCCGCAAGGGCGGCGTCGGCAAGACGACGGTCACCGCACTGCTCGGAATGGCGCTGGCGGATGCCCGTGACGACCGTGTCATCGCCGTCGACGCGAACCCCGATCGCGGCACGCTCGCGGACCGCATCGTGGGCGACACGACCCGGTCGGTCCGCGATCTGGTGCGTGCGAAGGACGAGGTGCAGGGATTCCACGACGTGTCGGCTCTCGTCGCCCGCGACCACACCCGTCTGGACGTGCTGGCTTCGGACAGCGACCCCCGGGTCGCCGAGGCGTTCAGCGACTCCGACTACCGTGACGTCGCAGGAGTCGCCGCGCACTACTACTCGCTGGTGCTCACCGACACCGGAACCGGCATCGTGCACGACGTCATGGGCGCGACCCTCGACCTGGCCGATCAGATCGTAATCGTCTCCGGTCTCAGCGTCGACGAGGCGCGACTGGCGTCCGAGACCCTCACCTGGCTCGAGACCAACGGCTACGCCGACAAGGCGCGCGACGCCATCGTCGTCCTGAACCAGTCCACTTCGGGCACGCCCCTGGTGCGGCTGAACGAGCTGCAGGCGCACTTCTCCACGCGTGTCGGACACGTCGTGCGCATCCCCTACGACGCGCAGATCGCCGGAGGCGGGGCGATCGTCTGGGCCAGCCTCGCCCCGGAGACGCGCCTGGCGGCACGTGAACTCGCCGCGCAGCTCGTCGAGGGTCTGCGCACCCGGGTTCCCATCCGATGAGCGTCCGCGAGATCCGGCTGTACGGCGACCCGGTGCTGCGCACCGTCTGTTCCCCGATCGAGAGGATCGACGAGGGAGTGCGCGCTCTCGTCGACGACCTCGTGGACACCGTCGAGGTGCCGGGCCGTGCGGGCGTGGCCGCGCCGCAGATCGGCGTCGCGGTGCGCGCGTTCAGCTACAACATCGACGGCGACATCGGCTACGTGCTCAATCCCGTCCTCACCGAGGTCCGTGGCGAGCCGCAGCCGACGGGCGAGGGATGCCTGTCCGTTCCCGGGCTGTGGCACGATACGCCGCGCTACCCGTGGGCGCGCGTGGAGGGCATCGATCTCGACGGTGCACCGGTCGTGCTGGAGGGCGAGGGCCTGCTGGCGCAGGCGCTGCAGCACGAGACCGATCACCTCGACGGCATGGTCTATCTGGGGCGCCTCGATCCCGAGACCCGTAAGCTCGCCATGCGCCAGGTGCGCGAGAGCACCTGGTTCTGATCCGCTGACACACGAAGAACGGCCCGCGCAGTGCGCGGGCCGTTCTTCGTGTGAGCGTCAGCCCAGCGAGACGTTGGTGGTCTGCACCGGCTGCGTCGTGTAGATGTGCTCGATCTCTCCGGCGAAGTCCTTCAGGATGACGTTGCGCTTGATCGACATCTTCGGGGTGAGGTGGCCGCTGGCCTCGGTCCACTCGATCGGCAGGATCGTGAACTTGCGGATCGACTCGGCGCGCGACACCGAGGTGTTCGCGTGGTCGATCGCTCGCTGCACCTCGGCGCGGACGGCGTCGCTCTTCGCAGCATCCGCGAGCGACATGTCGGAGGGGAGTCCGTTGTTCGTGAGCCAGGTCGGCAGCATCTCGGGATCGAGGGTGACCAGCGCAGAGATGAACGGCTTCTGGTCGCCGACGACGACCACCTGGCCGACGATCGGGTTCGCGCGGATCGGGTCCTCCAGCGCCGCCGGGGCGACGTTCTTGCCGCCCGCGGTGACGATGATCTCCTTCTTGCGGCCGGTGATCGTGAGGAAGCCGTCGCCATCGAACGAACCGAGATCGCCGGTGCGGAACCATCCGTCATGGAACGCGGCCTCGGTGGCCTCCGGATTGTTCCAGTACTCCTTGAACACGCAGATGCCGCGCACCTCGATCTCGCCGTCCTCGGCGAGACGGATGCCGACGCCGGGGAGGGCGGGGCCGACCGTGCCGATCTTGGACTTGTCGGCACGGTTCACCGTGGCGGGGGCCGTCGTCTCGGTCAGGCCGTAACCCTCCAGGATCACGACGCCGAGGCTGTGGAAGAAGTGGCCGAGGCGCTCACCGAGCGGAGCGGAGCCGGAGATCGCGTAGACGACCTTGCCGCCCATGGCCGCGCGCAGCTTCGAGAACACCAGCTTGTCGAACAGGGCGAAGCGCATGCGCAGCCCGAACGGGATCTTCTCGCCGCGCTCCTGCAGCTTCGAGTACTCCACGGCGGCGGACGCCGCCGCGCGGAAGATCTTGCCCTTGCCGCCGGCTTCGGCCTTCTGCTCGGCGGAGTTGTAGACCTTCTCGAACACGCGAGGCACCGCGAGGAGGAAGGTCGGCTGGAACGATCCCAGCGCCGGCAGCAGCTGCTTCGTGTCGGGTTGGTGACCGGTTCGCACTCCCGCGTGGATGTTCAGCACCGAGATGAAGCGGGCGAACACGTGCGCGAGGGTGATGAACAGCACCGTCGACGCGCCGGGGGTGTTGACGACGTCCTTGAGCGACTCCGCGGCGTTGCGCGAGAGCTCGACGAAGTTGCTGTGCGTGAGCACACAGCCCTTGGGGCGCCCGGTCGAGCCGGATGTGTAGATGAGCGTCGCGATGTCGGCGCCGTTCGCGATCGCGCGTCGGCGCTCGATCTCGGCGTCCTCGACGCCCGCGCCCTGAGCCGTCAGCGTGTCGATGGCGCCGAGATGCAGCTGCCACACGTCCCGGACGAGGGGGAGATCACCGCGGACCTCGTCGATGCGGGTGAAGTGGTCCGACGACTCGGCCACGACGGCGATCGCGCCGGAGTCCTCCATGATCCACTGGATCTGCGCCGGCGAACTGGTCTCGTAGATCGGCACCATCACCGCGCCGGCGTAGAACAGCGCGAAGTCGACAAGCGTCCACTCGTAGGTGGTGCGGGCGATGAACCCGACCTTCTCTCCGGGCTGGATGCCGGCGGCGACGAAGCCCTTGGCGAGGGCGACGACGGCGGTGCGGAAGTCGGCGGCGGTGATGTCGCGCCACCCCTCGCCTTCCGGGACGGAGAACAGCGCGAGACCGGGGGTGGCCTCCACGCGCTTCTCAAGCAGATCCGTGACGTTCGCCTCGGGGTCGGCGGGGACGATCGCGGGGACTTCGAACTGAACCACGGCAGCTCCTTCGGTACCAGGCGGGCGGGTTCCTCAGAGTCTACGTCATGAGATTCAGTCGCGTCGATCGCGGTACTCGGTCGCGCCGCGTCCCGGGCTCCCGTGACGCGGCCCGGCACGCAGTAGACTGCGAGGCGATGTTCTACTGGCTGATGAAGTACGTCGTGATCGGGCCGCTGGTCAAAGCGATCTTCCGACCCTGGATCGTGGGGCGCGACAACATCCCCACCTCCGGCGCCGCCATCCTGGCCAGCAACCATCTCTCCTTCGCGGACTCGATCTTCCTTCCGCTCATGCTGGACCGCCGGATGTCGTTCCTCGCGAAGAGCGACTACTTCACCGGCCGCGGCATCAAGGGATGGGCGACCAAGTTCTTCATGAGCGCGACCGGGCAGCTGCCGATCGATCGCTCGGGCGGGAAGGCCTCCGAGGCGTCCCTGAACACCGGCCTGCAGGTGCTCGGCGGGGGAGACCTGCTCGGCATCTACCCCGAGGGCACCCGCAGCCCCGACGGGCGGCTCTATCGCGGGCGCACGGGCATCGCCCGCATGGCGCTCGAGGCGAAGGTGCCCGTCATCCCCGTCGTGATGATCGACACCGACACCGCGATGCCCATCGGCCGGCGTGTGCCCCGCGTCGTGCGCGTGGGCATGGTGATCGGCGAGCCGCTGGACTTCTCCCGTTACGCGGGCATGGAGAACGACCGCTACATCCTGCGCTCCGTGACCGACGAGATCATGGTCGCGCTGCAGCGGCTCGGCGCCCAGCGCTACGACGACGTGTACGCCTCGTCCGTCAAGGACCGGATGCCGGCGCCCGTACGCTGACGGCAGACGTCATCGTCGTCCGGTGGGCCCGCCACCACGACTAGGCTGAGGGGATGCCACAGCCGCTGTCTGCCGCCCCGTCCGCCGCGTTCGACACCCGCGCCCTCGACGAGTGGCGCACCCTGCCGATCAAGCAGCAGCCGCAGTGGCCCGATGCGAGCCGTGTCGCCGAGGTCTCGGCGCAGCTCGCGACGCTTCCTCCGCTGGTGTTCGCCGGCGAGGTGGACAACCTGCGTGAGCGGCTCGCCCGTGCGGCATCCGGTCGGGCGTTCCTGCTGCAGGGCGGCGACTGCGCGGAGACGTTCGCCGGTGCGACGGCCGACCAGATCCGCAACCGCATCAAGACGGTGCTGCAGATGGCGGTCGTGCTCACCTACGGCGCCTCCATGCCGGTCGTGAAGATGGGGCGCATGGCCGGGCAGTTCGCCAAGCCGCGCTCCAGCGACACGGAGACGCGCGGCGACGTCACGCTGCCCGCTTACCGCGGCGACATCGTGAACGGATACGACTTCACCGAGGGGTCTCGCACGGCCGATCCGTCGCGCCTGCTGCAGGGCTACCACATGGCGGCATCCACGCTGAACCTCATCCGCGCCTTCACGCAGGGCGGTTTCGCCGACCTGCGCGAGGTGCACTCCTGGAACACCGGGTTCGCCAAGAACCCGGCGAACCAGCGGTACGAGCGCATGGCCTCCGAGATCGATCGTGCGATCAAGTTCATGGAGGCGGCCGGCGCCGACTTCGACGAGCTCAAGCGCGTGGAGTTCTTCACCGGTCACGAGGGCCTGCTGATGGACTACGAGCGCCCGATGACGCGTATCGACTCGCGCACGGACACGCCCTACAACACCTCGGCGCACTTCCTCTGGATCGGGGAGCGCACCCGCGACCTCGACGGTGCGCACGTCGACTACTTCTCGAAGATCCGGAACCCCATCGGGGTCAAGCTCGGCCCGACCACCTCGCCTGAGACGGCTCTGGAGCTGATCGACAAGCTCGACCCGAACCGCGAGCCGGGACGTCTGACGTTCATCACGCGAATGGGCGCAGGCAAGATCCGCGATGCGCTTCCTCCGCTGCTCGAGGCGGTGAAGGACTCCGGTGCGACGCCGCTCTGGGTCACCGACCCGATGCACGGCAACGGCATCACCACGCCGACCGGGTACAAGACGCGTCGCTTCGACGATGTCGTCGACGAGGTGCGGGGCTTCTTCGAGGCTCACCGCGCGGTGGGCACCTTCCCCGGCGGCATCCACGTCGAACTCACCGGCGATGACGTCACGGAGTGCCTCGGCGGTTCCGAGCACATCGACGAGGCGGCGCTGGCGACCCGGTACGAGTCGCTGTGCGACCCGCGCCTGAACCACATGCAGTCGCTCGAGCTGGCCTTCCTCGTGGCCGAGGAGCTCGAGAAGCGCTGACGCGAGAGGGAGAGGGCTCGGTGGCGTGGCGCCGCCGAGCCCTCCCGTCGTCTCCGCTCGGAGTGTCAGCTGACGGACGCGCCGACCCGCACCTCGGAGCCGCGGTCCACGGTCTTCCCGGCCTTGGGGTCGGTCTCGGTCGCGGTGAACAGGCCCCACAGCCCCTTCGGGACGGCGGTGGTCGGCTTCAGGCCGGCTTCGGTCAGCAGCTCCATGGCGTCGGCGAGGTTCTCGCCCTCGACCTCGGGCACCTCGACCGGCTGAGGACCCTTCGAGACGGTGAGGGTGATGGCGTCGCCGGGCCGCCACAGGCCACCGCCCGAGCGCTCGGAGTGCCGGATGACGCTGCCCTTCTTCACCTCGTCGCTCCACTCGCTGGGGTGGTCTCCCGAGACCTCCAGGCCCGCGTCGGTGAGGGTCTTCGTCGCCTTGTCGAGCGGCTCGCCGATGACGTCGGGCAGCGCGCCGAGCGACACCTGCACGGTCGCCGTGTCGGCCTCGTGGACCGTGCAGCCGCCGGCGCAGCCGAAAGGCTCGCCGCCCCCGCGCGGAGTGATCCGCACATTGATGACCTTGTCGCGGGCCGCCTCCGGGGTGAAGTACTCCTCGGCCTTGTCGTCGACCGCGAGATTGGCGTTGGTCAGGGTCGTCCGCACATCGGATTCGCTCTGTCCCGCGAGTGCGGGCAGATCATGAGCGGCCGGGCCGCTCGAGACGATCACGCGCACCTTGGCGCCCTGCTCGAGGCGCTCGCCCGTGCCGGGCTTGGTCTCGATCACGGTTCCCGCCTCGACGTCGACGGAGTTCTCGTCGCGCTGGATCGCGATGAACCCGTCCTCCTTCAGCGCGGCCGCCGCGGCGTCGTATGTCATTCCCGCGACCGGGGGAACCGCGACGAGCGATCCGGGGCCGGAGCCGAACCACCAGCCGACACCGCCGGCGAGCACCGCCAGCAGCAGCACGAGGGTCATCAGGAACGCGCCGCGCGCCCGGCGATGCGACACGCGGCGCCGCAGCACCGTCGCGTTGTCCAGCGGCGCGGTCGGCGAAGAGATCGGTTCGGCGGCGGCGGTCGGCCCGGTCAGGATGCGGGTCACCGATCCGGTGTCGACCGTGCTGCCGCGCGGTGCGACCAGCGCAGCGGTCACCATCGGCTTGACGTCGAGCTCGCGTTCGATGTCGCGCAGCCGATCGAGCATCTCCTGCGCATCGACCGGACGCTCGTCGGGTGACTTCTCGGTGGCCCACAGCACCAGCTCATCGAGCTGCTCCGGAACCGCCGAATTGCGCGCGCTCGGGCGCGGCACCTGCTCCGTCGCATGCTGGAACGCGATCTGCATGGGCTGCTCGCCCTTGTACGGCTGCTCGCCGACGAGCATCTCGTAGAACATGATGCCCAGGGCGTAGATGTCGCTGCGGGCGTCGGCCGTGCCTCGCGTGACGAGTTCGGGGGCCAGGTACGCGATGGTGCCGAGAAGCTGAGCGCCGGTCGCCGTGTTCGCCGTGGTGGCGCGCGCGAGGCCGAAGTCGCCGATCTTGATGCGGCCGTCCTCGGCCAGCAGCACGTTCTCGGGCTTGACGTCGCGGTGCACGATGCCGGCGCGGTGCGCAGCGGCGAGTCCGGAGAGCACCGCATCCATGATCGTGATGGTCTGGGGGATGCTGAGGCGCTTCTGCTCCTTGAGCAGTTCACGCAGCGTGATGCCCGGCAGGTACTCCATGACGAGGTAGGCGAGTTCGCCGTCCTGTCCCTGGTCGAACACGTTGACCACGTGAGGATCGGCGAGACGCGCTGCCGCCCTGGCCTCCTGGATGAAGCGGCTCTGGAACGCCGAGTCGTCGCTGAGGTGCGCATGCATCACCTTCAGCGCGATGCGTCGCTCGAGCCGCAGGTCGGTGGCGACGTACACGGTGGCCATGCCGCCGCGCGCGATGCGCGCGCGGACCCGGTATCTGCCGTCGACAAGCCGCCCGATGAGAGGGTCGGCCTGCTGAGTGGTCACAGGGAAAGTCTAGGGAAGGCTGCCTGTGTGACCCGGCAACGGCTCACCTCTGAGGCCGTCCTGTTACCCCAGGGCGGACAGCCACTGACGGGCCTGCTGCTCCCACTGGCCGTAGCGGTGCGCGTAGTCCGAGATCTGCACCGTCTGCGCTGCGGCGCCGAAGCCCCGGCTCTGCCAGCCGCTGACGTCGAGCAGGCCGCGTGACTGCTTGCCGTTCGGATCCGAGGAGCCGCCGTAGAACACGCGTGTGCTGCGCTCGGCGTTCAGGATCTGCGCCTCGGTGCCCCAGCCCTGGCTGGGGCGCTGCTGGAAGAGGCCGAGTGAGTCGCGGTCGCCGCCGCGCAGATTGCGCAGCGACGATTCGACCATGGCCGTCGCGAGAGCGATCTGGATGCCCCGATCCGGCACGCCCAGCTGGCGGCCGATCCGGATGATGAGCCGGGCGTTCGCGGTCTGCTCGGCGTCCAGCCGTGCGGAGCGCTGGGTGTTCGCAGGCAGGGTGAGCTTCAGCCTCTGGCCCGGGTAGATGATCGACGACGCGCCCAGATCGTTGGCCTCGAGGATCACGGCGACGGTGGTGCCGTACTTCTTCGCGATCGCGGTGAGGGTGTCGCCGGCCGCGACGGTGTGCGTCTTCGCCGTGGCGGGCCCCGCGGCCGGCTTGGTCGAGGATGCCGCGACGGGAGCCGCGCCCGAGACCGCGAGTTTCTGACCCGGATAGATGATCGCCGAGGAGCCGAGGCGGTTGGCGGCGATGATCGCGGAGACCGAGGTGCCGTACTTTCGGGCGATGCCGTAGACGGTGTCGCCCGCGGCGACCGTGTGCGTCTTGCCTGCGGCGGGCTTGGCTGCCGGTTTGGTCGAGGATACGGCGACGGGAGCCGCGCCTGAGACGACGAGTTTCTGCCCGGGGTGGATGACGGCGGAGGAGCCGAGGCGGTTGGCGGCGATGATCGCGGAGACCGAGGTGCCGTACTTTCGGGCGATGCCGTACACGGTGTCGCCGGCCACCACGGTGTGCGTCTTGGCGGCTGCCGCGCGAACAGGTGCGGCTGCGGGGCGCGCGGCGGTGGCCTTCGCCGCGCCGGAGAGGACGAGTTTCTGCCCGGGGTGGATGACCGAGCGCGCGGTGAGGCCGTTCCAGGCGAGGACGTCGGCGGTGCGCAGCCCGTGCCGCTTCGCGATCGACCAGATCGTGTCTCCGGGGCGCACCGTGTACGACGCGGCCTGCGCAGCGGTCGGCGCGACGCGCGTCGTCGCGGGCAGCGCCAGCAGGTGAGCGTTCGCGTGCTGGGGGAGGAGTCCCTGCGGGGCCCTTGCGGCGGCGGTCTCGGCGGATGCCGGCGCGACGGTGAGCGTCGCGGCGAGTGCTCCGACGACGGCGGCGGAGACGCCGGCTGTCAGTCCGCGTTCGCGTGCGGTGAAGGTGCGCATTGTCAAGGACCCCCCTTGTTCTCGGCTTCTGAAACGCTGACACGGTTGTAAACGGTTGTCAACAGGAGTGATGAATGTGGCAGATGTGAAAACTGTGACCGTGCACCCTGCGAGGCGGCGTGGTCGTGGGCGTGAGATAGTGGGCAGGTGTCCGAGACTTCCCCTGAGAACACTGCCTGGCTGACCATTCCCGACCTCGCCGAGGCGCTCGATGAGACTCCGAGCCGAGTTCGGCGACTGCTCGACGAGCATTACCTGATCGGCTCGCGGCGCAATGGGCCGGTCCAGGTGCCGGCACTCTTCATCGTCGACGGACACCCGCTGCCCTCGCTGCGCGGCACGGTCATCGCTCTGCAGGATGCCGGCTTCAGCGATGACGAGGCGATCGACTGGCTGCTCGCGGAGGAGGACACGCTCGGGCGCACTCCGATCGCGGCTCTGCTGGCCGGACACAAGAGCGAGGTGCGGCGAATTGCGCGCACGCTCGCCTGAGGCGGACGACGGGCGGAGCGCTCCGGCGCGCTAACGCGTGCGGGTCGTCGCCGCTCTGGCCAGATCCCGCAGCTCGCCTACCGCGGCGTTGTCCAGCGGCGCCCCGGCCAGTGCGCGGTCAGCGCGCGCGGCGTGATCGGCGATCATCTCCTCGACGGCCGCCAGTGCGCCGGTGCCGGTGATCGTCGCCTGCAGAGAGGCGACCTGTGCATCGTCCAGGCCTGGATCCCCGAGCATCTCGTCGAACACGGTCCGTGCAGACGGCGCGAGTGCGGCGCGAGCGCGCGCGACCAGCACGGTGCGCTTGCCCTCGCGGAGGTCGTCGCCGGCGGGTTTACCCGTGACGGCGGCGTCTCCGAACACTCCGAGCACGTCATCCCGGAGCTGGAACGCGATGCCGACGGGATGTCCGAAGGCGCGCAGGGCGGCGATCTGCTCGGCGCTCGCCCCCGCGAAGGCGGCCCCGAGCACGAGTGGCTGCTCGACGCTGTACCTGGCGGACTTCAGCGAGGCCACGCGGAGGGCGCGTTCGGCATGCTCGTCCGCGGGGTGCACGCTCCACGCCGACTCCTCGGCGATGTCCAGCAGCTGACCGACCGTCACGTCGCGACGCATCCGTGCGTACTCGGCGCGGACCGTCCTCGCGTGCGGATGCCCGTCGATGGCCTGCTCGGCGAGATCGTCGCTCCAGGCGACGAGCAGGTCGCCGAGCAGGATCGCGGCCGACCGTCCGTACGCTTCGGCGTCGCCGCTCCACCCGGCCGCGCGGTGCGCGCCTTCGAGAGCACGATGCGCGGCGGGCATCCCGCGTCTGACATCGGAGTTGTCGATGAGGTCGTCGTGCACGAGCGCGGCGGACTGGAAGATCTCGAGTGCCGCGCACAGATCCCACAGCGCATCGCTCTCCGTGGTGCGGGCGTCGGCCCGACGCGCGACGGCAGCCCAGCCGGTGCGACAGAAGCTCGCCCGGAGTCGCTTGCCGCCCACGAGCGTCGCCGAAGCCGCAGCGATGAACGCCGCGCCATCGGGGCCGTACTCGGCGGCATCCGCCCTTCGCTCCGCGAGGAACAGCTCCAGGCGAGCGGCGACGGCGTCGGGAACGGAGTGGGAGGCGGGCACGTTCACAGCCTAAGGTGCATACAGACACAGTCGATACGCAGGTGGTTGTGGGCGAACGCTGGCCCGAGCCCGCTGCGCGAGAGTAAGATGAGAAGACGAACCCGAGGGGGATGGAAATGCCTCTTTCCGAACAGGAGCAGCGTCTGCTCGACGAGATGGAACGCCATCTCCTCCAGAACGACGCCGATGTCGTCACTGCGCCTTCGGGTGACCGATCGCTCAGCTATCGCAACCTCGTCTACGGCGCGCTGCTGCTGCTCGCCGGCGTCGGCGGTCTCATCGCCGCGGTCGCGCTCGGCCCCCAGCTGGGCAGCGTGTTCAGCATCGTCGTCGGGGTCATTGCCTTCCTGGCGATGCTCGCCGGTGTCATGCTCGCGTTCACGCCCGTGCGCCGCACCGGTCCCACGCAGCAGGAAGAGCGATCCTCGCGCGGCCCGGACTCCTCTTCGTTCATGGACCGCATGAACGACCGCTGGGATCGTCGCCAGGAAGGGCGCTGATCCGCGCCAGATCCTCCACTTTTCCTCCACTCCACTCCACGGCCCCGGAATCCTTGAGATTCCGGGGTTTTTTCATGCCCGGAGATCGGCGCTCGGGCGGCGGGCACGCGATGAGGTGGCGAATGTCGTAGGAAAGTGGAGCTAAGTGGAGTAAAGTGGGGCGCACCTCGGGTTGGCCGGACACAGAGGGGGTGATGGCCGATGCTGCTGGGTACCCACACGCCGAAACTGGACGACAAGGGAAGGGTCATCCTTCCTGCGAAGTTCCGCGAGGATCTCGCCGGCGGCATCGTGGTGACCCGCGGACAGGAGCGCTGTCTCTACGTCTTCAGCACGGCCGAGTTCGAGGAGTTGCACGAGCGGATCCGCCAGGCGCCGCTCAGCAACAAGCAGGCCCGCGACTTCCTGCGGATGTTCCTCTCCGGCGCCAGCGCCGAGATGCCGGACAGCCAGAACAGGATCACCCTCCCTGCACACCTGCGGCAGTACGCCGGGCTCGAGAAGGAGCTCGTCGTCACCGGTGTCGGCGCCCACGCCGAGATCTGGGACGCCGCCGCATGGAACGACTACCTCGCCTCCAACGAGGAGAGCTACGCAGACCTCGAACAGGAGGTGATTCCGGGCCTGTTCTGACCACGGCTGTGATGCCCCGCCGCTCCGCCCCGACACACTTCCCCGGTGCCGGGTCGAGCGGAGGGGAATCAGAGCCGGAGGTCACCTCACACGACAGGACCCCAGAGACCATGAACCTCCGCGACATCCACATCCCCGTCATGCTCGACCGCTGCGTCGAGCTCCTCGCCCCCGCGCTCGAACGCGATGGCGCCGTGCTCGTCGACGCCACCCTCGGCATGGGCGGGCACTCCGAGGCGTTCCTCGAGCGGTTCCCGAACATCCGCCTGATCGGCCTGGATCGTGACACCGACGCGCTGCGCATCGCGGGGGAGCGGCTCGCACCCTTCGGAGATCGCGTCACGCTGGTGCACACCGTCTACGACGAGATCGGCCTGCACGCGCAGGGCGCCTCGGCGATGCTCTTCGACCTGGGCGTCTCGTCCCTTCAGCTGGACGAGGCCGGTCGCGGTTTCGCGTACTCGAAGGACGCCCCGCTGGACATGCGGATGGACCAGACGAAGGGCGTCACGGCGGCAGAAGTGCTCGCGACCTACAGCGAGCGGAACCTCCGGCGGATCTTCGAGCGCTACGGCGAGGAGAAGCTCGCCGCGCGCTACGCACGGTTCATCGTGGCCGCACGGGACGAGCATCCACTGACCCGCTCCGGCGACCTCGTCGACCTGCTCATCGAGGCGACGCCGGCCGCAGCCCAGCGGGCGGGGCACCCGGCCAAGCGAGTCTTCCAGGCGCTGCGCATCGAGGTCAACGCCGAGCTGAACGTGCTCGCCGACGCCATCCCCGCCGCGATGGGCGCGCTGGCCGTCGGCGGACGGATCGCCGTCATGTCGTACCAGTCCCTGGAGGACCGCCTGGTGAAGCAGGCCTTCGCCGCCGCCGCCTCCTCCACAGCCCCCGCCGGCCTGCCGGTCGAGCTGCCCGAGCACGCGCCGCGCTTCCGCATCCTCACCAAGGGAGCGGAGCAGGCGACCGAAGAAGAGCGCGCGCGCAACCCGCGGGCGATCCCCGTGCGCCTGCGTGCGGCCGAGAAGATCAGGGAGGCGACATGAGCCTGAACGCGCTCCGCGCCGAACCTCGCGAGAAGCCGGGATCCGCATCCGAACGACGACTGCACGCCCTGAGCGCCCCCGGTCGTCGGCGTCGCCCCCGTCTCGCCTACGCCCTGCTCGCCGTCACCGGCGTCGCCGTGATCGGCATCGTGCAGATGGGACTCTCGCTGGCCTCGACGCAGGACTCCTTCGTCCTCGCAGACCTGAACGCCAAGCAGCGCGCCCTCAGCCTCGAGAAGCAGGCCATGCAGGACGAGCTCGTCGGACTCAGTTCGCCGCAGTCGCTCGCCAGCAAGGCGGCATCCCTCGGCCTCGTCGTCGCGGGCAGCGCGTCGTACCTGCGGCTGAGCGACGGGGCGATCCTGGGAGTGGCGGACGAGCCGGGCTGGACGTCGACGGTCAACCCCAACGGGCCGACCAAGGTCGGCAACGCCCTGCTCGACGCGCCGAAGCCCGAGAAGCCCGCGGCGAGGGGCGGGGCGGCGTCGGAAGCCGCGGAGACGGATGCCGCGGAGAAGAAGACCGATCCCGCACTGCCGCCGTCCCTGGACGACGGCCTGCCCATCCCGCAGACGCACTGAGAACCCGAACCGGACGGAGCCGCAGATGACCACCCGCGCAACCCGCAGCCCGCGTCGCCGAACGGTGGTCGCTCTCGCCGTCGTGCTCGCCGTGCTCGGCGCCTTCGTGGTGCGTCTTGTGGACATCCAGGTGGTGCGGGCCGACGAGCACGTCGAGGAGTCCCGCAAGACCGGAAACCTCGGCAGCACGCAGCCGGTCGCGGGCAACCGTGGCGACATCGTCGATGAGAACGGCACGGTGCTCGCCTCCAGCAAGCTCGTCTACGACGCGCAACTCGATCCGTGGCTGATCACCGAGCTCGAGAAGAAGGACAAGGCGCCGATGCCGTGGGCGAAGGCGAGCACGAGGATCGCCGACATCACGGGGCTGGATGCCGACGAGCTGCGCTCCGAGGTCGCCGCCAACCTCGCGGACAACTCCGACTCGCGGTACTACCAGCTGAAGAAGAAGGGGCTCTCGACCGATCAGTATCTCGATCTGAAGGAGCTCGAACTGCCGTATCTCGCGCTGAAGTCGCGTGCCGTTCGGGTGTATCCCAACGGCGCGGTCGGGGGCAACCTGGTCGGCTTCGTGAACAGCAACGGTGACGGTTACGGCATCGAGAAGCTGCAGGCGCAGTGCCTCGCTCCCAGGAACGGCGAGCGCACCTATCTGCGCGGCAAGAACGGCGTGATCGTCCCCGGCAGCGACCGGGAGACCCCCGCCGTCGACGGCGGCACCGTGAAGCTCACGATCGACAGCGACCTGGAGTGGTACCTGTCGCAGATGATCGCCGAGGAGGCGAAGATCAAGGGCGCCAAGTCCGCCACGGCCACCGTGGTCGAGGTGAAGACGGGCAAGATCCGTGCCGCGGCGCAGTACCCGGCACTGGACCCGAACGACATCGACGGCACCCACCCCGACTACTGGCGCTCGCAGATCTTCTCGCACACCTATGAGCCCGGCTCGACCTTCAAGCCGATCACCGCCGCGACGCTGCTCGAGGAGGGCGCGGCGACACCGCTGAGCGTGGTCTCCGCGAAGGGCCGCGAGCGCTTCCCGAACGGCGCGAACATCGGCGACTCCTTCGGTCACCCGGAGTACGACTACACCCTCGCCGGGGCGCTGATCGACTCGTCGAACGTGGCGCTGTCGAAGTTCGGCTCGAAGGTCGCACCGGAGGTCCGCTACGACTACCTGAAGAAGTTCGGCGTCGGCACGCCGACCGCGGTCGGCTTCCCGGACGAGGAGTCCGGCGGCGTGCGCGATCCCCGCAAGAAGCCGTGGGACAACCAGACGTATTACACCACCACCTTCGGCCAGGCGTTCACCGTGACGCCGATCCAGGTGGCCAGCGCCTATCAGACCATCGCCAACGGCGGTGAGCACATCGATCTGAGCCTGGTCGAGTCGTGCACCGACCGCGAGGGCGTCGAGCACACCACCGAGGTGACGAAGAAGCGCGTGGTCTCCGAGGATACGGCCGCTCAGGTGCGCCGCATGCTCGAGAACGTCGCGGTGCAGGGCGGACTCGCGGACACGGTGGAGGTCCCCGGGTACCGGATCGGCACCAAGACGGGTACCGCACAGGTCTCGGACGGCAAGGGGCACTACAAGTCCGGGGCGTACTACACCTCGATCCTCGGCGTCGCTCCGATCGAGGATCCGCAGTACGTGGTGATGATCACGATGGAGGAGCCGACTAGGATTACCTCGTCGGCAGCAACCGCGCCCGCTCTGCAGAAGGCGCTGACCCAGGTGCTGAAGACCTACCGCGTCGCTCCGTCGTCCACGCCGATGGAGGCGCCCCTCCCCAAGTTCGGCGAATGAACCGCCGCACGCCCAGCCGGTACTGGAGTTCGTCATGATCGCCCTGTCCCTCGCCGAGATCGCCTCCGTCCTGGGGGGTGAGCTGCGGCTGCACGGATCCGACACGGCCGAGACCATCGTCTCGGGCGTGGTCGACACAGACTCGCGCAAGATGGTGCCGGGCGCCGTCTTCGTCGCCAAGCCGGGTGAGGTCACCGACGGGCACCGCTTCGTCGGCTCCGCCGTCGCGTCCGGTGCGGTGCTCGCGATCGTCGAGCACCCCGTGGACGACACGGTCAGCCAGATCGTCGTCGCAGACGTGATCGAGGCACTCGCCGCGCTCGCGAAGGAGGTCGTCGCCCGTGTGCGCGCGAAGGGCGACCTGCGCGTCGTCGGCATCACCGGCTCCAACGGCAAGACGACCACCAAGAACTTCATCGCCCGCATCCTGCAGGACGAGGGCGAGACCGTGGCTCCCATCAACTCCTACAACAACGAGGTCGGCGCGCCCGTCACCATGCTGCGGGTCACCGAGACGACCAAGTACCTGGTGAGCGAGTTCGGAGCCTCCGGTGCGGGCAGCATCGCCCGACTCGCGGGACTCGTGGAGCCCGATGTCGTGGTCGTGCTGATGGTCGGCCTGGCGCACGCCGGGGGCTTCGGCGGCATCGAGAAGACCGCCCAGGCGAAGGCCGAACTGATCGAGGCCGCACGCCGCGGCGGCACGGCGGTGCTCAACATCGACGACCCGCGGGTGGCCGCGATGCGTCCTCTCGCCGAGTCGCGCGAGATGCGCGTCGTCGGATTCGGCCGTACGGATGCCGCAGATCTGCGTGCCTCGGACGTGGAGGTCTCGGCCACGGGGACGACGTGCGTCGTGCACGCCGGCGCCGAGGCGCTGCCGCTGCGGATGCAGGTGCTCGGCGAGCATCACGTGTCGAACGCCCTCGCCGCGATCGCCGCAGCGGGCGCCCTCGGCATCCCCGCCGCCACCGCGATCGCCCGGCTCGAGACCGTCGAGATCGCGGAGCGGTGGCGCATGCAGCCGATGGGCGGCGACCGCGTGCGGATCATCAACGACGCCTACAACGCCAGCCCTGACGCCATGGCGGCCGCTCTGCGGACCCTGGCGCAGATCGCCGCGCCAGGGCAGCGCACGGTCGCCGTGCTCGGCGCGATGAGCGAACTGGGCGAGGCCGACGGCGAGGAGCATGACCGGATCGGCCTGCTCGCCGTGCGGCTGAACATCCAGCGCATCGTCGTCGTCGGCGCGGAGGCGCGCCGCCTGTTCCTCGCCGCCGTCGGGGAGGGATCCTGGGACGGCGAGGCCGTGCACCTGCCCGATCAGGACGCCGCGTTCGACTACCTCAGCGGTGAGCTGCGCGACGGCGATCTGGTGCTCGTGAAATCATCCAACTCCGCGGGACTGAGGTTTCTCGGCGATCGTCTGGGAGAATCGTTCTCGTGAGGTCTCTGCTAATGGCGGCGGCGGTGTCGCTCGCCTTCTCGCTCTTCCTGACCCCCGTCTTCCTTCGCCTGTTCCGCAGGCTCGGCTGGGGGCAGGTCATCCGCACCCCCGAGGACATCAGCAACCCGAGTCACGCCCACAAGCGCGGCACCCCCAGCATGGGCGGCCTGATCTTCATCTCGGGAACGATCGTGGGGTACTTCGCCGGGGTCTACATCGGCGGGAGCGAGCCCGCACTCTCGGCGATCCTCGTTCTGTGGCTCATGGTCGGCTTCGGCGCCGTGGGCTTCATCGACGACTACATGAAGGTGCGCAGTCAGCGCAGCCTCGGGCTGTCGGGCTGGCGCAAGATCGTCGGACAGCTCATCGTGCTGATCCCCTTCGGCGTGGTCGCCCTCGCCCCGGCGTTCCAGAACAGCTTCGGGCAGACGCCGGCGAGCAGCTACGTCTCGCTGTTCCGTGACATCCCGTGGCTGAACCTCATGGCGTTCGGCACCGTGCTCGGGTGGATCCTCTATCTGGCCTGGATCTCGCTGATCGGCGTCGCGACGTCGAACAGCGTGAACCTCACCGACGGGCTCGACGGCCTCGCCGCGGGCGCCGGCATCTTCGTGGTCGGCTCCTACGGCCTGATCGCGTTCTGGCAGTTCAAGCAGTCCTGCATCGGTCTGGCCGTCGCCGGCTGCTACGAGGTGCGCGAGCCGCTCAACCTGGCCACGGTCGCCGCGGCGTTCACCGGCGGTCTTATCGGCTTCCTGTGGTGGAACGCCCCCAAGGCGAAGGTCTTCATGGGCGACGTCGGCTCGATGGCCATCGGCGGCGTGGTCGCCGCGATGGCGATCCTCACCCGCACCGAGCTGCTGCTGCTGCTCATCGCCGGTGTCTTCGTGCTCTCCAGCGGTTCGGTGATCCTGCAGCGCCTGTACTTCAAGATCACGCGCGGCAAGCGGCTCTTCCTCATGAGTCCTTTCCACCATCACCTCGAGATGCGCGGATGGCAGGAGGTCACCATCGTCGTGCGCCTCTGGATCATCGCGGGCCTGCTCGCGGCATCCGCCGTCGGCCTCTTCTACGTCGACTGGCTGACGCACGTATGAACGCGCGACTGAAGGGCCTGACCAGCTGGGACGCTGACTGGGCGGGGCTCCGAGTGGCCGTTCTCGGACTGTCGACGACGGGATTCTCGGTCGCCGACACGCTCACGGAGCTGGGCGCCGAGGTGCTCGTGCTCTCCGAATCGGCCTCCGAGGACTACCAGCGGCTGCTTCCGGTGATCGGTGCGCGCCTCGAGCTCGGCTCGCTCGCCGAGCCGCCGGCGTCGCTGATCGACTTCGCACCCGACGTTGTGATCGCCTCGCCGGGATTCCCGCCCGCGCATCCGGTGATCCGCTGGACGCAGGATGCCGGGATCGCCCTGTGGGGCGACGTCGAGCTCGCCTGGCGGGTGCGCGACAAGGTCGTGCGCCCGGACGGCACGCCCGCCGACTGGGTGCTCATCACCGGCACGAACGGCAAGACCACCACGACGCAGCTGACCGCCTCGCTGCTCGCCGAGGGCGGGCTGCGTACGGCGCCGTGCGGGAACATCGGCGTGCCCGTGCTCGACGCGGTGCGCGACCCGGGCGGTTTCGACGTGCTCGTCGTCGAACTGTCCAGCCACCAGCTCTGGTACCTGGGTCTCGCCGCGCCCGAGGCGCAGCTCTACCCGCACTCCGCCGTCTGCCTGAACCTCGCCGACGACCACCTCGTCTGGCACGGCAGTGCCCAGGCGTACCGTGACGCGAAGGCGCTGGTATACCGCAACGCCCGTGTCGCCTGCGTGTACAACAAGGCGGACGAGGCGACCAGGCTCATGGTCGAGGAGGCGGATGTCGTCGACGGCGCTCGCGCGATCGGGTTCGACCTCGGCACCCCCGGACCCAGCGATCTGGGGGTCGTGGACGGCATCGTCGTCGACCGGGCGTTCCTCGACGACCGGCGCAACAGCGCTCTCGAGCTGACGACGCTCGACGACCTCCGTCGCGTCGGCCTGTCCGCGCCGCACATCGTCCAGAACATCCTCGCCGCCGCAGCGCTGGCACGCTCCCTGGGCACCGAGCCCGAGACGATCCACCGTGCACTGCAGGCGTTCCGGCTCGACGCGCACCGCATCCAGGTGGTGGCCGAGCACGCGGGCATCACCTGGGTCGACGACTCCAAGGCCACGAACCCGCATGCGGCAGCATCCTCACTCCGGGCCTACCCCGGTGCGGTGTGGGTCGTCGGAGGCGACCTCAAGGGCGTCGACATCTCCGAGCTGGTCGCCGAGGTCGGTGGCACGGCAGGGGCGGCGATCGTGATCGGCTTGGACCGCGACCCCGTGCTGACGGCATTCCGGCGACACGCGCCGAGCGTGCCGCTCTACGAGGTCCTCCCCGCCGACACTGGAGAGGTCATGACCCGCGTCGTCGAACTGGCGACGGGGATCGCGGGCGACGGGGGCACGGTTCTGCTGGCTCCCGCAGCAGCATCCTTCGATCAGTTCAGCAGCTACGCGGATCGCGGCCATCGCTTCGCCGAGGCGGTGCGGGACTGGATCGATCGGGGGAGCGTTGATGACGCAGACGCCTCACCCGAAGCGCGCTGACTCCGCCGCCTCCGCGCCCGCTCGCAGCGGTCTCGCCGCGCGGGTCTCGCTCGGAAGACTGTTCCAGCCGGTGTCGATGGAGTTCCTCCTGATCTCCTTCTCCGCGCTGCTGGTCACCGTGTTCGGGCTGGTCATGGTGCTCTCCGCCACCAGTGCGACCACGAAGGGCCCGCTCGACGAGGTCATGAAGCAGGGCGTGTTCGCCGTGATCGGCATCCCGCTCATGTTCCTCGTGAGTCGCCTGCCCGTGAACGTGATCAAGAGGCTCGCCTGGGTGGGCCTGGTGCTCGGACTCTGCCTCCAGCTGCTCGTGTTCACGCCACTGGGCATCTCGGACATGGGAAACCGCAACTGGATCAAGGTCGCCGGCTACACGATGCAGCCCTCGGAGTTCCTCAAGCTCGCACTCGCGATCTGGGTCGCCTTCGTGCTGCTGCGCAAGCAGACGCGCCTGAACACCTGGCACCAGGTGTTCATCCCCGTGGTCCCGGTCTCCGCTCTGGCGATCGGGACCGTCGTCGCGGGCAACGACCTCGGTACTGCCATGGTCATGGTGCTGATCGTGCTGGGCTGCCTGTTCTTCTCCGGAGTCCGGCTGAGGCTGTTCATCCTTCCGCTGCTGCTCGGCATCGTCGCGGTCCTCGGCTACGCGCTGACCAGCAAGAACCGGATGAACCGCATCCTGGCCGCGTTCAACCCCGAGGACTGCGACATCTCCAACGCGTGCTACCAGGCCACCCACGGCATGTGGGGCATGGCATCGGGCGGCGTCTTCGGCGTCGGTCTCGGCAACTCGCAGGAGAAGTACGGCTGGCTGCCGGCTGCGGCGAACGACTACATCTTCGCGATCGTGGGCGAGGAGCTCGGCCTGATCGGCTGCGTGCTCGTGCTGGGCCTGTTCACCGCCTTCGCGGTCGGGGCGTTCCACATCATCCGGAAGACGAACGATCCGTTCATCCGCGTCGCCGCAGGAGGCATCACGCTGTGGATCGTCGGACAGGCCCTGTTCAACATCGGCGTGGTGATCCGCATCTTCCCGGTGATGGGCGTCCCTCTGCCGTTCATGTCCCAGGGCGGCACCGCGCTGCTGTCGGTGCTGCTCGCCTGCGGTGTACTGCTGGCGTTCGCGCGCACCATCCCGGCATCCGCACCCGTGCCGGAGGCGCAGCCGAAGACCTCACAGCGCGCTGCACGGCGCGCCCCCGCGCGAGCAGGGCAGAGCTAGCCGGGCACTCGTTCGTGCGCGTGCGGCGGCCGGTCCGTGCGCGCTCTCGTGCCCGCCGCCCCACCGGGTCGCACCCCGGCGCTTCCCGTAAGATCACGGGGTGACCACGTACCTTCTCGCCGGCGGGGGCACCGCCGGCCATGTCAATCCGCTGCTCGCCGTCGCCGATCTGCTCCGTGAGCGCGACGACGCGACGGTCCTGGTGCTCGGCACCAAGGAGGGTCTGGAGTCCCGGCTGGTCCCCGAGCGGGGCTACGAGCTGCTGATCGTCGACAAGGTGCCGTTCCCTCGCCGTCCGAACAAGCAGGCCGCCGCCTTCCCCGGACGCTTCCGCAGGGCGATCGCGCAGGTGCGCGCGCACATCCGCGAGCACGGCGTCGACGTGGTCGTCGGCTTCGGCGGGTATGCCTCCGCCCCGGCCTACGTCGCCGCCCGCCGTGAGGGGATACCGTTCGTCGTGCACGAGGCGAACGCCAAGCCCGGGCTCGCGAACGTGCTCGGGGCCCGCCGGGCAGCCGGCGTCGGCGTGGTGTTCGACGGCACGCCGCTCAAGCACGGCGAGGTCGTCGGGATGCCGCTGCGCCGTGAGGTCGTGGAACTCGACCGTGCTGCGGCGCGTGACGAGGCCGCGGAGCTGTTCGGCCTCGACCCCGCGAAGCCGGTGCTGCTCGTGTTCGGGGGATCGCTCGGCGCGCAGCGCCTGAACGAGGCGCTCGCGGGCTCTTGGGCCGATGTCCTCGCTGCGGACTGGCAGCTTCTGCATGCGACGGGGGAGCGCGGCGAATGGGTCGATCCCGGCATGCCCGGCTACGCCATGCGTCGCTACCTCGACCGGATGGATCTCGCCTTCGCCCTCGCCGACGTGATCGTCTCGCGGGCGGGGTCTGCGACCGTCAGTGAGATCTCCGCACTCGGCATTCCCGCCGTGTACGTGCCCTACGCCGTGGGCAACGGCGAGCAGCGCCTCAATGCGGCATCCGCCGTCGAAGCCGGGGCCGCGCTGTTGCTGGACGACGCGACGTTCAGCGCCGACACCGTGCGCGATCGGGTGATCCCGCTGCTGCGAGACCCGGACCGGATCGCGGCGATGACGGTCGCCGCCGAGAAGGTGGGCACGCGGAGCGGGACCGAGAACGTCGTGGCGATGATCGACCGCGCGCTCGGCGATGACCGCGCGGGGCGCTGACCATCACGTGGGTCGCTGAGCCCGTCGGCGCGACCGCAAAAGTAGACTGAGCAGGACATGATCAGACCCGACCTCTCCCTCCCGATTCCCGAGACCATCGAATCCGCGCACTTCATCGGCATCGGCGGTTCCGGTATGAGCGGGCTGGCCCGCATGTTCCTCGACGCCGGCATCCGCGTGTCCGGCTCGGACCGCGCCGACAGTGCCAACCTGCGTGCTCTCGCCGCCGCCGGCGCGACCGTGCACGTCGGCCATGACGCCGCCCATCTCGGCGACGCTGACACGGTGGTGCACACCGGCGCCATCTGGCCGGAGAACCCGGAGTTCGTGTTGGCGAAGGAGCGCGGACTGCACGTCATCCACCGCTCGCAGGCGCTGCACTGGCTGATCGGTTCGCGCCGTCTGGTCTCGGTGGCGGGTGCGCACGGCAAGACCAGCTCGACCGGCATGATCGTCACCGCGCTGCAGGCGCTGGGCGCCGACCCGAACTTCGTCAACGGCGGCGTGATCGAGCAGCTCGGGCTCTCCAGCTCCTCCGGCGCGGACGACCTGTTCGTGATCGAGGCGGACGAGTCCGACGGCACGTTCCTGCTCTACGACACCGCGATCGCGCTGATCACGAACGTCGACCCCGATCACCTGGACTTCTTCGGCGACGAGGACGCGTTCTACGACGCCTTCGTGCGCTTCGCGAACGAGGCGTTGGAGGCGGTCGTGATCTCCAGCGACGACGCCGGTGCGCTCCGCGTGCACGCCGGTCTCACCCACCCGAACGTGATCACGTTCGGTGAGGCGGAGGACGCCGACGTGCGCGTCGCGGAGGTCGCCACGGACGGCCCTGTCGCCGCCACGATCGTGCACGGCGCGGACCGCGCGCGGATGCAGCTGACTGTTCCCGGTGCGCACAACGCGATCAACGCCGCGGGTGCGGTCGCGGTGCTGCTGACCCTCGGGTACGTCCTCGCCGACGCGGTGCGGGCCGTGGAGGGATTCGCCGGCACCGTCCGCCGGCTCGAGCTGCACGGCAGTGAGCGCGGTGTGCGCGTCTACGACGACTACTCGCACCACCCGACGGAGGTGCGCGCCGCTCTGCAGGCGATGCGCACGCTCACCGGCGGCGGCCGGCTGATCGCCATCCAGCAGCCGCACACGTACTCGCGCACCCAGCACATGTACCGCGAGTTCGCCGAGGTGCTCGAGCAGTTCGCAGACCACACGGTGATGCTCGACGTCTACGGCGCACGCGAGGATCCGGTGCCCGGTGTGACCGGCGAGCTCGTCTCGGGGGCGTTCGCCGATCCGGCTCACGTGCACTACGTCGCCGACTGGCAGGATGCGGCGGACTACACCGCCGGTTTCGCCCGCGACGGCGATGTCGTGGTGACGCTCGGCTGCGGCAACGTGTACCAGATCATCCCGCAGGTGCTCGAGTCCCTCCGGCGGACCCCGGAGGCCTGACATGCGACGCCCGGCACCGATCCCGGCTTCGGAGGAACAGGCGCGTCAGTCGGTTCGCACCGAGTCCGCCCGGGATCCGGTGCCGCTGCGCGGCGAGGCATCCGCGGTGCCCGATGACGAGACGGCGCCGATCGACCCGATCGGTCCGGTGGTGGATCCGGTGGCAGAGGTCAGCGGCGCGGATGTCTGGCGGGCGGCGCGGGCGCGGCGAAAGGCGCTGCGCGCGGAGATCCGGCGCTTCACATCGCGCTCCCGCCGCCGGCGATTCGTCTGGCTCACCTCGATCGGTGCCGTGCTGCTGGTCGTGCTCGGCACGGCGGCCGCGGCGTACAGCCCGCTGTTCGCCGTCGAGGACATCTCCGTGGTCGGGGCGAAGTCGCTCGATGCGCAGCAGGTCGAGCAGGCGCTGTCCGGGCAGATCGGGACGCCGATCGCCCTCGTCGACGACAGCGCGGTGAAGTCCGCTCTGATGGCGTTCCCGCTGATCGAGACCTACGCGCTCGAGGTGCGTCCGCCGCACGGGCTGACTGTGCGGATCGTCGAGCGCACTCCGATCGGCGTGCTGCGTTCGGGCGCCGGATACACGCTCGTGGATGCGGCGGGCGTCGCCCTCGCCACGACGGACGCCCGGCCCGAGGGGCAGCCGCTGCTCAGCATCACCGGCGGTGCGGGCACCCCGGCATTCGAGAGCGCCGGACTCGTGGTCCGCTCGCTCCCCGCTGAGGTGCGATCGGCGCTCACAGACGTCCGCGCGTCGACACCCGACAGTGTGACCCTGGTCCTCGGCGACGGCAGGACGGTGCTGTGGGGGAGCTCCGAGGATTCCGCCGCGAAGTCCGTGATCCTGTCGAAGCTGATGGTCAACAACCCGAAGTCCAGGACTTTCGACGTTTCCTCGCCCACCGTCCCGGTGGTCGGCTGAGCGCTGCCCACGCGGCAGCGGACGTTCTGCGCCGTCGATCGCGGCGAAACGCCGTGTCGCTTGAGGGCGCAGCGCCCGTCGCCGCTTACGTTCAGTCGTGAGAACGCAATACCGGGAAATACTTTACACCTCTACTTGAGGTTTAAGGTTCACATTCTTCAGGCTCGAAACAACGGAGGCCGGCCATGAGCCAGAACCAGAACTACCTCGCCGTGATCAAGGTCGTCGGCGTCGGCGGTGGCGGTGTCAACGCCGTCAACCGCATGATCGAACTCGGCCTTCGCGGCGTCGAGTTCATCGCCGTGAACACCGACGCGCAGGCGCTGCTGATGAGCGACGCCGACGTCAAGCTCGACGTCGGTCGCGAGCTCACCCGTGGTCTCGGCGCCGGCGCCGACCCCGAGGTGGGTCGTCGCGCCGCAGAGGACCACGCGGAGGAGATCGAGCAGGCGCTGACCGGCGCCGACATGGTCTTCGTCACCGCGGGTGAGGGCGGCGGGACCGGAACCGGAGGCGCCCCTGTCGTCGCGCGGATCGCCAAGTCGATCGGCGCCCTGACCATCGGCGTCGTCACCAAGCCGTTCTCCTTCGAAGGCCGTCGCCGCCAGAGCCAGGCCGAGGCCGGCGTCGCGAAGCTGAAGGAGGAGGTCGACACCCTCATCGTGGTGCCGAACGACCGCCTCCTGGAGATCAGCGACCGCGGCATCTCCATGATCGAGGCCTTCGCCACGGCCGACCAGGTGCTCCTCGCCGGTGTGCAGGGCATCACCGACCTGATCACCACCCCGGGTCTCATCAACCTCGACTTCGCCGACGTCAAGTCGGTGATGCAGGGCGCGGGATCGGCGCTGATGGGAATCGGTTCGGCGCGCGGCGCCGACCGCGCCATCAAGGCCGCGGAGCTCGCCGTCGAGTCGCCGCTGCTGGAGGCGTCCATCGAGGGTGCTCACGGCGTGCTGCTGTCGATCCAGGGTGGATCGAACCTCGGCATCTTCGAGATCCACGATGCTGCCGACCTCGTCAAGGAGGCCGCGCACCCCGAGGCGAACATCATCTTCGGAACCGTCATCGACGACACCCTCGGCGACGAGGTGCGCGTCACGGTGATCGCCGCCGGCTTCGACGGTGGCGAGCCCACTGCGCGCCTCGAGCCGATGGTCATCGAGCGCCCGGCGGCGCAGCTGCCCGAGGTTCAGGTCGACAAGCCCGAGGTCGTCGCGCCCGCGGAGGAGAAGAAGGTCGTCGTCCCGGCGATGAGCTTCGAGCCCGCCGTCGACGACGACAGTGACATCGACATTCCCGAGTTCCTGAAGTGACGACCCGTCGCGCGGCCGGCGCCGTCACGATGGAACGGCCGCGCGACACACCCGGAGGATCGGCGGGTGAATCACCGATCCGCACCCCGACCGGGGTTAACCTCGAACCAGGCCCAGACGACCAACCGGAGGACACGATGGGAAACCCGCTGAAGAAGACCATGGTGTATCTCGGCCTCGCCGATGAGGAAGAGGTCTACGAGGACGAGGCGCCGCAGCAGTCGACGCCCGCAGCGCGTCCGCAGCGCGAGCGCGAGGAGCAGGCACCGGCCCCGGTCACCCCTCTGCGTCGGCCCACGGCCGTCCGTCAGCCGGCAGGAGGCGCCGTGAACGAGATCCTCACCGTGCACCCGAAGCAGTACCGTGACGCCCAGCTGATCGCGGAGAACTTCCGCGACGGCATCCCGGTGATCATCAACCTCTCGCAGATGAGTGACGCCGACGCGCGTCGACTCATCGACTTCGCGAGCGGACTGTCGCTCGGACTGTACGGACGCATCGAGCGGGTCACCAGCAAGGTGTTCCTGCTGTCGCCCGAGAACATCGCGGTCTCCGGGCACGGCGGCATCGCCCAGGCGGACTCCGCCGGGTTCGATCAGTCCTGACCGCGCCCGGCCTTGAACATCTTGGGCCTCATCGGCAGCATCCTCAACCTGCTGCTGCTGCTGTACCTGCTGGTGCTGTTCGCGCGGCTGATCCTCGACTACATTCCGCTGTTCAATCGTGAGTGGCGCCCGAAGGGCGCCGGTCTGGTGATGGCGGAAGTGGTCTACACGGTCACCGATCCGCCGATCCGGATGTTCCGGAAGTGGATCCCTCCGCTGCGCGTCGGCTCGCTCTCGCTCGACTTCGGATTCGCGCTCACCATGCTGTGCGTGCTCATCCTGATGTCCGTCGTACGCGCGATCTTCCCCTGAGAGACCGCCGTCACAGGTCACAGGCGGGGGGACTATGCTGGCACCCAGGCGCGCCCCCGGGTACCGCCACCGATATTCATCGCCAGTGCTCGACATCTGGCGCATCGCACTCATCGAAAGAGGAGCCACCCATGGCACTGACCCCGGATGACGTCGTCCACAAGGAGTTCCAGCACGTTCGGTTCAAGGACGGATTCGACCCGGACGAGGTCGATGACTTCCTCGACGAGATCGTCATCGAGTGGCGCAAGGCGCTCGAGGAGAACGCCGAGCTGAAGGCCAAGCTGGCGGCTTACGAATCCGGTGAGAAGGCAGCTGCCCCGGTGGCGTCGGCTCCCGCCGCCGCAGCTCCGATCTCGCACGAGGTCACCGGCTCCGCGACCGCGACCGCCGGCATCATCGAGCTGGCCCAGCGCCTGCACGACGAGCACGTCGCCGAGGGCGAGGCCAAGCGCCAGCAGCTCATCGCCGACGCTCAGAACGAGGTCGAGCGCATCCGCCGCGACGCAGAGGCGAAGCAGCGTGAGCAGTCCGCGCGTCTCGAGCGCGAGCGCAACACGCTCGAGGGACGCATCACCGAGCTCCGCGAGTTCGAGCGCGACTACCGCTCCAAGCTGCGCAGCCTGATCGAAGGTCAGCTCCGCGACCTCGACCAGCGTGCCGCGTCGACGGATTCGACTCCGGTCTCGGCCATCGGACTGTAAGTCGTTGACCCGTCGCCCTCTTCGTCGGTCGGCGGCCGGTGCGATCGTCGCGGTACTCGCGGCGGTCGTGCTGGCCGCCGATCAGTTTGTGAAGCACCTCACCATCACGTACCTGCCCTATGGCAAGGCGGTGCCGGTCCTCGGTGATTTCCTGCAGCTGTTCTATGTGCGCAACCCCGGAGCGGCGTTCTCGATTGGCAGCGGCGCCACGTGGATCTTCACGACCGCCCTGGCGATCGTGGCTGTCGTGATCGTGTGGAAGGCCTTCGGTCTGCGCTCTCGGCTCTGGGCCGTCGTCCTCGGATGCCTGCTGGGCGGCGTGCTCGGCAACCTGACCGATCGCGTGTTCCGTGACCCAGGGTTCCCCGTCGGCGAGGTCGTCGACATGATCTCGATGCCCTGGATGATGCCGGCGATCTTCAACGTGGCCGACATCTTCATCGTCACGGGCATGATCTCCGTCGCGCTGCTCGTGCTGTTCGGGCTGCGGTTCGACGGCACGCGCGAACGGGACCACGAGGCCGCGGAGAAGGCCGCTGCGGAGAACCGCGACGCCGAGAAGGGCGCGACCGAGGGCGCTGCGCCCGAGGCATCCCCGTCGTCGGAGAGCTGAGCGTGGAGTCGCGTACCCTGCCGGTCCCGGACGGCCTCGACGGCGCTCGTGTCGACGCCGCTCTGGCGAAGATGCTGGGCTTCTCACGCACGTTCGCGGCTGAGGTGGCCGAGGCCGGCGGCGTCTCCCTCGACGGCGTGTCCCTCGGCAAGTCCGACCGCCTGCGCGGCGGCGGCTGGCTCGAAGTCAGCTGGCAGCCCAAGGAGGAGCCGCGCATCGTGCCGATCGCCGTCCCCGAACTGGGCATCGTGTACGACGACGACGACATCGTCGTGGTCGACAAGCCCACGGGTGTCGCTGCGCACCCGTCGCTGGGCTGGGAGGGCCCGACCGTGGTCGGTGCCCTCGCCGCGGCCGGGTTCCGCGTCGCCACGAGCGGCGCCGCCGAGCGCCAGGGCGTGGTGCACCGCCTGGACGTGGGCACCAGCGGCCTGATGGTGGTCGCGAAGACCGAGACCGCGTACACCGCTCTCAAGCGGGCCTTCAAGGAGCGCACGGTCGAGAAGATCTACCACGCCGTGGTGCAGGGGCACCCCGACCCGCTGGTCGGAACCATCGACGCGCCGATCGGGCGTCACCCGCACCACCAGTGGAAGTTCGCCGTCGTGCCCGACGGCAAGCCTTCGGTGACGCACTACGAGACGCTGGAGGCCTTCCCCGGCGCCTCTCTGCTGGAGATCCACCTCGAGACCGGTCGCACGCATCAGATCCGCGTGCACATGGCCGCGCACCGGCATCCATGCGTCGGCGACCCGCTCTACGGCGCCGACCCGAAGATGGCCGAGCGGCTCGGCCTGACCCGGCAGTGGCTGCACGCGCATCAGCTGGCGTTCACGCATCCCGCGACGGGGGAGTGGGTCGAGTTCGAGTCTGCGTACCCCGCGGACTTCCAGCACGCTCTGGACGTCCTCCGCTCATCCGGATACTGAGCGCCCTTCGTCTCGTCGCTGCGCTCCTCGCTCAGGACCCGCGGTGCAGGGCCCCTGATGTCGGATGCCGCTGGCACACTGGCCGCATGGACATCGAGGTGCGTCCCGCGATCGAATTCGACGACGTCGCGGCGGTCATCGGACCGCAGAAACCGACGTCGAACGTGTGCTTCTGCCTGAACTACCGCCTGGGCAGCACCGAGGCGCGGAAGCTGCGTGAACCGCAGCGCTCCGAGAAGGTGCGCGAGCTGTGCCATCAGGATCCGCCGCCAGGGGTCATCGCCTATGGAGACGGCGTTCCGGTCGGGTGGGCGGCGCTGCATCCGAGACGCGACACGAGCTTCGCGCGGAACCGGCTCATCCCGCACGTGGACGACCTCGACGTGTGGTCGCTGTGGTGCTTCCGGGTGCGGCCGGGCTTCCGCAAGCAGGGCGTCATGCACGCGCTTGTCGACGGTGCGGTCGCCTACGCGCGGGAGCGCGGGGCGCCGGTCATCGAGGGGTACCCCGTCGACAACGCCGGTGCGAAAGTGAACCAGACGATGGCCTACGTCGGTACGAGGTCACTGTTCGAGAGTGCCGGGTTCACCAAAGCAGCGGACACCGGATCCGTGCTCGACGGGTTTCCTCGTGTGCTGATGCGGCTCGAACTGGGCTGACCCTCAGAGCTCCGCGCCGCGTGCTGCGGCGACGGCTGCCTCGAGCGAGCGCTCCAGGAACGCGACCACGGCGTCGCGGTCCGCGTCGTCGTCGACGGCGAGGGTGACGAAGATCTCCTCCGCGAAGGACACCCACGCCCGCAGCGTGATCCGCAGGGCGCGCGAATCGGGTTCGCCGACCTCGAGGAGCGCCTCCAGCAGGTGCGCGGCGTTCTTCTCGCGGGATTCGTCCACGACCGCCCGCACGGCGGGGTCTCCACTGGCCACGCCTCGGACCAGTGAGAAGAACGTGCCGCGGTGCTCCCGCACGAACGTCGCGATGCGCTCCAAGGTGTCGTGCACGCGCTCGCGCGCCGGCAGCTCGGGTCGGGGAGCGGTGGCGGTGAGCAGTGCGTCGCGTGCGGTCGTGACGACGGCGCGGTGCATGCCCTGGCGGGTCTCGAAGTAGTGGAAGATCAGCGCGCGCGAGACGCCGGCGCGTTCGGCGAGCTCGTCGATGGTCAGCTCGTCCAGCGGATGGTCGCTCAGGAAGTTCACGCCGGCGGCGACGAGCTGAGCGCGGCGCTCATCCGGAGTGAGACGGATGCGGCGCTCGACGGACATGCCGAAATCCTATCGGCGGACGTTATTGACTATGAGTCAATGAGAGTTATGCTCGAAGTCGCGTCAACGAGGATGCTCACCCCAGGAGGATCGATGAAGAAGCCCACCATGAAGTTCTCGAAGCTGACCACCACGCACGGCGGGCGCATCGCCCTGGCCGCGGTCCCCGTCGGGATCGCCGCCGCCGTCCTCATGGGGGGAGTGGCCCAGGGGCAGGTCCCGGTCTCGTTCGCCGTGTCGGGCAGCCAGTTCCAGATCAGCGCGAGTCAGCTGGAGGGCACCGGGTTCTCGCAGTACGCCGGCGTCGCGACCGACTCCGAGGGTGGCCAGCACACCGTCGCGATCGCGAACATCAAGAGCGCGACCCTGGCCGATCTCTGCCAGTCGGTGGTCACCGAGACCCCGCTCGGCAAGGTCGGTGTGCTGATCAAGGCCGGCGGTGGCGACGCCCCGGCATCCGCCTCCGACCTGCAGATCGGCATGACCGGGCTGAAGGGCGATGCGTCGTTCGGGAACATCCGCATCGGCGTGGACGCGTCGACTGTGGGCACGGAGGAGAAGGGCACCGCGGGCGACTTCGCCCAGGACGCCGACACCGTCTCCATCAAGGGTCTGCAGCAGACCGCATGGAGCACGCAGGCCTCGGTGTTCACGCTCACCGGCATGAGCCTGGAGCTGACGGACGGATCAAAGGGATGCTTCTGAGCGGAGCGCATCCGATGTCTGACAGCGAGGATCTGGACCGGACCATGTCGTCGCGCCGCGAGCGCCGCGCCTCAGCGCGCGCCGACGCGACCGCCGCGGAACTCGAGTCCCTGCTCGCCGGCTCCGAGGAGGAGGTCCCGGAGCCGGATCGCGCAGTGACGGGCGCGCGCGGCGCCTGGCAGCGCTTCCGCGCGTGGGCGAAGCGTCGGCCGTTCGTCGGCGGCGTGCTGGTCGCTGTCGGCGGCGTCGAGATGTTCTTCTCCGGCCAGCTCGACATCGGCCATCTGCATGTACAGCTCGGCATCGAGGGGCTGCAGGCCACGATCATCCCGATCGCCCTGCTGCTGCTCGGTGTGCTGGCGATCACGATGCCTGTGCACCACGTGTTCTACGGGGTGCTCGCGCTCGTCGTCGCGCTGTACTCGCTGATCGGCGTGAACCTCGGCGGGTTCCTGATCGGCATGATCCTGGCCTCGGTCGGGGGTGTCCTGGTGGTGGCCTGGATGCCACGGAAGCATGCCGCGGTCGCCGAGGCCGATGCTGTTCCCGACGGCGTAGAGGTCGCCTCGTGACGGCTCGCCGGACGAGATTCGCGGCCGCTGCACTCGCGGTGTGCGCGCTGGTGATGCCGCTCACCGTCGGCGCTGCCCCTGCACCTGCCGCGACGGTGCGGCACACCGGATTCTGCGATGTGTTCCCGTGGCTCTGCCCGAAGCAGGCGGACCCGCTTCCGACGCCGTCGCCGACCGCTCCGGCATCCGGAAGCCCCGAGGATCCCTCCCAGAGCACTCCGACGGTGCCGGGGGCGAAGCTCCCAGCTCCGGCCCCCACTCCTACGCCGGTCGTCGCCGAGCCGGACGCCGATGCGCCGGTGTTCACGGACACGCCCGCGCAGATGGGATCGAAGAGCCTGTCGTTCAGCGGCCTGAAGTCGATCGGCATCGTGACCGTTCCCACCACGAGCGGCAAGGACGTGCGGGTGCTGAAGATCAGTGCCGACACGATCACCATCACCGGCTTCTCCCTGTCGGTTCGCCCGCCGGATCACGACGGCCTGGTCACCGACGCTGACACCATGTCGCTGAAGGGCGACGTCACGGTGTACCTCGGGTCCCTGACCGCGACCGGTAAGGACGGCAAGACGCTGTTCACCTTCGGGCTGGACACGCCACCGTCGCTGGACGATGTCGAACCGGGCCTGCTGCACGTGAAGATGGGCCTCGTGGGCACGATCGCCGATTCGATCAGCTACAGCAACACCGACCAGAGGATGGTCTCGAAGAAGTGAGCCCGGGCCAGGCGGTGTCGGGGCAGCCTCGTAGACTCGAAGCATGGCATCCGACTCCTTCGTGCACCTCCATGTCCACAGCGAGTACTCGATGCTGGACGGTGCGGCGAAGATCGGCGCGATGACCCAGGCGGCGGCCGAGTACGGCATGCCGGCCATCGCGGTGACCGACCACGGGAACACTTTCGCGGCGTTCGAGTTCTACAACGCGGCCAACGCCGCAGGGGTCAAGCCGATCATCGGCCTCGAGGCGTATGTCACCCCCGGCACGCACCGCAGCGACAAGACGCGAGTGGCGTGGGGCTCGGCGGACCAGAAGAGCGACGACGTCTCCGGTGCTGGTGCGTACACCCACATGACCATGTGGAGTCAGAACACGCAGGGCATGCACAACCTGTTCCGGCTCAGCTCCCTCTCCAGCATCGAGGGCTACTACTTCAAGCCCCGAATGGACCGCGAACTGCTGCAGACCTACGGCAAGGGTCTGATCGCCACCACCGGGTGCCCCTCCGGCGAGGTGCAGACCCGCCTGCGTCTGGGGCAGTACGACGCGGCTCGCGCGGCGGCGGCGGAGTTCCAGGACATCTTCGGCAAGGAGAACTACTTCGCCGAGATCATGGATCACGGCCTGTCCATCGAGCGGCGGGTCATGACCGACCTGCTGCGCCTGGCCAAGGACCTGAGCATCCCGCTGGTGGCCACGAACGACTCGCACTACACGCACCAGCACGAGGCGGATGCGCACGAGGCCCTGCTGTGCGTGCAGTCGGGGTCGACCATGGACGACCCGAACCGGTTCAAGTTCGACGGTGACGGCTACTACATCAAGACCGCGGCCGAGATGCGGCAGCTGTTCCGCGACCACCCCGAGGCGTGCGACAACACGCTGCTGATCGCCGAACGCTGCCAGGTCGAGTTCGACACCGCCGCGAACTACATGCCGAAGTTCCCGGTGCCAGACGGCGAGACCGAGGACAGCTGGCTGGTCAAGGAGGTCGAGGCCGGCCTGCACTACCGCTACCCCGGCGGCATCCCCGACAAGGTGCGCAAGCAGGCGGAGTACGAGCTCGGCGTCATCCTGCAGATGGGCTTCCCCGGTTACTTCCTCGTGGTCGCCGACTTCATCAACTGGGCGAAGAACAACGGCATCCGCGTCGGACCGGGCCGCGGTTCCGGTGCCGGTTCGATGGTGGCGTACGCCATGAAGATCACCGACCTCGATCCGCTCGAGCACGGCCTCATCTTCGAGCGATTCCTCAACCCGGACCGCGTCTCGATGCCCGACTTCGACGTCGACTTCGACGATCGCCGTCGTGGCGAGGTGATCGACTACGTCACCGAGAAGTACGGCTCCGAGCGCGTCGCGCAGATCGTGACCTACGGCACGATCAAGTCCAAGCAGGCGCTGAAAGACGCGGGACGCGTGCTGGGCTTCCCCTTCAGCATGGGCGACCGGCTCACCAAGGCGATGCCGCCCGCGGTGATGGGCAAGGACATGCCGCTCAGCGGCATGTTCGACAGCGGGCACCCCCGCTACAAGGAGGCCAGCGAGTTCCGTGCCCTGATCGATACGGACCCCGAGGCCAAGACGGTGTTCGAGCGCGCCCTCGGCCTGGAGGGACTGAAGCGGCAGTGGGGCGTGCACGCCGCGGGCGTGATCATGTCGTCGCACCCGCTGCTCGACATCATCCCCATCATGAAGCGCGAGCAGGACGGTCAGATCGTCACGCAGTTCGACTACCCGTCGTGCGAGTCTCTCGGCCTCATCAAGATGGACTTCCTGGGGCTGCGCAACCTCACGATCATCTCGGACGCCCTCGACAACATCCGCCTGAACCGCGGGGAGGAGCTCGACCTCGAGCACCTCCAGCTCGACGACCGCGCCGTGTACGACCTCCTGGCCCGCGGCGACACGCTGGGTGTGTTCCAGCTCGACAGCCCGCCGCTGCGTTCGCTCATGCGCCTGATGAAGCCCGACAACTTCGGTGACATCTCCGCACTCATCGCGCTGTACCGGCCGGGCCCCATGGGCGCGAACTCGCACACGAACTACGCGCTGCGGAAGAACGGGCAGCAGGAGATCACGCCGATCCACGCCGAGCTCGCCGAACCCCTCGCCGACATCCTCGAAGAGTCCTACGGCCTGATCATCTATCAGGAACAGGTCATGGCGATCGCTCAGAAGGTGGCGGGCTTCAGCCTCGGACAGGCAGACATCCTGCGGCGCGCGATGGGCAAGAAGAAGAAGTCCGAGCTGGACAAGCAGTACGAGGGCTTCTCGGGCGGTATGAAGGAGCGCGGTTACGGCGAGGGCGCCGTCCAGGCCCTGTGGGACATCCTGCTGCCCTTCTCGGACTACGCGTTCAACAAAGCCCACTCGGCGGCGTACGGACTGGTCTCATACTGGACCGCCTACCTGAAGGCGCACTATCCGGCCGAGTACATGGCGGCGCTGCTGACCAGCGTCGGCGACTCGAAGGACAAGATGGCGCTGTACCTCAACGAGTGCCGCCGCATGGGCATCAAGGTGCTCCCGCCCGACGTCTCGGAGTCGATCAACTTCTTCGCGGCCGTCGGGGAGGACATCCGATTCGGCCTCGGCGCTGTCCGCAACGTCGGCAGCAACGTCGTCGACGGCATCATCGAAGCGCGCAAGGAGGAGAAGTTCACCTCGTTCCACGACTTCCTGAACAAGGTGCCGCTGCACGTCGCGAACAAGCGCACGGTCGAGTCCCTGATCAAGGCCGGCGCGTTCGACACGATGGGCAACACCCGCCGGGCGCTGCTGGAGATCCATGAGGACTCCGTCGAAGCCGCCGTGAGCACGAAGCGCAGGGAGGTGAACGGCGAGGTCGGATTCGACTTCGACAGCCTCTGGGAGGCCGATGAGGTCCCGCCCGTCCAGGTGCCGGAGAAGCCCGAGTGGACCAAGAAGGACAAGCTCGCCTTCGAACGGGAGATGCTCGGCCTCTACGTCTCCGACCACCCGCTCGCCGGACTCGAGGTGCCGCTGGCCAAGCACGCCTCGATCTCGATCCACGACCTGCTCGCCTCCGAGGACCTGCAGGACGGCGACCAGGTCACCGT
Organism: Microbacterium bovistercoris; assembly: GCF_003387575.1. Classification (GTDB taxonomy): domain Bacteria; phylum Actinomycetota; class Actinomycetes; order Actinomycetales; family Microbacteriaceae; genus Microbacterium; species Microbacterium bovistercoris. Next base: position 220,704 of record NZ_QUAB01000046.1, on the reverse strand, counting down.
CGCCGGGCTCGTCACCAGCGTGCAGCACCGGGTCGCGAAGGCCAGCGGAAATCCCTACGGCATGATCACCGTCGAGGACTTCAACGGCGAGGTGACCGTCATGTTCATGGGCAAGACGTACACCGAGTTCCAGCACGTGCTGCAGCAGGATGCGATCCTGGCCGTGCGCGGACGGGTTTCGCGCCGCGACGACGGACTCAACCTGCACGCGCAGTCGGCGTTCGCGCCCGACGTCGGTTCCTTCGACGCCGCCGGGCCCCTGTCACTGGTCGTGGCGGAGCAGCGTGCGACCGAGCGCGTGATGATCGAACTGGCGGAGGTGCTCCGACGGCATTCCGGTGAGACCGAGGTCGTGCTGAAGGTGCATCGCGGCGGCTCCGCGAAGGTGTTCGAGGTGCCCATGCCGGTCTCCGTCTCCGCCGACCTGTTCGGCGATCTGAAATCGCTGCTGGGCCCGTCCTGCCTGGGCTGAACACCGCCGTACGCCGTCATCGGCGGCGGACGGACGGTCTCCGCCGGTAGGATCGGGTCGCGTACCCGGCGCTGCGAACTCCCCAGACGCGCGCTGCGACGAAAGGAACACATCGATGAGCACCGCGGCCCCCGACGATGGCGTGCTGTACGAAGAGCAGGTCGAACCCCAGCCCGGCACCCTCGGGATGACATTGCGCGAGCTTCTGATCGTGGCCTGCTGGCTCATCGGATTCGTCGTCTCGTTCTTCCCGGTCGGCGGCCTCGGCGCCGGCTCGCTGTGGCAGAGCGGACTGCACTGGATCCTGCCGGTCGCGGTGCCGACGGCGGCCGTCTTCCTCATCGTGCTGCGGCGGTTCTCGCCGGAGGGCATCCGGCGGATCGGCTCGCTGGGCGTGGACCAGTTCGCGTCGGTGGCCTTCTCGGTCTCGGCCGTGCTCTGGGTGCAGCTGCTCTGGGACCTCGGTTCCGCATCGGCCTCGGCCGGTGCGTTCCTGGTCGGCTGGGCACCGATCGTCGAGACCGTCGTCGCTCTCGCGCTCGTCGTGCTGACCGTGCTCGCGCCGCTCGTACCCGGACTCCGTGACGATTTCCAGGGCCGGCTCGAGACCCTGGCGCATCGCAACGCGAACCCGGTCCGTCCGGTGATCGTGCCGGTGCGCGCCGACCGCGAGCTCCTCGCGATCGAGGCTCCCGCCCGCGAGGCGGAGGCACCGGAAGCAGCGGAAGAGGCCGAAGCGCAGGAGGAGGACTTCCTGTTCGCGACCGGGCCGGATGCCGTGACGGAACTGCTCACCGCGGGCGAGGAGGACGACGACCTCGCCGGCGCCGAGGAAGCGGACGACGAGACCCACCGCACCGGCGAAGCACAGCCGGCGGAATCCGGGCAGCCGTTCTGGATCCTCACACCGGATGCGCGCGAGGTGCTCGACGAGCACGGCCGGGAGCTCTTCACCATCGGACCGCACGCCTGGGCGCTCGTGATCGACGATCGCGGCGGTGCCTACGTCATCCGCCATGACGACGGCCGCATCGGCTACCTGCACGACATCACGAACATCACGAAGGGCTGACCCTGGTGCGCACCATCGACCTCCGCGGACAGGAACTCTCCGCCGCGGCAATGCTCGCCGCCGTCCCGCGGGCCGTGCAGGCCCGCGCCGAGGCGCTGGACACCGCCGCGCGCATCGTCGACGACGTGCACCGTCGCGGCGAGGAGTCGCTCCGCGAACAGGCGGAGCGGTTCGACGGCGTGAGCGGGCACGAGATCCGCGTTCCCGCGGAGCACCTCGCCGAGGCGCTCGCGTCGGTCGATCCTCGCGTCCGCGCGGCGCTCGAGGCCGCCATCGACAGGGTGCGCCGCGGATCCGCGGCGCAGGTGCCGGACTCGCGCACCACCGAGATCGGCCCCGGCGCGCGCATCGTGCAGCGCTGGCAGCCGGTCGACCGAGTGGGCGTGTACATCCCCGGGGGCAAGGCGGCACTGGCATCCAGCGTCGTGATGAACGTCGTCCCGGCCCAGGTCGCAGGCGTCAGGAGCATCGCGCTCGCATCGCCGGCGCAGAGCGCCCACGCCGGGCGGATCGATCCGACCATCCTCGCGGCCGCGGCCCTGCTGGGCATCGACGAGGTGTACGCGATGGGCGGTGCCGGCGCGATCGGCGCCCTCGCCTGGGGCGTGGACAGCCTCGGTCTCGATCCGGTGGACGTGGTCGCAGGACCCGGGAACAACTACGTCGCATCGGCCAAGCGCGCCGTCGCCGGAATCGTCGGCACCGACTCCGAAGCGGGGGCCACCGAGATCCTGATCGTTGCGGATGCCGATGCCGACCCGGTGCTCGTCGCGGCGGATCTCATCAGCCAGGCCGAGCACGACGAGCAGGCCTCGGCCGTGCTCGTGACGGACTCGCCCGAGCTCGCCGAGCGTGTGGCGGAGCAGGTCAGCACCCTGACCGCACGCACCAGGCACAGCGCACGCGTCCAGGTCTCGCTGAGCGGCCCGCAGTCGGCGATCGTCCTGGTCGACGACCGCGCCATGGCCGTCGCCTTCAGCAACGCCTACGCTCCGGAGCACCTCGAACTGCACCTGGCCGATGCCGACGAGGCTGCGGGCGACTTCACGAGCGCGGGGGCGGTGTTCCTCGGTGACCAGACGCCCGTGAGTCTTGGCGACTACATGGCGGGCAGCAACCACGTGCTGCCGACCGGCGGGCAGGCCCGCTACGCGCCGGGTCTCGGGGCGTACACCTTCCTCCGCCCGCAGCAGGTGATCTCCTACGATCGGGAGGCCCTCGCCCTGGTGCGCGAGGGTGTCGTCGCACTCGCCGAGATCGAGGGGCTGCCGGCTCACGGCGAGGCCGTTGAGGCGCGCTTCACCGCCGTGAGCTGATCCGGCGAGTACTCTGGAGCATCATGCACTGCCCCTTCTGCCGGCATCCGGACTCCCGCGTGATCGATTCGCGCACCAGCGACGACGGACTGTCGATCCGCCGCAGACGCCAGTGTCCCGAGTGCGGCGGGCGCTTCACGACGACCGAGACGGCGAGCCTCGCGGTGATCAAGCGGTCCGGCGTCGTCGAGCCGTTCAGCCGTGACAAGGTCATCTCCGGCGTGCGCAAGGCCTGCCAGGGGCGTCCGGTGACGGAGGCGGATCTCGCAGTCCTCGCTCAGCGCGTGGAGGAGGCGGTCCGGCAGACAGGCGTCTCGCAGCTGGACACCAACGAGATCGGGCTGGCCATCCTCGGACCGCTGCGCGAGCTCGACGAAGTGGCATTCCTGCGCTTCGCCAGCGTCTACCAGGCCTTCGACTCGCTCGAGGACTTCGAGACCGCCATCGGCGAGTTGCGCGCCGACCGTGCGAAGGCCGGTGCCGCCGACCGGTAATCTGGCAGGGATGTATCCGCTGCTCTTCCGCCTCGTCCTCTCGCGCTTCGATCCGGAGTTCGCGCACCACGCCGGTATGGCCGTGATCCGGGTGGCCGGCGTGCCTCCGTTCTCGTGGGTCGCCGGCGGGCTGACCAGGCCTCGGCCCGAGCAGCGCGTGCAGGCGCTGGGCCTGTCGTTCCCCTCGCCCTTCGGCGTGGCCGCCGGATTCGACAAGAACGCCGTCGGTGTGCGCGGCCTCGCCGCGCTCGGGTTCGGTCACGTCGAGGTCGGCACCGTCACCGCGATCCCGCAGGACGGCAACCCGAAGCCCCGGCTGTTCCGGCTCGTCGCCGATCGCGCGGTCATCAACCGGATGGGCTTCAACAACGAAGGAGCGGATGCCGCGGCGAAGCGCCTCCGCAGGCTGCGCCGCCGCGCCCCGAAGACGGTGATCGGCGTGAACATCGGCAAGAGCCGGGTCGTCGACGTCGAGAACGCGACGGCCGACTACGTGGCATCCGCGACTCGACTGGCGCCGCTGGCCGATTACCTGGCCGTGAACGTCTCCTCGCCGAACACTCCCGGCCTGCGCGGACTGCAGGCCGTCGAGACGCTCGCACCGCTGCTGCGCGCGGTGAAGGATGCCGCGGGCGAGACCCCGCTGCTCGTGAAGATCGCCCCCGACCTGCCGGATGAGGAGATTGCCGCGATCGCCGCGATGGCGGTGTCCGAAGGGCTCGCCGGCATCATCGCGCACAACACCACGATCGGTCGTGAGGGCCTGGTCACCGATCCGGCCGTCGTCGAGGCTGCGGGGGCGGGCGGGCTCTCCGGAGCGCCGCTGAAGCAGCGCTCGCTGGACGTGCTCGCCGTCGTGCGCGCAGCCGTACCCGCCGACTTCTGCGTGATCGCCGTCGGGGGAGTGGAGACTGCGGAAGACGTGCAGAAGCGCCTGGATGCCGGGGCCACGCTGGTGCAGGGCTACACGGCATTCCTGTACCGCGGACCGTTCTGGGCGCGCCAGATCAACCGCGGACTGCGCAGCGCAGCTCGCTGATCAGCAGAATCCTGGGTCCCTGAGCCTGTCGAAGGGTCAGTCGGGGTACTGGCCGCGCTTGACCTGAGCCTTGGGCAGGCGCATGAAGCGCATCTGCAGGGAGCGCATCGCGGCGTACCAGCCCAGACCGCGCTCCAGGCGCTCCTTGCCGAACTTCGCCGCGGCCTTGCGCTTCACGCGCCACGCGAGCAGGACCATGTCGAGCACGGCGAGCAGCATGAAGATCCAGAGCGCGATCATGGCGCCGTACGCGATCGTCGTGATCGGCATCAGTGCCGCGATGATGACGACGATCATCATCGCCATCACCCACTCGCTGAGATGCCAGCCGGCGTCGACGTAGTCGCGCACCCAGCGGCGCTGCGGGCCCTTGTCGCGCGGCGGCAGATACTTCTCCTCGCCGTTCTCCATGCCGATGCGGGCGCGGTTGCGACGCGCCTGCAGGTCGGCCTTCGCCGCGGCGCGGGCCTCCTTGGTGTCAGCCACGAGGGGGCGACGGCGCGCGGCCTCCTGCTCGGAGCGCTTCGGGGTGGCGCGGCCCTTGCCGACGGCGGGCGTCTCGGGGGCGTCGTCGCTGGCGGGGGGAGTGGAAGCGGGCACAGCAGTCCTCATGTCGTGGATCGGGGATCGTTCCTTAAGATTACTCGCATGACCACCATCTCCTCCCCGTCGTCCGCCGAGCAGGACGCATCCGTCCTGGAAGCGGTCGCGACCGGCATCCCCGCTGCCCTCTCCGACCTCGGTGCGCTCGTGCGCATCCCCGGCATCGCCTGGCCCGCATTCGACCAGACGCAGCTGGAGCGCAGCGCCGACGCGGTGGCCGACCTGGCCAGGGGCACCGGCGTCTTCGACGAGGTGCGCGTGCTGCGCGCCGCGATCCCCGGGACCGACGAGATGGGACAGCCCGCCGTCCTGGCGACCAGGAAGGCTCGCAACGGACGCCCGACGATCCTGCTCTACGCCCACCACGACGTGCAGCCGCACGGCGACGAAGCACTCTGGGAGACGCCGCCGTTCGAGCCGACCGTCCGTGACGGCCGCCTCTACGGGCGCGGCGCCGCAGACGACAAGGCGGGCATCATGTCGCACATCGCTTCGCTGCGCGCGGTGTCCGAGGTCCTCGGCGACGATTTCGACCTCGGCGTCTCGCTGTTCATCGAGGGAGAGGAGGAGTACGGCTCCCGATCCTTCGCGCAGTTCCTCTCCGACAACGCCGACGCGCTGCGCGCCGACGCGATCGTCGTCGCCGACTCGGGCAACTGGGATCAGAGCACGCCGGGACTGACCGTCTCGCTGCGCGGGAACGCGCGGTTCACGCTGAAGATCCGCACGCTGGAGCACGCCTCGCATTCGGGCATGTTCGGCGGGGCGGTTCCCGACGCGATGATGGCGGCGGTCACGCTGCTGGCCACCCTGTGGGATGCCGACGGCGCAGTGGCCGTCGAGGGGCTGGGGGCCAGGGATGCAGAGACGCCGGCCTACGGCGAGGACACGCTGCGCGACGAGACCGGCCTGCTCCCCGGTGTGTCGCCGATCGGGCGCGACGAGATTCTGAGCCGCATCTGGAACAAGCCCTCCGTGACGGTCACGGGCATCGACGCGACCAGCGTCGAAGCGGCATCCAACACGCTGCTGCCGGAGGTGAGCGTCGTGATCAGTTCGCGCGTCGCCCCCGGCCAGCGGGCGGCGGACGCCTACGCGGCCCTGGAAGCGCACCTGCGGGCGCATGCGCCGTTCGGCGCGGAGCTGACCTTCAGCGACGTGGACCTCGGCGACGGATTCCTCGTGGACACGACCGGATGGGCTGTCGAGCTCACCCGCGGGGCGATGGCGGACGGCTACGGCGTGGCGCCGATCGACCTCGGCGTCGGCGGATCCATCCCGTTCATCGCCGATCTCGTGCGCGAGTTCCCCGGTGCGCAGATCCTGGTCACGGGTGTCGAGGACCCGCACTCGCGCGCGCACAGCCCGAACGAGTCCCTGCACCTGGAGACCTTCCGCAATGCGGTGCGCGCAGAGGCGCTCCTGCTCGCACGGATGAACCGCGCGGCGCAGAGCTGAGGGAGCAGGCCGCCCCGAGCCACGCGGCGGTAGACTGCGAACGGGGCGGCGCCCGCGCCGCACGAGTACTCAAGGAGTGACATGAGCGACACCACGCTGACCGAGACGAGCACCCGCGCGCACGGCGTCGGCCTGACCGACGCCGCCGCACAGAAGGTGAAGAGCCTGCTCGAGCAGGAGGGCCGTGACGACCTGCGTCTGCGCGTGGCCGTCCAGCCCGGCGGATGCTCCGGCCTGATCTACCAGCTCTACTTCGACGAGCGATACCTCGACGGCGACGAGACGGTCGACTTCGACGGCGTCGAGGTCATCGTCGACAACATGAGCATCCCGTACCTCGACGGTGCCTCGATCGACTTCAAGGACACCATCTCGGAGCAGGGGTTCACGATCGACAACCCGAACGCTCAGGGGTCCTGCGCCTGCGGCGACAGCTTCCACTGACCCGCCGCCAACCTGCGTGGTTGGCATGAATCAGGTGTGAGGTTGCCCTAGACTTGGGTTGCCCCTGTCCGTGATCTGAAAGGTGCACCGTGCCTTCGAAACGCCGCCTTCGTTGGGTCGCGATCCCACTGGGAATCGTGACAGCCATTGTCTTGGCGGGATGCTCCGTCTCCGAGCGCAATGGCTTCCTTCCGGGCTTCGTAGAGGGCGGCACCGCCGCCACGAACCAGACCGAGCGGGTTTCCTCGCTGTGGGTCAACTCCTGGATCGTGCTGCTTGCCGTCGGCATCATCACCTGGGGTCTGATGGGCTGGGCGCTGGCGGTCTACCGCCGGCGCAAGGGCCAGACCGGCCTCCCCGTGCAGCTCCGCTACAACATGCCGATCGAGATCCTCTACACGGTGATCCCGCTCATCTTCATCATGGGCATGTTCTTCTTCACCGCGCGTGATCAGACCGAGATCGAGACCCAGTGGACCGATCCCGACGTCGAGGTCACCGCGATCGCCAAGCAGTGGGCGTGGGACTTCCAGTACGACGGTGAAGAGAAGGACAACTCCGACGCCGTGTGGACGATGGGCGTGCAGGCGCAGCCCGACGAGGCGGGCGACATCGATCGCGACGCGCTGCCCACGCTCGTGCTGCCCGTCGATCAGAAGGTCAAGATCGACCTCCAGTCGCGCGACGTCATCCACTCGTTCTGGATCATCGACTTCCTCTACAAGAAGGACATGTACATCGGGAAGGACAACTCCTGGTCCTTCATCCCGACCCGTATCGGCGAGTACGACGGAAAGTGCGCCGAGCTGTGCGGCGAGTACCACTCGATGATGCTGTTCAACGTCAAGGTCGTGTCCCAGGCGGACTACGAGGAGTACCTCGACACGCTGCGCGACAAGGGCAACACCGGTGACATCACCGATGCCTACGATCGTCTGTCCAACCTTCCGGGTACCGGATCGAACTCGGGCGCGAAGGAAGAGGAGTAAGCCATGACGACGACCGCAGAACCACAGACCGAGACGCCGCGGGGCCGCCCCACGACGATCCCGGCGCGCCAGGCCGCGCTGCTGTCCTCCTCCCGCGTGGAGCAGAAGGGCAACATCGTCGTCAAGTGGCTGACCTCCACCGACCACAAGACGATCGGGTACATGTACCTCATCGCATCGGTGCTGTTCTTCCTGCTCGGCGGTGTGATGGCCCTGGTCATCCGCGCAGAGCTGTTCGCTCCCGGCATGCAGATCGTGCCGACCAAGGAGCAGTACAACCAGCTGTTCACGATGCACGGCACGATCATGCTGCTCATGTTCGCGACGCCGCTGTTCGCGGGCTTCGCAAACGCGATCCTGCCGCTGCAGATCGGTGCTCCCGACGTCGCGTTCCCGCGTCTGAACGCCTTCGCGTTCTGGCTGTTCCTGTTCGGCTCGATCATCGCCGTCGCCGGCTTCCTCACCCCGCAGGGTGCCGCCTCGTTCGGCTGGTTCGCCTATCAGCCGCTGGCGAGCGCATCGTTCTCGCCGGGTGCCGGAGGAAACCTCTGGATGGTCGGCCTCGGTATGTCCGGTTTCGGCACCATCCTCGGCGCGGTGAACTTCATCACCACCGTCATCACCATGCGCGCTCCTGGCATGACGATGTGGCGCATGCCGATCTTCTCGTGGAACACGCTCATCACCAGCCTGCTGATCCTGATGGCGTTCCCGGTGCTCGCCGCGGCCATGTTCGCCGCGGCCGCGGACCGCATCCTCGGCGCGCACATCTACGACCCGGCCAACGGCGGTGTCCTGCTGTGGCAGCACCTGTTCTGGTTCTTCGGTCACCCCGAGGTCTACATCATCGCGCTGCCGTTCTTCGGCATCGTCTCCGAGATCTTCCCGGTGTTCAGCCGCAAGCCGATCTTCGGATACAAGACGCTGGTGTACGCGACCATCTCGATCGCCGCGCTGTCGGTGGCGGTGTGGGCGCACCACATGTACGTCACCGGTGGAGTCCTGCTGCCGTTCTTCGCGCTGATGACCATGCTCATCGCCGTCCCGACGGGTGTGAAGATCTTCAACTGGATCGGCACGATGTGGCGAGGATCTATCACGTTCGAGACGCCGATGGTGTTCGCGCTGGGCTTCCTGGTGTCGTTCGTGTTCGGTGGTCTGACCGGCGTCATCCTGGCCGCCCCGCCGCTGGACTTCCACCTCAGCGACTCCTACTTCGTCGTGGCGCACTTCCACTACGTGGTGTTCGGCACCGTCGTCTTCGCGATGTTCGCCGGCTTCTACTTCTGGTGGCCGAAGTGGACGGGACGCATGCTCAACGAGCGCCTCGGCTACATCCACTTCTGGATGCTGTTCATCGGCTTCCACATGACCTTCCTCGTGCAGCACTGGCTGGGCGTCGACGGCATGCCGCGTCGTTACGCCGACTACTCGGCGTACGACAACTGGGAGTGGCAGAACCAGGTCTCGACCATCGGTGCGATCATCCTCGGTGCCTCGATGCTGCCGTTCTTCCTGAACGTGTGGATCACGGCTCGCAAGGCGCCGAAGGTGACCGTCAACGACCCGTGGGGCTACGGCGCATCGCTCGAGTGGGCGACCAGCTGCCCGCCGCCCCGTCACAACTTCACGTCGATCCCGCGCATCCGCAGCGAGCGTCCCGCGTTCGACCTGAACCACCCCGAGGCTGCGGAGCACCCGGTTGCCGCCGCGGCAGGAGAGGCGAAGTAACCCATGCGCTCCAACGTCGTCCTGTGGTGGGTCCTCACCGTCTTCTTCCTGATCACGACCGGTGTGTACGTGGGATGGAACCTCATCTCCGAGAACCACGTCGAGTGGGTCGGGGCCGTCGCACTGCTCTTCGTCGCCTTCATGGGCGCGATGATCGCGCTCTACCTGCACCGCACCTACAAGGCGCAGGGCGGTGAACTGCCCGAGGACATCCTCACGGCGGACATCGATGACGGTGACCCCGAGCTCGGCGAGTTCAGCCCGTGGTCCTGGTGGCCGCTGGTGCTCGCCGGCTCCGCCGCGATCTTCCTGATCGGCATGGCGGTCGGCCAGTTCCTGCTCCCGATCGGCCTTGCGATCTTCGTCGTCGCCATCGTCGGATGGGTCTACGAGTACTACCGCGGGCACTTCGCCCGCTGACGATTCCACAGAGAAAGCCCCCGGCTCCGGCCGGGGGCTTTCTCTGTGTCCGATGGCTGAGGCCGCGCGCTCAGGCGTGCGTGCGGATGCGGGGGACGCCGGTGTTCGGGTCGATCGGACGTCGGTGCACGCCGTCGGCGTTCTCCACCGGGTAGCCCTCGCGCACCCAGTACTCGAATCCGCCGATCATCTCGCGCACTTCGTATCCGAGCTTGGCGAACTCGAGTGCGCCCTTCGCGCCCGCGTTGCATCCGGGACTCCAGCAGTACACGACCACGGCACTTCCGGCCGGGATCTCCTTGGGCGCGCGCTCCGCGATCTCGCTGTAGTGCATGTGCACGGCCCCCGCGACCCGTCCCTGCGCCCAGGCCTCATCGGAGCGCACATCGACGATCACGGCGGTCGCGCCGGCCTTCTGCGCTGCGTACACGTCGCTGGCATCGGTCTCGAAAGTGAGCTTGGCGGTGAAGTAGTCGGTGCGATCCATACGCTCAGGCTACGCGGTGTCGTGGTCGTCGCCGCCGATGTTGCAAGCGGCACGGCTGTCGATCTCAGCGCGGATCTCCGCGATGAACTGATCGAGCTCGACGCTCCGGCCGTTCACGGTCAGGTCGCCTGAGGCCGCTTCGCGATCGCCGAGCACGGCGACGAACGGCGCCGGAAGAGCATGCGCGCGTGCGATCCGGGATCCGAGGCTGCCCCGGTCGAGGACCCGGGCGCGGATGCCCGCCGCTGCCAGCCGCGCATGCGCCTGCTCCGCAGCATCGGCATGCCGCCGCGGATCCACGGGTGCCAGAGCCACCTGCACGGGGGAGAGCCAGGTCGGAAAGCGTCCCTGGTGCTGCTCGATGAGCAGCGCGACGAGGCGCTCCATCGAGCTGAGCAGTCCTCGGTGGATCATGACGGGTCGGTGCTTCGCGCCGTCCGGGCCCACGTACGAGAGGCCGAAACGCTGGGGGAGCACTCGATCGACCTGCACGGTGGACAAGGTCTCTTCGCGCCCTGCGGCGTCGCGCACCTGGACGTCGATCTTCGGGCCGTAGAACGCGCCCTCACCCGCCACATGGATGTAGGCGAGGCCGCGGAGGCGGAGTGCCGCGCGGAGATCCGCCTCCGAGGCATCCCAGTCGTGGTCGGTTCCGGCGCTGTCCGCGCCCCGGCCCGAAAGCCGGTAATGGTCGACCTTCACGCCCAGCACCTCGTAGGCATCGGCGATCGCGTCGAGGGCCTGTACCACCTCGTCGACCACCTGGTCCGCGGTGCAGAACACGTGGGCATCGTCCAGGTTGATCTGGCGGACCCGGCTGAGCCCGCCGAGCACGCCGGAGAGCTCGCTGCGGAACATGGACGCGGACTCGACGAGGCGCACCGGCAGGTCGCGCCAGCTGCGGGCCTCGGCGGCGTACACCTGCACGTGACTGGGGCAGTTCGCGGGGCGCAGCACCAGTTCGTCGTCGCCGACCTTCATGACGGGGAACATGTCGGCCGCGAACTTGTCCCAGTGCCCGCTCTGCTCGAAAAGGGCCCGCTTCGCGAGCACAGGGGTGTGGATGCGCACGCAGCCGGTGCGCTCGGCGATCTCCGCGGCCAGTCTCTCCAGTTCACCGCGGATGACGGCGCCGTCCGGCAGCCAGATCGGCAGCCCGGCGCCGATTACCGGGACGGTGTCGAACAGGCGCAGGCGTCGGCCGAGTGAGCGGTGGTCTTCGTTCTCCATGATTCTTCTCCTTCGAGGTCGAGTCGAGGAGACACCGGAAGACGACGAGAGCCCGGGGTGTTCCCCGAGCTCTGGTGTGTGCGTGATCCGCTACAGGCAGCGCCGGAGAGTGTCCGGCGTCGTGGTGACCTGAGGCATTCGCATGAGAAGAAGATAGCACGCGGCAGCGAAGGAGGGCCCCGTCCGAAGACGGGGCCCTCCTTCGCCGCAGGGGAGTGGCGGTCTTACTCGCCGTCCTCTGCCTTCTTGCGGGGCTTCTTGACCGGGTCGGTCGCGATGACCGAGCTCGGCGTGTTCGGGGTCTCACCGATCGGGGCATCCGTGGCGGGAGCGATCTGGCTCTCGTCGGTGATGCCGGCGCGCTCGTGCGCTCCCGCGATCTCGGCCGCCTCGGTGGCGTCCATCTCAGCGAGCGCGTGGTGCTGATGCGCGTCGGCCGCGTCGATCTCGGCCTGCGTGAGGGGCTGCAGGCGGTCCTCGAAGAACCAGCGCGACATCGCGGAACGCAGGTTCTGCGTCCACGGGATGCGGCCCTTGGCGTTCGGGCGGACCACAAGCGGCTCGTAGGTCTCGTAGTCGATGAGCTTCCAGCGGTCGTACACGTCGACCGGCTCGTGCACCTCGATGAACTCGCCGCCGGGGAGGCGGACGATGCGACCCGACTCGTAACCGTGCAGCACGATCTCGCGGTCCTTCTTCTGCAGCGCGATGCAGATGCGCTTCGTGACGAAGTATCCGATGATCGGGCCGAGGAAGAGCAGCGCCTGAAGGGTGTGGATGACACCCTCCATCGTGAGCATGAAGTGCGTCGCGATGAGGTCGGAGGAAGCCGCGGCCCACAGCACGGCGTAGAAGATCACGCCGGCGACGCCGATGGCGGTGCGGGTGGCCGCATTGCGCGGGCGCTCTGCGATGTGGTGCTCGCGCTTGTCACCGGTGATCCACGCCTCGATGAAGGGGTAGATCGCGACGAGCACGATGAACAGACCGAGCACGGCGACCGGGATCAGGATGCCGAACGACCAGGTGTGGCCGAGGAAGACCACGTCGAGGTTGGACGGTGCCAGACGCAGTGCGCCGTCGGCGAAGCCGATGTACCAGTCCGGCTGGGTACCCGCGGACACGGGCGACGGGTCGTACGGGCCGTAGTTCCAGATCGGGTTGATCTGGAAGAGCGCGCCGATCAGCACGATCGTGCCGAAGACGATGAACAGGAAGCCGCCCATCTTCGACATGTAGACCGGCATCATCGGGTAACCCACGACGTTGTCGTTGGTGCGGGCGGGGCCGGCGAACTGGGTGTGCTTGTTGATGACCATCAGCATCAGGTGCACGACGATCAGGCCGATCACCAGCAGCGGCAGCAGCAGGATGTGCAGCGTGTACAGGCGGCCGACGATCTGGTCGCCGGGGAACTCGCCACCGAACAGCAGGAACGAGGTCCACGTGCCGATCAGGGGGAGTCCCTTGACCATGCCGTCGATGATGCGGAGACCGTTGCCCGAGAGCAGGTCGTCGGGAAGCGAGTAGCCGGTGAAACCCTCGGCCATCGCCAGGACGAACAGCACGAAGCCGATCACCCAGTTGAGCTCGCGCGGCTTGCGGAACGCGCCGGTGAAGAACACGCGGAGCATGTGCACGCCGATGCCGGCCACGAACACCAGTGCCGCCCAGTGGTGGATCTGCCGGACCAGCAGACCACCGCGCAGGTCGAACGAGATGCGCAGGGTGGACTCGAGAGCCGCCGACATCTCGATACCGCGCATCGGCGCGTAGGCGCCGGTGTAGTGCGTGGGAACCATCGAGGCCTGGAAGAAGAACGTCAGGAACGTGCCCGAGAGGAACACGACGACGAAGCTCCAGAGCGCGATCTCACCCAGCATGAACGACCAGTGGTCGGGGAAGATCTTGCGACCGAGCTCCTTGACGAAGCCCGAGAGGCTGGTGCGCTCATCGATGTAGTTCGCGCTGGCGTTGAGGAAGCGGCCGCCGAGGGGCTTCTCGGCCTTCTCTGTCGAAGGCTTTTCGGTGACGGTTGAGGTGCTCAATGGCGCTCCCAGAAGCTCGGACCGACGGGTTCGTGGAAATCACTCTGCGCGACGAGGTAGCCCTCGTCGTCGACCATGATCGGCAGCTGCGGCAGCGGCCGGGCAGCGGGTCCGAAGATGACCTTGGCGTGCTCGGTCACGTCGAACTGCGACTGGTGGCACGGGCAGAGCAGGTGGTGGGTCTGCTGCTCGTACAGCGCCACGGGGCAGCCGACGTGCGTGCACACCTTGGAGTAGGCGACGATGCCGTCATAGGACCAGTCCTTGCGGTCGTCCGACTCGATGAGCTGCTCGGGACGCAGACGCATCAGCAGCACGATCGCCTTGGCCTTCTCCTCGAGCAGTCCGCCCTCGTGGCCCAGTTCGTTCAGCCCCTCGGGGATGACGTGCACGGCGGAGCCGAGAGTGACATCCGCTGCGCGGATCGGGGTGCCGTCCGGGTCGCGGACCAGCTTGACGCCCTTGTCCCACATCGTCTGCTTCAGCAGCGCCACCGGGTCACCCGCCTCGGGGTCCTCCTCGGTGCTGAAGGGCGCAAGGCCGCGGAACAGCGTGACACCCGGGACGATCGACGCCACCACGGCGGCGATCATCGAGTTGCGGATCATCACGCGGCGGCCGAAACCGGACTCCTCGTTCGCGTCCGCGAACGCCTTCAGCGAGGCGGCGCGGGTCGAGTCGCGGCCACGGGTGGGGTGGCGGTACTCGATGAACTCCTTGTCGCTCATCAGCGCCTTGGACCAGTGGATGGCGCCGAGACCGATGGCGAGCAGGGCCAGCGCGATGCCGAGACCGATGAACAGGTTGTTGTACCTGATGTCGATCAGCGCGCCGCTCTCGATCGGGAACAGCATGTAGGCGGCGACCGCCCAGATGCTGCCCGCGAGCGAGAGGTAGAAGAGGGTGTAGACCGTGCGGACCGCAGCCTTCTCGGCCTTGGGGTCCTTGTCCGTCATCCGCTCGCGGTGATGCGGAAGCCCGGGGTTCTGCGCGGGATCGCTGACTGCGACGCCCAGCCCCGGCGAGGGCTGGTAGGCCCTGTCGAGAGCCTGCGTGTCGTCGTCGTGTGCCATGGTGCTCCTCGTACGTTCCTCTTCAGAAGAAATGCGTCAGTTGGACTTCGCCGTGATCCACACGGTCAGCGCGACGAGGGCGCCGATTCCGAAGATCCAGATGAACAGGCCCTCGGACACGGGGCCGAGCGATCCGAGCGTGAAGCCGCCGATCTGCACGGCGTCCTGCTGGAACAGCAGAGCCGAGATGATGTCGCGCTTGTCCTCGTCAGAGAGGTTCATGTCGCCGAAGACCGGCATGTTCTGCGGGCCGGTGACCATGGCCGCGTACATGTGCAGCGCGCTCGTGGAGGTCAGCGCGGGGGCGTACTTGCCCTCGGTGAGCGCACCACCGGCCGCAGCGACGTTGTGGCACATCGCGCAGTTGATGCGGAAGAGCTCGGCACCGTGCGCCACGTCTCCCTTGCCGTCGAGGACCTCGTCCTTCGGGAAGGTCGGTCCGGGGGCGACGGACTGCACGTAGGCGGCGATCGCGCGGATCTGCTCGTCTGTGAACTGCGGGTGCTTCTGCGGTGCCTGCGGGCCCTGCATCTGCAGCGGCATGCGACCGGTCGCCATCTGGAACTCGACGGCCAACTCGCCGACGCCGATCAGCGTCGGACCGTCGCCGGTGCCCTCGAGGTTCATGCCGTGGCAGGTGGCGCAGTTGGCCTGGAACAGCTTCTGACCGTCGTCGACCGTGAGCTCGGCGGTGGCCTGCGTCTTGGTGTCGGTCGCTGCCATGGCAGCGGTCGCACCGGCGTAGACGCCACCGGTGATCAGGAGACCGGCGCCGATCAGCGCGATCGCTGCGAACGGGCTGCGACGGCCGCCTGAGCGGCGCTTCTTCTCTCGTACCATGTCGGGGATTCGCTCCGCTCTCACTTCAGGAAGTAGATGACGATGAACAGCACGATCCAGACGACGTCGACGAAGTGCCAGTAGTACGACACGACGATCGAGGAGGTCGCCTCCTTGTGCCCGAAGTTCTTGACCGCGTACGCACGTCCGATGACGAGCAGGAACGCGATGAGGCCGCCGGTGACGTGCAGGGCGTGGAAACCGGTGGTGAGGTAGAAGGCCGAGGCGTAGGAGTCGGCCGAGATCGGCATGCCCTCCATCGTGAGCTGGGCGTACTCCCAGACCTGACCCGAGACGAAGATCGCGCCGAGGATGAAGGTGACCCAGAACCACTCGACCATGCCCCAGCCGAACAGACGGCGGCGGCCGGCCGCGTTGAGCTGGCCCTTGCCGATCTTGTACGGCTGCAGGTCCTCTGCCGCGAACACGCCCATCTGGCAGGTGAACGACGAGAACACCAGGATCAGGGTGTTGACGAACGCGTAGGGCACGTTCAGCAGCTCGGTGCGCTCACCCCACAGCTCGGGGGAGGTGCTGCGGAGCGTGAAGTAGATCGCGAAGAGTCCCGCGAAGAACATGACTTCACTGCCGAGCCACACGATGGTGCCGACAGCGACCGGGTTTGGCCGCTTGATGGTTCTTGCCGCCGGGGCATACGTCGCTGAGGTGGTCACGGTTCCATTATGGCCGATACGCGCCGCCGATTCTTGCACCAGCGTCGCCCGTTTTGCCGGAATCGCACTTAGGGGAACCTAAGAACCACCTGCGAATCAGCCCGGAATCCGCGCAATCGCGGGGCGACTGCCGAGGATGCATCGATCAGGCATCATCCGTCATCTCGACCGTGCTGCGGGAGCCCGCTCTATAAGATCCTTCCTATGGCTGACTCCCTCACCTGGTCCGACCTGCTCACCGCGCTGCTGGAACGGCGCGATCTCAGCGTCTGGGAGTCCACGTGGGCGATGCGTCAGGTGATGCAGGGCAAGGTCTCCGAGGCCCAGCTGGCCGGTTTCCTGATCGCGCTGCGAGCCAAGGGCGAGACCATCGATGAGGTGGTCGGATTCCGTGATGCCATCCTCGAGGCCGCCGTGCCGCTGCCGGTCTCCTCCGACGTGCTCGACATCGTCGGGACCGGCGGCGACAGGATCGGCACGGTGAACGTCTCCACGACGGCGGCGATCATCATCGGGGCGCTCGGCGTGCCGGTCGTCAAGCACGGCAACAAGGCGGCGAGCTCCGCATCCGGCTCCTCCGACGTGCTGGCCTCGCTCGGCCTCGACCTGACGCTGTCCCCGGACCACGTGGCGGCCGTGCTCGACCGCACGGGCATCACGTTCGCGTGGGCCGGCGCCTTCCACCCCGGATTCAAGAACGCCGGCCCGACACGCGCCCAGCTCGGCGTGCCCACCGTCTTCAACATGCTCGGCCCGCTCTGCAACCCCGCCCGAGCCGAGGCGAACGCCGTCGGCGTCGCGCAGCTCGATCGCGTCCCGCTGATCACCGGCGTCTTCCGCACCCGCGGTGCCACCGCGCTGGTGTTCCGCGGTGATGACGGGCTGGACGAGCTCACCACCACCGGCCACAGCCGCATCTGGGAGGTCGCCCGCGGAGACATCCACGAGCACGACCTCGACCCGCGTGACCTCGGCATCCCGCTCGCCGACCTGTCGGATCTGATCGGCGGCTCGCCCGAGCACAACGCCGGTGTGCTGCGCCGGACGCTGGACGGTGAGAAGGGCGCAGTGCGCGACATCGTGCTGCTGAACGCAGCCGCCGGCATCGTCGCGTTCGAGCTCTCGCGTGACGCGAGCCTCACGCAGGTGCCGATCCTCGAGCGACTGCGCTCCGCCTACGCCCGCGCCGAGGCCGCGATCGACGACGGCAGCGCCGCGGCCAAGCTCGACGAATGGGTTCGCGCGACACGCGAGCTCGCCGGCTCCTGATCGGATGCAGCTGTGGATGCCGTCGCCGCCCTGCTCGAGATAGCCGCCCTGCTCGAGCGGGAGCGGGCCTCGCGGTATCGCGCGAAGGCGTTCCGCCAGGCGGCGGCGACACTGCAGGACCTTCCTGAGGACGTGCGCCGCGATCCGTCGCGGCTGCGGGCGGTGAAGGGGATCGGCGAATCGACGTTCGCCGTCATCCGGCAGGCGGATGCCGGACAGGTGCCGGACTACCTGGTCGAGCTGCGCGGCGTGGTCGAGCCCGAGCGCCGTTCCGCGCTGCGGGCGCTGCTGCGGGGAGACCTGCACTCGCATACCGACTGGTCCGACGGCACCACGCCGATCGAGTCCATGGTCGAAGCCGCCAGAGCGCTGGGGCACGAGTATTACGCGATCACCGATCATTCCCCGCGGCTCCGCGTGGCACGCGGGCTGTCCGCGGAGCGGCTGAGGGAGCAGATCCCGCTGGTGCGGGCGCAGTCCGGCTCAGGGCTCACGGTGCTCGCCGGCATCGAGGTCGACATCCTCGACGACGGCACCCTCGACCAGGAGCCGGCGCTGCTGGAGGAGCTCGACGTCGTTGTCGCGTCCGTGCATTCCGGTCTGCGCATGGATGCCGCGCCGATGACCAGGCGGATGATCGCCGCGGTCTCGAATCCGCACGTGAACGTGCTGGGGCACTGCACCGGCCGGCTGGTGCAGGGGGAGCGCGGCACGCGTCCTCCGTCGGACTTCGACGCACGAGCCGTGTTCGCGGCGTGCGCCGAGCACGGCGTCGCCGTCGAGATCAACTCGCGTCCGGAGCGGCAGGATCCGCCCGACGAGCTGATCGCGATCGCGCTGGAGGAAGGATGCCTGTTCACCATCGACTCCGATGCGCATGCGCCGGGCCAGCTGTCGCTGCTCGATCACGGCGCGGAGCGCGCCGAACGCGCCGGCGTACCCGCATCCCGGATCGTCACGACCTGGGGTCTGGATCGGCTGCGCGCCTGGGCGTCCTGAGTCAGGCGGTGCCGGCGAGCGCCGCCAGTGCGCGCGTCATCGACGAGCCGAGGTTCCAGCGTTCGGCGAGATCGTTCGCGGCATCCTGCTCGGCAGGATCGAGCGGATGGAGCCGAGCCGCGGGCACCTCGAGATCGAGGGTCTTGGCGACCTCGACGACCGTGGGGGCCACGTCGAGGTAGCCCGAGGCGTCGCGGACCTTCGCGGCGACCGACGCGCTCATGCCTTCACCGGCATCCGCAGCGGCGCGGATGCCTGCCAGGTCGCCGTGCTTCTGCAGCAGGGTCGCGGCGGTCTTCTCGCCGACACCCTTCACTCCGGGGAGACCGTCCGAGGCGTCTCCGCGCATCGTCGCGAAGTCCGCGTACTGCGAGGGGAGCACCCCGTACTTGGCGACCACGGACTCGTCGGTGAGGATCTCGAGGTTGCTCATGCCCCGTGCCGTGTAGATGATGCGCACTCCTGCCGAGTCGTCGATGAGCTGGAAGAGATCCCGGTCGCCGGTGACGATGTCGACCGGCACGTCGGTGCGTGTGGCGAGCGTGCCGATGACGTCATCCGCCTCATGCTCGGCCGCACCGACGATCGGGATGCCGAGCGCGGCGAGCGTCTCACGGATCACGGGGATCTGCTGCTCGAGCGGATCGGGGACCTCTTCGACGTCGGGGCCGCCGGTGACGACCTCGACCACGCGATGCGTCTTGTAGCTGGGGATGAGATCGACGCGCCACTGCGGGCGCCAGTCGTCGTCCCAGCAGGCGACGAGCTGCGTCGGATGGTACGTGGACACCAGCTTCGCGATCATGTCGAGCAGTCCGCGCGCGGCGTTGACCGACCGGCCGTCCGGGGCCTTGGCGGTGTCGGGCACGCCGTAGAACGCCCGGAAGTACAGCGAAGCGGTGTCGAGCAGCATGAGGCGGTCGGTCATCGGATCAGCATCCCATAAGAGGGGTGCGGATTTCGGATGGAGACCGCCCGGGAGATCTGGTAGCCTGAAGCGTCACTCGTGGCACGCGTTCGTGTGCCTGCGTGGCAGAAATCACCTTCCATTCGCCTCGCGGCGGAATCCAGGCCGTGCACGGCCGTGCTGCGAGGCCCGATCATCCATCAACAAGGACAACCCACTACATGACTAGCGCAACGACCGCCCCGGCCACCAAGCAGGTCGCGATCAACGACATCGGATCTGCCGAGGACTTCCTGGCCGCGGTCGAGAAGACTCTGAAGTTCTTCAACGACGGCGACATCATCGAGGGCACGATCGTCAAGATCGACCGCGATGAGGTTCTGCTCGACGTCGGCTACAAGACCGAGGGCGTCATCCCCTCCCGCGAGCTCTCCATCAAGCACGACGTCGACCCCAACGAGGTCGTCTCCGTCGGCGACAAGGTCGAGGCCCTCGTTCTCCAGAAGGAGGACAAGGAAGGCCGTCTGATCCTCTCCAAGAAGCGTGCGCAGTACGAGCGCGCCTGGGGCGACGTCGAGAAGATCAAGGAGAACGACGGCGTCGTCACCGGCACCGTCATCGAGGTCGTCAAGGGCGGCCTCATCGTCGACATCGGCCTGCGTGGCTTCCTGCCGGCGTCGCTCATCGAGCTGCGTCGCGTCCGCGACCTGACCCCGTACCTGGGTCAGGAGCTCGAGGCCAAGATCCTCGAGCTGGACAAGAACCGCAACAACGTCGTGCTCTCGCGCCGCGCTCTGCTCGAGCAGACGCAGTCCGAGTCGCGCACCACGTTCCTCAACAACCTGCACAAGGGTCAGGTCCGCAAGGGTGTCGTGTCGTCGATCGTCAACTTCGGTGCGTTCGTCGACCTCGGCGGTGTGGACGGCCTCGTGCACGTCTCCGAGCTGTCGTGGAAGCACATCGAGCACGCCTCCGAGGTCGTCGAGGTCGGCCAGGAGGTCACCGTCGAGATCCTCGAGGTCGACCTGGACCGCGAGCGCGTCTCGCTGTCGCTGAAGGCGACCCAGGAGGACCCGTGGCAGGTCTTCGCGCGTACCCACGCCATCGGCCAGGTCACCCCGGGCAAGGTCACGAAGCTGGTTCCGTTCGGTGCGTTCGTTCGCGTCGCCGACGGCATCGAGGGCCTCGTGCACATCTCGGAGCTCTCCAGCAAGCACGTCGAGCTGGCCGAGCAGGTCGTCTCGGTGGGCGAAGAGGTCTTCGTCAAGGTCATCGACATCGACCTCGAGCGTCGTCGCATCTCGCTGTCGCTGAAGCAGGCCAACGAGTCGGTCGACCCCTACGGCACCGAGTTCGACCCGGCGCTGTACGGCATGCTCGCCGAGTACGACGAGAACGGCGAGTACAAGTACCCCGAGGGCTTCGACGCCGAGACCGGTGCGTGGAAGGAAGGCTTCGACGCCCAGCGCGAGGCATGGGAGCAGGAGTACGCCGCTGCCCAGGCTCGCTGGGAGGCGCACAAGGCCCAGGTCCTCAAGGCCGCAGAGGCCGAGGCCGCAGCAGGCGACGACTTCGGTGGTTCGACCTTCTCGAGCGAGTCGGCCGGCGCCGGCACGCTCGCCGACGACGAGGCTCTCGCCGCTCTGCGCGAGAAGCTCTCCGGCGGCAACAGCTGATCACTGATCGCAACGGAACGGGTCGTCACCTCTCGCAAGGGAGTGTGGCGGCCCGTTCCGCGTTTCGGGTCTGATCTGTCGGAACGGGTCGTCACCTTCGGGTGGCGGCCCGTTCCGCTTTTTCGCGCCTCTCCGGCACCGAGCGGATCCTGAGCGAGGAGCGCCAGCGACGAGACGAAGGACGCATGACAGGATGGATCCATGCCGCTCATCGCATTGACCGGAGGCATCGCCTCGGGCAAGTCGACCATTGCCGCACGCCTCGCTGAGCACGGCGCCGTCGTGGTCGACGCCGATCAGATCGTGCGCGACGTGCAGACGGCCGGCTCTCCGGTGCTGGCCGCGATCGCGGCGGAGTTCGGCGACGGGATGCTGCTGACGGACGGCTCGCTCGACAGGGCGGCCCTCGGAACGCGGGTGTTCGGCGATGACGCTGCGCTCGCGCGGCTGAACGGCATCGTGCATCCCGCCGTGAAGGCGGAGTCGGCGCGCCGCTTCGCGGCCGCGTTCGCGGCCGATCCCGACGCGGTCGTCGTCTACGACGTGCCGCTGCTGGTCGAGGCACGTGTGGACGACCCGTGGGACTTCATCATCGTCGCCGATGCTCCCGCCGAGCTGCGGGTGCGACGGCTGGTCGAACTGCGCGGCCTGACCGAGGAGGCCGCGCGTGCGCGCATCGCGTCGCAGGTGTCGGATGCTGCGCGCCGGGCGATCGCGGACATCGTGATCGACACCTCCGGCACCCTGGAGCAGACGAAGCAGCAGGTCGATCTGGCCTGGGAGCGGGTCGCCCTCGTGGGGTGAGGACTCAGTCGGCGCTAGGGCTGTTTGCTAGATTTGAGGGCTGGCTCTGCCCCGACGGTTCGATGACGATCACGGGAACAGCTGTCGACAACGACCAGCCATACGAAGCCTCGCCGCTCATCGATATGACGCCGTGCTCGCCGACTTTCGAGGAGGCGCCTGTTGGGCCTCGCACAGTGCCGGGGCAGTGTTGACGAGCTGACGCACTCCGACTCGCGTCTGTGCGCGATCCAGAGCGGGCCGTCACCTTCGGGTGGCGGCCCGCTCTGCTGCATCCGCGTGCTGAAACGGATTAGTTCGGACGATTTGCATAATTCCCTCCCGCCTTGTTAGCGTCGAGGGAGGGGAGACGCCCATGCTCTGGGGAGCGCGCGTCTTGGGGACCTTGGG
This sequence comes from Microbacterium bovistercoris, assembly GCF_003387575.1. Classification (GTDB taxonomy): domain Bacteria; phylum Actinomycetota; class Actinomycetes; order Actinomycetales; family Microbacteriaceae; genus Microbacterium; species Microbacterium bovistercoris. Next base: position 198,269 of record NZ_QUAB01000046.1, on the reverse strand, counting down.
GAAGTGATCTGGGGATCTTCGCGATCGGCAACCACCGGTCGTTATTCGGCGTGCCCTGCGCCAGCTGCGCGGGATCGCCCGGTCCTGCGCCTCACTCGAAACGCAGGAGACACAATGCCGGAGCAGAAGTCTGCCCTTTCGCGCCGTACCGTCCTGAAGGGAGCCGCCTGGTCGGTTCCCGTGATCGCCGTGGCGACGGCGGCACCGGCCCGCGCGACGAGCACCGATCCGACGACCGAGCCTGTGCTCGGCACCTGGCGTGAATCGTCCCTTGCGATCACGCAGACCTCGATCAACGCATCGAGTCCGTTCGTCTTTTGCGCACGCGGTGCCGACGGCAAGCCCATCTACGACGAGGCGCTGTGGAACAACCAGCCCTTCGAGAAGACCGTGACGATCACATACACCGGAGCGAACGAGGCCTTCACGTTCATCGGCGCTTCCACCACCAGCCACTACAAGATCACGGACGTTCAGAAGAAATCGATCACTCTCACACACACGGATCTTAACGGGACGGCGTGCAGCACCGGCTTCACCGGCTTCAATCTGTACTTCAACTCGGTGAGCGTCGGCGGCACCGTGGAGCTGGCCACGATCGAGCAGGACTCGCTCGTCATCACGGCGAGTGCTCGCGCGGGTGACTACGTCGTGAACGACATCATCGATGTCACGCCGTGTTCGCCGCTCTGGGGGCAGACGCCGCGCGGACCGCACGACGTCCCGACGAAGAACACGGACGGCACCTGCCCGAACGGTCAGCCCGCTGACGCCGAGGCCTGAGCGGCAGCATCCGCTCTTCAGGGCCGCCGACGCCAGTGTCGGCGGCCCCTCGTAGTCTTGACGTATGCAACCCACGCGCTCGGTCCGCCCGTTCGAGGTCGTCAGCGAGTACGCGCCGGCCGGTGATCAGCCGCAGGCGATCGCCGAGCTCGCCGCACGCATCAACGCCGGCGAGACCGACGTCGTGCTGCTCGGTGCGACCGGTACCGGCAAGTCGGCGACGACCGCCTGGCTCATCGAGCAGGTGCAGCGCCCGACGCTGGTGATGGCGCACAACAAGACGCTCGCCGCGCAGCTGGCCAACGAGTTCCGCGAGCTCATGCCGAACAACGCGATCGAGTACTTCGTCAGCTACTACGACTACTACCAGCCCGAGGCGTACGTCCCGCAGACCGACACCTTCATCGAGAAGGACTCCTCGATCAACGCGGAGGTCGAGAGGCTGCGGCACTCCACGACGAACTCGCTGCTCAGCCGGCGCGACGTGGTGGTGGTCTCCACGGTGTCCTGCATCTACGGCCTGGGCGCGCCCGAGGAGTACCTGCGTGCGATGGTCGCGCTGCAGGTGGGCGAGCGCTACGACCGCGACGCCCTCATCAGGCAGTTCATCTCGATGCAGTACAACCGCAACGACGTCGACTTCTCGCGCGGCAACTTCCGCGTGCGCGGCGACACGATCGAGATCATCCCGGTCTACGAGGAGCACGCGATCCGCATCGAGCTGTTCGGCGACGAGATCGAGGCCCTCTACTCGCTGCATCCGCTGACCGGAGAGGTGGTCGCCAAGCTCGACGCGGTGCCGATCTTCCCGGCATCCCACTACGTCGCGGGAATGGATGTGGTGCAGCGCGCCATCGGCACCATCGAGGCGGAGCTCGCCGAGCGCCTCGCCGAGCTCGAGCGCCAAGGCAAGCTGCTCGAGGCGCAGCGCCTGCGCATGCGTACCACCTTCGACCTCGAGATGCTGCAGCAGCTCGGCTTCTGCAGCGGCATCGAGAACTACTCCCGGCACCTCGACGGCCGCGAGGCCGGCGAGCCGCCGCACACCCTGCTCGACTTCTTCCCCGACGACTTCCTGCTCGTCATCGACGAGTCGCACGTCACCGTCCCGCAGATCGGCGCCATGTACGAGGGGGATGCCTCGCGCAAGCGCACTCTCGTCGAGCACGGCTTCCGGCTGCCGAGCGCCATGGACAACCGGCCGCTGCGCTTCGACGAGTTCAAGAACCGCATCGGGCAGACCGTGTACCTGTCTGCCACGCCCGGCAAGTACGAGATGGGCATCGCCGACGGGGTCGTGGAGCAGATCATCCGCCCGACCGGCCTCGTCGACCCCGAGATCGTGGTCAAGCCGTCGAAGGGGCAGATCGACGACCTGCTCGAGGAGATCCGCATCCGGGTCGAGCGCGACGAGCGTGTTCTCGTCACGACCCTGACCAAGAAGATGGCGGAGGAACTCACGGACTTCCTCGGCGAGCACGGCGTCAAGGTGCGCTACCTGCACTCCGACGTCGACACGCTGCGCCGCGTCGAACTGCTCACCGAGCTGCGCGCCGGCGTGTACGACGTGCTGGTCGGCATCAACCTGTTGCGGGAGGGTCTCGACCTGCCGGAAGTCTCGCTCGTCGCCATCCTCGACGCCGACAAGGAGGGCTTCCTGCGCTCGGGCACGTCGCTCATCCAGACGATCGGCCGCGCCGCGCGAAACGTGTCCGGCGAGGTGCACATGTACGCCGACAACATGACCGATTCGATGCGCAACGCCATCGAGGAGACCGAGCGGCGTCGCGAGAAGCAGGTCGCCTACAACAAGGCCAACGGCATCGACCCGCAGCCGCTGCGCAAGCGCATCGCCGACATCACCGAGGTGCTCGCCCGCGAGGCAGCGGACACCGCCGCCATGAAGGGCGGCCGCGGCAAGGCCGGCAAGAGCGGAAAGGGCAAGGCGCCGACGCCGAACCTGCGTCGCGAGGGCATCGCCGCCGAAGGCGCCGAGCAGCTCGAGGCCACGATCGAAGACCTCTCCGGGCAGATGCTCGCCGCCGCCGAAGAGCTCAAGTTCGAGCTTGCCGCGCGGCTGCGCGACGAGGTCCAGGATCTCAAGAAGGAGCTGCGCGCGATGGAACGGGCCGGGCACGCCTGATGGATGTCGCAGGCGATGAGCTCGCCGATCGCATCCGCGCGCTGCTCGCCGCCGACGGCATCGAGGAGCGTCGGATGTTCGGCAGCAGGGTGTTCCTGCAGGACGGGAAGATCCTCGTCGGAGCCCGCAAGGGCGGCGTCCTTCTGCTGCGCGTGGACGCCGAGCACGGAGCGGAACTGCTTCTGCGACCCGGCGTCTCACGCGCGCGGATGGGCGGGAGCGGGATGAGTGCGAACTGGCTCGACGTGTCGCCGGAAGCACTCCGAAGCGACGACGAGCTGGTCGCCTGGCTGGACATCGCCCGCGAGGACCTGCCTGCTGCCTGAAGCCCCGCGGCACCTGCTCAGGGGCAGTGCATCAGCGGCTTCGGCCCGCTGCGATCGATCTCATGCTGATTCATCGGTGCGCCACAGAGCGGACAGCCGCGCTCGGCGCGCTGTGCGGCGCTGGGCGGCGGAGTCGCCTCGTACGGTCCGACAGATGCGGGCCCCGCGAGGCGGATCAGCCTGCTGTTGAACCACGCGTAGAGGCCGCCGGCCTCGCGGATCCGGGTGCGGAGCGGGACGCGGTCTGAGTGCTTCGGCATAAACCTTAGTGTACTAACTATTAGTGTCATGGGTAGAGTCGATCTCATGACAGAGTCCGACGATCTGCTGCGTCTCGAGAACCAGCTGTGCTTCGCCCTCGTCACCGCGGCACGTAACGTGGTCGCCGTGTACCGGCCGATCCTCGAACCGCTCGGTCTCACACATCCCCAGTACCTGGCCATGCTCGCCCTCTGGGAGCGCTCGCCGCGCTCGCTGCACGATCTCGCCGCCGACCTGGCGCTGGATCCGGCCACGGCCTCGCCGCTGGTCAAGAGGCTCGAGAAGGACGGACTGGTGCGCCGCGAGCGCAGCGCCGAGGACGAGCGCCGGCTCGACATCGCGCTCACAGATGCCGGTGCGCAGCTGCGGGAGCGCGCGCTCGACGTGCCCCGTCAGGTGATGGCCAGGGTCGGGATGGACGGCGGGCAGGTCGCGGCGCTGCGCGACGGGCTCGCGCCCTTCGCGGGCCGTCGCCCCGAGGAGTTCTGATTCTCCACAGGCGGTCGGCGGCGCGTCCACTCCGCCCCTAGGGTGGGATCATGCGCCGTGGTCCCCGTCTCCCCGAAGGGCGGACCGGGGCATCCCGAACGCTCGTGGCCGGGATCGCAGTCGCGGGGATCTTCGTCGTCATCATGCTGGTCGCCGCCCTGCAGGGCCTTCCGGTCTTCCGCCCGATCGATCAGAGCGACTCCCGTCCGCTCCCTGAACCCACCGAACCGATGTCGAGTGGCACGCCCGCGCCACTGCCGGTGCCGCAGCGCGACGACCTGCTCGCGACGATCATCGCTGCGGTCCTGGCCGTGATCGTGTGCCTCGGCGTCCTGTCGCTGATCATCCTGCTCGTCATCGTGCTGCTGCGCCGACTCAAGGAGATCTGGGGCGAGCGTCCGCTCCGAAGCCGCGACGGGGCGGAACTCGACGCTCGTGTGGCCGGGGCGGCCGAGCCTGCGCAAGCGGATGCCCAGGTGATCCGGCGCGGCATCGCAGCCGCGATCCGCGTCATCGGCGAGTCCCGTTACCCGGGTGATGCGATCATCGCCGCCTGGGTCGGACTGGAACAGACGGCGGCGGACTCCGGCGTCACTCGCGGGGAGAGCGAGACGCCGCGAGAGTTCACACTGCGGATCATCGCCCGTCGTGCCGCCACCGAGAAGGACGTCATCGCCCTCGTGGACCTCTACGAGCGCGTGCGATTCGGCGGCCATGTCGCCGATGACGGCGACCGGCGCACCGCGCGCGCATTGCTCGAACGTCTCGAGGAGGAGTGGCGATGAAGGGCCGGATCGTCCTCGGCGTGATCGGCCTGCTGGTCGCCGGTGCCCTCGTGCTGGTCATGACCGGCCTCGGCGTCCCCGTGGAGTTCGCGATCGCCTGGCTGCTCATCCTGGGCGTCATCCTTCTGGCGACGCGTCAGTCGTTCATCGAAGAGGGCGGAGCCTGGCCGCCGGAGCCGCCGACGGTGCTGCTGCGGGGATCCGACGTGTCACGGCTGGCATGGTCGATCAACCCGCGCACCGGCGTCGTGGGGCACGTCATCGTCGCGCGCGTCGAGCGGATGCTGCGACGCCGCCTCGCGCATCAGGGGCTGGACCTCGACGATCCGGCACAGCACGCGCACATAGACGCGCTGATCGGACCGGACATCCGCGAAGTCCTCGGCGGCCGTGAGGTGCGGCGCCGTGACCTCGAACGTGTCCTCGCCGCCATCGAGCGCATCCCGCAGGACGACAACCGCATGGCAGGGCAGGAGAGATAGATGGACATCGACGAGATCACCGAGATCGAGGGCATCGGCCGCCGGGTGCTGGACAGCGTCCGCGGGGCGGTGGTCGGGATGGACGGCCCGCTGACCGTCGCGCTTGCCGCGATCCTGGCGGGCGGCCATGTGCTGTTCGAAGACGTCCCCGGCCTGGGCAAGACCCTCGCGGCGCGCAGCATCGCCACCGCGCTCGGCCTCGACTTCCGCCGTCTGCAGTGCACGCCCGACATGCTCCCCGGTGACGTCACCGGCTCGTACGTCTATGCGCCGGCGACGGGCGAGTTCCAGTTCCGTCCCGGTCCGATCTTCACGGGACTGCTGCTCGCCGACGAGATCAACCGGACTACGCCCAAGACGCAGTCCGCGATGCTCGAGGCGATGGCGGAGGGCCAGGTCACCGTCGAGGGCAACAGGTTCCCGCTGCCCGCTCCCTTCCATGTCATCGCCACGTCGAACCCGATCGAGTACGAGGGCACGTACGCGCTGCCCGAGGCGCAGCTGGACCGCTTCATGGTGCGTCTCTCCGTCGGATACCCGATCTCCGAAGGAGAGACGCAGATCATTCTGGATCGCGTCCGCCGGCAGACGCCCGACGCCGCCGTCGACACGGTCATCGACGCGACGGGGCTGCGCAGCCTGCAGGCGGCCGTCGAGCGCATCCACGTGGATCCGGATGTCGCGCGGTACTGCGTGGATCTCGTGCGCGCCACACGGACGGCGAACAACGTCGCCGTGGGGGCGTCGCCCCGCGGTTCGCAGGCGCTGGTACTGGTCGGCCGGGCACTGGCCGCCCTCGACGGGCGCGGCTATGTGCGTCCGGACGACATCAAGCGCATCGCAGAGCCCGTGCTCGCGCACCGGTTGACGCTCACACCGCAGGCATGGGCGCAGGGGATCGACCCCGCGTCGATCGTGTCGGCCGTCGTGGCACAGACCCCTGTTCCGCCGACCATCGCCGGAGCTCCGAACTCGGCGTACGCACGATGACGAGGGTCGCATGAGCGGGTTCCGGTCCGCCGCGACCTCGACGCCGAACGCCGGTGCGAGGACCTCGGGCGCGCTGACCTGGCATCGGACCCCCGTCGTCGCGGTCGCCCTCGCCGGAGCGGTGGTGCTCGCAGCGACCGGGCTCGCGCTGTCCCGCCCCGACCTCGTCGCCGTCGGCATCCCGCTCGCACTGTGCTTCGTCTGGGCGCTGCGGCACCGCCCGGAAGGCGGCTCGCTCGAGGTCGAGCTGAGTGCTGCGCCGGGCACGGGAGAGGGCGTCGTCACAGGGAACGTCGACATCGAGGCTGCGGACGCCGACTGGGTGCAGCTCGCCGTCGATCAGGCCGGACATCGCACCGGCATGGCGGATGTGGCGCCGGGGGAGAAGGCCCTGCGCTCGCGCAGCAGACTGCGGCACTCCGGCCCGATCGAACTGCTCGCCGTCACGGCGAGGGGTGTCGCGCTGGACGGCGCGTGGGCGTCCGACGCCACACCGAGGGCGTCTCTGCGCTGGAGCGCCGTGCCGGCGCTGCGACGGCTTCGAGAGCTTCCTGTCGCCCCGCGGTTGACCGGGCTGCACGGCAGCCACGAGGGAGCAAGACCGGGGCAGGGCGGCGACTTCCGGGACATCCATCCGTTCGCGCCCGGCGACGAACTGCGCCGTGTGGACTGGCGCGCGACGGCGCGCCTGGCCCGGACGCCGGGCGAACTGTACGTGCGGCGGGTGAACACGCTCAGCGACAGTTCGGTGGTGATCGCCGTCGACACGGCCGACGACCTCGGCGAGGTCGTCGCGACGTGGGGATCGGGCGATCTCGAGCAGAGCGGCACCACCTCGCTCGACCTCGCTCGCGAGGCGGCGCTGTCGCTCGCGACCGCGGCGATCGAGACGGGCGATCGGGTGGCGTTCCACGAGCTGGCACCCGGCGGGCGCACGCTGCGCAGCGGCGCCGGCGCACGATATCTGGCGCGGCTGCGGGACGTGATCTCCGCGACCGGCGTCAGCGGCGACGGCTCGCGGTTCCGGCGCACCCCGCCGATCGCTCAGGGATCGATCGTCTTCGTGCTCTCGACCTTCTTCGACGGCGCAGCCGCCGAGCTCGCGACCCGGTGGCGGGCATCCGGACACGCCGTCGTCGCCGTCGACGTCCTTCCGCAGCCGGACGACACGCGCCTGAGCAGTGAGCAGCGACTCGCGACCAGGACCCTGCTCGCCGAGCGCAGCGACATCCTCCTCGAACTGCGCAGAACCGGCGTCGAGGTGCTCGCGTGGCGGGACGGCGACGCGGACGCCGTGCTGCGGATGCTGCTCCGCGGGCGGCACGCACGGAAGCCGGCGGTGCGGCGATGACAGGCATCCTGCGCAGAGCGCACACCTTCCGCGCGCCCGCATCCGTCCCCGGCGTCGTCGTGCGCATCGTCCTCGTGGCGATCGTGACGGCGGGCGCATTCGCCCTGATCCCGGTGCCGCTGTGGCGCTGGATCGCGATCGTGGCAGCACTGGCCAGTGTGATCGCGCCGCGCTCCATGGTCGCCTGGGTCGCTGCAGGCTGCCTGCCGGTCGGGATGCTGCTGACCGATCCCTCCCCGGCCCGGACGGCGCTCGCCGTGCTCCTGGTGCACGCGATCCACGTGCTCGCGGGGATCGGCCTCACCGTGCCGCTGCGGTCTCAGCTCGCGCTGCGTGCACTGCTGCCGAGCGCCCGCAGGTTCGCCGTCATCGAGCTGATCGCGCAGCCGATCGCCTTCGGGGGAGCGCTGCTGGTCGGCGGATCGACGGGCGTCGCGATCGCGTGGCTGGCGCCGCTGGGCGCCGTACTGCTGCTGGCCGGCATCGTGTTCGCCCTGCGTGGGCTGCGTATGGCGGATGCCGCTCCTGGACCGGGCGCGGGGAACCGATCCGGTGATACGACCTAGCCGACGCGCGCTCCGCCGGTGAGCGGGACGTCACGCGCGATGAGCTCGGCGATCCTCCCGCGGCATCCGCCGCAGCCGGTGCCCGCCCTGGTCGTCGAGCCGACGCACTCCACCGTGTCGGCGCCGTCGGCGAGGGCATCGCTGATGCGCTGCACCGTGACGCCGTTGCACCAGCACACCGTCGCATCCGGAGCGAACGGATCGGTGCCGAGCGCCTCGCCGGAGTCGACGCCGTCGAGCCGCAGCAGCGCGCCGCGATCGGCGGGCAGCTCTCCGCCCCGCTCGAAGAGCAGGGCGAGCTCCGCGCCCGCTCTGGGCATGCCGACCGCCACGAACCCCTCCAGCACCCCGGCGCGGGTGACCATCTTGACGTAGCAGCCTCGGGCCGGATCCAGCCACTGACTCACCTGCCGCCGGTGCGCGCAGGCATCCGCATGCGGGTCGTCGTCCCAGGGATCGGCGTCCACGGCGCCGCCGGAGATGACGTCCACGCCCTCGGCTTTGAGCGCCACGACCGCGGGACGATCAGCAAGCGGATGCATCTCGTCGCCCGCGCCGCAGAGCCACGCCGAGAGAGCGTCCGCCTGGCGCCATCCGGGGCCGATGAGTCCCGATGGGGCTCCCGCGACGTGCCCGTCGGCCCTGGCCGAGTCGCGCGCTGCCACCTGCGCGCAGTCACCGATCGCGAAGATCGACGGATCCGTCCATGAGGCGAGCCGCTCGTCGACGAGGATGCCGGTGGCCACGGCGAGGTCGGACGCGGCGGCGAGCTCCACGCGGGCGGATGCGCCGACGGACAGCAGCAGAAGATCGCCGCGCACGAGTGTGCCGTCTGCGCAGAGCAGGGCGTCGAAGCGGATGCCGCCGCTGTCGTCCGTGCGGGTGACGATGCTCTCGGCGACGGCATGCGCCAGCATCTGCACGCCGGCGCCCCGTGCCGCGCGGGCGAGCATGCGGCCGCCGTCGTCGTCGAGGTTGCGACTCATCGGTACGCCGCCGGTGTGCACGACGACGACCTCCGCGCCCTGTTCCCTGGCGGCGAGCGCGACCTCCAGCCCGAGCACGCCTGCGCCCAGCACGACGATCCGCAGTCCGGCGCGAACAGCGGCGGCGACCTGCTCCGCATCCGCGAGGTCGCGCAGCGCGGTGACCCCGCGGGGGAGGTCGTGCTCACCGCGATCGAGCAGCTCCGGATGCAGCGCTCTGGACAGACGGTGCCGGCGCGCCTTCTCCATGCCGAACAGCGTGGGTACGTTGGCGCGTGCGCCGGTGGCGAGCACGAGCCGGTCGTAGGCGATGCGATCGCCTCCGCTGGTGTGCACGACGCGCCGGCTCCTGTCGATCGAGACGGCCGCCTCGCCGAGACGGACGGATGCCCCGGCTGCGGCCGCCGCCGCGGCTCCTGGCAGGTCGAGCCGCTCCCGCGTCGCCCTGCCGACGGCGAGTTCCGCGATCAGGACGCGGTTGTACGCGTCATCCTGCTCTGCACCGAGGACGGTCAGCGTGACGGCTCCCGCGCGCACCGCGGGAAGCATCCCCTCCACGAAGCGCGCGCCGACGGGCCCGAACCCGATCACGACGATCCTCATGAGACGTCCCCCTCCGCCCGTGCCACTGTGACCGGGGTCCTCTTGAACTCGGGCATCGCCGAGACCGGGTCGACGACCGCTCTGGTGAGCAGATTCGCGCGGTCGTCGCCGGGGAAGTGGAACGGGAGGAAGACCGTGTCGTGCCGGATGCCCGAGGTGATCTCCGCCCGCACGCGGACGGTACCGCCGTCGTGGGAGATCTCGACCATGTCGTCGGCGGCGATCCCGAGATCGGCGGCGGCCGCCGGGTGCAGCTGGACCGTCGCCCGCGGACGTGCCTGGACCAGCTCGTCGACCCGGCGGGTCTGCGCCCCGGACTGGTAGTGCTCGAGCAGGCGCCCGGTGATGAGGGTCATACCCGGGTTCGGGGTCGCGGCGCCGGGGGAGACCGCCACGATGCGCGCCCGACCGTCGGGGTGGGCGAACGACTCTGCGAAGAGGCGCGCCGTGCCAGTGGTGCCGGCGGGATACGGCCAGTACGCCGCCTCGCCGCTGTCGAGGAGCGCATGGCTGAGGCCGGAGTAGTCGGCGGGACCTCCCGCAGAGGCTCTGGCGAGTTCGTCGAAGACCTCCGCGGCATCGGTCGGCCAGCTGCCCGGAGCCCGCAGACGACGGGCCAGCTGCTGGAGGATCCACAGCTCGCTCCGCGTCTCGCCCGGTGCATCGATCGACTTCCGCCGCCGGATCACGCGGCCCTCGAGCGAGGTCATCGTGCCCTCCTCCTCGGCCCATTGCGTCACGGGCAGCACGTAGTGCGCCAGCTTCGCGGTCTCGGAGAGGAAGAAGTCGCACACGACCAGCAGGTCGAGTCTCGCCAGATCCCGTGTGACGGTTGCCGCGTCCGGTGCGGAGACCACGACGTTCGAACCGTGCACCAGGAGGGCGGCGACCTCGTCGCCGAGCATTCCGAGCAGTTCCATCGCCGGGACGCCGGGGCCGGGAAGAGTCCTCTCCTCGACGCCCCACACCGCCGCGACGTGCTTCCGCGCAGCGGGATCCGAGATCCGGCGGTACCCGGGGAGCTGGTCGCACTTCTGCCCGTGCTCCCGACCGCCCTGGCCGTTGCCCTGGCCGGTCAGCGTGCCGTACCCCGCGCCGGGCCGTCCCGGCAGGCCGAGCACGAGGGCGAGGTTGATCGCGGCGGTCGCGGTGTCGGTGCCGTCGGCGTGCTGCTCGACACCGCGACCGGTGATGATGAAGGTGCGCCGGTGCTCGGCGAGACGACGGGCGATCGTGCGCAGCTGCGCCGCCGGCACTCCCGTCAGCGACTGCACCCGCTCCGGCCACCATGCGGCGACACTGCGCTGCAGTTCCTCGAGGCCGGTGGTGCGCCTTCGCAGGTAGGGGAGATCCGCGAGGCCCTCGGCGAGCACGATGTGGGTCAGGCCGAGCAGCACCAGCAGGTCGGTGCCCGGGGCCGGCTGCACGTGGATCCCGCCGCCGTCCTCGAGCAGCCTGGCGGTCTCGGAGCGCCGCGGGTCGACGACGATCAGGCCGCCGGCCGCGCGCGCCCCGGTGAGGTGGCCGAGCAGAGGCGGCATCGTCGCGGCGACGTTCGACCCGAGGAGCAGGATCGTCTCCGCGCCGTCGAGATCGGTGACCGGGAACGGCAGCCCGCGATCGATGCCGAAGGCGCGGTTGCCCGCCGCCGCAGCGCTGGACATGCAGAACCGGCCGTTGTAGTCGATCCGGCTGGTGCCCAGCGCGATCCGGGCGAACTTGCCGAGCTGATACGCCTTCTCGTTCGTGAGCCCGCCGCCGCCGAACACGCCGATGCAGTCGGCGCCGCGCTCCTCGCGCAACGCCACGAGTCGCGCTGCGATGTCGTCGAGCGCGTCATCCCAGGAGACCTCCTCGAAACCGGCATCCGTCCGCCGCAGGGGCGCGGTCACACGGTCCGGATGCCGGAGCAGTTCGGCCGAGGTCCAGCCCTTCTTGCACAGTCCGCCGCGATTGGTCGGGAAGTCGCGGGGCGCGACCGAGGCACCGGCCTCATGCGGCGTCAGTGTCATCGCACACTGCAGAGCGCAGTACGGGCAGTGCGTCGAGGCGACCGACGCGGACGTCACAGCCGCGTCCCCGCGCGCCGGCCGGCCCGCACGTAGACCACGGCCGTCACGGTGATCATGATCAGGTAGGCGCCGACGAACCAGCTCAGTCCGGTCGAGTAGCCGCCCGTGCCTGCCTTCGACCAGCCGAGCGCCTGCGGAATGACGAATCCGCCGTAGGCGCCGATCGCCGAGATGATGCCGAGGGCGGCGGCCGCCTTGCGCTGAGATCCGACGTCGCCCGCGGTAAGGTGGGCGTCCTCCGCTCCCGCACGCCAGGCGAACACCGTCGGGATCATCCGGTAGGTCGCCCCGTTGCCGATTCCGCTCGCCGTGAAGAGCAGCAGGAACAGCCCCAGGAATCCCCAGAACCCGATCGTCGGCAGCGTGAGGATGACGACGGTGGTGAGCGCGGCCATGGCGCCGAACGCGACCAGGGTGATCGATGAGCCGCCGAAGCGGTCGGCGAGCCTGCCGCCGTAGGGCCGTGCGAGAGATCCGCACAGAGCGCCGAGGAACGCGAGCGACAGTGAGGCGGTGCCGACGTGCAGCTGGGAGTACTCCGGGAACTGGTCGGCGAGGAGCTTCGGGAACACGCCCGCGAACCCGATGAAGGAGCCGAAGGTGCCGAGATAGAGGAACGCGAGGATCCACAGGTGCGGCTCTCTGAACGCGGCGACGGAGGCGGCGAAGTCGGCGCGGGCGCTGGACAGATTGTCCATGCGCAGCGCGGCGCCCACGACGGCGACGATGATGAGCGGCACCCAGATCCAGCCGGCGGCGGGGAGGTTCAGGGTCGTCGCCGCTCCCACCGTGATGACGATCGGCACGACGAACTGCGCCACGGCTGCGCCCAGGTTGCCGCCGGCCGCGTTCACTCCCAGCGCCCAGCCCTTCTCGCGCTGCGGATAGAACGAGGTGATGTTCGACATTGAGGAGGCGAAGTTGCCGCCGCCGAGTCCGGCGAGGGCGGCGACGCCGAGCATCACCGGGAACGGCGTGTCCGGGTTGCTGACGCACAGCGCGAGACCCGTCACCGGGAGCAGCAGCAGTGCGGCCGAGATGATCGTCCAGTTCCGCCCGCCGAATCGGGGGACCATGAACGTGTAGGGGAAGCGCAGGGTGGCGCCGACGAGACTCGGCATCGAGATCAACCAGAACGTCTGCGTCACACCGAAGCTGAAACCTGCCGCCGGCAGCGAGATCACGACGATCGACCAGAGCTGCCACACCACGAACCCGAGGAACTCGGCGAAGATCGACCAGCGCAGGTTGCGCGCCGCGATGCGTCGTCCCTCGTGCTCCCATTGATCGCGGTCCTCGGCATCCCAGCCGTCGATCCAGCGGCCTGCCCTGACGGTCAGGGCGCCGGGGGCGAGGACGGGGCCCGTGCGCGGGGCTGGTGCGGAGTCGATCGCGGTCATGGTGTCTCCGATGCTCGGATGCCGGCCTGATGACCAGGAGGCTACGGGGGTGCTGTTTCGGTGCCGTCGCCGTTCGGTGTCGGCGGTGTAACGCCGGACTCACACGAGTCGCGTCCGGTTGTGAGGACCCACGGATGCCGCGCCTGAGTGCTCTCCGAGCCCGATGTCGGTGGCCACTCCTAGACTTGTCTGGTGCCCATTGTTCCCGTCGCCAGCTCAGCCAGAACCAGCTCAGGAGTGCTCAGTGTCCGCGGTGCCCGCGTGCACAATCTCAAGGATGTCGACATCGAGATCCCTCGCGATTCGCTGGTGGTCTTCACCGGCCTGTCCGGCTCCGGCAAGTCCAGCCTCGCGTTCGACACGATCTTCGCGGAGGGGCAGCGCCGCTACGTCGAGTCGCTGAGCGCCTATGCGCGGCAGTTCCTCGGCCAGGTCGACCGGCCGGACGTCGACTTCATCGAGGGGCTCAGCCCCGCGGTGTCGATCGACCAGAAGTCGACCAACCGCAACCCCCGCTCGACGGTCGGCACGATCACCGAGATCTACGACTACATGCGCCTGCTCTGGGCGCGCATCGGCGTGCCGCACTGCCCCGAGTGCGGGGAGCGCATCCAGCGGCAGACCGTGCAGCAGATCGCCGATCAGCTCATGGAGCTGCCGGAGCGCACCCGCTACCAGATCGTCGCGCCGGTCGTCTCGCAGAAGAAGGGCGAGTTCGTCGACCTGTTCCGCGAGCTGGGCGCGAAGGGCTACTCGCGCGCGATCGTCGACGGCGAGCTCATCCAGCTGGCCGAGCCGCCCACCCTGAAGAAGAGCTACAAGCACGACATCGCCGTGGTCGTCGACCGCCTGGTGGCATCCGACGACATCCTCGGCCGCGTGACCGATTCGGTCGAGACGGCGCTCGGCCTCGCCGGTGGCGTCATGCAGGTCAACTTCGTCGACGAGCAGGGGGATGCCGCCTGGCAGTCGTTCTCCGAGAAGCTCGCGTGCCCGAACGGCCACCCGATCACCCTCACCGAGATCGAGCCGCGCACGTTCTCGTTCAACGCGCCGTTCGGTGCGTGCCCGGCCTGCTCGGGTCTCGGCACCCGGATGTCGGTCGACGTCGACCTCATGCTCGGCGACGAGGAGCTGTCGATCCGCGAGGGCGTCATCATCCCGTGGACCACGCAGGGCAAGGGGCTGTTCCAGTACTACGAGCGGCTGCTCGAAGGGCTGTCGAACGACCTGGACTTCTCGCTCGACACGCCCTGGCGCGAGTTGCACTCCGATGTGCGCGAGGCCGTGCTGCGCGGCGACAACTACAAGGTCACGGTCAAGTGGAAGAACCGGTACGGCCGCGAGATGCGGTACACGTCCGGATTCGAGGGCGTCGTGCCCTACATCGAGCGGCAGTACATGCAGGCCGAGTCCGACACACAGCGCCAGCGCTGGGCCGAGTACCTCCGCGAGGTGCCGTGTCCGGTCTGCAAGGGCGACCGGCTGCGCCCCGAGGTGCTGTCGGTGCTGGTGCACGGCCACTCCATCTCGGAGGTCTCGCACCTCAGCCTCGCCGACGCCCGCGAGTTCATGGAGCACCTGGTGCTGTCCGACCGCGAGGCCAAGATCGCCGCGCAGGTGCTGCGTGAGATCCGGCTGCGACTCGACTTCCTGCTGCAGGTCGGCCTGGCCTACCTCAACCTCAGCCGCTCGGCCGGCTCGCTGTCCGGCGGTGAGGCGCAGCGCATCCGTCTGGCGACCCAGATCGGCTCGGGACTGACCGGCGTGCTGTACGTGCTCGACGAGCCGTCGATCGGTCTGCACCAGCGCGACAACCGCCGTCTGATCGAGACGCTCGAGACGCTGCGCGACCTGGGCAACACCCTGATCGTGGTGGAGCACGACGAGGAGACCATCCAGGCCGCTGACTGGGTCGTCGACATCGGCCCCGGCGCCGGCGTCGGCGGGGGAGAGGTCGTGCACTCCGGCCCCTACACCTCGCTGCTGGCTGACGAATCCTCGATCACCGGTGACTACCTCTCCGGTCGTCGCGAGATCACCACGCCGGCGAAGCGCCGCCGCATCGATCGCAAGCGGATGCTCGGCGTTGTCGGCGCGCGCGAGAACAACCTGAAGAACGTCTCGGCCGACTTCCCTCTCGGCGTTCTCACCGCGGTCACCGGCGTCAGCGGATCGGGAAAGTCCTCGCTGGTCAACGACATCCTGTACCAGGTGCTCGCCTCGAAGCTGAACGGCGCCAGGACCGTGCCGGGCAAGCACACCAGGGTCACCGGACTCGACAACCTCGACAAGGTCGTGCACGTCGATCAGGCGCCGATCGGCCGCACGCCGCGGTCGAACCCGGCGACCTACACCGGCGTCTTCGACCGCATCCGCACGCTGTTCAGCGAGACACCGGAGGCGAAGGTGCGCGGCTACCTTCCCGGCCGGTTCAGCTTCAACGTCAAGGGCGGGCGCTGCGACGCGTGCTCCGGAGACGGCACGATCAAGATCGAGATGAACTTCCTGCCCGACGTGTACGTGGACTGCGAGGTGTGCCACGGCAAGCGGTACAACCGCGACACGCTCGCCGTGCACTACAAGGGCAAGAACATCGCCGAGGTGCTCGAGATGCCGATCGAGGAGGCCGCCGTCTTCTTCGAGGCGATCCCTGCCATCTATCGGTACATGAAGACGCTGGTCGACGTGGGGCTGGGGTACGTGCGGCTCGGCCAGTCGGCGACGACGCTCTCCGGCGGAGAGGCGCAGCGCGTCAAGCTCGCGACGGAGTTGCAGCGCCGCTCGAACGGCCGCAGCATCTACGTGCTCGACGAGCCGACCACGGGTCTGCACTTCGAAGACGTGCGCAAGCTCCTCGAGGTGCTGAACGGCCTGGTCGACAAGGGCAACACCGTGATCGTCATCGAGCACAACCTCGACGTGATCAAGTCCGCCGACTGGGTGATCGACCTCGGACCGGAGGGCGGCGCCGGTGGCGGCGAGATCATCGCGACCGGCACGCCGGAGCAGATCGCGCGCGTCGAGGGCAGCCACACCGGGCAGTTCCTCGCCGAGGTCCTCGGCACTTCGACAGGCTCAGTGACCCAGCTCGTCAGGGAGCGCAAGGCCGGCTGATGGCGGACGTCCTCCCGTACAAGCCGCGCACAGGGGAGATTCCGACCGATCCCGGGGTGTACCGGTTCCGCGACTCCGACGGCCGGGTGCTCTACGTCGGCAAGGCGAAGAACCTGCGTCAGCGGCTGTCGAACTACTTCGCGCCGCTGCGGACGCTGCACGAGCGCACCCGCCGGATGGTCACGACCGCGGCATCCGTGGAGTGGACAGTCGTCGCGACCGACGTCGACTCGCTCCAGCTGGAGTACATGTGGATCAAGGAGTTCGATCCGCCGTTCAACGTGCGCTACAAGGATGACAAGTCTTACCCGTTCATGGCGATCACGCTCGCCGACGAGGCACCGCGCGTGATCGTCACACGCAATCGCCGGATCCCGGGCGCGAAGTACTTCGGACCGTACCCGAAGGTCTGGGCGGTGCACGACACCATCGAACTGATGGTCAGGGCCTTCCCGATCCGCACCTGCAGCGACGCCAGCTACCGCAAGGCGATGCAGACCGGCCGGCCGTGCTTCCCGGGTCAGATCGGTCGCTGCGGCGGACCGTGCTCGATGACCTGCACCATCGAGGAGCATCGCGCGATGGTCGACGACTTCATCGCGTTCATGGAGGGGGGCGACGAGCGCTTCACGCGTGAGCTAACCAAGCGGATGCGGGAGGCGTCCGCCGCCATGGACTACGAGGCGGCGGCGAAGTATCGCGACAAGCTCGCCTCCATCGATGCCGTCCTCGGCAAGAGCGCGCTGGTGCTCGCCGCCGACGAGGACGCCGACCTGTTCGGCATCGCGGAGGACGAGCTGTCCGCGGCCGTGCAGCACTTCGTGATCCGGGGCGGCCGCGTGCGCGGCGTGCGCGCCACGGCCATCGACAAGGAGATCGACATCGCGGGGCCCGAGCTGGTCGACCAGGTGCTGCAGCGCGCCTACGGAGAGTCCGGCGACATCCCGCGCCGCATCCTGGTGCCGTCTCTGCCCGATGACGCCGCCGAGCTCGAGCAGTGGCTCCGCGAGAAGCGCGGCAGAAAGGTCGAGATCGCCGTCGCGCAACGCGGGCAGCGGGCCGAGCTCATGCGCACCGCGACGCTGAACGCGACGCAGGCGCTGATCCGGCACAAGACCAAGCGCACGAGCGACTACGTCGCGCGCACACAGGCGCTCACCGACCTGCAGGAGGCGCTCGGCATGGCCGAGGCGCCGCTGCGCATCGAGTGCTTCGACATCTCGCACCTGAGCGGTACGAACGTCGTGGCCTCGATGGTGGTCTTCGAGGACGGGCTCCCGCGCAAGGATCAGTACCGCTCGTTCAACATCACCGAGACCACGGACGACACCGACTCGATGTACCAGGTGCTCATGCGCCGCCTCGCGCACATCGACAGTGAGGGTTCGCCGGTCGTTGAGCGAGCGGAGCGAGACGAAACGCCGGATCCGACCGCTGAGGTGGGCGATCCTTCGACGGGCGCAGGGAACGGATCCAAGCGCCCCCGCTTCGCCTACCGGCCGCAGCTGCTGATCGTGGACGGCGGGCAGCCGCAGGTCGCCGCGGCCGCGCGGGCGCTGCACGACAGCGGCGTGACCGGCATCGCGCTGTGCGGCATCGCCAAGCGCCTCGAGGAGATCTGGCTGCCGGGCGATGACTTCCCGGTCATCCTGCCCCGCACCAGCGAGGCGCTGTATCTCGTGCAGCGGCTGCGCGACGAGGCGCACCGGTTCGCGATCACGCATCAGCGCCGCAGGCGCCGGCGCGACATCACCACGGTGCTGTCCGAGGTGCCGGGACTCGGTGACGCGAGGATCAAGGCGCTGCTGAAGCACTTCGGGTCGGTCGCCAAGCTGCGAGCCGCCGACGCGGAGCAGATCCAGGAGGTCCCCGGCATCGGTCCGTCGCTCGCGCGCACCATCCAGGCGAGGCTCTCGAAGGGCGCCGTGGAAAAGCCCTAAGCTGGATGCGAGGGGAAGGGACCACATGACTGCGGCGGAGACGGCGGACGAAGCGACCACTGTCGAGGAGCAGGGTGAGTTCCTCATCGTCACCGGGATGTCAGGGGCCGGCCGAACCACGGCGGCGAACGCCCTGGAGGACCTCGGCTGGTACGTGGTCGACAACCTGCCCCCGCAGATCCTGCGTCCGCTGCTCGACCTCACCGGCATGGGTGGCGCGAACCTGCCAAAGGTCGCCGCCGTCGTCGACGTCCGCGGACGCAACCTGTTCGACGACTTCCCGGGTGTCGCGCGTGCGCTGCGCTCCCGTGGCTCCGGCGTGAAGGTGCTGTTCCTGGACGCCTCGGATGACGTGCTGGTGCGCCGCTTCGAGTCCGTGCGGCGACCGCATCCGCTGCAGGGCGACGGGACTCTGCTGGACGGCATCCGCACGGAGCGGTCGCGTCTGGCGATGGTCCGCGAGGCCGCGGACCTGGTGATCGACACCTCGAGCCTGAACATCCACCAGCTGGCCACGCAGGTGACCGAGATGTTCTCCGAGGAGGGGGCCGCGCGCCACAGGCTGACCCTGCTGAGCTTCGGGTTCAAGTACGGTCTGCCCACCGACGTGGACCTCGTGGCCGACATGCGCTTCCTGCCGAACCCGTTCTGGAACGACGAGCTGCGCGGCCTCACCGGCCAGGACGACCAGGTGCGCGATTACGTGCTCTCGCGCGACGGCGCCCAGGAGTTCCTGGACGCCTACGCCGCCGCGCTGGTGCCGGTGCTCGAGGGATACCAGCGCGAGAACAAGAGCCACTCCACGGTCGCGATCGGATGCACCGGAGGCAAGCACCGCTCGGTCGCGATGGCCGAGGAACTGGGCCGCAGGCTCGGCCAGATCCCGGGAGTCGCGGTCAACATCCGCCACCGCGACCTCGGCCGGGAGTAGGCTCTCTGAATCGTCGAGGGCAGGCTCTTCCTTGTAAGCTTGTCCCTTGCGCCGCGATCCGGCGCGCGGAGCAAGAGGAGTCCCGTGGCACTAACCACCGACGTCAAGGCGGAACTGGTCAGCATTCGGAACGCACCCCCTTCGGTGCGTGTCGCGGAGGTGACCACCATCCTCCGGTTCGCCGGCGGACTGCACTCCATCGCGGGGCGCGTCGCGGTCGAAGCCGAGGTGGACGCCGAGACGCTGGCGCGTCGAGTCGCCCGTGATCTCGCGGAGATCTACGGTGTGCGGCCTGAGATCGCGCAGGTGAAGTCCAGCACGGCACAGACCGGTGGCGCGGCGGAGAGCCCGCGCTGGGCCGTGCGCGTGATCGCCGCCGGTGAGACCCTCGCCCGCCAGACCGGTCTGCTCGACCCCCGTCGTCGTCCGGTGCGCGGACTGCCGAACCGCCTGACCACCGGCTCCCGTGAGGAGCTCGCCGGCATCTGGCGCGGCGCATTCCTGGCTGCGGGATCGCTGAGTGAGCCCGGCCGTTCGGCCGTGCTCGAGGTCGCCTGCCCGTCGTCCGAGGCCGCGATGGCCCTCGTGGGCGCCGCGCACCGACTCGGTATCGCGTCCAAGGCCCGCGAGGTGCGCGGCATGCCGCGCGTCGTCGTCCGCGAGGGGGAAGCGATCCGCGGCATCCTCGCCGTGATGGGTGCGCAGCGCACCGCCGCCGCGTGGGAGGAGATGCGTCAGCGTCGCGAGGTGCGCGCCGGTGTGAACCGGCTGGTGAACTTCGACGACGCGAACCTGCGTCGTTCGGCGCAGGCCGCGGTCGCCGCCTGCGCGCGCGTCGAGCGCGCGCTCGAGATCCTCGGCGACGAGGTTCCCGACCACCTCCGTCTCGCGGGACGCCTGCGTCTGGAGCACCGTGAGGCCAGCCTCGACGAGCTCGGCCACCACGCCGAGCCTCCGTTGACCAAGGATGCCGTCGCCGGCCGCATCCGCCGTCTGCTCGCGATGGCCGACAAGCGCGCGCAGCAGGAGGGCATCCCGGGCACCGAGGCCGCCGTACCGGCCGGGCTCGACGGCTGACACCGGCATTTTTTCCGCATCGTGGGCGCTTCCGCACAGGAGGCGCCCACGTCTGCGTTTCCGGCGGTCATCTGCGGAAGCATCCCGTCCGCAGGCGCGTTGTCGTCAGTAGGATGAGACTCGTCCGCTCTGCCCCGCACACGGCGGCGCAGGGGAACGACAAGCGCCGCGGCGCGGCGCGGATTGGATGAATTCGACATGGCGACTTACACGCTCCCCGACCTTCCCTACGACTACGCGGCGCTCGAGCCGCACATCAGCGCCAAGATCATGGAGCTGCACCACGACAAGCACCACGCGGCGTACGTCGCGGGCGCGAACGCTGCGCTGGAGCAGCTGGCCGAGGCCCGGGAGACCGGCAACTTCGCCAACGTCAACCGTCTCGAGAAGGACCTGGCGTTCCACCTCGGCGGTCACGTCAACCACTCGATCTTCTGGACCAACCTGTCGCCGAACGGCGGCGGCCAGCCCGAGGGCGAGCTCAAGGCCGCCATCGAGGAGTTCTTCGGCTCCTTCGAGAAGTTCCAGGCGCACTTCACCGCCGCGGCCATGGGCATCCAGGGCTCCGGCTGGGCCGTGCTGAGCTGGGACCCGATCGGCAAGCGACTGATCATCCAGCAGCTGTTCGACCAGCAGGGCAACACCGCCCAGGGCACGATCCCGCTGTTCCAGCTGGACATGTGGGAGCACGCCTTCTACCTGGACTACCTCAACGTCAAGGCCGACTACGTCAAGGCGGCCTGGAACATCGCGAACTGGGAGAACGTGTCACAGCGGTTCGTAACGGCGCGCGAGAACACTGCGGGTCTGCTGGTACTGTCGTAAAAGATGGGCGTCCTGATGGGCGCTACAGCCCATCAGGACGCCGTTGTCCGTGCAATCCGCAAGAATCACGCAATTCCTAGAGTAAGAACCAGGAGACTTTCGTGTCTGTCAAGATCGGTATCAACGGCTTCGGTCGTATCGGGCGTAATTTCCTCCGCGCGGCACTCGCGCAGAACGCTGACCTGGAGATCGTCGCTGTCAACGACCTCACCGACAACAAGGCCCTCGCGCACCTGCTGAAGTACGACTCGGTCGGCGGACGCCTCGGTGTCGATGTCTCCTACGAGGGTGACGTGATCACTGTCGGCGGCAAGGACATCAAGGTCTTCGAAGAGCGTGACCCCGCCAACCTCCCCTGGGGTGAGCTGGGCGTCGACATCGTCATCGAGTCGACCGGTCGCTTCACCAAGGCCGAGGACGCCGCCAAGCACATCGCGGGCGGCGCCAAGAAGGTCATCATCTCCGCTCCCGCCACCGGCGCGGACGGCACGTTCGTCGTGGGCGTGAACGAGGACACCTACGACCCGGCGAACCACAACATCATCTCCAACGCGTCGTGCACCACCAACTGCCTCGCGCCGCTGGCCAAGGTGTTCAACGACACGTTCGGCATCGAGCGCGGATTCATGATGACCGCGCACGCCTACACCGCCGACCAGAACCTGCAGGACGGCCCGCACGGCGACCTGCACCGTGCCCGTGCTGCGGCGATCAACATCGTCCCGGCTTCGACCGGTGCGGCGAAGGCCATCGGCCTGGTGCTGCCCGAGCTGAACGGCAAGCTCAGCGGCTCGTCGTACCGCGTTCCGGTGCCCACCGGCTCGATCGTGGACCTCACGCTGGTGACCACCCGCGACGACCTCACCATCGAGGAGATCAACGCCGCGTACCGCGCGGCCGCCGCTGACGGACGCCTCGAGGGCATCCTGAAGTACAACGAGGACCCGATCGTCTCGAGCGACATCCAGCTCGACCCGCACTCCTCGATCTTCGACGCCGGCCTGACCAACGTCGACGGCAACCTCGTCAAGGTCTCGAGCTGGTACGACAACGAGTGGGGCTACTCCAACCGTCTCGTCGACCTGACCGAGTACGTGGCCGAGCGTCTCTAAACTCTCTTCCATGACTCTGCGCACCCTCGACTCCCTCCGGGACACCGTAGGTTCGCTGGAAGGCAAGCGCGTCATCGTCCGTTGTGACCTCAACGTCCCCCTGCGGGACGGGGTCATCACGGACGATGGCCGTGTTCGGGCCTCCCTGCCGACCCTCAACGCACTGATCAACGCCGGCGCCCGCGTCGTCGTCTGCTCGCACCTGGGCCGCCCCGACGGCGCGCCCGACCCGAAGTACAGCCTCGCCCCGGTGGCGCAGCGCCTCTCCGAGCTGCTCGGCAAGCCGGTCGCCTTCGCCCGCGACACAGTGGACGAGTCGGCCCAGCAGGCCGTCGCGTCGCTCGAGGACGGCGGCGTCGTGGTGCTGGAGAACCTGCGGTTCAACCCGGGCGAGACCTCGAAGGACGACGCCGAGCGCGCCGCCTTCGCCGCCCGCCTCGCAGCTCTCGGCGATGCCATGGTGTCCGACGGGTTCGGCGTCGTGCACCGCAAGCAGGCCAGCGTCTACGAACTCGCCCAGCAGCTGCCGTCCGCGGCCGGCCTGCTGATCGCGACGGAACTGGACGTACTGGACCGCCTCACCGAGAAGCCCGAGCGTCCGTACACGGTCGTGCTCGGCGGCTCGAAGGTCAGTGACAAGCTCGGCGTCATCTCGCACCTGCTGCCGCGCGTCGATCGTCTGCTCGTGGGCGGTGGAATGCTGTTCACCTTCCTCGCTGCCGAGGGCCACGCCGTGGCCTCCAGCCTGCTCGAGAAAGATCAGCTCGACACCGTGCGCGGCTACATCACCGAGGCGAAGGAGCGCGGGGTGGAGCTCGTGCTCCCCACCGACGTCGTCGTGGCATCCGGCTTCGCGGCCGACGCGGCGCACGAGGTCGTCGCGGCCGACGCGATCGAGCAGAGCTCGTTCGGTGCATCCGGCATCGGCCTCGACATCGGTCCCGACACCGCCGCGGCATTCGCCGCGGCCATCCGCGACTCGAAGACGGTGTTCTGGAACGGCCCTATGGGCGTGTTCGAGTTCCCCGCGTTCGCAGCGGGCACCAAGGCCGTCGCACAGGCCCTCACCGAGATCGACGGTCTCGGCGTGGTCGGCGGCGGTGACTCGGCCGCAGCCGTGCGCCAGCTCGGGTTCGCGGACGACCAGTTCGGACACATCTCGACGGGCGGAGGCGCCAGCCTCGAGTTCCTCGAGGGCAAGAAGCTCCCCGGCTTGGAGGTACTCGGATGGCTGTGACGAAGAGGACCCCGCTGATCGCGGGGAACTGGAAGATGAATCTCGACCACCTGCAGGCGGTCGCCACGGTGCAGAAGCTGCACTGGACGCTGAAGGATGCGGGGCACGAGAACGGCTCCGTCGAGGTGGCGGTGTTCCCGCCGTTCACCGACATCCGCAGTGTGCAGACGCTGATCGACGCCGACAAGATCGCCTTCGGGCTCGGCGCGCAGGACGTGTCGGCGCACGACTCGGGTGCGTACACCGGCGAGGTGTCCGGTGCGTTCCTGGCGAAGCTCGGTGTCGGCTACGTGATCATCGGGCACTCCGAGCGCCGCGAGTACCACGCGGAGTCGGACGAGATCGTCAACGCCAAGGTGCGCGCGGCGCTGAAGCATGGCCTGGTGCCGGTGATCTGCGTGGGTGAGACCGCGGAAGACCTGGAGAAGCACGGCGCCAGTGCCGTGCCCGCGGGGCAGCTCGAGGCGGCCCTGGCCGGTGTTCCGGCGTCCGCCGACATCGTCGTGGCCTACGAGCCCGTCTGGGCGATCGGCTCAGGCCAGGCGGCCACGCCGGCGCAGGCGCAGGAGGTCTGCCAGGCGCTGCGCCAGGTGATCGCCCGTGTTCTCGATGAGGATGCCGCGGCGCGCACGCGCGTGCTCTACGGCGGCAGCGTGAAGTCGGGCAACATCGCCAGCTTCATGCGCGAGCCCGACGTCGACGGCGCCCTGGTGGGCGGCGCGAGCCTCGTCGTGGACGAGTTCGCGGCGATCATCCGCTTCGAGAAGCACGTCGGCGTCTGAGCGTCGGGGCGGGCCGAAATGGGCGACCCCGTATAATCGACAGTCATGCGGGCCGTTCGGCCCCGGTGAAAGGCTTCTACCCGTGCAGGTTCTCGAGTTCGTGCTGCAAGTGCTGCTGGGCATCAGCAGTGTTCTGCTGACTCTTCTCATCCTTCTCCACAAGGGCCGCGGTGGCGGCCTGTCCGACATGTTCGGAGGCGGCATGACCGCGGCCGTCGGCTCGTCCGGGCTCGCGGAGCGCAACCTCAACCGCTTCACGATCATCCTCGCCCTGGTGTGGTTCATCTCCATCGTGGCGCTGGGCCTGATCACGAAGGTCGGGGTGGTCTGATGGCCACCGGCGGCAACGCGATCCGCGGGACGCGGGTCGGATCCGGCCCGATGGGGGAGCAGGACCACGGCTACCACGCCGACCGCATCGCGGTCTCGTACTGGGACGGGCTCGGCAACGAGACCGTGCGGTACTTCGCGGCTGGTCTGCCCGAGGAGGAGATCCCGGACATCATCGATCACCCGCACACCGGGCTCCCGGCCGGGCGCGACAAGCAGAACCCGCCGGAGCTGGCGAAGGCCGAGCCGTACAAGACGCACCTCGCCTACGTGAAGGAGCGCCGCACCGACGAAGAGGCCGAGCAGCTTCTCGACGACGCGCTCACCCAGTTGCGGGAGCGCCGCGGCCAGTAACAACCGCTCAGCGCAGAACCCCGGGACCCGAGGTCCCGGGGTTCTGCGCGTTCAGCGGCAGGTCTTCGCGGCGTCCTGCATCGTCTTCGACGGCGTGCCGTAGATGTTCGCGCCGGAGTCGTAGGCGGAGAAGCCCCAGCTCATCGCCCAGGCGGTCGCCCACTGCTCGTTCGCGTCCTGGTCCTCCCAGTCGAACTTGTCGTAGCACTTGGCCGAGATGGCGTGTCCGATCTCATGCGTGACGAGCGCCCTGGTCCATTCGGCGGGCCAGTACCTCGCGATGGAGTTCGTGAGGGTGATGTGGGAGGTTCCGCCGTCGTTGCCGTCCCAGGTCGCCGTGCCTGCGCCGGATTCTCCGGAGCCCTGACCCAGCAGCCTGTCGGTCCAGACGAACTCGAGCAGCACACCGCCGGAGATCGAACGCGCGTACGCCTCGGCCTTGCGCCTGGCCTCGAAGAGCGGGCCGGCCTTCGCGGCCAGCTCGGACTCAGCGGATGCTCGCACCGCGGCGACGGCTTTGTCGAGCCGGAGCAGGCCGGCGGAGGTGCTCGAATCCATGTCCGGACGTGCGGAGCCCACCTCGTCAGCGGCTTTGCGCAGCTCGATGATCGGCGCGAACCGGGCGTCGACGGATGCCTTCTCGATCGCCGGTACGGCTGCGTGGGCGCTGTCGAGAATGCGTCCGCCCAGTTCATCGACGCCGCGGATGCTCCGGCTCAGCGAACGAGCCGTCGCGTCCTGCGTCTCGGTGCGGTCCTCGAGGGCCGAGGTCCGCTCCTGCAGGTCGGATGCCCGGAGGAACAGGTCCCAGGGCATCACGGGCTTCTCGCGCGGCGCAGCCGGCAGATCGAGACCGATCCTCCCCGCATCCGCGTTCTCCTCGGCCAGCTCTGCGGCGCCGGCTGCGAGGGCCGCGCGGTCCTCGTCGCTGAGCAGCTCGGGGGCCGTCACACCGTCCACGGCCTTCGCGGCCGTGGTGGCCTTGTCGGCGTGCTCCATCGTCGCGACGAGCGTGGCCGTCGCCGGCTGGGCGGCGGTGCGCGAGTGCAGGAAGGCCTCCTCGGCGTCGTCATAGGACAGATTCGCCCACAGCTGCACACCGGTGATCACCAGCCCGGCGAACACGATCGCGCCGGTGACCCACAGCCAGGTGTGCCGACGCGGGGAATCGGGTTCCCGAACGGTCGGCGGCTCTGCGGCATCCGTTGCCAGGCGCTCCGGCGCGAACTCGTCCATGGCGAGATCATCCCATGCATATGCGAAAGGCCCCCGCATATTGCGGGGGCCTTTGCGTTCTGGAGGGGATGACGGGAATCGAACCCGCGTAATCAGTTTGGAAGACTGAGGCTCTACCATTGAGCTACATCCCCGGACCGGCTCCACAAGCATAGCGGACGGATCGAGTGCTCCTGTCCGTTAGACTCGTTGAGGCCGTTCCCGCGTGTGCGGGTGTTACCGGGGCGTAGCTCAGCTTGGTAGAGCGCCCGCTTTGGGAGCGGGAGGTCGCAGGTTCAAATCCTGTCGCCCCGACCACGGCCCCCGATACCTCACGGCCGCGCCTCGGCGCGGAAATCACAAGGAGAACGAACCAGCATGGCCAACAGCACCGTCGAGAAGCTGTCCCCGACCCGGGTCAAGCTCACGATCACGGTCACCCCCGAGGACCTCAAGCCCAGCATCGAGCACGCGTACGAGCACATCGCTCAGGACGTGCAGATCCCCGGCTTCCGCAAGGGCAAGGTCCCCGCGCCGATCATCGACCAGCGCATCGGCCGCGGCGCGGTCATCGAGCACGCCGTGAACGAGGCCCTCGACCGCTTCTTCCGTGAGGCCGCCGCCGAGCACTCCGTCCGCATCGTCGGCCGTCCCTCGGCAGACATCACCCAGTGGCCGAACGAGAAGGACTTCTCCGGCGACCTGCTCGTCGACGTCGAGGTCGACGTGCGCCCCGAGATCGAGCTGCCCGACCTGTCCGGCATCACCGTGACCGTCGACGCCGTCGAGACCGACGACGCCGCCGTCGACGCCGAGCTCGACCGTCTGCGCAGCCGCTTCGGCACGCTGATCCCCGTCGACCGCCCGGCCGCCAAGGGCGACTTCGTCGACCTCGACCTGGTTGCGACGATCGACGGCACCGAGATCGACCGCGCCGACGGCGTGTCCTACGAGATCGGCTCCGGCGAGCTGCTCGAGGGCATCGACGAGGCGATCGACTCGCTCACCGCCGGTGAGGACACCACGTTCCGCTCGAAGCTCGTCGGCGGCGACCGCGCCGGCGAAGAGGCCGAGGTCTCCGTGAGCGTCAAGGCCGTGAAGGAGCGCGAGCTGCCCGAGGCCGACGACGACTTCGCGCAGATGGCCAGCGAGTTCGACACCATCGCCGAGCTGCGCGCCAGCCTCGTCGAGCGCGTCTCCGAGCAGGGCCTGTTCACGCAGGGCTCCGCCGCTCGCGACCAGCTCATCGAGACCCTGCTCGAGCAGATCGAGATCCCGGTCCCGGCTCAGCTCATCGAGGACGAGGTGCACAACCACCTCGAGTCCGAGGGTCGTCTCGAGGACGACGAGCACCGTGCCGAGGTCGCCGAGGCCAGCGAGAAGCAGTTCCGCACGCAGGTGCTGCTGGACACCATCGCCGAGGGCTCGGACGTGCAGGTCTCGCAGGAGGAGCTCAGCCAGTACCTCATCCAGTCCGCCGCGCAGTACGGCATGGCTCCGCAGGAGTTCGTCGAGGCTCTGCAGGCCGGCAACCAGCTGCCCGCACTGGTCGGCGAGGTCGCCCGCAACAAGGCCCTGGCGATCGCACTCGGCAAGGTCTCGGTCGTGGACAGCAACGGCAAGGCCGTGGACCTGACCCCGGTCATCGGCGACGACTCCGACGAGGATGCCGCTGAGGAGGCGCCCGTCGAGGAGAAGCCGGCCAAGAAGGCTCCTGCCAAGAAGCCCGCTGCCAAGAAGGCCGCCGAGAAGTCGGACGACGCCGAGGCCCCCGCCAAGAAGGCGCCGGCGAAGAAGGCCGCAGCGAAGAAGGCCGACGACGCCGAGGCTGACGAGAAGCCCGCCCCGAAGACCCGCGCTGCCAAGAAGGCCGCGGAGAAGAAGGACGAGGCCGAGAAGGCCGAGTGATCTCACACAGATCGTGACGAGAGGCGGATGCTGCGGCATCCGCCTCTCGCGTATCCGGAGGACGACATGGATGAGCGGGACGACTGGCAGGACCGCGTGGACGCGGTCTGGGACGACGACGCGCTGTCGGACCGTGAGCGGATCCGCCGGATCGACGCACTCGCGATGGAGCGCGGGATGCACGAGCCGGTCGCGCAGTTCGAACGCGCCGGCGCACGCGACGCGGCAGGTCTCGAGGGGGAGGCGGAGGTCCTCTACCGGCTGGCTCTGAGCGGCGGGCTGGACGAGTCGCGTCGCGCACAGGCGACGATCCAGCTCGCCAGCACCCTGCGCAACCTCGGCAAGGTCGACGAGGCCGTGCGGATGCTGCGTGAGGAGCGTGAGCGAGGGGGAGAGCTGGCGGATGCCGCATCAGCCTTCTACGCGCTCGCCCTGGCCTCGGCGGGCGATGCGACGGGTGCGGCATCCGTCGCGCTGGAGACCCTGGCGCCGCACCTGCCGCAGTATCGGAGGTCGGTGGCCGCCTACGCGCGGGAGCTCGGCGGGGCGCGCTGATATGCCGACGGCGAACAGCGCCTTCGCGCGACGTTGTCGCCGGTAGATTCGAATCACCGAAACACGGAAACAGGAGCTGAAATGGCTGAACCCCTGGTCGCGACGAGTGTCTTCGACAGGCTGCTGAAGGACCGCATCATCTGGCTGGGCTCGGAGGTGCGCGACGAGAACGCGAATGAGATCTGCGCGAAGATCCTCCTTCTCGCCGCTGAGGACCCCGAGAAGGACATCTACCTCTACATCAACTCGCCCGGTGGTTCGATCACCGCGGGCATGGCGATCTACGACACCATGCAGTTCGTGCCGAACGACATCGTGACCGTCGGCATCGGCATGGCCGCGTCGATGGGCCAGCTGCTGCTCACCAGCGGCACCAAGGGCAAGCGCTACATCACTCCGAACGCCCGCGTGCTGCTGCACCAGCCGCACGGCGGCTTCGGCGGAACGGCCAGCGACATCCAGACGCAGGCGCAGCTCATCCTGTCGATGAAGAAGCGCCTCGCTGAGATCACCGCCTCGCAGACCGGCAAGTCTGTCGAGCAGATCAACGAGGATGGCGACCGCGACCGCTGGTTCACTGCGGACGAGGCGCTCGAGTACGGTTTCGTCGACCACATCCGCGAGCACGCCAGTGACGTGCACGGCGGCGGTGGCACCGGTGCGGACAAGTAAGCAGGAGAGCACACACATGTACACACCCACTTTCCGCGCTGCCGGCAACCTTCCCTCCAGCCGCTACGTCCTCCCGCAGTTCGAGGAGCGCACAGCCTACGGCTTCAAGCGCCAGGACCCGTACAACAAGCTGTTCGAGGATCGCGTGATCTTCCTCGGCGTGCAGGTCGACGACGCGTCCGCCGACGACGTCATGGCGCAGCTGCTCGTGCTGGAGAGCCAGGACTCCGAGCGCGACATCACGATGTACATCAACTCGCCCGGTGGTTCCTTCACGGCCATGACCGCGATCTACGACACGATGCAGTACGTCGCGCCGCAGATCCAGACCGTCGTGCTCGGCCAGGCCGCGTCCGCGGCATCGGTGCTGCTCGCCGCCGGTGCGCCGGGCAAGCGCCTCGCGCTGCCCAACGCCCGCGTGCTGATGCACCAGCCGGCGATGGGCGAGGCCGGTCACGGCCAGGCGTCCGACATCGAGATCCAGGCCGCCGAGATCCTGCGCATGCGCACTTGGCTCGAGGAGACCATGGCACGTCACACCGGCCAGCCCGTCGAGAAGGTCAACCGGGACATCGACCGCGACAACATCCTCTCGGCCGAGCAGGCCAAGGAGTACGGCATCGTCGACCAGGTGCTCACCAGCCGCAAGCGCGCCTGAGGCATCCGTTCGCAGGGGCGGTCCGGCAATCGCCGGGCCGCCCTTCGTCGTCCTCGGATGCCGCCGGCGATCCGAACCGGGCCCGGCCGGCGCGGTTGCGCAGGGGAGCGAAGAAGGCTGCTCATCTGAGCACAACGGCGCGCGCAGCGCGCATTCTCAGTACCCTGGATTCCAGGAAGGGAGGATGCCGTGGACGACGAACTGCTGATGGTGCGTGTCGCCGAACTCACCTACGACGAGGGCAAGACCCAGGACGAAGTCGGCGCCCTGCTCGGCATCTCCCGCTGGAAGGCCGGTCGGCTGCTCGTCCAGGCCCGTGAGCGCGGCATCGTGCGCATCGAGATCGTCCATCCGCGCGCCAGGCGGCTCGGGCTGGAGCGCGAGCTCTGCGCGCGGTACGGACTGACCGACGCGATCGTGGCCCCCGCATCCGACGGTCAGGAGCTCGAGCGGGTGGCGCAGGCCGCCGCCGACTACCTGACCGCCCTCCGCCCGGTGCCGCGCACCCTTGCCGTCAGCTGGGGCCGAACCCTGACCGCTGTCGCCGACGCGCTGCCCGAGGGATGGGCCCGCGGCGTCACCGTCGTGCAGACCAACGGGGGAGTGACGGTCAACCGTCGCTCCGGCAACGCCGCGTCGCTGGCATCCACGATCGCCCAGCGCGGCGGCGGACACGCGGTGCTGTTGCCGAGCCCCGCCATCCTCGAGCGCGTCGAGACCAAGCAGGCCATCGAGGCGGACCGCACCGTCGGAGGCATCCTCGACCAGGCTGCGCACGCGCAGACCTATCTCTTCACCGCCGGCGCCTGCGATCCGGCGTCCGCCCACGTCGAGAACGGCTACCTGTCGGAGGGCGACATCGCGGAGCTCTCCCGACGCGGCGCCGTCGGCGACGTGCTCGGGCGCTACATCGACGCCGACGGGAACATCGTCGACCCGCAGCTCGACGAGCGGACCGTCGGCATCGGCCTGGACCGGCTGCGTGCCGCAGACCGGGCGATCTTCGTCTCCGCAGGCGAGACGAAGCACGACATCGCGCGTACAGTCGTCAGCACCGGGCTCTGCACCGTGCTGGTGACCGATGAGACCACTGCCCGAGCCCTCTTGGAGGAGAAGTGACGACTACTGAACTCAGCCGCCGCACGGCTGTCGACGTGCTGGGCGCCGAGCCCGACGACGCCACCCTGCGGCGCTTCCTGCACGGCCTGCCCGGTGTCGACGCCGTCGGCCTGGAGCAGCGCGCGGCGGGCCTCGCGACCCGTTCGATCAAGACCACGTCCAAGGCCTGGGCGCTCGACAAGATCATCTCGCTGATCGACCTGACCACCTTGGAAGGCGCCGACACGGCAGGCAAGGTGCGCTCGCTCGTGTCGAAGGCGAAGACGCCGGATGCCGCTGATCCGAGCACACCGCGTGTGGCGGCGGTGTGCGTGTACGGCGACATGGTCCCGCACGCGGTCGAGGCTCTCGGCGCTGCGCACGGAGACCCCGACGACGGGCTCATCTCGGTCGCCGCCGTGGCGACGGCGTTTCCGTCCGGCCGCGCATCGATGGATGTGAAGCTGGCCGACACCGCCGATGCGGTGGCCGCCGGTGCGGACGAGATCGACATGGTGATCGACCGCGGGGCATTCCTCTCCGGGCACTACGGGCTGGTGTTCGACCAGATCGCCCGGGTGAAGGAGGCCTGCCGCCGCCCGGACGGCAGCTACGCCTCGCTCAAGGTCATCATGGAGACCGGTGAGCTGAACACCTACGACAACATCAAGCGCGCGTCGTGGCTGTCGATCCTCGCAGGCGGCGACTTCATCAAGACATCGACCGGCAAGGTGCAGCCGGCTGCCACACTGCCCACCACGCTGCTCATGCTCGAGACGGTGCGCGACTGGCACCGGGCCACCGGCGAGAAGATCGGCGTCAAGCCGGCCGGCGGCATCCGCTCGTCGAAGGATGCCGTGCGCTACCTCGTCACCGTCGC
The DNA here is from genome assembly GCF_003387575.1 of Microbacterium bovistercoris. Classification (GTDB taxonomy): domain Bacteria; phylum Actinomycetota; class Actinomycetes; order Actinomycetales; family Microbacteriaceae; genus Microbacterium; species Microbacterium bovistercoris. Next base: position 166,341 of record NZ_QUAB01000046.1, on the reverse strand, counting down.
CGAGACCGCCGGCGAGGAATGGCTGCAGCCGCACCTGTTCCGCTTCGGCGCCTCCAGCCTGCTCAACGACGTGCTGCTGCAGCGTCAGAAGCTCACGACCGGACACTACTCCGGCCCCGACTACGTCACCATCGACTGATACTTCGTCGAGCTCAGCAACCGAGGATTTAATATGTCATTCCTGGAATACGCGCCGGCGCCCGAGTCGAAGGCGATCCTGAACCTGCGCGACAGCTACGGGCTGTTCATCGACGGCGAGTTCACCGACGGGGGCGGCAAGAGCTTCGTCACGATCTCGCCGGCAGATGAGACTCGCATCGCCGAGGTCGCCGCGGCGGACGAGCACGACATCGACCGTGCCGTCGCCGCCGCCCGCCGCGCGTACGAGAAGACCTGGTCGAAGATGAGCGGACGCGACAGGGGCAAGTACCTGTTCCGGATCGCCCGCCTGGTGCAGGAGCGCGCCCGCGAGCTGGCCGTGGCCGAGAGCCTCGACAACGGCAAGCCGATCAAGGAGAGCCGCGACGTCGACGTGCCGCTGGTCGCCTCCTGGTTCTTCTACTACGCGGGCTGGGCCGACAAGCTCGACTACGCGGGCCTCGGTGCGAACCCGAAGGCGCTCGGCGTGGCAGGGCAGATCATCCCGTGGAACTTCCCGCTGCTCATGCTGGCCTGGAAGCTCGCGCCTGCGCTCGCTGCAGGGAACACCGTTGTACTGAAGCCTGCCGAGACCACTCCGCTGACGGCGCTGATCTTCGCTGAGATCCTGCAGCAGGCCGACCTTCCCGCCGGCGTGGTGAACATCGTCACCGGTGCCGGCGCCACCGGAGCGACGCTCGTGCGGCATCCGGATGTCGACAAGGTCGCCTTCACGGGGTCGACCGGTGTCGGCCGCGACATCGCCAAGGCCGTCGCCGGTACGCACAAGAAGGTGACGCTCGAGCTCGGCGGCAAGGCCGCGAACATCGTGTTCGACGATGCGCCGATCGACCAGGCCGTCGAGGGCATCGTCAACGGCATCTTCTTCAACCAGGGCCACGTGTGCTGCGCGGGCAGTCGACTGCTCGTGCAGGAATCCATCCACGACGAGGTCATCGACCGGCTCAAGCACCGGTTGTCCACCCTGCGCCTGGGCGACCCGCTCGACAAGAACACCGACATCGGCGCGATCAACTCCGCCGCCCAGCTGGCCCGCATCCGCGAGCTGAGCGACATCGGCGAGGCCGAGGGCGCCGAGCGCTGGACCGCGGACTGCGCCATCCCCGAGAAGGGCTTCTGGTTCGCCCCGACGATCTTCACCGGCGTCGAGGCGTCTCACCGGATCGCCCGTGACGAGGTCTTCGGCCCCGTTCTTTCGGTGCTGACCTTCCGCACGCCGGCCGAGGCGATCGCCAAGGCCAACAACACGCCCTACGGCCTGTCGGCCGGCATCTGGAGCGACAAGGGCTCCCGCATCCTCGCCGTGGCCGACCGGCTGCGCGCCGGCGTGGTGTGGGCGAACACCTTCAACCGCTTCGACCCGTCGAGTCCGTTCGGCGGTTACAAGGAGTCCGGATACGGCCGCGAGGGCGGCCGGCACGGCCTGACCGCGTACCTGAAGGGAGCAGCGGCATGAGCAAGCGGCTGACGATTCCGAAGACCTACAAGCTGGCCATCGGCGGTGCGTTCCCGCGCAGCGAGTCCGGTCGCACCTACGAGGTGCTCTCGAAGAAGGGCGACTTCCTCGCGAACGCGGCCAAGGCGTCGCGCAAGGACGCCAGGGATGCCGTCGTAGCCGCGCGTGCGGCGGTGAAGGGCTGGTCCGGCGCCACCGCGTACAACCGCGGCCAGGTGCTCTACCGCGTGGCCGAGATCCTCGAGGGTCGCCGTGCCCAGTTCGTGGACGAGATCGCCGCCCAGGAGGGCGTCTCCGCTGCTGCCGCCGGGGCACAGGTCGACGCCGCCATCGACCTGTGGGTCTGGTACGCGGGCTGGTGCGACAAGTACGCGCAGGTCGCCGGCAACGCCAACCCCGTCGCGGGTCCGTACTTCAACATCTCGGTGCCGGAGCCCACGGGCGTCGTGGCGGTCGTGGCACCGCAGGACACCGCGCTGCTCGGGCTGGTCTCGGTGATCGCGCCCGCGCTGGTCACCGGCAACAGCGTCGTGGTGATCGCCAGCGAGCGGCATCCGCTCTCGGCGATCAGCCTCGCCGAGGTGCTCGCGACGAGCGACGTCCCCGGCGGCGTCGTGAACGTGCTGACCGGTTCTCCGGCCGAGATCGCCCCGTGGCTGGCCTCGCATGCCGACGTCAACGCCCTCGACCTGGCGGGCGCCGGCGACCTGAACTGGATCGACCTCGAGATCGATGCGGCGCAGACACTGAAGCGCGTGCTGTCGCCGGTTCCCGGTACGGATGCCGTGGGCGCATCGCTCGAGCGGATCACCGCGTTCGTCGAGACGAAGACGGTCTGGCACACCAAGAGCATGATCTGACGCCCTGCTTCGATCTGCAGTGCAGAGACCCTGCCTGAACGACATTCCGTCAGGCGGGGTCTCGTCGCTCAGGCCAGCAGCCGCACCGCCCGCAGCGCGGCGTACAGCTCTGCCGAGTCCGCCGGGATCGAGACCGATCGGCCGGTGAGCTCGGCTATCCGAGCCAGCCGGTAGCCGACCGTGTTCCGGTGGCAGTGCAGCCGGGCTGCGGCTTCGGCGGTCGAGCCGTTCGCGGCGAACCAGGTCTCCAGGGTGTCCAGCAGCAGATCGCCGTCTGCATGCGCGCGTACAGCGCCGAGCACCTGAGTGCCCAGTTCCTCAGCCGCGCCGGCGCCGGCGGTCAGCAGTACGTCCAGCGGGGCACTGTCGTAGGAGTGCACCCCGATCGCCCGACGCGGCAGGCACGCCAGCGCCAGCCGGGCCTGGTCGAGTGCACGTGCGCCGTTGGCGATCTCCGCGAACGAACGGCTGATCCCGACCCGTGATGCCGCGACGGCGGCCACGACGCGCTCGACCTCGGTGACTTCCTCGGCGGCGCTCAATGCGATCACGCCGACGTGCTCGGTGCTCCATACCGACCAGGCCGAGGCGAGTCCGCGCTGACGCAGACGCTGTTCGATCCCCGGCATCGGATCCGCGCCACTGGGCGTGCGCTCCGCCGCGACGACCGCGTAGCGCCCGCCCTCGGGCAGCCCGAGACCGCGCAGCGCGGCACCGGCATCCCTGGGGGACGTGCTCTCGTCCAGCAGAGCGAGCATCAGAACTCCGCGCCGGTTCTCGTCCTGGCGATCGCGGGCATCGACGACCTCGCGGTAGGCGTCGGCGGCTGCATTGGAGAATCTATCGATCACGCCCCAGACATCCGACGACGCGCGCAGCAGCAACTCGGTGCGATCGGTCGACACCGAGAGCTCGACCACGCGTTCCCAGAGTGTGATCCCGGCGATCCGGTAGGCGTGCAGCAGTCCTTCGAGCGGCACGGAGTGCTCGGCCTTCTCCCGGCCGGCCTCGCGTGCGGCATCCAGCGACTCCTCGCCGCCGGACATCGTATGCAAAAGCGCCTCGACGTTGATCTCGACGATATGGCGCAGCAGCGCGGCCGGGATCTGTGCGCCCGCATACGCATCCTCCTCGGCGAGGATCTGCGCGAGGATGCGGTCAGAGAGCTGGTCGACCGATTCACGCAGCCCGGCGAAGAGGGCGGAGGCGGCGGGAAGGGCGAGAACGGCGCTGTTCGTCATGGCCTGAGTCTAACCCGAGCTGATCCACAGTCGTTGTGCTGGCGCACAATCCACCGGCGTCAAGTCGGGGCGCCCGCACATTGCACGCAGTCTCATGAGCGCTGAGACTGGATTCACGATCAAGGGAGATCCATGAGCACCGTCACACCCGAATCGCCGTCGGCCACAGCGAACCAGGCGCAGCTCGACGACAGCGAGCGCGCCGCGCTCGACGAGGCGATCCGCGTTCTCCGCGCCGGAGAGCAGACCTGGGCCGCGATGCCTCTCGCGGAGCGTGCCGCGTCGCTGATGCAAGTGCACAGTCGTGTCGCCGCCGCATCCGAGGAATGGGCCACGACCGCAGCCCGCATCAAGCGGCTGCCCGCCGACTCGCCGCTGGTCGGGGAGGAGTGGATCTCCGGCCCGTACCCGGTGCTGACCGGACTGGGCGCGCTGGCTGCGTCGCTCAGGGCGATGGCGCAGGGCACGAGCCCGGCCGCCGGTGCGCATCTGCGCAGCGCACCCGGCGGGCGCGTCGCCGTTCCCGTGCTGCCGCACAACGCCTACGAGGCGCTGCTCATGCACGGCTTCCACGCGGAGGTGTGGATGCAGCCGGGAATCTCCGCCGGGCAGGTCGTCGCGGACGCGGGCCTCGCCGCGAAGCATCCGGAGCGCACGGAAGGCATCGGCCTCGTGCTCGGTGCCGGCAACATCACGTCGATCGCGCCTCTCGATGCGCTCTACGAACTGGTGGCGAACAACCGCGTCGTGCTGCTCAAGCTCAATCCCGTGATGCGCGAGCTGGAGAGCGTCTACCGCACGGCCTTCGCACCGCTCATCGACCTCGGCGTGCTGCAGATCGTGCAGGGCGGCGCCGCCGCCGGCGCGTACCTCACCGCGCATCCCGACATCGCCCACATCCACATCACCGGCAGCGCCATCACCCACGACGTGATCGTGTACGGGCCTGGTGAAGAGGGTCGCGCGCGCAAGGCGGCAGGAACGCCACTGCTGGACAAGCCGATCACCAGCGAGCTCGGCGGCGTGGCGCCAGTCATCGTCGTGCCCGGTCAGTGGTCGAAGAAGGATCTCGAGTACCAGGCCGCCCACATCGCCACGATGCGCCTGCACAACGGCGGGTACAACTGCATCGCCGGTCAGGTCGTCATCATCAGCGCGGACTGGACGCAGAAGGAAGAGTTCCTCGCCGCGCTGCGCACCGCGTTCGACAGCGCTCCCGCACGCCCGGCGTGGTACCCCGGCAGCGATGAGCGCTTCGCCGGCGCGCTGGCTTCGTATCCCGGGGCGACGCGGCTCGGCGAGGGGGGTTGCCGCCTGCTGGTCGAGACGGATGCCGCGGATGCCGTGCCTGTGCAGAACACCGAGTACTTCTCCCCGGTGCTCGGCGTCGTGCAGCTGCGCGGCGGCGGCGCACGCTTCCTGGAGGACGCCGTCGTCCATGCCAACGAGAGGCTGACCGGAACTCTCGGCGCGAACGTGCTCGTCGATCCACGGGCCCGCAAAGCCATGGGCGGCCGCTTCGACGAACTGATCGCCGACCTGCGCTACGGAACCGTGGCGATCAACGCATGGACCGGCGTCGGCTTCCTCACGGCGGCCGCGACCTGGGGCGCGTTCCCCGGACACACCCTGGACGACATCCAGTCCGGTCGCGGGGTGGTGCACAACGCCCTGCTGCTGGAGGGCACCGAGCGCACGGTCGTGACCGGACCGTTCCGGCCCTTCCCGCGGTCGGTCATGCATGGCGAGTTCGCGCTGTTCCCGACCCCGCCGTGGTTCGTCACCGCGCGAAGCGCCGCGCTCACCGGCCGCCGGCTCGCCGGCTTCGCCGCGCACCCCAGCTGGGGCGGTATGCCCGCCGTGTTCGCCGCGGCGTTCCGCGCCTGAGCGATCCCCGACATCCGACACGAGGAATGAGAACAATGAACGACAACACCTACGACTACGTCGTCGTCGGCGCAGGTTCTGCAGGAGCGGCGGTGGCGGCCCGGCTCAGTGAGGATCCGGCGGCGCGAGTCCTGCTGCTGGAGGCGGGACCTGAGGACAAGAAGACCGAGGTGCACATCCCGGCCGCCTTCTCCAAGCTGTTCAAGTCCGATGTGGACTGGAACTACGAGACCGAGCCGCAGCCGCTACTCGGCGGGCGTCGCGTGTATTGGCCGCGCGGCAAGGTGCTCGGCGGATCCTCATCGATGAACGCGATGATGTGGGTGCGAGGCTTCCCCGAGGACTACGACGAGTGGGGCGAGGCGGCAGGCGAGGACTGGTCCTGGCAGGGGCTGCGGAAGTACTTCGACCGCGCCGAGAACGTGGACGCGACGATCGCGCGCGACAACGAGACCGAGACCGGCCGCAGCGGAGCGATCCGCATCGAGGAGCAGCGCAGCCCCCGAACGCACACCGAGGCCTTCATCGATGCGGCCGGCCAGACCGGCATCCCGCGTGTGCCTGCGAACGGACGCGACCAGCGGGGCATGAGCCGCACCCTGGTCAGCCAGCGCAAGGGGTCGCGGTTCAGCACCGTCAACGGATACCTGAAGGAGGCGCGCAAGCGCTCGAACCTGACCATCGCGACCGGCGCGCACGCCACCCGCGTGCTGTTCGAGGGCACGACGGCGGCCGGCGTCGAGTACGCCCAGGACGGCGCGATCCGACGGGCGAAGGCGACCCGCGAAGTGGTGCTGTCCGGCGGCGCGATCAACACCCCGCAGCTGCTGCTGCTCTCGGGGATCGGCGACAGCGCACAGCTCGCGCAGCACGGTATCGCCGTCGTCGCGCACAGCCCCGAGGTCGGCAGGAATCTGCGTGACCACCTGCTCACCGGCCTGGCTGTCGGCGCGAAGGACGACACCCTGTACACGGCGGAGAAGCCGGGGCAGCTCGTGAACTACCTGGTGCGGCACCGCGGCATGCTCACCTCCAACGTCGGCGAGGCGTACGGATTCGTGTCCTCGGAGCCAGGCCTCGCGGCGCCTGATCTCGAGCTGATCTTCGCGCCCGTCGCCTTCATCGGCGAGGGCCTCGTCGGTCATGACGGCCACGCCGTCACCGTCGGCGTCATCCTGGTGCGTCCCGAGAGTCACGGCGAGATCACCCTGGCCAGCGCGGATCCGTTCGCGAAGCCGCTGATCGACCCGAAGTACCTGAGCGACCCGGAAGGCCGGGACAGGGCGGCGATCATGGCGGGACTCGCGGTGTGCGAGGACATCCTCGAGGCCCCTGCGCTGAAGAGCAGGACCACGGGCGCGTTCATCCAGCCGGCCGGCGCCGAGCGGATGGAGCGCGCCGAGCGGGACGCCGTCGCCCTCGAGCGGCACTCCCAGACCCTCTACCACCCGGTGGGAACCGCGCGGATGGGGTCGGATGCGGCGTCCGTCGTCGACGAGCGGCTGCGTGTGCGCGGTGTCACCGGACTGAGGGTCGCCGACGCGTCGATCATGCCGTCGATCATCCGCGGCCACACCAACGCGCCGTCGATCGTGATCGGCGAGAAGGCGGCCGACCTGATCCGGGAGGACGCGGCTGCCGCGCCGCAGACCCGCGCCGCCCGGCGCGCGGAGCACGCCGGCTGACGGCCGGATGCCCCGGGAGCGGGGCGGTCGCGCGCACCCCCATCCGCGCGGCCGCCCCGCTTCGTCCTGCGTCATCGCGACACCGTGTCGTTCCAATACGGCCCGGTGTCCCCGGCGGCGGTTAGGCTCGATCTGTGGCTTTCGGGAGCCCCCGGACTGAAACGCCTCGAGGAGGAAGCGCATGGCACGAATCGGTGAGAGCGCCGACCTGTTCAAGTGCTCGTTCTGCGGAAAGAGCCAGAAGCAGGTCCAGCAGCTGATCGCCGGCCCCGGCGTGTACATCTGCGATGAGTGCGTCGAGCTGTGCAACGAGATCATCGAGGAGCGGATGGCGGAATCCGCCGGGGGAGCGGTCGCGGAGTTCGACCTGCCCAAGCCGCGCGAGATCTTCTCCTTCCTCGAGGAGTACGTCGTCGGGCAGGATGCCGCGAAGCGATCGCTCGCCGTCGCGGTGTACAACCACTACAAGCGGGTCCGCGCGCGCAGCACGCTGCAGCCGGCCGAGCAGAAGGCCGAAGAGGTCGAGGTCGCCAAGAGCAACATCCTCATGCTCGGCCCGACCGGCTGCGGAAAGACATATCTCGCGCAGACGCTGGCCAAGCGGCTGAACGTGCCGTTCGCGGTGGCGGATGCCACGGCGCTGACGGAGGCCGGCTATGTCGGCGAGGACGTCGAGAACATCCTGCTGAAGCTGCTGCAGGCCGCCGACTACGACACCAAGCGCGCCGAGACCGGCATCATCTACATCGACGAGATCGACAAGATCGCGCGCAAGGCCGAGAATCCGTCGATCACCCGTGACGTGTCGGGCGAGGGCGTGCAGCAGGCGCTGCTGAAGATCCTCGAGGGAACGGTCGCCTCGGTGCCGCCGCAGGGCGGCCGCAAGCACCCGCACCAGGAGTTCCTGCAGATCGACACCACGAACGTGCTGTTCATCGTCGCCGGCGCGTTCGCCGGACTGGAGGACATCATCTCGGCGCGCGTCGGCAAGCACGGCGTCGGCTTCGGCGCCCCGCTGCACGACAAGGGCAAGGACCTCGATCTGTTCAGCGAGGTGCTGCCGGAGGACCTGCACAAGTTCGGCCTGATCCCCGAGTTCATCGGCCGCCTTCCGGTCGTCACCTCGGTGTCGCCCCTCGACCAGGAGGCGTTGATCGACATCCTCACCGGCCCGCGCAATGCGCTGGTCAAGCAGTACCAGCGCATGTTCGAGCTCGACGGCGTGCAGCTCGAGTTCGATGAGGACGCGCTGCGCTCCATCGCCGATCTCGCGGTTCTCCGCAAGACCGGGGCGCGCGGCCTGCGGGCGATCCTCGAGGATGTGCTCGGTCCGATCATGTTCGAGATCCCCTCGGCCCAGGACGTGACCAAGGTCGTCGTCACGAAGGCCGCCGTCGAAGAGGGCGCGGCGCCCACCGTGGTGCTGTCGCGCAAGCGCAAGAGCGCCTGACCGCTGGTCCTGACACCGCCGGACGAGGTGGTGCGCGCGGGGCCGGCGCGCGGTTCAATGGAACATGGACATCGTCATGTCGGCAGACGGCGACGACGCCGTCGTCGCAGCGAATCTCGCCGAACGCCTGATCGAATCCCTGCTCCCTGGACTCGAGCTGCTCAGCATCGAGTTCGGCAGAAGGCTCGGGCTGTACGAGGCGCTCGGCCGAGCGGACGACGCGACCATCGAAGAGTTCGCGGCCGCCGCGGGCATCGATCGACGCATCGCACAGGAATGGCTGGAGCAGCAGACCGCAGCCGGCTTCCTCACCGTCGATGACGCCTCAGCGGCTGCGGCGGTGCGACGCTTCGCTCTCCCCGCTGCCCACCGTCCGGTGTTCCTGGATCCGGATGATCCGTTCTACGCGGTCGGGACGGGAACGATGTTCGCCGGGACGGCGTCGGCATTCGACGCGGTCGTCGACGCTGCGCGAACGGGCGCCGGCGTGCGCTACGGCGCCTTCGGCACGGGCGTACGGCAGGGGCTGGAGCAGCTGAACAGGCCCGGCTACGTCAATGATCTCGACGGATGGGTGGCGGCCCTCCCTGACGTCCGGGATCGGCTTCGCCGCGGTGGGCGGATTCTCGACCTCGGCGCCGGGACGGGGTGGTCCAGCGTCGCGCTCGCCCGCGCGTTCCCTGCGGCACGGGTGGTGGCGGTGGATCTGGATCCGGCTTCCGTGGCCGATGCGCGGCGGCTCGTTCACGCCGAAGGGCTCGATGAGCGCATCGAGGTCCGTCGCGCGAACGCGACGGTGCCGGAGGACTTCGCCGATCTCGCCCCCGAGGGGTTCGATCTGGTGACGGTCTTCGAGGCGCTGCACGACATGAACGAGCCGGTCGCCGCGCTCACCGTCGCACGGTCCCTGCTGCGCGACGGCGGCGCCGTGCTCATCGGAGATGAGAAGGTCGCGGATGCGTTCACAGAGCAGGCGGACTTCCTCGACCGGCTGAACTACGCCTTCAGTGTGCTGCACTGCCTGCCTGCGACGATGGCGGAGGGAGAGCGGGTGGCGAACGGTACGGTGCTGCGGGCGGGCACCGTGCGGGACTGGGCCGCGGAAGCGGGCTTCGGCGGGAGCACAGTGCTGCCGATCGAGCATCCGCTGTGGCGCTTCTACCGGCTCGATCCGCAGGCGCGGTGAGGCCGCCTCGCGGCCGAGCGGGATGTCGGAGCCCACGCGTAGTGTCGGCGCATGTCCGCACCGCGTGCCTTCTCGATCTCCGTGCCCGAACGTGAACTCGCCGATCTGCGCGGGCGACTCGAGCGGCACCGTCCGCTGCCCGACTCACCGCGCCGCCCTCCGGCGGGGATGACGGCGGAGTACCTGGGCGAACTCGTCGACACCTGGCGCGGGTGGGACTGGCGTGGCCGGGAAGCCTGGCTGAACACGCATCCGCAGTTCCTCGTCGACATCGACGACACCACGCTGCACTACGTGCACCTGAGGTCGGAGCGGCTCGGGGCTCCGGCGCTGCTGGTGATGCACGGCTGGCCGCACACGTTCGCGCTGCAGCTGGACTTCGCCGATCTGCTGACCGAGTTCGACGTGGTCGTGCCGAGCCTGCCGGGATTCGGCTTCTCCACCGCGTACGAGCGCGGACCGATCACCGAGGTCCGTCTCGCCGCGACGATGCACGCTCTCATGACCGAAGTCCTCGGGTATCGGCGGTACCTCACGTACGGCGAGGACGTGACGGCCAACGTCAATGACCTCATCGCGGCGACGTATCCCGAATCGGTGGCGGGCATCGTCGTCACGCATGCGCATTTCCCGACGCCCGACGAGCGACGCTCGTCGACGGCGCCCGAAGAGACCGCGTTCTTCCAGCGCCTCGACGCGTGGGGTGGGCCGAACGGCGCCTACGGGCATGTGCAGGGCACCCGGCCCGACACCCTGGCCGCCGCGCTGAACGACTCGCCGGCAGGGCTCCTGGCATGGCTCGCGGAGAAGCTGATCGAGTGGAGCGACACTCCTGACGGAGATCCCCGTGCCGTGGAGCGGCGCATCTCGCGCGAGCGTATCCTCACCGAGGCGATGATCTACTGGGTCACGCAGAGCATCGGCACGTCGTTCCGCAGTTACTACGAGGATGCCGACGGGGGCGAGGGGATCCCGCCCGTCGACGTCCCCGCATCCGTGCACATCCAACGACACGAGTGGGACTACCCGGAGTCGCTGGCACGCCGGTTCTACCGCGACCTGCGCACTTTCGACAGACTCGAGGAGGGCGGCCACTTCGCGGTCGCCGAGGTGCCGCAGGCGATGGCCGAGCGCGTCCGTACCTTCGCCCGCGATCTCGGCCTGCTGTGAGCATCGAGCGTGCGGTCGGCTCCGCGGTCACGCCTCCGGTAGCAGCTCGGCGATCAGTACGGTGTCGACGTCATCGGCCCACACGACATGGCGGTTCAGGGCGAAGCCGAGGTCGCTGAACGTCTGTGCGGTCGCCTCGACGCTGCGGAACGGGCGGTGGTCGCGGACGTAGGGCCGTGATGCCGAGGGTCCGTGACGGTGCTCGTCGGGGGCGGGCGCGTCATCGGGCATGAGGAACGTCGCTGTGACGAGCCGCCCGCCGGGCGCCAGCGTGCGTTGCCACTCCTGCACGCTTCCCCGGATGTCCGGGATCAGGTGCAGCGCGGTCACGCAGGTGATCAGATCCGTCGCGGCATCCGGCAGTGGCAGCGCCGCAGCATCCGCCTCCAAGAACTGCGCAGCCGGCAGCGACTCGCGCGCGACGGCGAGCATGCCGGGGGAGATGTCGACGCCGATCAGTCGCGCGTCGGGCAAGTGCTCGCGCAGAGCGCGCAGCACCAGCCCGGTTCCTGTCGCGACGTCGAGTACGGTTCCCACGTTCGAGGTCGCTGCGAAGGATGCCACCGCATCTGCGAGGCTGCGGTGCATCTCGCTCTCGTCATACGCGGGTGCGCGCAGGTCGAACGCGTCGCGGATCGCCGCCAGCTCGTCGGAGATCTGCAGGATCTCGGAGGAATCGGCGTGAGCGCTCCGAGAAACGGCAGGTCTCCGAGGGGATGCAGCGCCGGATGCCGCGCATGCGGCGCCCGGCACCTCAGCCATCGAGGCCGCGACGCTTCAGCAGCGGCGCGATCTCGGCGTCGCGCCCGCGGAAGTCACGGTAGGCCTCGAGGGGGTCCTTCGACCCGCCCACGCCGAGCAGCCGATCCCGGAAGCGATCGCCGTTCTCCCGGGTCAGGCCGCCGTTCGTGCGGAACCACTCGACGGTGTCGGCGTCGAGCACCTCGCTCCAGATGTACGAGTAGTAGCCGGCGCTGTAGCCGCCGGAGAACACATGCGCGAAGTACGTGGAGGAGTACCGGGTGGGCACCGCCGGGTCGTTCAGCCCGATGTCGGCGAGCGCCGCGGCCTCGAAGGCGGCGACGTCGTCGACCGTGGCGCCGACAGGCAGCAGGTGCCAGGCCTGGTCGAGCCAGGCCGCGGCGAGGTACTCACTGGTGGCGAAGCCCTGGTTGAAGGTCTCGGACGCCTGCAGCCGCTGTACGATCGCCGGATCCAGCGGCTCGCCGGTCACGTGGTGACGGGCGTACGAGTCCAGCACCTCGGGCCAGAGGATCCACATCTCGTTGACCTGGCTGGGGAACTCCACGAAGTCACGGAACACGTTGGTGCCGGAGAAGTGCGGATAGGTCACGGTGGCGAACAGCCCGTGCAGAGCGTGCCCGAACTCGTGGAAGAGCGTGGTCACCTCGTCGAGCGTGAGCAGGGTCGGCTGCCCTTCGCCCGGCTTGGCGACGTTGAGGTTGTTCACGACGACCGGCTTCGTGCCGCGCAGTCGCGACTGGTCCACGATCGAGTTCATCCAGGCGCCTCCGCGCTTGGAGTCGCGGGTGTACAGGTCGAGGATGTAGAGGCCCTGCGCGGAGCCGTCCTCATTGAACACCTCGAACACCCGGGCATCCGCGTGGTAGGTCGACAGGTCGGTGCGCTCGGCGAAGGTCACGCCGTAGAGCTTCGTGGCGGCGGCGAAGACGCCGTCCTGCAGCACGCGCTCGGCCTCGAACCAGGGTCGCAGCGCGGCGGAGTCGATGTCGTACTCGGCCTGTCGCACCTTCTCGGTGTAGAACGCCCAGTCGTGCGCCTCGACCGCGAACGGGGCATCCTCGGTCTCGTCCACGATCGCCTGCAGTCTTGCGTGCTCGGCGGCCGCGTTGCGGGCTGCGGGGGCGGCCAGCTGGCGCAGCATCCGCTCCACCGCCTGCGGGTCGCGGGCCGTCTCGTCGGCCGTGATCGCGGCAGCGTGCGTGGGGTAGCCGAGCAGCTCCGCGCGCTCGGCGCGAAGGCGCACGATCTCGGTGAGCACGGCAGCGTTGTCGTTCTCGTTGCCGCGGGAGGCCCGCGAGCGCGAGGCCTCCATGATCCGGCGGCGGCTCTCCCGCACGCGCAGCGACGCGAGGTACGGGTGCCCGGTGAACAGCGGCAGGGTGACCAGGTATCCGTCGAGGTCGCGATCGGCGGCGGCGCGCTGCGCTGCGGACAGCTCGCCCTCGCTCAGACCGTCGAGCTCCGCGGCATCCTCGAAGTGCACGGCGAGGTCGTTGGTGTCGGTGAGCAGGTTCTTCTCGAACGTGGTGCTCAGCGACGACAGCCGCTGGTTGAGCTCGGTCAGTCGCGCCTTCGCCTCGTCGTCGAGTCCGGCGCCGGCGAGCGTCATCTCGCGGTGGCGGCGCTCGACCAGATACCGCTGCTCGGCGTCGAGCCCGAGCTCGTCGACGCGCTCGTGCAGCTGCGAGATGCGCCAGTACAGTGCGGCGTCGAGGGTGATCGCGTCCTCGTGCGCGGCCATCAGCGGTGCGAGCTGCTCCTCGATCTCCTGGATCTCGGGCGTGGCATCCGCGGAACTCACGGTGTAGAAGGCGTGCGCGACGCGCTGCAGGCTCTCGCCGCTGCGCTCCAGCGCCTCGATCGTGTTCTCGAACGTCGGCATCGAGCGCACCATCGTGATGCGCTGCACCTCGGCGAGATGCTCACGGAACGCGGCATCGAACGCGGGCAGGTAGTGCTCCGGCCGGATGACGCCGTAGTCGGGCAGGCCATAGGGCAGGGCGGACGGAACGAGAAGCGGGTTGGCGTCGTCGGTCATCCTCCGAGCCTAGGGCTTGCCGAGCGGGCGCCGAGTCCGCTCAGGCGGTGAGTGCGGCCATGACCCGCTGCAGTGCTTCGGCGACCAGCTGCACCGACCGCCGGTGCAGGTTCTCCGGCCGGGCGAGCACGTCGATCATGCGGTTGGTGCTCACACCCCGAAGCGGCTTGCGCACCACCCCTGTGACCCCCGCAGCCAGCGAGGTGTAGCGCGGCAGCATGCCGACGACGCCTCCCGCGGCGATCACGGCGGCCGCGACGCCGTAGTCGTTGATGCGGTGCACGATCTCGACGGGCCTGTTCGTGACGGCCGCGATCGTGCGCAGCACGTCGTCGGGGGAGTATCCGGTGCGACTCGTCACCCAGCGCTCGCCGACCACCTGCTCCGGCGTCAGCGTCTGACTGGCCGCGAGCGGATGCGATGCGGCGAGCGCGACATCGAGCGGTTCCGTCGCCAGCGGAACGGAGCGGATGCCGCTGCGCGGCCACGGCGCGCTGTGCTCCATGCGATGTGCGAGCACCAGATCGTAACGCGCGGTGAGTGCCGGGAACTCGCTCTGCGCGACGTCCTCGTCGGTGAACCGGATCGTCGGGACGTCGTCGCCGGTGCCGAGTTCCCGCACGAGCGGACCGAACAGCGCCTGGGCGGCGCTGAGGAAGCCGCTCACGCTGACGACACCCGACGGGGCGGCCTCGAAGCGATCCACGGCGGTGCGGGCTGCCGCCATGGCGTCGAGCGCGGTCGCGCCGGCGTCGGCGAGGACCTCGCCGGCAGGAGTCAGCGCCAGGGTGCGGCCCTGCTTGCGGGTGAGCGGGGTGGTGAAGCCGCGCTGCAGCGCGGCGAGCTGCTGCGACACGGCGGACGGCGAGACGTGCAGCGTCTCGGCCACGGCCGTGACGCTGCCGAGCGCGCCGAGCTCGCGGAGGACCTGCAGCTGCTGAAGGTGCATCCCTCCATCCAACCATGAAGAACAACTGAAGGATCAGTCCAGGAAGTGCCCATTGATCTTCATGGTCGAGGGGAGTGGGATCGAGGTATGAAGGCTCTGTTCAAGGACGGCCCGCACGCCGGGCTCGCACTCGTGGATCGCCCCGATCCTGTCGCCGGACCCGACGAGGTCGTCATCCGGGTGCTCCGCACCGGCATCTGCGGCACGGACCTGCACATCGAGCGGTGGGACGACTGGGCCGACTCCGAGGTGCGCACTCCGCTCATCCCGGGCCACGAGTTCTACGGCGAGGTCGTCGAGGTGGGCGCGCTCGCCCACGACATCAAGGTGGGCGACCGGGTCTCCGGTGAGGGGCACATCGTCTGCGGCATGTGCCGCAACTGCCGCGCGGGGCGCCGCCAGATGTGCATCCGCACGATCGGGCTCGGCCTGCACCGCGACGGTGCCTTCGCCGAGTACCTCTCACTGCCGGCGACCAACGTGTGGGTGCACCACTCCGACATCGAGCCCGAGGTCGGCGCGATTTTCGACCCGCTCGGCAACGCCGTGCACACGGCCCTGGCGTTCCCCGTGATCGGCGAAGACGTGCTGATCACCGGATGCGGCCCGATCGGTCTGATGGCGATCGCCGTCGCCCGCCACGCCGGAGCGCGCTTCATCACCGCGACCGACATCAGCGCACCGCGCCTCGAGCTTGCGACGCTGATGGGTGCCGATCAGGTGGTCGACGTGTCCCGCGAGGACGTGCGCGACGCGCAGAAGGCGCTCGGCATGCGCGAGGGCTTCGATGTCGGCTTCGAGATGAGCGGCGCGCCGTCGGCGCTGCCGACCATGATCGAGAACATGAACCACGGCGGCAGGATCGCCATGCTGGGCCTTCCCAGCGCGCCCTTCGGAGTCGACTGGGGCAAGATCGTCACGCACATGCTGACGATCAAGGGCATCTACGGACGCGAGATGTTCGAGACCTGGAACGCGATGGGCGCCATGCTGCAGACCAGCCCGGCGCTGCGCGAGGCGATCGGCCGCATCATCGCCGACGTCATCCCGGCCTCCGACTGGGAGAAGGGCTTCGCGGCCGCGGCATCCGCCGGCACCGGCAAGATCATCCTGGACTGGACGCGGCTCTGAGCCGCAGGAACGAGAAGCACATGTACGGGACATTCCAGCAGCACATCGCCGCTGAGCTCGACGGCATCGAGCAGGCCGGACTCACCAAGCACGAGCGAGGCATCCGCGGTCCGCAGAGCGCGCAGATCGTCGCCGACGGCGCCGAGGTGCTGAACTTCTGCGCGAACAACTACCTCGGCCTCGCCGACGACCCTCGGATCCTCGCCGCTGCCAAGGGCGCGCTCGACGAGTGGGGCTACGGCATGGCCAGCGTGCGCTTCATCTGCGGCACGCAGGAGCAGCACCTCGAGCTCGAGCGGCGCCTGGCGGCGTTCCTCGGCACCGACGACGCCATCCTGTTCTCGTCCTGCTTCGACGCGAACGGCGGGGTCTTCGAGACCCTGTTCTCCGCCGAGGACGCCATCATCTCGGACGAGCTGAACCACGCGTCGATCATCGACGGCATCCGGCTGTCGAAGGCCCGTCGCCTGCGCTACCGCAACAGCGACATGGCCGATCTCGAGCAGCAGTTGAAGGATGCGGCGGACGCGCGCTTCCGCGTCATCGTGACCGACGGCGTCTTCTCGATGGATGGCTACATCGCCAAGCTCCCCGAGATCTGCGACCTCGCCGAGAAGTACGACGCCCTGGTCTTCGTGGACGACTCGCACGCCGTCGGCTTCATCGGCGAGAACGGCCGCGGCACGCCTGAGCTCTGCGGCGTCTCGGACCGCGTCGACATCTACACCGGCACCTTCGGCAAGGCACTCGGCGGGGCATCAGGCGGTTACGTCGCCGCGCACCGCGACATCGTCGCCCTGCTGCGCCAGCGCTCTCGCCCGTATCTGTTCTCGAACACCGTCGCGCCCTCGATCGTCGCCGGGACGCTGACCGCTCTCGACCTGGTCGAGGGGTCGGCCGCGCTGCGCGCGCAGCTGCGTGCGAACGCCGAGCTGTTCCGCCGTCGGATGACGGAAGAGGGCTTCGACCTGCTGCCGGGCGAGCACCCGATCGTGCCGGTGATGTTCGGCGACGCCGCGCTGACCGCGCGGATCGCCGCCGAGATGCAGCGCCAGGGCGTGTACGTGACGGCGTTCAGCTTCCCGGTGGTGCCGCGGGAGAAGGCCCGCATCCGCGTGCAGCTCTCGGCCGCGCACACCGCCGAGCAGGTCGAGCAGTGCGTCGCGGCGTTCGTCGCCGCGCGGGAAGCCGTCGCAGCCGCGGCCTGACGCCGCCCGTCATACTCCGCTCGTCATCCTCGCCCGCCCCTATCATCGGAGGTCGGGGCGGCTGAGGACGGAACGGTGATCATGACGCGACCTGTGTTGTCCATCCTGTGCGCTGCCACGGCGATGCTCCTCGTGGGCACGTCCGCGGCCGTCGCGGCGCTGATCGCCGACTTCCCGATCCTGTTCGGGCAGGCGCTCCGGTTCGCCATCGCCGCGGTGATCCTGCTGGTCGTCGTCGCGGTGCAGCGTGCGCCCCGCATCCGGCTCTCGCTGCGGGACGTCGTGCTGCTGATCGCCCTGGCGGCCACGGGCCTGGTCGGGTTCAACCTGTTCCTCATCGAGGCGACACGGCACGCCAGCCCCGCGTTGATCGGCTCGGTCGTGGGTGCGGTGCCGATCGTCCTCGCCCTCGCCGGACCCGTGCTGCAGCGGCGCCGGCCGAGCCGGCGCGTGGTGGTCGCCGCGGTCGTCGTCGCCGTGGGCACCGCCGTGGCCGCGGGCTGGGGGAGCGGCGATCTGCTCGGCCTCGTGCTCGCTCTGGGTGCGATGCTGTGCGAGGTGCTGTTCTCGCTGCTCGCGGTTCCGCTGCTGCCGCGGCTCGGTGCGACGCGGGTGTCCGCCTACGCCGCAGTGACCGCGGTGCCGATGCTGCTCGTCGCGGGATGGCTCACCGGCGAGGTCACGGCGCTGCGGGCGCCCACGGGCGTGGAGGCGGCGGCGTTCGCGTACCTCGGCGTCGTGGTCACGGCGGTCGCCTTCCTGCTCTGGTACAGCGCGCTGCGCCGGCTCGGTCCGGATCGCGCAGGACTCTTCGCCGGCCTGGTGCCGGTCGGAGCCCTGGTGACGACCGCGGTTCTCGCGATCGCGCCCGTGAGGGGTGCCGAGGTTCTCGGGGCGGCACTGATCGCCGCGGGCATCGTGTACGGGATGCGGGTGCCGCGTGATTCCGCGCAGGAAGTCGTGCTGGAGCGCAAGGTTGCAGCGCCGGAGTAGCGGTGCCCGAACATTCTTGCAAAGAAATACTTGCAAAGAGAGCTTTGCATAGGTATCTTTGCATGCATGAGCACAGAAGAGCAGCACGACAGGCCCGACCAGCCTCGCACGCTGGATGCCGGAGCGCTGAAGGCGCTGGCGCACCCGCTGCGGGTGCGCATCTACGACCTGCTCAGCGAACGCGGTCCGCAGACGGCGAGCACGCTCGCCGCACTGATCGGCGAGACGTCCGGCGCGACCAGCTACCACCTGCGGGCTCTCGCCGCCCATGACCTGATCCGCGAAGTGGAAGGTCGTGGCACTGCCCGTGAGCGGTGGTGGGAGCGTCCCAAGGGGCGCATCAACCTGCCCGGCCCTGACGAGACGATGTCGCCGGCCAATCGCGCCGCCGCGCAGATCGTTTCCGCCGAGTTCTTCAGACTGAGGCATCAGACGCTGATGGACTATCTGAACCGACCCGAGTCCGCGGTCCCCGAGGGATGGCGCGACGCGGGGCTCGTGATGACGACGATGCTCGACCTGACGCCCGCGCAGATGGCGGACGTGCGCAAGGAGCTCAGTGATCTCGTCGATGCCGTCGTCGAGCGCTACAAGGGCCAGGAGGGAGCGCCCGGCACACGCCGCGTCAGCCTCCGTTCCGAGATCTTCGACCTGCCGAGCCAGTCCGGCTCCGCCCAGAGCACTGAGGAGCAATCATGACCGCCGCAACGCTGCACATCGCCACTCCCACCGCCACTGAGCGCACCCTGCTGCGGATCGCCGACGGGATCACCGCCTTCGTCGCGTACCGACGTGAGCGCCGCATCGAGCGCCGTGAGATCGCGCTCGACCTGCTGCGCGAGCAGCAGTCCCGCAAGCAGGACCCGCGCGCCGTGGACCACGCGCTGGCACAGCTCGGGCTGAGCCGGCGCTGACGTCGCCCGTGCATGAGACCCCCTGTCGCGATCGCGACAGGGGGTCTCATGCATCAGTCCTGGAACGGGCGGGCGACCACGTCGCCGGATGCCGTGAGCAGGACCTCCCACCCGGCGTCCAGCTCTGCGATCGGGCGACCCTCGAGCCAGGTGAGCGTCCAATGGCCGTTCAGTCCCTTGGCCTCGACCTCGGCGATGCCCGGCCGCAGGGAGGCGGGGACGGATGCCGGCGGCTCAGCGCCCGTGGCCCAGCGCGTGCCGAGCTGCATCATGCCTCCTCGGCCGGTGCCAGCTCGATCGCCGTGACGGCGAGTTCGTCGGCCTCGGCGAACGACAGCTCGGCGATGCGGCCCACGGCGCGCAGATCGTCCGCCGCCGCCTCGAGCGCGGCGATCTCCGCTGCGGGCGCCGCGATGGTCGCCGAGGCGACCGGCGTCTTCTGCGAGGCCTTCGCCTCGGTCTTGGCCCGGCGGATGCCGATCAGCGCCTCGCTCGCGGCGGAGAGCACCGCGGCGTCACCGTCGGTGCCCAGCGGCTCGGGCCAGGCGGCGGTGTGGATCGAGCCCTCCTCGAACCACGACCACGCCTCCTCGGTCGCGAAGGACACGATCGGGGCCAGCAGACGCAGCAGCGTCGACAGCGCCAGGCGCAGCGCCAGCGCGGCGGATGCCTGGCCGACGTTCGTCTGGTCGTAGGCGCGCTCCTTGACCAGCTCGAGGTAGTCGTCGCAGAACGTCCAGAAGAACGCCTCGGTGATCTCCAGCGCCTTGGCCTGGTCGTAGCTCTCGTACGCGGCGGTCGCGCCGCGCACCACCTCGTCGAGGGCGGTCAGCATCGAGGCATCCAGCGCGTGCGTGATCTGCGCGTCCTCCGGCACCGGGAACGAGAGCACGAACTTCGCCGCGTTGAGGATCTTGATCGCCAGTCGCCGCCCGATCTTCACCTGCGTCGGGTTCTGCGGGTCGAACGCGGCATCCATGCCCAGACGGCTGGACGCCGACCAGTACCGCACCGCGTCGGAGCCGTGCTTGTCGAGGATGTCGGCCGGGGTGACCACGTTGCCCTTCGACTTCGACATCTTCTTGCGGTCGGGGTCGACGATGAAGCCCGAGATCGCCGCGTTGCTCCACGGCGAGCGCTGGTCCTCAAGCGTCGAGCGGAGCATCGTGGAGAACAGCCAGGTGCGGATGATGTCCTGGCCCTGGGGGCGCAGGTCGAACGGCGCCACGAGGTTCCAGAGGTCCTCGTCGCGCTGCCAGCCGCCGGCCAGCTGCGGGGTGAGCGACGACGTGGCCCAGGTGTCGAAGATGTCCTTCTCGGCGTCGAAGCCGCCGGGCACGCCGCGCTGCTCCTCGGTGTATCCCTCGGGCAGGTCGGTGGTCGGGTCGATCGGCAGGCTGTCCAGCGAGGGCACCAGCACGCGGTCGTAGTCGCGCTCGCCGTTCTCGTCGAGCGCGTACCAGACCGGGATCGGCACGCCGAAGAAGCGCTGCCGCGAGATCAGCCAGTCGCCGGTCAGGCCGCCGACCCAGTTCTCGTACCGCACGCGCATGAAGTCGGGGTGCCACGCCAGTTCGCGACCGTTGGCGATGAGCTGATCGCGCAGCTCGGTGTCGCGTGCACCGTTGCGCAGGTACCACTGCCGGGTGGAGACGATCTCGAGCGGGCGGTCGCCCTTCTCGAAGAACTTCACGGCGTGGTTGAACGGCTTGCCGACGGCGGTCATGTCGCCGGTCTCCTGCAGCTTCTCGACGATCGCCTTGCGCGCCGAGAACACGGTCTTGCCGGCGAGCTCGGCCGCATACCAGTCGCGTGCAGCGGCGTCCGTGACGATGGCGGGGGCGTCGGCGAGGAAGCGCCCGTCGAGGCCGATCGTGGTCATGTTCGGCAGGTCGCCGCCGTCGGTGGTGCGCAGCTCGCGCCACCACACGATGTCGGTGACGTCGCCGAAGGTGCAGACCATCGCCGCTCCGGTGCCCTTGTCCGCGAGAGCGAGGTGGTGACCGTGGATCTCGATCTCGGCGCCGAAGAACGGCGTCTTCACCTTGGTGCCGATCAGGTGCTTGTGCGGCCCTTCCGGGTGCGTCACGATCGCGATGCACGCGGGCAGCAGCTCGGGGCGGGTGGTCTCGATCGTGATCGAGCCGGTTCCGTCCGCGAACGGGAAGTCGATGGTGTGGTACGCGGCCGGCTGCTCCCGGTCCTCGAGTTCGGCCTGTGCGATCGCGGAGCGGAAGTCGATGTCCCACAGGGTCGGCGCGAGCGACTGGTAGGCCTCGCCGCGCTCCAGTCCGCGCAGGAACGCGAGCTGGCTCTGCCGGATGGTGTCGTCCGAGATGGTGCGGTAGGTCTGCGTCCAGTCCACACTGAGGCCGAGCTGGCGGAACAGCGCCTCGAACTGCTTCTCGTCCTCGACGGTCAGCTTCTCGCACAGCTCGATGAAGTTGCGGCGGCTGATCGGCTGCTGGTCCGCGGCCCGGGATGACTTGTTGTCGCCACCCTCGAACGGGGGCGTGAAGTCGGGGTCGTAGGGGAGTGACGGGTCGCACCGCACGCCGTAGTAGTTCTGCACGCGGCGCTCGGTGGGCAGGCCGTTGTCGTCCCAGCCCATCGGGTAAAACACGCTCTTGCCGCGCATCCGCTCGAACCGGGCCTTGATGTCGGTGTGCGTGTAGGAGAACACGTGGCCGATGTGCAGGCTGCCGGATGCCGTCGGAGGGGGCGTGTCGATCGAGTACACCCCCGCGCGACCGTTCTCGGCGGCGCGCACCCGGTCGAACAGGTACGTGCCCTGCGCTGCCCAGGTCTCACCCCACTTCGCTTCGAGACCTTCGAGGGCGGGCTTGTCGGGGATCGCGGACGCGGCGTGCTCGGACATAGGTGGTCTCCTTGAGCGATGTATGCGGCACTGTGTGAGCGTGCCTGAGTGTGGGATGTCGGGTCAGTCTATCGGTGACGCCGGATGCCGGGTTCTTCGACCCCGTCCATAAATCCCGGGTAAGCTGGAATGTCCCGTTCCCGCACCCTTCCGAGGTCACGCATGCCCGCCTTCACCGCGCGCCGTCTTCTTCCCCTCGCGGCGATCGCCGCGGCATCCGCTCTTGTTCTCAGCGCCTGCTCCGCACCTTCCGGCGGCGACGCCGCATCGGAGGGCGGCGAACTGGTCTGGGCGATCGAGGGCGCGAACCTCTCCGCAGGCAAGATGGACCCGCAGGTCAGCCAGCTCGACGTGACCGCCATGGTGCAGCGTCAGGTGCTCGACTCGCTGGTGTTCCAGGAGTCCGACGGCTCGTTCTCACCGTGGCTGGCGAAGAAGTGGACCGTGTCCGACGACGGGAAGACCTACACCTTCGAGCTGCGCGACGACGTCACGTTCACCGACGGCACCCCGTTCGATGCGGAAGCGGTGAAGGCGAACTTCGACCGCATCGTCGACCCGGCCACGAAGTCGGCGCAGGCGAAGGCCATGCTCGGCGACGACCTGTACGCAGGCACCGCGGTGAAGGATGCGCACACCGTCGAGGTGAGCTTCACGCAGCCCTACGCTCCGTTCCTGCAGGCCGCGAGCACCGCACAGCTGGGGTTCTGGTCGCCGAAGGTGCTGAAGAACTCGGCCGACAAGCTCGCCGCGGGCGGCCCAGACGTGAGCGTCGGCACCGGCCCGTTCGTGCTGAGCGAGTACACCGCCGATCAGGAGATCGTCTACACCCGCAACGACGACTACGCGTGGGGTCCCGACGGCGCGAAGGCGCCCGCCATCGAGACGCTGCGTGTCGAGATCCTTCCCGAGGCCTCCGTGCGCGCCGGCGTGGTCTCGTCCGGCGAGGCGGATGTCGCCAGCCAGCTGCCGCCGAACGCCGTCGGAGACCTCGGCGATGACATCACGGTCGAGGCGAAGGAGTACCCCGGCCTGCCGTACTCGCTGTTCCTGAACGAGAAGTACGGCGTCTTCGCCGACCAGAAGGTGCGCGAGGCGTTCTCCCTCGCGATCGACGTGGATGCCGCTGTCGAGCAGATCTTCTTCGGCGAGTTCCCGCGGGCGTGGAGCATTCTCGGACCGACGACGCCGGGCTACGACGAGAGTCTCGAGGGCACCTGGGCCTTCGACGCCGACAAGGCGAACGCGCTGCTCGACGAGGCGGGCTGGACCGAGCGCGACGCCGACGGCATCCGCATGAAGGACGGGAAGCGCCTGTCGGCCCGCTGGATCGCCTGGACTCCGATCCCCGAAGACCGCACGGCGCTCGCCAATGCGGTGCAGTCGGACCTGAAGAAGGTCGGCTTCGAGATCACCCGCGAGGCGCTCGAGCCCGCTGCGTACAACGAGCAGTACGGGCCGAAGACCTACGACATCACCGACTGGGACTTCTCGGGCGTCGACGCTGACCTGCTGCGCAGCCACCTGGGCACCGACGGCTTCCAGAACGCCTCGCAGGTGAGCGACCCGGCGGTCGACGAGCTGCTGGCCGACGGCCTGGCGTCGTCGGATCCCGCGCAGCGCAACGGCATCTACACCGAGGTGCAGCAGTGGAACGCCGAGCACGTCGCGATCGTGCCGCTCTACGTGAACTCCGCGATCACGGCGCAGAACGACGACGTGAAGGGGCTCGCCTACGACCTGTACGGCCGTCCGCTGTTCTACGGCGTGAGCGTCGCCCGCTGACGTACGCTCACTGACGTGACCCGTCGCGCGCTGTCGAGGATCGCCGGGCTTGCGGCATCCGTCCTCGTCGTCCTCTGGGGCGCCGCGACGCTGGCCTTCCTCGCGTTCCGGATCATCCCTGGAGACGCGGTGTCGGTGATGCTCGGGCCGCAGGCCCAGGTGAGCGAAGAGGTGAAGGCGGGCATCCGCACCGAGCTCGGTCTGGATCGCCCGCCGCTGGAGCAGTACTTCTCGTACCTCGGCGGTCTGCTGCGCGGCGATCTCGGCACGTCGTACCAGCTGCGGCTGCCGGTGGCCGAGGTGATCGGCCGGCAGCTGGGCCCGACGGTGCAGCTCACCACGGTCGCGCTGCTCATCGCGCTGGTGCTGGCATTCGTCGTCGCGCTGTTCGCGCGCCGTGGCGTGGCGCGAGGCGTCATCGTGACCGCCGAACTGATCGTGCTGTCGTCACCGGTGTTCTGGATCGGGCTCGTGCTGCTGGGTGTGTTCGCGTTCGGACTGGGCTGGTTCCCGGTCGCCGGCACCCGCAGCCCTGCGACGATCGTGCTGCCTGCAGTGACGCTCGCGCTGCCGATCGCGGCGCTGATCGGTCAGGTGCTGCGCGACGGAATGGACCAGGCCGAGCGGCAGCCGTTCGCCGAGACGGTGCGGGCCCGTGGCGCGGGACAGGTGCGTCTGACCCTGCACCACACGGTGCGTCACGGGGCGGCGAGCGCCTTGACCCTGGCCGCCTATCTGGTCGGCTCGCTGCTCGGGGGTGCCGTGCTCGTCGAGACGGTGTTCGCCAGGCCGGGGCTCGGGCGCGTGACGCTCACGGCGATCGTCGACCGGGACGTGCCCGTGGTCGCAGGAGTGATCATGCTCAGCGCGCTGGTGTTCGTGGTCGTGAATGTGATCGTCGAGCTGCTGCATCCGCTGCTCGATCCGCGGCTGCGCGCGGTACCCGCCGCGATTCCGGCTCCCGAGATCGGGGAACGGCGATGAGGGGCCGGATGGGGATGTGGTTCGCCGTCGCCTTCCTGGCGCTGGTCGCGGTCGCGGCGCTGCTTCCAGGGCTGCTCGCCACGCACGACCCGCTGCAGACCGACGTGCGCGGCGCGCTGCTGCCGCCGGGGCCGGAGCACCTGTTCGGCACAGACCAGTCCGGCAGGGACGTGTACTCGCGGGTGATCTACGGCGCCGCCCGCTCTGCGGGTATCGGCCTGCTCGCCACGACGCTCGCGCTGGTCGCTGGGCTCGCGGTCGGGGCGATGTCGGGCGTCGCGCCGCGGCCGGTGGACGCTGTCGCGATGCGGCTCACAGACATCCTGCTGGCCTTCCCGGAGTTCCTCATCGCACTCATCGTGGTGGCGGTGCTCGGCCCGGGGCCCGTGAACGTCGCGATCGCGGTGACTCTGGCAGCCGTGCCGGTGTACATCCGGCTGGCACGTACGCAGACGCGGACGCTGCGGGGCGCGGAGCACGTCGAGGCAGCCCGCATCCTCGGGGTCGGGCCGGTGCGCGCCTTCCGGCGGCACGTTCTGCCCGGCGTGCTCGGGTCGCTGAGCGTGCTCGCGACCATCGGGATCGGTTCGAGCATCCTCGCCGCCGCCGGCTTGAGCTTCCTCGGCCTCGGCCCGATCGAGCCGCAGCCCGAGTGGGGACTCATGCTGTCGGGCGGACGCAACGTGCTGGGCCGGGCATGGTGGATCTCGGTGTTCCCCGGCCTGGCGATCACGCTGACGGTGATCAGCGCGACGGTGATCGGGCGCACCCTGCGCGCCAGAGCGGATGGGGTCCGGTCATGAGCGCGGTTCAAGTGCGCGGGCTGCGGATAGCGTTCGGCGACAGGCTCGTCGTCGACGACGTGTCGTTCGCGGTCGAACCGGGTGAATGCCTCGCCATCGTCGGCGAGTCCGGGGCAGGCAAGTCGCTGACGGCGCGGGCGCTGCTGGGGCTTGCCCCCGGATCCGTCTCCGCCTCGACGCTGGTGATCGACGGCATGGATGCCGCGGGGCTGACCGAGAACGGATGGCGGCCGCTGCGCGGCCGGCGCATCGCGCTGGTGTCGCAGGATGCGCTCGCCGCGCTGGATCCGCTGCGGAGGGTGGGCGCCGAGGTCGCTGAGCCGCTGCACATCCACGGGATGCCCGCCGACCAGGCGCGGGTGCTGTCGCTGCTTCGCCAGGTCTCGGTGCCGGAGCCCGAGCGTCGTGCGCGGCAGTACCCGCATGAGCTCTCCGGAGGTCTGCGACAGCGGGCGCTGATCGCCTCTGCGGTCTCGACGGCCCCTGCGGTGCTGGTCGCCGATGAGGCGACGACCGCGCTGGATGCCACGGTGCAGGCGCGGGTGCTGGCGCTGCTGCGTCAGATCGCCGATGCGGGCACGGCCGTGCTGTTCATCAGTCACGACTTCGCCGCCGTGCGACGCGTCGCCGACCGGGTGGTCGTGATGCGCGACGGCCGGATCGTCGAGCAGGGCACGACGGTGCAGGTCATGGAGCAGCCGCAGGAGCAGTACACGAAGGATCTCGTCGCGGCATCCCGGCATGAGATCGCCGACGTCGTCCGCACGGAGCGGCCCGCACTGCTGCGCGCGTCAGCGGTCTCGAAGAGTTTCGACCGCCCCGCAGTGCGGGACGCGTCGTTCACGCTGGGGATGGGGCAGACGCTCGGCGTCGTGGGCGAGTCGGGTTCGGGCAAGACGACGCTTGCGCGCATGATCGTCGGCGTCACGAGGCTGGATGCCGGGACGCTGGACTGGGTGACGCCGCAGCGCGTGCAGCTCGTGCACCAGGATCCCCTCGGGGCGTTCGATCCGCGCTGGACCATCGCCCGCTCGCTCGGCGAGGCGCTCGAAGCGGCCGGTGTCCCGCGCGCGCGGCGCCGGGGGCGGATCGCAGAACTGCTCGGCGAGGTGGGGCTGGCGCCCGAGCTGGGCGCCCGCCGTCCGAGGGAGCTCTCCGGAGGCCAGCGTCAGCGTGCGGCCATCGCCCGGGCGCTCGCCGCCGACCCGCAGGTGCTCGTGCTCGACGAGCCGGTGTCGGCGCTGGACCCGACCGTGCGCGAACGGGTGCTCACGCTGCTGCGGCGCGTGCAGCAGGACCACGGCCTGACCATGGTGTTCGTCTCGCACGATCTGGGTGTGGTCGGAGCCGTCTGCGACGACGTGCTGGTGATGCAGGACGGTGCGATCGTCGAGCAGGGGGCCGTCGCGGACGTGTTCACGGATCCGCGGCACCCGTTCACTAGGGAACTGCTCGCGGCCCGCTGAGCCCGTCAATCCTGTACGTCGATGCCGGCCGCGGCGGCGAAGGCAGTGGCGAGCAGCTCGACCTGACGCGAGCTCAGCGTCGCGCCGCGCAGCGAGAGAACGTCGAGGTAGGCGAGCGCGTCGAGCCCGCGCAGATCGAGGTCCTTCGCGGTGAGGCCGCGGGTGTCGACCTCGTCGGCACGGCTGCCGTCGAAGCGGACCCTGGTGAGCGTCGCCTGCGGAACGTCGAGGGTGTGCAGCATCGTGTCGGCGATCAGGACGTCCTCTGCTCTGGCGGCGCCGAGAGACAGGTAGTCGATCCTCGCGCCGCGGATCTCGAGTTCGCCGATGCGGGCGGTGGAGAGGTCGAGCGTGCCGATCCGTCCGCGCTCGATGGACAGGCGCCGGATCGTCGAATCCCGCAGCGAGACGACAGGGGCCCGCAGATCCTCGATGCGCACGTCGAGCAGCGTCGCCCCGGTGAGGTCGACGCGATCGGCGGAGCCGGTGAGCACGCACTGCTCGAGACTGCTGTGCGCGAGGTCGATCTCGCCTGCGCACTCCACGGATGCCTCGAGGAGATCGGCACGGCGCTGCGCGCGGGCCGGAGTCAGGTGGTCGGGAAGATCGGGAGCGGACACGCGGGGAGGCACAGGGCGGATGACAGGCACGTCGTGAGACTACGGGATGGTGCCGACACCACTTGCCCGGCTATATTGCTAGCATGCAAGCAAAGGAAGCGAAGGTGCAGTTCAACGTGTACCTTCCGCCCGATCTCGTGCGGGCGGTGAAGCACCGGGCCATCGACGACGGCCTGAGCCTGTCCGCTCTGGTCGAGGCGGCGCTGCGCGCCCATGTGGAGGAGAAGGCATGACCACCGTCCAGCAGATCGTCTACACGGATGCTCCGGAGCGCTGGCACGCGCTCGCCGCAGCGCTCGGCTTCGTCCCGCCCTATCCGCCGACGCCCGAGTGGGCGGAGTTCGACGGCGACGGCGTGCTCGCCGTGCATCATGCGACTGATGAGTACCCCTCGGGCGGCGTCGACCTGAACCTGCTGGTCGCCGACCTCGACGCCGCGGAGCGCGCGCTGGAAGGGCGCGATGTCACGCGCGGAGACATGGACGGGGTGGGGGAGATGCTCACGGTGCGGGCGGCATCGGGGCTCTCGATCGCGGTGTTCGCCGGAGCGCGGGAAGCCGGCGCCGGTGATGTCGCCGTGCAGCCGATCTGGTTCCAGGACGACGTCGACGAGGCGCGCGCGATCCTCGAGGCGCTCGGCCTGCAGGCGGTGATCCTGTCGGATGGCGGCGGCTGGGCGGAGATGCGGGCTCCGGGCGGGGGCTCGGTCGGGGTGCACTCGGCCTCCGGGCGCGCGGAGGGCGAGGGGCAGGGCTTCGGTCTGTCCTTCGAGGCGCGCGGCGACCTCGACGCGCTCGCCGCGAGGCTGAGGCACGCCGGATTCGCCGCATCCGTCATCGACGAGTCCTACGGCCGCACGATCAGGATCGCCGATCCGGATGTCTGGATCAACGGCACCCAGACCGATCTG
This sequence comes from Microbacterium bovistercoris, assembly GCF_003387575.1. Classification (GTDB taxonomy): domain Bacteria; phylum Actinomycetota; class Actinomycetes; order Actinomycetales; family Microbacteriaceae; genus Microbacterium; species Microbacterium bovistercoris. Next base: position 137,803 of record NZ_QUAB01000046.1, on the reverse strand, counting down.
TACGGGTATCACCGCGCCCCCTGAACTCGCGTAGAATGGCTCGATCAGCTGTGATCCGGCCATCACCGGGGAGCTCTCGGAAGAACCGTCGCAAGACTCATTAGAACCGAGCGGGGCAGGCCCGTCATCGCCGCAGTGAAAGAGGCTCGCCGTGAGGCGAGTAAGTGAGGTGGTACCGCGGCCCGTCAGGTCACAATCCGGACAGGTCGTCCTCGCAGCAGCATCCGACACGATCACTGCGAGACGACATGACCTACCCGCGCACCTCCTCCTTCGGCCCCGCCGCCGACCTCTCCCCGAGCCCGCGCTTCCCCGAGATCGAGCGCGAGGTGCTCGAGTTCTGGAAGGCCGACGACACCTTCCGCGCCTCCATCGCCCAGCGCGACGGCGCAGAGGAGTGGGTGTTCTACGACGGCCCGCCGTTCGCCAACGGCCTGCCCCACTACGGCCACCTGCTGACGGGGTACGCCAAGGACCTGTTCCCGCGCTTCCAGACCATGCTCGGCAAGAAGGTGGACCGGGTGTTCGGCTGGGACACGCACGGTCTGCCCGCCGAACTCGAGGCGATGAAGCAGCTCGGCCTGACCGAGAAGAGCGAGATCGAGGACATGGGGATCGGCGTCTTCAACGCGAAGGCGAAGGCATCGGTGCTCAAGTACACCCGCGACTGGGAGGAGTACGTCACCCGTCAGGCGCGCTGGGTGGACTTCGAGCGCGGGTACAAGACGCTCGACCTCGGCTACATGGAGAGCGTGCTGTGGGCGTTCAAGCAGCTCCACGACAAGGGCCTCGCCTATGAGGGCTACCGCGTGCTGCCGTACTGCTGGCGCGACGAGACGCCGCTGTCCAACCACGAGCTGCGCATGGACGACGACGTCTACAAGGAGCGTCAGGACCCGTCCGTCACCGTCACCTTCCCGCTGACCGGCGTGAAGGCCGAGTCGCTGGGTCTGACCGCCGTCCGCGCCCTCGCCTGGACCACCACGCCGTGGACGCTGCCCACCAACCTCGCCCTCGTCGTGGGACCCGAGATCGAGTACGTCGTGCTTCCCGCAGGCCCCGCGGGCGCCGCCGACGTGCACAACGGGGACGACCCCGTCGAGGCCTCCGCGCACCGGTACCTGCTCGCCCGTGACCTACTCGGCGGATACGCCAAGGACCTCGGCTACGAGTCGGCCGACGACGCGCTCGCCGCGGTCGACCAGACCGTCCGCGGCGCCGACCTCGAGGACGTGCACTACGACCGCCTGTTCGACTACTACGCAGACGCCGAGACGTGGGGCACCCAGAACGCGTGGCGCATCCTCGTCGACGACTACGTCACCACCACCGACGGCACCGGCATCGTGCACCAGGCGCCCGCCTACGGTGAGGACGACCAGCGCGTCACCGGCGCCGCCGGCATCCCGACGATCCTCTCGCTCGACGACGGCGGCAGGTTCCTGCCGCAGGTGACGGATGTCGCCGGCGAGCTGTGGATGGACGCGAACACCCCGCTGATCCGTCTGCTCCGCGCGCAGGGCCGGATGCTGCGCGAGCAGAGCTACGTGCACTCGTACCCGCACTGCTGGCGCTGCCGGAACCCCCTGATCTACAAGGCCGTGTCGAGCTGGTTCATCCGCGTCACCGACCTCAAGGAGAAGATGCTCGCGAACAACGAGCAGATCACCTGGGTGCCCGAGAACGTCAAGCACGGTCAGTTCGGCAAGTGGCTCGAGGGCGCCCGCGACTGGTCGATCAGCCGCAACCGGTACTGGGGCTCGCCGATCCCGATCTGGAAGAGCGACGACCCGGAGTACCCGCGCGTCGACTCGTACGGCTCGCTCGAGGAGCTGGAGCGCGACTTCGGCACGCTGCCGCGCAACGAGAGCGGTGAGATCGACCTGCACCGCCCGTACATCGACGACCTCACCCGTCCGAACCCGGACGACCCGACCGGCAAGAGCACGATGCGCCGCATCGAGGACGTGTTCGACGTGTGGTTCGACTCCGGCTCGATGCCCTACGCGCAGGTGCACTACCCGTTCGAGAACCAGGAGTGGTTCGACACGCACGCCCCCGCCGACTTCATCGTGGAGTACATCGGGCAGACGCGCGGCTGGTTCTACGTGATGCACGTGCTCTCCACCGCGCTGTTCGACCGCCCGGCGTTCACCGGGGTGAGCTGCCACGGCATCGTGCTGGGCTCCGACGGCTACAAGATGTCGAAGTCGCTGCGCAACTACCCGGACGTGTCCGAGGTGTTCGACCGCGACGGCTCCGACGCGATGCGCTGGTTCCTGATGTCGAGCTCCGTGCTGCGCGGCGGCAACCTCTCGGTCACCGAGGAGGGCATCCGTGCGGGCGTGCGGGAGTTCATCCTGCCGCTGTGGAACTCGTGGTACTTCTTCGCCACCTATGCGAACGCGGCCGACGGGTACGAGGCGACGTGGCGCACGGACTCCACCGATGTGCTGGACCGCTACATCCTCGCCCGCACCGGCGATCTCATCCGCGACGTGAAGCAGGATCTTGAGGGCCTGGACTCCACCACGGCGTCTGCGCGTCTGCGCGACTTCGCCGAGGTGCTGACGAACTGGTACATCCGCCGTTCGCGTGACCGGTTCTGGGAGGGCACGGCGACCGAGGCGTTCGACACGCTCTACACGGTGCTCGAGACGCTCTGCCGCGTCGCCGCTCCGCTCGTGCCGCTGATCAGCGAACGCGTGTGGCAGGGTCTCACCGGCGGACGCAGCGTGCACCTGACCGACTGGCCGGATGCGGAGGCGTTCCCGCACGCCGATGACGTGCGCGACGCGATGGACGCCGTCCGCGAGCTGTCCAGCGTGGGCAACGCGCTGCGCAAGAAGGAGAAGCTGCGCGTGCGCCTTCCGCTCGCGCGGTTCACGGTCGTCACCCCGGATGCCGCGGCGCTCGCGCCCTTCGAGGACATCCTGCGCGAGGAGCTCAACGTGAAGAGCGTCGAGCTCGTCGCGCAGGGCGAGGGCACGGCCGCCGAGTACGGCATCAGTCACCGCCTCAGCGTGAACGCCCGTGCCGCCGGCCCGCGCCTGGGCAAGGAGGTGCAGCGCGTGATCCGGGCCGCGAAGGACGGCTTCTGGACCGAGGACGGCGGCGTCGTGACCGCCGACGGCATCGTGCTCGAGCCGCACGAGTACGAACTTGCCCTGGAGACCACCGGTCGTCCCGAGGGTGAGGCGCTGGCGGTCGTCCCGACCGGCGGCTTCGTGCTGCTGGACACCACGACCACGCCCGAGCTCGAGGCCGAGGGCCTGGCCCGCGACGTGATCCGCGCCGTGCAGGACACCCGCAAGAAGGCGGGTTTCGACGTGAGCGACCGGATCAGCCTGGTGCTGGACTTCGCCGAGGCGGCCGAGGCCGAGGCCGTGGCATCCGCCTTCGAGACCGCGGACGTCGCGGGGGAGACCCTCGCCCTCGCCTACGAGGTGCGCGCAGGCAGCGCCGTCTACACGGACTTCGGAATCCTCCCCGGCGAGTCCGAGTTCGACACCACCGTGCCCAAGGGCACGTATGCGAACACCGCCGACTTCACCGTCGCGGTCACCCGGATCGGAGCAGGGGCATGAGCGATCGGCAGCGGGCCGACAGGGTCTACGAGCAGCTGCTCGAGCGCGCCGGTGAGCGCTGGGTGCAGCCCCGCAAGGAGCGCGTGGCGCGCATCCTGACGCTGCTGGACGACCCTCAGCGCAACTATCGCGTGGTGCACATCACCGGCACGAACGGCAAGACCTCGACGGCGCGGATGATCGAGGGTCTGCTGCGCGCCCACGGGTTGCGCACCGGACTGTTCACCAGCCCGCACCTGGAGCGCTTCACCGAGCGGATCATGATCGACGGCGAGCCGATCGCGGATGCCGCGATCGCCGACGCCTGGGAGGAGATCGAGCCGTTCATCGGCATGGTCGACGCCGAGCTCGAAGCCGCGGACGACGCGCCGCTGACGTTCTTCGAGCTGCTCACCGTGCTCGCTTTCGTCGCGGCGTCGGATGCTCCGGTCGACGTGCTCGTGCTCGAGGTGGGCATGGGCGGCGAGTGGGACTCCACCAACAACGCCGACGGCGATGTCGCGGTGTTCAGCCCCATCGACATCGACCACGCCGACCGGCTGGGCGACACGATCGCGGCGATCACCGAGGTCAAGGCGGGCATCATCAAGGACGGTGCCTCCGTGGTGTCGGCCGAGCAGCCCGCCGAGGCCGAGGCCGTGCTGCGCCGCGTGGCGGCCGACCGGGGCGCGCGCATCTCGTTCGCGGGATCGGATTTCGGTCTCGCCGAGCAGAAGCTCGCGGTGGGCGGGCAGTTGATCACGGTGCGGGGCCTCGCCGGTCAGTACGCCGACGAGTACCTGCCGCTGTACGGCGCGCACCAGGGACACAACGCCGCCCTCGCGATCGCCGCCGTCGAGTCGCTGATCGGCGACGCCACGCAGCGCATCGCCGGCGACATCCTCTCGGACGCCCTGCAGAACGTGACCTCGCCCGGCCGCCTGCAGCTGCTCGGCATCGCACCGACCGTCGTCGTCGACGCCGCGCACAACCCGCACGGCGCCCGCTCGCTGGCGCAGGCGCTGTCGGACAGCTTCGACTTCGACGAGTGGGGTCTGGTGCTGGGCGTGCTCGGCGACAAGGATGCCGCGGGCATCGTCGACGTGCTGCTTCCCGCCGTGTCCGAGGTGTTCGCGACCGCACCCGACTCGGAGCGGGCGAACGACGCCGACGCCATCGCCGATCTGGTGGAGGAACGCGGACGTCGCGCCAGCGTGCATCCGACCCTGGCCGAGGCCGCGGATGCTGCACGGGAGTGGGCCGCGTCGTCCGACCGTCGCGCCGTCGTGATCGCCGGGTCCGTGGTTCTGGCCGGAGAGGCGATCGCACTCTCCGAGGCGGAGGACTGGAAGTCGGGGTGGACCGCGTGATGGCACGAGCTCCGCGCACGCTCGTCCAGAAGCTCGCGCCGATCGTGCTCGGCTTCGAGGCGATCGTCGTGTTCCTCGCGGGACTGACCATCTTCGGCCTGAACGCCCTTCCGCCGGGCGTTCCCGCATGGTGGGGGATCGTCTTCGGTGCCGTGATGGCTGTGCTGATGATCGCCCTCGCCGGCATGATCACGCGCCCATGGGCGATCGCCGCCGGCTGGGTGCTGCAGGGCGTCGTCGCGCTGTCGGCGATCCTCGTTCCGGCCATCCTGTTCGTCGTGCTGATTTTCGGCGGGATGTGGGCGTATGCGACGATCGTGGGGGCCCGCATCGACAACCGCGCAGCGCGGGCCGAAGCCGAAACTCCGACAGAGAGCGAATGACATGGCTACCGAAGAAACCCTCGTCCTGGTCAAGCCCGACGGCGTCGCCCGCGGCCTGACCGGCGCGATCCTCGCCCGCATCGAGGCGAAGGGCTACGCGCTCGTCGACCTCCGTCTGGTCGAGCCCGACCGTGACGTGCTGGCCGCGCACTATGCCGAGCACGAGGGCAAGCCGTTCTACGAGCCGCTGATCGAGTTCATGATGTCCGGTCCGTCGGTGGCGATCCGCCTCGCCGGCAACCGCGTCATCGAGGGTTTCCGGTCGCTCGCGGGAACCACCGACCCGACCACCGCGGCCCCGGGCACCATCCGTGGTGACTTCGGTCGCGACTGGGGACTGAAGGTGCAGCAGAATCTGGTGCACGGCTCGGACAGCCCCGAGTCGGCTGCGCGCGAGCTGGGCATCTGGTTCGGCTGATCTCGTGATGAAAGAGGGCGCCTCCTGCCGGAGGCGCCCTCTTTCATGCTCTCCGCGATCTTCAGCCGAACAGGATGCCGCTCATCTCGCCGAGGAAGTCGAGACCCGCCAGCTGGGCCATCGCGATCACGATCGCGTAGGCGACGATCGTCGCGAGCGGCACCCAGACCATGAGACGGCCCGCGCGCTCCTGGGCGCCGGCGGATCGCGTCAGGGTGCCGTTGCGGAGCAGATGCACCAGCGTCGCGAGGAAGGTCGGGATGACCACCGACCAGGTCACCATGCACCACGGGCACAGCGTGTGCAGGTTGTAGATGCTCTGGTACATCAGCCAGCAGATGAAGACGAAGGCCCCGGCGATGCCGAGCCCGAACAGGCCCCACCACCAGCGCGGGAAGCGGATGCCGGCGACGACTGCGACACCCATCACGAGCACGGCCATCCAGCCGGTGAGGCCGATGATCGGATTGGGGAACCCGAACACGGAACCCTGCCAGGAGTCGAGGTTCTTGCCGCACTGCAGCATGATGCTCACATCGCAGCTGAGATCGGCCTCCGGGTTCTCCGCCAGAACGATCTTCTCGACCGTGAGCTGGAACGCCGCCCACCACCCCACGACGCTCGCGATGATCAGCCAGATGCCGTAGCCCGTGTATCGGGTGCGCTGCTCGGTCATGTCGCGATTATCTCAGCGGTCGCTATGGCCGCGGCGTGAATCGTCGATGACGCGCGAATCGTCCGATGCCGCGGCCGGCGCGCCGAAGTGCGATAATGACATGCAGATGCGACACACTCGCATCGAAGAGACTTCGGGGCACAGCCCCAACGCGGTCCGCGCACACGCCGACCGTCTGTGAGTTCGCGGCAGCCAGTGCCGCACGAGTTTTCGCGGAGCACGCAGTGCTCTGCGCAGGGAGTACGCCAGAGATGGCCGATGAGAACGATGACAACCAGACCCCTATCCTCGACGCACGGCCGGAGCAGCCGGTAGCGGCCGACTCCGCGATCGAGGCGGATGCTGCGGGGCAGGAGACCCTGCCCGCGGCCGAGGAGAGCGCGCCCGCTGACGGGCCGGCGCCTGCGACCGAGCAGACACAGGATGCCGCAGAGCCGGCGCCTGCGGCCGAGCAGACCGCCTCCGAGGAGCAGACCGGGAAGCCGGCGTCCGCGGACGAGGCATCCGAGGCTCCGGCGTCCGAGGCTCCGGCGTCCGAGACGGCGGCACCTGAGAAGGCCGAGTCCGAGAAGGCCGAGCCCGAGAAGGCCTCCGAGCCTGAGAAGACCGAGCCGCAGCCCGTCACGGCCGTGAGCCTGGGGCTGCTGCCCGAGGTCTTCGTGTCGAAGGTGTCGACGCAGCTGCACTTCTACGCGCCCGAGATCGTCCCGCTGCCGGCACGTCGCGACGACGAGCAGGACACCGAGTCCGGCGGTCGTCGTGGCCGTCGCCGCCGCGGAGAGGGTGACGACGAGCGCTCCGAGCCGCGTCAGCGTCAGCGCGTCGTCGAGTACATCACCGAGCCGAAGGCGATCAAGGGTTCCACCCGGCTCGAGGCCAAGAAGCAACGGCGCCGCGACGGCCGTGACGCCGGTCGCCGTCGCCCTGTCGTGACCGAGGCGGAGTTCCTCGCCCGCCGAGAGGCCGTCGACCGGATGATGGTCGTGCGCGCCAAGAACGGCCGTACCCAGATCGGCGTGCTCGAGGACAACGTGCTCGTCGAGCACTACGTCGCCCGCAACCAGGACGCGTCGCTGATCGGCAACGTGTACCTCGGCCGCGTGCAGAACGTGCTGCCGAGCATGGAGGCGGCGTTCGTCGACATCGGCCGCGGCCGCAACGCCGTGCTGTACTCCGGCGAGGTGGACTGGGACGGCGTAGAGACCGGCAACCAGCCGCGCCGCATCGAGCTCGCACTCAAGCCCGGCGACCGCGTCCTGGTGCAGGTCACCAAGGACCCGGTGGGACACAAGGGCGCCCGCCTGACCAGCCAGATCTCGCTGCCCGGCCGCTACCTGGTGTACGTGCCCGGCGGCTCGATGAACGGCATCTCCCGCAAGCTGCCCGACAACGAGCGGGCGCGACTGAAGCGCATCCTCAAGGAGGTGCTGCCGGAGTCCTCGGGCGTGATCGTCCGCACCGCGGCCGAGGGCGCCACCGAGGAGCAGCTCACCCGCGATGTGCAGCGCCTGACCTCGCAGTGGGAGCACATCCAGAAGCTGGTCGAGTCGCAGTCGGCCCCGTCGCTGCTGCACGCAGAGCCCGACCTGCTGGTCAAGATCGTCCGTGACGTCTTCAACGAGGACTTCACCAAGATGCTCATCCAGGGCGAGGACGCGCAGCGCACGATCCGGGCGTATCTCGAGAGCGTCGCACCCGACCTGCTCGAGCGCGTCGAGGCCTACGAGGACGAGATCGACCCGTTCGATGCGTTCCGCATCACCGAGCAGATCGAGAAGGCCCTCGACCGCAAGGTCTGGCTGCCCTCGGGTGGCTCGCTGGTGATCGATCGCACCGAGGCGATGACCGTCGTCGACGTCAACACGGGCAAGTTCGTCGGCTCGGGCGGCAACCTCGAGGAGACGGTCACCAAGAACAACCTCGAGGCGGCTGAGGAGATCGTCCGCCAGCTGCGGCTGCGCGACATCGGCGGCATCATCGTCGTCGACTTCATCGACATGGTGCTCGAGTCCAACCGTGACCTCGTGCTGCGCCGTCTGGTGGAGTGCCTGAGCCGCGATCGCACGAAGCACCAGGTCGCCGAGGTCACCTCGCTCGGTCTCGTGCAGATGACCCGCAAGAAGCTCGGGCTCGGCCTGCTGGAGACCTTCAGCGAGGCCTGCGAGGTCTGCGCCGGCCGTGGCGTCATCGTGCACCACGATCCGGTCGTCAAGCACCGCTCGGCCGGCAGCGCCTCCGGTGGCGGCGGCCAGGGCCGTCGCTCCCGCGGTGGCAACGGCGGCGGCAGCAACAACAACGGTGGTGGCGGCAACGGCGGCCAGTCCTCCCAGCCTCCTGCTGCTGTCAGCGGCGGCACGCACAGCATCACCGAGGGCGCGAAGTCCGCCCTTGCGGCCATCGCCGCCTCGACGATCGCGCCGAACGCCGAAGGTGTGCACGTCGAACCCGCACGCGAACAGGCCGCCGAGCCGGCACCGGAGCGCAAGAAGCGCAAGAAGCGCTCCTCCGAGCGCAAGGGCCCGAAGTCCGAAGCCGAGCAGCTGCTGGACTCTGTGCTCGATGCGCTGCCGGAGCCGAAGGCACCAGGGCAGGGCCGCAATCGCCGTCGCGTGACGACCGCCGCGCTCTCCGGCACGCCGGTGGTGCGCCCCGAGCCCGTCGCCGATACGTCAGCGCCGGTCGCGGGCGGGGACGCGCAGTCCTGACGCGATAAGCCTCCTGACGAGCTCCTTGCCGCCGACGTGTTCCGCGCCGGCGGCGAGGAGTTTCGGCACGAGTTCCTCGGGGACGTCGTAGTGATCGCGGTCGAACGCGCGTGCAGGAACGCCGTTGGCGAGCGCGAACGCGTGCAGCTCGTCCAGGCTGCTGTCGCTGACCAGGTGCGCCCACAGTCGTCCGTGCGCAGGCCAGCGGGGGTCGTCGACGAGTACAGCCATGTCGCGATCCTAGGACCGGATGGCCGGCGCGGGCTCGGCGGAGACACACCCGCCGGCTCGCTTTGCGACAGGGTGCGGCATCCGGTAAAGTAGTCCCTTGGTGCGCGATCCCTGTCTGCGCCCCGCATGACAGGGGCAAGTCCTGCATCCGCATCCGTCGCAGCGCGACGATCGCAGGCAACAGTCTTCCCGTGAGAGATTCCGGAGCCCGTTGGGCTCCCTGACGAAACAGGTACGAAGTGGTTTACGCAGTTGTGCGCGCCGGTGGGCGGCAGGAGAAGGTCGAGGTCGGCACGATCGTTCAGCTCGACCGTGTTCAGGCTGCCCAGGGCGAGAAGATCGAGCTGCCGGCTGTGCTGCTCGTCGACGGCGCAACGGTGACCACCGACGCCGACAAGCTGGCGAAGGTCAAGGTGACCGCTGAGGTCATCGGCAACCTGCGCGGCCCGAAGATCGTCATCCAGAAGTACAAGAACAAGACCGGTTACAAGAAGCGCCAGGGCCACCGTCAGGAGCTCACGCGCGTCAAGATCACCGGCATCAAGTAAGCACCAAGAGGAGCTGACAAATGGCACACAAAAAGGGTGCGAGCTCGACCCGCAACGGTCGTGACTCCAATGCACAGCGCCTCGGCGTGAAGCGCTTCGGCGGCCAGGCCGTCAACGCCGGCGAGATCATCGTCCGCCAGCGCGGCACGCACTTCCACCCCGGCGTCAACGTCGGCCGTGGTGGGGACGACACTCTGTTCGCCCTCGCCGCCGGTTCGGTGGAGTTCGGTGCGAAGGGCGGCCGCAAGGTCGTCAACATCGTCGCCGCTGCCGAGTAATCGCAGCAGGCATTCCGGACGGGGCGGGCTTCGGCTCGCCCCGTCCGCGTATTCAGGCAGAGGAGTCCCCATGGTCACGTTCGTCGACACCGTGACGCTGCACGTCAAGGGCGGCAAGGGCGGCAACGGCTGCGTGTCGGTGCGCCGCGAGAAGTTCAAGCCGCTCGCCGGCCCCGACGGCGCGAACGGCGGTGACGGGGGCGACGTCGTCCTGGTCGCCGACCCGCAGACGACCACGCTGCTCTCGTACCACCACGCCCCGCACCGCAACGCCGGCAACGGCGGTTTCGGCATGGGCGACATGCGCTCGGGCGCAGCGGGGGAGCACCTCGAGCTGCCGGTGCCCGTCGGAACGGTCGTGAAGAGCGTGTCCGGCGAGGTTCTGCACGACATGATCGTGCCGGGCGAGCGCTACGTCGTCGCCGAGGGCGGCCGCGGCGGCCTGGGCAATGCGGCGCTCTCCTCGCCGAAGCGAAAGGCCCCGGGCTTCGCCCTGCTGGGCACTCCCGGATACGAGGGCGAGGTCGTCCTCGAGCTGAAGACCGTCGCCGACGTGGCGCTGGTGGGCTACCCGTCCGCCGGCAAGTCCAGCCTCATCGCCGCCATCTCGGCCGCCCGGCCCAAGATCGCCGACTACCCGTTCACCACGCTGCACCCGAACCTCGGCGTCGTGCAGGCCGGCGAGAGCCGCTTCACCGTCGCCGACGTGCCCGGTCTCATCGAGGGTGCCAGTGAGGGCAAGGGGCTCGGACTGGAGTTCCTGCGACACGTCGAGCGCTGCTCGGCGCTGCTGCATGTTCTCGACTGCGCGACCCTCGAGCCGGGCCGTGACCCGCTCAGCGACCTCGACGTGATCCTCGCCGAGCTCGCAGCCTACGAGGTGCCGGAGGGGCAGATCCCGCTGCTGGAGCGTCCGCAGCTCGTCGCCCTGAACAAGGTCGACGTGCCAGAGGCGCGCGATCTGGCAGAGCTGGTGCGTCCTGACCTCGAGGCGCGGGGCTTCCGCGTTTTCGAGATCTCCACCGTCTCGCACGAGGGCCTGCGGCCGCTCACGTTCGCTCTCGCCGACATCGTCGAGAAGCACCGCGCGGAGGTGGCCGTCGAGGTCCCCGCCGAGCGCATCGTCATCCGTCCGAAGGGGTCCGAGGCCGCGTTCAAGGTACGCGTCGAGGGCGGCACCTACGGCAATCTGTACCGCATCGTCGGAGAGAAGCCGTGGCGCTGGGTGCAGCAGACCGACTTCCAGAACGAGGAGGCGGTCGGGTACCTGGCTGACCGTCTTGAGCGTCTCGGCGTCGAGGACGCGCTGCTGAAGGCCGGCGCGACCGCCGGCGCGACGGTCGTCATCGGAGAGGGCGACGGCGTCGTGTTCGACTGGGAGCCGTCGATCGCCTCCGCCGCCGAGCTGATCACCACGCCGCGTGGCCTGGACGCGCGCCTGGATCCGAACACCCGCCGCACGACGAGCGAGCGCCGCGAGCGCTATCACGAGCGGATGGATGCGAAGGCCGCCGCCCGCGCCGAGCTCGAGGCCGAGCGGATCGCCCTGAAGGAAAACGCCGCGCACTCCGGCAGCGAAGACGAATGACGGTCCGTACGCGCGACGGGCTGGCCACGGCCGAGCGCATCGTCGTGAAGGTCGGCTCGTCATCGATCAGCGGTGAGGCGTCCTGGCGTATCCCGATGCTCGTGGACGCCCTCGCAGCGGCGCATGGTCGCGGCGCCGAGATCGTGCTGGTCTCCTCGGGGGCGATCGCGAGCGGCATCCCGTTCCTCTCCCTCGATGCGCGTCCCACCGACCTCGCCACTCAGCAGGCCGCCGCGGCCGTCGGCCAGAACATCCTGGTGTACCGCTACCAGGAGGCGCTGAGGCCGTTCGGCATCGTGGCAGGGCAGGTGCTCCTCACCACCGGCGACCTCGACACTCCGACCTCGCGCAGCAACGCCCGTCGCGCCGTGGAGCGGATGCTGGGTCTGCGAGTGCTGCCGATCGTCAACGAGAACGACACCGTGGCGACCCAGGAGATCCGGTTCGGCGACAACGACCGACTGGCGGCGCTGGTCGCCCAGCTCGTGCAGGCGGATGCGCTGGTCCTGCTCAGCGACATCGAGTCGCTGTACACGAAGCCGCCCACGGACCCCTCCGCCGAGCCGATCGACGTCATCGCGGCGGGGGCGGATCTGACCGGTCTCGAGTTCGGTGCGACCGTCGTGAACAGCGTGGGTACCGGGGGAGCGGCCACCAAGGTCTCCGCGGCACGCCTCGCCGCGGCATCCGGGATCGGCGTGCTCGTGACGAGCGCGGACCTCGTGGCGCAGGCGCTTCAGGGCGACCCGATCGGCACCTGGTTCGAGCCGGCGTAGCCCGGCGTCACACCGGCCTTCGCCGCATCCGCCTGGTCCTAGACTGAGCGGATGAGTGCCGACACCCTCACCGACACCGCTCAGGATCGCCTGGCGCGCGCCAAGGAGGCCGCCCGAGAGGTCGCCCGGCTGACCAGCGCCGACAAGGCGCGCGTCCTGCACGCGATCGCCGACGCGATCGAGGCGCAGGCGCCGCGGATCCTCGCGGCGAACGGCGATGACATCTCACGCGGCACGGATGCCGGCATCGGCGACGCTCTCATCGACCGGCTGCGTCTGGACGAGAAGCGCGTCGCATCCCTGGCATCCGCCGTCCGGGATGTCGCGACCCTGCCGGACCCGATCGGCCAGGTGGTCGGCGGCCACCGGATGCCGAACGGCGTCGCCCTCGAGCAGGTGCGGGTGCCCTTCGGCGTGGTCGGCGCGATCTACGAGGCCCGGCCGAACGTCACGGTCGACATCGCAGCGCTCGCACTGCGCGCTGGCAACGCCGTCGTGCTCCGCGGCGGCAGCGCGGCGCGCAGCTCGAACACGGTTCTCGTACAGGTCATGCGCGACGCCCTCGAGGCCTCGGGTGTGACGCCGGAGGCGATCCAGACCGTCGACGACTTCGGCCGCGACGGCGCGAAGGCGCTCATGCACGGCCGCGGCTTCATCGACGTGCTGGTGCCGCGCGGCTCCGCCGCGCTCATCCAGACGGTGGTCACCGAATCGACCGTGCCCGTGATCGAGACTGGCGCCGGCGTGGTGCACATCGTGCTGGACAGCACGGCTCCCGAGGACTGGGCGCGCGACATCGTGGTCAACGCGAAGGTGCAGCGTCCCAGCGTGTGCAACGCCGTCGAGACGGTCCTGGTGCTGAAGGATGCCGCGGAGCGGCTCGTCCCCGTGGTCACGGGCGCCCTGCAGGCGCAGGGAGTGACGGTGCACGGCGATGTCGCGGTCGCGGCACTGGCCGCTGACGTCGTGCCGGCCACCGAGGAGGACTGGGCCACGGAGTACCTCAGCCTGGACGTGTCGATGCGCGTGGTCGACGATCTCGACGGCGCGCTCGAGCACATCCGGCGCTACAGCACCGGGCATACCGAGTCGATCATCACCACCGATGCCCGCAACGCGGAGCGCTTCCTCGCCGAGGTGGACTCGGCCGTGGTCATGGCCAACGCCTCCACGCGGTTCACCGACGGTGCGGAGTTCGGGTTCGGCGCCGAGGTCGGCATCTCCACGCAGAAGCTGCACACCAGGGGGCCGATGGGGCTCGCCGAACTGACCAGCACGAAATGGCTCGCCCGCGGGGCGGGTCAGATCCGCGCCTGAGCACTAGACTGGGGTGGTCTTTCTCCCCGAGGTGGGGAACCCGGTCAGAAACGGAGTCACGATGAATCTCGTCGCACAGGTCGCGATGGCAGCAGCAGAGGCGGAGCACAGCGGGAACATCGCTGCCGAGACCGTCATCTACGGCATCATCGCCGCGGTGGTGTTCGCCGCTCTCGGCTTGGTGACCCTCTCGTACAAGAACGTCGCGAACCGGCACTCGGCCAAGGCCGAGGCCTACGCGCAGCGCCACGGCAAGGACGGTCACAAGGCAGGGCACGGCCACTGAGGCCACCTTCCGCATGGAGACATCCACACGGCGCGCCTCGCGCATCGGAGTGATGGGCGGAACGTTCGATCCGATCCATCACGGCCACCTGGTCGCGGCCAGCGAAGTCGCGCACTCGTTCGATCTGGACGAGGTGGTCTTCGTGCCGACCGGGCAGCCGTGGCAGAAGAAGGATGTCTCGCCCAGCGAGCACCGGTACCTGATGACCGTCATCGCGACGGCCTCCAACCCTGATTTCACCGTCAGCAGGGTCGACATCGACCGCGACGGACCGACGTACACCATCGATACTCTGAAGGATCTCCAGCGCGAAAGACCTGATGCCGAGCTTTTTTTCATCACTGGTGCAGATGCCGTAGCGCAAATTCTCAGTTGGAGAGACCATGATGAGTTGTGGGACTTGGCCCACTTCGTCGCCGTCTCGCGCCCAGGACACGTTCTGAGCACGGACGGACTCCCGAGTGACGACGTGAGCCAGCTCGAGGTTCCGGCGCTGTCGATCTCGTCGACGGACTGCCGGGAACGGGTGCGCTCCGGCGAACCCGTCTGGTACCTCGTTCCCGACGGAGTCGTCCAATACATCGCGAAGCATCATCTGTATCGGAGCAGGGCATGAGTACATCGGATCAGAACGGAGGGGCACCGCTGACGCGCAAGCAGATGCGGGAGCTCCGGCTGACCGGCTCGACGCCGGTCATCGAAGAGGCGTCTGTCGCGCCCGCGGCGCCTGTCACGACCGTCCTGCCGCGCGCGGCCGAGCCGGTGCCGCTGCCGCCGGCACCCGTGCCGGATGCCGCCGTCGACCTCGCCGCAGCGCCGCTGACCCGGCGGCAGATGCGCGATCAGGAGCGCATCCGAACAGCATCGGTGCCGGTCATCGCATCGGTCCAGCCGGTCGCCGCGCAGGTGCCGGCCACCATCGCCGCCGGCGGCGCGCCGGTCGCACCCGCTCCGATCGCTCCCGTGCCGGTCGCGCCGATCCGCGAGCCGATGCCGGAGCTGGTCTCGGACGTTCCGCTGTTCCCGGTGGCCGAGACCTCCGCGGCATCCGCTCGCACCGCCTATGCGGGGGACAGGGATGCCCTCGCCGCGATGTTCGACGCGCCCGCCGCTGCGGCTCCGGTCGCTCCCGCCCCGGTCGAGCCTGCCCCGGTCGAGGAGTATGCTCCCGCCCCGGTCGAGGTGTACGTGGAGCAGGCCGCGCCCGTGCAGACCCCCGTGGCCGAGCAGGCTCCCGCCCCGCAGGCGGCGCCCGCAGAGAACGTGCGCCCGCAGGTGAACCCCGACTTCGGTCGCGCCGTGGCGGAGCAGGCGTCCGACATCCCGGCGTTCTCCGGCACGTTCGACGACATCGTCGGTGATTCCGCCGGTTCGCAGCACTCTGCACCGAGCGCCCTCATCTACACCCAGCCGACCGAGGCGTCGCTGTCGGGGCCGGTGGCCTCGACGGGCGAGGTGCTCGTGACGGGCACCTACGACCTTCCCCGCGGCCTCGGCTCGCAGGGCCACGCCGGCACCGCGGACGGCAAGGAGGTCGACGTCGTGCTGATCGACGGCGAACTGCCGCCGACGTCGTCGCCGACTCCGATCGCCGCGAGTGCCGCGGTGAGCACGTCCAAGCCTGCCGGCGAGGTCATCCGACCCCCGGCACCCGAGAAGGGCAACCGCCTCATGATGACTCTGGCGATCGTCGCCGGTGGTCTCGCGCTCCTGCTGGGAGCCGCGCTGGTCATCGCCTTCAGCACGAACGTGTTCGGCTGATGCAGGCGTTCGAGAACTCGGTGCAGATGCTGCAGGTCGCAGCCGAGGCCGCGGTCGACAAGGGCGGTGAGGACCTCGTCGCCCTCGACGTCTCCCAGCCGCTGCCGCTGGTCGACATCTTCCTGCTCGTCACCGGTAACAGCGAGCGCAACGTCGCCGCGATCGCGGACGAGGTCGAGGATCGCCTGCTCGAGGCCGGTCATCGACGCGTGCGCCGTGAGGGCCGTGCCGAGGCGCGCTGGGTGCTGCTGGACTTCGGCGATCTGATCGTGCACGTGTTCCACTCCGAGGAGCGCACCTACTACGGCCTGGAGCGGCTCTGGAAGGACTGCCCGATCGTTCCGATCGAGGTCGCGGAGACGGCCGAGCGCAGCTGAGGATGGCCGTCCACCTCATCACCGGCGCCGGATCCGGCATCGGTGCGGCGCTCGCGCGACGACTGCAGAACCGCGGTGACGAACTGGTCCTGCTGGCACGGGATGCCGGCCGGGCGCGCCAGATCGCGCACGACTTTCCGGACGCCTCGATGCTCGTCGGAGACCTCGCGCAGCCGGGCAGGCTGTCGTGGGCGCTGTCCAAACAGCACCTCCCCGAGCGGATCGATTCGGTCGTGCATGCGGCGGGCGTCGTCGATCTCGGTTCCGTCGGCGATCTGCCTGTGGCGCTCTGGGAGCAGCAGCTCGCCGTGAACCTCACGGGCCCCGCTGAGCTCACCCGGCTGCTTCTGCCGGTGCTGCGCGTCTCGCGCGGACAGGTCGTGTTCGTGAACTCGGGCGCAGGCCTGCACGCGCACGCCGGCTGGGCGGCCTATGCCGCCTCGAAGCACGGGCTGAAGGCGCTGGCTGACGCACTCAGAGCCGAGGAGCGCGAGAACGGTGTGCGGGTCACGTCGGTGTACCCGGGACGCACGGCGACGCCGATGCAGGAGAGGGTGCACCAGCAGGAGGGGCAGGACTACCGCCCTGAGCGGTTCATGGACCCAGAGTCCGTCGTCACCAGCATCCTCACCGCTCTCGACCTTCCGCGCGACGCGGAGATCACCGATCTCACGGTGCGTCCCGGCGCCTGAGCGCGAAACACCCGGGATGCGGGCACGATTCGCGATCGTCCGGATCGGTGTTGTAAGCTGAATGAGTTGTCGCGGAGAGATCCGAGACGAAGATGGGCCTGTGGCGCAGCTGGTAGCGCACCTGCATGGCATGCAGGGGGTCAGGGGTTCGAGTCCCCTCAGGTCCACCAAGAAAGCCCCCGGAATCCGGGGGCTTTTTCCGTTGGTTGCGAGGGAGGAGCCGATGCTGAACGCTGAGTGGCCCGGCATTCTCGACCCCGAGGTGCTGAACCCGACCCACCTCGATGATGGCGAGCGACTCGCGGATGCGGCGAAGGCAGGGGACTGGGCCGCGGTGCTCGGGCTCTTGGACGCAGGCCGCCCGACGGTGAATCAGTGGCGGATCGGCGGTCAGTCCTGGTTCACGCCGCTGCATCAGGCCGCATTTCTCGGTGCACCGGTCGATGTCGTCGAGGAGCTCGTGCGGCGCGGGGCGTGGCGATCGCTCCCGACCGCCGACGGTGATCGCCCGATCGACCTCGCCGAGAGGAACGGGCATCATCACCTACGGGAAGCCCTTGCCACGCACACACCCAGCGATCAGGAGAGGCGACGATTCGCCGCGTGGGATCGGCACCTGGCCGCGCTGATCGCCGAGCGCACCGAGAGGCTCGATCCGGTCGGATTCCGGGCGGTGCCGACGGAGGTCATCGCCCTCGAGACGTTCGAGACCCTGTGGTTCGGCTATCCCGGCATGTACGGCGGCTTCGGCATGTCGATTCATCGGGGCCGTCTCTTCGTGGAGAGCTGGTCACGCGTCGTCGGGGGTTCCGGACAGGCCCACGTCATCACCGAGAGCGGATGCGTGCTGGTCGAGGAGGGCTTCGTGTGACCTGCACGCCGAACGCTCCCGCCGGAAGAATCGGAACAAGGTCGCACTCAACTCGGTGGCACGGGCCGAACCGCGACTGACCTGCGGGCGTCGCGGTCGCACAGCCTCGCCTGTCAGTCCTGGTCCCACGGCAGCTTCACCAGCGGCAGGATGTAGATCCGTCCGCTGAGGGCGATCGGATGCTTCGCCATGAACTCCGCGGCCTCCTCGATCGATTCGGCGGTGATCAGGTCGTAGCCGGCGAACCACTCCTTGAACTCCGGGAACGGCCCGTCGGTGATGAGGGTCCGGCCGCCGCGGACGGCGACGGACTTCGCCGACTCGGGGCCGGCGACCGGGGCGCCCATCTCGAGGCGGCCGGCGGCGTTGCCCTCGGCGGCCCAGTTCTCGAGGATCGTCTGATCCTCGGACTGCGGCAGGTCGGCGCCGGTCGGGTCGGACATGTGGATGACGAGGTACTTGCTGCTCATGAGCGTGCTCCATTCGGTGCGGCGAGTTGATTGCGTCTGCGGCTGAGGTGTGCCGTCTCGGCGGTGTTCCCTGCGAGGTCGATCGCGCGGTCGTAGGCGATCCGCGCATCGGCGGATCGGCCGGTCGCGCGGAGCAGTTCCGCACGGGTGGCGTGGAAGGCGTGGAAGCCATCGAGGCTGTCCGCGAGTCGATCGACGATCGCGAGCGCGACATCCGGTGAATCGTGCTCTGAGACGGCGATCGCCTTGTTGAGCGTGACGATCGGGCTCGGGTCGATCTCTTCGAGCCGGGTGTAGAGAGTCACGATGCGTGCCCAGTCCGTGTCTCGCGCGTGCGGGGCCGAGACGTGTTCGGCGTTGATCGAGGCGAGCAGCCGGTAGCGGCCGGGCGGAGCATCCGTCGTGTCGGATGTCTCCAACAGTTGCAGGCCTTCGGCGATGAGCGCCCGGTCCCAGGCGCCGCGATCCTGCTCATCCAGCCGCACCAGCTCCCCGTCGGTGGAGAGGCGCGTCCGAGCGCGGGCCTCGGTGAGCAGCATCAGGGCGAGCAGGCCGGTCACCTCGGCGTCGTCGGGCAGGAGCTCACGCGTGAGGCGGGTGAGACGTATCGCCTCCGCGGTCAGGTCGCGCCGAATCGGGGGAGCGTCGGGGGCGGAGGCGAGGTATCCCTCGTTGAACACGAGATACAGCACCGTGAGGACGCCGTCGACACGGGCGGGGAGATCGTCCGGCTCGGGGTTGGAGAACGGGATGCCGGCGGTCTTGATCTTCGCCTTCGCCCGGCTGATCCGCTGACCCATCGTCGTGTCCTGCACGAGGAATGCGTGTGCGATCTCGGCCACGGTGAGCCCGCCGAGCATCCTCAGGGTCAGCGCGACCCGGGCCTCCAGCGGGAGCGCCGGGTGGCAGCAGATGAACAGGAGCCGCAGCCGGTCGTCCTCGACCGCCCCGGTGGGCTCAGCCGGTTCCGGATCGTGCAGCATGAGAGCCTCCCGGTGCTTGTCCTCCCGCCGCGCCTCGCGGCGCAGACGGTCGATCGCCTTGCGGTTCGCGGTGGTCGTCAGCCAGCCGGGCGGATTCGGTGGCACGCCGTGCGCCGGCCAGTGCTCGACGGCGGTTGCGAACGCGTCCGCCGCCATCTCCTCAGCCAGATCGAGGTCGCCGAGCCGCCGTGTCAGGCCGGCGACGATCCGCGCCCACTCCTCACGATGCGTTCGCGTGATCACAGCTGCCACATCCGTGATGCCGTCCTGGTGTGAGGTCACGATCATCCTTCGAGTCGGGGGTGTGTGATGCGTCGTCTCATCTGTTCTATGAGCAGGGTCAGCGTGCTTCGACAGTCTTCCGGAAGAAGTGGCGGCTCCGCGGGTGCGCCGCCGCTTTCGCCGACGGCTGCTCGCGCTCGTCGGGCGCGACGCGTTCGGCGATCACGCGACGAAGCTCAGCCCTGGCCAGGCGCTGCTCGGTCTCGGCGGTGTGGATGAGGAGCAGACCCATCGGATCGATGTACATGTGAGAAGCCCTTCCGGTCGGGCCGGATCCGTTGTGGCCCGGCTATCAAGACCACGAACGGCGACCCGGCGTTTCGACACCCGGTGCGATGGTGTTCGCGAAGACGCCGGGGAGTTCGGCGCCTGGCACCGCCCCGCTAGGCTGGAGGGTGCTGCTCTACGCGGGACCACGCGGGATCGGCACGGTTTTCAGGGATCTTCGGGAGCAGCGTGACGGGTACTCGAGCAGAGGCTGCCTATCTGCGCGCACTCGCGGCGTTCAAGACCCCGACCCTCGACCTGCTGCACGGGCGCTACGCGCCGTTCGTCGTCTCAGCTCTGAGTCTGATGTTCTCCGCAGACCGGCCCACCGTGGCCGTCGCCGACGCGCATGTCGAGGTCGGCGAGATGCTCGACCAGCTCCGCGCCGAGGGCTACGAGGACGACCGCAGGCGCCTGCCTGCCGCATCCGGTCGTGAGGTGTGCCGCTACTGGGTCAAGGTCGGCTGGCTCGGTCAGCAGATCGAGGGCGAGACCGAGGTGTACCGCCTCACCGCGCACGCCGTGCGCGCGCTCGAGATCGCCGACCTCACCGGCGGCGGGTCGCGCGTCTCCAACTCGCGCGTTCGCACCCTGCTCGAGGCCGTCGAGCGGCTGGCCGGCAACGCCGACGGCGATCCGGCCAGGCGCCTGAGGCGACTGAAGGCCGAGCGCGATGCGCTCGACGCCCAGATCGCCGCCCTCGAGAGCGGCGCCGCCGACCCGGTCCCCGACGACGAGCTGCTCGAAGAGGCCGAGAACGTTCTGCATCTCTCGCGCGGGCTCCCGGCGGACTTCACCCGGGTCGCGGAGTCGATCAAGGCGATGCAGCGCGACGTGATCCGCGACCTGCGCCGCGACGAGCGCCCCACGGGCGAGGTACTGCGCGAATACCTGCTGCGTGGTCAGCAGGTGATGCAGTCGACCCGTGAGGGCCAGGCGTTCGCCGGCGCGCTCCGCCTGATCGGCGACCCTGAGCGCATCGACGCCCTCACCGCGCAGCTGCACGGCCTGCTTTCGCGACCGTTCGCCGAGATGCTCGACGCCACGCAGCGCACCGAGCTCGACATGATCGGCCGTCGCATGGAACTCGGCGTGCAGGAGGTGCTCACGGCGCAGCGGCGTGCCTCGCACGTCATCGCGGGGCAGGTGCGCACGCACGATCCCGCGCGCGACCGCCAGGTCGACGAGTTGCTGCGCGACGTGATCGCAGGCCTCCAGGCGTGGACCCATACTCGCGCGCCGGAGACGCCGGTCGAGCCGCTGCGCCGCCTGCCCGTCGCGCACATCGGGCACCTGAGGCAGTCGCTCGGCGACATCCGCCCGCCCGGAGCACCCGCGGCGCTCGCGTCTCAGGGGCAGGATGTCGAGTTCCTCGACGCGGACACCCGCGCCTGGGGTGGCCCGCACTATGCGGAGCTCGAGGCTTACGTCGCAAGGCTCGGCGACACCTTCGACCTCGGTGAGGCCTTCGAGGGCGCCGCCGACATCACCCGCCGTCCGGTCGACCTGCTCGGCCTGCTCGAGATCGCACACCGCGGAGCCCTCTCCAGCGGAGAGGGGATCTCGATCGTCGAGGCAGTACGCCCGGACGGCACCGCGCGACGGTTCGCCTTCGAGGCCGTGACCGCGCACGCGAGGAAGGACTCGGAATGACCAGCGACAGCACAGAGGAAGCGGGCTTCATCGCTCCCGTCGCCATGGAGGACGACCTCGCCGAGCTGTTCCCCGGCGACAGGGGCGTGCTCGACCCCGAGGTGCGCCGCACGCTCGCCCTCGTCCTGCACCGGCGGTTCCTGCTGGCCGAGCGCAACCGCCAGGAGTGGCGCACGCTGCTCGACAACCAGACGGTGATCGAGTCCCGGCTGAACGACCTCTACATCCGGCTGGTCGTCGACCACGAGCACGGCCTGGCCTACAAGCAGCAGATCCGCATCGAGGAGCTCGACATCCCGATCCTGCTGCGCGACACGCCCTACACGCGCTCCGAGACCCTCGTGCTGGTGCATCTGCGCACCGTCTACGAGCGGGAGAATGTCGCCGGGGAGGCGGCGCCGCGCATCGACATCGAGGACGTCGAGCAGACCGTGCTGAGCTACTTCACCGACGCCGACGGCGACATCTCGCGCCGCCAGAAGGCGGTGCGCGACGCGATGCGCAAGCTGTCCAACGACGGCATCATCAGCGAGGAGACCACCGGTCGCTACCGGATCGGGCCGCTCGTCGAGGTCGTGCTCAGCGCCGAGAAGCTCACCGAGCTGCGCGACTGGCTGCGCGAGACCGCCGCCGAGCGGCTCGCAGGATCGGATGCTGCGGCGGATGCTGCCGAGGCGCTGGAGGACGTCTACTCATGACGATGATCGACACGCTCTTCGGTCTCATCCCGGAGGCCTCCCGTGGACAGCAGTGGGTCGCCGAGGACCTGCAGCTGGTCAACTGGGGCGGCTACGACGGCGGCCCGCACCGGGTGCGGTTCTCGCCCGCCGCGACACTGCTCTGCGGCGGGTCCGGCTCCGGCAAGTCGACGCTCATGGACGCCTACATCGCGCTGATGATGCCGCACACGACGCCGTTCAACGGCGCATCCAACGGCGGGGTCACCGGTCGTCCGCGCGGCGACGAGCAGCGCAACGTGCTCTCCTACGGTCGCGGCAAGCTCGACGAGACCCGCACCGAGGAGGGCACCAAGGTGCAGGTTCTCCGCGGCGACGGGGAGGACACGTGGACCGCGATCGCGATGACCTGGCGCGACCACGACGACTCCCGCTTCACCGCGGTGCGCGCCTGGTACATCCCCGCCGGCGCCCGGGTGCTCGAAGACACCGTGCGCGTGCGAGCCACAGTGAACAGCGCCTTCGACCTCGCGGAGCTCGAGAGGGCAGCCGCGCAGCGCCTCACCGACGCTGCCGTCCGGGCCGCCGGCCTCGAGCCGGTCGGCACCGACCGTGAGTTCTCCGCACGCCTGCACTCGGTGCTGGGCATCGGCGCCGCGGGCGCCGGGGCGAACGCGATGAGCCTGCTCGCCCGCATCCAGGCCGGCCAGCAGATCACCACCGTCGACGACCTCTACAAGCGTCTCGTGCTCGAAGAGCCCGAGACCATGCGCACCGCGGATGCCGTGGTGCAGCACTTCGATGAGCTGGAGAGCACGAAGCAGCGGATGCTGGTCGCACGCCAGCAGGTCGCCGCTCTCGAGCCGATCCGCGACCTGCGACGGCGCATCGAGGACGCCGCCGAGCGGATGACGCTGATCGACGCCGTCGGCGTGTTCGATGATCCGTCGTCGATCGCCTCGCTGTGGAAGGCGGAGCGGCGGATGGACCTGCTCCGCGAGGTGGAGGACGAGCTGCGCGATCGCCGCCGCGAGCTCGATGCCCAGGTGCGCGAGAAGCGCGTGCAGGCGGATGCCGCTGAGACCGAGCACGACGGTCTGCGCGACCTGCTGAGGGAGCGCGGCGGTGACCGGCTGGAGACGGCTCAGCGCGAGCTGCGCGGCGTGGAGCGCCGGCTGGGCGAGGCTCGTGCTCAGCGCGAGCGGCTCGAGGACGACCTGCGGGTGCTCGGTGTCGAAGCCGGCAGCCGAGGCGATTTCGAGAAGATCGTCGCGCGCGGCCGTGCGGTACTGGCGGATGCCGATGCGAAGGGGAGCGCGCGGGAAGCCTGGGCCGAGGCCCGGCGCACCCGCGACGGGCTGCGCAGTGAGCTCACGCAGCGTGAACGGGCGCTCGACGAGGCGTCCGCCTTCTCCGGCAACATCCCCGCCGACCTGTACCGCTCGCGTGAGCTGCTGGCCGAGGCCGCCGGACTCGAGCCGCACCAGCTGCCGTTCGTCGGCGAGCTGATCGAGGTGCGCACCGAGTACGAGCCGTGGCGCGAGGCGTTCAATCTTGCGCTGGGAGGCTTCGCCACCACTGTGCTGATCGACACGGCCGACCTCGATCGGTTCCGCACGGCGATCGACGGCGTGCGAACGCCGCGCCGGCTCACCTACCAGGGCGTGCACACCGGGATGCGCGCCAGCGGCGGGGGAGCGGCGGACCGGATGCCGGGTCGCCTCGACTACGCCGACACGCCGTTCACCGGCTGGCTGCAGGTGCGTCTCGGCGAGCGGTTCGACTTCGTGTGCGTGAACACTGCGGCGGATCTCGCCCGGTACGATCAGGCGCTCACGATCACGGGGCAGATGTCACGCGGCGACCAGGGCGCGCACGGCGGTCACGGTCGGGCGAACGTGCTCGGATTCTCCAACCGCGCCCGGCTGCGCGAGCTCGAGGCCGCGGTCCGCGAGCTGCAGCCCGCCCTGGAGCGCGCCGATGCCGAGGTCGCGGCTGCGGAGAACGCGCTGGACCGCTTCGATGCCGAGCGCGCGGCCTACGTCAGGATCGTGGACGTCGTCTGGGAGAACGTCGACGTCGATGCACTGGCCGCCGAGCAGGAGCGCTGGCGCCGTGTCGAGGCCGAGGTCTCAGACGAGAACCCCGACATCGCCGGCATCGCCGCGCAGATCGAGAAGTCCAAGCGCCTGCTCGTGCGGCTGCGCGAGGAGATCGGGGCCGCGACGGCGGAGCGCCAGCAGGTCGAGGAACGCTGGAGCCGGATCACCGATGAGGTCGACGCCGGACAGGCACTGATCGACGAGGCCGCCGAATCGGGCCGTGCGGTCGATGCCGATCAGGCGCACTACCTCGACGAGCGCTTCGCGACCCCGGCATCCGCCAAGGCCGTTCCTTCGGTGCTGCTGGAGCGCTTCGACGGGGCGCTCGGCACTGCCGGCAACCGGCTCACCGAGGACCGCGCAGCGGCTTTCGACGCGCACCACGAGCAACGCGAAGCGATGCGCCGACTGATGAGCGGCTTCCTGGAGCGCTGGGAGAACCCGAACCTGCTCGCCGACCCCGACCTCTACGTCGACGACTTCGAGAACATCCTCACCGCGCTCGAGACCAGCGGACTGCACCGTCTCGAGAGCGAGTGGCGGGACAGCCTGGTGCATCTCTCCGGCAACGACCTCACGAACCTCGACTCGACTCTGGGCCGGGCGCTGCGGGAGATCCGCGAGCGCATCGAGCCGATCAACCGGATCATGCAGGACCTGCCGTTCTACGACGACGACCACCGCTTGCAGATCACCACGCGCGAGAGCCAGTCCGAGGCGCGCAAGCGGTTCCGTCGCGATCTGCGCGAGGTGCGCGGACTCATCGAGACCGCATCGACGGACCAGGACCGCGAGCACGCCTACCGGCGGATGTCGCGCCTCATCACGCACCTGCGGCGCTCCGCGCCGGACTTCGCCGATCTCATCGACGTGCGCAACCACGTGCGGGTGAGCGCCGAGCGGGTGACGGTCGACACGAAGCAGCATGTGGCCCTCTACGACCACATCGGCGAGAAGTCCGGCGGCGAGTCGCAGGAGCTCATCGCGTTCATCGTCGGCGCAGCTCTGCGCTACCAGCTCGGGGACGCCGGCGCCGAACGTCCGCGGTACGCGCCGGTGTTCATGGACGAGGCCCTGATCAAGGCCGACGCGCACTTCACGAAGCGTGCGATCGGCGCCTGGCGCGGCCTCGGCTTCCAGCTCGTCATCGGCGCCCCGAACGACAAGTACAGCGCCATCGAGCCGCACGTCGATGTCGAGTACGACATCCTCAAGGACACCCAGGGCCGCTCCTGGGCGAGGCTCAAGGTCGCGCTGCCGGAGGAACAGAATGCCGCTCTCACCGTCCGCGCCTGAGTCGACCGCGTACCGGCTGCCCAACGGGCAGGTACCGGCGCTCGCAGTCCTTCGGCATCCGCGCCTGCTGAGCACCGAGGTGCTCGCGGGCATGGTCACCACGCTCGCGCTCATCCCCGAGGTCATCTCGTTCTCGCTGATCTCGGGTGTGGGCCCTGATGTCGCGCTGATCTCGTCGGTGACGCTCGCCATCGCGATGTCGTTCCTCGGCGGCCGGCCGGCGATGGTCTCGGCCGCGGCCGGATCCGTCGCACTCGTGATCGCCCCGATGGTGGCCGTGCACGGCACCGAGTACGTCCTGCCGACGGTTCTGCTCGTCGGCGTCCTGCAGGTGCTCTTCGGAGTCTTCGGGCTGGCGCGGCTGGTCCGGTACATCCCGCGCTCGGTCATGATCGGTTTCGTCAACGCTCTCGGCGTGCTCATCTTCGTGGCGCAGGTGTCGCACGTCATCGATGTGCCGTGGATGGTGTACCCCCTGTTCGCCGCGACGATCCTCATCGTCGTGCTGCTCCCGAAGATCACCACCGCGGTGCCCGCGCCGCTGGTCGCCATCGTCGTCGTCACGGCTGCGGCGATGATCTTCGGGTTGAACGTGCCCACCGTCGGCGATGAGGGCACGGTCAGCGGCGGACTTCCCGGTCTCACCCCGTGGACCGTGCCCCTCGACCTGACCACGCTGCAGATCATCCTGCCCACCGCGATCGGCGCCGCGCTGGTCGGCCTGCTGGAGAGCCTGCTCACGGCGAAGCTCGTCGACGATCTCACCGACAGCCACTCCTCGAAGTCCCGCGAGTCCTGGGGTCTCGGTGTCGCGAACATCCTCGCCGGGTTCTGGGGCGGGGTCGCCGGCTGCGCGATGATCGGCCAGACCGTCGTGAACGTGCAGCTCGGCAGGGCGCGCAGCCGCGTCTCGACCGTGATCGCCGGACTGTTCCTGCTGCTGCTCGTGGCCGTGCTCTCGCCGGTGATGGCAGCGATCCCGATGGCCGCCCTGGCCGCCGTCATGATGGTCGTCGCGCTCCGGACGATCGACTGGCACAGCGTGCGACCTTCGACGCTGAAGCGGATGCCCCTCTCGGAGACCGCCGTCATGCTCGTCACCGTCGCGGTGGTCGTCGCGACCGGGAACCTCGCCACCGGCGTGGGCGTCGGCGTGCTCCTGGCCCTTGTGCTGTTCGCCCGCCGGATCGCACACGTGACCTCCGTCGAACGGGAGATCGTCGAGGGGGGTGCGGTGGCGCGCTACCGCGTGCTCGGCCCGCTGTTCTTCGCATCGAGCAACGATCTGGTGGACAGATTCTCCTACGTGGACGATCCCGATCGCGTCGTCATCGATCTCAGCCGCTCGCACGTGTGGGACGCGAGCAGCGTCGCCGCACTGGACGCGATTGAGACGAAGTACGCCGCGCACGGGGCGACGGTGGAACTCGTGGGGCTGAACCCGCACAGCCGCGCCTTCCACGGGCGGCTGAGCGGGTCGCTGGACGGGAGCGCCTGACCCTCGGCCCCTGGGTCAGCGCAGCGCGTCGGCGTTCCGCACGACCTGGGCGTACACATCGCCGATGGTCGCCAGCGCTCCGCGATGCAGGTCGGCCGCGCTGACCTCTCCGGCAGCCGACGGCAGCGCCCTCGTCGCGCAGGCGTCCGCCACGACCGTGACCCGGTTGCCGCGCAGGAAGGCGCCCTCCGACGTGAACGTCACGCACATGTGGGTCATGAACCCCACGACGATCACGTCCTGGTTGCCCGCCGCGTCCACGCGATCTCCGAGGTCGGTGCCCACGAAACCGTTCGGCGCCGACTTCACCACCACGGGCTCGCCCTCGATCGGGGCGACGCGGGGATGGATGCGCCCGATGTCGGCGCGGATGTCGTAGGGGCTGCCCTCGCCGCCGTCGTGCTGCACGTGGATGACCTTCGCGCCCTCGCGACGGGCGCGGGTGAGCAGGCCCTCCGCGGCATCCAGTGCCTCGGACCAGCCCTCGAGCTCCATAACGCCCTGCGTGTAGGTGTTCTGGTAGTCGACGAGGATGAGCGTCGATTCGGCGAGCGTCGCAGGCGTCTGCGGGTGACCGTCGAGTTCGCGCAGGGGAGTGGCCATTCTGGGTCCTTTCGGGGAAGTGCCCCCGGTGAGGGGCACCGTCTACGCTAGAAGCCGCCGCTGATGTCGGCAATGTCATTCAAGCCGCAGAAACCGACATCGCTGAGGAGTGCCCATGATCCGCCGGCTGATCGTCGTCACCGTGTTCACCGGTGTCGACCTGCTCGACGTCACCGGACCGGCCGAGGTGTTCTCGCTGCTGGAACGCGAGATGAACGAGCCCTCCGGCTACGAGGTGCTGCTCGTCGCCGAGGACATGGCGCCGGTGACGACATCCGCCGGAGTGCGCGTGCTGCCGGACGCGACGTTCGACCAGCTCGCCGGCCGCCGCATCGACACGCTCATCGTGCCCGGCGCGGTCGAGCGTGACGGTGGTGGCGTGCGTGCCGTCGTCGATCCCGTGATCGTGCGGCGGGTGCAGGCGCTGGCGCCGGGCTCTCGGCGAGTGGTATCCGTCTGCGTGGGGGCGCACGTCCTCGCCGCTGCCGGCCTGCTGGACGGTCTACGCGCGACGACGCACTGGTCGACCGCCGCGCAGCTGGCTGCGGAGCATCCGGCGGTGACCGTCGACCCGGACCCGATCTTCATCCGGGAGGGTGGCGTCTGGACCGGCGCGGGGCTGACCGCGTGCCTTGATCTCAGCCTCGCCCTCGTCGCCGAGGACTTCGGACAGGAGCACGCCGTGCGTGTGGCGCGGCAGCTCGTCATGTACGCGAAACGGCCCAGCGGGCAGAGCCAGTTCAGCGTGGCTCTGAGCAACGTCTCGACGACGCCGCGGATCGAGGAGCTCCGGCACCACATCGCCGCACATCTCACGAGACCGCTGAACGTTCCCGAGCTCGCCGCCAGGGTGCACGTGAGCGATCGCCAGCTCACGCGGATCTTCAAGGCGGAGCTCGGGATGACGCCGGCCGCCTACGTCGAATCCGTGCGGGTCGAGGTCGCGCGCAGCCGCCTGGAGACGGGGGAGGACACGCTGCAGCGCGTGGCGGCCGACTGCGGCTTCGGCACCGTCGACACCCTGACCCGGGCTTTCCGCCGCAGGCTCGGAGTCACGCCGACCGACTATCGGGCGCGCTTCCAGGTCACGCCCGTGGCGCGCTGAGGACGGCTACGGCACGTCCGCGCGCATCACCCAGCGCCACTTCGCGATCCGTCGGTCGCGCACGAACCCGAAGCCCTCGAACAGGCTCTCCGGCCCGGTGTGGAAGTAGGCGCCGCGCTGCGGGGCGCGTTCCGCATCCTGCTCGGGGTACGCCTCCACGGTGCCCCCGCCGGCCTCCTCGATCGCGGCGAGGGCGCCGGCGACGGCTGCGCGGGCCACGCCGGCGCGCCGGTGGCCCTTGCCCGTGAAGATGCAGCCGATCCGCCAGTCCGGCAGGTCGATGAGTCCGCTCTCGTACTTCTTCTGGTTCAGGATGCGGGCGACTTCGTCGGGTCTGCCGAACTGGCACCACCCGGCGCATCGGTCGCCGTCGTAGACGAGCACCTGGTGCACCGTTCCGCGCCGCACGTGCTCGAGCTTGTTCGCGCGGTTGGCCTCGGCGCTGTGCTCGTCGAGGCCCTCGGTGTGGAATCCCATGCACCAGCAACCGCCCCACACGCCGTTGTTCTCCTTGACGAGTGCGGCGAAGTCGTCCCAGGTGTCGGTGCTCAGCAGACGGGCCCGATACGCGGTGGTGCCTTCGGCAGCCATGTCCTGATCCTCGCACGCGGCAGCGGACTCGGCTACGGCATTGTGCCGCCCATACTTCTACGCCACGTAGAATTGCTGGGTGAGTCGTCAGCCGGTCATGAATGATCCCTGGGTGAGTGAGGCGCGTCGCGCGGCGGCGACCGCGCCAGCGGCCCGACCCGGCATGGGCCCCGCCCCTCGCAGCGCCCTGTACGGACTGGGCGTCCTCGCGGCGCTGCGAGCCCTCGGCCTGGTGCTGATCGCCGAGTCCGTGGCGCGCGGAATCGCGGCCCTCGCCGGCACGGGTCTCGACGAGCGCACGACCCGGGCCATCGTCATTCTCGGAGCACTGGGCGTCGTCCTGCGCGTCGGCGGCGAATGGGGCACCGCGGTGCTCGCCCGCCGCATCGCCACCGGCGTCAAGCGCGAGCTGCGCGGACGCCTGTGGCGGCGGCTCGCCGACGGCGGAGAATCCGGAGGCGGCACCGCCGTCCTCGCCGCCGACGGGCTGGACGCGATCGACGACTACTACGTGCAGTCCGTTCCTGCCACGATCTCGGCCGCCGTCGTGCCGATCATCGTGGGGCTGCGCATCCTCGGAGCGGACTGGTTGAGCGCCCTCGTCGTCGTCCTGACGCTGCCCCTGGTCCCATTGTTCATGGTGCTGATCGGCAAGCACACTCAGGAGCGGACGGATGCCGCGCTCACCGCGCTCACCCGGCTCGCCGACCATCTCGCCGAGCTCGCTCGCGGCCTCCCCGTGATCGTCGGGCTCGGCCGGGTGCGCGAGCAGACCCGCGCCCTCGACGCCGTGCAGCGGAGGTATCGGGAGCGCACCGAGGAGACCCTGCGCTGGGCGTTCCTGTCCGCCCTCGCGCTGGAACTGATCGCGACGCTCTCGGTGGCCGTCGTCGCCGTGCTGCTCGGCCTCCGCCTGCTGAACGGAACGATGGAGCTCGAGCCGGCGCTGGTGGCCCTCATTCTCGCGCCGGAGTGCTTCCTCGCTCTGCGCGAGCTCGGTGCCGCATTCCACGCCTCGCAGGACGGCCTGTCCGCGCTCGGCAGAGCGCAGGAACTGCTCCAGCGGCCGCAGCGCCACGACCTTCGGCGCGACGGATCCGGGCCGGTGCGGCTCAGCGGCGTCACAGTCCGCTACGCAGGAAGCGCGAGCGCCGTGATCGATGGCGTCTCGGCCACGCTCGCCGGCATCACGGCGCTCACGGGGCCCAGCGGAGCGGGCAAGTCGACACTGCTGGCCGCCCTCGCCGGCACGCTGCCGCCGGACGCGTCAGCCGGCGGAGCCATCACCGGGGTGAGTGCCGGAGATGTGGCATGGGCGCCGCAGGCGCCGCAGTTCTTCGCCGTCACGCCCCGCGCCGAGCTGGCCCTGTTCGGGGCGGGCCCCGAGGCGCTTGCGGAGCTCGGGCTCGATCCGCTCGGGGATGCCGCCACCGCCGAGCTCAGCCCGGGGGAGCAGCGGCGCCTGGCCGTGGCGCGTGCGCTGGCCCGCGTCGACCAGGGGGCGCGTCTGCTCCTGCTCGACGAGCCGACCGCGCACCTGGATCGGCAGTCGGCCGACCTCGTGCGGGCGGCCGTGCTGCGCCGCTCCCGTCGCTGCGTGGTGGTGCTCGCCACGCACGAGCCGGAGACGCTGGCACTGGCCGAATGGCGGATCGCACTCGACGGGGCGGTTGCGACACCGGCTCGCACGCAGGGGGCCGGCGGCGCAGTCGCCGCGCCCGCGGCATCCGGTTCACGCGAGCCGGAGACTGCACAGGTGCAGGAAGCAGCGCAGGTCGGGGCCGGGCTCACGCTGCGCTCGCTGCTGCGACCGCACCGCTGGGTGTGGGCGGGTTCCATCCTGCTGGCGGCGCTGACGGCAGGCTTCGGGATCACCTTGACCGCACTGTCGGGCTGGCTGATCGTCCGTGCCAGCATCGAGGAGTACATCATGTACCTCCTGGTCGCGATCGTCGGCGTGCGCGCCTTCGGCATCGGTCGTGCGGTGAGCCGCTACGCGGAGCGCCTCGTCACGCACCGTGCGACACTGCGCGTGGTCGATGCGCTGCGGCTGAGGCTGTGGGGCGCGATCGCGGCACGGGGAGCCGGCTCGAGAAGGCTGCTCGCCGGAGGTGCACCGCTGGACTATCTCGTCACGCTCGCCGGTGATCTGCGCGACCAGCTGCCGCGGGTGCTGCCGCCGCTCGGCGCAGGCGTGCTCGTGCTGCTGGCCGCCGTCGTGACGACGGGTCTCGTGGCCCCCGCGCTCACCGTCACCGTCGCCGTGGTGCTCCTGCTCGCCGTCGTCCTCGCCGCGCTGCTCGCTCTCTTCTCGGAGCGCCGTGCCGGATCCGCCCGTGTCGCAGCGAGGTCAGAGATCGTGCGCGGCACATCCGCGCTGGGCGCGGCGGCCGACGACCTGCGCACCAACGGAGCGGCGCCGGCGGCTCTGGTCGTTCTCGACAGCAGTGCGGACCAGCTCGCCACGGCAGAGCGCCGGGCCGCGTGGTCGGCAGGGCTCGGCGCCGCCGTGGTCACCGCAGGCGTCACGCTGCTCGGCATCCTGGTCCCGCTGCTCGCGCCGGATCTGCCCGCGGAACGCGCGTCGGTCGTCGCGCTGGTCGCGCTGGCGATGGCCGAGCCCCTCGTGGCACTCGTCGATGCGGTCGGGCGGATGCCTGCGCTGCGCGCGCTGATCTCCCGGCTCTCGCCGGTGCTGGAGCCTGCGCCCGCCGTCGCCTGGGGCACCTCCCGGCTGGACGCTCCTGTTCGCGAGCTGGAACTCGACGACGTGAGCATCCGGTACCCCGGTACCCCTGCACCCGCCGTCGCCGGAGTCAGCGGGCTCGCAACGCGCGGGCGGTGGCTGGTGCTGGATGGGGCATCGGGCTCGGGCAAGTCCACGCTGCTGTCTGCGATCATGGGTGCCCTGCCGGTGCAGCGCGGGGCGATACTGGCCGACGACGTCGCCATCACCCGGCTGTCCGAGCGGGATTGGCGGGGGAGGGTGGCCTGGTGCCCCCAGGACGCATACGTGTTCGACTCGACCATCCGCGGGAATCTGCTGCTCGCACGTTCGCGAGAGGACGCGGCGGGTGATGCGGAGATGCGGGCCGTGCTGCGGATGGCAGGTCTGGGGTCGCTGGAGCAGCGTCTCGGCCTGGACGCCAGGGTCGGTGCCGGCGGCTCGGCGCTCTCCGGCGGAGAGCGTCAGCGTCTCGCTGTGGCGCGCGCCCTGCTCACGCGGGCGGACGTCGTCCTGCTCGACGAGCCCACCGCGCATCTGGACGCGCCCGCAGCGGAGGCGATGATGGCCGACGTCCGCGGCGCCACGGAAGACCGCATCGTGGTGCTGGTCTCGCATCGTCCTGACGATCGACGCGCAGCTGACGTGGTTCTGCAGCTCGGGGCGGGTGGCTCAGGCGGCGAGCCTGCGGAAGCGGTCGCTCACGCGGGACGAGCCTGACACCGCGCGCTCAGCGCCGGGCACCCCGTCGGCTCCCACCGCGAGGATCGCGCGGGCGAGCACCTCGTCGCGCACCTCGCGCCGGGCGTGATCGTCGGCGAGCATCTCCACCAGCGCGGCGACGTCGGCCTCTGCGCGTGCGGCGATGGGGAACCACGGAAGGGCAGCGCGCCACGCGCGGAAGGCGAGCAGCAGCAGGTCGTGCCGCTGCTCGACGTGCGCACGCTCATGCGCGATGACGGCGACGAGCTCATCGGGGTCGAGCCGGTCGAGCAGGCCCTGCGACAGCACTGTCACCGAGCCTGCGCCGCGCGGCAGGCAGTAGGCGACCGGTACCGCTTCGTCGATGACCTGGGTGCGCGCCCTGGTCGGATGCGGCGAGGCGAGCAGCTCGAGAAGTGCCAGGTGACGGCGTCGCTGGCGCGTGACCTGCACGATCGTGACTGCGAGATGCGAGAGCAGGTAGATCGTGAACGCGACGGCGGGGACGAGCGCGTACCAGGGATGCTGCGGTGCGACGGCGAGTCCGGCCAGCGCGAGCGCCCCGATCATCGAGAGGCCTCCGGCGAGGCCGATCGCCTGCCACAGTAGGAGGGCAATGACCGGCATCCGTGTGGGCCAGGAGGCGCGGGACAGGGCGACGGGTACGGGCCAGGCGAGGGCCAGAGCGACGAGACTCAACGCGATCGCCGCGCCGATGATCGCCGCGTGCGGGATCACGACGGCTCCCGCGAGCGAAGGGTCGGCGATCAGCGGCATCCGCGCACTCAGGCCGCGCTGTCGAGCAGGCGGCGCAGCACCGCCGCATCCTCGGCGGAGACGCCGCCGACGAAGCGTGCCAGGACCGCAGTGCGGTCGCCGGCGCCGCCGAGCACTTCGTGCATGAGTTCGGCGGTGTGGTCCGCACGCGAGGCCAGCGCGCTGTACCGATGGGGGCGGGCCGAGCGGTCCGAGACCACGAAGCCCTTCTTTTCGAGCCGCGCCAGTACCGTCAGCACCGTGGTCGCGGCCAGGGTGCGTCCCTGGCTCTGCAGGACGTCCTGCACGTCGTAGGCGGTCACGGTGCCGGAGGAATCCCAGATCGCGTCCATGACGGCACGTTCGAGTTCTCCGAGCGTTCCCATTCCGTCCTCCAAGTATTTCCGGCGACCTCCATTCTACCTCGAATCGAATTTGTTCTATGCTCTGTCGAAGAAGTTCTACGAAGCGTAGAATTCTGTTGGCGGCCCCCGCCACAACCTGCTCTGCGAAGGAGATCCGCGTGGACGTGCTCGACATCGCCCGATGGCAGTTCGGCATCACGACCGTGTACCACTTCCTGATGGTCCCGCTGACCCTCGGCCTGGGAATGATGGTCGCGATCATGCAGACCCGCTGGGTGCGAACCGGCGACGAGAAGTTCCTGCGCATGACGAAGTTCTGGGGCAAGGTCTATCTGATCAACTTCATCGTCGGGGTCGCCACCGGCCTGGTGCAGGAGTTCCAGTTCGGCATGGCCTGGAGCGAGTACTCGCGGTTCGTCGGCGACGTGTTCGGCGCGCCCCTGGCGATGGAGGGCCTGCTGGCGTTCTTCGTCGAGTCGACGTTCCTCGGGATCTGGATCTTCGGGTGGGGACGCCTGCGCAAGGGGCTTCACCTCGCCGCGCTGTGGTGCGCCGTGATCGGGTCGTGGATCTCGGCGTTCTTCATCATCGTCGCGAACTCCTGGATGCAGCACCCCGTCGGCGTGGAGCTCGGCGAGGACGGCCGCCCCGTCATGACCGACGTCTGGGCGGTGCTCACCAACAACACCGCGCTGGCGGCGTACACGCACACGATTCTCGGCGCCCTGGTGGTCGCGGGCATGTTCCTGCTCGGCATCTCCTGGTATCACCTGTGGCGTCGCCGTCACGACGGGATCGACACCGTCGACGAGACCGGCCACGTCATCGTCGGTGAGACGAATGCGGTGCCCGGCCGCGACAAGGTCGACCACGGCGTGTGGCTCTGGTCGCTGCGCCTCGGCGCGGTGATCGCGATCGTCGGGTTCCTCGGCACTGTGGTCTCCGGCGACGTGCAGGGCAAGCTCATGTACGAACAGCAGCCGATGAAGATGGCGGCCGCCGAGGCCGCCTGCCACACCGGGTCCTCGTTCTCCGTGCTCTCGCTCGGCGACCCGGGCTCGAGCGACTGCTCCGACGTGATCACGCTCATCGAGGTGCCCGGCGTGCTCGGATTCCTCGGCACCGGCGAGTGGGGCGCGGACATGCCCGGCATCCGCGACCTCGAGCCGCAGTACGTCGACCAGTACGGCGCGACGATCCCGGATGAGGCTCTCTACGGCGATCGCGCGGGCACCGAGGTGCAGTACGTGCCGGTGATGTGGGTGACCTACTGGGGCTTCCGGCTCATGATCGGGCTGGGCGGCATCGTCGCGGCCGGCGCCGTGATCGCGCTCTGGCTGACTCGGAAGGGCACCGTGCTGCGGTCGAAGTGGATCATGCGCCTCGCACTGCTCGGCATCGTCGCGCCGTTCGCCGCGAACATCGCCGGCTGGATCTTCACCGAGCTGGGCCGTCAGCCGTTCGTGGTCGCCCCGAACCCTGACGCCACGGGCATCGACGGGGTGTTCATGTTCACCGCCGCCGCAGTGTCGCCGGGCGTCACCGCGGGAGAGCTGCTGTTCTCGGTCATCACGCTCACCGCGGTGTACGGAGTGATGCTCGTGATCGAGCTGTTCCTGATGGTGAAGTACATCCGTGGAGGCGTGGCCGCCTCGATGCCGGAGCTCGCCGCGCGGACCCATGACGGTGACGACGACTCCGACGACCGGACATCCGACGACGTCCTGTCCTTCGCGTACTGAGATCTGGAAGGAATGACCATGGAACCGCTGCCCGTCGTCTGGTTCATCGCGATCGCGGTGCTCTGGATCGGTTACCTGCTGCTCGAGGGTTTCGACCTCGGCGTGGGGATGCACATGATCTTCTCCACGCGCAGCGAGCGCGACCGGCGCGTGATGCTGAACACCATCGGCCCGGTGTGGGACGGCAACGAGGTGTGGCTGATCACGGCAGGGGCTGCGCTGTTCGCGGCGTTCCCGGCCTGGTACGCATCCCTGTTCTCGACCCTCTACATACCTCTGACCATCACGCTCGTCGGACTGATCGTGCGCGCGGTGGGCATCGAGTACCGCGGCAAGGTGGCGACGCAGCGCTGGCGCGACGTCTGGACCTGGCTGATCGGCCTCGGCTCGCTGATCGTGGCGTTCTGCATCGGGGCGGCTCTGGCGCTGACCTCCACCGGGCTGCCGATCGACGCCAACGGCGATCGCGTGGGCGGCCCGTTCGCGTGGCTGACGCTCCCCGCGGTGCTGGGCGGTCTCGCCGTGGTGGGATTCGCCCTCGCGCACTCGGCGACCTTCCTCGGGCTCAAGGCCGACGGCCCGGTGCGCGAGCGAGCGGGACGCTTCGCGGCGCGGTGGGCGCCGCTCTGCCTGGTGCCGGCTGCGGTCTGGGCGCTGTGGGTGCAGTTCGAGCACGGCGGCAGCGTGCTGGCCTGGACCTTCATCGTGCTCGCGGTCGCCGGTGCGGTGTTCGGCTGGGTCTCGGCGCGTGCGCGTCGTGAGGGGCTCGCCTTCACCGGCTATGCCGCCTTCGGCCTGTTCGGCGCCGGCGCGGTGTTCGCGGGGATGTTCCCGGTCGTGCTGCCGTCGACGGTGGACGCCGCGTTCGATCTGACCGTATGGAACGCGGCGAACAGCCCGTACACGCTGGGTGTGATGACTGTGGTCGCCGCTGTCGCCCTCCCTGTGATCCTGCTCTACCAGGGCTGGAGCTACTGGATCTTCCGGGCGCGGGTGCGCCCCGGGATGATCCCCGAGGCGCACGTCGTGCTTCCCGCTGTGCTGCGGGCGGACGCGGCCCGCTGAGCGGGAAGCGCGGTCACGCGAATACGGTGAGGCCGTAGACGACGAACAGCATCAGGTGCGCGGACCCGCCGATCGCCGAGACCCGGCGACCGGCGAAGGTCGCGACGGTGAGCAGCATCGTCGCGCCGAGCAGCACCAGGTCGGTCGGTGTCTCGGCCAGCAGCACCGTCTGACCGGTGAGCAGCCCGATCGTCAGCACCGCGGGGATCGTCAGCCCGACGGTGGAGACCAGAGCGCCGTGACAGAGGTTGCTGACACGCTGCATCTCGCCGCCGAACGCCGCGCGCACGGTCGTGATCGTCTCGGGCAGGAAGACGATCATCGCGATCAGGATGCCGGACAGTGCGACCGGGGCACCGAGCCGGTCGAGGCCGTCGTCGAGCAGCGTCGCCATGTCGTGCGAGAGCAGCACGATGGGCAGAACGGTAGCGACCAGCACCGCTGTGCGGGCGAGGATCTCCGTGCGATGCTGTGCGAGCACCTCGCGGATCGGCGTTCGCGGTGCCGCCGCATCCTCCGCGTGACCGGGCTCGGTGAAGTCCGCCGCCTGCGCGCCGGTCTGCCGGAGCAGGAAGAAGCCGTAGAGCAGCAGGGTGAGCACGATGATCGGGATCGCCTGCGCCGGCGTGTACGCGCCCCCCTCTCCGATCAGGCCGGGCAGGAAGAACGCCGTGACGAGGAGCACGACGAGGAGGGAGAGGTAGGCGGAGACACCGGTGCTGTTGGCCCGCAGCGAGCGATGCCGGATGCCTCCGACGAGGAGTGCGACGCCGACGACGAGATTCAGGATGATCATCGACACCGCCATCACCGAGTCGCGTGCGATGGTGGTGTGCTCTCCGGGGCCGAGCATGACCGCGGAGATGAGGATCACCTCGATCAGCACGATCGAGAGGGTCAGTACGAGGGTGCCGTACGGGTCACCGAGCCGGTGCGCCAGGTGCTCCGCCTCGGTGACCACGCCGAAGGCGCACACGACGATCACCGCGACGATGGCGGAGAGCACGACGACCAGCACGGGGCCGGGCAGCGGCTCGGACAGCAGCGGTCCGGCGAGCAGCACAGCGGCGAACGCTCCCCAGCCGAGGGCGACACGGACGACGACGTTCCGGGTGAGGATGCTCCTGAGGGTGGTCACGAGGAATCTCTGATTCTGCGGGGCCGTCCCTGCCTGTGAGTGCCACCTGCGGGTCGTCCCGCGGGGGTTCCATCCGTCTGCGACTCTACCCGAGCACCGTGGGAACATCATGTGCATGAATGGGGTTCTCCTCGATGTGGAACCTCTCGACAGCATCGTGATCGGCGCCGGCCAGGCGGGACTCTCGGCCTCGTACCATCTGCGCCGTCTCGGCATCGAGCATGTCGTCCTCGACGCCGATGACGCGCCGGGCGGGGCCTGGCAGCACCGGTGGGATGCGCTGACCATGCTCGATGTGCACAACGTCGCAGAACTCCCCGGCGACACTCCGCCGCCGCACACCGCAGAACGGGCGAACCGGGTGGTGCCGGCCACCTTCGCCGCCTATGAGCGCACTCACGACCTGCCGGTGATCCGTCCCGTGCGGGTCGACCGCGTCGACGACGACGACGGCCTCCTGGCGGTGCACGCGGGAGAACGACGCTGGCGCACCCGCACTCTCGTCAACGCGACCGGTACCTGGTCGCATCCGTTCCTGCCGCACTACCCCGGTATGGAGACGTTCCTCGGAGAGCAGCTGCACACGGTCGACTACCCGGGGCCGGAGCACTTCGCGGGCAAGCGCGTGCTCGTCGTCGGCGGCGGGGCATCCGCCGTGCAGTTCCTCGGCGCCCTCGCACCCCTCACCGACGTGCTGTGGGTGACGCGACGCCAACCCGTCTGGCGCACGGAGGAGTTCAATCCCGAGGCGGGAGCCGCCGCGGTGGCGCTCGTGGAGAAGCGCGTCGCCCAGGGACTCGCTCCGCAGAGCGTGGTGAGCGTGACGGGCCTGATGCTGCGCGAGCAGGAGCAGGAGGCGGCGCGCATGGGTGTGTACGACCGGCGTCTGCCGATGTTCGAGCGTATCGAGCCCGACGGCGTGCGCTGGGCGGACGGCCGTTTCGAACGCGTGGATGCGATCCTCTGGGCGACGGGCTTCCGGCCCGCGATCTCGCACCTCGCTCCGCTGCATCTGCGAAGCGCCGCCGGAGGCATCCAGCTCGACCGTGCGGGACGAGGCACGACGGCAGTCGCGGATCCGCGCATCCAGCTGGTCGGCTACGGGCCGTCGGCGAGCACGATCGGCGCGAACCGCGCCGGGCGGAGAGCTGCGCTCGGGGTGCAGGCCGCGCTCGCCGCGGAATCCGTGGCTGCTTCCGCAGTCGGTTCCTGAGCTCTGCTCCCGACCGGTCACTCGTCATGGGCCCGCCTCGCGGCCGTATCTCAGCACGGCTGAGTACGCTGGAATGATGCGCCGAACCATGCTCGGAGTCCTCGCCGTCGTGGCGATGCTCGCCGTAGCGGGTTGCACGCCGAGTGCACCGAG
This sequence comes from Microbacterium bovistercoris, assembly GCF_003387575.1. Lineage (GTDB taxonomy): Bacteria > Actinomycetota > Actinomycetes > Actinomycetales > Microbacteriaceae > Microbacterium > Microbacterium bovistercoris. The sequence continues at coordinate 98,574 of NZ_QUAB01000046.1, read as the reverse complement.
CGCCGTCCCCAGCCGGACGCAGCAGGCCCGGACTCCGACCCCGACGCCGACACCCGTCGATCCCGCGACGGCGCTGGTGGAGCGCATGAGCGTCGCCCAGCAGGCCCGGAGCGTCATCATGGGCACGATCCCCGGCGCGGATCCGGTGGCGGCACGCGGGTACATGGCCGGCGGGTTCGGCGGCTTCATCCTGATGAGCGGGAACGTCCCCGCGACGCCCGCGCAGCTGAAGGAGCTGACGACCGCACTGACCGTCGATCCCGCATTCCCGCCTCTGATCGCGACCGACGAGGAGGGCGGGGTGGTCAGGCGACTGCCGTGGGACGACCTGCCCAGCGCGAAGGTCCTCAAGACCAGGCCACCGGTCGAGACCCGGGATGCATTCGCCGCCCGCGCGAGACTGCTCGCCGATGCGGGCGTCGCCGTGAACTTCGGCATCGTCGCCGACGTGCCGCGCGACTCCGCGTCGTTCATCCACTCCCGCGCGCTCGGCACCGATCCGGATGCCGCGGCCCAGCGAGTGACCGCGGCGGTGCAGGGAGAGCAGGGCACCGCGATGTCGACGCTCAAGCACTTTCCGGGGCACGGCGCGGCACCGGGCGACTCGCATCACGTCATCCCGTCCACGACGGAGACCCTCGATCAATGGCGCGCATCCGATGCGAAGCCCTTCGAGGCCGGCATCGACTCCGGAGCCGAGCTGCTGATGTTCGGGCACCTCGCCTACACCGCAGTGGACGCCGCTCCCGCGTCGCTCTCCGCGCGCTGGCACGAGATCGCGCGTGACGACCTGGGCTTCGATGGCGTGATGATCACCGACGACCTGGGCATGCTGCAGTCTTCCGGCATCCCGGCATACCGCGACCCGGTGCAGAACTCCGTGGCTGCGCTGGCCGCAGGCAACGACATGGTGATGCTGGTCGCAGGCAGCGACGCGCAGACCGCGTCGCAGGTCGCCGCCGGCATCGTCACCGCCGTCGAAGACGGAGTGCTTCCCGCCCGGAGGCTGCAGGATGCTGCCGAGCACGTCGCGTCGCTGCGGCTCGAGATCGCCGCGCGCGAGCGCTGATCAGGCGCCCAGCCATGCCTCCAGCATCCGCCGCCGCAGCACCGTGCCGCGCTCGGCGAATCCGCGCTGCTGCCTGACGTACTCCGCCTTGCCCTCGGCGGTCTCGATCCGCACCGGCTCGACGCCCCACGCGGAGAGGTCGTAGGGCGCCGCCTCCATGTCGAGCTGCCGGATGTCGCGCGCGAGCTCGAATGCGTCCAGCAGCAGCTCGCCGGGCAGCAGCGGACCGAGCTTCATCGCCCACTTGTAGAGGTCCATGCCGGCGTGCAGGCATCCCGGCTGCTCGATCTCGGGCTGCAGCGCCCGCGACAGCGGCAGGGCGTTGCGCGGCACCGCATCCCGCGTGAAGAAGCGGAACGCGTCGAAGTGCGTGCAGCGCAGATCGTTCGCCTCGACGACGGCATCGGTACCCGCCTGTCCGAGGCGCAGCGGCGCCGGATGCCGGTGTTCCTCCTCGCGATACACCATGGCCCATTCGTGCAGTCCGAAGCATCCGAACCTGCCGGGTCGCGCGGCGGTGCTGCGCAGCATTCGCTCGACGAGTGCCGCGAGCTCCGGCTTCTCCGTCGCGAACACGCCGGCATCCGGCATCGCAGAGTCGGCGACCGGACCAGGGGAGTACCACCGCCAGGTCTGTCGCTCCGCGGCCTCCGCCAGTACGACGCCTGCGCCGGGATGCCAGCGGCGCAGCTGCGCCGGCTTGTACGAGTAGTAGGTGAACAGGAAGTCCTCGACGGGATGCTTCTCACCGCGTGCCGCACGCGCGCGGTGCGCTGCGGTCAGCGCGTCCGCGCGCGCCTCGTGCGCCGCCGCGCGAGCGGTCCACGTCGTGGCGTCGAGGAGCGAGGTCGTGAGGGTCACCTCACGAGGATACGGCGCGCTCTCTGCCGGAATCCTCAGCGTTCGTGGCAGGCACCCGCGTAGAATCGCGAACGCCCGATCCCCCGAGGAGCTTCACCATGCCCGAAGCGGTGACCCCCGAACCCGTCTTCGTCGACCCCGCGGGGCGCCGGATGCGCTGGATCCGCCGCACGCTGTGGGCGCTCGTCGTTCTCGCCGTCGCGTACGTGGCGCTGGCGATCAGCGCGTTCCTCGGCGGTCCCTCGATCGACGCACCGCTGCTGCCCCAGCCGCGCGCCGCCGTCGCACCGCCCGCACCCACCACGGTGCCGAAGACGGCGGATGCCGTGCCCGTCGAGCCGAGTGCCGACCCTGTCGATGTCCCCGGCGAACAGGCGGATACCGCCGACCCGGCACCGGCCTCCGTCCCGTCCGCTCCGCCCGCGCCGTCCACGGCGCCGGCGCCGGCACCTGAGCCGACCGAGACCGCCCCAGGCAGCAGCGGCACCGCACCGGGGCAGAACCGTTCCCGTGAGACACCGGGCGACACCCGCAAGGCCGATCCGACGCCGAAGCCCCGCGCGTCGTGAGTCGCGCCCAGATGCGGCGCGATGCCCGTGCCGCGCGCGTGAAGGTGCACTGGATCTCGCTGATCGCCGTGCTGCTCGCCCTCACCGCCGCCCTCGCCATCCAGGGGTACACGCATCAGCTGACATCCACGGATGAGGACTCGCGTCCCGCAGGTGACCGTGCATCTGCGGTGGCGGAGGATCCCACAGGCGAGCCGATCCTCGACACCAGGGACGGCGTCGACACTGCCGCGCCGAAGGACGGATCACTCGCGCTGACCTTCGACGACGGTCCCGACCCGGTCTGGACGCCGCGCATCCTCGATGTGCTCGAGGCGCACGGCGTGCACGCCACCTTCTTCCTCGTCGGCACTGCCGCCGCCGAGCACCCCGACATCGTTAGGCGGATCATCGCCGAGGGGCACGAGATCGGCACCCACACACTCACCCACGCCGATCTCGCGGGCGCCCCCGACTGGCGAACCGACATCGAGTTCGACGGTGCGCAGAGCGCCGTCGCCGGTGCGGGCGGCATCACCACGTCGCTGTTCCGCCCGCCGTACAGCTCCACGCCCGGCGCGCTCGACAAGGGCACCTGGGACGTCGTCGAGGATGCGGGGGCCCGAGGCTACCTGTCGGTGCTCTCGACCCTCGACAGTCGAGACTGGGAGCGCCCTGGCGTCGACGAGATCGTGGCGAACTCCACTCCGCCGGACGAGCAGGGGCAGATCCTGCTCATGCACGACGGCGGCGGGAACCGCTCCGAGACCGTGGCCGCTCTCGAGCGCCTGCTGCCTGAGCTGCAGCAGCGGGGGATCACGGTGACGACGGTCGGTGCCTCCGCGGACCTCGCGGGCACGGTTCGCGCCACCACTCCCGTCGAGCAGTTCCGCGGCACCGTCTTCGTCTCCACGCTCTGGGTGAGCGCCGCGGTGGTCGCCCTGATCGGGATCGGCCTGGTGATCGCGGGCATCGTCATGGTGGTGCGGGCGATCCTCGTCGTCGTGCTGGCCGCGCACCATCGCCGCCTGGCCAAGCAGCGGGCGAAGCGGCGGCCCTGGATCTACGACGGACTGGTTTCCGTGATCGTCCCGGCGCACAACGAGGCCGCGGGGATCGAGGCCGCGGTCAGATCGATCGCCGCGTCGCGGCATCCGGTCGAGATCATCGTCGTCGACGACGGATCCGCCGACGACACGGCGGCCATCGTCGAGGCTCTCCGGCTGCCGCAGGTGACGCTGATCCGGCAGGCCAACGGCGGGAAGCCTTCCGCGCTGAACACCGGCATCGCCGCCGCGCACGGCGAGCTGATCGTCATGGTCGACGGGGACACCGTGTTCGAGGAGGACACGGTCGCGCGGCTCATCCAGCCCTTCGAGGACTCCGCCGTCGGGGCGGTCTCCGGAAACACGAAGGTCGCCAACCGCGGCGGCGTGCTCGGCGCCTGGCAGCACATCGAGTACGTGGTCGGTTTCAACCTCGACCGCCGGCTGTTCGACGTCGCGGAGTGCATGCCGACGGTTCCCGGTGCCATCGGCGCGTTCCGGCGGAGCGCTCTGAAGCGCGTCGGCGGCGTCAGCGACGAGACGCTCGCCGAGGACACCGACCTGACGATGGCGCTGTGCCGCGACGGCTGGCGCGTGGTCTACCAGGAGGATGCGCGCGCCTGGACGGAGGCGCCCGCCACCCTCGGTGCGCTCTGGAAGCAGCGCTACCGGTGGTGCTACGGCACGCTGCAGGCGATGTGGAAGCATCGTGGCGCGATGAGGCAGAAGGGGCAGGCCGGCAAGCTCGGCAGGCGCGGGCTCACCTACCTGCTGGTGCTGCAGGTGCTGCTGCCGCTGTTCGCTCCGCTGGTCGACGTCTTCGCGATCTACGGGCTGTTCTTCCTCGACCCGATGCGCGTTCTGGCCGTGTGGCTCGGATTCCTCGCCATCCAGCTCGGCATGGCGGTGTACGCGTTCCGCATGGACGGAGAGTCGCTGAAGCCCCTGTGGACGCTGCCCCTGCAGCAGGTGGTTTACCGGCAGCTGATGTATCTGGTGGTGATCCAGTCGGTCTTCACGGCGATCGCCGGCAACAGGCTGCGCTGGCACCGGATGAAGCGCTACGGCTCGCTGCGCGTGCCGCCCGCGACGGCGAACGCCGGCTGAGGGTGACGGCGGAGGTCAGTCCCGCGGATCGACGATGCCGGCCTCGCCAAGCAGTTCGCGCAGCCCGGCGCCGTCCACCGCACTGACCCACGGCACATCATCGCCGGAGTGATCGCCGGCGACGGTGCGACCACCGGCCAGCACGGCCTCGGCCGGCAGCAGGCGGCGGATCGCGACGCCCGCGACAGAAGACGGATGCTCGACGAGGAACTGTCCGTAGGTCGACTCGTCGTGCTGGCCGTCATCGCCGATGAGCAGCCAGCGGATGTCGGGGAACTCCTCTGCGAGTCTGCGCAGATTGGCCAGCTTGTGCTCGCGGCCGCTGCGGAACCAGCGGTCGTGGGTGGGGCCCCAGTCCGTGAGCAGCATCGAGCCCTGCGGGAAGAGATGGCGGGAGAGGAATCTGCGCAGCGTCGGCGCCACGTTCCATGCGCCGGTGGACAGGTAGATCATCGGCGACCCGGGGTGATCGCGCATGATCTGCTCGAGCAGCACCGCCATGCCGGGAACGGGGGTGCGCGCGTGCTCGTCCACCACGAACGAGTTCCAGGCCGCGACGAACGGGCGGGGGAGCGCCGTGACCATGACGGTGTCGTCCACATCGCACACCACTCCGAAGCGGATGTCCTCGTCGACGACGAACACGGTCGCCTCGACCGGCTCCTGCCGGTCGGCGGCCATCGTGAAGGTCTGCCAGCCGGGCTGGAGGTCGGCCTCGACGACGGTGTCGACGACACCTCCGCGGTCGGCGACGACGGTGTGGGTGCGCCCGCCGATCTCGATGCGCACCGAGGCGAAGCTCACCGGGATGCCGACGAAGGAGCGCCAGCCGCGCACGCCGGCGCCGTCGCCGCTCGCCTTCCGCGGGGGCGGGGGCACGATGAGCACGCGTCCGACGACTCTCACCCAGCCTTTGCCGCCGTAGCCGGGGAACGGCACGACGGTCGCTGAACGCCCTCGTCTGCGTGCGCGACGTTCGCGTGAGACGTGGAAGCGGTGCTCGAGGCGGGCGAACCAATGGATCTTGGCCGCGGCGGCGGGTGACATCACCCTCAGTCTTTCACGGATGCCGCACGCGTCTCACGCGCTGGGCCCATCCGCATCCGACATGTGATGTTCCTCGCGTCGGGAGATGACCTTCTTCACGGCGAACACGATCACGAGGAACAGCAGGATCGCGCCGACGAACAGGTAGCCGGCGTAGTGCACGCGGTCGGCGAGTTCCTTGTAGCTGCCGGCCACGAGCGATCCCACACTGACGTACACCGTCGCCCACAGCACGCAGGCAGGGAGGGTCCAGGCGATGAACCGCCGGTAGGCGTACTCGCTCATGCCCACGGTGAGCGGTACGAGGGAGTGCAGCACCGGCAGGAACCGGGACAGGAAGATCGCGATGCCGCCGCGGCGCTGCAGGTAGCGCTCCGAGCGGACCCAGTGGTCCTCGCCGATCCAGCGTCCGATCCGGGAGTGCCGGATGTGGGGGCCGATCCAGTGCCCCAGCCAGAACCCGATCGATTCGCCGAGGAGGGATCCGATCACGACGGCGATCACGAGGAAGACGCCCTGCCACACGTCCGTCACGCCGACGGCGGCGACGAGCACGACGGTGTCGCCCGGCACGATGAGACCGATCAGGATGCTCGTCTCGAGCATGATCGCGACGCCGGCGATGAGCGTCCGCAGCACGGGGTCCATCGACTGCACGGCGTCGATGACCCACGTCAGCAACTGGTCCACGGAACGAGCGTACGGCCTGGACGGCATCGTTCGCTGGGAGCGGTCCGCCGAGGGCCGTACGCTTGCTTCGTGCCTCTCCCGTCCGCCCTGCTCGCCCGTGCCCTCGACGGCCGCGGCGACCTGGAGAGCCTCTTCTCGCGACTCGATGACGGCGCGCAGGCGGCGTTCTGGCTGGACGCCGGTCCGGACATCTCGGAGGGATGGAGCATCCTCGGCGTCGGCCACCCCGAGACGGATGCCGCGCGCATCTCCGGCACCGTGATCGGCGGCGTGGGTGTCGCGGAGAGCCCGGTGCCGTTCCGCGGCGGCTGGGTGGGATGGATGTCCTACGAGGACGGTGCCCGCCGGATGGCGGCGCCTGCCGCGGACGACGGAGACGGCTCAGTCTGGATCGCGGTCGAACGCGCGATCGCCGTCGACCATGCCACCGGCCGTTTCTGGGCGCTGGCGTCCGCCGACGAGCTGGACGACTGGCGGCGCACCGCCGCCGGCCTGCTGTCGCCGACGCCGCTGGACGCGCCGTCGCAGCCGCCGGCGTCGGTCGCGGTCGCCCGGCACGGCGTGGGGGAGTACATCGCGCTCGTGGAGCGCTGTCGCGACGCGATCCGCGCCGGAGACGCGTACCTGCTCTGCCTCACCACCCGCTTCACGACGGACGCCCCGCCCGACCCTTTCGCGGTCTACCGCCGTCTGCGCGCCGCGACGCCGGCGCACCACGGCGGGTACCTGCGCGCCGGCGGCACGCACCTGCTCAGTGCGAGCCCGGAGCAGTTCCTCGAGGTGCGCGACGGCGTCGTGCGCACCAGCCCGATCAAGGGGACCAGACCGCGCGGCGCGACGGCGGAGCGGGACGCGGCCCTCGCGGAGGAGCTCCGCGCGAGCGAGAAGGAGCGCGCCGAGAACGTCATGATCGTCGACCTGATGCGCAACGATCTCTCGCACGTCGGCGTGCCGGGCACCATCGAGGTGGAGCGGCTCTGGCAGGTCGAGTCGTACCCCGCCGTGCATCAGCTCGTGAGCACGGTGAGCGCGCAGCTGCGCACCGGGATCACCGTCGACGACCTCGGCGAGGCGGCCTTTCCGGCCGGCAGCATGACCGGCGCCCCCAAGCTCTCCGCGATGACGATCCTGCACGGGCTGGAGCGTGCGCCCCGCGGCGTCTACTCCGGATGCTTCGGCTACGTGGGCCTCGACGGCTGCGCGGATCTGGGGATGGTGATCCGCAGCATCCTCATCGACGCAGGCACCGCTTACGTCGGCGCCGGCGGCGGGATCACGTGGCTGTCGGATGCCGCGGAGGAGGCTGCCGAGGTCGCGACCAAGGCGCGGGCGCCGCTGGCGGCGCTCGGCGCGCGGCTGCCGGAGGAGTGGGCATTCTAGACGCGATATCCTGGAACTTCCGTCTTCATCAGCATCCTCTGCAGCTGGCAGAGTCCGCATCCCGTCAGATTGGCCGTCCCTTGTCTGAGCACCCGACCGACACCACCGAAACCGCGGAGCCGCTGTCCGCGCACGCCATCCAGGACAAGTGGCAGCAGTACTGGGCCCAGAACGACACGTTCCGCGCCGGCGGCGACGAGGACGAGCGGCCGCGGAAGTACATCCTCGGGATGTTCCCGTACCCGTCGGGCGACCTGCACATGGGACACGCGATCAACTATCTGTACCCCGACATCGTGGCGCGCTACTGGCGGCACCGCGGTCAGAACGTGCTGAACCCGATCGGCTGGGACTCGTTCGGCCTGCCCGCCGAGAACGCGGCGATCAAGCGCGGCGCCGACCCGCGCGAGTGGACCTACAAGAACATCGAGCAGCACAAGGCCGGCTTCCGCGGCTACGGCATGTCGTACGACTGGACGCGCGTGCTGCACACCTCCGACCCCGAGTACTACCGCTGGAACCAGTGGCTGTTCCTGAAGCTGTACGAGCGGGGCCTGGCGTACCGCAAGAAGAGCGCGGTGAACTGGTGCCCGAACGACCAGACCGTGCTCGCCAACGAGCAGGTCGTCGAAGGCCGCTGCGAGCGGTGCGGCGCCGAGGTCGTGAAGAAGAAGCTCACCCAGTGGTACTTCAAGATCACCGACTACGCCGACCGGCTGCTCGACGACCTGGACGCGCTCGAGGGTCACTGGCCGCACAAGGTGCTGCAGATGCAGCGCAACTGGATCGGCCGCTCGCACGGCGCCGACGTCGACTTCCGCATCGAGGGCCGCGACGAGCCCGTCACGGTGTTCTCGACGCGTCCTGACACGCTGCACGGCGCGACGTTCTTCGTCGTCGCACCCGACGCCGACCTGGCGGCCGAGCTGGCCGCAGGTTCGTCGGCGGAGGTGCGGATGCGCTTCCAGGACTACCTGGAGAAGACGCAGAAGGAATCCGACATCGAGCGGCAGTCCACCGACCGCCCGAAGACCGGTGTCTTCCTGGAGCGCTACGCGATCAATCCGGTCAACGGCGAGCGGCTGCCGATCTGGGCCGCCGACTACGTGCTGGCCGACTACGGCCACGGCGCGGTCATGGCCGTGCCCGCCCACGATCAGCGCGACCTCGATTTCGCCCGGGCATTCGACCTGCCGGTGAAGATCGTCGTCGACACCACGGTCGCCGGCGGCGCGAACGAGGGCGGCGACCTGGCCGAGCTCGACCCCGCGACCACCGGCACCGCCCTGGTCGGCAACGGCGTGATGACGGGCTCGGGAGACCTGGACGGCCTCGAGAAGGCCGACGCGATCGCCCGGACGATCGAGCGGATGGAGCAGGCCGGCACCGGTCGCGCCGCGAAGAACTACCGCCTGCGCGACTGGCTGATCTCGCGCCAGCGCTTCTGGGGCACGCCGATCCCGATGCTGCACCTGCAGGACGAGACCGTCGTGCCCGTGCCCGAGGACCGACTGCCGGTGAAGCTGCCGAGCGTGGAGGGACTGGACCTCAAGCCCAAGGGCAGCTCGCCCCTGGGGGCCGCAGCCGAGTGGGTGCGCACGATCGACCCCGCAACCGGCGAGCCCGCACTGCGCGATCCCGACACCATGGACACCTTCGTGGACAGCTCGTGGTACTTCCTGCGCTTCCTGTCGCCGAACAGCGACCAGTTCGCGTTCGACCCGGCTGAGGCGAAGCGCTGGGCGCCGGTGGACGGCTACTTCGGCGGCATCGAGCACGCTATCCTGCATCTGCTGTACTCGCGCTTCATCACGAAGGTGTTCTTCGACATGGGGCTGATCGACTTCCAGGAGCCGTTCTCGAACCTGGTCAACCAGGGCATGGTGCTGATGGACGGCTCGAAGATGTCGAAGAGCAAGGGCAACCTCGTCGAGCTCTCCGACCTGCTGGCGCAGTACGGCGCCGACTCGCTGCGCCTGGCGCTGGCCTTCGCCGGCCCGGTGGAGGACGACAAGGAGTGGAACGGCGTCTCGCTCTCGGGCGCGCACAAGTTCCTGGCCCGCGTCCTGCGCGTCGGCGACGAGACCTCCAGCCCGGTCGGCGCGGACGCGGCGACCGGCGATGTGACGCTCCGTCGGATCACCCACCGTCTGCTCGCCGATGCGCCGGGCCTCGTCGAGCAGACGAAGTTCAACGTGCTCGTCGCCCGTCTGATGGAGCTGGTCAACGGCATCCGCAAGACGATCGACACCGGTGCCGGCGCCGGCGACCCCGCCGTGCGCGAGGCGGCCGAGACCGTGGCGATGATGATCGAGACCATCGCGCCGCACACGGGCGAGGAGCTGTGGGCACGGCTCGGTCACGAGCCGTCTGTCAGCGCCGTGCCGTGGCCGGACGCCGACCCCGCACTGCTGGTGGACGACACCGTCACGACCGCCGTGCAGGTGAACGGCAAGGTGCGCGCGACGCTCGACGTGCCGGCCGACATCTCGGACGCCGATCTCGAGGCCGCCGCCCGTGCCGACGAGAAGGTGCAGCGCGCGCTGGAGGGCAAGGAGATCGTGCGCGTGATCGTGCGCGCTCCGAAGATCGTCAACTTCGCCGTCAAGGGCTGACCGACCCCGGCATTCTCCGCGTCGCAGGATCGGCGGCATCCGATCCTGCGACGGCTCCGAACACTCTCTGAGCGGCAACCGTCGCAGGAGAAGGAGAGTGTCATGCGTACGTCCCCGAATCGTCTCATCGCCGTCATCTTCGGCGCCGTCTACGTCCTGGTCGGACTGCTCGGCTTCGCCGTGACCGGCGGCGTGTCCTTCCTCGCGACCGAGGGAGGGCTGCTGCTGGGCATCTTCATGGTGAATCCGCTGCACAACGTGGCGCATCTGCTCATCGGTGCGGCCCTGCTGATCAGCGGTCTGATCTCGGTGAGGGCGGCCAAGGCGACGAACATCGTCGTCGGCGCGGCGTATCTGCTGCTCGGCATCGCCGGATTCTTCCTGGTCGGCACCGCGGCGAACATCCTGGCCCTCAACACCTTCGATCACTTCCTGCACCTCGCCAGCGCCCTGCTGCTTCTGGCCGTCGGTGTCGCGACTGATCGGACGGCGCAGCGCCTGGACGTGAGCTGACCGATGAGCGCTCTGGTGCGGACGTGGCCCGCCGTGTTCGCGTGGGGCTGCGGGCTCCTGCACCTCGGCCTCGGCGCGTCCCTCCGCGCCGAGGCCACCGGCGCGGCCGGCGTCCTGGCGATGGCCGCGCTCCTCGTGCTGGGGCTGGGGGAGCTCGCCTGGGGGATGGCGAGTCTCCGTGCGGGGCGCCCACGGGCGCCCCGCACGGCGGTGCTCGGGGCGCTGGCGGGGGTTGCTGTCGCGCCGGCAGCCCTCGCGACAGGATGCTCGGCCGTGGCCGTCGCCGCCGCTCTGCTCCTGGCGCTGTCCGCGGTCGGTCTCGCCTCCCGGGGGAAGGCGGGATCGACCGCTTCGACACCGCGCAGGGCGCCGGGCGCTCTGATCGCCGCGGCAGCGATCGCGGCCGCTGTGGTGACGCCGGCGCTGGCCACGACCGACACGCCGTCCCACATCGGAGATCTGCCTTCGGGCGGGCAAGGTGTCCACTCCGGGCATTGATCTGCGGGCCCGGCAGACTCAGGCCGTCGGGATCACCACGATCGGCTCGCTCGTCGGCTTCCCGTCCGGCGCTCCTCCCTGGGGCTCGACGGTGACGGCGACCACATCGCCCGGCTGCATGCCCGGCTCCAACAGGGCTGTCGTCGTCGATCCCGTCGCGTCGAAGACGCCGGCGGAGATCGGTGTCTCACCGCGCACGTACCAGAGCTCGTAGGTCTGATCGTCGCTCAGAGACGGGAGCTCATCCGCGACGAGCACGGCCTCGCCCTCGGAGGCGGACCAGTGCAGGGTCGCGCTGCCGCCGCCCGCCACCTCGGCGGTGGCCTGCTGAGCGTCCGATGCGGATTCGATGCGGTCGAGCGCCGTCACGTACGCCGGCCTGGTGGCCTGCTGCACGATGATCGACGCCCCGATGCCGATGCCCGCCACCAGCACGACGGAGGCGGCGAGTGCGAACCAGCGCCGCCGAGGCGACGGACGGCTGGGCTTCGTCACCACCGCGGATTCCGACCTGTCCGGGTGCGCGGGCTCCTTCACGTCCGTCGCAGCGGACGGCGCGTCGATACGGGCCAGAACGCTCTCCAGCACATGCGCCGGCGGCACGACCTCCTCGACGAGGTCGGCGAGCGCCGCGGCTGTCCCGGCGTCCTCCTGCGTATCCGCAGCCCATTCCGGATGATCTGCAAGCGCACGACGGTACGCCTGCCGGTCGTCGTCGCTCAGCGCGCCGAGGGCCTCGCCGGCCGAGAGCATGTCGAACTCCTGCTTGTCCATCGTGTCACCTCATCTCCTTCCGCAGTCGTGTCAAGCCGTCCCGCATCCTCGTCTTCACCGTTCCCAGCGGACTGCCCGTGAGCACGGCGATCTCACTCTGCGAGTATCCGCCGTAATAGGCCAGGGTGATCACCTCGCGCTGCGCATCGGGGAGCCTTCGGAGTGCACCGCCGATCCGCTCCGATTCCACCTTGAGCTCGACCTGTTCGTCGACCGATGCCGGTGCGGAGGCGAGATCTCTCAGGCCCGCCCTTCGATCCCTGTCGGAACCGGCCTGCGCCGACCGCACCCTGTCGATCGCCCGGCGGTGCGCGATCGTCAGCAGCCAGGAGCGTCCCTGACCTCTCTTCGGAGTGAAGCGCGAGGCGGATTGCCAGACTTCGAGGAACACCTCCTGCAGCACTTCCTCGCTCTGCGCGCGGTCCACGAGGATCCGGAGGATGAGGCCGAACGCGCGGGGGGAGAGCATCCCGTACAGCTCCGCGAAGGCGTTCCGGTCGCCGCGCGCGACGCGAAGGATGAGGTCGCCGGCGGTGTCGACGGGAACCGGCTCGCCCTCGGGCACGTCGATTCCGTCGATCACCATGTCCACAAGCATGCCCTACTCCCTTCGCCGCGATCGCCGATCAGCCGAATGTGAAGGCGCAGACCTCGACGAGAGGGGAGCGGTACGCCTTCCGGGGCGAGCCGATGATGATCGGTTCCATGCGCTCTCCTTCGTCACAGTCTCTTCGGTGCGGCGCGCTGAGCGGTTTGTCCCGGTTCTGCTCCGACCCGGATCCGGCACGCTCTCGCCCCCTCGTCGCCGCTCCGGACGAACGTCACGGATCGTTGCTCTCAGTGGGCCCCGGACGGGGGAGGCGTTCCGTCCACACCGCGACGCCTCCGTCCCGCAGGCCGAGCAGGACGCGACCGCTCTGATCGGTGCGGAGGATGCGGGCGTTCAGCGCGGTGAGGAACCCGAGTGTCTCAGCGCGCGGATGCCCGTAGTCGTTGCCCTCACCGACGCTGATCAGCGCGATGCGCGGCTGCAGCTGCGCGTACAGGCCCGGGTCCTGGTCCTTGCTGCCGTGGTGGGCGACCTTCACGACCGCGTAGGGTCCGCGCATCCGGCCGCTCGCGACCAGCATCCGCTGCGGCACGGCAGACAGGTCGCCGAGGAAGAGCGACCGAGGGACCCCGCCGCCGCTGAACTCGACGACGACGCTCGCGTCGTTGCCGGAGGTGAACGCTGCAGACGCGGGTGGTGGCCAGAGCACCTGCCACCGGGAGCCGCCGAGCACACCGTGCCGGCCGGCGGCAGCGGGCACTAGTCGGGCGCCGGCGGATGCCGCATCGCGCAGCATCCGCTCGTCCTTCGCCTCGGCCGGCGGACCGTGCAGCAGCGCGGTGGTCCGGCCGCGCACGGCGTCGAGCCCGCCGGCGTGGTCCTGGTCGTAGTGGGTGAGGACGAGCACATCGATGCGGGGCACGCCGAGCTGGGTGAGGCAGTCCGACAGCGCGCCGGGGTCTGGGCCGGTGTCGATCAGGGCGACACGTCCCTCCGAGCGCACCAGCAGCCCGTCTCCCTGGCCCACATCGCAAGCGGCGATCGACCAGTCGTCCGGCGCGGTCAGGGTGGCCAGCGGTCCGGTGAGCAGGATGCGGGCACCGCCGAGCGCGACGGCGACGGCGAGCACCAGCCCGGCAGTCCCGCGCAGTCGCGCCGAGCCGGATCGGGCGATCAGCACGGCGATGGCCGCACTGATCAGGGCGGTCACCGCCGCAGTGACGGGGCCCGCGATGACGGGGATCACGGCGCCGGGCAACCCGGCACTCACGGTCGCGGTCGTCGCGATCCAGCTCGACGGCAGCCACGCGGTGGCCGCGAGAAGATCCGCCACGGCGGGGACGGCCGCGGTCAGGCAGGCGAGGAGGCCGATCACCGTGGCGAGCGGTGCGGCGGGCTCCGCGATGAGATTGGCGGCGACGCCGACGATCGACTGCTGCTCGGAGAACAGGGCGACGATCGGCCCGCAGACCAGCTGCGCCGCGAGCGGGACGGCGAGGGCGAGGGCGACCGGCTCCGGCATCCACCTCGACAACCCGCGACTGAGCGGCCGCGCCAGCAGCAGGAGCGCCGCAGTCGCCGCGGCCGACAGCGCGAAACCCGGTGACGTCGCCAGCCAGGGATCGCCGAGAAGGATGCCGGCGACCGCCACCGACAACATCGCCAGGCCGGCGCTGGGTCTGCCGAGCAGGACGGTGAGCATGGCCAGCGCCGCCATGACCGCCGCCCTGATGACGCTGGGCTCGGGCGTCACGAGCACGACGAAGGAGCCCAGCGCCGCGAGCGAGACGATCACGCGCGTGCGGCGGCCGCCGCCGCACAGTGCGACGATCCAGAACACCGCGGCGACGACTATCGCGCAGTTCGCCCCGCTCACGGCGGTCAGGTGCGAGAGCCCGGAGGCGAGCATGGCCGCGCTCAACTCCTCGCTGACTGCGCGCGTGTCGCCGACCGCGAGCCCCGGCAGCAGGCCAGCGCCGGGTTCCGGCAGCATCGTGGCCCGGTCGATGAAGTCGGCGCGGGTCTGCGCCGCGATCGCGAAGACGCCCGACGCCGGCCGATGGACCTCGCCGGTCGTCGTGAACACGACCAGAGCCGCGCGCTCACCGGCTTCCGTCGCTTCGGCCTGACCGGTGACGGCGACCTCGGCGCCGAGATCGACACCGTCCAGAGGAGCGATGCCGATCCGCACCGGAACGGCGAGCGTCTCTGTGTGACCCGGTGGGCCGATGGTCACCGTGCGAGCGTCGAGCCACAGGCGTCCGTCCGCGCCGACCGAGGCTGAGGAGGAGACCACGGCGGTGACCTCGACGAACCGTCCGGCGAACTCGGCCGCATGGTCCCGTGCGGGGTGCGCGGCCATCGCGGACACCGCCACTGCGGCGCCGCAGAGCAGGCTGAGCGCCACCAGGCCGGAGCCGCGTCGGCGTGCGCCGAGCGCCCAGACGAGTGCCGCGAGTGTCGCGCCGACGGCCAGTGCGAGCGCCGCGCCGGGCAGCAGCACGGCCAGCAGCGCGAACACCCAGACGGATGCCGCCAGCACGGCACTGCGCAGGTCCTTCATCGCTCACACCCTGACCAGATCGCGCAGGCCGTCCAGCAGCTTCTCCCCGATACCGGGCACCGCCAGCAGATCGTCGACGGAGCGGAACCGGCCGTTGTCGTCGCGCCAGGCGATGATGCGCTCCGCCAGCGCCGGCCCGATCCGCGGGAGACCCTCGAGCGCAGCCTGGTCGGCGCTGTTGAGATCGACCAGGCCGTCGCCGGGCTGCTGCGCCGCACCGTCGGCCGCGGGCGTTCCCTTCGGCGGAACGATCACCTGCTCACCGTCGCTGAGCGGCCGGGCCAGGTTGACCGCGGCGAGATCTGCCGCATCCGTGGTGCCGCCGGCCGCGGCGAGGGCGTCGACGAGCCGGGCATCCGTCTCCAGCACGTACAGCCCGGGTTTCGCGACCTCGCCGAGGACGTGCACGTAGAGTTCGGCGGGAGCGCCGGAGCGCGCCTCTTCCTCGAGCGGCACCACGGCGGCGGGGGAGGCCTGCCCGCGCAGGATGCCCCAGCCCACGGCCGCGGACAGCACGATCAGCCCCAGGACGACCGCAGCCCCGATGCTCAGCCGCAGTCGCCTGCGTGCCAGGGCGGGATCTGGAGCATCCGGGGTGGGCACTCCGCAACGCTAGGACGCCGGTGGATGTCGCGCGGGGCCGGATCCCCGCACCTCGGGAAGGCCCGTCGGATCGCCCCCGCTGTGGAGCGGGAGTCGCGCGACCCACGTGGCCCCACCTTTCCCTCCTTCGAATCGCGATTCAGCACAGTGCGCGCCGCGCGGACTGTGCTCGATCGCGACGGGAACGAGGCGCGTGCGTGCCGATCTCGTTCGAATCGCGATTCAGCACAGTGCGCGCCGCGCGGACTGTGCTCGATCGCGACGGGAGCGGCGAGCACCGCGGGAGGGGTGATGTCGCCGGACGCCGGTAGGCTGGACGGCATGGCAGCAGCTCCTCGATCATCCGCGCGCGGGGGAGCGGCGAAGGCATCGAAGATCCCCCAGGTCTCCTGGCGGGAGCCCCGCCCCGCCCCGATCGTGCTGGTGTCCGGTCCCGAGGAGATCTGCGCCGAACGCGCGATCGCCGGGGTGCGCGACTACCTGCGTGCGGAAGACCCGGCACTCGAGGTCAGCGACGTCCGTGCCGACGACTATGCACCGGGCACACTGCTCTCACTGACGTCGCCCTCCCTCTTCGGTGAGCCCCGCATGGTGCGCGTCGCCGGCGTCGAGAAGGCGTCCGACGCGTTCATCCAGGAGGCCGTCTCGTACCTCGAGAACCCCCAGGAGGGCGCGACCGTGCTGCTGCGGCACACCGGTGCGACGGTTCGGGGCAAGAAGCTGCTCGACGCGGTGCGCGCCGGAACGGGTGAGGGCATCGAGATCGCCTGCCCCGCCGTGAAGCGCGACAGCGACCGGGTCGACTTCGCCGCGGGGGAGTTCCGCGCGGCGCGCAAGCGCATCGCCCCGACGGCACTGCGTGCTCTGGTCTCGGCCTTCGCCGACGACCTCACCGAACTCGCCGCGGCCTGCCAGCAGCTGATCGGTGATGTCGAGGGCGATGTCACCGACGAGGTCGTCACGCGCTACTACGGCGGACGGGTCGAGGTCTCGGCCTTCGTCGTCGCCGATACAGCGATCGCGGGGCGCTACGGCGAGGCGCTCATCGCGCTGCGGCACGCGCTCGCGTCCGGAGCCGACCCGGTGCCCATGGTCGCGGCCTTCGCGATGAAGCTCCGCACCATGGCGAAGGTCGCGGGTCTGCGCGGCTCGGGTCGCGAGCTCGCCTCGCAGCTGGGCATGAAGGACTGGCAGATCGATCGTGCCCGCCGCGACCTGTCCGGCTGGAACGAACGCTCGCTGGGCCTGGCCATCCAGGCCACCGCGCGCGCCGATGCCGAGGTCAAGGGCGCCTCACGCGACCCCGTCTTCGCGCTCGAGCGCATGGTCGCCGTCGTGGCGACCAGGGACCCCTTCGGCGGCTGACCCTTCGACCGGCTCAGGAACCCACGGGTTGCTGAGCCCGCGCATGAAGAAGGCCCGCCATCCCCGAGGGGAGGCGGGCCTTCTTCAGAAGTCTGCTCAGAGAGCGGCGACCTGCTTGGCGATGGCCGACTTGCGGTTCTTCGCCTGGTTCTTGTGCACGACGCCCTTGCTGACGGCCTTGTCGAGCTTGACGGATGCGGTGGCGAGGGCGGCCTCAGCGGCCTCCTTGTCGCCGGCGACGACGGCCTCGCGGGTCTTGCGGACCCAGGTCTTCAGCTCGCTCTTGACGGCCTTGTTGCGCTCCTGCGCCTTCAGGTTGGTCTTGTTGCGCTTGATCTGCGACTTGATGTTTGCCACGTGCGGGTGCTTTCTTTCGAAGGAGTGTTGGAAGTGCTGCCGGAAGGAGAGGGGTTCCGAACAGCGGTCGTGAGGGAAGAACCCACACGCAAGCCAAGAACCAAGCTTACCAGCACTGCCCCCTCCTGCGCGAAACGCGGGAGCTGCGGCGAGGCGTTCCGCCATGCTGAAACGGAACTCAGTCGCAATGACCTCGGCACTGGGTGCAGAATACGGGAAGACCGCCGACATCGACGTCGAGGAGAATCATGCGACCCGATCCCGTACCGCCTGCGTTCCCTACGGGCTTCCGCTGGTCCGCCGCGACCGCCGCCTTCCAGATCGAGGGTGCGCGTGGTGCGGACGGCCGGGGGCGCTCGATCTGGGACGACTTCGTCGAGACGCCGGGCCTGGTGCGGGACGGATCGACCGCGGAACCCGGGCCGGACAGCTACCATCGTGCAGCGGATGACGTCGCCCTGCTCTCCGAGCTCGGCGTGGACCGATATCGCTTCTCGATCTCGTGGACACGGGTGCGCCCCGGCGGCGGGGCGGTGAACCCGGCCGGACTCGACTACTACGACCGCCTCGTGGATGCGCTGCTCGAAGCCGGCGTCACGCCGTTCCCCACCCTCTATCACTGGGATCTGCCCGCGGAGCTCGAGGCCGAGGGCGGCTGGCTGAACCGCGACACGGTCTCCGGATTCGCCGACTACGCCCGCTCGGTGGCGGACGCGCTGGGCGACCGTGTGAAGAACTGGTACACGATCAACGAACCCGTCTCCACCTCGCTGCAGGGCTATGCGATCGGGGAGCTCGCCCCGGGTCGGCAGCTGCTCTTCGAATCGCTGCCCTCCGTGCACCATCAGCTGCTCGCGCACGGCACGGCCGCCGGCATCCTGCACGATCACGGTGCGGAGCAGGTGGGCATCGTCAACAATCACACCCAGGTGCTCCCGGCCCGGGAGGAGGACGGCACGGCCGCGTACCTCTACGACGTCCTGCACAACCGTGTCTTCGCAGAGCCGGTGCTGCTGGGCAGCTATCCCGATCTCGCGGCGCTCGGGGTGGACCTGCCCATCCGAGACGGCGACCTCGAGACCATACGGACGCCGTGCGAGTTCTACGGCGTGAACTTCTACAACCCGACGACCATCCGCTCGGCGCCGCAGGAGTCTCCGATCCCGTTCGAGCAGGTGCCGACGCCCGGCGCGGCCCACACCGGCTTCGGCGCGCTCTGGCCGATCGTCCCCGGCGCGCTGACCGAGTTCCTCGTCGACGCGAAGCAGCGCTACGGCGACGCCCTGCCGCCCGTGATCGTCGGTGAGAACGGAGCATCCTTCCCCGAGCCGGACCATCCGGACGGACGGATCGACGACACCGACCGCATCGCGTATCTCGACGGGCACATCCGCGCCGTCGCCGACGCGATCGCGCAGGGGGTGCCGGTCCAGGAGTACACGGTGTGGAGCCTGCTGGACAACTTCGAGTGGGCCGAAGGCTTCACCCAGAGATTCGGCCTGGTGCACGTGGACCAGGTGACGTCGGCGCGCACGCCGAAGGCGTCCTACGGCTGGTACAGGGACCTCATCGCGCAGGTGAGGACGGGGGCAGGGCAGTGAGCACGACCGCGACGAGCAGGGTGGAAGCCGGCTGGCTCTCGCTGTTCACCCTCGCCTGGCTCGCGATCTGGACCGTCCAGCTGACACCCCTGCAGCTGCTGCTGCCTCTGCAGCTCGATGCCAGCAACGCCGACGGCGACTGGGTGACCGGCGTCGTGTGGTCCGGCATCGTGTTGTCCGTCGGTGGTTTCGCCGGCATCATCGCCGCGCCCGCGGCGGGACGACTCTCGGATCGCACCCGCTCGCGCTGGGGCCGGCGACGGCCCTGGGCGGTGGGCGGGTCGCTGCTCGCCGCGATCGGGCTCGTCGTCACCGGCTACGCGCGCGGCCCCTGGGCTGTCGGCGCAGGCTGGGTCGTCGTGTCGATCGGTCTCGCCACGGCATCCGCAGCCTTCACGGCGATGATCGCCGACCAGCTCACGGAGCAGCGCGGTTCGGCATCCGCCGCGGCGAGCTCCGCCCAGGCGGTGGGCATCGTGGTCGGAGTCGGGGCCGTCGTGCTGCTGGGCCTGGGCATCACCGAGTCCTACTTCGTGCTGGCGGGGTTCATCGCGGTGATCGGCGTGGGCACGGCGGTGCTGCTGCCTGATCCCGGTCCGACGCACGTGCTGCCCGTCAGTACTCAGGTGCGCCCCTCGTCGCTGCGCGACCCGGACTTCCTGTGGCTGCTCAGCAGCCGGCTCGTGGTGAACGTCGGGAACGCGCTGGGCACCTCTCTGCTGCTGTTCTTCCTGCTCTACGGTGTCCGCGTGCCGTCCGCGGAGGCGGAGGATGACCTGCTGATCCTCATCGTGATCTACACGGTCTTCGTCGTGATCGCCTCGATCGTCGCAGGAATGATCTCCGACCGGACCGGGAAGCGGCGTGGCCTGAGCGTCATCGCCGCGACCGTGCAGGCGGTGTCGGGCCTGGTGATCCTGTTCAGCCCGACGTTCACGATGACCGCGGTCGCCGCGGCGATCATGGGTGCGGGCTACGGCGCATACATGGCGGTGAGCCTGGCCTTCAGCACCGACCTGCTGCGTGACCCCGAGGACCACGCCCGTGACCTCGGCATCGTCAACGTCTCGGCGAACCTCGGTCAGCTGCTCGGCCCGTTGATCGGCGCAGGGCTGGTCGCCCTGGTCGGCGGGTTCTGGCTGCTGTTCGCTGCGGCGGCGGTGCTGTCGCTCGCGGGGGCGGTCATGACGCTGATGGTGCGTCGCGTCCGACCGTCGCCAGCGCCACTCCCAGCACCGCGTTGAACACCTGCGGACGCATCGCCGTGACCAGATGTGTGGTCATCGGGACGACGATCAGTTCGGCCTGGGGCGCCAGCCGACGGAACAGCCCCTCGTGCATGCGCAGCTGGTCGAACTGGCCGTTCACCAGCCACAGCGGAATGCGGATGCGGGCCACCGCGGCCGCGAGGTCGAGGCTTGCCAGGCTCTTCAGCGCCACGTCCTGGGCGTCGAGGGCGTAGCCGCCGGCGCCGAAGTCGGCCCGGGTCTCGGCGGGGATGGTCGCATCCAGCACCCGCTCCGAGAGCCACAGGCCGCGATCGGGCAGGCTGTCCATGGCCCCGGCGAGGAAGCGGTACGCCTGGAGCGCTGCGCCTCGCGGCAGGGCCGAGCAGGATGCCGCGATGAGTGCCGTGACGGGCGGCGGCTCTTCGCCACCCGTGTAGGCCAGCGAGAGCAGCCCGCCCATCGAATGGCCCACCAGCAGCACCGGACCACGGGATGCGGCATCCCGCACCGCCCGGTCGATCGTGGACAGCGCCTCGTGCAGCGTGAAGTCCTCGTCCATGCGCGTGCCGTGACCGGGCAGATCGACGGCCACGGCGGGGACGCCGCGGCCTGCCAGGTACTCCAGCTGCGCCCGCCACATGGTTGCCGACGTGCGGATGCCGTGCACGAGAACGACCTGGGGCTGCATAGCCCCAGCATAGGGCTGGGCTACTTCTTGTCCTTGCCTTCGACATCGCCCGACAGCGCGGCGATGAACGCCTCCTGAGGGACCTCGACGCGGCCGACCATCTTCATGCGCTTCTTGCCCTCCTTCTGCTTCTCGAGCAGCTTGCGCTTGCGGGTGATGTCACCGCCGTAGCACTTGGCGAGCACGTCCTTGCGGATCGCGCGGATGTTCTCTCGGGCGATGATGCGCGCGCCGATGGCGGCCTGGATCGGCACCTCGAACTGCTGGCGGGGGATGAGCTTCCGCAGCCGCTCGGTCATCATCGTGCCGTAGGCGTAGGCCTTGTCACGGTGCACGATCGAGCTGAACGCGTCGACCTTCTCGCCCTGCAGCAGGATGTCGACCTTCACGAGGTCGGCCTCCTGCGAGCCGTTGGGTTCGTAGTCCAGGGATGCGTAGCCCTGGGTGCGCGACTTCAGCTGGTCGAAGAAGTCGAAGACGATCTCGCCGAGAGGCATGTTGTAGCGCAGCTCGACGCGCTCCTCGGAGAAGTACTCCATGCCCAGCAGCGACCCGCGACGGGACTGGCACAGTTCCATCACCGTGCCGACGTAGTCCTTCGGCAGCAGGATCGCCGCCTTCACCATCGGCTCGGTGACCGCGCCGATGCGCCCGTCCGGGTACTCGCTCGGATTGGTGACGGTGACGGTCTCGCCAGTGTCGCTGGTGAGCACCTCGTAGATGACGCTGGGGGCCGTGGTGATGAGGTCCAGGCCGAACTCGCGGGAGAGCCGCTCGGTGATGATCTCGAGGTGCAGCAGGCCGAGGAAGCCGCAGCGGAAGCCGAAGCCGAGGGCGACCGAGGTCTCGGGCTCGTACTGCAGCGAGGCGTCGGAGAGCTTCAGCTTGTCCAGCGCCTCTCGGAGCTCGGCGTAGTCGCTGCCGTCGATCGGGTAGATGCCCGAGAACACCATCGGCTTCGGGTCCGTGTATCCGGCGAGTGCATCGGTCGCCGGCTTGCGAGCCGTGGTCACGGTGTCGCCGACCTTCGACTGGCGCACGTCCTTCACGCCGGTGATCAGGTAGCCCACCTCGCCGACGCCGAGACCCTTCGAGGGGATCGGCTCGGGGCTGGACACGCCGATCTCGAGCAGCTCGTGATTGGCGCCTGTGGACATCATCTGGATGCGCTCGCGCGGCTGCAGCGAGCCGTCGACCATGCGCACGTAGGTCACCACGCCCCGATAGGCGTCGTAGACCGAGTCGAAGATCATGGCGCGGGCGGGAGCGTCGGCCTGGCCGACCGGGGCGGGGATCTGCTCCACGATGCGGTCGAGCAGGTCCTCGACGCCGGCGCCGGTCTTGCCCGAGACCCGCAGCACGTCCTCGGGGCGGCCGCCGATGAGGTCGGCGAGCTCCTTGGCGTACTTCTCCGGCTCCGCTGCGGGGAGGTCGATCTTGTTCAGCACGGGGATGATCGTGAGATCGTTCTCCAGCGCCAGGTAGAGGTTCGCCAGCGTCTGGGCCTCGATGCCCTGTGCGGCATCGACCAGCAGGATCGCCCCCTCGCAGGCGGCGAGAGACCGGGAGACCTCGTAGGTGAAGTCCACGTGGCCGGGGGTGTCGATCATGTTCAGGGCGTACGTCTGGGGCCCTGAACCCGTCGAAGGGCCGTGTGCCCACGGCATCCGCACCGCCTGGCTCTTGATCGTGATGCCGCGCTCGCGCTCGATGTCCATGCGGTCGAGGTACTGAGCGCGCATGTCGCGCTCGGCGACCACGCCGGTGATCTGCAGCATCCGGTCGGCAAGGGTCGACTTGCCGTGGTCGATGTGGGCGATGATGCAGAAGTTGCGGATCTGCGCAGGCGGCGTCGAGGCCGGCTGATGCGGGGTGAGGGCGCGTGGTGACATGTCCGCTCGATTCTACGTGGCGAGGGCTCGGATGCTCGATTCGGGTGAGTCGGTGATAGTCTCGCGAAGTTGCCCACCCCGATCCGGTGACACCGGGTCTCATCCGGGGCACGACTCCGTAACAGTCACGTACGCCGCGTTTGCGTGGCGGGCGTTCGTCGGGTGATGCTTGTAGCTATCCGACTCAGCGCAGCGTCGGCGATCCCGTGCGCGCCTGTAAAGAGAAAGAATCACCAACCTTGATCAAGTATCTCGTGCGCCGGGCCCTCGGCTGGCTGCTCATGATCGCGGTCGCAACCAATGTCACGTTCTTCCTGGCCTGGGGATTCCTCGATCCCCGCAGCAACTACGTGGGTCGGCGTCCGCCTCTGTCCGAAGAGCAGATCACGAATCTGCTGCGTCCTCGCAACCTGGACGACACCGTTCCGCTGATGGAGCGGTGGTGGAACTGGTTCAGCGGGATCATCTTCCACTGGGACTGGGGCATGAGCCCGACTGGCGGGTCGGTGAACGAAGAGGTCGCCTATCGGATGTGGATCAGCGCGGAGCTGGTCCTCGGCGCGACGATCATCATGGCGGCGCTCGGCATCTGGCTCGGCGTCTACACCGCGTCGCGGCAGTACAAGCTCGCCGACCGCATCGGCCAGGCCACCTCGATCATCACGATGAACATCAACATCATCGTCGCCGGTCTCGCCGTCGTGCTCCTCGCGATCAACTTCAACGAGTGGCTCGGCGTGCGGGTGTTCTACGTGACCGGCTCCTCGTCGCAGGGGGTCACCGGATTCTTCCCGACCCTGATCGACACGCTGCAGCACGTCACTCTGCCGACCATCGCGCTCGTCGTGATCGGCTACGCGCAGTACCACTTCCTGCAGCGCTCCCTGCTGCTCGACAACATCAGCGCCGACTACGTGCGCACCGCCCGCGCCAAGGGACTCACGAAGCAGCAGGCGATCCGCAAGCACGCGCTGCGCACCTCGCTCATCCCCGTAGCCGCGCAGGTGGCGTTCACGATCCCCACGATCTTCACCGGCGCTGTGCTGACGGAGACGATCTTCGCGTGGAACGGCATGGGCCGGTACTTCCTGACGACGATCAACGGAAACGACATCAACGGTGTGGTCGCGGTCGCCGCCTTCGGCGCTCTGCTCACCGCGATCGGCGCGCTGCTCGCAGACATCGCCGTCGTCGTGCTCGACCCGCGAGTGAGGATGAGCTGATGAGCACTGAAATGATCGACCCCGCTGTCCAGCCGCCCGTCGGCCCCGACACCACGGCCGAGCGCACCCCGGGCAAGTCCCTCTCCAAGTGGACGCTCTACACGCGTCGCTTCATGCGCAACAAGCCCGCTGTCGCCGGCATCATCATCTTCGTCCTGCTCGTGATCATGTCGATCGTCGGGCCGCTGCTGTCGCCGTACAGCGTGACCGACATGGACTTCCTGAACCTCACCTCGCCGCCCTCGGCCGATCACTGGTTCGGCACCAACGGCTCGGGCAACGACAACTTCACCCAGACCATGGTGGGCCTGCAGCGCTCGCTCATGATCGCGGTCACGGTGTCGATCGGCACGACGGTGATCTCGGCGGTGGTCGGAACCGCTGCCGCCTACTTCGGCGGCTGGACCGAGCGGATCATCCTGCTCATCATCCACTTCATGATGGTCGTGCCGACCTTCCTGCTCCTCTCGATCGTCTCGAACGACTCGGGTGGCGTCTGGTGGGTCATCTCGATCGTGATGATCTTCATCGGCTGGTTCTTCCCGGCGCGCATCATCTGGACCATGGCGCTCTCGCTGCGCGAGCGTGAGTACGTCCAGGCCGCCCGGTACATGGGTGTGGGCGGCATGAAGGTCGTCCTCCGCCACCTGGTGCCCAACATCGGCTCGCTGCTCGTGATCAACTTCACGCTCGGCATCGTCGGCGCCGTCACCCTGGAGTCCGGTCTCTCCTTCATCGGCTTCGGTGTGAAGATCCCGGACGTGTCGCTCGGCTCGCTGATCGGCAGCGGCAGCGGCACGATCACCAGCGCACCCTGGCTGTTCTACTTCCCGGCGCTCGCCCTGACCCTGCTGACCGTGTCGATGGCACTGGTCGCCGACGGTCTGCGTGACGCCTTCGATCCCACCTCGTCGGCAGGAGGCCGCGCATGAGCGCCCCCGCATCCAACACCGTCCTCTCCGTCCGCGACCTCAAGGTCAGCTTCGCCTCCGAGGCCGGCCGCGTGGACGCCGTCCGCGGCGTCTCCTTCGACCTCGAAGCAGGCAAGACGCTCGGCATCGTCGGTGAGTCCGGCTCGGGCAAGTCGGTCACGTCGCTGGCGATTATGGGACTGCTCGACGAGAACGCGAAGGTCTCCGGATCCGTCGTCTTCGACGGTCAGGAGCTGCTCGGCAAGTCCGACAAGCAGATGTCCGTGATCCGCGGCAACGGCATGGCCATGGTCTTCCAGGACCCGCTGACCTCGCTGACCCCGGTGTTCACGATCGGCGACCAGCTCATCGAGGCGCTCACCGTGCACCGCAGCCTCTCTCGCGAGGACGCCGAGAAGCGTGCGATCGAGCTGATGACGCTGGTCGGGATCACGAACCCCGAGAAGCGCATGAAGGCGTTCCCGCACGAGTTCTCGGGCGGCATGCGCCAGCGCATCGTGATCGCGATCGCGATGGCGAACAACCCCAAGCTGATCATCTGCGACGAGCCCACCACGGCTCTCGACGTCACGATCCAGGCGCAGATCCTCGAGCTCATCGAGAAGGCCCAGGACGAGACCGGTGCCGCGGTGATCATGATCACCCACGACATGGGCGTGGTGGCGCGCACCGCTGACGACGTCATCGTCATGTACGCCGGCAAGCCCGTCGAGCACGCCGAGGCGCGTGAGCTCTTCCACCGCACCCGCATGCCGTACTCGATCGGCCTGCTGGGCGCGATCCCGCGTGTCGACAAGGCCGAGAAGGAGCCGCTGGTCCCGATCAAGGGCAACCCGCCGCTGCTGATCGATCTGCCGGATGCCTGCCCGTTCGCGAACCGCTGCCCGATCGCCGTGGCTGCGTGCCGTACGCGCGAGCCCGACCTGGTCTCGATCGACACCGGCGCCGGCGAGTTCCACGAGGTCGCCTGCATTCGGGCCGAGGAGATCAGCGACAGTGGCGAGATCGGCGGCCTCCCGGTGTACCCGGTGCCCGAGGTGCCCGAGAGCGAGCTCACCCGCACCCCGCGCGAGGAGCGTCCCGTGACGCTCGAAGTGCGCAACATGACCAAGACCTTCCCGCTGCTGAAGGGTGCGCTGTTCAAGCGCAAGGTCGGCGAGGTGCACGCGGTCAAGGGGATCAGCTTCGACGTCCGCGAGGGCGAGACCATGGCGATCGTCGGCGAGTCCGGCAGCGGCAAGACGACGACTCTGCTGCAGATCATGGACTTCGCCAAGCAGGAGGACGGCGACCTGATCATCGGCGGCGTGAACGTCAACGACATCAAGCACGCCTCGCAGGAGCGCAAGCTGCGTCGGGACATCCAGATCGTGTTCCAGGACCCGATGGGCGCCCTCGACCCGCGCATGACCGTGACCGACATCATCGCCGAACCGCTCTACGCGATCGGCACCTCCAAGACGGATGCGATGCATCGCGTGGAGGAGCTGATGGACCTGGTCGGCCTGAACCCCGCTCACCGCGACCGTTTCCCCGGTGCGTTCTCGGGAGGTCAGCGTCAGCGCATCGGCATCGCCCGTGCGCTGTCGACCAACCCGAAGATCATCGTGCTCGATGAGCCCGTCTCGGCGCTGGATGTGTCGATCCAGGCGGGTGTCATCAACCTGCTCGACGAACTGAAGGTCAAGCTCGGCCTGTCGTACCTGTTCGTGGCGCACGACCTCTCCGTGGTCAGGCACATCGCCGACCGCGTGGCCGTGATGTACCTGGGCGAGTTCGTGGAGCACGGCGACGTCGACGACGTGTTCGACAACCCGCAGCACCCGTACACCCAGGCGCTGCTGTCGGCGATCCCCGTTCCCGACCCGGACATCGAGCGGACGCGCACCCGGATCGAGTTCGATCCGGTCACGATGACGACTCGTCCGCTGGCGGTCTGACGCCGGTCGACGGCCACCCGTCTGCGCTCTGCGGTCACCGTCCGATAACGGTCGGTCACCGTCCGATAACAGTTAGCGGCGATTCACCGTCCAGGCGAAGAATGCGCAGTGCGGGCAACTATCCTCCCCTTATGACACGCCGAAAGGCGAAAGGAGCACCATGAAGCAGTACAAGCTGATGGGAGCGCTGGCACTCACCGGCGCTTTCGCACTCGCGCTCAGCGGGTGCGCCGCCGGAAACAACGGCGGTGGCGACAGCGGCGACAAGGGCGACGGCGATGCAGCCGCGACCAAGGCCGCGGACTACAACCCGCAGCCCCGCGAGAACCTGAAGGAAGGTGGCACCGTCAACTTCCCGATCGGTGAGATCCCTGAGCAGATGAACGCGTTCAACGCTGACACGAGCGCTGACTCCACCACGATCGCGGCGTGGTACATGCCGCAGCTCATCCTCATGAAGCCGGACGGCACCGGGTACAAGAACGACGCCTACCTGGACGAGTGGAAGACCGAGACGAAGGACGGCAAGACCGTCCTGACCTTCACCTTCACCAAGGACGCGCACTGGAACGACGGCACCGAGATGGACTGGACCGCCATCGACGCGACCTGGAAGGCCAACCGTTCGAAGGACGAGGGCTTCAACCCGAACGCCACCGACGGCTACAAGGAGATCGAGTCGGTCGAGAAGGGTGACACCGACAAGACCGCGATCGTCACCTTCAAGGGCGAGTTCGCCTGGCCGAAGATGCCGTTCGGCGGCGGTGTGATCCACCCCGCACTGGCCGACCCGGAGAAGTTCAACAACGCGATGCTGAACGAGCCGCACCCCGAGTGGGGCGCCGGTCCGTACACCGTCGACGAGTTCGACGCCAAGAGCGGCTTCATCTCCTTCAAGCCGAACAAGGAGTGGTGGGGCGACAAGCCGCTGCTCGACAAGGTCACCTTCACGGCGATGGACGCGCAGGCGTCGATCAACGCCTTCAAGAACGGCCAGGTCGACATGGTCGGCACCGGCACCAAGGACCGCCTCGCGCAGGTGGCCGACATGGAGGACGTCGTCACCTACCGCGCACAGCGCACCTACAACGCGCTGCTGCAGGTTGACGCGACCAAGCCGCAGTTCGAGGACGTCAAGGTCCGCGAGGCGTTCTTCAAGGCCGTCGACATCGACCAGATCAAGCAGATCATCTGGCAGGGCCTGGACTACGAGGAGGAGCCGGCCGGCTCCTTCACGCTGTTCTCGTTCCAGCCCGGATACTCGAACTCGCTCGAGAAGGCCGGCTGGGAGCACGACCCCGAGGGTGCGAACAAGATCCTCGACGAGGCCGGCTGGGTGAAGGGTGACGACGGCATCCGCACCAAGGACGGCGTCCGCCTAGAGGGTGTCTTCCCGGTGTGGTCCGACGACCCGACGCAGGCCGCTCGTGCGCAGGCCATGCAGGCTCAGCAGAAGGAGATCGGCTTCGACCTGAAGATCGATGTCCGCCCGTCCAACAAGTTCTCCGACGACTACACGTCGAAGAACTGGGATGTCTCGTCGCTGGGCTTCACCTCCTCCGACCCGTACGGTGCCGCGTGGTTCTGCCAGCTGTACTGCATGGACCAGGGTCTGAACCTCTCGGGTGTCCAGAACGAGGAGACCGACAAGAAGATCCACGAGGACATCGAGTCGATCACCGACCCGGAGAAGCAGACCGCTGCTGCGATGGAGCTCGAGGCTGAGATCTTCCAGGAGTGGGGCCTCATCCCGCTGTACAACGGCCCGACGGTCATCACCGCGAAGAAGGGTCTGGCGAACCTCACGCCCGAGGCCTACAGCGGTCTCGACCTGTTCGGCGTGCAGCCCGTCGAGAACGTGGGCTGGGAGAAGTAAGCACTTCTCCTCCCTGTGAAGCGGGGCCGGTGGTTCATCCACCGGCCCCGCTTTCGCGTGCGCATGGAGCAGTCGCACAGCCACGCGTCACGTAGGCTGGATCCCATGCGTCGCGGGACATTCCGAGAAGGCACGGTGGATTACGCCGCGGTCGGGGCGTCGCACGCGCCCGACCTCATGCAGTATCCGCCGGAGCGCAGTCTGCCGGCCGAGGAGTCGTGGCGGATCGGCAGCGGTGAGGATCGCTTCCGCACCGCCGGGGAGGCCTTGCTGTCCTGGACCGCGCAGCGCGCGGCCGGGCTCGCGCTCGAGGATGTACGCCCCGCCGCAGGCCCCACCTACGCCGGTGTGAGCTTCGATCACGAGGGCAACGCGATCGCCCCCAGCCGTCGCGAGCAGGAGCAGCGCTACGACGCCGAGGGCACGCCGTATGCCGGCCCCGGCATGACTCTGAAGGTGCGCGGCCGGGTGAAGGGACTCAAGGCCGATGGCGAGCTGCGCGTGATCTCGGTCACCGAGGAACCGCGCCGCATCGGCTTCGTGCTCGGCACCATGGGCGGCAGCTCCGTGGTCAGCGGGGAAGAGGCCTTCGACGTGGACTGGCGCGAGGACAACGACGAGGTCTGGTTCACGGTGCGCGCGTTCGACAGCCCCAACCGCCCGATGTACCGGGTGCTCCCGGCACTGGTCAAGCGCCGCCGTCGCGAGCTGTTCGCCCGTTACCTGCGCGCGATCTCGCCCCTGTACGCGACCCCGATCTGATGGCGGGGCCTCTTCCGCTGGGAGATCCCGCCCCCGCTGACGGGCACCTGCCCGACGACATCCGTGTCGACTCGGCCACTCCGTTCTCGGCCTACCTGCACGTGCCGTTCTGCCGTGTGCGCTGCGGCTACTGCGACTTCAACACGTACACGGCAACCGAACTGCGCGGCGCCAGGCAGGACGAGTACGCCGACACCCTGAACGCCGAGGTGGCGCTGGCGCGCGAGGTGCTCGCTGACGCCGGCGGCATCCGCCCGCTGCACAGTGTGTTCTTCGGCGGCGGCACGCCGACGCTGCTTCCGGCCGGAGACCTGGCCAGGATGCTGGACACCACGATCGCCGCCTTCGGCATCGAGGACGGTGCGGAGGTCACCGTCGAGGCGAATCCTGACACGGTCACGTCCGAGGTCGCGAAGCGGCTGGCGGATGCCGGGGTGACGCGCCTTTCCGTAGGTATGCAGTCCGCCGTCCCGCACGTGCTCGCCGCGCTGGACCGCACACACCGGCCGGAGAATGTGCGGACGGCGGTCGAGGCCGCGCGAGCGGCCGGGCTCGCCGTGAGTGTCGACCTCATCTACGGCGCACCAGGCGAGTCGCTCGGCGACTGGGAGGCGTCTCTCGACGCCGCACTCGCACTCGAGCCCGACCACATCTCCGCGTATGCGCTGATCATCGAGGACGGGACCAAGCTCGCCAGGCAGATCCGACGGGGCGAGGTGCCCGCGCCCGACGACGACCTGCAGGCCGACATGTACGAGCTGGCCGACGCCCGCCTCGGTGCGGCCGGGTTCGGCTGGTACGAGGTGAGCAACTGGGCGCGCCGCGCCGAGCAGCGATCCAGGCACAACCTCGCCTACTGGCTCGGCTCGGACTGGTGGGGCTTCGGGCCCGGCGCGCACAGCCATGTGGCGGGGCTGCGATGGTGGAACGTCAAGCACCCCGCCGCGTACGCGCAGCGCCTCGCGGCGGGGGAGTCGCCGGCAGCCGGTCGGGAACGCCCCGACGACGATGCCCGGATGCTGGAACGCGTGCTGCTGCGCAGCCGCCTGTCCGAGGGCATCCCGCTGGACGAGTTGCCGATCGACAACCGGGACGTCGTTGCCGGCCTCATCGCCGACGGGCTCGTCGACGGAGCATCCGCGCTGAGAGAGAAGCGACTGCGGCTGACGCTGCAGGGCCGACTGCTCGCGGACGCCGTGGTGCGCGCGCTCACCGACTGAGCACGCCGAGTCAGGGCAGCAGATCCATCCCGCCGGTGCGCCGTTGCGGAACCGTCCGCGAAACCGTGTCGAACAGACGAGTCAGACGCTCGGAGGCGTACTCCGGCCAGCCGGGGTCACCGTCGCGGATGAAGGCGGCCCAGGCCTCGTGCATCTCGGCCGCCAGCGAGGCGGGCGGGTTCTCGCCGATCAGGGACGACCAGGACCGATCGCCGGCTGTACTGAACATGAACGGCAGTTCCACCGCGTGCGCCGCGCGCAGGTCGCGCACCGGGCTGTGCCAGCCGAACTCGTAGACGTATGTCGCCGCAGTGCGTGCGGCGGCGACCCGGGAAGCCGGCCCGCGCAGCAGCAGGTCGGTCGCGATCCGTCCGAAGAGCTCACCGGTGGAGGCATCCGGTTCGTCCGCGCGGAACGCGCGCACTGCGCGACCCGGGATCCGCAGCGCGAGGCGCGCGGCGAGCAGCTTCATTGCGCTGATGCGATCCAGAGCCTGCGGGGTGAACCAGAGCCGGTACTCGTCCGTGTTCGTGCCGATGATGAGGGGCGTGGTGACGCCGCTGAGCACCTCGCGCGGGGAGCGGGGAAGCGTCTCGGGGTCGATGACGAGCTGGTATCCGGGTGCACCGCCGAGCGGTGACGAACCCGCCGACTGGCGTGATCGCGCGTCGAGCAGCGCGCCCGGTTCGAGGGCGGCGAAGGATTCGCGATCCGCCGCCGCACCGAGCAGCTTCGCCATCTGCGCGGACACGCGGCCGCCCTTCTCCGGGGTCTGCGCGTCGAGCGGGCCGGACTGGACGATCGCGCGGGAGATCAGGGCGCGCGTGTCGTCCCTGCTCAGCAGTGCGGCGACGAGCGCACCACCCGCGGATTCGCCCATGATCGTGATGCGCTGCGGATCACCGCCGAACGCCTCGACCTCGTCGTGCGTCCACCGCAGTGCGGCCGCCGCATCCTGCAGGCCGAGGTTGCGCGGCGCTCCCTCGAGTACGGAGAACCCCTCCGCGCCGAGGCGGTAGTTCACCGACACGAACACGATCCCGTCGCGTGCGAACGCGGTGCCGTCGTAGCCGGGCAGCGCTGCGGCGCCGCGCTCCAGTGCGCCGCCGTGGATCCAGAGCACGACCGGCGCGCCGGACGCGTCCTCGGGCGCCCAGACATTCGCGGTGAGGATGTCCTCGCCCTCGACGATCACGTGTCCGAGGAGCTCGCCGATCGCGCCGCCGTACGGGAGCTGTGGTGCGGTGGGGCCGAACGACGTGGCCGCACGGATGCCATCCCAGGGGAGGACGGGCTGCGGTTCCCGGAATCGGTTCGATCCGAACGGCGGCGCGGCGTAGGGGATGCCGAGGAAGCGGCTGATCCCGTCCGTTGCGACGCCCTCGATCGTGCCGGAGCTGATCGTCACCCGCCGTCTGTCGTCCATACGGGTCATGCTAGGCGGTTCCGGATCGTGTGCTCTCCTGCAGCGACCTCCGCGACGGTGCCGCCCCACTCCACGACGGTGGGCACCGGCGTGCGCAGGCGCAGGGAGACGGCGTCGACATGGAGCTCGATGTCTCCGTGGGGCGTCGGCACGACGGCTTCCGCCCATGCGAGCGACTCCAGCCGGGGACGCACAGATGCCTTCTCGTAGCCGGGCTCGGCGGGGGCGATGCCCATCGTGTGGACGATGACGTCCCTCGCCACGGTCGCCGACCATCCATGGCAGAACGAGCCACCCTCCCAGCACTCGCGGAGTGCAGTGGGGCCTGTGTCCAGCAGCCTGTCCCAGTCGCGGTAGAGGGGGATCAGGTCGTCGCCCAGGAGCGCCACAGCGTCGTGGACCACGCTGCGGAAGAAGGGCTGCGCGCCGATGACGAACCGCTCGGTGTCCCAGTCGGGGCGATCGCGGCGCCAGACCGGACGACCCGCGCTCGGTCCCGCCTGGTCTGAGCCGTGATCGGCGAGCGGGCTGTCCGTGACCATGCTTCCGCGGTCGCGCAGGAGAGCTCTGATGGCGCCGACCCGGTGTGCGGGCACGAGCGCTGCGAGCAGCGCGGCGGCGGCCACGTGCTCGCTGACTCCAGAGCCGCGGGTTCCGTCTGGGAGGATGTTGTCGCGGTAGGCGTGCCTGCCCTCGTCCCAGAACGCCTCGAATCCGGCCACGGTCTGTTCATGGAGCCGTTCCGCCCAGGCGCTGCGCGAGTCGTCGCCGAGCCAGTCCGACATCGCTGCGAACTGTCGCAGCGCGCGCGCCCAGAGCGCCGTGAGTGCAGCGCTCGAACCCTCGACCTGGACCGGGGACCAGTCGATGAGCACCCATCCGGGGACGTCGCACAGGCGGCCCTGCCGGAGATAGGGCAGGAACCATCGGAGCACCGTTTCGACGACCGGCAGCAGTTCCCGCACCGCTGCACGATCTCCCGCGTAGCGGTAGATGTTGTGCACGCTCCCTACCCAGTGCAGAGACCAGTCCGGGATCGTCGGTATGGCAGGGGAGGCGAAGTCGCCCGCGGCGGCCATCGGGAGCAGCCCGTCCGGACGGGGGCGTGCGAGCAGCCGGGGATTGGCCATCGCGAGGGACCAGTCCGCATTGGCCACCAGGTCCACGCTCTGATGCACGATGGCGTCGCCGGTCCACGCCCGTCGTTCGCGGGTGGGACAGTCGAGGTAGGCATCCGCTGCGCTCAGGTCGACGGTCCGCAGGGAGACGTCCACGACGCGCTGCAGGTCGCTGTCGGAACAGCGGAACGACGCGCCGTGGCGCGGGCGATGGCATTCCCGCACCTCCGCCGCGACGAGTTCGGGCAGCGTTCCCTCCGCCGCGGCCGAGAGCACGAGCAGGCGTCCGCCGACCTGATCGAACGGCTCGAACACGGTCTCACCGTCGTCGAGGATGATCTGGAACGGCGCGGCGCTCTCGAACGCGGCGGGGCCGACAGCTTCCACCAGGGCGGCGCGGACGACGTCGCCGCTACGCCCGCGAAGGCGCAACTGCAGGCGTCCGCTGACCACGCGCCCGGTATCCAGTACGGTGAGCGCACCGGCGGAGGCATCGGCGCTCAGCGCGGCGATCAGTTCGCTCGTGCAGGTCACGGCGGCGGACGTCAGGCTCCGTGCGAGCGGCGCGGTGCGGATCTCCACACGATCTCCGCCGAGTCGCGGGAGTACCGACGGAAGCACCGCGCCGTACGGCTCCCCGCCTGGCGTGACACGCCCCCGTGGCCCGATGACGGCCTGTTCCCGCAACGGGGTCGCAGGCCACCAACCGGTGTCGTCCACGTCGAGGCGCGTCCAGTCCGGATCATGCCGGCGCGCATCGAAGAGCTCTGCGGGCTGAGACGCGAGCAGACCCTGTGGTTCGGCCGGCGTCCACGCCACGCCCTCTTGTACCTGCCACTGATCGTCGGTGGCGACGACGACACGACCGTCCGCCTCGAGCTCGACGGCGAGCGCGCCCCCGCCCATGGTGTGCGAGGGGCGTGAGGGCATCCACCACGGAACAGGGTTCCCGTAGTGGCGTCCCATCACGGCGATCACGTTGCGGCCGACATGCAGGAGCGCGGTGACATCCCACTCGTCATACGTCAGGCTGTTCGCATCGTGTCTGCCCGGTCCCTGTCCGACGCGCTCGCCGTTGACGTGGGCGATGTATCGCCCGTCCGCGGTCGCCGCGAGCAGTGCACGCGTCGGAACGGCGTCCAGGTGGAAGGCGCGCCGGAAGAGCACCCGGACGTCATACACGGAGGGGTCGTGAGCACCGACCGGATTCGCCGGGCCGGGCGGTACGAGTCCGGTGCGCTCGGACCAGATCCACTGCGCCGTCCATTCGCGGGCCGGGGAGGGCGATGTCCAATGCGCGGTCATCGGAGCTCCTCCTTCGCGGCCAGCGCCGTGCGGGTCTGTTCCGCGACCCGCTTGGTGATCGGGTAGGAGAGGAAGACCAGGCCGCCGATCAGGACGAGGGAGGCGGGAACGCCGGCCTGCGCCAGGGCGATCCCGGACCGGGCTGCTGACGTCTGCTCCGTCCCCGGCACGTATCCGGTGAGGGCGAGCACATAGGCGACGAGTGCGCCGCCGATGCCCGCTCCCGCCTTCGCGGCGAACGAACCGATCGCCGCGAGCGTGCCCTCGGTGCGGAAGCCGCCCTTCACCTCGACGAAGTCGGTCAGCTCGGCCAGCAGCGCGTAATTCAGCGCCACAGCACCGCCGAATCCGAGACCAGTGATGGCGAAGCAGAGCAGGTAGACGGCGCCGCCCCGGTCAGGGAGCAGCAGGATCGAGCCGATGCCGAGGACCGCGACGATGAGGCTGAGGAGATAGACGGGCTTGAACCCGACGCGGTGTCCGAGGCTCGGACCGACGAGGCTCCCCGCGAGCATCGGTGCAGCCATCACCAGGGCGACGGCACTGACCAGACCTGCCTCTCCGACGTAGTAGGTGAAGAAGAACGGGATGCCCGCCATCAGTGCGGCGTTCGCGGCGCTGGTCGCGACCTTGGAGGTGAGCAGCACGGGGACGGCGCGGCTGGAGAGGAACAGTGCTCTCATGTCGGAGAAGTGGTAGGGAGCGGGCGTGCTCGGGACGACTCGTTCCCGGACGAGCAGCGCTCCGGTCGCGGTGAGGGCGAACGAGACGAGAGCGACGATCACTGCGTACACCTGCCAGGCGAGCGCGCCGCCGCCGAGAAGAGTGACCACGGGGAGGGTGACGGCGATCACGACGACCGTGCCGCCGAGGTAGGTGGCCCCCTTGATCGCAGCGAGCTGTCCGCGCGTCCGCGGCGATCCGCTCATCGCCGGGAGCAGGGCGTTGAGGGGAATGTCCATGAGGTCGAACGCCAGGCCCCAGATCAGGTAGGTGATCCAGGCGGCCACGAGGGCTGGTCCGGCCATGCCAGGCACGACGAAGAGAGCGGCGAAGGCGATGGCCCCGATCCCCCCGCCGATGAGGAGATAGCTGCGGAAGCGGCCCCATCGGGTGCGGGGGAGATGATCGATCACGAACCCGGCGATCGGATCCGTCGCGCCGTCGACGATCCGTGCCACGAGCAGGAGCGTGCCGACGGCGGCGGCGCCGAGGCCGACCTGGTCGGTCAGGTAGATCAGCAGGAACGAGCCGATCACCGTGGAGAGGATGATGTTGCCGAAGTTCGCGGCGAGATATCCGAGCTTCTCGGAGACGCGGACGGCTTCGACGGCGGGAGCAGTGGTCATCGTCGACCTTTCGGGAGGGGACGCGGGTGTTCTCATGCTCCATCACAGGACCATGGAGAATCAGTGGACACAGACCGGAATCTCTCCCCGCTATGTTGTGATCCATGACAAAGAGTGCGCTGATGTTCGGAGATCGATCGGCCGCCGATGTCCTGCTGGGAAGCCGTGCGACCGCCAATCGTGTCATCGCCGCGATCGCCGCCACGAACCCGGTGCAGCACGGCACGGGCGCGGCATCGCTCGCCGCCGACATCCGCTGGGTCGTCGAGCGCAATCTGCGTGCGGTCGTGGCGGTCCTGGAAGGAACTGCGGAAGGCACCGTGGATGATGAGCTGCTCCGGGCATCCGCAATCCGGCGCTTCGACGAGGGATCCTCGTTCTCCTCCGTGGCGTCGGCCTACCATCGTGGCGTGTCCGTGCTGTGGGAGGAACTGGCTCGGGCCACGGTCGACCCGGATGTGCTCTCGGAAGCGGGGACGCGGATGCTCGGCCACCTCGAGCACATCACCGTCGCACTGGCCGAGGACTACCAGCGCTCGGCTTCGGCGCTGCAGTCCGTCGAGCGCGACGCTCGATTCGCGCTCTTCACCGCCCTCGTGAGCGGTGCCGACGCCGCGGGCGAGGCGCACCGATCCGGGCTGGAGCTCGCCGATCGCTACGGAGTCCTGGTGCTCCGCCTCAGCGCGTCCGATCCCGACGTCCCGATCGATGTGGCGGCGCGACGGATCACACGGCGGGCACGGGTCATCATCGAAGGCGACGGGCATCCGGACGCCCTGGCCGTGCTCGGGCCCGCCGGCGGGACGGCGCTGATTCCGCTCACCGGGGGTGACGAGGGGCTCCGCACCGCGCTCGCCGCGTCGTTGCGTACGGCCTTCGGCGAAGCATGCACGGCTGCATGGGTTTCCGTGCCGGTCGAAGAGGTGCCCGAGGCAGTCACGTTGGGGGAGGAACTGGTGTCGATCGCCTTGCGCGAGCGCGGCTCCGGAGCATTCGTCACCCTCGACGAGCTGCTCTTCGAATACCAGGCATCCCGTGCCGGCCCGGCCCACGCGGCGTTGAGCGCCCGACTCTCGGGGATAGGGGAGGAGACGATCGCGACAGCGGAGGCGTACTTGCGCACGGGCGGTGACCGTCGGGCGACGGCGGCGGCGATGAACGTGCATCCGAACACGGTCGACTACCGCCTCGGGCGACTCGCCGTCCTGTCGGGCATGGACATCGGAGACCCGCGCGGTGCGGCACTCATCGAGGCGGCGCTGATCGCACGACGCGGAGACTCCGCCTGAGGATCTTCCGAGCGGGGCACGGGTAGAATTGGCACTCAGTACGTGTGAGTGCCAACAGCGGAGGGAGCATCATGGTCTCGGAACGAGGGCTTCAGGTGCTCCGTGCGATCGTGCAGGACTATGTCGAGACGCAGGAACCCGTCGGCAGCAAGTCGATCGTCGAGCGGCACGCGTTCGGCGTCTCGGCTGCGACGATCCGCAACGACATGGCGCTTCTCGAGGATGAGGAGCTCATCGCGGCCCCGCACACCTCGTCGGGCCGGGTGCCCACGGACAAGGGCTACCGCGTCTTCGTGAACCACCTCGCGCAGGTGCGCCCCCTGAGCACCGCGCAGCGCTCGGCGATCGAGACCTTCCTGGCCGATCCCGCCGACCTCGACGACCTCATGGCCCGCACCGTGCGCGTGCTCACGCAGCTCACCGGACAGGTCGCGCTCGCGCAGTACCCGTCCTTCGCCCGTGCCAGCATCACGCACCTCGAGCTGGTCGGCCTCGGACCGAACCGTCTGCTCGTCGTGCTGGTGACGGATGCGGGCGGCGTCTCGCAGCGCATCGCCGTGCTGCCGGTCGACGTCGACGAGGCCGATGTGGCCGTGCTCCGTGCCCGGCTCTCCGCGCTCATCACCGGGCGCGCGGTCTCGGATGCCTCGGAGCGCGTGGCGCTGCTGCGCGTCCCGTCCGAGGCACGTCCCGACCCGGCGCTCACCGCACTGGCCGTGGTGATCGGCGAGGAGCTCGAGGAGTTCCGCCAGGAGAAGCTCGTGATGGCGGGGGCGGCGACGCTCGCGCGTCGCGAACAGGACTTCCGCGGCAGTATCCATCCGCTCCTCGAGGCGATCGAGGAGCAGGTGACACTCCTGCGGCTGATGAGCGAGATGGTGCCGGACGAGCACGGCCTGGCGGCCAGCATCGGCACCGAGAACGCGCCCTTCGGGCTGGGCGAGGCCTCGATCGTCGCCAGCGACTACATCGCCCAGGGCGGCACCGCGCGCCTCGGCGTGATGGGTCCGACCCGCATGGACTATCCGAGCAACCTCGCGGCGGCGCGGGCCGTGGCCCGTTACCTGTCGCGGATGCTCGAAGAGGACGAGACGCGCCGCTGACGCGGCGCGCCCACGAACGCACACACACTCAGGAAGGTGACTGTGGCCGACCATTACGAGGTTCTCGGGGTGTCCCGGGACGCCACGCAGGACGAGATCAAGAAGGCCTATCGCAAGCTGGCGCGCCAGCTGCACCCGGACGTGAACCCGGGGGAGGATGCCGCGGAGCGGTTCAAGCTCGTCACGCACGCGTATGACGTGCTGAGCGACGAGGACTCGCGTCGCCGCTACGACATGGGCGGCGACGAGAACGGCGGGTTCGGCGGAGGATTCGGCGGGTTCGGCGACATCTTCGAGACGTTCTTCGGCGGGGCGGGCGGCGCCCGCTCGGCACGGCCGCGTTCGCGCCGGGAGCGCGGGCAGGACGCCCTCGTGCGCGTGAACCTCGACCTCGGCGACGTCGTCTTCGGCGCCCACCGCGACATCGAGGTGGACACCGCCGTGCTGTGCGAGACCTGCAACGGCTCGTGCTGCCAGGAGGGCACCTCGCCCGTCACCTGCGACGTCTGCGGCGGCAGCGGCCACGTGCAGCGCCAGGTGCGCAGCCTGCTCGGCAACGTCGTCACCACCCAGCCCTGCGGCACCTGCGAGGGTTACGGCACCACCATCCCGTACCCCTGCGGCGCCTGCGCAGGCCAGGGCCGGGTGCGCTCGCGTCGCACGGTGTCGCTGGACATCCCGGCCGGCGTCGAGACCGGCTTGCGTCTTCAGCTCCCGGGCTCCGGCGAGGTCGGACGCGCCGGCGGTCCGAACGGCGACCTGTACGTCGAGGTCACCGTGGCTCCGCATCCGGTGTTCAGCCGCGACGGTGACGATCTGCTCGCCACGCTCGAGGTGTCGATGACCGATGCGATCCTCGGCACCACGACGACGATCGAGGGACTCGACGGAACGGTCGACCTCGAGATCCGGCAGGGACTGCAGTCCGGCGACGTGCTCACGATCGGAGGTCGCGGCATCACGCCGCTGCGCGGCAGCCAGCGCGGCGACCTGCGTGTCGGCGTGCAGGTCGTGACCCCGACGAAGCTCGATTCCGCGCAGCGCAAGCTGATCCAGGACTTCGCGAAGAAGAACAAGGCGCCCGCGCCGAAGCTCGCGCAGTTCCAGCAGGGGCTGTTCTCGAAGCTCCGCGACCGGTTCCGCTCGCACTGACCATGGCCCTTCACTTCGTCACGCAGGCGGGCACCACCGCCCATGAGGGTGAGCGCGTGCTGCTCACCGGCGCCGAGGCCAAGCATGCGGCTGTCGTGCGCAGGGTGCGCGTCGGCGAGTCCGTCACGATCGGCGACGGCGCAGGCGTGTGGCTCGAGGGCGTCGTCGAGGATGTCTCGGCGACAGAGGTCGCCGTGCGGATCACCGCACGTCGGGAGCACCCGCTGCCCGAGGTGCGGATCGTGCTCGCGCAGGCCCTCGCGAAGGGCGACAGGGACGAGCTCGCCGTGCAGGCCGCCTGCGAACTGGGAGTCGACGAGATCGTGCCCTGGCAGGCGTCGCGCAGCATCTCCCGCTGGGAGGGGCCGAAGGCCGCGAAGGGCAGGGAGCGATGGGCGACGATCGTCCGCGAGGCCGCCAAGCAGGCGCACCGGCCATGGGTTCCCGAGGTGTCCTCCGTCGAGTCCACCGGTCAGCTCGCCAAGCGAGCTGCGGATGCCAGGATGCTGGTGCTCGACCCCACCGCGCAGACCGCGCTCAGCAGCATCCGCGCCGACGAACGCGACCTCCTTCTCGTCGTCGGCCCCGAGGGCGGGATCTCCGCCGAGGAACTGGACCGGCTTACCGAGGCCGGCGCCGAGCGCGTGCGCCTCGGCGACACCGTGCTGCGCACCTCGACCGCCGGTCCTGCCGCAATCGCGCTGCTCTCGGGCATCCTCGGCCGCTGGTGAAACCCTCTCACTAGACTGGACTCCATGACGGAACCCTCGATCTTCACCCGCATCCTCGGCGGAGAGATCCCCGGCGAGATCCTCGCCGAGACCGACCGGGTCTTCGCGATCCGCGACATCAACCCGCAGGCGCCGCTGCACGCCCTCGTGATCCCCAAGACCGAGCAGTACCGCGACGTCACCGAGCTCGCCGCCGGCGACCCCGGTCTGCTGGCGGAACTCGTGCAGGTCGCGAAGGAGCTCGCCGTCGAGCATGCCAACGGCGAGTACCGGCTGATCTTCAACAACGGCGCGAGCGCCGCGCAGTCCGTGTTCCACGTGCACGCGCACGTGCTCGGCAATCTCCCGGAGGACAGGCTCGTTGGCTTCTGACCCCACCCCCGAACGCACCGAGGTGATCTCGGTGGACGGCATCGCCATGGTGCAGCTGCTCGGTCCGCAGGACCGACTGCTGCGCATGCTCGAGAAGCAGCATCCGGCGGTCCAGGTGCTCGTGCGCGGCAACGAGATCACTCTCAGCGGCTCCGCTGCCGACGTCGGCGCGGCGAAGGCCCTCACCGACGAGCTGATCACGATGACGCGCGCCGGTCACGACCTCGCCCCGAGCGATGTCGAGAGCTCCGCACGCATCCTGCGCCAGGACGACGGGCCGCGCCCCAGCGAGGTGCTCGGCGAGGCGATCCTGTCCACCCGTGGCCGCGTCATCCGGCCGAAGACCCTCGGACAGAAGGAGTATGTCGACGCGATCGAGGAGAACACGATCGTCTTCGGCATCGGGCCCGCGGGTACCGGTAAGACCTACCTCGCGATGGCGAAGGCCGTGCAGGCGCTGCAGCGCAAGGAGGTCGAGCGCATCATCCTGACGCGTCCGGCCGTCGAGGCGGGGGAGCGGCTGGGCTTCCTGCCGGGCACGTTGACCGACAAGATCGATCCGTACCTGCGTCCGCTGTACGACGCCCTGAACGAGATGATGGACCCCGAGATCGTGCCCCGGCTGATGGCCAGCGGCACGATCGAGGTCGCCCCGCTGGCGTATATGCGCGGAAGGACGTTGAACGACTCCTTCGTCGTGCTCGACGAGGCGCAGAACACCACGCCCGAGCAGATGAAGATGTTCCTGACCCGTCTCGGCTTCGGCACGAAGATGGTGGTCACCGGCGACATCACTCAGGTCGACCTGCCGCAGGGCGCGTCGGGCCTCCGTCTGGTGACGCGGGTGCTGAAGGACATCGACGACATCCACTTCTCCCGGCTGACCAGCGACGACGTCGTGCGGCACACGCTGGTGGGGCGGATCGTCGATGCGTACAGCGAGTACGACGAGCAGCGCACCGCCGCCAGGGCGGAGCGCGAGCAGGCGCACGAGTTCGCGAACCGCGCCGACCGGCGCTCGGGGATGCGGCCGGGGCCGAGAGACCGGATGCCGAAGCGCGGCGTTTCGTGAGGAGACAGGGCCTTTCATGATCGAGATCAACAACGAGTCCGCCGTCTCCATCGACGAGACGGTGCTGCAGCGGCTCACCGAGTTCAACCTCGCGCAGCTGCACGTCAGCCCGGATGCCGAGGTCGCCATCGTCCTCGTGGACGAGGGCGCGATGGAGTCGCTGCACGTGCAGTGGATGGACGAGCCGGGCCCCACCGATGTGCTGAGCTTCCCGATGGACGAGCTGCGCCCCGGCAGCGAGGACCACCCGACGCCGCCCGGACTGCTCGGAGACATCGTGCTCTGCCCGCAGGTGGCGGAATCGCAGGCGGCGACAGCGGGCCACACGCTGATGGATGAGCTGATCCTGCTCACCACGCACGGTCTGCTGCACCTGCTCGGGTTCGATCACGCCGAGCCCGACGAGGAGCGTGAGATGTTCGGGCTGCAGAAGGAGCTGATCCGCGGGTTCGCGGCATCCGAACGACGACGATGATCGCAGTGATCCTGATCGCCGCGGCCGTGCTCCTGGTCGCCTTCGGCGGCCTGATGGCGGCGGTCGACGCGGCGTTTTCGGTGAGTTCGCGCAGTGACCTCGAGGAGATGGCCGAGGCGGGGCGCAACGCACCGGCCTTGGCGAAGATCGCTGAAGACCCCGATGCGCACGTGAACTCCGTCGCGTTCATGCGTGTGCTGTCCGAGACCACGGCCGCCGTGCTCGTGACGGTCGCCCTCGTGCAGACGCTGCCGAACGACTGGTGGGCGATGCTCGCCGCCGCGGTGCTGATGACGGGCATCACGTTCGTGCTGGTCGGGGCGAGCCCGCGTTCGTTCGGGCGCCACCACGCCGACGGACTGCTGCGGATCTGGGCACCGGTCGTGCACGGGGTGCGCGTCGTGCTCGGCCCGCTCGCGCAAGGACTGGTGGCACTCGGTCGCCGGGTGACGCCCGGTGGCGGACGCAGCACGTTCGCGTCCGAGGAGCAGCTGCTCAGCATGGTCGACGAGGCCGCGTCCAACGACCTCATCGAAGAGGACGACCGCGACCTCATCCACTCGGTGTTCGACTTCACCGACCAGTTCGTGCGGGCCGTGATGGTGCCGCGCACCGAGATGGTGGCGGTGGATGCCACGGCGACGACGACCGAGGCGATGGACCTGTTCCTGTCCAAGGGCGTCTCGCGGATGCCGGTGGTCGACGACGACGCCGACGACGTGGTGGGCGTGCTGTACCTGAAGGACCTGGTGCAGTTCGCCTACCGGGACGAGAGCGCCTGGCGCGGCGCGCCGGTGCGCCCGATCGCACGGCCGGCGACGTTCGTGCCGGAGTCGATGCGGGCGGAGACGCTGCTGCAGCAGATGAAGCGCGACGCCGTGCACGTGTGCCTGGTGATCGACGAGCACGGCGGCATCTCGGGTCTGGTCACGCTGGAGGACCTCATCGAGGAGCTGGTCGGTGAGATCGCCGACGAGTACGACCGGGGTCCGGCAGAGGTCGTCGAACTCGGCGACGGTCGCTACCGGGTGAATTCGCGACTGTCGCTGGAGGACGTCGGCGACCTGTTCGACCTGGAGCTCGAGGACGAGGACGTCGACTCGATCGGCGGCCTGCTCGGCAAGGCCCTCGGCCAGGTGCCGCAACCAGGAGCCACGGCCGTCGTCGACGGACTGGTGCTCACCGGGGGCGCATCGCGCGGTCGCGGAAGAGGTATCGCTACGGTGTTCGTGGAACGGGCGCCGGAGGAGGAGTCGGAAGATGAGTGAAGACAAGCACAGCGGATTCGTCACGTTCGTGGGGCGTCCGAACGTGGGCAAGTCCACGCTGACGAACGCCCTGGTGGGCGAGAAGATCGCGATCACCAGTGAGAAGCCGCAGACCACGCGGCGCGCGATCCGCGGCATCGTGAACCGGCCCGGCGGGCAGCTCGTGATCGTCGACACCCCCGGCATCCACAAGCCGCGCACGCTTCTCGGTGAACGGCTCAACGACCTCGTCGAGCAGGTGCTCGGCGACGTCGACGTGATCGGCTTCTGCGTGCCGGCGACCGAGAAGGTCGGCCCCGGCGACCGCCGTATCGCGGCGTCGCTCGACGGCTACCCCCGCGCGAAGAAGATCGCGATCGTCACCAAGACGGATGCCGCGGAACGCGACGAGATCACCGAGCGCCTCATCGAGG
Source organism: Microbacterium bovistercoris (assembly GCF_003387575.1). GTDB lineage: Bacteria > Actinomycetota > Actinomycetes > Actinomycetales > Microbacteriaceae > Microbacterium > Microbacterium bovistercoris. The sequence continues at coordinate 54,552 of NZ_QUAB01000046.1, read as the reverse complement.
TGGACTCGCTGCGTGAGGACTGGGCGGCCGTCATCCCGCTGTCCTCGGTCGCGAACGACCAGCTCGACGTGCTCGCCGACGAGGTGCTCGCGCTGATGCCCACCGGCCCCGCGCTCTACGAGGACGGCGTCGTCACCGACGAGTCGCTCGAGGACCGGGTCGCCGAGATCATCCGTGAGGCGGCGCTGGAGGGCGTGCGCGACGAGCTGCCGCACTCCATCGCCGTCGTCATCGACGACATCGCGCCGCGCGAGGACAGCGACCTCACCGACGTGTTCGCCTCGATCGTCGTCGAGCGCGACAGCCAGAAGGCGATCATCATCGGCCGCAAGGGCTCGCGCCTGCGCGATGTCGGCGCCACTGCGCGCGCACAGATCGAGCCGCTGCTCGGCACTCGGGTGTTCCTGAAGCTGCATGTGAAGGTAGCCAAGGAGTGGCAGCGCGATCCCAAGCAGCTCGGCCGGCTCGGGTTCTGACGCTCCTTCCGATCTTCGGCGCCCTTCGTCACCTCCCCGGGTCCTGAGCGAGCGCAGCGAGACGAAGGGCGTGCGTCAGGTCCCATCTGATGCGACCATGAATCATGGGTGCGGGGAACGGGCGTGACCCGGAACGGTGGTGGCGCCGGACTGTGCTGGCCGTCGGCGCGGTCCTCGGGACGGCGGCGGGCCTTTTCGGGTCGGTGTTCGGGCCGTACTACCCCGGCGCACTGGGGCTCGTACTCGCCGCCCTCGGTCTGGTCGGCGCGCGTCGCCGCTGGGGACGCCTGGTCCTCGTGATCGGCCTGGCGCTCTTCACCGGTGCTCTTCTGTACGTCGTGCTCGGGCTGCTGGCGCCGAGCGCGCCGCGCAGCGGCTCAAGCGGTGCCCTCGGCTAGTCGCTCGGCACAACATGCTCGACAAGGCCGACGAGATTGCCCTCGCTGTCGCGGATGAATGCCTGCCATTCCTGGGTCCCGGCCGGACCGAGAGTGTCGTCCTCGTGTTCGAAGATGACGTGAGGCTCGGTCTCGATCGTCACGCCGGTGGCGCGGAGCCGGTCGACCCTGTCGTGGATGTTCGTCACCGCGAGATAGATGAGAGCGGCCGGCGCCCCTCGTTCCAGCAGCAGACGCGTGCCGTCCAGGTCGTAGAACACGAGGCCCGGCGGGTCGAAGCGTCCCGTGGGCCGTGCGTCGAGCAGGTCCGTGTAGAAGCGCGCGGCTCGGTCGAGGTCGTCGGCGTGCTGAGCGATCTGCGTGAGGTGCATCCGTCCACAGTGTCCCGCGGTGCCGATTCGCGCAAGAGGCGGTCACCGCCCGCCGGAGAACCCGCCGCCTCCGCCGCCGCCGGAGAACCCGCCGCCGAATGAGCCGCTCGAGGAGGAGGACGACGTCGCGACCGGCGTCGCGTGCAGGGTAGCGCCCATGGTCGACAGCGACGATCCGAACGAGCCCATCGTGTACCCGGCGTACCAGCCCGGCGCGCTGCCGGCGCGCTCGTACTGCACCTCGAGCACCTCGGCCCATTCCTTCTCGAGTCCGAACAGCATCGCGTAGGGGAGCAGTCGTTCGTAGAGCACGATGATGTCGACCTCGCCGTCGCTGCGCCGCTCAGCGCCCGTGTACGACTGCAGCATCCGGATGCGATCCGCCTCGGCGAGACGGATGTACTCGCGCGCGCCGAGCAGCAGCTCGCGGGTCTCGGCGCCCTTCGGCGTGAGAACAGTCTTCTTCAGCATCAGCAGAACGGCGAGGACGATCGTCGCGGCGAGGAGCAGAACGCTGATGACGAAGGCGACGATCGCCGCTGGTCGCTGCACCGCCAGCCCGGGGATCGCTAGTCCGACGGCGATGAGTCCGGCCACGACCCCGAGGATCCCGAGCACCAGCCCTCCTGCCGATCGCCGCGACTCGGTGAGCCCGCGGTCGGATGCCGCGGTCGCCGCGGTCTTCGGCAGGTTGGAGAGGCGCCGGGCGAGATCGGTGTCCGGGGTGCCGAGGTCGACCTGATCGCCGGGCTCACGGTCGGGGAAGAGGCCGCGCAGCGTCGCGGAATCCAGTGGATCGCCGACGTTCTCGCCGGCGAGGAACGTGAGCCTCGGCTTCTTCTTCCCGTCCTCGATGCGCAGCGCGCCGTGCACGCCGAGGTGCACGATCTCGGCAGGGATCGCCTTCGCCTTGCTGCCCTCGAGCAGGGCCGCCAACAGCGGCGGGAGGTCCGCCGGCACTTCGTACTGCGCGACGACGATCCCGTCGCCCTGCCCTCGGTGCCGTCGCTTCATCAGGCCGACCGACAGGAGTCCCGCTCCGCCGAGCAGCAGTCCGCCGCCCGCGAGACCGTAGGGGATGACATCGGTCAGGGGATCGGGTTGCAGGGCGGGCGACGGCGTCACGGTGCCGGGTTCGAACGGGAAGGCGACGGTCACGCCCTCACCCGCGCCCAGGTCCGTCGCGGTCACGGTGTAGACGCCGGCCTGTTCGACGAGATCGCAGGTGGCCTTCGCGCCGTAGCCACCCTGGTAGCAGCTGGGCAGGCCGGCCGTCGCACCGGTCAGCGCATCGTCGAACCGGATGCTGCCGGTGAACCGCGCGATGTCCTGCGTGGAGTCCAGTGGCAGCAGATCCCAGTAGAACTCGTCGATCTCCGCGTCATCCGGCGTGTGGAACACGTCGCGCATCGTGTACTCGATGACGTAGGTGGTCGAGCCGTGCTTGTATGTGTCGTCGTCGATCGAGACGAACAGCACGTCGTCGTCGGACTCCGTCTCGTAGGGCACGTCATGGCCCTCGCCATCGGTCACCGAGATCACTCGGGGATACAGCGGCGCGCTGCCGTACACCTCCGCCAATCCGCGCACGATGCCGCGGTTCTGATCGGTCTGGGGGAACTCCGCCACCACGGTCTCCGTGACGTGCATCAGCGCGCGACCCTCGTCATCGAGGCCGATCTGGTACTGCGAATCCCACGTGGAGTACGAGAAGTCGTCGACGTCTGCTCGCGCGACGGATGCCGGCAGCACGGCCACAGTGAGGACGGCGAAGAACCCGGCGATCAGGACGGAGCGGAGAGCGGAGCGCAGGCGCATCCCTCCACGCTATCCGCAGCGGCGCTAGCGTGGAGGAATGGCATGGCACTGGATCGCAACCGAGTGGGGGAGCCCCGAACGCTGGCGTTTCGAGGAGTACGATCCGCCGGCTCCCGGCCACGGCGAAGTGACGATCGAGGTGCGCGCGGCCGGCGTGAACCCGGCCGATGCGAAGCACCTCGCGGTCGCCCGCCCGGGCGTGAACCTGCCCGCGCCGATCGGCTACGAGGTGTCCGGCGTCATCACGGCGGTGGGCCCGGACACCGAGATCGTCACCGGGCGGATCGGGATCGGGGACGAGGTGATCGCCTTCCGCATCAACGGCGGCTACGCCACCGAGGTCACCGTGCCGGCGCAGAAGGTGCTGCGCAAGCCCGCGCCGCTGACACACGCGGAGGCCGCCAACCTACTGCTGGCGGGCTCCACGGCGTCGGCCATGCTGCACGCCGTGGACGCACGGCCCGGCGAGACCCTGCTGCTTCATGCGGCCTCGGGTGCAGTCGGCGTCAGCGTGCTGCAGCAGGCTGCGCAGCGCGGCATCCGGGTCATCGGGACGGCGAGCGCGCGGCGCGCAGGCGAGGTGCGGCGCTTCGGCGGCACCCCGGTCGAGTACGGCGACGGGCTGCTGTATCGCATCGGTGCGGCGATGGCGGATGCCGGTGTCGAGGCGATCGATGCTGCGCTCGACGCCGCGGGCACCGATGAGGCGATCGACGCATCGCTCGCCCTGGTGAGCGACCGACGTCGGATCGTGACGATCGTCGCGCCTGCGGCCGCCGCCGAACACGGCTTCCAGGCGAGTTCGGGTTCGCAGCCCGAGACGGCGCGGTACCGCGATGCGGTGCGCATCGAACTCGTCGAGGCCGCTGAGCGCGGCGAACTCGTCGTCCCGATGGCTCGTGAGTACCCGCTCGCCCAAGCGCCGGAGGCGCTTCGGCTCCTCGCAGAGCGACACCCCGGAGGCAAGCTCGCGCTCGTGCCGTGAGCATTGTGCCAAGTCGGGTGTTAGCATTGAGCCATGCCTCTGGGCGGTCTGCTTCTTCTTAGCTGCCGCGACGAGTCCTGACTATCGGGCCTCTCTCGTCGCGGCGCTTGTGTTGGCCTGACTACTTTCCTGACGAAGAGAAACAGCACCGATCATGAAGAACAACCAGAAGCCCTCCGCGATGCCGGTCCACAAGTACCGGCCCTTCCACGAGCAGATCCGCGTCGACCTGCCCGACCGCACCTGGCCCGGCAAGCGCATCACCGAGGCGCCGCGCTGGTGCGCCGTCGACCTGCGCGACGGCAACCAGGCGCTCATCGACCCGATGTCGCCCGAGCGCAAGCGCGTCATGTTCGAGCTGCTCGTCGGCATGGGCTACAAGGAGATCGAGGTCGGGTTCCCGTCGGCTAGCCAGACCGACTTCGACTTCGTCCGCCAGTTGATCGAAGAGAACCTGATCCCCGACGACGTCACCATCCAGGTGCTGACCCAGTGCCGTGAGCACCTGATCGAGCGCACCTACGAGGCCATCGCCGGGGCCAAGCAGGCCATCGTGCACTTCTACAACTCCACCAGCGTGCTGCAGCGCGAGGTCGTGTTCCGCTCGGACCGCGAGGGCGTGAAGCAGATCGCCCTGGAGGGCGCACGCCTGTGCCGTGAGTTCGAGAAGCGCATCCCTGACACCGAGGTCTACTACGAGTACTCGCCGGAGAGCTACACCGGCACCGAACTGGAGTACGCCGTCGAGGTGTGCAACGCCGTGATCGAGGTGCTCGAGCCCACGCCCGACCGCAAGGTGATCATCAACCTGCCGGCCACCGTCGAGATGGCCACGCCGAACGTCTACGCCGATTCGATCGAGTGGATGAACCGCCACCTGGCGCACCGCGAGAACGTCATCCTCTCGCTGCACCCGCACAACGACCGCGGCACCGCGATCGCCGCCGCCGAACTGGGCTACATGGCCGGTGCCGACCGCATCGAGGGATGCCTGTTCGGCAACGGCGAGCGCACCGGCAACGTCGACCTGGTGGCGCTGGGCATCAACCTGTTCACGCAGGGCATCGACCCGCAGATCGACTTCAGCGACGTCGACCAGGTCAAGCGCACGGTCGAGTACTGCAACCAGCTCCCCGTCCCGGAGCGCAGTCCGTGGGCCGGCGACCTCGTCTTCACCGCATTCAGCGGCTCGCACCAGGACGCGATCAAGAAGGGCTTCGAGGCCATGGCGGCGAAGGCCGAGGAACAGGGCGTCTCGGTGGACGACATCGAGTGGGGCGTGCCCTACCTGCCCGTCGACCCGAAGGACCTCGGCCGCTCCTACGAGGCCGTCATCCGCGTCAACTCGCAGTCCGGCAAGGGCGGCGTCGCCTACCTGCTGAAGACCGACCACGCCCTCGACCTGCCGCGCAAGCTGCAGATCGAGTTCTCCGGCGTCGTGCAGGCCAAGACCGACGCGGAGGGCGGTGAGGTCACCAGCGACCAGATCTGGAAGATCTTCAACGACGAGTACCTGCCCGCCGACGACGCCGCACAGAAGTGGGGCCGCTTCGAGCTGCTCGGCACCCAGACCCGCAGCGACATGTCCGGCGAGGTCGTCCTCGACGTCGTGCTGCGCGACGGTGAGGCGCGCGACGAGGCCGTGGGCCGGGGCAACGGCCCGATCGCCGCGTTCATCGAGGTGCTGCGCGAGCGCGGCGTGGAGATCACGCTCTACGACTACGTCGAGCACACTCTCTCCACCGGCGGCGACGCGCAGGCTGCGGCCTATGTCGAGCTGCAGGTCGACGACCAGCGGCTGTGGGGCGTCGGCATCGACGGCGACATCTCGACCGCCTCGCTCAAGGCCATCGTGTCCTGCGTGAACCGCTCGGTGCGCACGCGCCGGAGCGAGCTCGCCGGGGTCTGACCCGGCAACCGATCCACCTCCGTGCCGTCACCCGTGCACGGAGGTCCGTCCGCGGCGCAACCGGCCGCGTGACTGCGACTGCGCCCCGGGACCGTGCCACACCACGCCGGCCCCGGGGCGACGTCCTGTTCAGGGCTTGATGATCGGGATCATCCCGGTCTCGGCCGCGACCTTGCGGCGGTACAGCCGCCGCTGCTCCGGCAGCGAGAGATCGAAGATGACGGCCAGCACGCGGATCACGGCGGTCACCACGATGCCGAGCACGGCGGCGAGCGTGATGTTCATACCCAGTCCGTGCGCGACGACGATGAACGTGCAGCCGGCGGCGGCCGCGACGGCGTAGAGCGAGCCGACGTGCATGATCGCGACCGGCAGCCCCATCAGCATGTCGCGCAGCACGCCGCCGCCGACGGCCGCGCAGGCGCCGATGAAGACGGCGGGCACGGGCGGGATGCCGAACGCAATCGCCTTGCTGGTGCCGAAGGCGCCGAACATGCCGATGACCACGGCGTCGAGGCCGACGATCACGGCGTTCAGGCGGTTGAACACCCCGGCCAGCAGCATCCCCACCAGCGCCGCGCCGGCGGCCGTGATCAGGTACCAGTTGCTCTGCAGCGTGGCGGGCGGCTGGCCGAGCAGCAGGTCGCGGATGAGACCGCCGCCCATGCCGATCATGATGCCGATGATCGCGACCCCCAGCCAGTCGAGGCGGCGCTGTCCCTGGAATCCCGAGGCGAACATCGCACCCTGGATGCCGCCGAGTCCGACGCCGAGCAGATCGGCCCAGAGCGGGATGGTGAAGAGCGGTTCGGTCACACGTCCATTGTCCCCGGCGCGGGGGATAATCGAACAATGCCGACCTACCGAGACGAAGCGGTGGTCCTGCGCACCCACAAGCTCGGCGAGGCGGACCGCATCCTCACCATGCTGTCCCGACGGCACGGGAAGATCCGCGCGGTCGCCAAGGGCGTGCGGCGCACGTCCTCCAAGTTCGGCGCCAGGCTGGAGCCGTTCATGGTCGCCGACGTGCAGCTCTACCAGGGCCGCACCCTCGACATCGTGCAGCAGGCCGAGTCACTGGGCTCGTACGGTTCGGACATCGCCGCGCACTACGACCGGTTCACCGCCGCGAACGCCATGGTCGAGACCGCCGACAGGCTGAACGAGGCGGAATCGACCCCCGAGCAGTACCTGCTGCTGGTGGGCGGGCTGCGCGCGCTCTCCCGCGGCGAGCACGCGGCGCGCAGCATCCTGGATTCCTACCTGCTGCGCGTGATGGCGCTGTCGGGCTGGGCGCCCTCTCTGGACGACTGCGCGCGCTGCGGCGCCCCCGGCCCGCACACGGCCTTTGTCGCACAGCTGGGCGGGCTGGTGTGTGGGGACTGCGCGCCGGCCGGAAGCCCGCGCATTGCGGCATCCGCGCTCGCACTGCTGCGGGCTCTGCTCGTCGGCGACTGGGAGCTGGTGGATGCTGCGTCGCCGGCAGACACCGCCGCCGCATCCGGCACGGTGGCGGCCTACGCCCAGTACCACCTCGAGCGTGGCATCCGCTCGCTCGAGCACCTCTCGGAAGGAATGCGGTGACCCCGAAGCCGTACACGCACAAGGACGCCGTCCCGTACCGGCCGCTGGACTGGACCGGCGTTCATCCTCCCGCGTTCCCCGCGGTGCCGAATCACGTCGCGATCGTCATGGACGGCAACGGACGTTGGGCGAACCGCCGCGGCCTGAACCGCATCGAGGGGCACAAGGCCGGCGAGGAGGTGCTGCTCGACGTCGTCGCCGGGGCCATCCAGGCCGGCGTGAAGCACCTTTCGGTGTACGCCTTCTCGACGGAGAACTGGGCGCGCTCCCCGGAGGAGGTGCGCTTCCTGATGGGCTACAACCGCGACGTGCTGCACCGCCGGCGCGACCAGCTCAACGAGTGGGGCGTGCGGGTGCGCTGGGCCGGCCGCAAGCCGCGTCTGTGGGGCTCGGTCATCAAGGAGCTGCAGTACGCCGAGCAGCTCACCCGCGGCAACGACGTGCTCACCCTGACGATGTGCGTCAATTACGGCGGACGCATCGAGCTGGTGGACGCGATGCGCGCGATCGCCGAGGACGTGAAGGCAGGGCGGATGAAGCCCAGCGCGATCACCGAGAAGGCGATCGGACGCCACCTCTACGTGCCGGACATCCCCGACGTCGACCTGTTCCTGCGCAGTTCGGGGGAGCAGCGCACCTCGAACTTCCTGCTCTGGCAGTCCGCCTACGCCGAGATGGTCTTCCTCGACACGCTCTGGCCCGACTTCTCCCGCGAGGAGCTCTGGCGGGCGATCGGTGTCTACCTCGACCGCGACCGCCGGTTCGGCGGGGCGGTGAACGCCCCCGCGGAATAGGACGGGCATCCATCCGGTTGAATGATGTTGTGAGCGAACCCATCTCCATCGACATCTGGTCCGACATCGCCTGCCCGTGGTGCTACATCGGCAAGCGCAACCTCGAGGCGGGCCTGGCGGCGACCGCGTCCGACGAGGACGCCCCCGAGGTGCGGATCACCTTCCACTCCTTCGAGCTCTCACCCGACACCCCGGTCGACTTCGACGGCGACGAGATCGACTTCCTCGCCGGACACAAGGGCATGCCCAGGGAGCAGGTCGAGCAGATGCTCTCGCACGTGACGAACGTGGCCGCGCAGGCCGGTCTGGAGTACAACTTCGACAAGCTGCAGCACACCAACACGGTGAAGGCGCACGAGCTGCTGCACCACGCCAAGGCCAAGGGGCTGCAGCACGAGATGGAGGAGCGGCTGATGTCCGCATACTTCACCGAGGGCAGGCACGTCGGCCGCATCGACGACCTCGTGGCACTGGCCGCCGAGGTCGGCCTGGATGCCGCCGAGACGGCCGAGGTCCTGCAGTCCTCGCAGTACCTCGATGCTGTGCGCGCCGACCAGGCGCAGGCGCGCGCGTACGGCATCAACGGCGTGCCGTTCTTCGTGATCGACGGCAAGTACGGCGTCAGCGGCGCACAGCCGGCCGAGGCGTTCCAGAACGTCATTCGCGACGTGTGGGCGCAGCGCGGTGCCGATTCCGAGGAAGAGCTCGCCGGCTGAGCGCAGACCTGAGAGAGGCCCGGTCCCTGGACCGGGCCTCTCTCGTCAGAAGGGTGATCAGATGCTCTGCTGCTTCGGTCCCAGCGGCAGAGGCTGCATCGGCTGGTCGTTCGCGGTCAGGTCGATGCCGAGGTCGCGCGCGTAGACGACCCTGGTCTGGATCGACACGTCGTCGCCGTTCTCGGTGAGCTCGAACACCCGGCCGCCTCGCATGCGGTTGCGCTCCGCGCCGTTCAGGCCGTAGGCGCCGAAGCCGGTGCCCGGCGCGTAGCCGAGCAGCACGCCGTAGTAGTCGCCGTAGTAGTCGTTGATGTGGTCGTGTCCGACGAAGACCCCCTTCACGTCACCGCGCTCGAGGATCGCGTTGTACATGCCGGAGTTGAACGGCCCGGGGCACTCGTCCTCGTTGCGCTCGCCCGTGATGCGGTGGCGCGCCTTGCCTCGTGCGGCGTCCGCGGGAGTGCGGGTGTCGACGCCGCCCCACCACATGAAGCGGTGCTCCCAGAGCGCGATGTGGATGAACATCAGCCCGGGGATCTTGCGGCCGCTGCGCTGCTCGAGGCGCTGGGACTGCTCGCGGTACCAGGAGACCTGGTCCATCCGGAGCCAGTCCCAGTCCGGGTAGCCGGTGAAGTCCTGACCGGCGATGTTCTCCGGTGCGTAGCGACCCGAGTCGAGCAGCCACAGGGCGAAGGCCTCGCGGTTCTTCTTCGCCGCCGATGCGATCGACACGATCGTATTGCTCGTCCCGGTGAGGCCGCGGGCGTTCTCGGCGTTCAGGTTGTAGTCGTAGGAGCGGTAGAACTCGAGCATCCCCGCCTCGTCGACGCCCGACGCGGGCAGCGAGTCCTCGTCGTGGTTGCCGTAGGTGACCGCCCATGGGATGCGGCGGGATTCCATCGGCTGCACGACGTTGTTGATCGCCTGCTTCACCGCGAGACGGGTCTCGCAGCCGGAGGAGATCACGTCGCCGTTGATCACGACGAAGTCGGGCTTCTCCTGATCGAGGACCTTCTCCATCAGTTCGACCGTGCGCCGGTCGGTCCGCTCATCGTCCTGCGTGTCGTTGAACTGGATGACCTTGAACGTCCGGTCCTCGTGGAACCGCAGTCGCGGGGCCGTCGCCGCCGGCTTCCCGGGCGCCGATGTTCCCGTCGTCTGCGCGTTCGCGGCCCCGAGCGGAAGGGCGGCGCTGACGGCCCCGATCGCTCCTGCGGTGAGTACGGTGCGCCGGCTCATCGGCAGTCGTTCTGGCATTCCAGGTCTCCTCTTCGTCGCGGGCGGGTTGCCGCCGCGGAGAAGCTAGGAGACGAAGATGGCGGGCGATCGACCGGCAGGTGAACGCTTTCCGTTCAGCGGCCGGCGGCGGCCAGCGCACCCTCGATCGCCGAGACGATCTCGGGGGAGTCCGGCTTCTGCTTCGGGCGGAACCGCTGCACCGAGCCGTCCGACGAGACCAGGAACTTCTCGAAGTTCCACTCCACGCGGCCGGCCTTGCCGTCGGCATCCGAGGTCTGCTTGAGAGCCTTGTAGAGGTCGGTGGCGCTGCGGCCGTTGACCTTCACCTTGTCGTTCACCGGGAACGTGACTCCGTAGGTGGTCGAGCAGAAGTCCAGGATCTGATCCATCGAGCCCGGTTCCTGACCGAAGAACTGGTTGCAGGGGAATCCGAGCACGGTGAAACCACGGGACTCGTAGGCGCGCTGCAGCTGCTCGAGCTGCTCGTACTGCGGGGTGAGCCCGCACTTGGAGGCGACGTTGACCACCAGCACGACATCGGCTCCGTAGTCGTCCAGCGTCTTCTCGGCACCTGCGGCGTCGGCGAACGGGATCTGGCGGAGGGGGAGGTCGGTCATATCCCCAGCCTATGTTCGGTGCCGCCGAGCAGCGCCGGATTCTGGGAGAATGGAGGGGATATGTCTGTTGTCACCGCCCCCGCCAGCGCCCTCCGCATCGGCCCGATCGAGCTCGACGTGCCTGTGGTCCTCGCACCCATGGCCGGGATCACCAACACCGCCTTCCGCCGGCTCTGCCGCGAGTACGGCGCCGGTCTCTACGTCAGCGAGATGATCACCTCGCGGGCGCTCGTGGAGCGCAACGCCATCACGATGCGCCTCATCCAGCATCACGAGTCGGAGACTCCGCGCTCGATCCAGCTCTACGGTGTCGACCCGGCGACCATCGCCGAGGCCGTCCGCATCATCGTCGCCGAGGACCGGGCCGACCACATCGACCTGAACTTCGGCTGCCCCGTGCCCAAAGTCACCCGCAAGGGCGGGGGAGCGGCGCTGCCCTGGAAGACCACCCTGTTCGCCGACATCGTCGACCGCGCCGTCAAGGCGGCCGGCGACGTGCCGCTGACGGTCAAGATGCGCAAGGGCATCGACAAGAACCACCTCACGTTCATCGACGCGGGTCGCGCGGCGGAGGACGCCGGGGCCGCGGCCGTCGCGCTGCACGCGCGCACCGCCGGCGAGTACTACTCGGGTCACGCGGACTGGGCGGCGATCGGCGAGCTCAAGCAGGCCGTCACCAGCATCCCCGTGCTGGGCAACGGCGACATCTGGTCGGCCGACGACGCGGTGCGGATGATGGCCGAGACCGGCGCCGACGGCGTGGTCGTCGGACGCGGATGCCTCGGACGTCCGTGGCTGTTCGGCGAACTGGCATCCGCCTTCGGCGGCGAGGGCGTGCACGTCGACGCGACGCTGCAGTTCGTCGCCGCGGCCTTCCGCCGGCACGCGGAGCTGCTGGTCGAGTTCTTCGAGGACGAGGACCGCGGATGCAAGGACATCCGCAAGCACGTCGCCTGGTACTTCAAGGGCTATCCCGTCGGCGGCGAGCTGCGCGCGGCCCTCGCACGTGCGTCCACACTGCAGGAGATCGACGACCTGCTCGGCACGCTCGGTGACGCCCCCTACCCCGGAGCCGGTGCCGAGGGACAGCGCGGACGGGCCGGCTCCCCGAAGCGCACGGCACTGCCGGATGGCTGGCTGGACTCGCGCGAGATCGGGTCCGACACCGGCGAGATGATGCGAGGAGCGGAGATCGAGAACAGTGGCGGCTGACCCGCAGGCAGGCTCAGCGGCCGGGTTCGGGGACGGCTACGACGCGCATGACGCGGAGCGCTTCTTCGCCGAGACCCACCGCTCCGAGCGCGACGACTTCGCGCGCGACCGCGCCCGCGTGCTGCACTCGGCAGCCCTGCGCCGCCTGGCGGCGAAGACGCAGGTGCTCAGCCCGGCGAGTACGGCTGACTTCGCCCGCAACCGCCTGACGCACTCGCTCGAAGTCGCCCAGGTCGGCCGCGAGCTCGCGGTCGCCCTCGGCGTCTCGGCCGACGTGGTCGACACCGCCTGCCTGAGTCACGACCTCGGGCATCCGCCCTTCGGGCACAACGGCGAGCGCGCTCTGAACGAGTGGGCCGAGAACATCGGCGGCTTCGAGGGCAATGCGCAGTCGCTGCGCATCCTCACCCGCCTCGAGGCCAAAGTGCTCGATGACGGCGACAGGTCCGTGGGACTCAATCTCACCCGCGCCAGCCTCGATGCGACCTGCAAGTACCCCTGGACGGTCGACAGCCCCGTCCCGGATCCGGGCGGCCGGCTGAAATTCGGCGTCTATCCCGACGACGAGGCCGTGTTCCGCTGGATGCGCGAGGGAGCCCCGGGGCGGCTGCGCTGCATCGAGGCCGAGATCATGGATCTCTCCGACGACATCGCGTACTCGGTGCACGATTTCGAGGACGCGATCGTCAACGGGTACCTCGACGTCGCGCAGCTCTCGGACCCGGTCGAGCACCACGCACTCGTCAGCCGCATCCAGCAGTGGGTCGGCTACGACTTCACCCGCGACGAGCTCGCCGATGCGCTGTACCGGCTGAACTCCCAGCCGATGTGGCTGAAGTCCTTCGACCGCTCGCGCCGCGACCTCGCCCGGCTGAAGAACCTCACCAGCGACATGATCGGGCGCTTCGCACGGGCATCCGTGTCGGCGACGCGTGCGGAGTACGGAGGTCCTTCGCTCGCGCGGTACAACGCGCATGTCGTCGTGCCGCGCGTGGTCGAGGCCGAGATCGCCGTGCTGAAGGGCATCATGGGCCAGGCGATCGTCACGATCGACGCGCGCCGCGGCGTGTACAAGGAGCAGCGCCGCGTGCTGAAGCGGCTCGCCGACGCCCTGTGGTCGACCGACGCGCTCTGGACGGCCGGCGCCGATGTGCTCGAGCCGGCGTTCGCCGCCGACTTCCACGACGCCGAGACCGACTATCAGCGCGCCAGGGTCGTGGTCGACCAGATCGCGAGCCTGACCGATCAGACCGCGGTGGACTGGCACAACCGTCTGGTCGGCGACATCGATCCCGCCGAGGTCGGCATCTGGTCGCCTCGTCACGCCCGGCCCGGCGCCCGCGCGCGGATCGCCGCGGCGACGACAGCCGAGGGGGCGCGCTGATGCCGCGCATCCTGCAGGCCGACATCGACGAGGTCAAGTCGCGCACCAACATCGCCGACATCGTGGGGGAGCGGGTCGCCCTGAAATCAGCGGGGGTCGGATCGCTGAAGGGGCTGTGCCCGTTCCACGACGAGAAGAGCCCGAGTTTCCACGTGCGGCCGCAGGTCGGCTTCTACCACTGCTTCGGATGCGGGGCGTCCGGCGACGTGTACTCGTTCCTGCGCGAGATGGACCACGTCAGCTTCACCGAGGCCGTCGAGCGACTCGCGGGGCGCATCGGCTACTCGCTGCACTACGAGGACGGCGGGGCGGCCCCCGAGACCAGCGGGCGAAGCAGGCTGTACGCGGCGAACACCGCCGCGGCGGAGTTCTTCCGCTCGCAGCTGCTGAGCCCCGAGGCCGAGGTCGCCAGGGCGTTCCTCGGCCAGCGCGGCTTCGACGCCGGTGCTGCCGCGCACTTCGGCGTCGGCTTCGCCCCCCGGGGCTGGGACGGCATGCTGAAGGCGTTGACCGCTCAGGGCTTCACCCGCGAAGAGCTCAGCAACGCCGGTCTGGTCTCCACCGGCCAGCGCGGGGTGTACGACCGCTTCCGCGGACGGCTGGTGTGGCCGATCCGCGACGTCACAGGGCAGACGATCGGCTTCGGCGCGCGCAGGCTCTTCGACGACGACAAGGGTCCGAAGTACCTGAACACGCCTGAGACCCCGATCTACAAGAAGGCGCAGGTGCTGTACGGGCTCGACCTCGCCAAGCGCGACATCGCCCGCGGCGACCCCCGCCGCGTCGTCGTGGTCGAGGGGTACACCGATGTGATGGCCTGCCACCTCGCCGGCGTCACCACCGCGATCGCCACCTGCGGCACCGCGTTCGGCGCCGAGCACATCAAGGTGCTGCGCCGCGTGATGGGCGATGTCTCGGGATCGGGCGAGGTGGTCTTCACGTTCGACGGCGACGAGGCGGGTCAGAAGGCCGCGCTGCGAGCCTTCTCGGAGGACTCCCGGTTCACCGCGCAGACCTTCGTCGCGGTCGCGCCCGACGGGCTCGACCCCTGCGAGCTGCGCCTGCAGCGGGGGGATGCCGCGGTACGCGGCCTCATCGACACGAAGGTGCCGATGTTCGAATTCGCGATCGACCGCAAGCTGTCGGGCTTCGACCTCTCCACCGTCGAAGGGCAGGTGGGCGCGCTGCGCGCCGCCGCCCCGATCGTCGCCGAGATCCGCGACGAGCTGCTCCGGCCCGGCTACGAGCGCGTGCTGGCGCGACGGCTGGGCATGGACCCGACCGCCGTGCACGCCGAGGTGCGCAGAGCGCCGCACAGCGGCGGACAGGGGACGCAGCGGCGCGAGACCTCCCCGCAGCCCGGGGCGCCTTCCATGCCGGCGGAGCCGGACTCCGGGGCACCCGCGATGTCGATCGTCACTCTGGCGAGCCTGCCGCGCAGCGCCGAAGTGGCGCTGGAGCGGGACACGCTCATCGGCGCGCTCCAGTACGGCCACCAGGCTGACACCGACATGCTGCGCCGAGGGCTGCAGCATCCGTTCCGTCATCCGGCTCTGGAGGCCGTGCGCGAGGCCGTCGCGGTCGCCGACTGGACGCGCCCCAACTGGTCCGTCGAAGCGGTGAACGCCGTGCGGGAGCCCTACCGCTCCCTTGGCGGGGAACTCCTGATGACCTCGTTCCCTGCGCGTGACGAGCAGGGAGCCGTGGCATCCACCACCGATCTCGCGCGTCGCCTGATCATCCGTAGCATCGAGCAGGAGAAGAACGAGCTGCTCGGGGCGGTGCAGCGCGTGCCCGCGGAGTCCGACGGCGGCAGGGCGCTGCGGGTGCGGCTGCGAGATCTGGACGCCGAGAGACAGCGCTTCTCCGAGTCGTAGGCGCGGAGCGCCGGTGCGTCGGGCAGGATGGGGAGATGCCCCGCAACACCAGTGACGCCGCGATCGACTGCTCCGACCTGGTCATCGACAGGGTCGGGCACGGAGGCGCGACCAGAGCGGTCGACGGTGTGACCTTCACCCTTCCTCCCGGTGAGCTGCTCTGCGTCGCGGGACCCACCGGATCGGGGAAGTCGACCCTGGTGGTGGCGCTCGCAGGTCGTGAGGATCCGTCGGTGCGGATCGTCGGCGGTCGCGCGCAGGTGTGCGGCATCGACGCGCGCCGAGGCGGGCGGAAGAAGCGGATGCTGGGCGCGCTCACCGGCTTCGTCGGTCAGGGCGCAGGAGGGGACCTGCCGCCGCGTCTCACCGCGGGTGAGATCATCAGCGAGCCGATCACGCTCCGCGAGCGCAAGGTCAACAGCAGGGCGCTCGCGATCCGCGTGGCCACCCTGCTCGACGAACTGCATCTGCCGCTGGGAGCCGCGAACAAGTTCCCCTACGAGCTCAGCGCGGGGATGCGTCAGCGCGTGGCGATCGCGCGAGCGCTGGTGATGGAGCCCCGCGTGCTCATCGCGGACGAACCTCTGGCCAACCTCGACCCGGAGGTGCGCCATGTCGTCTTCGACGCCATCACGCGGCGCCGCCAGGAGCGAGCGATGGCCGCGCTGATGGTCACCAACGACGCGGCCTTCATCAGGGAACTGAACGCCGCCTCGCTCATGCTGCGCGGCGGCCACGTCGTCGCCCGCGGGGTAGGCAGGAACATGATCTGGGCGCCGAACGCCGAGGCCGATTCGCAGCGCTGAGCGCGGCACGCCCGGGGCGCTCGTCGTGTTCTTGAGCACCTCCGGAGTTTGCTAAGCTTGTCGAGTTGCCCGCCCGCGGGTGGCACGCCAGAGATGATCCCCTGTAGCTCAATTGGCAGAGCAGCCGACTGTTAATCGGCAGGTTGATGGTTCGAGTCCATCCGGGGGAGCCACAGGCCCGGCCTCTTCAGAGGCCGGGCCTTCTTCTTTCCGATCCGACCCCGCGCGCCGGATAATTCTCAAGTGATCTTCGCGCCGATGTCGAGGACGGCGAACCGGCTCCGACTCACATATGAAGCCGCCGAACGGGCGGCCCTATGGAAGGAATCGAATGCCTCGCATCACCCCCAACCTCTGGTTCGACGGACAGGCCCTCGACGCGGCGGAGTACTACGTGTCGGTCTTTCCGGACTCACGCATCACCGATGTCAGCCGCATGGGTGACGGCGGGCCGGTCCTGACCGTCTCGTTCGAGCTGGACGGGCAGACGTTCCTCGGACTCAACGGCGGGCCGCAGTTCCCGTTCACCGAGGCGGTGTCATTCGTGATCGACTGCGCCGATCAGGCCGAGGTCGACCGCTACTGGGACGAACTCGTCTCGAACGGCGGCGAGGAGAGCCGCTGTGGTTGGCTGAAGGATCGCTTCGGGCTCTCCTGGCAGGTCGTGCCGCAGGCGCTCGTCGAACTGCTCACCGACCCGGATCCGCGCCGTGCGGCAGCTGCCGGCGCGGCGCTGCAAGGCATGAACCGCATCGACGTCGCCGCGCTGCGTGCGGCGGCCGACGCCGCGGTCTGACGGCGCCCTCAGCGGTCCCGTCTCGGAGCGGGGCCGCGGCGTTCTCAGGGGGTTCAGCCCTCGAGGTCGTCGACGCCGGGCATCCAGCTCTTGCCGGGGCGGCCCCACCCGCGTTTGCGGGCGATCTTCTGCGCCGTCTTCCAGTCGCCGTCCGAGAGCCGGTCGACGTAGAGGATGCCGTCCAGGTGGTCGAACTCGTGCTGCATGATGCGAGCACGCCAGCCGTCCACCTCGATGCGCACGGGTTCGCCCTCGAGGTCGGTCCCGGTGACCAGGACACGGTCGGAGCGACGCAGCGGGAACCGCTCGCCGGGGAACGACAGGCATCCCTCCGACTCGAGGTCGGGATCGGGGGAGCCGGGCTCGGGCGGGGTCATCCAGAGCACCGGGTTCAGGATCGCGCCGCGCCACGGCTGCTCGTCGTCGTCGACATACGAGTAGGTGTAGATGCGCAGGGCGACGCCGACCTGCGGGGCGGCCAGGCCCACTCCGGGAGCGATGTCCATGGTCTCGAACATGTCCGCGACCAGCGTCCGGATCTCGTCCGTGACCTCACCCACCTCGTCCGCGCGTGCGTGCAGAACCGGGTCTCCCATGATGCGGATGGCAAGAACAGTCACGCCACAACCCTACTGTGCGCCGGGTTCGCTCACCGTGCCGGGTACAGTCGTACGTGTGAATGGAGCGGGGATGGCGGGGGATGTCACGGACCAGCTGGTCGGGGTTTTCGAGAACCCCGGGCTGTTGATGGGCATTCCGCTCGCTCTGGCCGGTGCCGTGTTCATGTCGCTGGGCGCGCAGTACCAGCACCGCGGTGTGGAGAAGGTCGAACGGATCACGGGCACGCAGGGTGCCACTGGTCTCTCGATGGGGCAGTTGAAGCATCTGCTCACGCGGCCGTCCTGGCTGATCGGCACGCTCATGCTCGGGCTCGCGGTCGTGTGTCAGCTCGCCGCCCTGGCAGTGGCACCGCTGATCGTCGTACAGCCTCTCGGCGCCATCGCGCTGGTCATCACGACCCTGCTGAACGCCCGCATCTCCGGGCACTCGCCGACACGGCAGTCGCTCACCGCGATCTTCGCCTGCGTGGGCGGCATCTTCCTCTTCGTCACGCTGGCGGCGATCTACGCGACCGAGCGACCCATCACCGAACGCGATCTGTTCGTGATCCTCGCGATCCTGCTCGTCGTGATCATCGCGCTGTTCGTCTGCTGGCTGGTGCTGCGGCACCGGATGCGGGCGCTCTTCTACGTCACCGGCGCCGGCATCCTGTACGGTTTCGTCGCCACTCTGGCGAAGGCGGTGATCAGCCGCATCCAGGCCGGGGAGTTCGACTGGGTGACTCTGGTCTGCGTGATCGCCCTGATCTCCGCGGCGATCGCCGGTGGCTACTTCGTCCAGACGGCCTACGCGTCAGGGCCGCCCGACCTCGTGATCGCCGGCCTCACGGTGATCGATCCGATCGTGGCCGTGCTCATCGGCATCCTCGTGCTCGGCGAGGCCGACGCCGCGCCGCTGTGGGTGCAGATCGGGTTCGCCGTCGCAGGCGGGATCGCCGTGTGGGGCGTGTTCGGCCTCGCCCGATACCACCCGCAGATCATCAGCGAGAGCCAGGAGCACGCGATCACGCGGGGGAGCAGCACCGCATCAACAGGCCCCGCCACGCAGCAGACCGAAGCGGGGACGCCGCAGAACGGCTCCGCGGACAGCCCGGACGAACCCGCTCAGTAATCCAGATCGATCAGATCGGGAGAGACCTCCGAGGCGGCGGCCTCGTCGACGAAGAAGACCGTACGCCGACGGCCCTTGGCCCCGGCGGCCGGAACACTCGCGTAACTCGCACCGGCCAGCGCGAGACCGAGCGCTGAGGCCTTGTCGGCACCGGTGAGCACCAACCAGACGCGCTTCGACGCGTTGATCACGGGGCGGGTCAGCGTGATGCGCTCCGGCGGGGGCTTCGGGGAATCCCGCACAGGCAGCACCGCGGCATCCGTCACCGTCACCTCGGGACGATCCGGGAACAGCGAGGCGATATGCCCGTCCGGCCCGACGCCGAGGAAGCACACCGCGAACGACGGCCAGGGACGCTCGTCCGTGCCGTAGCGCGCCAGTTCGGCCGCATAGGCCGCCGCCGCCTCGTCCAGGGTCATCTCGCCCGGTTCGGCAGCCTCGTGCACGTTCTCGGCGGGCACAGGGATGCGGTCGAGCAGGGCGCGGCGGGACTGCAGCGAGTTGCGGTCGGCATCGTCACGGGCGACGAAGCGCTCATCACCCCACCAGAAGTGCACCAGCGACCAGTCGATCTTCGCCGCACGAGGATGCTCGGCGGCAGCGGCGAGGACGGCGCCGCCCATCGAACCGCCGGTCAGGCAGACGTGGGCGACGCGGCCATCCCTGGTGCGGGCGCGCAACCTGGTCAGGAAGCGGTCGGCGACCCTGTCGGCGAGCTCCGCCGGAGTCGGTTCGACGACGACCGTCTTCACCGCGCGCGCCTGCTCCATCGTCATGCTCCCGTTTCCGGCGGCCCCAGCCGCTCCCAGCCATCGGTGATGACTCGACCGTACAGCACGTCCGCATCGAGGGTGCGCAGCTCCTCGGCCAGGCATTCGCGCAGCGTGCGTCGCGGCAGATGCAGCTCCTGGTCGGGCTGACCGGGCTGGGTGAGCAGCGCGACGCCGGGCGACGGGCGCTCCAGCAGGATGTCGCCGGAAGCACGGTGCAGGCGCACCGACTTGATGCCCTCCTGCCAGTGCTCCGGGTCCTCGTAGGACCAGCGCGCCGGCACCTCGAGCGCCTGCTGCAGCCAGGCGGCGAGGAGCGCCGTGGAGGGGGATGCGGCGGCGCCGCGGACCTCGACACCGGTGACGGCCTCGTAGGGCGGCTGGTCCAGGACAGCAGCCAGCTGCTCGCGCCAGTGGGTCAGACGGGTCCAGGCGAGATCCGTGTCTCCGGGTGTGTAGGTGCGCCCCAGCAGCGCGAGCCTGTCGCGCACGTCGGGTGATGTCGCGGCATCCGTGATCCGGCGCTGCGCGATACGGCCCAGCGGAGCCGCCGCGGCGTCGGTCGGCGCCTCGTCGGGCCACCACGCCACCACGGGCGCATCGGGCAGCAGCAGGCCGGTGACGAGGCTCTCCGCGTTGCTCGCTGCCTCGCCGTAGGCGCGCAGCACGACCACGTCGCTCGCCCCGGCGTCGCCGCCGACGCGGATCTGGGCGTCCAGGCGGGACGGTCCATCACCGACGGTGAGGACGATCACCCGCATGGGATGCTCGCGGGAGGCGTCGTTCGCGGCGTCGATCGCTTCCTCCGCCACGCCGTTGCGTGCGGCGATGACGAGCGTCAGCACGCGCCCGAGAGCGACGGCGCCGCCCTCTTCGCGGGTCCTGACGAGCTGCTTGGCGATCTGGCTGACGGTGGTGTCGGGCAGGTCGATGATCACGGGCGTCTCCAGACTCGTCCGTCGCGGGCCAGCAGGGCGTCGGCGGATGCCGGGCCCCAGGAGCCGGGGGCGTACTGCTCGAGCGGACCGCCCTGCGCGGCCCAGTACTCCTCGACAGGGTCGAGGATCTTCCAGGACAACTCGACCTCCTCGTGCCGCGGGAACAGCGGCGGGTCGCCGAGCAGCACGTCCAGGATGAGGCGCTCGTACGCCTCGGGGCTCGCCTCGGTGAAGGCGTGCCCGTAGCCGAAGTCCATGGTCACGTCGCGAACCTGCGTGCCGGCGCCGGGGACCTTCGATCCGAAGCGGATCGTGACGCCCTCGTCGGGCTGCACGCGGATGACCAGAGCGTTCTGCCCGAGCTCGGAGGTGCGGGCGAGCAGATGATGCGGGGCACGCTTGAAGACGACGGCGATCTCGGTGACGCGGCGACCGAGACGCTTGCCGGTCCGCAGGTAGAACGGCACCCCGGCCCAGCGGCGGTTCGCGATCTCCAGCTTCACGGCGGCATAGGTCTCGGTGGTGGACTGGGGGTTCATCCCGTCCTCCTCGAGGAAGCCGTTCACCTTCTCGCCGCCCTGCCAGCCGCCGGCGTACTGGCCGCG
The DNA here is from genome assembly GCF_003387575.1 of Microbacterium bovistercoris. Taxonomy (GTDB): domain Bacteria; phylum Actinomycetota; class Actinomycetes; order Actinomycetales; family Microbacteriaceae; genus Microbacterium; species Microbacterium bovistercoris. The sequence continues at coordinate 33,526 of NZ_QUAB01000046.1, read as the reverse complement.
CGCGGTGGCGAGCGACAGGTCGGCGGGCAGCTCGACGGCCTCGAGGACCTTCTCCTTCTCGGCGCGGAGGTGTTCGGCCGAGAGGCTGATCGGCTCCTCCATCGCCGTCAGGGCGAGCAGCTGCAGAAGGTGGTTCTGGATGACGTCGCGCGCCGCGCCGATGCCGTCGTAGTACCCGGCGCGACCGCCGACGCCGATGTCCTCGGCCATCGTGATCTGCACGTGATCGATGTGGTTGCGGTTCCAGATCGGCTCGTACAGTTCGTTGGCGAAGCGCAGAGCGAGGATGTTCTGCACCGTCTCCTTGCCGAGGTAGTGATCGATGCGGAAGATCGAGTCCGCGGGGAACGCGACCTCGAGGGCGCTGTTGAGCGCGCGGGCCGAGTCCAGGTCGTTGCCGAACGGCTTCTCGATCACGACACGTCGCCAGCACTGATCATCGTCGCTCGCATCGCCGACGAGCCCGGACTCCTTGAGCTGACGGGCGACCGTCGGGAAGTCCTTCGGCGGGATCGACAGGTAGTAGGCGTGGTTGCCCATCGTGCCGCGTTCGACGTCGAGCTTCTCGACGGTCTCCCGCAGACGGCGGAACGACTCCGGATCGTCGAAGGTGCCCTGCACGAACCGGATGCCCTGCAGCAGGTGCTGCCAGGTCTCCTCGCGGAACGGCGTGCGCGCGTGCTGCTTGACGGCCTCATAGACGACCTGCGCGAAGTCCTGGTCCTCCCAGTCGCGGCGGGCGAAGCCGACCAGGGCGAACCCAGGGGGCAGCAGACCGCGGTTGGCCAGGTCGTACACCGCAGGCATGAGCTTCTTGCGGGACAGATCGCCGGTGACTCCGAAGATCACCAGGGCGCTCGGCCCGGCGATCCGGTTCAGACGGCGGTCGGCGGGATTGCGTAGCGGGTTGTGCCCGCGCGAGATGGATACTGTCATCGGTGGAGTGCCTCGATCGTTGTCACGGTGTCAGTGGGATCACTGAGCGGCTTCGAACAGCGCCATCACATCGGCGGACGTGTCGGCGACGGTCAGGGAGACGACGGGGCGTCGGTGCTGTGCGAGCACGGCGGCATCGCCTGCGGCCTGAGCCTCGATGAGCTGTCCGAAGGTGAACGGACGGTCCGGGATCTCCAGGTCCACGTCGGTGCGCTCCAGGATCTGCAGGAAGACGCCCTGGGCGGGACCGCCCTTGTGGTACTGCCCGGTGGAGTGCAGGAAACGCGGGCCCCATCCGAAGGTGGCGGGACGCCCGGAGTCCGCCGCGACCATCTCGCGCAGTCCCTGCAGCTGGGGCAGGTCTAGGCGGTTCACGTAGGCCTGCACGGCCACGTAGCCGTCATCGGGCAGCTGAGCCCAGAGCGCGTCGAGGACGCCCTCGATCGTGCCGGAGGAAGCCAGGGCCGGGTCGGACACCCGCACCTCGATGCCCTCCTGCACGAATGCGGCAGGGGCGGGCTCGGGACGCGCATCGAGCAGACCGCGCGCCGCGACCTTCGCCGACTCGACGTCGGGCTGGTCGAACGGGTTGATGCCGAGCAGGTAGCCGGCGATCGCGGTGGCGTACTCCCAGAGCACGAACTGCGCGCCGAGCGTGCCGCTGACGAGGATCTCGCCGTGGTGACGCTCTGGCAGATGGAACTCGTCGGCGTCGTCGACGAGGCGCACCAGCTGAAGGTCGGCCGGTGTCGTCTCGACCTCGGGGGAGACCGGCAGCAGCACCACGGGCAGGATGCCGGTGCCCTCCTTGCCGGTGGACTCCGCGATGAGCTGCTCGATCCAGTCCGGCAGCCCGACGATGTGCGTGCCGTCGGTGATCAGGCCGAGCTTGTCGGGGCGCGGGTCGGCGCCGGCGATCGCCGCGGCGAGGCGCAGAGCGGGGTTCGAGGCGGTGTCGATGGCGACCTCGAGCAGCGAGGCCTCCGCCTCGTCGAGCAGCTCGGAGACATCTGCGCCGGCGAGACCGGAGGGCACCAGGCCGAACGCGGTGAGTGCCGAATAGCGGCCGCCAACGTTCGGGTCCGCGTTGAAGACGCGGTACCCGGCCTCGCGCGCGGAGGCGTCGAGCGGCGAACCGGGGTCGGTGACCACGACGATCCGCTCTGCGGGGTCGATGCCGATGTCGCGGAAGGCGGCCTCGAACGTGCGCCGCTGCGAGTCGGTCTCCACGGTCGAGCCGGACTTCGACGACACCACGAGCGCGGTACGCGCGAGGTCGTCGTCGAGAGCGGCCAGCACCTGCCCGGGCGCGGTGGAGTCGAGGATCGTCAGAGGGACGCCCGCGGTCTGGGTGATGACCTCGGGTGCGAGGGACGAGCCGCCCATGCCGGCCAGCACGAAGCGGTCGACGCCCTTGCCTGCGAGCTCCTGGCGCAGAGCCGTGATCTCAGGCACGAGCGGACGCGAGTAGGACACCGCCTCCAGCCAGCCGAGACGGATGGAGGCCTCGGCCTCGGCCTCCGGTCCCCACATCGTGGGGTCGCCGCTGGTGAGGCGGGTCGCGATGAGCTCGGCGACCAGCCGAGGGACGGTGTCCTCGACGGCGGCGGCGACCGCCCCCGAGACGTGGACGGCGACACTCATCGCGCGGCCTCGAGCCCCGCCGCGACCTGGGTGAGGAGGTCGTGCCAGGAGTCGATGAACTTCGCGACGCCCTCGTCCTCGAGCACCTGCGTGACGTCGTCGAAGTCGACCCCGACGGCCTTCAGGCCCTCGAAGACCTCGCGCGACGCCTCGTAGGTCGAGGTCACGGTGTCACCCGTGACGACACCGTGGTCGGCGGTGGCCTCCAGGGTCTTCTCCGGCATGGTGTTCACGACACCGGCGGCGACCAGCTCGGTCACGTAAAGGGTGTCAGGCAGCGCCGGGTCCTTCACACCGGTCGACGCCCACAGCGGGCGCTGCAGGGTGGCACCGGCATCCAGCAGCGCCTTCGCGCGATCGCCCGCGAAGGTCTGCTCGTAGAGCTCGTAGGCGAGTCGCGCGTTGGCGAGGCCCGCCTTGCTCTTCAGCGCGGTGGCCTCGTCCGTGCCGATCGCTGCGAGACGTTTGTCGGTCTCCGTGTCCACGCGGGAGACGAAGAACGAGGCGACCGAGTGGATCGTCGACAGGTCGATGCCCGCAGCCTTCGCGGTCTCGAGACCGGTCAGGTAGGCGTCGATGACCTCGGCGTAGCGCTCCAGGCTGAAGATCAGCGTCACGTTGACGCTGATGCCGGCGCCGATCGTCGCGGCGATGGCGGGCAGGCCCGCCTTGGTCGCGGGGATCTTGACGAGCAGGTTCGGGCGGTCGACGCGGTCCCACAGCTCCTTGGCCTGGGCGATCGTGCCCTCGGTGTCGTGGGCGAGGTCGGGGGAGACCTCGATCGACACACGGCCGTCGACGTGGCCGGTGGCGTCGTAGACCGGGCGGAACACGTCCAGCGCGTCGCGGACGTCCTGCGTGGTCGCCGCGAACACGGCGTCGGCCGCGGTGGCTCCCGACACGGCCAGCTCGTGCACCTGCGCGTCGTACGACGTGTCGTCGGGGTTGGTCATCGAGTTCGCGAAGATCGTCGGGTTGGTGGTGACGCCGACGACGTTGCGGGTGTCGATGAGCTGCTGCAGGTTGCCCGACTGGATGCGGGTGCGGGACAGGTCGTCGAGCCAGATGCTGACGCCGGCGGCCGAGAGGTCTGCGGTGGGGGTGCTCATGCGTTCTCCTTGATGCTCTCGCGCGCCGCCTCGACGACGGCCTCGGCGGTGATGCCGAACTTCTGGAACAGGGTCTTGTAGTCGGCGGAGGCGCCGAAGTGGTCGATGCCGATCGAGCGGCCGCGGTCGCCGACGATGCCCCGCCAGCTCAGCACGGAGCCGGCTTCGACGGAGACGCGGGCGGTGACGGCCTTGGGCAGCACGCTTTCACGGTACGCCTCGTCCTGCTCGGCGAACCACTCCAGCGAGGGCGCCGAGACGACGCGGGCGTTGACGCCCTCGCCGGCCAGCGTCTCACGCGCGGCGACCGCCAGCTGCACCTCGGAGCCCGTGGCGATGAGGATGACGTCCGGCGTGCCGTTCGGCGCCTCGGCGAGCACGTACGCGCCCTTGGCGGTGTTCGCGGCGGAGGCGAACTCGTCGCCGGATGCCGCGCCCGCGCCGCGCGCGAACACGGGGATGTTCTGGCGGGTCAGGGCGATGCCGGTCGGGCCGCCGTGCCGACTGAGGATCTCGAGCCAGGCCGCCGCGGTCTCGTTGGCGTCGGCCGGGCGGACGACGGTGAGGTTCGGGATGGCGCGGAGCGAGGCGAGCTGCTCGATCGGCTGGTGGGTCGGGCCGTCCTCACCGAGCGCGACGGAGTCGTGCGTCCAGACGAAGACGCTCGGCACGTCCATCAACGCGGCCAGGCGCACCGCTGGGCGCATGTAGTCGCTGAAGATGAGGAACGTGCCGCCGAACGGACGGGTCGGGCCGTGCAGCACGATTCCGTTCAGGATCGAGCCCATGGCGTGCTCGCGGATGCCGAAGTGCAGCACGCGGCCGTAGGGGCTGCCGTTCCAGTCGTGCGTGGACCACTCGGCGGGGATGAACGACGGCGCGCCCGAGATCGTGGTGTTGTTCGAGCCGGCCAGGTCGGCCGAGCCGCCCCACAGCTCGGGGAGCTGCGGCGCGAGGGCGTTGATGACCTTGCCGGATGCCGCACGGGTGGAGACCTCGGTGCCGGCCTCGAACACCGGCAGGGCGCCTTCGATGCCCTCGGGGAGCGCGTGCGCCTCGAGCCGGTCCAGCAGCGCCTTGCGCTCGGGGTTGGCGGCGGCCCACGCGTCGAAGGACGTCTGCCAGGCGGCGCGGTCCTCGGCTGCGCGGGCGGCGAGCTCGCGGGTGTGCGCGATGACGCCGTCCTCGACGACGAAGTGCTTCTCGGGGTCGAAGCCGAGCACGACCTTCGTCGCGGCGACCTCGTCGGCACCCAGGGCGTTGCCGTGCACCGACTCGGTGCCGGACTTGTTCGGCGCCGGCCAGCCGATGATGGTCTTCAGGATGATCAGGGTGGGCTTGCCGGTCTCGGCCTTGCCCTGCTCGATCGCGTCGTTCAGCTCCTGCACGTCCTCGACGTACTGTCCGGTGCGGCGCCAGTCGACCTCGAGCACCTGCCAGCCGTAGGACTCGTAGCGCTGACGCACGTCCTCGGTGAAGGCCACGTTCGTGTCGCCCTCGATGGAGATCTGGTTCGAGTCGTAGATCGCGATCAGGTTGCCGAGCTGCTGGTGGCCGGCGAGCGACGACGCCTCGCTGGTCACGCCCTCCTGCAGGTCGCCGTCACCGGCGATCACGTACACGTGGTGGTCGAAGGGGCTGGCGCCCGCCGCAGCATCCGGGTCGAACAGGCCGCGCTCGTAGCGCGAGGCGTAGGCGAAGCCGACCGCCGAGGCGAGGCCCTGGCCGAGCGGACCTGTCGTGATCTCGACGCCCTTCGTGTGCCCGTACTCCGGGTGACCGGGGGTCAGGGAGCCCCAGGTGCGCAGCGACTCGAGGTCGGACAGCTCGAGGCCGAATCCGCCGAGGTAGAGCTGCACATACTGGGTGAGGGAGGAGTGCCCGACCGACAGGATGAAACGGTCGCGGCCGATCCACTGCGTGTCGGCCGGGTCGTGGCGCATCACCCGCTGATACAGCAGGTAGGCCACAGGGGCCAGACTCATCGCCGTGCCCGGGTGGCCGTTCCCCACCTTCTGCACGGCATCCGCAGCCAGCACTCTGGCGGTGTCCACCGCTCGCCGGTCGAGATCGTTCCAGATGACTTCCGTCACGGTTTATGCCCCTTCAGACAAGGAAAAAGGCGCTCGTGCGTGCACGTCCGCGCCGTTACGGAAGGGTATGCGCAGCACATGAGCGCTCCTGGAGATTTTGAGCTTAGCGCTCTACAACGTCGTATTTCAGTGGGTGTCGTTCTCATGTGAAGGATTTCACATGCCTGTTACATGACGACCGGTGCCGTAGACTCGGATGAAACTGTCAGCATCCCACGGAGGAGGCGATCGCGATCTCGACGATGTCGCAGACCGATGCGCGTGCGTACTCGCTCGGTCAGAAGATCCAGGGGTATGTGGCGCTGACGAAGCCGCGTGTGATGGAGCTCCTGCTCGTCTCCACCGTGCCGGTGATGATCCTCGCCAAGGACGGGGCGCCGTTCACCTGGTCCGACGTCGGACTCATCCTCGCGACGGTCTTCGGCGGCGCGATGAGCGCCGGCTCCGCGGCATCCTTCAACATGTACCTCGATCGCGACATCGACGTGCACATGAAGCGCACGAAGAACCGTCCGCTGGTCACGGGCGAGGTGTCACCGCGCGGCGCGCTGGTCTTCTCCTGGGTGCTCGCCGTCGTCTCCACCGCGTGGCTGTGGTGGACGACCAACTGGCTCGCCGCGACCCTGTCCGCCGTCGCGATCTTCTTCTACGTGGTCATCTACACGATGATCCTCAAGCGGCGTACCGAGCAGAACATCATCTGGGGCGGCATCGCCGGCTGCTTCCCGGTGCTGATCGGCTGGACGGCGGTGACCGGCTCGCTCGCCTGGCCGCCGATGGTGCTGTTCGTGCTGGTGTTCCTGTGGACCCCGGCGCACTACTGGCCGCTGTCGATGAAGTACAAGGACGACTACGACGACGTCGACGTGCCGATGCTCGGCGTCACCCGATCCCCGTCACAGGTGGGCCTGCAGGTCATCCTCTACGCCTGGGCGACCGTCGCGTGCTCGCTGCTGCTCATCCCGGTGGCGGGGATGGGCCTGGTCTACACGGTCTCGGCGCTGGTCTTCGGCGGATGGTTCATCTACGAATCCCACCGGCTCTACAACCGTGCCGTGCATCACAACGAGCCGCGCCCGATGCGCGTGTTCCACGCCTCGATCACGTACCTGACACTCATCTTCTTCGCGGTCGCGGTCGACCCGCTGTTGCCGTTCTGATCGAGGGATGACGAAGGGCCGACTCCGTACGCGGAGCCGGCCCTTCGTCTTCCTGTCAGCGGGCGGATGCCGCGCCGACGGGCTCGTCGGGGGAGTCGACCGCCATCGGCCGCTCGTCGTCGACCTCGGCGTCGTCGGCCTCGTCGGCGGCCGGCGCCTCCTGCTCCGCCGACCGGTCGATCGCCTCGACGACCTCAGGCGGCGACTGGGGCACGAGGGCCTTCGCAGCGGCGAGAGCGAGCGCGAGCAGCAGACCGACCACGCCGGCCCCGAGCACGACCGCGCCGAGGACGACCCAGCTCTGCCCGGCGTAGACCTCGACGCCCGTGGCCGTTCCGTCCAGCAGCGCCGACGTCATCGCGCCGATCTGACGGGTGGACAGCCAGCCCCCGACGCCGATCGCGGCGAGCGAGAGCAGCACCAGGAGGAGGTACGGCATGGAACGGAGCAGGGATGTCTTCTTCATGCCCGGAACTCTGCCGCACCCCTCGATGCGAGGGATATGTGCGGCCTATGCGTGGCCTGCGTGCGCCGCGACGGCGGGCGCGTGCTCCGTCGCGACCGGTCGCTTCAGCTTCAGGACGACGACCGTGTACGCCGCGGCCGACAGCGAGGCGAGCATCATGTGGATGCCGACCAGCACCGGAGGCAGCCCGTGCCGGGCCTGCAGCACCCCGACGAGCACCTGCACGAGCACGGTCGCAGTCAGCACGATCAGCCAGTTCCTGGTCGGCAGGCGCAGTACCCAGGCGCTGACCAGCAGCGCGACGATGAGCGCGGCGAGGATGTAGCCGGGCCAGGAGTGCACGTGGGCGAGCCAGGTCGCGTCGAAGCCCGTGCGCTTGATGTCGGCGTCGCCGGAGTGCGGGCCGGAACCCGTGGTGAGCACGCCGAACAGGATGGTGACGGCCAGTGCGAGGCCTGTGACGTGGGTGAGGATCGCGAACCAGCGCGGCACGGCGGTCTCCCGCGGGCCGGGGGCCGCGTACAGGCGCACGAGGTAGGCGGCGGTGACGCAGACCAGCAGCAGTGAGGATGCGTAGTGGAAGCCGACGATGAACGCGTTCAGGTCGGTGAGCACGGCGAAGCCCCCGACGACGGCCTGTGCCATGACGCCGGCGAGCACGATCCAGGCGAGCAGGGCGAGGTCCCGCCGCTGCTCAGTGCGACGAAGCGAGTCGACGGCTCCGGCGATCACTGAGAGCAGCAGCGCCGCCGACATCAGCGCCGCGGAGTATGCGACTCCGAGCACCTCGGCGATCGCGTACACCGCGACGGCCAGCACGACGCCGCCGACCGCGAACCACAGCGCGCGGAGCACCAGGCGACGACCTCCGACCGCGTGCACGGTGAGCAGCACGACCGCCAGCGCTACCAGCCCCACCACGCCAGTCATGGTGCGATTGCCGAACTCGATGAGGCCGTGGATGCCCTGTTCGGGCAGCGGGATCAGGGATTCGGGTGTGCAGAGCGGCCATTCGGAGCATCCGAGACCGGAGCCGGTGAGCCGCACCGCACCGCCGGTGCCGATGATGATGACCTCGGCGAGGAACGAGAGCCAGGCGAACACGCGGAGAGGTCGGTGGATGGCGATGCTCGTCTCGGATCGGGACGTGACGGAACTGGCGTGCATGGCACCTCCGGCCCGCACGCATCCCGGGGAAACGGCTCGGGTGTCGGCGGAACCTGTAGAATCGGATTGTTGCGATGCGCGCGCCGAGCGCGAGACGCATCATCAACAGTTTAGGCGCGATGAACGCGTCGCTGATGAGGGCCCCACAGCGGCATCCCCTCCCTGCTCACTCGACGGGGTCGGGCATGTCGGGGCGGATGACACCGTTTGCGGCCTGTAGAGGAGAGTGTGTATGTCGGATGTGCTGATCGACCGCCCCGAGCTCGAAGGGCTGGGGGTGTACGAGTTCGGCTGGCACGATGAGGACGTCGCCGGCGCCAGCGCGAAGCGCGGCCTGAGCGAAGCCGTCGTGCGCGACATCTCCGGACTCAAGAACGAACCCGAGTGGATGCTGAAGACCCGTCTGAAGGGTCTCGGCCTGTTCGGCCGCAAGCCGATGCCGACCTGGGGTGCGGACCTCAGCGAGATCGACTTCGACAACATCAAGTACTTCGTCCGCTCCACCGAGAAGCAGGCGCAGTCCTGGGAGGACCTCCCCGCGGACATCCGCGAGACTTACGAGCGCCTCGGCATCCCCGAGGCCGAGCGTCAGCGCCTGGTCGCCGGTGTCGCCGCGCAGTACGAGTCCGAGGTGGTCTACCACCAGATCCGCGAGGATCTCGAGCAGCAGGGTGTCATCTTCATGGACACCGACACGGCGCTGCGCGAGCACCCGGAGTTCTTCGAGGAGTACTTCGGCACCGTCATCCCTCCGGGGGACAACAAGTTCGCGGCGCTGAACACCGCTGTCTGGTCGGGTGGCTCGTTCGTCTACGTCCCCAAGGGCGTGCACGTCGAGATCCCCCTGCAGGCCTACTTCCGGATCAACACCGAGAACATGGGCCAGTTCGAGCGCACGCTGATCATCGCCGACGAGGACAGCTACGTGCACTACATCGAGGGCTGCACCGCCCCGATCTACAAGTCCGACTCGCTGCACTCGGCCGTCGTCGAGATCATCGTGAAGAAGAACGCCCGCGTTCGCTACACGACGATCCAGAACTGGTCGAACAACGTCTACAACCTGGTCACCAAGCGCGCCGTGGCGCACGAGGGCGCGACCATGGAGTGGGTCGACGGCAACATCGGCTCCAAGGTGACGATGAAGTACCCGTCGATCTACCTGATGGGCGAGCACGCCAAGGGCGAGACCCTGTCGGTCGCCTTCGCGGGCCCTGGCCAGCACCAGGACGCCGGCGCGAAGATGATCCACATGGCGCCGTACACGCAGTCGTCGATCGTCTCGAAGTCGATCGCCCGCGGCGGCGGCCGCGCCGGCTACCGCGGCGAGGTGCGGGTGGACCCCGCAGCGCACCACTCAGCGAACACCGTGCGCTGCGATGCGCTGCTGGTCGACACGCAGTCCCGCTCCGACACCTATCCGGCGATCGACATCCGCGTCGACGACGTGCAGCTCGGCCACGAGGCGACCGTCTCGAAGGTCAGCGAGGAGCAGCTGTTCTACCTGCAGTCCCGAGGCATGCCGGAGGACGAGGCGATGGCGATGATCGTGCGGGGCTTCATCGAGCCGATCGCCCGAGAGCTGCCGATGGAGTACGCGATGGAGCTGAACAAGCTCATCGAGATGGGCATGGAAGGTTCGGTGGGCTGACCCGTGACAACCGCATACATCGAGGTCGAGCCTGCCTTCGTGCCGGTGCAGACCCGTTCAGAGCGGCCGCACTCGTTCGAGCCGGACGACTTCGGCGCTCCGAACGGACGTGAGGTCAACTGGAAGCACACGCCGGTCGAGAAGCTGCGTGCCCTGTTCGAGGCCGCCCCGCAGAACGACGGCGTGACCTACGAGGTCAGATCCGATCAGTACGTCGGCACGCCGCTCGCTGCGGGCATTGCTCCGCGGGGTGAGTTCTTCCGCCCGGAGGACGTCGTCTCCGCGGTCGCTTGGAAGGGCTCCGCCGAGGCTCTGCACATCGACATCCCGTCCGACGCCGAGGTCGCCGAGCCGATCGTCGTGACGATCACCGGCCAGGGTGCCGAGCGCCGCGCCGACGGGCATATCGTCATCGAGGCCGGCATCAACAGCTCGGCGACCGTCCTGCTGCGTCACACGGGCTCCGCCCAGTACGCGCAGAACGTCGAGATCCTGGTTCGCGACGGTGCCAAGCTCACGGTCGTCAGCGTTCAGCAGTGGCAGGACGACGCGGTGCACGCCGCATCCCACCAGGCGCAGGTCGGCCGTGACGCCGCGCTCACGCACTCCGTCGTCAGCTTCGGCGGCGGCCTGGTCCGCGTGAACCCGAATGTCGAGCTCGCCGGCAACGGATCGGAGGGTCGCCTCTACGGCCTCTCCTACGCCGACGCCGGGCAGCACCTCGAGTCGCAGGTGTACCTGTACCACAAGGGTGCGCACACCGTCGGCGACGTGCTCTACAAGGGCGCGCTGCAGGGTGAGAGCGCGCACAGCGTGTGGATCGGCGACGTGCTCATCGGGGCCGACGCCGTCGGCACCGACTCCTACGAGGCCAACCGCAACCTGGTGCTCACCGAGGGCGCTCGCGCGGACTCGATCCCGAACCTCGAGATCGAGACAGGCGACATCCTCGGGGCCGGCCACGCCAGCGCCACCGGCCGCTTCGACGACGAGCAGCTGTTCTACCTGCAGGCTCGCGGCATCGACGAGGAGCAGGCGCGACGTCTGGTCGTGCTGGGCTTCCTCAGCGACATCGTGCAGCGCCTCGGCATCCCCTCGCTGGAGGAGGAGCTCATGGTCGCCATCGAGGCCGAACTCGCGCAGGTGAACGCGTGACCGCCCAGCGCGCCTGCGCGCTCAGCGAGCTCGAGCAGGACACCCCGCTGCGCGTGGTGCTCGACGGCAAGCCGATCGCCGTCGTGCGCGACTCGAACGACGTCGTGCACGCGATCGGCGACACCTGCACCCATGGCGACATCTCGCTGGCCGAGGGCTTCGTCGAGGGCGAGACGCTGGAGTGCTGGGCGCACGGCTCCGCATTCTCGCTCGTCACGGGCAAGCCCCTCAACCTCCCCGCTTTCGAGCCCGTCCCGGTCTACACCGTCACGATCGACGGAGACGACGTGCTCATCGACCCGAGTGCGACGGTCGCGGCCTGAGCCGCCGTCGCACGAGAAACGAAGGAAATCTGAATGTCTGTTCTTGAGATCCGCGACCTGCACGTGACGGTCGAGACGGATGCCGGAACCACCCCGATCCTCAACGGCATCGACCTGACGATCAAGACGGGTGAGACGCACGCCATCATGGGCCCGAACGGCTCCGGCAAGTCGACCCTGGCGTACACGATCGCCGGTCACCCGAAGTACACCGTCACCCAGGGCACCATCACGTTCGACGGCGAGGACGTCCTCGAGATGTCCGTCGACGAGCGCGCCCGTGCCGGCCTGTTCCTCGCCATGCAGTACCCGGTCGAGATCCCCGGCGTCACGGTGACGAACTTCCTGCGCACGGCGAAGACCGCGCTCGACGGCGAGGCGCCCTCGATCCGCGCCTGGACCAAGGACGTCAAGTCCGCGATGGCGAACCTGCGCATGGATCCCAAGTTCGCGCAGCGCAACGTCAACGAGGGCTTCTCCGGCGGCGAGAAGAAGCGTCACGAGATCCTGCAGCTCGAGGTGCTCAAGCCGAAGTTCGCCGTGCTCGACGAGACCGACTCCGGCCTCGACGTCGACGCGCTCAAGATCGTGTCCGAGGGCGTGAACCGCGCCAAGGCCGAGACGAACCTCGGCGTGCTGCTGATCACGCACTACACCCGCATCCTGCGCTACATCCGCCCCGACTACGTGCACGTGGTCGTCGCGGGCAAGATCGTCGAGGAGGGCGGCCCCGAGCTGGCCGACCGTCTCGAGGACGAGGGCTACGACCGCTTCCTCGACCCCAGCGCGCCCATCGAAGCGTAGGCTGAGGGCATGACCGCAACGCTGACCGACGAGAAGTACGACGAGGTCACCGAGGCTCTGAAGGACGTCATGGATCCCGAGCTCGGGATCAACGTCGTCGACCTGGGACTGATCTACGATCTCGCCTGGGACGACGAGAACGACGCGCTCGTGATCCACATGACCCTGACCAGCGCCGGATGCCCGCTCACCGACGTGCTCGAGGAGCAGACCGCGCAGGCCCTGGACAACGTCGTGGACCGGTTCCGCATCAACTGGGTGTGGATGCCGCCGTGGGGTCCTGAGCGGATCACCGACGACGGGCGCGACATGATGCGCGCTCTCGGCTTCGCGATCTGACAGACGTTTGAAGGGCACGGCTGCCTGGCGGCCGTGCCCTTCGCCGTCGCCGGCATCGCTAGGCTCGTTCCATGACCGTCGCTCCGATCCGCGCCCTTCCTCTCGACGTCCTGCGCCGAAGGTCGAGTGAGAAGTGGCGGGAGTACCCGGAGGACGTCCTGCCGATGTTCGTCGCCGAGACGGACTTCCCGCTCGCGCCGGCGATCAGCACGGCTCTCGAGCACGCCGTCCGCATCGGCGACACCGGTTACGTCGCGTCGCAGACACCGCTGGCACAGGCGTACGCCGCCTTCGCGCAGCGCCGGTTCGGCTGGACGCCCGACGCGTCCCGCATCCGGTCCACGGCGGACGTGAGCATGGGGATCGTCGAGATCCTGCGCCGCGTGGTCTCGCCGGGGGAGAGCGTCATCGTTACGCCGCCGGTGTATCCGCCGTTCTTCGACCTGGTCGACGAGGCGGGCGCCGTCGTCGAGCGCGTGCCCCTGCACGACACCGGCACGGGCTGGGAACTCGACCTCGACGGCATCGACGCGGCCCTCGCCACCGGTGCGCGTGCCGTGCTGCTGTGCAACCCGCACAACCCGACCGGTTCCGTGCACAGCCGTGAATCGCTCGCGGCTCTCGCCGAGATCGCCGAGCGGCACGGCGCCGTGGTCGTCTCCGACGAGATCCACGCGCCGCTGGTGCAGCCGGATGCCGGCTTCACGCCGTTTCTGGCGGCATCGGATGCTGCGGCGCGCGTCGGCTTCGCCGTCACGAGCGCCAGCAAGGCGTTCAACCTGGCCGGGCTGAAGTGCGCCCTGATGATCGCCGCCTCGGACGAGCATGCGTCCGTCCTGCGCGGGCTGCCTGTAGAGGTGGAGTGGCGGACGGGACAGTTCGGGCTGCTCGCGGCGATTGCGGCGTTCTCGCCCGAGAGCGATCCCTGGCTCGACGGCCTGCTGGCCGCTCTCGACGAGAACCGCAGGCTGCTCGGCACGCTGCTCGCGGAGCACCTGCCCGGGTCCCGCTACCGGATGCCGGATGCGGGGTACCTCGCCTGGATCGACCTGACCGACCTGGGTTGGGGCGACAACCCGGCGAAGCGCATCCTCCGCGAGGCGAAGGTCGCGCTGCACTTCGGACCGGCCTTCGGCGCGGAGGGACGCGGACACGTGCGGCTGAACTTCGGCACCAGCCCGGAGCTCATCCGCGAGGCCGTGCAGCGCATCGCACCGCTGGTCGGACGGTGAGCGCCCCGGCATCCGCGGCGACGATCTGGGACGGCCAGCGACTCGGCATCACGGTCGGCTCGGTCGTCCTGATCTTCCTCGCCGCGATAGAGGCGCTGGCCGTGACCACGGTGATGCCGCTGGTCGCGACGGATTTGCAGGGCGAGGCTCTGTACGCCGTCGCGTTCGCGGGAACGCTGGCCACCGGCGTGATCGGCATGGTCGTGGCCGGTGCCTGGAGCGACCGGGCCGGTCCGCGAGCGCCGCTGTACACGGCGATCGCGCTGTTCATCGTCGGTCTGGTGATCGCGGGCGCCGCCACCGACATGTACACGCTCGTCCTCGGGCGGCTCATCCAGGGCCTCGGCGGCGGTGGGCAGACCGTCGCGCTCTACGTCGTCGTCGCGCGGGTGTATCCGCCGCAGCTGCACGGGCGGATCTTCGCCGCCTATGCCGCGGCCTGGGTCGTGCCGTCGATGGTCGGCCCGTTCCTCGCGGGCGCAGTGGCGCAGTACCTGCACTGGCGGTGGGCGTTCCTCGGGGTCGCCGTGCTGACGGCGGTCGCCTTCGTGCTGGTCGCCGTCCGCCTGCGCGGTGTCGACCTGAACACGCACCCCGGTGAGGCGGAGGATCCGCCTGCCGAAGGGCTCCCGGCCGGCGCACGGATCGGGCTCCGCATCATGCTCGCCGTGATCGTCGCCGTCGCCGCGGTCGTGGTCGGTTTCGCCGCCGATCTCGCACCGGCTGCGGGCTGGCCGCTCGCGGCGGCATCCGTCATGGCCATCGCGTTCGCGATCCGACCGCTGCTGCCGGCGGGAACGCTGCGGGCCGCACCACGGCTGCCGAGCGTCGTACTGATGCGCGGGCTCGCCGCCGGCGCGTTCTTCGCCGCGGAGGCCTATGTGCCGAAGATGCTCATGGAGCGGTTCGACTTCAGCCCGACGATCGCGGGGCTCGCGCTCACCGTTTCGGCGCTCGCCTGGTCGGGCGGGTCGGCGGTGCAGGGCAGATACGGCGACCGCCTCGGCAGCCGCCGGATGGAGGTGATCAGCACGGTCCTGATGCTGGTCGGCTTCGGCGGGGTCCTCGTCGTCGCCGCCGTGCACGCGGCTCCATGGGTGGTGGTGGTGCTGTGGGGATTCGCAGGCGGCGGCATGGGGCTGCTCTACCCGCGGCTCACGGTGCTCACCCTGGCCTATTCGACGCCGACTGATGAAGGATTCAACTCCTCGGCCCTGTCGATCTCGGACTCGACGGGTTCGGCGGTGACGATCGCCATCGCGGGGCTGCTGTTCGTCAGTCTTCCGATCGCCGGGTCCGGCTTCCCCGTGGTGTTCGGGCTGGCCGTGGTCGTCCTGCTGATCGCCGCAGTCCCCGGCTTCCGGCTCGGCGACGGGCCGGCGGCGCCGGCCGTCAGCTCCGGGGATCCTGCACGACGCTGAGCGCGGCGAAGGCACGGATTCCGGCGCGGAACACCGCGTCGAGATCCGCCGCCGGGTCGTCCGCAGCATCCGTCGCCGCGCCGATGCTCTGGGCGTGCATCCGCTGCTGCACCAGCGTCGTGTGCCCGAGGATGAACTCGAAGAGCGCGTCGGCCGACGCGGCGTCGCCGATCACCGCCTGCAGGGCGTCCTGTGCGCGGCGTGCGCCGAGGCGCAGCGCGTAGGTGGACATGACGACCTCGGCGCCGTCCCGATACGTCAGCAGAGCATCGCGGATGCCGGTGGCGACCTCGGTCACGTCGGTGCCCGGCTCCGGCTGCGGGATGCGGCTGAGGATCCGGTCGGCGACCGCGGCGAGGAGCTCCTGCTTGTTCGCGAAATGCCAGTACAGGGCGCTCGGCTGAACTTCGAGCTCGGCGGCGAGCCGACGCATGGACAGATCGGGGAGGCCCACGCGATCGAGCAGGTCGAGGGCGAGAGTCGTGACGGAGTCGCGGTCATGTCGTCCGGGTGCCATGGAATCAGTATACTGAACGCCGTTCAGGTGAACAGTGTTCAGGAGGTTCTTCATGTCCGCATCCCACCGCCCGCTCGGCGCCGACCTCGCGCGCATCGCCGTCTTCGCGGCGCTCATCGTCGCGCTCGGCATGGTCGTCGTACCGCTGCCCGGCGGTGTGCCGATCACCGCCCAGACGCTGGGCGTGATGCTCGCCGGCCTCGTGCTCGGCGCGCGCCGCGGCGCGCTGGCCGTGCTGCTGGTGCTGGCCCTCGCCGCGATCGGGCTTCCCGTGCTCGCCGGCGGTCGCGGGGGACTCGGCGTCTTCGTCGGCCCGTCCGCCGGCTACCTGCTCGGCTGGGTCGCCGGCGCCGTCGTGATCGGGCTGATCGCCCATCGCAGCCGGTTCACGTGGTGGCGCGCCGGCCTCGGCGCGGTCGTGGGAGGCATCCTCGTCGTCTACCTCTTCGGCATTCCGGTGCAGGCCCTCGTCACCGGTGTGCCGCTGGCGCCGACCGCGCTGTCGAGTCTGGCGTTCCTGCCCGGCGACCTGCTGAAGGCGGCCGCCGCGACGGTGCTCGCCGTCGCCCTGCACCGTGCCTACCCGCGGGCGTTCGAGAGCCGCGCGGCGGTGGCGGTTCATGCGGCTTGATACGGCGACCGGCGCAGGTGTCGCGTGCGACGGAATCGGTGTCGAGGCGGATGGCCGCACGATCCTCTCGGACGTCACGATTCGGCTCACCGCGCGGCGCACCGCGGTGATCGGGGGAAACGGCTCGGGCAAGTCCACGTTCGCACGGCTGTTGAACGGCCTCCGCCTGCCGACCTCCGGCCGCCTCCGCGTGCTGGGGCTTGACCCGGCACGCGAGGCGAAGGAGCTGCGGCGCCGGGTCGGGTTCGTCTTCACGAACCCCGAGGCGCAGATCCTCATGCCCACGCCCGCGGAGGATCTCGCGCTGTCGCTGCAGGGCGTTCCGCGAGCCGAACGGGCGGAGCGGATCGAGGCGGTGCTCACCGAGTACGGGCTGGCCGGTCGTGGCGACGTTCCGGCATCCGCGCTCTCGGGAGGTCAGCGTCAGCTTCTGGCGCTGGCCTCCGTGCTCGTGACGGGGCCGGAGCTCGTCGTCGCCGACGAGCCGACCACCCTACTCGATCTGCGCAACGCGCGCCGCATCGGCGACCTGCTGCTGGGGCTGGAATCCCGGCTGGTCCTGGTGACCCACGACCTCGGGCTCGCCGCGCGCTGCGACGACGCGGTGCTGTTCGAGGACGGTCGCGTGCGGGCGCAGGGCGACCCGGCAGAGGTGATCGACGAGTACCGGGCGAGCTGCAGATGATCGCTCTGTACCGTCCGGGCACGGGCCTGCTGCACCGGTTGCCGGCCGGGGTGAAACTCGCGGGGCTGGCGGCGTGCGCCCTGGCGCTGTCAGTCTGGCGCCCCGAGCCGGTCGGAATGCTCGCCGCGGTTCTGGGGGTATCGGCGATGTATCCGATCGCGGGGCTGCCGATCGCCGCGCTCGGCCGGGCGTGGTGGCGCCTGCGTTGGATCGTGCTGGTGCTCGGCGGTGCACTGTGGCTGTTCGCCGGAACGGACACAGCACTGGTGAACACGGGTCGGGTGGTCGCCCTCGTGCTGCTCGCCGACCTCGTCACCCGCACGACGCGGTCGGGCGACCTGCTGGCGGTTCTGGAGCGCGTGCTCCGCCCGCTTCACCGGTTCCGCGTCGACGCTGAGGCGGTCGCCCTGACGATCTCGCTCACCATCGCGATGGTGCCGGTGATCGCGGGCCTCGCCGACCAGGTCCGTGACGCGCAGCGAGCACGAGGAGCCCGGCTCGGCGTGCGCGCGGCGCTGCCGCTGCTGATCCTCACGATGAAGCACGCCGACGACGTCGGGGACGCGCTGGTGGCGCGCGGGATCGTCCGATGATCCGCGTGGGCGAGCATCTGGTCCGCGGCGCCGTCGTCGACGCCCAGACGCGGTGCGCGCACTACCGCACAAGCCTCGATGTGGTCGCCATGCGGTTCCACTGCTGCGGCGAGTGGTATCCGTGCGTGCACTGCCACGACGAGGCCGCCGGCCATCCGCGTACGGTGTGGCCGGCGGCGCAGGCAGGTGCCGTGGCGGCGCTATGCGGTGTGTGCGCCCACGGCATGAGCGTCGCCGAGTACCGCGTGGCCACCGAGTGCCCCGGATGCGGGGCCGCGTTCAACCCGCGCTGCGCGCTGCACCAGTCCCTGTACTTCGAGTGACGGCACCGGCGTCACGATCGCGAGTGCACCCGCGAGGGCCGTGAGCGCTGCGATCACCGTCGTCGTGGACGTCCCGCGCACCAGCAGGAGCACGATCGCCGCGGCGCCCAGCGCCGCCGCGATGGCGACGGAGGCCGTCCCGAGCGCCCGCCGCGGCAGGCGCATCGCCTCGATGCGCGACAGCCGCAGGCTGATCAGTGCGGTGAGTCCCAGGGCGAGCGCGAGCCAGAGCGGGCGGCCCAGCCACCAGCCCGGGGAAGCCGGCGCGGGCAGCTCGAGCATGCCGGTGGTCGCCAGCAGCGCCGATACCCCGGCGAGCACCAGCAGGACGGTCATGTGCCAGAGGTAGATGGTCATCGCGCGCTGCGAGACGAACTCGGCGAAGGCGCGGGCACGGGGCCGTGCGGCGAAGGCCGAGATCGGGGCACGCAGCAGCGAGAAGGCGGCGGTGTGCAGGACGCCGACGAGGATCAGCGCCGCCGTGGGCGGGTTGATGTTGGCGATGAGATCGGGGGAGTAGATGCCGGTGAGGAAGGTGATCACGAGCAGGGCGAGGGCGGTCGACCCGATGCCGGTGCGTGCCCGTCGCGACAGCGCATCGATGCGACCGTCCGCCAGATGGAAGCCGAGCTGCTGCATCGTCAGCCACACGAAGCCGAGGTTGAGCAATCCGACCGCGTCGACACCCGTCGCCGCGCGCACGACGTCGACGACGACGGCACCGCCGGCGAGCGCTCCGATCGTGAAGAACGGTGCCGCACGGTGCGCGCGGACCAGCAGCGGCAGTAGCGCCTGCGAGAGCAGGAACACCGCGAGGAACCACAGCGGCTGACCGAACCGGTACCCCGCGACGGCGACGAGGTCGGCGGGGACGCCGGACAGGGTGAGCGCGGCGAGTCCGACACCCGCGGTGCCGATGACCACCACGGCGGGGAGCAGCAGCCGGTGCAGCCGCGCGGTGACGAACGCGGTGGCGGAACCCTCCGGCATCCGCTCATAAGCTGTGAGCCCCGCGAATCCGCCGATCACGAAGAACAGCGGCATCACCTGCAGCACCCAGCTGACCGGGACCAGCCACCATCCGGAGTCTCCGGCATTGGCGAACACCGGGCCGTCGGTGGTGACTGTGACCCCGACCATCAGGGAGTGCAGCACGACGACGGCGGTCACGCACAGGGCGCGGACCAGGTCGATCGCGTGGTCGCGCCCGAGGCGGGCAGCGGGGGATGGGGACATCTTGGCCTCCGAGGATCGTGGTGTCCTCGGAGGCTATGGATGCGGCATCCAGGCCGGCATCCCGCGCGGGTGTCGTCCTGTCTCGTACCGGGGTATCAGGCCGCGGGCTCGACCAGGCCGTTGTCGTAGGCGTAGATCACCGCGTGCACGCGGTCGCGCAGCCCCAGCTTGGCGAAGACCTTCCCGACATGGGTCTTCACGGTCTGCTCTGCGATGAACAGCGTGCCGGCGATCTCGGTGTTCGAGCGCCCCTGGGCGATCAGCACGAGCACCTCGCGCTCACGCTCGGTGAGGTCCGCGAACGCCGGATCGGTACGGCGGGCATGCGGTCTGCGCGACGAGAAGTGCTCGATCATGCGCCGCGTCACCTTCGGCGACAGCAGGGCGTCACCGGACGCGATCACGCGCACAGCGTGCACCAGGTCGTCCGGCAGCGCGTCCTTGAGCAGGAACCCGCTCGCGCCGGCCTCGAGGGCGTCGTAGACGTAGTCGTCGATGTCGAACGTCGTCAGCATCAGGATGCGCGGGACGCGCGCCGACGGGTAGGACGGACCGAGGATGCGTCGCGTCGCGGCGATGCCGTCGAGTTCCGGCATCCGCACGTCCATCAGGATGACGTCGGGATCGAGGCGCGCGGACAGGCGCACCGCCTCGTCGCCGTCGGCGGCCTGTCCTGCGACCGAGATGCCGTCCTGGGCGTCGAGCAGCGCGGCGAAGCCCGCGCGCACCATGCCCTGATCATCGGCCACGAGCACGCGGATCGTCATACTGTTCCCTCCTGATCGGCACCGGGCGCGGGATGCCGGGGCAGCCGCGCGGACACGGTCCATCCTCCTGCAGCATCCGGGCCGGCGTGTACGGAGCCGCCGAGCAGTTCGGCGCGCTCCGTCATGCCGCGCAGGCCGTGGCCGCCGCCGGCGGTCGGCGGCGCCTGCTCGGCCGGCGCCGTGTTGGTGATCAGGACGGCCACGTCCTCGGAGGTGCCGTCGATGAAGACCGTGATCGCCGTACCCGGCGCGTGCCGGACGGCGTTGCTCAGAGCCTCCTGCGTGATCCGGTACATCGCGATCTGCGCGGCGGCGTCGACATCCCCCTCGATTCGACCGGAGAGCACGACATCCGCTCCGGCGCGGCGGGTGGTCTCGACCAGCGCACCGATGTGGTCGATGCCGCGCTGCGGGGCGAGCTCGGCCGTGTGATCCTCCGTGCGGAGCACGCCGAGGATGCGGCGCATCTCACCGAGCGACGTGCGGGCCGTCGCGGCGATGCCGTCGAACTCGGATGCGACGTCGTCGGGCAGATCGGGAAGTCGGTAGCGGGCGGTCGAGGCTTGCACCTGGATGAGGGACATGCTGTGCGCGACGACATCGTGCAGCTCCCTGGCGATGAGGGTGCGCTCCTCGACGAGTTCGCGGCGGGCCAACTCCTGGGCGGACTGGGCGCGCTCCTTGACCAGTTCGTCGCTGATCCGCAGCTGGCCGGCTACGAGGACGGCGATGAGGAACGCCGCCGAGGCGACGGACGCCGTGACGATCAGATCGGCGATCACACCACCCGACATCGAGATGTCCGGAATCACTCCGGCAGGCAACATGACCAGCGAGAGACCGGCGACCAGCACGAACAGGCCGTACCGCCAGCCGTGCTGCAGCGTGATCGCCATGAGGAACACGACGAAAGCGATGATCATCGGCACCGACCACGGCCACGGCGACGAGGACGCCGTCTCGGGCAGGACGGCCATCAGCGGGAGCAGCACCGCCGCGACGAGGAAGAGTGCGATGGCGGTGCGGGGGCGGTGTCTGCTGACGATCGGCGCGGCGACGGCCGCGCCACCGAGGACCATCACTGCAGGCAGGTAGGTGCCGTAGAGCTGCGTGTGCACCGGCACGAGGACGGGGTAGAGCGAGATGGCGATGATCGAGAGCACGACGACCTGGGCGGTCTGGCGGTCGCGCAGGCGCCGGAACATCGCGATGATGCGTGAGGGGTTGGAGCGCAGTTTCTGGGCCTTCGCGGCCTTCTTCGCGCTCTTCTCTGCTGCGGCGGTCTCCCGCGCCGCGTCGCGCTCGCCCTTCGCCGCCTTCCGCGCGGATCTGCGCTCCGCCGTCCTCCGCATAGATGTCATCCTGCCAGTCGGGCGGGCTCCGGCACTGCAGCATCCGCGGGGGTGCCGGCCTCGAGGTTCTCCCTGCGGCGGCGCCGGGCCGCAGCGATGCGGTCGACGACGATGCCGACGGCGACAGCGACCACGATACCCACAACAGCCGCCAGGAACGGCTGGTTCGCCAGCCAGCTGCCTGCGAGGATGCCGATGGCGGCGCCGTAAAGCCCCCAGGTCGCACCGGCGATGAGGCTGATCGGCAGGAAGCGGCGCCACGGGTAGCCGAGCGCACCCGCGGAGACGTTCACGGCGACCCGGCCGACCGGGATGTAGCGGGCGCCGATGATGAGGGTCGCACCGCGGCGCGACAGCGCGTGCTGGGCGTATTCGAAGGCCGCTGCGATGCGTGGGCGGCGCATCCAGCGGAACCGGCTCGTGCCGATCGCGCGGCCGAGGGCGTAGGCCAGGTTGTCGCCGAGCATCGCGCCGAGCGCGGCGGCGAGGACGAGGGCGAGGATCGTGGGCCAGCCACCGACGGCTGCGGCCGCGGCGGCTCCGGCGACGAGCACCGTCTCGCTCGGCACCGGCGGGAACACGGCGTCCACGACGGCCACGGCGAACATGACGAGCAGCAGCCACGGGGAGGCGGCTGCGGCCAGGATGAAGTCGTTGATGGCGTCCACGGTCACAACGGTAGGAAGCGCGGATGGGGTCGCACATCAACCCAGGGGCGTAGAAGGGTCATACTCAGGTACCGTTCTCGCTCAGGTCGGCCACGTATACTGATCAGCTGGCCATTCGGCCGTCTCCCTCACCCTTCGAAGATCGGATGCTGCTGTGCTCGCCGTGCACGACCTCGAGATCCGCGTCGGCGCCCGTGTGCTGATGTCGGGCGTGTCCTTCCGCGTCGCCGATGGCGACAAGATCGGACTGGTCGGCCGCAACGGCGCGGGCAAGACCACCCTGACGAAGGTGCTCGCCGGAGACCTGCTGCCCTCGGACGGCAAGGTCACGAAGTCGGGCGAGCTCGGCTACCTGCCGCAGGATCCGCGCTCGGGCGACCCGGAGATGCTCGCGCGCACCCGGATCCTCGACGCCCGCGGCCTGGGCACGCTGCAGCTCGGCATCGCGACCGCGTCGCACGAGATGGCCTCCGACGATCCGAAGGTCGCCGACAAGGCGATGCGGCGGTTCGCGAACCTCACCGAGCGGTTCGAGGCCATGGGCGGGTACGCCGCAGAGGCGGAGGCCGCGTCGATCGCGCACAACCTCTCGCTGCCGGACCGCATCCTCGACCAGCCGCTCAAGACGCTGTCCGGTGGTCAGCGCCGGCGCATCGAACTGGCCCGCATCCTGTTCTCGGATGCCGGAACCATGATCCTCGACGAGCCCACGAACCACCTCGACGCCGACAGCGTCGTATGGCTGCGCGAGTTCCTCAAGGGGTACAAGGGCGGGCTGATCGTGATCAGCCATGATGTCGAGCTGGTCGGCGAGACCGTGAACCGGGTGTTCTACCTGGATGCGAACCGCCAGATCATCGACATCTACAACATGAACTGGAAGAACTACCAGCGTCAGCGGGTGGCCGATGAGGAGCGCCGCAAGAAGGAGCGAGCCAACGCCGAGAAGAAGGCGACCCAGCTGCAGCTGCAGGCGGCCCGGTTCGGCGCGAAGGCCTCGAAGGCCGCGGCCGCGCACCAGATGGTCGCGCGGGCCGAGAAGCTGCTCTCCGGGTTGGAGGAGGTCCGCCAGGTCGATCGGGTCGCGAAACTGCGCTTCCCGAAGCCTGCGCCCTGCGGCAAGACCCCGCTCATGGCGACGGGCCTGTCGAAGTCGTACGGCTCGCTGGAGATCTTCACCGACGTCGACCTTGCGATCGACCGCGGCTCGAAGGTCGTCGTGCTGGGCCTGAACGGCGCGGGGAAGACGACGCTGCTGCGCATCCTCGCGGGAGTGGACAAGTCCGACACCGGGCAGCTGGAGCCCGGTCACGGCCTGAAGATCGGCTACTACGCGCAGGAGCACGAGAACCTCGATGTGAGTCGTTCCGTGCTGGAGAACATGATGTCGGCGGCGCCCGACATCAACGAGACCGAGGCACGGAAGGTGCTCGGCTCGTTCCTGTTCACCGGCGACGACGTGCTCAAGCCGGCCGGTGTGCTCTCCGGTGGTGAGAAGACCCGCCTGTCTCTCGCGACACTCGTGGTCTCGTCGGCGAACATGCTGCTGCTCGACGAGCCGACCAACAACCTCGATCCCGCGTCCCGCGAGGAGATCCTCGGTGCTCTGGCGCACTACGAGGGCGCGGTGGTGCTGGTCTCGCACGACCCCGGTGCGGTCGAGTCACTGAACCCCGAGCGCGTGCTGATCCTGCCCGACGGCGTCGAGGATATCTGGAGCAAGGACTACCAGGACCTCATCGAGCTCGCGTAGCTGCTCGCGCAGCACGGTCTCGGAGTTCTGCCGCTCGGGCCCGCATCCTCACCGTAGTATGCCGGGGTGGGCATACGCGCGATCTGCTGGGACTGGAACGGGACGCTGCTCGACGACGCCGAGATCTGCCGCCAGGTCATGAACCGGGTGCTGGCGACCCATGATCGAGAGCCGTTCCCCGACCTGGCGGCATACCGCGCGACGTTCCGGTTCCCGATCCGCGCTTTCTACGCCGACGCCGGGCTCGGTGACGACGTCTTCCGCCCGGCAGCCGAGCAGTACCTCGGCTGGTTGGAGCAGCGCACGGGCGAAGCCGCGTTGCACACCCGCGCAGAGTCCACTGTCGCAACGCTTACTGACCGCGGCGTGATTCAGGTACTCGCATCCGCGACCCTGACAGACCTGCTCACCAGGCAGCTCGAGCCGCACGGGCTCGCCCATCGGTTCGACCGGATCCTCTCGATCACCGACCCGTTCCACCCCTCGAAGCACGAGGTGATCGCCGGGTGGCTGCACACATCCGGATTCGCGCCGGACGAGGTGCTCATGATCGGTGACACGAACCATGACCTCGAGATCTCAACGGGTCTCGGCACACGCTTCGTCCACTTCGACGGCGGTCACCAGGCCGCACAGGCAGGAGTGCACAGCATCCGTTCGCTCGACGAGGTGCTCGCGCTCGTGTGACCTTGGCAGCATCGGAGAAATGCAGGATTCCGGAACGGAGAGGCAGCGGGCGTCCGGGATTCTGCAGATCTCCGAGATGTCGCGACGGCGCGCGGGCTCAGCGCACCGAATCGAGCAGCGCGTCCTCGGTCTCGGCGTCCTTGTCGCGGCGCCGCTTCGACGCGCGGGCGGGCCGTCCCTCGGCGTCCTCCTTCGCCTTCGCGATCTCGGTGCGGATGATGTACCCGATGAAGGCGAAGCCCATGATGGCGAACAGGATCCATTGGATCGCGTAGGACAGGTGCGGACCGGGATCCTCGGTCGGCTTGTCGAAGCCGCCGAGCGCCTCGGCCGGCGGATCCTCGGACACGAGCTGTCCGTAGGCGGAGGTGATCACGTCTTCGAGACCGGTCTGCTGGGCGATCAGCGGCAGGTTGATGGTCGGCACCTGCCCGTCCGGGGCGCCTCGGCCCGATGGCGGGAGCTGCTCGCCCGGCCGCAGTCGTACGATCACCGTGACCTCGCCCGACGGGGGAGCGGGCACCGCGGAAGGGCTGGAGTCCTCGGCCGGGGGCACCCAGCCGCGGTCCACGACGAACACGCGACCATCCTCATCGCGGAACGGCACGAGCACCTCGAAGGCGCTGGTGCCGCCGTGCGGCCGGTTGCGCGCGAGCACCTGCTGATCGGCGAGGTACGTGCCGCGCAGCGCGACCGGCAGCCATTCATCCGACGGATCGAGTGCGCCGTCGGCGCCGATCGCGTCCGCCAGCGGCACGGGATCCGCATCGTAGTTCTTCTCGACGAGGGCGATCTGCCGGGAGCGCTCCTCGTTGCGATCGAACTGCCAATGGGAAAGATACGCGCACGCCACCGCGAACAGCGCCGCCACCAGCACGTAGACGCTCCAGCGCACCAGCCGACTGCTCACTGCGGAATGCCCTCTCGCACCTCTACGGGGAACTCGCGCGACCGCAGATACTCGCTCAGGAACCCGACGTGCTCATCGCACGCCAGCCAGACCTTCGTCCGGTCCTCGGCGTGGATGCGCGGGTTCCGCCACAGAATGTGATGAGTGGCCGCGAGCCGGCATCCGGCGCGAGAGCACTCCAGCTCCTCGGTCACTGCGCGTCGTCCCGCTTCTCATCGATCGTGACGATGGTGGGACGCCCGGCGGAGTCGTCCACCGCGACCGCGGGCGCCTCGAGCTGGCGCTCGGGTGACTCGGCGAGCACCTCGTTGCTGTCGCTGCCGGCGTTCGCGAACACCACGGCGATGTACGGCAGCACCGCGGCACCGACGCCGAAGGCCCAGGTCCACCATCCGTAGGGCTGCACGACGACCATGAGGATGAAGCACACCGTGCGGATGCCCATGGTCAGCGCGTACCGGCGCACGCGGTGGTTCGCCTCGTCGTGCGGCGCCTGCGGCAGAGAGGTGACGGAGGGGGCGTTTCGGGTGTTCTTCACGGTGCCTCCAGCCTACGCCGCGCGCGCACCTGCGGATCGCGCACCGCTCGATAGGATGGCCAGCGACCTCGAAGAAACTGGAGCCCTCATGAGCGCTGACCGCGTCGTCCTCGTCACCGGCGGAAACCGCGGCATCGGCCGCGCGATCGCCGAACGCTTCGTCCGAGACGGCTACCGCGTCGCGGTCACGGCCCGCAGCGGCGAGGGTCCCGAGGGCACGCTCACGGTCCGCGCCGACGTGACGGATGCCGCTGCCGTCGACGCGGCGTTCACCGAGGTCGAGCAGAAGCTCGGCCCGATCGAGATCCTCGTGGCGAACGCCGGGATCACCAAGGACACGCTGCTGATGCGCATGAGCGAGGACGACTTCGACAGCGTCGTCTCCACCAATCTCGGCGGCTCGTTCCGCGTCGTCAAGCGCGCCTCCAAGGGGATGCTGCGGGCCCGCTTCGGCCGGATCGTCCTCATCTCCAGCGTCGTCGGCCTCTACGGCTCGGCCGGACAGGTCAACTACGCGGCCTCGAAGAGCGCTCTGGTCGGCTTCGCCCGCTCACTCACCCGCGAGCTCGGCGCTCGTGGCATCACGACCAACGTCGTCGCCCCCGGCTTCATCGAGACCGACATGACCGCGGAACTGCCCGAGGACACCCAGAAGCAGTACAAGGCCAGCATCCCGGCAGGTCGCTTCGCGACGGCCGACGAGGTCGCCGGCGTCGTCACGTGGCTGGCTTCGGACGATGCCGCCTACATCTCGGGCGCCGTGATCCCGGTCGACGGCGGCCTCGGCATGGGGCACTGACTCAGCGACCCACCGCCTCCACCAGCAGTTCCGACAGTCGTTCCGGCGCGGAGTACTGCGGCCAGTGGCCTGACCCGATCTTCACGACCGTGGCATCCGCGATTGCGCGGTACTCCTCGCCGTAGGGGCCCCAGCCGTCGACCTGGGACTCGAACTGCTGCTGATCGAGTCCGCCCATCAGCAGCGTGACCGGTATGCCGTGACGGCTCTCCCTCGTGAGGACGATCTCGTCGGTCGGAACCCGCGCGGGAACGCTCTGCGCGAGTGGCGCTGTCCGCGCCCGGGTCTCGGCGTCGAGGTCGCTCACGTCCTCGTCCGGGAAGAAGTCCCAGCCGGGGAAGGGGATCACCCCGTCCACGACGGTGAAGTCACTGATCGCGCCGCCCGGCGGCGGCACCGTGTCGACGAACACGACGCGGCGCACCTGCTCGGGTCGTGCGTCGGCGGCACCCCACACGACGTTGCCTCCGCCGGAATGCCCGACGAGAACCACGGGTTCACCGGCTTCATCGATCCGATTGACAACCGCGTCGACCCAGTCGGCCATGCCGATCTCGGACGACTCCGACGCCGGAGCACCGACACCCGGCATCGTCATGGCGAAGGGACGATGACCCGCGGTCTTCAGGGCGTGCAGAACCGGGTCCCAGGACGACGCGTCGAGCCAGAGACCGGGAACGAGGATGATGTCCATGTCCCGACGATAGGCCGAGCCGCCGACATCCGCACGGGTTTCAGGCGATCGCGGCCAGGATCAGCTGGGCGAGACGGTCAGGGACGGTGAACTGCGGCCAGTGCCCCGATCCGATCGTCACCACGCTGATGTCCTCGATCGCGTGGAACTCCTTGTCGTAGGCGGGCCAGTCAGCGAGTGCGGCCTCCAGCTCCTCGAGGTCCTCACCTCCGGCCAGCACCGTCACCGGCACGGAGAAGCGCCGTCTGTCGGAGAGCACGATGGAGTCTCCGGGGATGCGCTCCGGGATCGGTGCCATCTCCCGCACGATGCGCTCCCTGGTGGGTGCGTCGAGGTCCCGCAGATCGGCTGCCGAGAAGCTCTCCCATCCCGGGAACGGAATCACCCCGTCGACGACCGGGAACTCGTTCACTCGCTCGTCCGCCGCGGGAGGGAGTGCGTCGACGAGCACGAGCCTGTCGATGCGGTCGGGGCGGGCGTCGGTCGCGAGCCAGGCCACGTCCCCGCCACCGGAGTGCCCGACGAGCGCTGTCGGACCGTCGACGTCATCGATCCGTGCCGTGACGTGGCCCACCCAGTCGTCCAGTCCGATGTCGGATGCGGGCGCGCCCACCCCGGGCATGGTCAGCGGATGCACCCGGTGGCCCGCCGCGCGCAGCGCGGGCGTCACGTCGTCCCAGCTGGATGCCTCGAGCCACAGTCCAGGGATCAGGATGATGTCCATGCACCGACGCTAACGCCGGGCGCCGACGTCCGGCTAGGGGAGCAGCGGGACGACCTCGGACAGGTTCTGCGGACCGATCACCAGCGAGGCGGCTGCGCGCACCGCCGGCTTGGCGTTGAACGCCAGTCCCAGACCGGCGACGTCCATCATCCGCAGATCGTTGGCACCGTCGCCGATCGCGACGGTGCGGGATGAGGGCACTCCGAGTTCGGCCGCCCAGGCGAGCAGCGACGAGGCCTTGGCCTCGGCATCGACGATCTCGCCGTCGACCTCGCCGGTGAGCGCTCCATCGGCGACGACCAGACGGTTCGCCCTCCAGCGGTCGACGCCGAG
This sequence comes from Microbacterium bovistercoris, assembly GCF_003387575.1. Lineage (GTDB taxonomy): Bacteria > Actinomycetota > Actinomycetes > Actinomycetales > Microbacteriaceae > Microbacterium > Microbacterium bovistercoris. The sequence continues at coordinate 4,816 of NZ_QUAB01000046.1, read as the reverse complement.
CCCGGGAGCGACACCGTCGAGGATCTCGTGGAACCCGCCGGAGACCACGCCGACGACACCGCCGCGCTCGTGCACCGCCGCGGTCAGCGCCCGCACACCGGGCGTCGGGCGCACCCGCGCCCGCACCCGCTCGAACGCCGCCGTGGGAACACCGGTCAGCGCGGCCACACGCGAGCGCAGGCTCGTCGCGAAGTCGACCTCGCCGCGCATCGCGGCCTCCGTCGCCGCCTGCACTTCGGCCCGGCGTCCGGCCTCTTCGGCGAGCAGCTCGATCACCTCATCCTGGATGAGGGTGGAATCGGCATCGAGGACGACGAGGAAGCGCGCAGCGGTCACCGTCCGAGCGTAGCGGTCAGCGGGCGACGCGCAGTCCCTTGCCGACCACGGTGAGACCCGATTCGGTCACGGTGAACCCGCGCTCGATGTCGCGTTCGCGATCGACCCCGACGGTCGCGCCGTCCTCGAGCACGACATTCTTGTCCAGCACCGCACGGTGCACGCGGGCACCCTGTCCGACGTGCACATGATCGAACAGCACCGAGTCGGTGATGGTCGAGCCGCCCGAGGCCAGCGTGCCCGGACCCACCACGCTGCGTTCCAGATGCGTGCCGGAGAGCACTGACCCCTGGGACACGATCGAATCGATGGCATTCCCTATCCGGCCCACCGCGTCGCGGACGAACTTCGCGGGCGGCGCGTTCACCGACTGCGTGCGGATCGGCCACGCGGTGTTGTACAGGTTGAACACCGGCAGGGTGGAGATGAGATCCATGTGCGCGTCGAAGAAGGAGTCGATGGTCCCGACGTCGCGCCAGTAGGCGCGGTCCCGCGGCGAAGAACCAGGCACCTCGTTCTGCTTCATGTCGTAGTACCCCGCTTCACCGCGCGAGACGAAGTACGGCACGATGTCGCCGCCCATGTCGTGACCGGAGGTGGCGAGCTCGCCATCGGCCTCGACCGCGGCCACCAGGGCGTCCGCATCGAAGACGTAGTTGCCCATGGAGGCGAGCACCTCGTTGGGCGAGTCGGCGAGCCCCGTGGCATCCGTCGGCTTCTCGAGGAACTGCCTGATGCGTCCCGTCTCCGCGTCGGCGTCGATCACGCCGAACTGCGAGGCGAGAGCGAGCGGCTGCCGGATGCCGGCGACCGTGGCCGCCGCGCCCGAGGCGACGTGCGCGTCGACCATCTGCTGGAAGTCCATCCGGTACACGTGGTCGGCGCCGATGACGACGACGATGTCGGGGCGCTCGTCGTTGATGAGGTTCAGGCTCTGCAGGATCGCATCGGCCGAGCCGGAGAACCAGCGCTTGCCGAGCCTCTGCTGCGCGGGCACCGAGGTGATGTAGGAGTCCAGCAGCGAAGACATCCGCCAGGTCTGCGTGATGTGCCGGTCGAGGCTGTGCGACTTGTACTGCGTCAGCACGACGACCTGTCTGAGGCCCGAATTGATCAGGTTCGAGATCGCGAAGTCGATGAGTCGATACTGCCCACCGAAGGGCACCGCGGGTTTGGCGCGATCCGCCGTCAGGGGCATCAGCCGCTTGCCCTCGCCGCCGGCGAGGATGATCCCGAAAACCTTCTTGGGTGCCGACATGGCTCCACCATAGAGGGCGGATGACGTCGTGTACTAGCGTTTGCGACATGCGAGTCGATGTCATCACGAAGGAGTACCCGCCGGAGATCTACGGCGGTGCCGGTGTGCATGTCGCGGAGCTCGTCGCCGCCCTTCGCAGGAGTATCGACGTACAGGTCAGGGCATTCGGCGCCGACCGTGACGAGCCTGGCACGCGCGCGTATCGGACCCCCGTCGAGCTCGCGGGTGCGAACCCCGCGCTGCAGACGCTGGGCACGGATCTCGCGATGGTCGGCGATGTCGCCGGTGCCGACGTCGTGCACAGCCACACCTGGTACGCGAACTTCGCCGGGCACCTGGCGTCGCAGCTGCACGGGATCCCGCATGTGCTGACGGCCCACAGCCTCGAGCCGCTGCGACCGTGGAAGGCCGAGCAGCTCGGCGGCGGCTACGCCGTCTCGAGCGGCATCGAGAAGCTCGCCTACGAGAACGCCGCCGCGATCATCGCGGTGAGCGCGGGCATGCGCAGTGACATCCTGCGCAGCTACCCGCAGGTGGATCCCGCCCGCGTGCGCGTGATCCACAACGGCATCGACGTGGAGCGCTGGCGACCGGTCGAGGATGCCGCATTCCTGCAGAGCGTCGGCATGGATCCGGCCCGCCCGTCCGTGGTCTTCGTCGGCCGCATCACGCGGCAGAAGGGGCTGCCGTACCTGCTGCGCGCGGCCGCCGCGCTGCCGCCCGAGGTGCAGCTGGTGCTGTGCGCGGGCGCGCCGGACACCCCCGAGATCATGGCCGAGGTGCAGGAACTCGTCCGGCTGCTGCAGCAGACGCGGGACGGAGTCATCTGGATCGACAGGATGCTGCCGCGCGACGAGCTCTCGGCGATCCTCACCGCGGCGACCACGTTCGTCTGCCCCTCGATCTACGAGCCGCTCGGCATCGTGAACCTCGAGGCGATGGCGTGCGGCGCCGCCGTCGTCGGCACCGCGACCGGCGGCATCCCCGAAGTCGTCGAGGACGGCGTCACCGGGCGTCTGGTGCCGATCGATCAGGTGCAGGACGGAACCGGGACTCCGATGGATCCGGATCGGTACGTCGCCGACCTCGCCGCGGTGCTCACCGAGGTGGTATCCGACCCCGTGCGCGCGGGGGAGTACGGCGAGGCGGGTCGCGAGCGCGCCCGCGCGCAGTTCAGCTGGGGCGCGATCGCCGACACGACCGAGGCGCTGTACGCGGAGCTGGCCGGCTGAGCCGATAGGCTGGCGACATGCCGAGTGCTCTGGAATTCACCGATGTCGTCGTGCGCCGCGAAGGGCGCAACATCGTCGATCACGTGACCTGGGAGGTCTCGGACGATCAGCGCTGGGTGGTCCTCGGCCCGAACGGCGCAGGCAAGACCACGCTGCTGCAGCTGGCCGACACGCTGCTGCATCCCACCTCGGGTGCCGTCGAGATCCTCGGCGAGCAGCTGGGCCGCACCGACGTGTTCGAGCTGCGCCCCCGCATCGGCTTCGCGTCGAGCGCGATGGCCCGACGGGTGCCCCGCGACGAGACCGTGCTGAACGCGGTGCTCACCGCCGCATACTCCGTGCTCGGTCGCTGGAACGAGGAGTACGAGGACATCGACGAGCGTCAGGCGATGCGCGTGCTCGCCGAGTGGCATCTCGACCACCTCGCCGACCGTCTGTTCGGCACGCTCAGCGACGGTGAGCAGAAGCGTGTGCAGATCGCCCGTGCGATCATGACCGACCCCGAGCTGCTGCTGCTCGACGAGCCCACGGCCAGCCTCGACCTCGGGTCGCGTGAGGAGCTGCTCGGCCTGCTCAGCGGGTACGCCTCCTCGCCGACCACTCCGGCAATGGTCATGGTCACCCACCATGTCGAGGAGATCCCGGTCGGATTCACCCACGTGCTGCTGCTCCGGGACGGTGGCGTCGTCGCCGCGGGGCCGCTGGACGAGGCGCTGACGGCCGAGAATCTCAGCATCGCGTTCGGCATGCCGATCGTGCTGACATCCGACGGGGGCCGCTACGCCGCCCGCGCGGCATCCTGACCGCCGTCTGCTAGAATCGATCCTTGGTGCTTTTCCGCACCGCAGACTTCCCTCGCCCCTGGCCAAATCCAGGGCACCACGTAAGGAATCCCATGAAGACTGACATCCACCCCGACTACCACGCCGTCGTGTTCCGCGACCTCGGCTCGGGCGAGACCTTCCTCACCCGCTCCACCGTCACCAGCGACAAGACCATCGAGCTGGACGGCGTGGAGTACCCGGTGATCGACGTCGAGATCTCCTCGGCCTCGCACCCGTTCTACACGGGCAAGCAGCGCATCATGGACTCGGCCGGTCGCGTCGAGAAGTTCAACCAGCGCTTCAAGAACTTCGGTGGCTCCGCCAAGTAAGGCGAATCTCCGCAGGAAGGCCCCGCTTCGGCGGGGCCTTCTTCGTATCCGCAGCGCTCTTCTCACGCGGTGGACACCACCTTCCACAGGTGTCCGTCGGGGTCGCCGAGGTAGCCGAAGTAGCCGCCCCACTGGGCGCGCTCGGCCGGTCGCACGATCGAACCGCCGGCCCGCTCGGCCCGCGTCAGCACGTCATCGACGGCCGCAGCCGAGTCCTTCCGAGTAGAACGCCTTCGCGCGGGCCAGGTCCTCGACCGCGAGCGTCACGGCGTTCAGTGTGAGATCCATGATCGTCCTCCTTGTGCTGTGTTCTGATGACCCGGATGGGTCGTCATCACCAGCATCCGATCCTGATTTCGCCCGATCAAGGGCGAAAAGACGGATGCTGCGATAACCTGTCGGTTATCGCCGGGAGGCGAGCGTGGAACTGCGCGACATCGAGATCTTCCTCACTCTTGCGGACGAACTGCACTTCGGCCGCACCGCGGAGCGCCTGCACGTCTCGCAGGCTCGGGTGAGTCAGGCGATCAATGCTCAGGAGCAGGCGATCGGCGCGCGCCTGTTCACCCGCAGCAGTCGCAGGGTCGAGCTGACCCCGATCGGCGCCGAGCTCCGCGACGATCTCCGGATCGGATATCGCGCGATCCTCGACGGCGTCGCCAAGGCCAGGAGCGCTGCGGTGGGGATCTGCGGGGAGCTCCGCCTCGGAGTCATGGGGAACGACTCCGCGATGTTCCTGGAGCACATCGCAGAGTTCCGGAAGCGATATCCGGGAGCGGACGTCGTGATCCACGAGATCCACTTCAGCGACCTGCTGGGGCCTCTGCGGCGGGGGGG
>NZ_QUAB01000042.1:24905-123620 GCF_003387575.1 Microbacterium bovistercoris | reverse complement strand
GACCGGCGCCGGCGGCGCTGCGGGCTCGCTGGCGGACGGCGGCGGCGCGAACGGCGGCGACGCCGGCAACGCCTGGGCGAACGGCGGCGACGCCGAGGGCGGCAACGTCAACCAGTACTTCGGCCAGAGCAGCCAGGTGGCCTCGGGAGACAACTCGATCGCGGCCGGCGGAGACGTCGACGTGCGCAACATCGACACCGACATCACCGTCGGCGACATCTCGATCGGGAACCGCTACGCCACGGACTCCTTCAACGAGGACTTCTCCGACAACTGGGAGATCAACGACTCGTTCCAGGACAACTCGGACAACTCCGACAACTGGTCGGTCGACGACTCCTTCCAGGACAACTCGGTCAACCCCGACGTCGACGTGGACGTGGATGTCGACAACTCGAACGTGCTGAGCCCCGGCGGCGACGCGAACGAGCTCGACTTCTGACACAGACGTCGTACACTCTGCCCGGTCGCCCCTCGCGGGCGGCCGGGCAGCACCACTACACTCCAGGAACACCCGATGCGGGGAGTGGATCATGTTCGAGATCGTGGATGGCGACCCGGCTGACGAGCCGGCGGTCGACCATTTCGGCGCGGGTGCGGAGCTCGACCCGTTCACGAGCAACGCCTTCACCGAGGAGATCCGGAACGTCGACGAGGCGGACTGGACGGGCCTCGACCCGGATCTGCTGTGGGGTGCGGATCCGGCGGACGGTCCTGACGCGGATGCCGCGGGACCGGATCTTCTGGCCTGACAGAGCAGGCCGACACGAACCAGCGGGGGACACGTGCAGCAGCAGGGGATGGACACCGAGCGGGCGCTCCTCGACATCGCGAAGGCGGTCGAGGAGCTCGCCGCGTCCGCGGGCAGGAACGATCTGGCGGCGCGGCTGGAGACGACCCGCGCACGGCTGATCGATCCGGCGGTCCGCGTGATCGTCGTCGGGGAGTTCAAGCAGGGCAAGAGCAAGCTCATCAACGCACTGGTCAACGCTCCGGTGTGCCCGGTCGACGACGACGTCGCCACCAGCGTGCCGACCGTCGTCGGCTACGCCGATCAGGCGGCAGCCTGGGTCATCGAGCGTGCCTCCGCGGACGCGCCGCCGGAGCGGAGAGAGGTGCCGATCGACCGGCTCGCCGACTACGTCTCGGAGCGCGGCAACCCCGGCAACGAGCGCGGCGTGCTCTCGGCCGAGGTGCAGCTGCCCCGCGAGATCCTGCGCGGCGGCCTCGAACTGGTCGACTCGCCGGGCGTGGGCGGGCTGGAGTCGTCGAACTCGCTCGCGACGCTCGCCGCGCTGTCGTCGGCGCACGCCGTGCTGCTGGTCTCGGATGCCTCGCAGGAGTACACCCAGCCCGAGGTGCAGTTCCTGCGCCATGCGATGCGGATCTCGCCGAACGTCGCGGCCGTGCTGGCGAAGACCGACCTCTATCCGGAGTGGCGGCGGATCGAAGACCTCGACCGTCGGCATCTGAGCACCACAGGGGATGTGCCGATCTTCGCCGTGTCCAGCGATCTGCGGCTGATGGCCGCCGAGATGCAGGACCGCGAGCTGAACGACGAGTCCGGCTTCCCCGCCCTGGTGTCGCACCTGCGGCGCAGCATCCTCGGCCGGGCCGAGGCCATCCACGAGCGCAGCGCCGCGCACGATCTCAACGCGATCGTCGAGCAGCTCGCGATGTCACTGAAAGCCGAGCTGAATGCGCTGCAGAACCCGGAGGACACCCCGCGGATGATCGCGCAGCTGGAGGAGGCGAAGGCGCGCGCCGACGAGTTCCGCGGGCGCTCGGCCCGCTGGCAGGTGACGCTGACGGATGGGATCTCGGATCTCGTCGCCGACATGGAGCACGATGTGCGCGACCGGCTGCGCCGCGTGCAGCGCGAGGCCGAGCGGGCGATCGACGAGGGCGACCCCGGCCCGATCTGGGACCAGTTCCGGGAATGGCTCGACCAGCGCGTCACCGCGGCGATCACCGAGACGTTCGTGTGGACCGATGAGCGCTCGCGCTGGCTGGCCGAGGAGGTCGCCGAGCTCTTCAGCCAGGACCAGACCGAGGTGCCTGTGGTCTCGCGAGGAGACGCCCGTGACGCGCTCGACCAGGTCGACGACATCGCCGGCCTGGATCCGGGGCAGCTGGGCGCCGCCGAGAAGATCTACATCGGCGTGCGCGGTTCGTACGGCGGCGTGCTGATGGTGGGCCTCGCGACCGGGCTGATCGGCATGGCCCTGATCAACCCCCTCTCGCTGCTGGCCGGCGTGCTGGTCGGCCGGCGCGCCTACCGTGAGGACATGAACTCGAGGCTCTCGCGCCGCCGCCAGGAGGCGAAGGCGATCGTGCGCCGGCACATCGACGAGGTGACGTTCCAGGTGGGCAAGCAGCTGAAGGACAGACTGCGCCAGGTGCAGCGCAACGCGCGCGACCACTTCGGATCGCTGGCCGAGGAACTGCACAGGTCGCTGTCCGAGGCGCTGACCAACGCCAAGGCCGCCGCCGGAACGTTCGCAGCGAATCGTGACGAACGCGTGGTCGTGCTGAAGCGCCGCCTCGCCGAGCTCGAGCGGGTGCGTCGCGCGATCCCCGCGCTTCCGGAGCCGCTCGAGGCGGGGCCCGCAGCGGGGACGGCCATCGCGCGCCGGCCGCCCGCCGGCATGATCGCCCCGGCGGCGCGGTCATGACCGCCGACGTCATCGAGCAGACCCGCGAACTGCTCGGCACCGCACGCGAGATCTACGAAGGCGAACGGGAGTCGCTCGCGCTCATCGACCGGCTCGAGGTGCGCCTGGACGAGCCGCTCCGGCTTGCCGTGGCCGGCATGGTCAAAGCGGGCAAGTCCACGCTGCTCAACGCGATGCTGGGGGAGCGGATCGCCGCCACCGACACCGGCGAGTGCACTCGCGTGGTCACCTGGTACCGGTACTCGGCCACGCCCACGGTCACGATGCACCTGAGGCAGGGTCCCCCGCAGCGGATGGCGATCAGACGCGATCAGGGCCTGCTCCAGTTCGACCTCGGTGGCCGCACCGCGGAGGAGATCGAGTGGATCGACGTGGGCTGGCCGCTCAGCGGCCTGAAGGACCAGATCCTGATCGACACCCCCGGAATCGCGTCCTTGTCCGAGGACACCTCGGCGCGTGCCGCGCGCTTCCTCACTCCCGAGGAGGCGCCGTCCGCAGCCGACGCCGTCATCTACCTGATGCGGCACCTGCACGGCTCGGACCTGAAGTTCCTGGAGGCGTTCCGCGACACCGCGGCCGGCGCCGCTCAGAGCGTGTGCGCCGTGGCGGTGCTCTCGCGCTGCGACGAGGTCGGCTCCGGACGCATCGACTCGCTGCTCTCCGCCCGCAAGGTGGCAGCCCGCTACGAGCGCGACGGCGACCTCGCCCACCTCGCCCTCGGCGTGATCCCGGTCACCGGGTTGGTCGCCGAGGGAGCGAGGACACTGCGCGAGAGCGAGTTCATCGCCTTCCGCGCCCTGGCGGGCATGGAGCGCACCGACCGCGAGCGGCTGATGGTGTCGGCCGACAGATTCACGCGCGTGGCCGATGCCGCCGGACTCAGTGCGCAGGTGCGCCAGGACCTGCTGGCCCGCTTCGGGATGTTCGGCGTGCGCCTGGCGACCGCGATCATCCGCGGGGGAGCGGACAGCTCCTCCGCGCTGTCCGCCGCGATGGTGGAGCAGAGCGGCCTCGACGGGCTGCAGGAGTTCGTGCGGCAGCAGTTCCATCCGCGTGCGGCCACGCTCAAGGCCCGCGGGGTGATCCTGCAGCTCGGCGCACTCGTCGAGCGGTCGCCGCGACCGGGGGACGAGCGGATCAGGGCGGGTATCGAGCGCTTCACCGCGTCGGCGCACACGCTGCGCGAGCTCTCGCTGCTCGCGGTGGCGCGGGCCGACGGGCTGCCCCTGGAACCCGATGACGCGCTGTGCGCGCAGCGGATCCTCGGAGCGGACGGAGTCGCGCCGCGCACCCGGCTGGCACTGCCGGATGAGGCGTCGGACGCCGAGGTGGCCTCCGCCGCCGAGGCCGAGATCAGCCGCTGGCGCTCGATCATGGAGTCGCCGCTGACAGAGCGCGCGGCCGCGGCGGTGTGCCGGGCGGTGATCCGCAGCCTGTCCGACGTGGTGTCAGAGCTCGGCGCCCCGCGGGCCCTCCGGCCCGCGCCGCACATCGACCCGCCGGGCGGACCAGGCGAGGGCTCGGGGCAGGACGCTGAGCAGCAGGGCGAGCAGGACAAGCGCCGCCTGCGCCGCCAGAAGTGGCTGAATCCACGATCCCTTCTCGCCGAGCGCAACCCACTCCGGTGACAGCAGCACCAGGGTCGCCTGCACGGCCAGTGTCGCCAGCTGCCACCAGCGCACCTGCGGCTTGCGGTTCAGGAACGACACCAGCAGGGTGATCTGCACCAGCAGCACCGCCAGGCTGATCGCGAACACGGTCCAGAACAGGATGTCGGCGGCACTCTTGTAGGTGTCCTCGGAGCGGCCCTTGTCCACCGTCTCGACGACGTCGGCGATCAGCGGCAGCAGGTCTTGCCGGATCACGAACAGGTACACAACGGCGAAGCCGCCGACCGCGAAGCTGAGGATCCACAGGAACTGGCTGAGGCGCACCTCGAACGGCGCGGAGTTCTTGACCACCACCGGCGCACCGTAACGGCTGGCGAGCGCAGGCCGCTCCGGCGCGTCCCGCGTGAACGGGGCGTCGCCGGAGTCGAGCTGCATGCGGACGGGCTCAGTCATCGGCGACCGGATCCTCGATGACCGCGTCGTCGGCGACGGCGGCGCTGGCCGCATCCGCGTCGTAGGCGTCTCCGCCGGACGGCGCGGTCATGTCGCTCTCGAGCAGATCCGCAGGCTCGGGCACATCCGCCGGAGCTGCGGGTGCCGCCGGGGCGCTCGCTGCCACCGGGTCTGGGGCGTCGGCGGCCGGTGCCCCGGCGGCTGTCGTTGCGGCATCCACGGCACCCTGCACCGCGTCGCCCGCGGCTGCGCCGGCGCCTCCATCCGTTCCGCCGGCGGCGGCGGCATCCGTGTCCTCCACCGCCGCGTCGGCATCCGCGTCGTCCGGATCACCCGTGGTGTTGTGACTGTCCGTGTTCGTCTCGTTGCCCACCGACACGTCGCCCACCGACACGTCCACGTCGGAGTCGACGGTGGTCGCGTCGTCGCCGGCGGCGATCGCGTCGTCGCCCGACGCCACGACGGCCTCCTGGTCGAACAGCTGCGTGACGTCGCCGCCCTCGGTCCAGATGTTCTGGTTCACCGACTGGTCGACGACCGTCGACCGCGCATCGATCGTGGTGAACTGCTGCACCATGCGCACGATGTCGTTGACGACGTCGTTGTCATCCGGCGGATTCGGATGCTGCGGCGGATTCGGATGGTGCACGACCGACGGATGATCGATGATCACCGGCGCCACCGCCTGCAGATCGGCACGGCACACGCCCCCGAGTCCGTGCCCCTCCATGGTCGACTGCGGATGCGCCGCGAACTCCTCCGCGGCGTCCGGGTCGCGTAGCAGACTCAGGATGAATGCGATCAGTGCATCCGCGATCGTCTCGACTGGTGAGATCATCAGTGGCCCCCTTAAACACTTCGATCCATGAGCATCCGCGCGTCCCCCCGCGATGCCCGCTCCGATCCCCGCACATGGAGGATCACATCGATGCCAGAAGCGTAATCGCGACGCGCCGCCAGGGGATCGGGGGTTGCCCCGATACCCGAGGGGGCTGCGACGGGGATCATGCGGGATCCCCCGTGATCTGCGCTCTCTGCGGCGCGCCCGCGCCGGCATCCGCGCCCAGCAGGACGCGCAGCTTGTCCAGAACGTCCGACCGCGACGTCGCGCCGAGACGCTGCCGGATGTGGGCGATGTGGTGCTCGACCGTCCGCGGCGAGATGAAGATCGTCTCGCCGATCTCGGCGTAGGTCTTGCCGTCGAGCACCATCCGCGCGACCTCGATCTCGCGCTCGCTGAGCATCTCGGTCGGCACGGCGGCCACCTCACCGCTCGCTGCCTCGCCGGTCGTGGCGGCGACCCGACGCGATTCGTCGGCCGGATGCAGCTCACGTGCGCAAGCCAGCAGCCGCGCGGCGATCCGCCGGTCGCTGCTGCGCGCGGCGCCGTGGCCTGCGAGGCGCGCCGCGTCCCACCGCATGCCCGCCGCGGACAGCCCCTGTGCGGCGGCCTCGACGGCATCCGGATCGACCTTCCCGGCGAGAACCGAGGTCCACACCCGACCGGCACGCGCCATCGCCGCGGCGACGGGGTCTGCGGCGGACGCCGCGACCAGGGCCTTGGCGTGCGGCGCAAGACTCTCCGGGGCGTTCAGCAGGATCCCCCGCTGGATGCCGGCCCAGTGCAGCTGGCAGGTCCACAGCGACGGGCTGCCCAGATCCGCCGTGATCGACAGGGCGCGCTCGAGGGCGGGCCGGACGCGATCGGCATCGCCGACCCGTGCGGCGGCGGTCGCGAGCTCGGACAGCGGATGCACCAGGAACAGGTCGATCTCGGTGCGCAGTATGCTGCCCCGTGCCTCCTGCCATGCGGCTTCGAGGCCTGCGGCGCTCTCGTACCGGCGGGCGATCGCCACGCGCAGCGCGCGGGCCAGCAGCTGATCGCGCGGTGAGAGCGCACATCCGTCCTCCAGCGCGCGCTCCAGGGATTCGCGTGCCTCAGCGGGGTGTGCACGCTGCATGGCGACCCAGGCCCGCCACAGCAGCAGCCGCCGCATGGCCCAGGGACCGCCGTGGCCACCGGCGATCGCGTCGTCGAGAACGGTCTGGGCCGTGGCGGTCGCGCCCGCGTTCAGCGCCACGACGGCGGCGATGACCGCGGGCAGTTCGCAGATCGCCGAGGCGGTGCCGGCGGATGTGTACAGCGACGCCGAGCGGACGAGATCGGACAGCGCCTCCTCGGCGCCGCCGGCTTCGAGCGAGGCCGCGAGGCCGCGGTGCAGCAGGTCCATCGACACCCCGAGCGCTGACGGCACGGGGGGAACCGCCGCGGCCTCCGGCGGGCGGAAGGCGCCGACCGCGAGGGAGGGGATGGCGGCGCGGGCCGCGGCGGTCGTCTCGGAGGCCGCCGTCGCGCGATACACGGCGTCGGCCTGCCGCATCATTCCGCGCGCGGCCCAGACAGCCGCTGCGACGTCGGTGAGCCGTTCGCTGTCGGGGGCTTCCTGCGGCGCGGATTCGGCGATCGCGGCCGCCCCGTCGACATCGCCGTCGGCCCAGGCCGCCTCGGCCCGGCGTCCGGCGACGGTGGCCTCATCCGCTCCGCAGCGCACGGCGGCGCGGTAGAGCGCGGTCGCACGCTGCGGCCGGGTCGCGAGCAGCCGGTCGGCCTGTCCGACCAGGACTGCGGCGAGCCTCGTGTCGTGCGGGAGATCCGGAAGGTCTCCGTCGACGTCCGCGGCGTGCCGGGCGAGTTCATCGCCGAAACGGGCGGTCAGTTCGCGCAGCCGGTGCGCGGGCATGACGGCGAGCACGGCGCTGCGCACCAGGGGCGACGGGCGGCCGTTCCGCTGCAGCAGGCCTTCGGCATAGGCCCGCATCAGCGCGAACTCGGCGGCCTCGTCCGCGGCCGTCGCATGGCCTGAAGGATCGACGCACGCCTCCTCGACGACGCTCCGGACGCTCCGGTCGACGGTGTCGAGGCGTTGGGCGATGCACTCCTGCAGGGCGCGCTCCACATCGGCATGCGCGGTGCCCCCGGGGCATCCGCGCGGATCGTGCCGCTGCAGCGCCTCCCACACCAGCCACGAGATGCCCAGCGTCGCCGACAGGATGCGGTCGATGCACGACGCCGATGCGGCGGCGTCGGTGCCGTCGAGGCTCTCCAGGACGTCGGCTCGCGAGGCGTAGCCCAGCACGACGGCGGGAAGGTGTCGCGACAGCCGCTGCGCGATGGCCGACTCCTGCTCCGGCACCCGCCAGGGCCGGCTCGCGACGATGAGCGCTGCGCGCGGATCCTGCGCCCGCCGATCGAGCAGGTCACGACCCTGCTCGTCGAGCAGGTGCGGATCGTCCACCAGCAGCACGTGATCGGAGGGGATGCCGACCAGATCGGCGGTCGCCCCGTGCGCGAGCACCGCCGCACGGGAGTCGCTCTCGAACTGGGCGTACAGGTGCGCGAGTGCTGTGGACTTGCCCGAACCGGCGCCCCCCACCAGCAGCGCGCGCGGCGTCGGGTTGCGCACATCCAGCTCGGGACGCCTCAGCCCGGCCAGCACAGGAGGCCGCGCACCGGAGCGCGGCGTCGTGGGTGTCACGTCTACGAGCGTCATGATGATCAGGAATGCGTGGCCGGCTCAGGGAGCCGGAGCCTCGGTCGGAGCGACACTCTGCGCGGGCGCCGGTGCCGGGTCGCTGGTCGGTTCCGGTGCGGGGTCGCTGGTCGGTTCCGGTGCCGGATCGCTGGTCGGCTCGGGCGCGGGTGCCGGGTCGGTCGTGGGCTCGGGCGCGGGTGCCGGGTCGCTGGTCGGCTCGGGCTCCGGTGCCGGGTCGGTCGTTGGCTCGGGAACGGGCACGGAGTCGGTCGTCGGCTCCGGAGCGGGGTCGGCGGGCGGTGCCGCGTCGACGGGATCCGGTTCGGATGCCGGCTGAGAAGGCTGTGGCGCCGGTGTGCCGCCGCCAGCTGAGCCGGATCCGCCGCTGGGTTCCGGCTCGTTCGTCTCCTGGATGGGTTCGGGTGCGCGTGCCTGCCGGCGCTTCGACTCGGTGGCGGTGCCGTCGGTATCCGACTTCCGCTCCACGTGCGACACAGGGTCGATGTCGGCTGCCGGCTCCGGGTCCGCGGCATCCGGAACGGACACACCCGGCACACCGATGAAGGCACCACTGCGCGGCGGGATGATCGAGGTGTGGGATGGCACGGACGCGCCCACGTCATCCGCCTCCGCCCGCTCTCCGGCCGGTGTCGTGGCGGCGAGGATCAGGCCGCCCGCGACCAGCACGGCCGCGGTGCCGAGCGAGAACGCCGGGATGAGCGCGGGTCGCGGCCGGCGCGACGGCGCCGCGACATCCTCGTCCTCGTCGTCGGGGACGTCTGCGACCGGCGCCTCGGTGTCGACCGCGGTCGCCGCGGAGGGCAGAAGGTAGGCCCCGGCCGCTCTCGCGGCGCCCCGCGCGATGGTCGCACCGGTGTCGTCATCGGCGAGCAGCGGCCGGTCGAACCTCTCGGACAGCCGTTGCGCGACCAGCGGGATGCGTGATGACCCGCCCGCGAGCACGATGGCGTCGATCGCCCCGGGAGTCAGACCGGCCGCGTCGATCGCCGCGTCGGTCGCATCCAGCGTGCGCTCCAGCAGAGGGGCGGTCATCGATTCGAACTCGGAGCGGGTGACCCGCACACTGGTCTCGATCGAGGACAGCCTCACCGGCACCGCGGCATCCGCGTCGCTGGAGAGCGATTCCTTCGCCGAGACGACGGCACGGCGCAGGTCTGCGAGCGCCACGCTCTGCTCGTGCGCGAGTACGCCGTCGGCATCCGCCCCCGACATGCGCAGCACGTGCGCGAGAAGCACGTCGTCGAGGTCGTCGCCGCCCACAGGCAGGGCGACCGATTCGCCGACGCACCGCAGGCGTTCGGCGTCCTGCTGCACGACCGTCGTGCGGAACCCGTCGGCGCCGAGATCGTAGACGACGACCGTGCGCGCAGCGGCGTCGGATGCCTGCGGCGGGTGCCCGTGCACCGCGGCGATCGGCGCGCGCATCATCGTCACGTCGTCCAGTCCGACCGCGTGCAGCGCCGCGTGCACGGCGGCGACACGGTGCCCCGACCAATCCGCAGGATGCGCGAGCACGACGGCGGCCGGTGCGGCTCCGCGCTGCGCGGACACGTCGTCCACGATCCAGCGCGCCTGTCGCGCGACGAACTCCGCCGGTGCCGCGGCGAAACCGCCGACGACCACCGGCGCATCGTCACCGACCTCGCGGGTGAACCCGCGGATCAGCCGGTCCGGTGCGCGCACGCCGCGCCGCTCGGCGTCGTGTCCGAACACGACGTCACCGTCGGCCGTCACGAATCCGAGCACCGCAGTGCCCCCGGGTCCGCCATCGATCTCGACGGACTCGACTTCTATCTCCCCACTCGACGCTGCATGGTAAGAAACAGCCGCCTCCCAACGGCTCGTTCCCGCATCCAGCGCGAGCATGAACTCCCTCATGAACATGCTCCGTCGCCCCAACCCTCCCCCAGGGTCCAGCTTCGAACCCTCACACCATACCCCCATCGCCGCCCGCGCGATAGGGCCGATGTCCGAACGAACCGCGAGCGGACGTAGGCTTGACCGGTGAGCTCGAAGACCGCGGGGGTGCTGTACACGGTCGGCGCGTACGTGCTGTGGGGTCTGCTGCCGCTCTACTTCATCCTGCTGAAGCCGATCGGCCCGTGGGAGCTGGTCGCCTGGCGGGTGCTTCTCTCACTGGTGTTCTGCGCCCTGCTGCTCACCGTCACCCGTGGCTGGCCGGCGCTGATGGCGGTCGTGAAGCAGCCCAAACTGCTCGGCCTCACCGCCCTCGCCGGCGTGCTGATCTACATCAACTGGCAGGTCTTCGTGCTCGCCACGCTGAGCGGTCAGGTGGTCGAGTCGAGCCTGGGCTACTTCATCAACCCGATCACCACCGTGCTGCTCGGCGTGCTCGTGCTGCACGAGCGGATCCGTCGGCTGCAGTGGGTCGCGATCGGCATCGCCGCGCTCGCCGTGGTCGTCATCATCGTCGCGCACGGCACCTTCCCGTGGATCGCGCTGTCACTGACCGCCTCGTTCGGCGTCTACGGTCTGGTCAAGAAGAAGATCGGGCCGGCCGTCGACGCCACCAGCGGACTGACCCTGGAGACGTTCTGGCTGATCCCGGTCGCGATCGTGACCCTGTTCTTCGTGGCGCAGGACGGCGGCATCACCTACGGATCCTCCGGAGCGCTGAACACGGTGCTGGTGTCGTTCGCCGGCGTCGCGACGGCGATCCCGCTGCTGCTGTTCGCCGCGGGAACCCGGCGCGTCGACCTGACGCTGGTCGGTATGATCCAGTTCATCACTCCCGTGATGCAGTTCCTCGTCGGCTGGCTGCTGCTGGGGGAGCCGATGCCGCCGGAGCGCTGGGCCGGGTTCGTGCTGGTCTGGATCGCCATCGTCGTGTTCCTCGTCGACATCGCCCTCGCGGCACGGCGCGGACGGCCCGCGGACACCACCGGACCGGTCGAACTCGTCTGACGGATCGTTAACGCACTGAAACCGAATGCCGTGCGCGGTGGCATCGGCACCGCCTAGGGTGGGAGTCACCCGAAGGTGGGTCAACCACGTTCATTCAGCAAGGGAGCACCATGAACGCACTGAAGAGCTCGCGAAAGACGCGGATCTTCGCCGGCATCGCGCTGGCCAGCGCCACCGCGCTCGTCCTGGCGGGCTGCAGCACGCCGAGCGGCGACGACGGCGGCGACGGCGGAGAGAAGCCGGCGGCCAACGTCACACTGAAGATGGGCTCGCTGCTGCCTGCCACCGGCGCGCTGGCGTTCCTCGGCGCTCCGATGGAGGCCGGCGTCCAGCTCGCCGTCCAGGAGGTCAACGACGCCGATGCAGGTGTGCAGATCGAGCTCAGCACCGCCGACGAGGGCGACCTCGACAACAAGGCGTACGAGACCTCGATGGCCAAGCTGCAGAGCGAGGGCATCACGACGCTGGTCGGCGCCGCATCGTCCAGCGTCACCAAGCTGATCGTCGACGGCAACACCAGCGCCGGCATCCTCGCGATCTCGCCGTCGAACACCGGTGTCGACTTCGCGGGTCTCAGCGACCTGTACTTCCGCACCGCGCCGAGCGACTACCTGCAGGGCGAGGTGCTGGCGAACACGATCGCCGAGGACGGGCACAAGTCGCTCGGCATCATCTACCAGAACGACCCGTACGGTCAGGGCCTCGCGGGCGCCATCAAGGAGGTGTTCGAGGGCACCGGCGGCACGGTTGTCGCGGAAGCCTCGTACAACCAGGGCGACGGGCAGTTCAACGCCCAGGTCAGCGAGGTCATGGCAGCCAAGCCCGACTCTGTCGCGATCGTGTCGTACGACCAGTTCGCGACGATCGCACCGCTGCTGCAGAACGCGGGCGCGGACGCCGGCGCGATGTACCTCGTCGACGGCAACCTGAAGGACTGGCCCGACCTGCCGGTCGACCTGACCGGGTCGAAGGGCACTCGTGCCGGCGCCGAGCTTCCGGACGACTTCGTGGCCGACCTGAACGAGGTCTGGACGGGGCTCGGCCACGAGGAGATCGACGCACTCACCTACTCGGCTGAGGCCTACGACGCGGTCATCCTGATGGCGCTGGGCGCACTGCAGGCGAACTCGGACAAGGGCGCCGACATCGCCGGCGAGCTGATCGAGGTCTCCGGCGGCTCCGGTGACGGTGAGAAGTGCGACAGCTACGAGGACTGCGCCGCGCTCATCAACGATGGCAAGAAGATCGACTACGACGGCTACTCCGGCGAGGTCACCTTCGACGAGGACCACGACCCGCAGGGCGCCGCGATGGGTGTCTACGAGTTCGAGTCCGGCAACGTGCTCAAGCGGATCTCCTGAGACCCGCTGCACGAGAGGGGGTTCGGATGCCACGGCATCCGAACCCCCTTTCTTCGTCTCCCCGGTTCCCGAGCGAGCGAAGCGAGACGAAGGGCTACGCGGCGTCCTCCTGACCGAGCGTGCCGAGGTACAGGCCGATGACCTTCGGGTCGTTCAGCAGGTCGCGTCCGGTGCCCTCGTAGGCGTCGCGGCCCTGGTCGAGCACGTAGCCGCGGTCGCAGATCTGCAGGCAGCGACGGGCGTTCTGCTCGACCATGATGGTCGTGACTCCGGCCTTGTTGATGTCCGAGACACGGATGAACGCGTCGTCCTGGCGCACGGGGGACAGGCCGGCGGAGGGCTCGTCCAGCAACAGCACGGACGGGTCCATCATGAGCGCCCGCGACATGGCGACCATCTGCCGCTCGCCGCCGGAGAGCCCGCCGGCGCGCTGGTTCAGTCTCTTGCCGAGCTCCGCGAAGATCCCCGTGACGAACTCCAGACGCTCCGCGTAGATCTTCGGGTTCTGGTACAGGCCCATCTGCAGGTTCTCCGCGATGGTCAGCGAAGGGAAGACGTTGTTCGTCTGCGGCACGAACGCCACGCCCCGCTTCACGAGCTTGTCGGCCTTGAGGCCCACGATGCTCTCGCCCTTGACGGTGATCTCGCCGGAGCGCACGTGCACCATGCCGAAGATCGACTTCAGCAGGGTCGACTTGCCCGCGCCGTTCGGTCCGATGATGCCGATCAGCTCGCCCTGGCGCGCGACGAGGTTGGCGCCGTTGAGGATGTTCACTCCGGGCAGGTAGCCGGCGTGCACGTCGGTGAGCTCGACGATGACCTCGCGGTCGTCCTTCGGCGACTCGAACACGGGCTCGGTGGCATCCGTCATGACTTCTCCTCCTCAGCGGCGTCCTCGGCCTCGATCTCGGCCTCCGCCTCGGTCTCGATCTTCCCGCGCAGCCGCTGCGCGCGTTCCGCCGACTCCTCGTCGACCACGGTCAGCCGTCCGGTGACGACGCCCAGGTCGAGATCCTGGTGGGCGCCCAGATACGCGTCGACCACAGCCGGGTCGTCCATGACCTCATCGGGCGGCCCCTCGGCGACCACACGGCCTTCCGCCATCACGACCACCCAGTCGGCGATGTGACGCACCATGTGCATGTCGTGCTCGACGAACAGCACGGTCATGCCGCGCTCCTTCAGATCGAGGATGTGATCCAGCAGCGACTGCGTCAGCGCCGGGTTCACACCGGCCATCGGCTCGTCGAGCATCACCAGCGTGGGATCGCTCATCAGCGCGCGCGCCATCTCGAGCAGCTTGCGCTGGCCGCCGGACAGCGAGGCTGCGAAGTCCTTCTCCTTGGCGTCGAGCTTGAACCTCGTGAGCAGGTCGCGCGCACGGGCCTCGATCTCCTTGTCCTGCTTGCGCCAGATCCCGGGGAACAGGCTCGACCAGAACCTCTCGCCCTTCTGCCCGGTGGCGCCGAGCTTCATGTTCTCGAGCACGGTCAGCAGCGACAGGGACTTGGTCAGCTGGAAGGTCCGCACCTGCCCCATCCGGGCGACCTTGAACGACGGCACGCCAGAGAGGTTGTGCCCGTCGAACGACCAGGTGCCCGTGTTCGGCTTGTCGAAGCCGCAGAGCAGGTTGAACAGCGTGGTCTTGCCCGCGCCGTTCGGGCCGATCAGCGCCGTGATCGCCCCGCGGGGGATCTCGACGTGGTCGACGTCGACGGCCACGAGGCCGCCGAAGCGCCGCTGCACGGCATCGGCGATGAGGATCGGGTCGACCTTCGCGACGCCGGGGGCGGCGGGACCCTTGGCGAGTCCGGTGGTCTTGGGGCGGCGGATGCTCCCGGTGCCGGGAGCCGCGTTCTCACTTGACAAAGGTCATCTCCCTCTTGTCTCCGAGGATGCCCTGCGGGCGGAAGATCACGATGAGCATCAGCGCGATGCCGACGATGATGTATCGCACGACGTCGGCCTGGGTGCTGCTCATCGGGAGCAGACCGGCCGATGCCATCTGGGGGAGCAGGTTGCCGAGGAAGGCGAACACCATCCAGAACAGCACCGCTCCGAGCGTCGGGCCCAACACCGTGGCGGCCCCGCCGAGCAGCAGGATCGTCCAGAGGAAGAACGTCAGCGACGTGGAGTAGCTGCCGGGGATGACGGCGCTGGGCAGCACGAACACGATACCGCCGAGCGCGCCGATCATGCCGCCGACGACCAGGGCCTGCATCTTGTAGGCGAAGACGTTCTTGCCCAGAGAGCGCACCGCGTCCTCGTCCTCACGGATGCCCTTGAGCACGCGCCCCCACGGGCTGCGCATGAGCGCCCACACCAGCAGGATGGCCAGGGCCAGCATGATCAGGCCGAAGACGCGGTTCCACAGCCCGACCTCGTTGAAGGTCCACGGGCCGAAACCGTAGGTGCCCGGCGGGAACGGGTTGATGTCGCGGAAGCCGCCGTTGTAGCCGCTGAGGCCGCCGGCGCCCTTGGTCCACTCCTCGAACAGTTCGGTGAGGAACATCAGGCGCACGATCTCGGCCGCCGCGATGGTCGCGATGGCGAGGTAGTCGGCGCGCAGACGCAGGGTCGGGATGCCCAGGACCAGGGCGAACAGCGCGCCGCAGAGCAGCCCGATGACCATGCCCAGCCACCACGGGGCGCCGAAGCTGAGGATCGAGATCGCGTAGCCGTACGCGCCGACGGCCATGAAGCCCGCCATGCCGAAGTTCAGCAGACCGGCGTAGCCGAAGTGCACCGCCAGGCCGGTCGCCGCCAGAGCGTAGGCGATCGTGACGGGGCTGAGCAGATAGGCGAGGGTGTTGCCGAAGATGGTGCCGAAGTCCATGTCAGCCCAACCTTTCCTTGCGGCCGAACAGGCCCTGCGGACGCACCAGCAGGACGATGATGAGCGCGGCGAGGGCACTGGCGTACTTGAGGTCGGTCGGGATCCACAGCGTCGAGATCTCCACCGCGATGCCGACGATGATCGAGCCGACCAGGGCCCCGAGCGCGGAGCCGAGGCCGCCGAGCGTGATCGCAGCGAACATCAGCAGCAGCATCTGCATGCCCATGTCCCACTTCACGCCGGGACGGAAGTACGCCCACAGGATGCCCGAGGCCGCGGCGAGCACACCAGCGAGGATCCACGTGATGCGGATCACCTTGTCGACGTCGATCCCGGATGCCGCAGCGAGCTGCGGGTTGTCCGAGATCGCCCTGGTGGCCTTGCCGATGCGGGTCCTGGTGAGGAACAGTGCCACGCCGAGGATGACGGCGAGGCTGATCGCCATGCCGATCAGGTCGATGTACGACAGGCGGATCGGGCCGAACGTCATCGGTGCGGGGCTCGCGCCGGGCAGCTGATACGTCGCACCGCCGATGAGGTACTGCAGTGCGTACCGCAGGGCGAGCGAGAGGCCGATGCTCACGATCATGAGCTGAACGACGCCGAGCCCGCGCTTTCGCAACGGCCGCCAGATTCCCGCATCCAGGCCCCAGCCGAGCAGACCGCCGGCGACGATCGCGACGATGATTCCGAGCCACAGCGGCAGCTGCCAGAACGAGGTGACGATCACCACGGCCACGCCGCCCCACGTCACCATCTCGCCGTGCGCGAAGTTCGACAGCCGCGTCGTGCCGTAGATCAGCGCGGCGCCCATCGAGGCGAGACCCAGCAGCAGGCCGAAGTTGATGCCGCCGATCGTGCGGTTCAGCAGCTGGTCGAAGAAGGACGTCGTCAGTCTCTCGCCGGCGCCGAGGAAGAGGTTCACGATCTTCGTGCCGGTCAGGCCGAACTCGGCCTCGAACTCGCCGGTCTTGCCCTGCACGGCCTCGATGCCCTCGGGCAGCTGCTCGGGATCGATGATCACCCCGTCGGGCAGGGTGTCCTCGTCGACGATCAGCGTGTACGTCGCCTTCTTCGGCACGTACAGGCGCCACTTGCCTTCGGCATCCGTCTCGGTCTCGGCGGAGAAGCCGTCGCCCTCCACGCCGATGACGACCCCGGCGACGGGCTCGTCCTTGTTCGTGATCACCCCGCCGAAGTAGAAGTCTGTCTTCTCCTGGTCGTCGCCGGGGGCGGCGTGCGCCGGGGGAGTGATCAATACCGCGAGCATGAGCGCTGCCAGGATCGCCAGCAGCGCCATCAGCCCGCTTCGAGGTCGGCTGAGAGCCGGGGTTCTGAGTCCCACAGGGCCTCCACATCGAGAGCGTCCGAGCAGGCAGCGGCGCCGCTCGGGTGACGGACGTCGCACTGAGCGTAACCCGCCGACCGCCGTGCGCGCACCTTGCGTGATGAAGCTGGAACCAACCTGGAATACCGCACAGCCGCACGCGTTTAGAATCTGTAGAGGCGGGCGTGTCCCGTCCGGCCACCGTCGTCCCCGCGCACCCGCCATCGACCGCGCCACCGGCGCAGAGGAGCCATTCATGGAGCAGCACGACCCGTTCGGTTTCGTCGGACTCACCTACGACGATGTTCTGCTGCTTCCGGGGCATACAGACGTCATCCCGAGCGAGGCGGACACCTCGTCGCGGGTCACCCGCCGCATCTCGGTCGCGACCCCGCTGCTCTCCAGCGCGATGGACACCGTGACCGAGGCGCGCATGGCGATCGCCATCGCCCGTGAGGGCGGCATCGGTATCCTGCACCGCAACCTGTCGATCGCCGACCAGGCCGCCGACGTCGACCGCGTCAAGCGCAGCGAGTCGGGCATGATCACCGACCCGATCACCACGACCGCGGATGCCACGGTCGAAGAGGTCGACGCGCTGTGCGCCAAGTACCGCATCTCCGGTCTGCCCGTCGTCGACGCCGACGGCCGCCTGATCGGCATCGTCACCAACCGCGACATGCGCTTCGTCTCGGGCTTTGAGCGGCAGACCACCCTGGTCAAGGACATCATGACCAGCGAGAACCTCGTCACCGCCAAGGTCGGCGTCGCCGCAGGCGAGGTCATCGCGCTGTTCGCGAAGCACCGCGTCGAGAAGCTGCCGCTGATCGACGAGAACGGCAGGCTCGCGGGCCTCATCACCATCAAGGACTTCGACAAGAGCGAGAAGTACCCGCTCGCCACCAAGGACGACCAGGGCCGTCTGCGCGTCGGGGCCGCCATCGGCTTCTTCGGCGACGCGTGGGAGCGTGCCGAGGCGCTGCGCGACGCGGGTGTCGACGTGCTCGTCGTCGACACCGCGAACGGGCAGTCGCAGGGCGTCATCGACCTGGTCAAGCGTCTGAAGGCCGACGAGTCGTTCGCGCACATCGACGTCATCGGCGGCAACGTCGCGACCCGCGAGGGCGCCCAGGCGCTCATCGATGCGGGCGTCGACGCCGTCAAGGTGGGCGTGGGCCCCGGCTCGATCTGCACCACCCGCGTGGTCGCCGGTGTCGGCGTGCCGCAGGTCACCGCCGTGTACGAGGCGTCCCTCGCCGCGCGCCCGGCAGGTGTGCCGGTGATCGCCGACGGCGGCCTGCAGTACTCCGGCGACATCGCCAAGGCGCTGGTCGCCGGTGCGGACGCCGTGATGCTGGGCTCGCTGCTCGCCGGCACCGACGAGTCGCCGGGCGAGATCGTCTTCCAGGCGGGCAAGCAGTTCAAGCAGTACCGCGGCATGGGATCGCTGGGCGCGATGCAGACCCGCGGCAAGCAGACCTCGTACTCGAAGGACCGCTACTTCCAGGCCGATGTCCCCAGCGACGACAAGCTCATCCCGGAGGGCATCGAGGGCCAGGTGCCGTACCGCGGCCCGGTGTCGGCCGTGGCCTACCAGCTGGTCGGCGGCCTGCGGCAGTCCATGTTCTACGTGGGCGCCCGCACCATCGAAGAGCTGAAGACTCGCGGAAAGTTCGTGCGCATCACCGCGGCGGGTCTCAAGGAGTCGCACCCGCACGACGTGCAGATCGTCGTCGAGGCGCCGAACTACAAGAAGTAGGCGCTGGACGGACGAAGGGCGGATGCTGCGAAGCATCCGCCCTTCCGCGTGTCCGGGGTGCGGCGTAGCGTGAACGGCATGTGCCGCAGCATCCACACCCTTCACAACTTCGAGCCGGCCGCCACCTCGGAAGAGGTGCACGCCGCAGCCCTGCAGTACGTGCGCAAGATCGCGGGGACGACCAAGCCGTCCAAGGCCAACCAGGAGGCCTTCGACAGGGCCGTCGCCGAGATCTCGCACATCACGCAGCATCTGCTCGACGACCTCGTCGCGACCACTCCGCCGAAGAACCGCGAGGAGGAGGCGGAGAAGAAGCGGGCGCGCGCGATCGCCTCGGGCCGCTACGCCGCCTGAGGCCGTCCGGGCCGAGGCGCCGGCTCCCATAGGCTGAGCGCATGGGGTCAGCGTCGTCACTCACGCGCGGTCAGGTCGCGCGCTATGCGATCGGTTCTCTCGGTACGGGCGGATTCGCCACGCTGCCCGGGCTCGTCCTGGTCTACTACCTGACCGACTCGCTCGGCGTGACGGCGCTCGCCGCGGGCGCGATCGTCACCGCGGCGAAGGTGTGGGACGTGCTGATCGATCCGGTGATCGGCGGCCTCAGCGACCGCTCCTACGCACGCACCGGCACCCGGCGCTGGTTCATGGTGCTCGGCGGGATCGGGCTGCCGCTGTTCTTCGTGCTGACCTTCGCGGTTCCCGGGTCGCTCTCGGCGGTTCCGGCGGCGGCCTGGGTGCTGCTCGCGTTCATGCTCGCGGCGACCTGCTTCAGCCTGTTCCAGGTGCCGTACATCGCGCTGCCCGCGGAGCTCACCGACGACTACCGGGAGCGCACCCGGCTGCTGACCTGGCGCGTGGTGGTGCTGACGCTCGCGATCCTGCTCTTCGGCGCGGGCGGCCCGGAACTGCGCGGCCTGTTCCCCGATGATCCGCTGCGCGGCTACCTCGTCATGGCGGTCGTCGCCGGCGTCGTGCTCGGCGTCGGGATGCTGATCTCGGCGACGGTCGCGCCGAAGCGGCCCGCGCTGCCGGTGGTGCCCGGCGCATCGATCGGCACGCACTACCGCGACGGCGTCCGGGTGCTGCGGCAGAGCCAGCCGTTCCGTGCGCTTCTGCTCACGTTCATGCTGCAGGGGCTGGCGACCGGTCTCATGCTCGCGGCCGCGCAGTACGTGGCGCGCTGGGTGCTGCATGACGAGGGCGCCGTGACGCCGCTGTTCGTGGCACTGATCGCCCCGGCGCTGCTGATGGCGCCGGTCTGGAAGGTCGTCGCCGACCGCACGGGCAAGGAGAGGGCGTTCCGCCTGGCCAGCCTGGTCTTCCTGCTCGCGACCCTCGTGCTCATGGTCATGGTGTGGCTGCCCGGGTGGTGGATCCTCGCCCCGGTCGCGCTCGCCGGAGCCGCGTACGCCGGCATGCAGACCCTGCCGATGGCGATGCTCCCCGACGTGATCGCCCATGATCGCTCGACCGGCGGCGGGGAGAACCGCTCCGGTGTCTTCAGCGGAGTGTGGACCGCGGGCGAGACCACCGGCATGGCGCTCGGCGCGACCGTGCTGTCGATCGTGCTCGCGCTCAGCGGATACGTGGAATCGACCGCCGGCGTCGCGGTCGAGCAGCCGGCTGCGGCGGTGGCGGGCATCGCGGTCGCCTTCAGCGCGCTCCCCGCGGTGCTCATGGTGCTGAGCCTCGTCACGCTCTCGCGCTACCGCCTGCGCGAGCAGGACATCGTGGGGACGGCGGCATGACCGGCATCCTGGACCGGCTGCGCGAACTGCGCGCCGGGGACGCGCCCACCCACGGCGGACATGTCCTCGCCTACGTCTACGACTCGGGGATGCCCGAGCTGGACGAACTCGCGGATGCCGCGGCATCCCTCGCGCGACCCGTCAACGGACTCGACCCGACCGTCTTCCCGTCGATCGCCGCGATGGAGCGCGACGTGCTGGGCTTCGTGCGCGAGGCGCTGCACGGCGGTCGCGACGTCGTCGGGTCGGTGACGAGCGGCGGCACCGAGAGCTGCCTGCTCGCGGTGAAGACCGCCCGCGACCTCTGGCGCGCGGAGGGCGGAGAGGGCCGGCCGAGGCTGCTCGCGCCCGCGACCGCGCACGCCGCCTTCCAGAAGGCCGCGCGGATGTTCGACCTCGAGTACGACGCGGTGCCGTGCCGGCCGGACGGCACCGTCGACGCCGGCGACCTGATCGCGCGGATGGCCGATGACGTGGCGCTCGTCGTCGTCTCCGCCCCCGCGTACCCGAGTGGCGCCCTCGATCCGGTGCGGCAGGTGGCTGCGGCGGCGAAGGCGCGCGGCATCCGCTGCCACGCCGACGCCTGCTTCGGCGGGCTGGTGCTGCCGTGGTGGCCGGATGCCCCGGTATGGGACTTCCGCGTCCCCGGTGTGACCAGCATCTCGGCCGACCTGCACAAGTTCGGCTACGCACCCAAGGGCGTCTCGGTGCTCATGCACCGCGGCCGGAGACAGCACCGCGCGCAGTTCTTCGCGACCACGCGCTGGCCGGGGTATCCGGTCGTGAACCCGACGCTGCTCGGCTCGAAGTCGGCGTCGCCGCTGGCCGCCGCGTGGGCGATCGTGCAGCGGCTCGGGGATGCCGGGTTCGCCGAGCTGACCGCATCGATGGTGAGGGTCGCGCGCGGCATCCGTGCCGAGGTCGAGACGATTCACGGACTGACGGTGATGGGCGATCCGGTGGGACCGGCGATCGCGCTGATCGCCGACACGTCGGCGCCCCCGGCCGAACGGGTGGACCCGCACCGGCTCGCCGATCAGCTGGCGCAGCACGGCTGGAAGATCCAGCACCAGCCCGGGTTCGTGCAGGCCGACGGATCGAAGCTGCCGCGCAGCGCGCATCTCACGCTCACCCCGGTGCTGGAGCGGAACCTGCGCGATTTCCGGCGAGCGCTCGCCGCGGCATCCGACGCCGTGCGCGGCCGCGGGCCGGCCGACGGGCGCCTGCTGGCCGGCGCGGTGCGGATGCTGGGCTACAGTGCCGACCGCGTGCCCGGCCCCGAGGCATCCTGGCGCCTGCTGCGGATCGCCGGCGCGGGGAGCGTGAAGCCCGACCAGCCGATGGCGACGCTCATGGCGCTGATCGAGGAGCTGCCGGCCCCCGTCGCAGAGGCTCTGCTGACCGAGCTGCTGGCCAGGTTCTCCGAGCCCCGCTGACCCACGGGCACACGACCTGATAGCCTGATCGGCTCGCCATCGCGAAGGAACGCGGCGGGCGGAAGGACCACCACCGTGGGATACATCGACGTCGCCGGCGTCTCGCTCACCCTGCCCGACGGCCGCCCGCTGCTCGACGAGGCGACTTTCCGCGTCGGCGCAGGCTCCACCAGCGCGCTCATCGGCCCCAATGGGGCCGGCAAATCCACCATCCTGCGCATCATCCGCGGCGACCTCGCGCCGGATGACGGCGTGGTGACGATCGACGGGTCGCTCGGCGTGATGGACCAGTTCGTCGGTCACGGACGCGAGGGGCAGACCGTGCACGATCTGCTGATCTCGGTCGCGCCGGCGCGCATCCGGCAGGCGGCCGAGGCGCTCGAGGCCGCGGAGAACGCGCTCATCGAGGACGACACCGAGCGCACCCAGATGCGGTACGCGACCGCGCTCGCCGAGTACGCGGATGCCGGCGGCTACGAGCACGAGACCGTGTGGGACCAGTGCACGGTGGCCGCGCTCGGCGTGCCCTTCGAGCGCGCCCGGTTCCGCGACCTGTCCACGCTCTCCGGTGGCGAGCAGAAGCGGCTCGCACTCGAGGCCCTGCTGCGCGGACCCGACGACGTGCTGCTGCTCGACGAACCGGACAACTACCTCGACGTGCCGGGCAAGCGCTGGCTGGAGGAGCGGCTGCGCGAGACCCCGAAGACCGTGCTGCTGGTCTCGCACGACCGCGAGCTGCTCGCCCGAGCCGCGGACCGCATCGTCACGCTCGAACCCGGCGGCGCCGGCGCGACGGCGTGGGTGCACGGCGGGGGCTTCGGAACCTACCACCAGGCCCGTCTCGACCGGATGGACCGCCTCGACGAGCTGCGCCGGCGCTGGGACGAGCAGCACGAGAAGCTGAAGACGCTGGTCGCGAACCTCAAGGTCAAGGCCGAGGCGAACGACGGCTTCGCCTCGCGGTACCGCGCAGCGCAGACCAGGCTTCGGAAGTTCGAGGAGGCGGGGCCGCCTGAGGAGCGTCCGCCCGCGCAGGAGTTCGACATGCGACTGCGCGGCTCGCGCACCGGCAAGCGCGCGATCGTGTGCACGGCGCTCGAGCTGACCGGGCTGATGCGCCCGTTCGACGCGGAGATCTGGTTCGGCGACCGCGTCGCCGTGCTGGGGTCGAACGGATCGGGAAAGTCGCACTTCCTGCGTCTGCTCGCCCGAGGCGGCAGCGATCCCGACCCGACGCTCGGGCACCTGACCAGCGCGGGGGAGCGGCTCGACGAGGTCGCGCACTCCGGCACCGCCGTGCTCGGCGCGCGCGTGGTGCCCGGCCTGTTCGCGCAGACGCACGCGCATCCGGAGTTCGCCGGACGCACGCTGCTCGAGATCCTGCACCGCGGTGACGACCGCAGGGCGGGGATGCCGCGCGACGCCGCGAGCTCGGCGCTGGACCGCTACGGTCTGGTGCGCCAGGCGCAGCAGGAGTTCGCCCAGCTCTCCGGCGGGCAGCAGGCGCGCTTCCAGGTGCTGCTGCTCGAGCTGTCGGGCGCGACGCTGCTGCTGCTCGACGAGCCGACCGACAACCTCGACCTGGAATCGGCCGAGGCGCTCGAGGACGCGATCGCGCGGTTCGAGGGTACCGTGGTCGCGGTCACGCACGACCGGTGGTTCGCGCGCTCGTTCGACAGGTTCCTCGTGTTCGGCGAGGACGGCGGCGTGTACGAGTCGGATGCCCCGGTCTGGGACGAGCGCCGCGTCGTGCGGGCTCGCTGAGCCCTCCGGGCAACCCGGGTAGTCTGAAGGGGTGAGCATGGACTTCGAGATCGGCCGAGGCAAGCGCGCCCGTCGCGCATACACGTTCGACGACATCGCGGTGGTTCCCTCGCGACGCACGCGGAACCCCGAAGACGTCTCCACGGCGTGGACGATCGACGCGTTCGCGTTCGACATCCCCGTCATCGGTGCGCCGATGGACTCGGTCGTCAGCCCGCAGACGGCGATCATGCTGGGCCGTCTCGGCGGCCTCGGCGTGCTCGACCTCGAGGGTCTGTGGACGCGGTACGAGAACCCCGAGCCGCTGCTCAGCGAGATCGCGGGTCTCCCTGCCGATCGCGCGACGGTGCGGATGCAGGAGCTGTACTCCGAGCCGATCAAGCCCGAGCTCATCAAGTCGCGTCTGGCTGAGATCCGCGAGGCCGGTGTCACGGTCGCGGGCTCCCTCACGCCGCAGCGCACCCAGGAGCTCTACCAGACCGTCGTCGAGGCGGGCGTCGACCTCTTCGTCATCCGGGGCACCACGGTCTCCGCCGAGCACGTCTCGAGCGTCGCAGAGCCGCTGAACCTGAAGAAGTTCATCTACGACCTCGACGTGCCGGTGATCGTCGGCGGCGCCGCCACCTACACCGCGGCCCTGCACCTGATGCGCACCGGCGCGGCCGGCGTGCTGGTCGGCTTCGGCGGGGGAGCGGCGTCCACCACGCGTGCGACGCTCGGCATCCACGCTCCGATGGCCACGGCCGTCTCCGACGTCGCCGCCGCCCGCCGCGACTATCTGGACGAGTCCGGCGGCCGCTACGTGCACGTGATCGCCGACGGCGGTGTCGGCACCTCGGGCGACGTCGTCAAGGCGCTCGCGATGGGTGCGGACGCGGTCATGCTCGGCGTCGCGCTCGCGCGCGCCACCGATGCTCCGGGCCGCGGCTTCCACTGGGGAGCCGAGGCGCACCACCCGCAGCTGCCGCGCGGTCGCCGCGTGCCGGTCGCGGGTGTCGCCACGCTCGAGGAGGTGCTGTACGGCCCCGCTCCGGTCGCCGACGGCACAGCCAACCTCATCGGCGCGCTGCGCAAGTCGATGGCGACTACCGGCTACTCGGATCTGAAGGAGTTCCAGCGGGTCGAGGTCGTGCTGGCGCCCTACGAGGCCGGATGAGTCTCACGCAGGACTTCCCTCCCACGCTCCGGGAGGTGATGCTGCGCGGGCGCTGGCTCGCCATGCTCGCGCTCTGCCTCGTCGTCGCGGGAGTGTTCGCCTGGCTGGGACAGTGGCAGCTGGGGCGCGCGATCGACACGACGCCGCCAGAGCCGGGGATGACCGAGAAGGTGCAGCCGCTCACCGAGGTGGTCGAGCCCGGCGAGTACCTCGCCGAGCCGCTGGTCGGGCAGAGGGTCACCACGAGCGGCACCTGGGTGCCCGAGGACTTCATCGTGGTCTCCGGCCGCTTCAACGACGGCATCGCCGGGTACTGGGTCACCGGCCAGCTGCGCGTCGCCGAGCGCACCTCTATCGCGGTCGCGATCGGGTTCGCGCCGACCCGGGAGAAGGCGGATGCCGCGGCATCCGCTCTCTCCTCGAGGGGAGCCGAGCAGGCCGAGATCACCGGCCGTGTGATCTCGGATGAGGGCCCCGTCGTCACCAGGGATCCCTTCGATCTGAACCGGATGTCGCCGGCGGCGCTGCTCAGTCGCTGGCACGAGATCGACCAGCTCGATGTGTACCGGCCCTATCTGGCATCCGCCGAGGCGACTGCCGGCCTGGACGACATCTCGTCGCCGGCGCCGGAGGAGCGCTCCTCGGTGAACTGGCTCAACATCTTCTACGCGATCGAGTGGGCGATCTTCGCGGGCTTCGCCTTCTACCTCTGGTACCGGCTCGCCAAGGATGCCTGGGAGCGCGAGGTCGAGGACTTCGAGGACCGTCGGAACGCGTCCGCCGCATCCTGATCGTCTCTCCGGTGACGTTTCGGTGACCGAAACGCGAACGCCATTGAGGAATGTCCCCGGCAAGGCCTAGTGTCTCTGTCATGCGCGTGCGCAGCCCGGCGCACGCGACCGGCGGTTCCACGAGAACCGCCGCTTGACCCGAGGAGACAGCACTGATGATGTCCGCCCCCGATGACGGGAACCGCCAGGTCCCCGTCCCGCGCAGGAGGGGGCGTACGTGCGCCCTCGTCACATCCGCAGCGGTCGCCCTGAGCTTCGGCTCGATCGCCGCGACGCCCGCCTTCGCCGACACGACCGGGACGGGGGTGGTCATCAACGAGGCCTACCTGTCCGGCGGCAGCGACGGAGCGGCGTTCAAGAACAAGTTCGTCGAGCTCTACAACCCGACGTCCGCGCCGGTGAAGCTCGACGGCATGTCGATCCAGTACCGCTCGGCCACGGGCACGGGGAACTCCAACGGCGTGGTGCCCCTCACCGGGACGATCCCCGCCAAGGGGTACTTCCTGGTCTCGGGCAACAGCAACGGAGCGAACGGCGCCGCACTGCCCGCCCCCGACATCGACGGCAGCGGCAAGCTGAGCCCGAGCGGCACGAAGGGCACGCTCGCACTGGTGAAGGGCACGTCCGCCATCGCTCTGCCCACGGGATCGGTCACGGGGAACGCGGACGTCGTCGACCTGCTCGGATACCAGGCCAAGAGCGCCGAGCCGACGAACACGTTCGAGACCGCTGCTGCCACCGGCGCGAGCAGCAACCAGGACGTCAAGTCGCTGAACCGCACGAACGGTGCCGACAGCGACGACAACAGCAAGGACTTCTCGCTGTCGGCGACGATCACCCCGCAGGGCTCCGGCGGGCAGACCGACCCGGGCACCGACCCCGAGCCATCGGTGAAGGCCACGATCGCCGAGGTGCAGGGCACCGCCGACAAGGCCGCGATGGACGGCCAGAACGTCAGCGTCGAGGGCGTCATCACCGCCGACCACCGCACGGGTGGGTATGACGGGATCGTCATCCAGACCGCCGGTTCCGGCGGCGACAAGGACGCCACTCCCGGTGCATCCGACGGCGTCTTCGTCTACCTCAAGGGCAAGACCGTCCCCGGCGCGATCGGCGACCTCGTCTCGGTCACCGGCGTCGTCGGCGAGTACTACGGGCAGACCCAGATCACCCCGAAGGACGCTGCCGGGGTCACGGTCGTGACGCCGGGCGTCGGCACGCCGAAGCCCGCGCCGCTGGCGACCTCGGTCGTCGGCTCCGCGCGCGAGGCGTACGAGAACATGCTCGTCGCCCCCGCAGGCGACTACCTGGTCGCCTCCAGCCACCAGCTGTACAACTACGGCACGCTGTGGCTGAACCCCGGTGTCCTGAACGTCAAGAGCACAGAGCTGAAGCAGCCCGGCGCCGCGGCGGACGCGATCGCTGCGGCCAACCGCGCCGACCGCATCCTGCTCGACGACGGCTACAGCATCCAGATCGGCAACGAGGCGCACCCGGGCGACCAGCCCTACTTCACCGAGGACGTCGTGGTGCGGAACGGCGACGCCGTCGACTTCGGCGACAGCGCGTTCGTGCTGCAGTACGGCTTCAACGACTGGCGGCTGCAGCCCGCGACTCCGCTGAACAGCGACTCGCCCGCGGCGGTCTCGTTCACGTCGAAGAATCCGCGCACCGAGGCTCCCGAGGTGGGCGGCGACCTGCAGGTCGCATCGTTCAACGTCTACAACTACTTCACGACGCTGAGCAGCGAGAACGAGGACGCGCGCGGTGCGGAGGATGCCGCGCAGTTCGCGATCCAGAAGTCGAAGATCGTCGCGGCGATAGGCGGGCTGGATGCCGAGATCGTCTCGCTCATGGAGATCGAGAACTCGGCCAAGTTCGGCAAGCCCGTCGACACGGCGCTCGCCGATCTCGTGAGCGGACTGAACGCCGCAGCGGGCAGCGAGGTGTGGGCCTACGTGCCGACGCCGAAGGCGCTGGCGGACGCGGCGACCACCGACTACATCAAGAACGCCATCATCTACAAGAAGAAGGCCGTCAAGACCGTCGGTCAGAGCTCGACGATCAGCGATGAGAGCGTGTGGGACATCGCCCGCGAGCCGATCGCGCAGACCTTCAAGTACAAGAACCGCACGTTCACGATCGTGGCCAACCACTTCAAGTCCAAGGGCGGCGACGGAGCGGAGCCGGCCGACGGCCAGGGCCGGTTCAACGCCGAGCGCGTGGAGCAGGCGAAGTCGGTGCTGAAGTTCACCGACCAGCTGGCGAAGACCAGCGGCAGCGACGACATGCTGCTGATCGGAGACTTCAACGCATACAGCGAGGAGGACCCGATCGACGTCTTCACCGACGCGGGCTGGAGCGACCTGGTGGCGGACAAGACCGCCGGCCAGTACACCTACACGTTCGACGGCGAGCTCGGCTCGCTCGACCACGTGATCGCCTCGCCCTCGCTGAAGGCCTCGATCACCGGCGCCGGCGTCTGGGGCATCAACTCTCCGGAGTGGAGCGACCGCGGCTACGCGTTCGGGGCCACCGAGGCGGGAACGCCCTACCGTTCCAGCGACCACGACCCGATCCTCGTCGGCATCGCCCAGAAGGCGAAGGACGTGCCGGTGAGCATCAGCATCGCCACGATCAACGACTTCCACGGGCGGATCGAGGCCGACGGTGCCAGCGCGGGTGCAGCTGTGCTCGCCGGTGCGGTCGAGCAGGTGCGCGACGAGAACCCGAACACGATCTTCGCCGCCGCCGGTGACCTGATCGGTGCTTCGACGTTCACGTCCTTCATCAACGACGACAACCCGACGATCGACGCGCTCAACGCGGCCGGTCTCGATGTCAGCGCCGCGGGCAACCACGAGTTCGACCAGGGCTGGGAGGATCTGCGCGACCGTGTGCAGGACCGCGCGGACTGGGAGTACATCTCGTCGAACGTGTTCGTCACCGAGACGGGTGAGCCTGCTCTGGCGCCCGCCTGGGTCAAGGAGCTCGACGGCGTGCGCGTCGGCTTCGTCGGCGCCGTGACCGAGGAGCTCGACTCGCTGGTCTCGCCCGAGGGCATCAAGGACCTCGAGGTCCGCAGCATCGTCGACTCCGTGAACGACGTCGCCGACGACCTCACCGACGGCAAGGACGGCAACGGCGAGGCAGACGTGGTCATCCTGCTCGTGCACGAGGGCGCCACGACCACCGACGCGTCGAGCATCACGCCCGACTCCGCGCTGGGCGAGATCGTCTACGGCGTCGACGACGACGTGGATGCCATCGTCTCGGCGCACACCCACCTGGCGTACAACCACGTCATCGACGGCCGTCCGGTCGTCTCGGCGGGCCAGTACGGCGAGAACCTCGGGGTGATGAGCCTGCAGTTCGAGGTCAAGAAGAACAAGGTCGAGCTGCTGTCGATCGAGAACGAGATCCGGCCGCTGGCCGGTCGCTACCCGGCCGACCCCGAGGTGCAGGCGATCGTGGCGGCCGCCAAGAAGGAGGCCGACGTGCTCGGCGCCGTCAAGGTCGGCAACATCTCGGCCGGCTTCACGCGTGCGCGCCAGAGCGACGGCAAGGAGAACCGCGGCGGCGAGTCGACGATCGGCAACTTCGTCGCGGACGTGCAGCAGTGGGCCACCGGTGCGGACCTCGCGCTGATGAACCCCGGCGGCATCCGCGCCGATCTCGCCTTCGCATCGTCGGGTGCGTCCGACCCGGACGGCAACGTCACCTATCGCGAGGCGGCCACGGTGCAGCCGTTCGCCAACACGCTGGTGACGCTGCAGCTCACGGGCGCGCAGCTTAAGTCGGTGCTCGAGGAGCAGTGGCAGCCGGACGGCGCGAGCCGGCCGTTCCTGAAGCTGGGCGTGTCGAAGGGGCTGACCTACACGTACGACCCGTCGGCCGCGAAGGGCGCCCGCATCACCTCGATCACGCTCAACGGCACGGCGATCGACCCTGCGGCGTCGTACACCGTCGCGGCGAACTCGTTCCTCGCAGCGGGCGGAGACAACTTCACCACCCTCGCCGCCGGCACGGGTAAGGCCGACACCGGCAAGATCGACCTTCAGTCGATGGTGGACTGGTTCGCCGCGAACGCGGCGGACGCCGCATCCGCCGCCGTACCGGATCTCGCCCAGCGCGCGGTCGGAGCGACGGTGACGCCGGCGGCTGACAGCTACCAGGCCGGACAGCAGGTCACCGTGGCACTCTCGTCGCTGTCCTTCAGCGCGGGCGAGCAGAAGCCGACCGCGGTGAGTTTCGCCATCGGCGACACGCAGCTGGGCACGGCCTCGGTGAACACCGCGATCGTCGACACCACCGACGAGGTCGGCAAGGCGACGTTCACCTTCACGGTGCCGGCGGGCGCCGCGGGCAAGGCGCTCACGGTCACCCCGGATGTCGGCGCGGCGGTCACGCTGCCGCTGACCTTCGGCTGAGCCGGCGCAGGCAGGGCGAGGGCCGTCGGGAGTGATCCCGGCGGCCCTCGTCGGTCGCGGGCGGCTTCTCGGCCCGGATCGCCGTTTCGTGCGCCTCGCCTAGAATGGACTCATGCCCGAACCGAAAGTCGCCAGCTTCCCGGCGATCCGCGGTGCGCTGAAGTTCTACCAGGTCGCCTCCATCATCACCGGCGTCATGCTGCTGCTGCTGGTCGCCGAGATGGTGCTGAAGTACACGCCGATCCATCTCGAGCTCTTCGCGGGCGGTTCCGGAGGACTGCTGTGGTTCGCACCCGTGGTGGAGGGGCCGGACGGCGATCTCATCTCCACCGGTGACGGGTTCAACCTCTCGCTCGGCATCCTCGTGGCGCACGGCTGGTTCTACGTGGTGTACCTCTTCGCATGCTTCCGCATGTGGAGCCTGATGCGCTGGCGGTTCCCGCGGTTCATCATGCTCGCCCTCGGCGGAGTCATCCCGCTGCTCTCGTTCTTCATGGAGACCCGCGTCGCCCGCGACGTGCGGGCCCACCTGGCAACCCGCGAAGCGGCGGATGCCGCCGCCTCAGCTCCCGCTCCCACCACGGAAGGCATCCGGTGACCGACCAGACCCCTGACACCGCGCAGCGCCCGGCGCTCGTCGTCGACTTCGGCGCTCAGTACGCCCAGCTCATCGCGCGCCGCGTGCGCGAGGCCGGCGTCTACAGCGAGATCGTGCCGCACACCGCCACGGCCGAGGAGATCGCCGCGAAGAACCCGGTCGCGATCATCCTCTCCGGTGGTCCGTCGTCGGTCTACGAAGAGGGCGCGCCGAAGCTCGACCCGGCCGTGTTCGACCTGGGCGTTCCGACGTTGGGCATCTGCTACGGCTTCCAGTACATGGCGCAGACCCTCGGCGGCGAGGTCGCGAACACCGGTCTGCGCGAATACGGAGCAACCGACGCGATGATCCCGGTCAACGGGAGCACGCTGCTCGGCGGCGAGCCGACCGAGCAGAACGTCTGGATGAGCCACGGCGACCAGGTGTCCCGCGCTCCTGAGGGCTTCGACGTGCTGGCGACCACCCCGTCGACCAAGGTCGCGGCGTTCGCGAACGAGGAGCGCCACCTCTACGGCGTGCAGTGGCACCCCGAGGTGAAGCACTCGGACCACGGTCAGGCCGTGATCGAGAACTTCCTGCACAAGGGCGCCGGTCTCGCCGCCGACTGGAACAGCGACAGCGTCATCGCCGAGCAGATCGAGCGCATCCGCGAGCAGGTCGGCGACGCCCGTGTCATCTCCGCCCTCTCCGGCGGTGTCGACTCGGCGGTCTCGACCGCACTCGTGCACAAGGCCATCGGCGATCAGCTCACCGCGGTCTTCGTCGACCACGGCCTGCTGCGCAAGGGCGAGCGGGAGCAGGTCGAGCGCGACTACGTGGCATCCACCGGCGTCCGCCTGATCACCGTCGACGCGGCCGACACGTTCCTCGGTCACCTCTCGGGCGTAACCGACCCGGAAACGAAGAGAAAGATCATCGGCCGCGAGTTCATCCGCGCGTTCGAGCAGGTGCAGCGCGATCTCGTCGAAGAGGCCAAGGCCTCGGGCGAGAAGGTCAAGTTCCTCGTGCAGGGCACCCTGTACCCCGACGTCGTCGAGTCCGGTGGAGGATCGGGTACCGCCAACATCAAGTCGCACCACAACGTCGGCGGTCTGCCCGACGACCTCGACTTCGAGCTGATCGAGCCGCTGCGCGCCCTGTTCAAGGACGAGGTCCGCGCGATCGGCCGCGAGCTCGGCATTCCCGAGGCGATCGTCGGCCGCCAGCCGTTCCCCGGCCCCGGCCTCGGCATCCGCATCATCGGCGAGGTCACCCGCGAGCGCCTCGACGTGCTGCGCGAGGCCGACGCGATCGCCCGCGAGGAGCTCACCCTCGCCGGTCTCGATCAGACCATCTGGCAGTGCCCTGTCGTGCTGCTCGCCGACGTGCGCTCGGTCGGCGTGCAGGGCGACGGCCGCACCTACGGGCACCCGATCGTGCTGCGCCCGGTCTCGTCCGAGGACGCCATGACGGCGGACTGGACGCGCCTGCCGTACGACGTGCTGGCGAAGATCTCGAACCGCATCACCAACGAGGTGAGCGAGGTCAACCGGGTCGTGCTCGACGTCACGTCGAAGCCGCCGGCAACGATCGAGTGGGAGTGAGCTCGCAGTCTCCCGCTTCGCGATGATCGCTCCGCCCTCATGCCTTCGGCATGGGGGCGGAAGGCATTGGCGGGGGGAGTAAGAGCGCTGCGCGGTCAGTCGCCGGGCGCGGTGATGCGGTGCGCGGCCTGGAGGACGGTGAGGCCGCGCGAGTCGGGATAGACGCCGTCGGCGAGGAGGGCGCGGATGCCGGCGCGCTCGGCGCCTGCCACGTCGGCGATCGGGTTGTCGCCGACCATCCAGGTGTCATCGCCGGCATCCGCCACGCGCAGCGCGTGCGCGAACAGCAGCGGGTTCGGCTTCTCGATGCCGACCGCTGCGCTCGTGATCGTCAGAGACACCAGGGCTGACAGACCGAGGGCATCGACGAGTTCCGGCAGAGCGGGGCCGTGGTTGCTCAGGATGACGTTGTCGTATCCGGCATCCGCCGTCTGCCGTAGCGCGTCCAGTGCCCCGTCGATCACCTGCCACGGCCCGACGCGGTAGTACTCGTCGAGCACCCGAGCGGATGCTGCGGATGCGACATCTGCGGGCACACCCTGTGCCCGCAGGGCTTGGTCGAACACCGGTGCGAGGCGCGCCGCCCAGGCATCCGCCGTGAGCGGGGGAGAGGTGACGACCTCGGGCTGGTGCCAGGGGAATCCGCTGCGCAGATGCGGACGGATCAGTTCCGCGTCGATCGTGATGCCGGCATCCACTGATCGCAGTGCGTCGACGACGGCCGCAGACCACATGCCCTCACGCACGGCGAGCGTGCCGTCGAAGTCCCAGAACACCACTCGCCGTCCGCCCACCGCCCCAGCCTAGACAGCTGACACCTCGCAGATGGCGGACGGATCTGCGGATGGCGGTGGAGACGCCGGTGTGTTGTCCGCCATCTGCAGATTCATCCGCCGCCCGCAAACGGATGGGCCGGTGCGTGCGGGAGGTCCGGTCTGAACACGGGCTGTGGAGAGTACGGGCGGCGATGGGACGCCTCGCGGATGGCGGATCGATCTGCGGATGGCGGTGGAGACGACGGTGTGTCGTCCGCCATCTGCAGAATGGTCCGCCACCTGCAAGGGAGGACGGGGCCGATCAGAAGCGGCGGCCGCCGGAACGGCCGGAGGAGCGGCTCGAGGAGCGGCTCGAGGATCGGCTGGACGAGCTGCGCGACGAGCGTGAGGAGCTGCTCCACGAGCGTCGCGACGACGAGCCCGACGACCCGCCCCAGCCCGAGGAAGAGCCGCCGCCTCCACCGGAACTGCCGAACGCGCCGAGGAGGGCCCCGAGCACGGCGCCGCCGATCACGAACATCGCGACCGCCCCCGGGTTCCCCTCGCCGACGGCCATGCCGCCAAAGAGCCCGATGACGCCGCCGCTGAGCCCTCCCGCGACGGCCTTGCCGCCCATCCCGTCGGTGTCATCCTCACCGACATAGTTCTGCCAGGACGACTCCCGGGCAGCCGCGCTGACGGCGGTGTCGTACATGACGGCCCCGTCGTCCGCCGGATGCGTGGATGCGGCCGACCGGACGAAGCGACCCCTCTCCGGAGCGGCCTCGCCGATGAGACTCTGCACCTGTTCGGCGGTGGCGAGGGCGGATGCGGCGTGGCGCTGCGCAGCATCGGGATCCGATGCCGCTGCGGCCGTGGCGAGCAGCCGCTGAGCGGCGTTCAGGCGCGACAGGGTGAACGCGCTGACCCCGCCCGGCCGCGCCTGCACCGAGGCCTCGGCCGCGCGCACGGCCGTCGTCGCCTGCTCCAACGTGGACGCGGCGGCAGCCGACGACGCGCTGCGCGCCGAGAGGGCATCCGCCTGGGCCTCGATGGCGCTCCGCAGCTCCTTCGCCTCGGCGAGCAGCCGCTCGACCTCGTGCACCGCGTCGGTGATCGCCTTCGGCTTGCGGGCATCCACAGCCCTCTGCAGTGCCTCGAGCTGCACATCCGCCGCCTGCAGCCGGCCGCCGATCTGATCCGCGTTGTCCACGACGCCGATCAGATCCGCCGGGGCGAAGGCCGCCGCGAGCGACGCGAGGCGATCGGCTGCCTCGCTCTGCAGGGTCGCCGCATCCGCGCGGGCCGTCCTCAGACGTGCCAGGGTGTCGGCCGCTCCCTCAGCCAGCGCGCGGAGCGATGCCAGCTCCTGCCGTCGACCGTCGAGGTCGTCGTCGACCTCGACGCAGAGCCGGAGGATCGTGTTCGTCCACTCCCTGGTCTCGGCGGTGGAGTCCTCCTCCGCATCCTGCAGCTTCTCCAGCAGCTGGAACGCCTCCTGCAGCCGCGCGCGGCAGTCGGCGAGCAGTGCTGTGAACGAGGCGGTCGTCTCCTCGCCGAACTCCGCGGTCACGAAGCCGAGCTCCTGCTCGCTGGTGCGCACGGCTTCGTCGGTCTGCACCAGACGCCGGGCCGCAGTCTTCTTCTGTCCCTCCAGTGTGCGCAGCTCGGCGGCCAGCGCGCGCCGACGCCGCACCAGGAGCACGAGCTGCGTGACGACGACGATCACCAGGCCGACGCCGGCGATGCCCAGCACCCACACCCACCAGGGCAGTGGCGCCTTCGCGAATTCGTCCGCGACGAACCCGATGCCGCCGGCCCAGTCATCATCGGCGAGATAGCGCGAACCGAGGTCGTCCTCGATCTGCAGCACGCGATCCTCGGACAGCGGGCCGGCTGCGACGGCATCGCCGCCGTACTCCGCGGAGATCGCGAGGCTGCGCCCCTCGGTCGCTATCGCGAGCAGATACTGGTCGGGCGCGAGGTTGTTGCGCAGCGCCGTCGCATCCGCCCAGGCGAGCGCGTTCGACGGCTCCGCGAAGTCGGGTACCAGCACCACGTACAGCTCCGGCAGTCCGTCAGACGATGCCAGCTCGCCGAGGCGCTTCTCGAGCCGCGTCTCCTGCGCATCTGAGAGCACATCGGAGAAGTCGCTCACGTACCCGGAATCGAGGTCGGGCGGGGTCTGCGCGCCCGCAGACAGTGCCGGTCCGGCAAGAATCCCGCCCAGCAGCGCTGCAGTCAGGACAGCAGCACGTCGCATCCGGTTCTTCATCAAGCCCTCCACCCGAAACGCCGTCCGGCCCATCTTGGCACGTCGCGATGCGGCATCCGGATTTCACGGAATCGATGGATGCCGCGCACCCGGCGGCTCCGGCAGGATGGTGGCATGAGCAGAGGACGCACGAAGCTTTCCGTGATCGGTGCTGGCGGAGTCGGAGTCAGCGTCGCGTACGCGGCGCTGATCCGCGGGAGCGCGGCCGAGGTCGCACTCTACGACATCGCCACAGAGAAGGTGGATGCCGAGGTGCTCGACCTCGCACACGGCACGCAGTTCACCTCGTCATCCGTGAGCGGTGGTTCCGACCTGTCCGTCGTGGACGGCAGCGATGTCGTCATCGTCACCGCCGGCGCCAAGCAGCAGCCGGGACAGACGCGCATGGAGCTCGCCGGCACGAACGTGCGGATCCTGCAGAGCCTGATGCCGGGGCTGCTCGAGCACGCCCCCGACGCCGTGTTCATCATCGTCACCAACCCCGCCGACGTGATGACCGTCGTCGCGCAGCGGATCACCGGGCTGCCCGCGCATCGCGTCTTCGGCTCGGGCACCGTGCTCGACACCTCGCGACTGCGCTGGCGGCTCGCCCAGCGCGCGGGCGTGAGCACTGCCAGCGTGCACGCGGACATCGTCGGTGAGCACGGCGACAGCCAGTTCCCGGTCTGGTCCAACGCGACCATCGGCCCTGTGCCGATCCTGGACTGGCCATCCGAGCAACAGTTCACACCCGACGAGCTCGACCGGATCGCGGTCGACGTGCGGGATGCCGCGTACACGGTGATCCGCGGCAAGGGGGCCACCAACCTGGCGATCGGTGTGAGCGCGGCGCGCATCGCCGAAGCTGTGATCCGCGATGAGCATGCCGTGCTGCCGGTCTCGACGCTGCTGAGCGGCGAGCACGGCATCGACGGGGTCGCGCTGTCGCTGCCATCCGTCGTCAGCGCGTCCGGCGCGGTCCCCGTCGCGGGGATGCCGATGACGGATGCCGAGGAGGCGAAGCTCCGGGCATCCGCCGCCGCCATCCGCGCGTCGCTGGACGCCCTCGGCTGACGGGCCCGCCGCTCACGACGCTCCGGTCTCACTCGTTGTGGGTGAGGACCCCTGGCACACCCGCAACCGATGAGACCGGAGCAGTCAGAGAGAGGCTGCGTGGGCCGTCAGCCGAGGTGCTTGAGCGCCTCGCGCCGCGACAGCGGCG
The DNA here is from genome assembly GCF_003387575.1 of Microbacterium bovistercoris. Lineage (GTDB taxonomy): Bacteria > Actinomycetota > Actinomycetes > Actinomycetales > Microbacteriaceae > Microbacterium > Microbacterium bovistercoris. The sequence continues at coordinate 87,383 of NZ_QUAB01000042.1, read as the reverse complement.
AGAGGGCCGGATGCTGCGCGACGAAGTCCCGCACCCAGTCCGGATCCCGTTTGGCCAGATCGCGCAGCGCCCACCCGATCGCCTTGCGGATGAAGAACTCCGGGTCGGCGATGTTCGGCTCGATCGCATCCGTCAGCAGCGCGCGGTCCACCCGATCCCTCCTGCCCAGCTGGGCGATGATCGCGACCCGGCGCATCCAGAAGTCCTCATCGCCTGACCACACCCGCAGCTCCACTCCCATCTCGGCGGGATGCGCGTCGAGCAGGTCGGCGAGCCGGTGCGCCACCTCGTCGACGTGGTCCCACCACGCCCCGGTGCGCACCATCTCCTCGTGCACGTCCAGCAGGTCGAACCGGCCGCGCATCGGCGGCAGCGCCATCAGTGCCTGCGCGGCGTACCGCTCCTCGCGATGCGCGGCCTCTCGCCACAGTTCCAGGGCCGCGGTGCGCAGCGCCCCGGCATCCTTCTCCTGCCGCGCGACCTCGCGCACGAGTCTGCGCACCTCCGGAACCCGCACGCCGAGGAACGGCATCACGGACTTCATGTACGCCTGCTGGCCGGGCGCCAGCGCAGGATCCGCGGCATCCTGCAGGGCGTCGCGGATCTCGCCGACAATGCTCATCCGGAAATCCTAGAAAGAATTCTGCGCCGATGTCGATCGGTGCTCTTCTCGTTCGACGTCCTGAATGAGAGGGTCGAGAGACGGCCCCGAGATCGAGGAGATCATCATGAAGTACATGCTCATCATGCGCGCGGACGACGCCGGCGTCGAGGCATACCAGGACATCCCGTTCGAGCAGGTCATCGAGGCGATGGGGAAGTACAACGAGTCCATGCTCAAGGCCGGAGTGATGATCGGCGGCGAGGGACTGACGGATGCCGAGGAGGGCTTCGTCGTGGACTTCTCGGCCGAGGCTCCGCTGGTCACCGACGGACCCTACGGCGAGACCAAGGAGCTGTTCAACGGCTTCTGGATCATCGAGGTGTCGAGCCGTGAGGAGGCCGCGGAATGGGCCAAGCGTGCGCCGCTCGGGCCCGGCGCGTATCTCGAGGTGCGCCGCGTCACGGAGCTCTCCGACTTCCCGCAGGACAACGAGTGGATCCAGAAGGAGGCCGGCTGGCGCGAGGAGAACGAGCGCCGTGCCCAGAGCTGAGGATGCCGCGACGGTGTGCTCCCGCGAATCCGCGGAGCGCGCCGTCGCCGCGGTCTGGCGCATCGAGTCGGCGAAGATCGTCGCCACGCTCACCCGGATGACGGGCGATTTCGCGTTCGCCGAGGACCTCGCCCAGGACGCCTTGGCGGAGGCGCTGGAGAAATGGCCGGATGCCGGCATCCCCAGCAATCCGGCGGCCTGGCTGACCACGGTGGCGAAGCGCCGTGCGATCGACGGCTGGCGGCGCAGGGAGCGCTACGACGAGCGTCTCGCCGTGATCGCGCATGACCTCGAATGGGAACAGCAGGAGCAGTCCGCGCAGGGCGTGCCCTGGGACCCGGACGCGATCGACGACGACGTGCTCCGGCTGATCTTCGTCGCCTGTCACCCGGTGCTCTCGCGCGAGGCGCGGGTCGCGCTCACCCTCCGCGTGGTCGGCGGTCTGTCCAGCGAGGAGATCGCCAGGGCGTTCCTCGTGCCCGTCGCGACCGTCCAGCAACGCATCGTGCGGGCGAAGAAAACCCTCGGCGCGGCGAACGTGCCGTTCGAGGTGCCGCCGCGAGAGGAGTACGCCGAGCGCCTGGGCGCGATCCTCGGCGTGCTCTATCTGATCTTCAACGAGGGGCATGCGGCCAGTGCCGGCGACGACTGGATGCGTCCGGACCTGGCCCGCGAGGCCGTCCGGCTGGCCCGCGTCCTGGCCGAGATCACGCCTCGTGAACCCGAGGTGCACGGTCTCGTCGCGCTCATGGAGCTCACTGCGGCGCGCTTCCCCGCTCGTGTCGATCAGAACGGCGACCCGATCCTGCTCGCGGACCAGGACCGTCGGCGCTGGGACCGCGGGGCGATCGCGCGTGGACGCGCGGCGCTGGCTCGCACCGACGCACTCGGCCGCGGCCGGGGACCGTACGCTCTGCAGGCCGCGATCGCCGAATGCCACGCCGTGGCGGCATCCGTCGACGAGACCGACTGGGAGCGCATCGTGCTGCTCTACGAGGCGCTGGGTCGCATCGCCCCCTCGCCGGTGGTCGAGCTGAACAGAGCCGCCGCCGTGGCGATGGCGACCGGACCCGCGAACGCCCTGCGCATCATCGACCGGCTCTCGGAGGAGGGGGCGTTGCGCGGCTACCACCTGCTGCCGGCGACGCGTGCGGAGCTGCTGCTGCGGCTGGGCCGCACCGAGGAGGCGCGCAGCGAGTTCGCCGTCGCGGCGCGTCTCGCCGGCAACGACCGCGAGCGCGCCCTGCTCGAGGCGAAGGCTCGCGGCTGAGGAAACGGAAAAGGGCCGCTCTCCCGGGAGAGCGGCCCATTCGCGTGATCAGGTCAGTTGTTACCGCGCAGGATCGCGATCATGCGCAGAATCTCGACGTACAGCCACACGACGGTGACCATGATGCCGAAGCCGCCGAGCCAGCCGTACTTGCGGGGCGCGCCGTTGCGCACGCCCTGCTGGATCTGGTCGAAGTCGAGGACCAGCGAGTATGCCGCCATGAAGACGACGAGGATGCCGATGATCAGACCGAGCGGGATGCCTGCGACCTTCATGCTGTAGATGCCGAAGGCGCCGGCTGCCATCGGGACGTTCGTCCACATCAGGATGAGGTTCACGACGGAGAAGACCAGGTAGCCGAGCATGGCGATCATGACGATCTTGGTCATCTTCGCGGAGGCGCGGATCTTGCCGCTGGCGAACAGCGCCAGGGTCACGCCGACGACGGAGAACGTGGCGAGCGATGCCTGGACGACGATGCCCGGCCACATCGTCTCGAAGAAGGCCGAGATGGCGCCGACGAAAAGTCCCTCGAAGGCCGCGTAGCCGAAGATCAGCCCGGGGCGGACCTTCTTGCGCGAGGTGAACGTGACAACCATGGCGAGCACGAAACCGCCGAGCGCACCGACCATCCACGGGATCAGCGTGACATCACCGGTGATCGGGTTCAGGCTGGACATCGTCCAGATCCAGCCGACGGCCGCGGTGACCAGCAGGATCGCGAAGAGGCCGACGGTCTTCCAGACCGTGTCCTCGACGGTCATCCGGTCGGTCTCGATGGCACCGGCCGACGGCGCGGCGTACATGCCCTCGAGCTGCGCGTTCGCCGCAGCATCCACACCGGCGTGGGCCGCGGTCGGAGCGGGCGGCGGCGCGTAGGTGCCCTGCGGCGCGCCGGGGTACGTGGCGGCCTTGCGCGGGTCCTGCTGCTGGAACGCCGGGTTGTTGAAGGCGAAGTTGCTGCTCATGGTGCGGATCACTCCTGAGGGGGATCGGTCCCGAGGGATCGGTCGGTGTCCCATAAGTCTACGGAGAATCCCTATGAACGGGGTGCTTTACGCTGAAAGCGTGGTCAGAAGATCTCCGCTCGTCATCGGTCACCGCGGTGCACCCGGCTACCGGCCCGAGCACAGCCGCTCCTCCTACGAGCTCGCGCTCGCGATGGGAGTCGACGCGGTGGAACCCGACATCGTCGCCACGCGGGACGGGGTTCTGGTCGTCCGGCACGAGAACGACATCTCGGGCACGACGGACGTCGCCGAGCATCCGGAGTTCGCGGACCGCCGCACCACGAAGAAGGTCGACGGCGAGTCGCTCACCGGATGGTTCACCGAGGACTTCACCTGGGACGAGCTGAGCACGCTGCGCACCCGCGAGCGGCTGCCGAGACTGCGGCCCTCGAGCGCCAGCTTCGACGATGCGCAGCCGATCCTGCGCCTGACGGATCTGCTCGATCTCGTGCGGGAGGGCTCCATCGAGCACGGTCGCGAGATCGGCGTCGTACTGGAGATCAAGCACGCCACGTACTTCGAGGGGATCGGGCTCGATCTCGTGCCGCTCATCGTGCGCGATCTGCGCGTCGCCGGCTGGGCAGACGGCGAACTGCCGCTGATCGTCGAGTCGTTCGAACGGACCGTGCTGCAGCGGCTGCGCGAGCAGGGCATCGCCGCGTCGTACATCTATCTCATCGAGGCGAGCGGCAAGCCCTTCGACCAGATCGCAGCGCTGGGGCGCGCGGCCCCCACTTATCGCTCCGAGGTGGAGCCGGAGGGTCTCGATCGGCTGGTCGGCTCCGTCGACGGCATCAGCGTCAGCAAGCGGATGCTGCTGGGCCGTGACTCAGTCCTCGTCGACCGAGCGCACGCCAGGGGGCTGCGCGTGTTCACCTGGACCTGCCGGCCGGAGAACAAGTTCCTGGACCCCGCGTACCGCGGTCCCGGCGGCAAGGCGGCGTTCGGCGAGTACGAGGCCGAGTGGGACGTCATCGCCCGCACCGGCGTGGACGGCGTGTTCGTCGATCATCCGGATCTCGGGGTCGCGTTCTTCCGTCGCTGAGCCGAAGGCTCGCCGAGTCGCTGTCCGTGGCCGCGCCTAGACTCGAAGTGCCATGACCGAAGCTCCACTCATCGTTCCCGCCTCCGCCGGCCCTCAGGCCTCCGACGACCTGCTCGCAGGGCTCAACCCGCAGCAGCTCGACGCGGTGACGCACCGCGGCCCCGCGCTGCTGATCGTCGCGGGCGCGGGGTCGGGCAAGACCAGCGTGCTCACCCGCCGCATCGCACTGCTGCTGCGCAACAGGGAGGCGTGGCCGAGCCAGATCCTGGCGATCACGTTCACCAACAAGGCGGCCGGTGAGATGCGCGAGCGCGTCGGCGCCCTGGTCGGCGATGCCGCGCGCGGCATGTGGATCTCGACCTTCCACTCCGCCTGCGTGCGCATCCTGCGCCGCGAGGCGGGGCAGTTCGGCTTCACGCAGAACTTCACCATCTACGACTCCGGCGACTCGCGCGCCCTCATCAAGCGGCTGGTCAAGGAGCACGAGGCCGACGCCTACGGCCTGACCCCGGCATCCGTGCAGGGCCGCATCTCGAAGCTCAAGAACGAGCTGCAGGATGCCGAGTCCTACGCCCGTGACGCGAACATGAACGACCCGGCGGAGCGCCTGTTCACCGAGATCTTCGCCGACTACCAGCGGCAGCTGCAGAAGGCGAACGCCTTCGACTTCGACGACCTCATCGGGCAGACGGTGTACCTGTTCCGGGCGTTCCCGCATGTCGCCGACACGTACCGGCGCCGCTTCCGCCACATCCTCGTTGACGAGTACCAGGACACCAACCACGCCCAGTACGCGCTCATCCACGAGCTCACCAGGCCGGTGCAGGGCGAGGCGCCCGAGCCGTATGCCTCGAACGGCATGATGATCTTCGAGCCCGAGACGACGCCGGGCTCGGGGACCGGTGCCGAGGCCGGCGCGTCGCTGACCGTCGTCGGCGACTCCGACCAGTCGATCTACGCCTTCCGCGGTGCCGACATCCGCAACATCAGCGAGTTCGAGCGCGACTTCCCCGGCGCGAAGGTCGTGCTGCTCGAGCAGAACTACCGCTCGACGCAGAACATCCTCTCGGCCGCCAACGCCGTGATCGGCAACAACTTCGACCGCAAGGACAAGAAGCTCTGGAGTGACAAGGGCGACGGCGAGAAGATCGTCGGCTTCACCGGGTACTCGCAGCACGACGAGGCGCAGTTCGTGGCCGACGAGGTCGAGGCGCTGCGCCGCGCGGGCATGCCGTACTCCGAGATGGCCGTGTTCTACCGCACGAACTCGCAGTCCCGTGCGCTGGAGGAGATCTTCATCCGCGCCGCAGTGCCGTACAAGATCATGGGCGGCACGAAGTTCTACGAGCGCGCCGAGATCAAGGACGCGCTGGCCTATCTGGTCTCGGTCGCCAATCCCTCCGACGAGATGGCGCTGCGCCGCATCCTGAACAAGCCGCGGCGCGGCATCGGCGATGTCACCGAGACGGCGATCGCGCGCTTCGCCGAGGAACAGGGGATCACATTCCGCGAGGCGCTGTCGCACCCCTCGCAGCTCGGGGTCGGCCCGAAGCTGCAGGCCGCGATCGGGCAGCTCGACCAGGTGCTCACCGAGGCGACGGCGATCATGCTGCCGGCTTCCGGCGAGGTCCCCTCGGCGACCTCCGTGGCGGAGGGGCTCTCGCTGCTGCTCGAGAAGAGCGGCTACTTCGACTCGCTGCGCCGCAGCCGCGACCCGCAGGACGAAGCACGGCTCGAGAACCTCGACGAGTTCGTCGCCGTGACACGCGACTTCGCGCGGAACAACCCGGACGGCACGCTGGTCGACTTCCTCACCGAGGTCGCGCTGGTCTCGGACGCCGACGACCTCGACGACGAGTCGGGCACGGTCTCGCTGATGACGATGCACACCGCGAAGGGTCTGGAGTACGACGCGGTGTTCGTGACCGGTGTCGAGGAGGACCTCATCCCGCACCGCATCTCCGCAGGCGAACCGGGTGGGCCGCAGGAGGAGCGCCGGCTGTTCTACGTCGGCCTCACCCGCGCGCGCAAGCGCCTGCACCTGTCGCTGGCGATGACCCGCGCGCAGTTCGGTGAGGTGTCCGTGGCGATGCCGAGCCGGTTCCTGCAGGAGATCCCGGCCGAGCTCATCGACTGGCGGCAGTCGCCTGGCGACGTGAACTCCCGCGGTGGGACGCAGTCGCGCGCTCTGAACGCGCGCAGACAGGGCGGCGGCGGCCGCGACCGGTTCGCCGCGCAGCCGCTGGAGAAGCGCCTGACGCCGCTGTCGACCGCGATGGACCGGTTCCCGAACAAGGTCACCGCCAAGGTGCGCGACAACGGCGACCTGGAACTCGTGCCCGGCGACCGCATCCGGCACGACGACTTCGGCGAGGGGCGCATCGAGGCGGTCACCGGTGAGGGAGCCAAGCGCATCGCCCACGTGCGGTTCGACGCGGCCGGGCAGAAGAAGCTGCTGATCAAGATCGCCCCGATCGTCAAGCTCTGATTACGCGGTTAGGCTGACACATATGGCCCTGTTCTCCCGCCGCAAGAAGACTGCAGATCCCTCCACCGTCGAAGAGGATGCTCCGGTCCCGGGCGCTCCCGTCGAGGACATCGCCGCGCCGGAACCGGTCGAGGAAGCCGTTCCGACCGTCGGCATCTCCGTGCAGGCATTCCGAGGGGTCGGAGCGGACGCCGGTCCCGAAATCGCGGCACCCGTCGACGAGCGGGCTGCGGGCAGCGATGCCGACCGTCCCGTGGCGCAGGCGGCCCCTCGTCCACGCCGTGAGGCCACGGTCAACGTCGTCGAGACCGAGAAGCCCCGCCTTCCGCTCGCCTCAGCGCTGCCGCCGGAGGACACCCACACGATTGAGGGCCTGAAGGACAACGTTCTGCTGCGTGAGGCCCTCGCCGAGATCGCAGAGGGCGCGAGCAACGAGGAACTGCTCGGCGTGATGCGCCAGTCGATGCAGGGGCACCTGTACCTGCGCGTCCACGGCGACGCGAGCGAGCAGATCAACAGCGGACAGTCGCTGTCGGTCGCTGTGATCCGCGAGGACGAGAAGTCGTTCCTCCTGGCGTTCACCTCCGGCGCGGCGCTGCGCGCCGCGGTCGAGACCGAGGAGGACCCCTCCGCCACCTCTGCGATGGCACAGCCGGTCGCGCTGATCTACCAGCAGGTGATCGACGGCGGGTTCACCGGCATCATCATCGACAACGCGTCTGCGCCGCATCGCGTCGTGTTCCCGACCGAGCTGCTGCAGCAGGCCATGAGCCAGAGCGACCCGGCCATGGCGATCAAGGGCCTGGTCTCCGCGCCCCGTCAGCCCGACACCGCGGCGCGGGTCGGGGAGGCGCTGGCGAAGACCAAGGTCTGGGTCGCGGTGAGTGACGGCTCGACCGGGGCGCCCGTCGGCATCGCCGAGGCGCACACCGCCGACGGCAAGCGATTCCTCCAGGTGTTCTCGCACCCGCTCGAAGTGGTCGCTCTGGGCCGGAACGACCGCCCGATGCCCTTCGAGCCGGAGCAGCTCGCGAAGGTGCTCAGCAGCCACACCGAGCTCGACGGCGTGGTCGTCGACTCGGCCGGACCCTCGCTGGCCGTCGAGCGCGACGCGCTCGGTCCTGTGCTGGTGCTCGCCGTCGATCTGGGCGACGACTGACCGACTCTGCTGGTATCCGGTCGCCGCGTTCCCGTGGTTGAATGAAGGTTAGCCTTACCTCATTCACGAATGGCGGACGCATGCTCATCGACGACACTGTGATCGACGCCGTCACCGCGCACATGAACGGTGACCACTCCGATGACAATCTCATCATCGTCCGCGCCTTCGGGGTGCCGGAGGCGACCGGTGCCGCGATGATCGGACTGGATGGCACAGGCGGTCGCTGGCAGGCGGACGTGCCCGGCGGCTCAAGGGAGGTCACGGTCGCCTGGCCGATCGAGATCGCCGAACGGCGGGACATCCGCCGCGCCGCCGTCGAGCTGTACCGCGCCGCCTGCCGCGAGCTGGGTGTCGAGCCTCGCGCGGAGGAGCAGCATCCGACCCACCTCGCGGGGCAGCACGGCCAGCATGCGCATCACGGTGAGCAGGGGAACCCGCACGGCGCCTCCCACCTGCACGGCGCCTCCCGCCCGCACGGTGCCCACGGAACGGACGCGCGGGAGACCGCCGGCTTCGCCCGCGAGTTGCGCGAGGCCACCTGGGGCGACCATGGTGACAGCGAGGGCGCCGACTTCATGGCCGACATCATGCGCGGACGAGGCACCCGCACCGACTACGCGCAGCTGGTCGTGCAGCACTGGTTCATGTACGAGGCGCTGGAGCGGGCATCCGCTCTGCTGGCCGCCGATCCGCTGCTCGCGGCGGTGCACCCGGCCGAGCTGATCCGACGCGATGCGCTCATCAGCGACCTCGAGGCACTGATCGGCGCGGACTGGCGCGACGCGATCGAGGCCGTCCCGGCGACCACCGCGTATGCCGCGCGGATCGACGAACTCGCGGAGCAGGGCTGGATCGCCGGCATCCTCGCCCACCACTACACCCGCTACCTCGGTGACCTCTCCGGTGGTCAGGCCATCGCGCGCCGGGTGTCCGGTCAGTTCGGGGGAGAAGGCGTGTCGTTCTACGACTTCTCCACGCTCGGCGACCTGGGTGGTTTCAAGGACATGTACCGCCGCGTGCTCGACGCCTTCGGCGCGACGCTGGACGCCGATGAGCGCGCCCGCATGCTCGACGAGGTCCGCGCGGCCTACCGGTTCAACACCGAGGTCTTCGTGGACCTCGGGCGCGCCCGCGCCCTCGCCTGACGGTTCCGCTCGTCGGCGCGGCGTCCTAGTCTCGGAACATGGCCTCTGAGCGCGTGACGCTGACCGTGACCGACACCGACGGGGAACGGCAGATCGGACTGTCCAGTCCGAACCGTGTGGTCTGGCCGGACGAGGGCGGCGGTGGCATCACCAAGGCGGAGTACGCCGACTACGTGCAGACGGTCTCCGCGGCGTTCCTGAACGCCAACGGCCACCGGCCGGTGTCACTGGAGCGGTTCCGCGACGGCATCGGCGGCGAGGGATTCTTCTCGAAGAACCCGCCGAAGGGCACGCCCGACTTCGTCGACTCCGTGATGTGCACGTACAACAGCGGTCGCAGGCATCCGCAGATCGTGCTGAACCGCACCAGCGCGATCGTGTGGGCCGTGCAGATGAACACGATCGTGTTTCACCCGTGGGCATCGCTCGCGGCCGACACCGACAACCCGGTCGAACTGCGCATCGACCTGGATCCGCAGCCCGGCACGGGCATGGCAGAGGCGATCGTCGCCGCACGAGAGCTGCGCGCCGTCCTGCGCGAGGCGGATCTCGAGCCGTTCATCAAGACCAGCGGCAACCGCGGTCTGCACGTGTTCTGCCCGATCGCGCCGGAGTGGGAGTTCCTCACCGTGCGTCACGCGGTCATCGCCACCGGGCGCGAACTGGAACGGCGGATGCCGGAGGCGGTGACCACGAACTGGTGGAAGGAGGAGCGCGGCGAGCGCATCTTCGTGGACTTCAACCAGGCCAATCGCGACCGCACCATGGCCGGCGCCTACAGCCCACGAGCGCTGCCCGGCGCGCCGGTGTCCACGCCGATCCACTGGGAGGAGCTCGACGACCTGGACCCGAAGCGCTTCACCGTGCGCAGCATCCCCGCCAGGCTCGCCGAGGTCGGCGACCCGTGGGCCGGGATGCAGGACGCACCGGGGCGGATCGACACCCTCCTGCAGTGGTGGGACCGCGATGCGGAGAACGGGCTGGGGGAGCTGCCGTTCCCGCCGGAGTTCCCCAAGATGCCGGGAGAGCCGCCCCGGGTGCAGCCGAGCAAGAAGGTCGCCGCGAACTGGGAGAACGATGCCTGAGCACACCGCTTTCATGGACAGGCTCGTCGCTCGGATGCTGGCGACACCCTGGCTGGTGCGCGCGCCCATCGGCCTGTACCGTGCGGGCTTCGGCTGGATCTTCGGCGACCGCCTCGTGATGATCGAGCACCTCGGCAGGAAATCCCACCAGCGCCGGTTCGTGGTCGTCGAGGTCGTGGAGCGCGAGCACAACGTGATCCGGGTCGCATCCGGGTTCGGCCGGAAGGCGCAGTGGTACCGCAACCTGCAGGCCAACGGCGTCGCCTATCTCAGCACCGGTCACGCGCGCCGGGCGCGGGCCGCGGTGCGAATGCTCGACGCCGAGGAGTCCGCGGCGCGGCTGAAGGTCTACGCGGCCGAGCATCCGGACGCCTGGAAGCACCTCAGCGCGGCGATGGACTACGCCGCCGGGGGAGAGGCCGAGATCCCGATCGTCGAGTTCACGCCGCCGCGTACGGGCCGTTGAGCGTCCTTCGTCTCGTCGCTGCGCTCCTCGCTCAGGGTGCGGTTCCTCGGGTCCTGAGCGCCCTTCGTCTCGCTTCGCTCGCTCAGGACCCGTGGCACACCAAGGCGCTCAGGTCAGCACGTCCGCGAGGTCGTACCCTGCCACAGTGTCAAGCTGGTCGTAGGTGCAGGAGGAGGCATCCCGATCAGGGCGCCACCGAGCGAACTGCACGGTGTGCCGGAATCGCGCCCCCTCGAGCTGGTCGTACTTCACCTCGAGCACCCGCTCGGGTCGCAGCCGCACGAAGGAGACGTCCTTCGCGCCGCTGAACCGGGAGCGCTCGCCCTCTCCGGTGACGGCCGCCCCCTCGGCATCCCGCTCCACGAGCGGCTCCAGATCCTCGACCAGCTGCTGCCTCATCGCGTCGCTCCAGGCGGCGACGCCGCCGACCTGACGCAGGACACCGTCATCCCCGTACAGGCCCACGAGCAGCGAGCCGACGCCGGATCCGCTCTTGTGCACCCGGTAGCCGAGGGCGACGACGTCGGCCGTGCGAGCGTGCTTGATCTTGATCAGGGTGCGCTTTCCCGGCGCATACGGATCGTCCAGAGGCTTCGCGACGACGCCGTCGAGCCCTGCGCCCTCGAACTCCTCGAGCCAGCGCTGGGCGATCGCGCGGTCGTCGGTGGTGCGCGTCAGATGCAGGGGGTCGGTCGCATCCGCCAGCATCCGCTCGAGGCGTGCACGCCGCTCGCGGAACGACAGCCGCTGCAGGTCGTCGTCGCCCTCGGCGAGCAGGTCGAAAGCGATGAACATCGCCGGCGTCTCGACGGAGAGCTTCGCGACGCGAGAGGCGGCCGGGTGGATGCGCTGGCTGAGCGCCTCCCAGTCCAGGCGCTGCGCGCCGGCCGGTCCGGTCGCGACGACGATTTCGCCGTCGAGCAGGCACGGCCCCGGCAGGATGCCCGGGAGCTGCTCGACCAGCTCGGGGAAGTAGCGCGTCAGCGGCTTCGCGCCGCGCGACCCGATCTCGAGGCTCTCGCCGTCCCAGGCGATCAGCCCGCGGAAGCCGTCCCACTTCGGCTCGAACAGCATCGGCGTCTTCGAGGGATCGGGCACGGCCGCAGCGGCCTTGGCGAGCATCGGCGCGGGGATCTCGTACATGGTCACCATCCTGGCCTGTCTGCCGTCATCCCACGAGGGGTCAAGATCTGCGGGGTCGGCGGGGCCGGACCCGACGCTTTCTGACCCCTCAGGCGAGGGAGGAGGCGAACAGATCCTCCAGGGACGCGGGCGTGCCGGCATCCGCCAGCGCCGTGCGCGCGGCATGCCAGCCGGCCATGCCGTTCACGCCGGGGCCGGGCGGTGTCGACGCCGAGGCGAGGTACACCCCGCGCATCGGGGTGCGCCACGGCGTCGCGGAGACGACCGGCCGCCGGAACGCCTGCGCCATCGAGAACGAGCCGCCGAAGATGTCACCGCCGATCTCGGACGGGTTCAGCGCCTCGCGCCCGGACGCCGCAACGGCGTGACTGCCCAGAATCACGTCGCGGAAACCGGGGGCGAAGCGCTCCACCTGCCGGATGACGAGCTCGGTCGGGTCGAGGTCGGAGCCGAGCGGCACGTGGATGTACGCCCACAGTGCGGCTGCGCCATCCGGGGCTCTGGTGCCGTCCAGCACCGACGGCTGCACCGCGAGCACGTAGGGGCGATCCGACACGGCACCGCGGGCGACCGCGTTCTCGCTCGCGGCGATCTCGGCACGCGTGCCGCCGACGTGCACGGTCGGCGACTGCGCGACCCGCTCGTTCGCCCACGGCACCGGCCCGCTCAGCGCGAAGTCGACCTTCGCGGCCGCCGGCCCGTAACGGTACCTCGTCAGCGCCTGCGCGTACGCGGAGGGGATGTCCGGATGCGTGAGCGCCAGGCGAGGCGAGCAGTTCAGCACGAGCAGATCTCCGCGCGCCGGGTCGCCCCAGTCCAGATCGGCCAGGTCACCCACCTGCTCACCGGTGCGGATGCCGCCGCCGTGCGCCTCGAGGTCGTCCTGCAGGGCGTCGGCGATGCGCTGCGCGCCGCCGCGCGGGTAGGCCCAGCCCCAGGCGCCATGGGCCTGCGCGGCGAGGAGCAGTCCCGCCGCGGCGGAAGACGGCGAGGGGAGCGGGGTCGCCGCATGCGCGAGCACCCCGGCCAGCAGCGCGTTCGCCTCGTCGGTGCGGAACGCGCGCGGTCCGAGCGGACTGCCCTGCTCCAGCATCCGCACGCCGAACCGGATGCCGGTGACGGGGTGGCGCGGAACGCGCAGCATCGTCCCGCCGGTGAACTCGACCACCTCGTCGAGCCGGCGCACCAGCGGACGCAGCAGCGCGTTCCACGCCCTGGCGTCGACGCCGAGTCCCTCCGCGGTGCGCTCCAGGTCGCGCCAGGCGATGCCCGCGCGCCCGCCGTCGAGCGGATGCGCATACGAGATCTCCGGGCGGATCCAGTCCACGAGGTCCGCCATGCCGAAGGCGCGGAAGAACGGCGAGGTCAGCGCCGCGGGGTGCACGGCCGAGCACACGTCATACCGGTACCCGGGCAACGGGCCTTCGAGCGTGCGCACGCCGCCTCCGACGGTCTCAGCGGCCTCGAGCACCTCGACCGCGTAGCCCGCGCGGGCCAGGGCCACCGCGGCGGCGAGTCCGTTGGGGCCGCTGCCGATCACTGTCGCGCGCACCATGTGGTTCAGTGTGTCACGGCGTGGGATCCTTGTAGTGATGAATGAAGTACAGGGGCCGACCCCCGCAGGCACCTCCCGTCCGTATCGCAATCTCGCCGAAGCTCTCCGTGCGCACCGCATCGACCCCGTGAACCACGAGTTCATCGGGCAGATCGTCGACGCCATCGGGATCAGCAGCTTCATCGACCGCGGCCGCTACATCGAGGCGATCCGCCGCGGCCCCGGTGCCGCTCTGCACATCGGCCGCACCTACACCAACGGATTCAGCGAGGACGAGCTCGTCGTCGTCGGCTCTGCTCCGCAGCGACTGCAGCCCAGCGAGGGACGCCCGCCGTACTTCTACGTCGTGCACCCGAGCGAGTTCGTCCAGGTCGCCCCGGTCAAGGCCAAGCGCACGACGACGCCGCGCACGTCCGCGCCCGCGGCGCCGAAGGTGCCGAAGGCGACGCCGAAGGAAGACCGCGACTACGGCGTCTGCGACGTCTGCTTCATGGTCAAGACGCCCTCCGGCGGCTGCGGCTGCGACTAGGACTCAGCTGAGCTCGGCCTGGACCCGCCGGGTGATCTCGGCGATCGGCATCGACCGCGGGAAGACGGCGACGACCACGTCGTCGGACGCCGCGTCAGCGGCATCCTCCAGCACGCCGTACCGTCGCCGCACGTCGGCGAGCGACTTCTGCAGCACCGACACCGGCACCTTCTTGCCGCGCAGCAACTGGCGCAGCACGTGGTTGTGCACGGCGGTGACCAGGGCGGCGAAGCCGACGGCGTCGACAGGGTCGATGCCGGGCAGCGACTGCCGCAGGTAGTCGTCGAAGAGGCGCTCGTAGCGGAACACCGTGATGATCTCGCGCTCGCGCAGAGCGGGGACGTCGCGCACGATCTGGTAGCGGCGCCTGGCGAGCTCAGGATCGCGTGCGAAGTACGAGAACACGCGTTCGGATGCCTCGCACACGGCCTGCCAGGGGTCGTCGTGCGGTTCGTCGAGGAATGCGCGCAGCTGCTCGATCAGCGCTTCGTGGTCGGCGAAGACCACGTCCTCCTTGCCACCGAACTGGCGGAAGAACGTCGATCTCGAGACGCCGGCCGCCTTGGCGATCTGCTCGACCGAGGTCTGCTCGAAGCCCTGCTGTGCGAAAAGTTCGAGCGCTGCCCCGACGACGCCGTTCGGGGGCTGTACGGATTCGTGCATAGCGAGAGCCTAACGCCGCGGTCAGGGGGTCGTGTCGCGCGGTAGTACGCTAGATGACCGGGTCGAATCATAATCGACAACCGACAATCTTGTCGCGTCCCAACCGCCGCAACCAGCGAAGGACTGCACTGTGGATCTCTACGAGTACCAGGCACGAGACCTTTTCGAGAAGTACGAAGTGCCGGTTCTCGCCGGCATCGTCGCTGACACCCCCGAGGAGGTGAAGGCAGCGGCTGAGAAGCTCGGCGGCGTCGTCGTCGTCAAGGCGCAGGTCAAGACCGGCGGCCGCGGCAAGGCCGGTGGCGTCAAGGTCGCCAAGAACCCCGAAGAGGCGTACGAGGCGGCGAAGGCGATCCTCGGTCTCGACATCAAGGGCCACGTCGTTCGTCGTGTCATGGTCGCAGCTGGTGCGCGCATCGCCGAGGAGTTCTACTTCTCCGTGCTGCTGGACCGCGCCAACCGCTCCTACCTCTCGCTGTGCAGCGTCGAGGGCGGCATGGAGATCGAGCAGCTCGCGGTCGAGAAGCCCGAGGCGCTCGCGCGTGTCGAGGTCAACGCGCTGACCGGCATCGACAAGGCCAAGGCCGTCGAGATCGCCAAGGCCGCGAACTTCCCCGAGGACCTCGTCGACAAGGTTTCCGACGTCTTCGTCAAGCTCTACGACGTCTACAAGGGCGAGGGCGCCACGCTCGTCGAGGTGAACCCGCTGGTCCGCACCGAGGACGGCGAGATCATCGCCCTCGACGGCAAGGTCACGCTCGACGACAACGCCTCCGAGGTGCGTCACCCCGAGCACGAAGAGCTCGCCGACAAGGCCAGCGAGGACCCGCTGGAGGCCAAGGCCAAGGCGTCCGGCCTCAACTACGTCAAGCTCGACGGCGAGGTCGGCATCATCGGCAACGGCGCGGGCCTTGTCATGTCGACCCTCGACGTCGTCGCCTACGCGGGTGAGAACCACGGCAACGTGAAGCCCGCCAACTTCCTCGACATCGGCGGCGGCGCGAACGCGCAGGTCATGGCGAGCGGCCTCGACGTCATCCTCGGCGACGAGCAGGTCAAGAGCGTCTTCGTGAACGTCTTCGGCGGCATCACCTCCTGCGTGGCGGTGGCAGAGGGCATCGTCAAGGCTCTCGAGATCCTCGGCGACTCGGCCACCAAGCCGCTCGTGGTGCGTCTCGACGGCAACCAGGTCGAAGAGGGCCGCGCGATCCTCGCGGCAGCGAACCACCCGCTCGTGACGCTCGCCGCCACCATGGACGAGGGCGCCGACAAGGCCGCCGAGCTGGCCAACGCCTGAGACGAAAAGGACTAGAGACATGTCGATCTACCTCAACAAGGACTCCAAGGTCATCGTCCAGGGCATCACCGGCGGCGAGGGCACCAAGCACACCGCGCTGATGCTGAAGGCCGGCACGAACATCGTCGGCGGCGTCAACGCCCGCAAGGCCGGCACCACCGTCACGCACGAGACCGCCCACGAGGGCGAGGTCGAGCTGCCCGTGTTCGGTTCGGTCGCCGAGGCCATCGAGAAGACCGGTGCGAACGTGTCCGTCGCGTTCGTGCCGCCCGCGTTCACCAAGGACGCGATGATCGAGGCCATCGACGCCGAGATCCCGCTGCTCGTGGTCATCACCGAGGGCGTGCCGGTGGGCGACTCCGCCGAGGCCTGGGCCTACGCGATCGAGAAGGGCAACAAGACCCGGATCATCGGCCCGAACTGCCCCGGCATCATCACCCCCGGTGAGGCGCTCGCGGGCATCACGCCGGCGAACATCACGGGCAAGGGCCCGATCGGTCTCGTGTCCAAGTCGGGCACGCTGACCTACCAGATGATGTTCGAGCTGCGCGACCTGGGCTTCTCGACCGCCATCGGCATCGGCGGCGACCCGGTCATCGGCACCACGCACATCGACGCGCTCGCCGCGTTCGAGGCAGACCCCGAGACCAAGGCCATCGTCATGATCGGCGAGATCGGCGGCGACGCCGAGGAGCGCGCGGCCGACTACATCAAGGCCAACGTCACCAAGCCGGTCGTCGGCTACGTGGCGGGCTTCACCGCGCCCGAGGGCAAGACCATGGGCCACGCCGGCGCCATCGTCTCGGGCTCGGCCGGTACCGCTCAGGCGAAGAAGGAGGCCCTCGAGGCCGCCGGTGTCAAGGTCGGCAAGACGCCGTCCGAGACCGCCGCTCTGATGCGTGAGATTATCGCCTCGCTGTAAGCACTGCTTTCCTGCGAAGGGCTCGGATGCGTGGCATCCGAGCCCTTCGTCGTGTCGCCCGTTTGCGGATGGCGGACCGATCTGCAGGCGGCGGCGGACACGCCGTAGAAACGTCCGCCATCCGCGGATCGGTCCGCCACTTGCCGGAGCGCGGCGGGTACGCCGTCGGGATTCGTCGTGTCGCCCGCTTGCGGATGGCGGACCGATCTGCAGGCGGCGGCGGACACGCCGCAGAAACGTCCGCCATCCGCGGATCGGTCCGCCGGGCGTCGGCCGTGCATAGGATCGAGGCATGCCGCTTTCCGGAGAGTATCTGCCGTCCACATCCGACTGGGCCCGCAGGCAGGCCGAGAGGTTCGAGGCTTCCGGCGGTGCCGAAGGCGCCGACCTTCAGGGCAAGCCGATCATCGTGCTGACCACGGTGGGGGCGAAGACCGGTGCTTTGCGCAAGACCGCGCTGATGCGGGTCGAGCACGACGGCGAGTACGTCGTGGTGGCGTCGAAGGGCGGGGCACCCGACGAGCCGAAGTGGGCCGGCAACATGCGTCGCCAGCCGCACGTGGAGCTGCAGGACGGCGCGGAGAAGCACGACTACACGGCCCGCGAGCTCGCAGGCTCCGAGCGCGCGGTGTGGTGGGATCGTGCGGTCGAGGCGTGGCCCGCCTATGCGGACTACCAGACCCGCACCGACCGCCTGATCGCGCTGTTCCTGCTCGAACGCCGCTGACCCGCTACCGGGGCGCGACGGCGTCCAGCAGCCGCTCCAGCACCGCGTGCACGGATGATCGCGCAGCGGCGTCTCCCGGACGCTCGGAGAGCCAGAGCGCGGCCTCGTTCATCGCTCCGGAGAGCAGTGCGGTCGTGGCATCCGCCTCGGCATCCGCGACTCCGGCGGCGACCAGCGCTTCGCGGAGGTGCACGGCGGATGCCTCGGCGTCAGCCTGTCGCCAGGCATCCCAGCCGAGCACGGCCGGGGCGTCGAGGAGCAGCACCCTGGCATGGCCGCCGGCGGTGATCGCGTCGAGGAAGGCGTGGCTGCCTCGGCGCAGTGCCTCGGCGGGGGAGCCTTCGCCGGCGGCCGCGACGACGGCACCCGCGACCTCCTGCTGCATCCGCTGCACGA
The DNA here is from genome assembly GCF_003387575.1 of Microbacterium bovistercoris. Taxonomy (GTDB): domain Bacteria; phylum Actinomycetota; class Actinomycetes; order Actinomycetales; family Microbacteriaceae; genus Microbacterium; species Microbacterium bovistercoris. The sequence goes on along the minus strand of NZ_QUAB01000042.1, from coordinate 69,326 downwards.
CCGCGGTGAACAGCCCCGGCTTCGACGCGTAGTGGTGATAGACGGCGCCGCGGGTGACCGCGGCATCCGCAGCGACGTCGTCGACCGATGTCGCCGCGAATCCCTGCGCGGCGAAGCGCGCGGTCGCGGCCTCCAGCACGCGCTCCGCGGTCGCGGCGGCGTCTGCGGCAGTGGCTCTGGGCATCGGGCGTTCCCTTACATACGGTGTGCATGTATCCTAACTGTGCCAGTTACAAACACAGAGTATGTAAAGGATCGCGACATGCAGATCAGCTCGTTCTATCCCGTGCTCATGGTGGAGGACGTCGAGGCCTCCGCCCGCTTCTACCGCGAGGTGCTGGGATTCGAGACGACGTTCGAGGCCGACTGGTACGTCAGCCTGCGTTTCGACGGCGGAGAACTCGCCATCCTCGACAGCATGCACGAGACGATCCCGCACGGCTTCCGACGGCCGGTGGCCGGTCTGCTGCTGAACGTCGAGGTGGCGGATGCCGCTGCCGAGCACGCCCGCCTGGTCGGCGATCTCCGGCTGCCGGAGCGGCTTGCGCTGCGCGACGAGGACTTCGGGCAGCGGCACTTCATCGTCGAGGCGCCCGGCGGCGTGCTGCTCGACGTCATCGAGCCGATCGAGCCGTCTGCGGAGTTCGCCGCGGCATACGCCTGAGTACGACGAAGGGGACGGATGCCGCAGCATCCGTCCCCTTCGTCGCGAAACCGGCTGAGCCGGCGTCAGGCGACGCCGAAGGCGACCTCGAGCGGGCCGCGGGCGAAGAACAGCACGAAGCCGGCGGCGACGATCCACAGCAGCGGATGGATGGTCTTCGCCTTGCCGGACACCGCGTTCACGACCACCCAGCTGACGAAGCCCGCCCCGATGCCGTTGGCGATCGAGTAGGTCATCGGCATGACGGTGACGGTGAGGAACACCGGCAGCAGCACACGGAAGTCGCTGAAGTCGATGTTCTTGATCTGCGCGAGCATCATCGCGCCGACGAGCACCAGGGCCGAGGCGGCGACCGCGCTGGGCACCAGCGACGTGAGCGGCGTGAAGAACATGGTCAGGAGCAGCAGCACGCCGGTGATCGCCGTGGCGAAGCCGGTTCGCGCGCCCTCACCGATGCCCGCGCCCGACTCGACGAACACCGTGGCCGATGACGACGACGTGCCACCGCCGACGACCGCGCCGACGCCCTCGACGATCAGCGCCGACTTGATCCGCGGGAAGTCACCCTTCTCGTCGGCCAGATCGGCTTCCTTCGCGAGACCGGTCATCGTGCCCATGGCGTCGAAGAAGTTGGAGAACACCAGGGTGAACACGAACATCACCAGCGCGACGATGCTGACCTTGCCGAGGTCGAACGAGAAGTCGACGGCGCCGAGCAGGCTGAGATCGGGCACGCCGACGATGCCGCCGGAGAGATCGAACCCGAGGCCGTCCACCTTCCAGATCGCGCTGATGATCGCGCCGAGCACGGTGCCGCCGGCGAGGGCGATGAGGATGGCGCCCTTGATGCGCAGCGCGATGAGCGCGCCGCCGATCAGCAGCGTGATCACGAAGAGCAGGGTCGGGATGCTCGCCACCGAACCGCCGGTGCCGAGGTCGACCGGGGGCGAGGCGTTGCCCGTCGCCGTGACGAAGCCGGCGTTCACGAAACCGATGAAGGCGATGAACAGGCCGATGCCGACGGTGATCGCGAGCTTGAGCTGCACGGGGACGGCGTCGAAGATCATCTTCCGCAGACCGGTCGCGGCGAGCAGCACGATGACCAGGCCGTTGATCACGACCAGCGCCATCGCCTCGGGCCACGTCACGGTCCCGACCACCGAGAACGCCAGGAAGGCATTGATGCCGAGGCCCGCCGCGAAGGCGAACGGCAGCCGGGAGACGAGCGCGAACAGCAGCGTCATCACACCGGCGGTGAAGGCGGTCGCCGCGGCCACGGCGGGGCCGGGCAAGGTGTTGCCGGCGACATCCGGCGTCGACAGGATGATCGGGTTCAGGATGACGATGTACGCCATCGTCACGAACGTGACCACTCCGCCGCGGATCTCCGCGCCGAAGGTGGATCCGCGCTCGGTGATCTCGAAGAAGCGGTCGACGGCGTTCGCCGGCTCCTTCTGGCGGGTGTCGGGGGCGGCAGGGGCTGTAGTCATCGGGGGACCTCCGCAGGAGAATCTATCGCGTGCCGGGGGTGCGCGGAAAAGGGTCAGGGGCGGACGACGTAGGCTTTTGACGACATGCAACGCCTCACCGTCGCCCTTCTCGCCGCACTCGACGCCGCGATCGCCGCTGCCGTCGGCCTGGCGGTGCTGCTGGCGCCCCTGACGCTGCTGTGGACCATCGCCTTCGGCGCCGCCGCCGACTGGGGCGCGCTGTGGCCGGCGAGCGGCACGCTCTGGCAGTTCGGGCATGGCGCCGCGATGCAGATCACGATCCCCGACGAGGTCGTCCGGTCCACCGGGATCGCCCCTGAGGCCGCGCGGTTCACCCTCTCGGTCACGCCGCTCGCGCTGCTGCTGTTCACCCTGCTGTTCGCGGCGCGTTCCGGGCGGCGGGCGTCCGCGGCGGGCGCCTGGCTCTCCGGCGTGATCGGCGGCACTGCGGTCTTCGCTGCGATCTCGCTGCTGGTCGCCCTGACGGCGGCCGTGCCCGCTGCCCGCATCCCGTTCTGGGTCGGAGCCGTCCTGCCCGTCGCGGTCTATCTCGCCGGTGCGCTCGCCGGTGCCGTCCGGCACGCCTGGTCCGAGGGGGACGGCGGGGTGATCGACCGCCTGCACGACGTCGTCGACGACTGGGGAGACTGGGCACCGGTGCCCGCCGAGGCCGTTCGCGGCGCAGCGGTGACCCTGGTCGCGCTCACCGGGGTCGGAGCCCTGGGCCTTGCGGTCATGATGGTGCTGCGCGGGGGCGAGGTCATCGCCCTGTTCGAGAGCGCGCACGTGGACGGGCTCGGCGCGACCGTCATCACGCTCGGCCAGCTCGCCTACCTGCCGACGTTGGTGGTCTGGTCGGTGGCATGGATCGCCGGACCCGGCTTCGCGGTCGGTGCGGGCACCGCGGTGTCGCCCGCCGGCACCCAGCTGGGCGTCGTGCCCGGAATCCCGGTGCTCGGACTGCTGCCGCCCGTGGACTCGTTCTGGACGCTCGTCGTGGTGCTGATCCCGATCGCCGCCGGTGCGCTGGCCGGGTGGATGGTGCGCTCCAAGCTGGTCTGGGAGGGCGGGGCGGAGGGATACGGCCCGCGCGCCGTCATCGCTGCCGGCATCGCCCTGCTCTCGGCCGGCGTCGCCGCGCTGGCGGCGGTGCTGGCATCCGGGTCCATCGGCCCCGGCCGCCTGGCCGAGACCGGACCGCAGCCCGGTGCACTCGCCCTCGCGATCGGACTCGAGGTGCTCGTGGGCGCCGGCATCCTGCTGCTCGCGCCCCGTCATCGTGACGAGCTCGCAGAGGAGCGCACCGACCGCTGGCGCGAGGAGATGGCGGCGTTTGATGCGGCGCCGGCGGATGCGCGGTCATCCGGTCAGGACACGCCCGGCACCCGGGTAGACTGACCGCGTGCTGACGGTCGCTGTTCTGATCTCGGGCACCGGCTCGAATCTCCGTGCCCTGCTCGAAGCCGCCCGCCACCCCGACTTCCCGGCTCGGGTGGTCGTCGTGGGCGCCGATCGTGATGCCGACGGCCTCGCGCATGCCGAGGAGTTCGGCATCCCCACCTTCACCGTGCCCTGGCACGAGCACGACAACCGGGATGCCTGGGGCGCCGAGCTCGGCCGGCAGCTGGAGGTCTGGTCGCCCGACCTCATCGTGCTCAGCGGTCTGATGCGCCTGCTGCCGGCGTCACTGGTCGCGCAGTACGCGCCGCACATCATCAACACGCACCCGGCCTACCTGCCCGAGTTCCCCGGCGCGCACGGTGTGCGCGACGCGCTCGCCGCAGGGGTCTCCGAGACCGGGGCCAGTGTGATCGTCGTCGACGACGGGGTCGACTCCGGACCGATCCTCGCCCAGGAGCGCGTACCCGTGCTCCCGGGCGACACCGAGCACAGCCTGCACGAGCGCATCAAGCCTGTGGAGCGCAGGCTGCTCATCGAAGTGGTGCAGCACATCGCCACCGGCGAGCTCGCACTCACGTCCTGAACCACCCCTCGAAACCCGACACCGCACTCCAAGGAGCATCATCATGGCCGGCCCCCGTCAGGATCCCTCGCTCTACCGCCACCGCGACACGGTCCCGATCCGCCGCGCGCTGGTCTCCGTCAGCGACAAGTCCGGTCTGCTCGACCTCGCCGCGGCGCTGACCGAGGCCGGCGTCGAGATCGTCTCCACCGGCTCCACCGCCGCGACCATCCGCGAAGCCGGTCATGCGGTCACCGACGTGGCCGCCGTCACCGGCGTCGCGGAGATGCTCGACGGCCGCGTCAAGACCTTGCACCCGAAGATCCACGGCGGGCTGCTCGCCGACCTGCGCCTCGAGGACCACGAGCGCCAGCTGCAGGACCTCGGCATCGAGCCCTTCGAGCTGGTCGTCGTCAACCTGTACCCGTTCGTCGAGACCGTGGCATCCGGGGCCGAGGGCGACGACATCGTCGAGCAGATCGACATCGGCGGCCCTGCCATGGTGCGCGCCGCGGCGAAGAACCACGCGAACGTCGCGATCGTCGTCTCGCCGGAGTCGTACCCGGCGGTCATCGAGTCGGTGCGCGCCGGTGGCACCACGCTGGTGCAGCGTCGCGAGCTCGCCGCACGCGCCTTCGCGCACACCGCCGCCTACGACACCGCCGTCGCCGCGTGGTTCGCCGAGGGCACGCTGGGCGAGGGCGAGGACCTGCCCGCGCACCTGACGATCAAGGCCGAGCGTCTCGCGACCCTGCGCTACGGCGAGAACTCGCACCAGCGCGCGGCCATCTACACCCGGGCCGGAGGCCACGGCATCGCGCAGGCGACGCAGCTGCAGGGCAAGGAGATGTCGTACAACAACTACGTCGACGCGGATGCCGCCCTGCGCGCCGCCTACGACATGGTGCTGCCGTCCGTCGCGATCATCAAGCACGCCAACCCCTGCGGCATCGCGACCACCGCGCCGAACGCCCTCGACCCGATCGCCAGCGCCCACCTGCGCGCCCACGAGTGCGACCCGGTCTCGGCGTACGGCGGCGTGATCGCCGCGAACGGCACCGTCACCCTGAAGATGGCCGAGAACCTCAAGGACATCTTCACCGAGGTCATCGTGGCCCCCGACTTCGAGCCTGCCGCGCTCGAGGTGTTCAAGGCGAAGAAGAACCTGCGTCTGCTGAAGCTGCCCGAGGACTGGCAGCAGGAGCGCATGGACGTGCGCCTGGTGTCGGGCGGCCTGCTGCTGCAGGACGCCGACCGCTTCCCGGACGACATCTGGTCGGTGGCGAAGAACTGGGAGCTCGTCTCGGGTGAGAAGCCCGGCGATGACGAGCTGGAGAACCTCATCTTCGCGTGGAAGGCGTGCCGCGCCGTGAAGTCGAACGCGATCGTGCTGGCCAAGGACAACGCGACCGTCGGCGTCGGCATGGGACAGGTCAACAGGGTCGACTCGTGCCGCCTCGCCGTCGAGCGCGCCGGTGGCCGTGCGGCAGGGTCCGTCGCGGCATCCGACGCGTTCTTCCCGTTCGCTGACGGTGCGCAGGTGCTCATCGACGCCGGCATCACGGCGATCGTGCAGCCGGGCGGATCGGTGCGCGACGAGGAGGTCGTGGACGCGGCCCGCAAGGCCGGCGTGACGATGTTCTTCACGGGCGAGCGTCACTTCTTCCACTAGGAGCGGGCCGGGCACAGCCGTGTCCGATTTCCGCGAGCCATCGTCGTCGGGGCGTGTCAGAGTAGGGGCATGACCCTGACGATGACCTTCGACGAGCGGTACCGCGCGATCAGCGCACGGGACACCCGCTTCGACGGGCAGTTCGTGACGGCGGTGCGCTCGACCGGCATCTACTGCCGGCCGAGCTGCCCCGCTCGCACCCCGAAGCCCGCGAACGTCACCTTCTTTCCGACCAGCGCCGCCGCACACGAGGCGGGGTATCGGGCCTGCAAGCGATGCCTGCCCGAGGCGGCGCCCGGCTCGCCGGACTGGAACCTGCGCGGCGATGCCGCCGCAAGGGCCATGCGCCTGATCGGTGACGGAGTCGTCGATCGCGAGGGGGTCCCCGGACTCGCACGCCGGCTCGGTTACTCGCCGCGGCACCTGAACCGGATGCTGGTCGCGGAGCTCGGCGCCGGACCCCTCGCGCTGTCCCGCGCGCACCGCGCGCACACCGCGCGGATGCTGCTGGTCGGCACCGACCTGGCGGTGGCGGATGCCGCGTTCTCGGCGGGCTTCGCCAGCCTGCGGCAGTTCAACGACACGGTGCGCGAGGTGTTCGGGATGACCCCGACCGAACTGCGGGCGCGCCGCCGCCCCGGCGGGGCTCCGGTCTGCGACACCGTGCCCGGCACGATCGACCTGCTCCTGCCCTACCGCGCGCCGATCGACCTGGACGGGCTGTTCGACTGGATGGCCGCCCGCGCCCTTCCCGGGGTGGAGGAGTCCGGTCCGCGATCGTTCGAGCGTAACCTGCGCCTGGACGGCGGACCGGCGTGGTTCCGTCTTCATCACGACGGCACTCGGCTGCACCTGCGAGCGAGGCTGTCCAGGCTCGGCGACCTGGCACCGCTCGTCGCACGCTCGCGCCGGCTGTTCGATCTGGACGCCGATCCCGCAGCGGTGGATGCGGCGATCGCCGTGCATCCGGAGCTCGCGCCGCTCGTCGCCCGTGTCCCCGGCATCCGCGTGCCCGGCGCCGTCGATCCGCACGAGATGCTGGTCCGCGCGATGGTGGGCCAGCAGATCACGGTGGTCGCCGCCCGCACTGCTCTCACAGCGCTCGCAGACGCGCTCGGCGAGCGCACCGCCGACGGCGGCATCCTGTTCCCGACGATGACCGCGATCGCCGAGCACGGCGCCGAAGTGCTGCGCGGTCCCGCCGCGCGGATCCGGGCGATCACCGGTGCCGCCGCCGCACTGGGGAGCGGGGACCTCGTGCTCAGTGTCGGCGACGACGCCGACGACCAGCGCGCCGCCCTGCTGGCGATGCCGGGCATCGGCCCGTGGACGGCGGACTACGTGCGGATGCGGGTGATCGGCGACCCGGACGTCTTCCTCCCCGGAGACGTCGCCGCCCGGGCCGGGGGAGCGGCCGCAGGGCTCCCCGCCGATCCCGCCCCGCTCGCGGCCTGGGCCGTGCGGACGGCGCCGTGGCGCAGCTACCTCACCGCGCACCTGTGGCGCAACGCGCCCGTGAAGCGCAGAACAGCGAAGAAGACCGAGGAGAAGAACTCATGAACGCCATCATCCAGACCGTGCAGACTCCGGACGGACCCTTCACGATCCTCGCCGACGACGAGCAGCGCGTGCTGGCATCCGGCTGGACCGACTCGCGCGACGAGATCGTGGCGCGGCTCGCACCGGCGCACCGTCCGGCCGCGATCGCCGAAGGCGAGACGGATGCCGCATCCGCGGTGCGCGCCTACTACGCCGGCGACCTCGCCGCGATCGACTCCGTGCCCGTGCGGCAGTTCGGCACCGACCGGCAGCGCAGCGGGTGGGACGCGCTGCGCCGGATCGCACCGGGCGAGCCGTTGACCTACACCGAGTTCGCCATCGAACTGGGCAACCCGCAGGCGGCGCGGGCCGCCGCATCCGTCTGCGCGCGCAACGCGCCCGCACTGTTCGTGCCCTGCCACCGGGTGCTCCGCGGTGACGGCAGCATGGGCGGCTTCGCCTGGGGCGTGGACGTGAAGCGCTCGCTCCTGGCCAGGGAGGCGGCCGTCTGACGGGAGGAGGTTCGGGAATACGCTTGCATCAGCGAGTTCACAGGAATACGCTGGAGGGCTGTCGCGCCGATCGGCCGGCATCGCCGAGTTTCGAGGAGGACACCATGTTCACGACCACCGCTTCGCCGGCCGTCACGGATGTCCCCGGCTCGGTCTACGCTCCCCTTCTGGGCTGAGCACCACCGCAGTCACCGCCTCCACCGACCGGCGGGTGCCCCTTGAGGCATCCGCTTCCTCATCGTCGCCGTAGTTCCGCCCTCTCTTCAAGAATCCTCGATACGTCACATGTCTGCGTCCTCCACCCCCTCTTCTGCTTCCTCATCCCTGTCCACCCCAGCTGCGCTGTGGCGGCTGAAGCCGTTCATCCAGCCGATCATCGGCCGCCTCGTCGGCGGCGCCGCCAGCGCGCTCGCCGCTGCCGTGCTCGCGCTGATGGTGCCCATCGTCCTCGAGCAGATCATCCGCGGCCCGATCGCGACCGGCAACGTCGCGGCGATCGTCGGCGGCGCCGGCATCGTGCTGCTGCTCGGCCTCGGTGAGGCCGCGATGGTCTGGCTGCGCCGCTGGTTCGTGCTCACCCCGGCCACCGAGGTCGAGTACCGCATGCGTGCCGACATCTACGCGCGCCTGCAGACCCTGCCGGTCGCGTTCCACGACCGCTGGGGCTCCGGCCAGCTGCTCAGCCGCATGATGCAGGACATCGGCCTGATCCGCCGCTGGATCGCGTTCGGCCTCATCCTGCTGGTCGTGAACCTGCTGACCATCGTCATCGGCGCCGTGCTGCTGTTCCAGTGGCACTGGCTGCTCGGCACGATCTTCCTCGTCACCGGTGTGCCGATGTGGGTCCAGGGCTACCTGTTCGAGAAGCGCTACGGCGTGCTCGCCAGGCAGAGCCAGGACCAGGCCGGTGACCTCGCCACCAGCGTGGAGGAGAGCGTGCACGGCATCCGCGTGCTGAAGGCCTTCGGCCGCGGCAAGCACGCCCTTCGCCGCTTCAGCTCCCAGGCCGAGACGCTGCGCGAGACCGAGCTCAGCAAGGCCCGCGCGGTCGGCACCATCTGGTTCTGGCTGGACCTCATGCCGCAGCTCGCCTTCGGCCTCAGCCTGCTCGCCGGCATCTGGCTGATCTGGCAGGGGCAGATCGACGCCGCGCAGCTGTTCGCGTTCTTCGCGATGGCGACCGTGCTGCGCTGGCCGATCGAGTCGATCGGCTTCCTGTTCTCGTTCATGCTGGATGCCCGCACCGCGACCGACCGCGTGTTCGACATCTTCCAGGAGACGAACACGATCACCGACCCGAAGAACCCGGTGCACATCGCGGAGCCCCGCGGCGAGCTCGCCTTCGAGGGCGCACACTTCCGGTACCAGGATGCCGGCGCCTCGGAGCGCGACCTGCTGGACGGCATCGATCTGGTGCTGCGCCCGGGCGAGACCATGGCGCTGGTCGGCCTGACCGGAAGTGGGAAGACCACGCTCACCACGCTCCCGGCGCGTCTCTACGACGTCACCGGCGGTCGCGTCACGCTCGACGGCGTGGACGTGCGCGATCTGCCCCTGGCTGAGCTGCGGCGGCACATCGCGATGGCGTTCGAGGATGCGACGCTGTTCTCGGCCTCCGTGCGCGACAACGTGCTGCTCGGCCGCGCCGACCTCGACCCGCACAGCGAAGAGGGCGAGCGCGTCATGCGCGAGGCGCTCGACGTGGCGCAGGCCGGCTTCGTCGACTCGTTGCCGGAGGGCACGGAGACGATCATCGGCGAGGAGGGGCTGAGCCTCTCCGGCGGACAGCGGCAGCGCCTCGCGCTGGCGCGCGCCGTCGCCGCCGCACCGAAGGTGCTCGTGCTGGACGACCCGCTGTCGGCGCTCGACGTCGACACCGAGGCGCTCGTCGAGGAGGCACTGCGGCACGTGCTCGCCGAGACCACCGCGCTGATCGTCGCGCACCGGCCCTCGACGGTAGCGCTCGCCGATCGGGTCGCGCTGCTCGAGGCCGGGAAGGTCACGGCGGTCGGCACTCACGCCGAGCTGCTGAAGACCAGCGCGCACTACCGCCACGTGATCTCGAGCCTCGAGGCCGAAGAGGCGGCGCGCACAGGGACGATCCCGATCATCACCGAGGAGATGATCGAAGGCGGAGCATCCGCAACCGAGGAAGAGGAGGTGCAGGCATGACTCTCACGGGAACCCAGGGCGAGGACCGCTCGAACTACACCCGCGAGGAGAGCCGGGCCATCCGGCAGCGCTCGCTGCGACTGCTCGGCTCGCTGATCTCTCCGCTGCGCGCGCGCATCGCGCTCGCGGCCGTCGTGCTGGTCGTCTCCACGGCACTGCAGGTCGCAGGTCCCATCCTCATCGGCGTCGCGATCGACAAGGCTCTTCCGGTGCTGCTCGAGCAGAACGACTGGATGCCGGCGCTGGTGGTCAGCGGGGTGTACCTGCTGGCCGGTGCGACGGCCGCCGCGCTGATCGGCTGGTATGTCGTCGTGGCCGCGCGCATCACCCAGGCCGTGCTGCTCGATCTGCGCAAGCGGATCTTCCTGCACACCCAGCGACTCAGCCTCGAGTTCCACGAGTCGTACACGTCCGGCCGGATCATCTCGCGGCAGACCAGCGACCTGGACTCGATCCGCGAGCTGCTCGACGGCGGCCTCAACAACCTCGTCTCGGGCGTGCTGTTCGGCATCTTCACGTTCATCGCGCTCATGGTCGCGGACTGGCAGTCCGGCATGATCCTGCTGGTCGCAGGCATCCCGCTGGCGTTCCTGATGCGCTGGTTCTACAAGCGCTCGCAGCTGGTGTACCGCGAGTCGCGCGTGATCAGCGCGAAGGTGATCGTGCAGTTCGTCGAGACGATGACCGGCATCCGCGCCGTGAAGTCGTTCCGCAAGGAGCCCCGCAACGACGAGACCTTCCAGAAGCTCGCCGGCGACTACCGCGACGTGAACCGCCGCTCGATGGTGCTGTTCGGCACCTTCGAGCCCGGCCTCATGGCGGTCGCGGCACTCACCACGACGTTCGTCGTGCTCTGGGGCGGCATCCGGGTCTCCACCGGCGCCCTCGGCGTCGGGGTGCTGCTGAGCGCCGTGCTGTACGTGCGCAACTTCTTCGCGCCGATGCAGGAGATCGCGATGTTCCTGAACTCCTACCAGTCCGCCACGGCGGCGCTGGAGAAGGTCTCCGGCGTGCTCGAAGAGGTGCCGACGGTGCCCGACCCCGCGAAGCCGGTCGACCTGTGGGAGTCGCGTGGCGGCATCCGCTTCGACGAGGTGACCTTCGGGTACAACGGAGAGAAGACCATCCTGCCGAACTTCTCGCTGGACATCCCCGCGGGGCAGACGATCGCGCTGGTCGGCACCACCGGTGCCGGCAAGTCCACGCTGGCCAAGCTCGTGTCGCGGTTCTACGACCCGACGAAGGGCAAGGTCACGCTGGACGGTGTCGACCTGCGGATGCTGCATCCGAAGGACCTCCGCCGTGCCATCGTGATGGTCACCCAGGAGGCGTACCTGTTCAGCGGAACGGTCGCCGACAACATCGCGCTCGGCAAGCCGGATGCCACGCTCGACGAGATCCGTGCCGCGGCCCGTGCCGTCGGCGCCGACGAGTTCATCGAGTCGCTGCCCGACGGCTACGCCACCGACGTCAACAAGCGCGGCGGTCGCGTCTCGGCGGGTCAGCGTCAGCTGATCTCGTTCGCGCGCGCCTTCCTCGCCGACCCGGCGGTGCTGATCCTCGACGAGGCGACCGCCTCGCTGGACATCCCGTCTGAGCGGTTGATCCAGGACGCGTTGCAGACGCTGCTCGCCGACCGCACCGCGATCATCATCGCGCACCGCCTGTCGACGGTCGCGATCGCCGATCGGGTGCTGGTGATGGAGCACGGCCGCATCATCGAGGACGACACCCCCGCCGCCCTGATCGGCGGCACCGGCAAGTTCGCTCAGCTGCACGCGGCCTGGCAGGAGACGCTGGTCTGAGAGACGACGGAGGGGCGGATGCCGCGCGGCATCCGCCCCTCCGTCGTACGCGGGCGCGCGCTGCACCTGCGAAAGCGACCACGTGGTGGAAAGCGCATGTGCATGCGGCGGGCACAGAATCGACCGCGTGGTCGAAAGTGCTGGTGCGGGGCGCTTGAGGGGTGCGGAATCGACCGCGTGGTCAGTAACGCATGCGCATGCGGCGGATGGGGAATCGACCGCGTGGTCGGTAGTGCTGGTGCGGGGCGCTTGAGGGGTGCGGAATCGACCGCGTGGTCAGTAACGCATGCGCATGCGGCGGGCACGGAATCGACAGTGCGGCATAGCATGGAGGGGTGGATCCGCTCACGATCGTCGAGTTGTGGTGGGTCGTGCCGGCGGCTGCCGGGGCGACCGTCGTGACCGTGACCGGAGTGCGCAGCGGAAAGCGCCGTCGCAAGCGCCTCGCCTTCGACGCCGCGCGCGAGCAGCTCGCCGAGGCCCGTACCGCCGCGGTCGCGAGCACTGCGGCGCTTAAGGCGACCAGGGCCGAACTCGCGCACGCGACGGCCGAACGCGGAGCGGGCAGGGCGTCCGCCGCTGACGTCACCCGGGCTCGGCAAGCACTGCGTGAGGCGGAGCAGCACGCCAAGGCGGCATCCGCGCTGGTGCGTGCCCGGCGCGCCCGCGTCGCGGCATCCCGCGCCGAGCTCGCCGCTCCCGGCGACCCGCTCGAGCGTCTGTATGTCGCCCACGACGCGGTGAACAACCGGTGGATGGAGTACGAGACCGACCCCGCACGGGCGATCGCGTTCCCGCAGATGAGTGATGTGAAGGCCCCGGCGACCGCGGCGTTCTTCGCCGCGCAGCGGCGGGCGAGGGATGCCCGTCCCGCGGCGGATGCCAAGCGCGTGACGCCCGCCGACTTCGCCGCCTACCGCGATGCGGTGGCCGACCTGGAGCGGGCGCTGGTCGACGCCGAGCGCGCCGCAGGCGCCGTGCGCGAACCGCGCCCCGCCTGGCAGGACACCGCCCACCAGGTCATCGAACTCGGAGCCGAGGCGATCCGCTCGGTCACCGATCGGTCGTCTCGCCGCCGCGACACCCCCTGAACTCCGCCGCCGCTGCTCGCGCCCGCGCTTCGGCCACCTCGCTTCGGAGGCGCATCCACCCGTTCCGGTCTCACTGGTTGCGGGTTCTTCGCCCGAACACCCGCAACCAGTGAGACCGGAGCGGACGAAGGGAAGCGCACGGGAGCGCTCTCAGAGAAAGGGGGCGACGAGACCTCGATGGGGGAGGGGATTCGAGGCCCCGCCGCCGTTCTAGTCGGCGATCCGGATCTCGGCGATGACCTCGGAGTACTCGGTCTCGCCGACCGGGACGAAGCCCACGCGGCGGAAGAACGCCTCGGGGCCCTCCGATCCGGCTTCATAGATCACGTCCACGTGATCCACGCCACGGTTTCGCGCTTCGGCGAGGAGCGCTTCGACGGCGAAGCGTCCGACGCCACGACCCTGGTCGTCGGCGTCGACGTTGATCCGCCACAGGATGCTCCGGAAGTGCTCTTCTAGAGCTTCCGGATCGAAGCTCGCGCTCACGAAACCGACGACCTGATCGCCATCGAGGACCACCCGCTGCCAGGAGGTCTGCGGATTGATGACGGTTGCTGCGATGCCGTACGAGACAGGCGCGAGGAACTGCTCCTGTCCGGGCTTGAGGGACAGGTTGTTGACCGCGACGATCGTCGCGGCGGAGAGTTCGACCAGGCTCAGTTCCGACATGACCCCAGGCTAGTCCCTATCGGCATCCCACCGGCAGACCCAGATATCTCGATATCAAGATATCTCCGCGCACACGGTAAGCTGGATCGACCCATACCAGTGACGAACGAAGAGGCATGCGGTGACTGACTCCACCATCATCTACACCTACACCGACGAGGCGCCGGCACTGGCAACGGCCTCGTTCCTGCCGATCATCTCCGCCTTCACCGGCAAGGCCGGCATCGAGGTCGAGACGCGCGACATCTCGCTGGCCGGCCGCATCCTGGCCGCGTTCCCGCAGAAGCTCACGCCGGAGCAGCAGGTCGGCGACGCGCTCGCCGAGCTCGGCGGACTCGCCACGCTGCCCGAGGCCAACATCATCAAGCTGCCGAACATCTCGGCATCCATCCCGCAGCTGAAGGCCGCGATCGCGGAACTGCAGCAGCAGGGCTACGACGTGCCCGACTACCCGGACGAGCCGTCCTCGCTCGAGGAGAAGGACGTGCGCGCCCGCTACGACCGCATCAAGGGCTCCGCGGTCAACCCGGTGCTGCGCGAGGGCAACAGCGACCGTCGCGCTCCTCTCGCGGTGAAGAACTACGCCAAGAAGCACCCGCACCGCAACAAGCCGTTCGCCGACGGGTCGAAGACCCGCGTCGCGACCATGGGCCACGACGACTTCAAGAACAACGAGCGCTCCTGGGTCGCCGCGCATGACGACGTCCTCAGCTTCCGCCACACGGCGGCCGACGGCACCGTCACGGTGCTGAAGGAGGGGCTGAAGGTCCTGCCGCGCGAGATCATCGACGCCACCTTCCTGTCGGCGAAGGCGCTCGACGCCTTCCTCGCCGAGACGCTCGAGACCGCCAAGGCCGAGGACGTGCTCTACTCGGTGCACCTGAAGGCCACGATGATGAAGGTCAGCGACCCGATCATCTTCGGCCACGTCGTGAAGGCGTTCTTCGCGGACGTGTTCGCCCAGTACGGCGAGCAGCTCGCCGAGGCCGGCCTCAGCGCCAACGACGGTCTCGGCTCGATCCTGGCAGGGCTCGCCGAGGTCGCCGGCGGCGACGAGATCGCCGCCGCGTTCGACAAGGCGATCGCCGAGGGCCCCCGCCTGTCGTACGTGAACTCCGACAAGGGCATCACCAACCTGCACGTCCCGAGCGACGTGATCGTGGATGCCTCGATGCCGGCGCTGGTCCGCAACGGCGGCAAGCTCTGGGGCAAGGACGGCGGCGAGGCCGACACCCTGGCCGTCATCCCGGACTCGTCCTACGCGAGCGTCTACCAGGCCGTGATCGACGATGTCATCGCGAACGGGCCGCTCGACCCGGCCACCATCGGCACCGTGCCGAACGTCGGCCTGATGGCGCAGGCGGCCGAGGAGTACGGCAGCCACGACAAGACCTTCGAGATCGCCGCGGACGGCATCGTGCAGGTGCTCGACAGCGAGGGCGCCGTGCTCATCGAGCACGAGGTCGGCAAGGGCGACATCTGGCGCGCCACGCAGACCAAGCACATCCCGGTCATGGACTGGGTCAAGCTCGCCGTGACCCGTGCCCGTGCCACCGGCGCCCCCGCCGTGTTCTGGCTGGACGCGAACCGTTCGCACGACGCGCAGATCATCGCCAAGGTGCACCAGGGCCTCGCCACGCTCGACACGCACGGCCTGACGCTGACGATCCTCGCCCCCGAGGAGGCGACCCGCTACACGCTGGCCCGCATGCGTCACGGCCTGGACACCATCTCGGTGACCGGCAACGTGCTGCGCGACTACCTGACCGACCTGTTCCCGATCCTCGAGGTCGGCACCAGCGCGAAGATGCTCTCGATCGTGCCGCTGCTCGCCGGCGGCGGGCTGTTCGAGACCGGTGCGGGCGGGTCGGCCCCGAAGCACGTGCAGCAGCTTGTGCAGGAGAACTACCTGCGCTGGGACTCGCTGGGCGAGTTCTTCGCCCTCGCCGCCTCGCTGGAGCACTTCGCCGACGCGGAGGGCAACGAGAAGGCCCGCGTGCTGGCCGAGACGCTGGATGCCGCCACCGGCACGTTCCTCGAAGAGGACCGCTCGCCCGGTCGTGCGCTCGGCACGATCGACAACCGCGGAAGCCACTTCTACCTGGCCCTGTACTGGGCACAGGAGCTGGCGCAGCAGACGAAGGACGCCGAGCTCGCGGCCGCGTTCGCTCCGGTGGCTGAGAAGCTGGCAGCGGACGAGGCGACGATCGTCGCCGAGCTGAACGCCGCGCAGGGTTCGGCCGCCGACATCGGCGGCTACTACCGTCCGGATGCCGCGAAGGTGGCCGCGGTGATGCGCCCCTCGGCGACGCTGAACGCGGTGATCGACGCGATCTGAGCGCCCCGCGCAGAAAACGCTGCGGCCCGGCATCCGAGAGGATGCCGGGCCGCAGCGTTTCCTGCGCAGAGGATGTCACTGACGGACGGTGACCTCGAAGCCGTCCGGGGCCCAGTCGTAGACCCACTTGGCGGCCGACTCAGGCATGTTCACGCAGCCGTGGCTCATGACGTTGCCGAAGTTGTTGTGCCAGTAGGTGCCGTGGAAGGCCTGGTTGCCGTTGAAGTAGGTGACCCACTTGACGTCCTTGGTGACGTAGGTCTCACCGACCATGTCCTGCATGGCCACGTGCGCGCGGATCCGGAAGTTGCCCTGGCGGGTTTCGAATCCGGGGCGTCCGGTCGAGACCGCCCAGTCGCGGACGAGCTTGCCGTTCTCGTAGAAGTAGGCGTGCTGCTGAGAGAGGTCCACCACCGCGTGGCGCTCCAGCGCTGTGGTCGCGAACGGCGTCTCGTTCACCGTCAGGGCGTACGTGCCGTTGCCCTGGCCGAGCTGAGCGGCGAAGGCGGCTGCGATGCCGGCGGTGCTGCCGAGCGCGCGGCCGGTCTGCCCGTCGGTCAGCGTCCGCAGCACCTTGCCGTTCGAGTCGACGACGGTGGTGGCGTTGACGGCCGCACGGTCGACGGCCTTCGGCAGCGTCGCGACGGTGCTCTGAATGGCGCCGGCATCGGCCTCGATGACCAGGTCGCCGTCGACAGGGGTCACGGAGAGCCAGCTGGCGGCGAGGGCGGGCGCGACCGGGACGGTGCGCTCCTTGCCCACGTAGAAGCCGATGGTCGGAAGCATCTCGTTGAGCTTGGCGGCAGCGGCGTCGGCCTCATCGCTGGTGATGTCGGCCGCGACCGGCGTGCCCGTGGCGGTGAACTCCGCGGAGGACTTGCCCTCGGCGACCGCAGCGACGAAGACCTCGGTCAGCGCGTCGAGGTCGATGCCCGTTCCCTCGACCGCAGGTGTGACCGTGTAGGTGCCGCTCTTGGCGTCGAAGGCGACGACGGCGTCGACGCCGTCCTTGTAACTCGCCGGCACGGCGGCGCGCAGAGAGCGCTCGGCCGCGTCCGGATCGAGAGTGATCTCGGCCTCGATCGGCTCGCCCGCCCAGGAACCCAGGTTCCACATCGGGTGCGCGGCGAAGGCGGCGTCGGCCAGGGCCTTGGCGTCGGTGTCCACACCCAGGGACGCGCCGTTGACCGTGACATCCGATCCGGCCCCGGAGAGGACGATCTCAGTGTCGGCGAGATGCGAGCTGATCGCATCCGCGGCCATGCCGGCGGTCATCCCGCCGACCGGGATGCCGGCCACCGTGGTGCCGGGGGCGATCAGGATCGTCGAGGCGCCCGCGGCGGCGAGCAGCAGCGCCCCGGCGCCGATGCCGATCCACAGCCCGATGTGACGCTTCTTCGGCGCGGGCTGCGACGGTGCCCACTCGACGTGCGAGGCGCCGTCCGAGGGCGGAAGCGCATCCGTCAGCGGAACCGTCGGCGCAGCACCGTCGGCGACGATGTCCTGCGCGCCCGTGTTCGGTGCAGAAACAAGATCGGTCACGAACTCACCCCCGTGTCTTCGGACAACCCTCCACTGTCTATGATACGGGAAGCTTCATAACGGGGGAGCAACGTTCGAGGGCGGATGCCGCACGATGCAGCACCCGCCCTCGAGGTCGTGTCGGCTCAGGCCGTGCAGAGCTCCGTGAGCGCCTTCACCGAGTCGTTCAGGTCTCCCGTGAGCGTGCTGATGTCGGACGCGGCCGAGGTGTCGCCGTCGACGACGACCTTCTTGAACACGTCGCGAAGCTGCGCGTAGGAGTCGTGGAAGTCCGTGACCGCGGCCTTGACCTCGGGGTTGGAGACCGACTCGGATGCCTCGCCGAGGCTGTCGACGAGCGTCGTGAGAGCATCGATCGTGCCCTGCGGGTCGCTGGCGGCCTTCGACATGTCGATGTCCTGCAGGCCGCTGCTGGCTGCGGACACCTTGTCGGTGGCGATCTTGCAGGCGTCGGCGACCGACTGATCGGTCGTCTCAGGCGCTTCCTTCGACGCGGAGCTCGACTTGCCCGAGGACGAGTCGGAAGCGGGCGTGCCGGAGCAGGCGCTGAGGCCCAGGATCGCGACGGCGGCGATGGCGATGGCGGCGATACGGCGGTTCATCAGGTGCGTTTCCCTCCCTCGCGGGGCGTCTCCCCGCGAAAACGAACGGCGCCAAGTCAACCACAGGTGGCACGGGGCGCCGGAATCGGGCGTCGGCCGGTAGTTTTGTGAGATGCCCCTACGAATCTCCTCGGCCCTGCGGACGGTGGGCCCGTGCTTCTGAGCGCCGTGCTCGCCGCGGCCGGACGGGTCCGGGTCTTCCGCGCGGCCACGGTCGTCGACGGCAGCGGGGCGTCCCGGTACGTCGCGGATGTGGCGATCGAGGGCTCCCGGATCATCGGCATCCGCCGTCCCGGCGATGAGGACCGGTTCGAGCTCCCCGAAGGCGCCGTGGAGACGGATGCCACGGGACTGGCCCTGGCCCCGGGGTTCATCGACCTGAGCCCGCGGTCCGGCGATGCCGCCTCGGATGACGCACTCCGCCGCGGCGTGACGACCGCCGCGATCGGCGGGCACCGCTCCGATGCGGCGACCCCGGGCAACGCCGTCGTGCTCGTGCCGTTGGACGACCTGCGTCGGCGGGCGACCGGCGCCGGAGACCGGCCGGCGTCGGCCGGGATGGACGACCTGCTGCGGATGCTGGCGGAAGAGCTCGACGCAGGAGCGTGGGGCGTCCTCGCGCCCGTGCCGGGGACCGCGGCCGCCGCGGCCGAGCATGAGGCGCTGCGCCGCGTCGTGGAGGAGCGCGGCGGGCTCTGGGGCGAGGGCGGCGTGCCCCAGGCGCCCCTCCACGCGCCGACCGTCGAGCAGGTCGTGCGGGAGTTCT
This sequence comes from Microbacterium bovistercoris, assembly GCF_003387575.1. GTDB lineage: Bacteria > Actinomycetota > Actinomycetes > Actinomycetales > Microbacteriaceae > Microbacterium > Microbacterium bovistercoris. The sequence goes on along the minus strand of NZ_QUAB01000042.1, from coordinate 50,501 downwards.
CGGCAGGTCCGGCGGAACGCCTCGGCCTGCACCTCGGCGACATGCCGCGCGGAGTGATCCGCGAGGGTGCGGCAGCTGATCTCGTGCTCTTCGACCCCGCAAGGCTCGAAGGACTCGCGTGGTCCGACGCACCGGATGCGGCGCAGTCCGGCATCCTCGAGGTCCTCGTGTCAGGCGTGCCAGTGCTGTCGGACGGCGAGCCCACCGGGGCGATGCCGGGGTGCACGCTGCGCAAGCCACCGCCGCCGCATCGCGCGACGGTGCCGAGGGCCGAGTGCGAGATCGACCCCGATGCGGTGCCGTTCGTGCTGCTCGCCGGCACCGCCGTGCGAGCGCCGGACGGTCTGCACGGCGTCGCCGAGCTGCTGCGCGGAGCGCTCGACGTGGGCGAGCCGGACGACGCGCTGCCCGCGATCGCGCTGCGCGTCGATGCGGAGATCGGCGGCCCGGAGGCGTTCCGCATCAGGGTGGGAGCCTCCGGCATCGACGTCGCCGGCGGCTCGGCGGAGGGCGTGTTCCGCGGGACGACCGTCCTGCGGCAGCTGTGCGATCCGGAGCATCCGCTCGGCAGCCGCCTTCCGGCGGGAACGTGGCGGGGAGAGCCCGCGTTCGGCTGGCGAGGGCTCATGCTCGACGTGGCCCGGCACTTCCGCCCCGTCGAGGAGGTGCGGCGGATGATCGACCTGCTCGCCGCGCATCATCTGAACGTGCTGCATCTGCACCTCTCCGACGACCAGGGCTGGCGCTTCGAGGTGCCGGGATACCCTCGGCTCGCCGAGGTGGGTGCGGTGCGGCATGCCACGCAGCTCGGTCACGGCCCGCTGGCGACCGTGGAGCCCGGCGCGCACGAGGGCTTCTACCGCCGCGACGACATCCGCGATCTCGTCGCGTACGCGTCCGAGCGGTTCGTGACGATCGTTCCCGAGGTCGAGCTTCCCGGGCATGTGCAGGCGGCGATCGCCGCCTATCCCGAACTCGGCAACACCGATGTGTCCGGTGCTCCGGACGGCGCGTGGGAGCGGTTCGGCGTGAACCGGCGCGTGCTGGCGCCGACGGAGGCTTCGCTCGCCTTCGGTCGCGCGGCGATCGACGCGCTGTGCGATCAGTTCGACGCGGAGTGGATCGGCACCGGCGGTGATGAGGTGCCGACCGACGAGTGGGTGGCCAGTCCCGCTGCACAGGAACGGATGCGGGAGCTCGGCCTGTCGTCTCCGCAGGAGGTGCAGCCGTGGTTCACGCGAGCGTTCGTGGCCCATGTCCGCTCGCGCGGACGCACGGCACTGGCCTGGGACGAGGTGCTGGCCGGCGACGTTCCCGACGGCGTGCGTGTGCTCGCCTGGCGCGGTCCGGTGGCGCTGGCCGAGGCGCTGCGGTGCGACATCCCGGTGGTGGCCTGTCCCGATCTGGAGGCCTACCTGGACTATCCGCAGTCCGAGTCCGAGGATGAGCCGATCAGGGTCGGTCCTCCGCTGCCGATCGAGCGCGCCTACACCCTGCGCGTGCCGGGCAGCGCCGAGGGCGGGCAGGCGAATGTGTGGAGCGAGCATCTGCCGACGCGCGACCGCGTCGACTTCGCCGTGTTCCCGCGGCTGTCCGCGATCGCGGAACGGCTGTGGGAGGGGGGAGAGCCGCCGTCGTTCGACGGATTCGCGCACCGGCTGCCTGTGCAGCTGCGCCGGCTCGACGCGGCCGGCGTGCGGTACCGCCCACTGGATGGTCCGACGCCGGCGCAGCGCCGTCCAGGCATCCCCGGCAAACCCTTGACGCTCGCCCAGCGGGAGGCGATCGTGGCGGATCTCGTCACGGGTCTGTCGGCCGAGCGTGTCGGCGATCCTGCCGCTGGCGGCGAGGAATCAGGGTAAAGTAACGTTTCGGTAACCTGGTCGCCCGCGCGGGCGAGAAGGGTTGCGAAAATTTTGTTCGTAAGGTCTACTAACAAACATGTCCGAACCGGATGAACTGCGCACGCCGACGTCGATGGATCACCTCGGCGCGCCGGCGCACGCCTTCGGACCCGTGCGGCGCCTGCGGTCCCGTGCCAAGGTTCTCCCCGAGCACGCGCGCGGGCACAACCGCGCCCTCGTCCTGCAGACGCTGTACCACTCCGGGGCCATGAGTCGCGCCGACCTGTCGCGTGAGACCGGACTGACCAGGGTGACGATCTCCGATCTGGTCGCGGAGTTCATCGCCGACGGCATCGTCGTCGAGATCGGCGTGCGCGAGACGGTGGGGCCCGGCAAGCCGCCGATCCTCGTCGACATCGACCGCGGCGGACATCAGATCATCGGCATCGACCTCTCGGGGCCGACGTACTTCGAGGGCGCCGTGATGAGCCTGGACGGCGACGTCGTCGAGAGACGCACGGTGGCCAGGCCTGATGACATGGACGGCGATGCCGCTTACGCGGCCACGCTGGCCCTCGCCCGCGAGCTGGTCGCGGCATCCACCCGCCCGCTGCTCGGCGTCGGAATCGGCGCACAGGGCATCGTGCGTTCGGACGGCGTCGTGCTCAGCTCGCCCAACCTCGGCTGGCACGGCTTCCCGCTCGAGTCCCGCCTCGGTCTCGACCTGGACCTTCCGGTCATCGTCCGCAACGACGCCAACGCCGCAGTCCTCGCCGAGTACACCTTCGGTGAGGAGCGCAGCGACTTCATGCTCATCAAGATCGGCCGCGGCGTCGGCGCCGGGCTGATCACCGGCAGCCAGCCGCTGCTCGGCAGCCGCTTCGCCGCGGGGGAGATCGGCCACGTCGTGGTCGGCACCGACGGCGGACCGCGCTGCGTCTGCGGCAAGGACGGCTGCCTCGAGGCCTGGGTCAACGTCACCCGCCTCACGGCCGCGATCGAGGAGGATCCGTCCGCCCGCGACGACATCCTCCGCGACGCCGGTGCACGGATGGCCATCGGCATCGCGCCGATCGTCGCAGCCCTCGACCTGTCCGATATCGTGCTCTCCGGACCACCCGAGCTGCTCGGCGACGTCCTCATCGACGCGGCGATCAGCACACTGCGAGCCCGCACCCTGGAGGGGATCTTCGACGATGTCGCCATCCGTCTCACCCATCAAGACGACATCGTGCTGCGCGGTGCCGCGGTGATGGTCCTGTCCGGTCAGCTGGGAGTCTCGTAGATGGCGGCAGGGATCGCCCGGCTGGAAGGCCGGGCCATACGAGTGGGCCTTGATGTCGGCGGAACCAAGACGGATGCCGTCGCCGTCGACGGCTCGGGCGAGATCGTCGGGCGCGTGCGCCGCCCCACCGGCTGGGGCCCGGACGCGGTCGTGCAGGGCATCATCGAGACCACCTTCGCGCTCGCCGACGAGGCCGGCTTCAGCATCTCCGACATCGCCTCCGTCGGGGTCGGCATCCCCGGCATGGTGGACAGCGCCTCCGGCCGCGTGCTGCACGCCGTCAACCTCGGGGTCGAGTCGCTCGACATCGCCGAGCGCGCCCGGCCGGTGATCGACGCGCCGTTCGCCGTGGAGAACGACGTCAAGGCCGCCGCCCTGGGAGCCGCCTCGCTGCGCCCCGGCGACGCCTCCATGGCGTACCTCAACCTCGGCACCGGCGTCGCCGCCGGCGTCATCACCGACGGCCGCATCTGGCGCGGCATGCACGGCAGCGCCGGTGAAGTGGGGCACATCTCGGTCGATCCGCACGGTCGCGTGTGCGGATGCGGCCAGCGCGGCTGCGTCGAGACGCTGTGCGGCGGCGGGGCACTGGCGCGGGCGTGGGGACGCCCGGGCGAGCTGCCCGTGCTCGACATCTTCGACGCAGCAGAGGCCGGTGACCCCGTGGCCGCGGGGCTCCGTGCCGACCTCGCCAGGGGAGCGGCGGCCGCCGTGCGCATCCTGGTGCTCTCGGTCGACGTCGAGACCGTCGTCATCGGCGGCGGGCTGACCGCTCTCGGCGCGCGGCTGGAGGCCGACATCGTGCAGACGCTGCGGGCCGACGCCGAGAACTCCGCGTTCATGCGCTCGCTGCGTCTCGATGAGAGAATCGAACTGCTGCCGACCGGATCACCGGTCGCGGCCCTCGGCGCCGCTCTGCTGGTCGCGGCACCGGTCGAGTGCACCATCCCCGTGAAGGAGACCGCCGCTCATGGCTGAAGTCGTCATCGTCGAGAACGCAGCTGCCGCCGGCGCGCTGGTCGCCCAGGAGATCGTCGAGCTGCTGGACCGCAAGGCCGATGCCGTACTGGGGCTGGCGACCGGCTCCACGCCGCTGGGCGTCTACAAGGCGCTCGCGCAGCGCGTCGAGGGGCGTGACCTGTCGCAGGTGCGCGGCTTCGCACTCGACGAGTACGTCGGACTCGACCCTGCGCACCCCGAGAGCTACCGCTCGGTGATCACCCGCGAGGTCGTCGAGCCGCTCGGACTCGACCCCGCCCGCGTGCACGTGCCGAACGGGTCCGATGAGACGATCCAGCACGCCGGGGCCGATTACGAGGCGGCGATCGAGGCCGCCGGCGGAGTGGACCTGCAGATCCTCGGCATCGGAACCGACGGGCACATCGGCTTCAACGAGCCCGGCTCCTCGTTCGCCTCGCGCACGCGCGTGAAGACGCTCACCGAGCAGACCCGTGAGGACAACGCACGCTTCTTCGACTCGATCGACCAGGTTCCGCGACACTGCATCACGCAGGGACTGGGCACCATCCTGCGCGCCAGGCACCTCGTGCTGCTGGCCTTCGGCGAGGGCAAGGCGCAGGCGATCGCCGACGCCGTCGAGGGCCCGGTGTCGGCCATCCTGCCGGCATCCGCCATCCAGCTGCACGAGCACGCGACCGTCGTCGTCGACGAGGCCGCGGCGTCGAAGCTGAAGCTCGCGGACTACTACCGCTACACCTTCGCGAACAAGCCCGCCTGGCAGGGCATCTGACCCTCGAGGGATTCAGCCCCAGGCGATCGGGAGCAGATGCTCCTCGCTGAGCGGCGCCAGGGGGAGCGAACCCTGCTCGGACTCGGCGATCCAGCGCAGCTCGGCGAGCTCGGCCTGCACGACGACGTCGTCGGGCTCGGCGGTCATGGCGAACGCGGTCGCGACCACGCGGTGACCCGGTTCGTTGGCGGCCTCCGACACGAACGTGCCGAGCGGGCGCAGCTGGTCCTGGAACACGACAAGGCCCAGTTCCTCGCGCAGTTCCCGCACCAGCGTCTCCGCTGCGCTCTCGCCGGCCTCGGGCTTGCCCCCGGGCTGCATGAAGCGCTCTGTGCCGTTCTTGCGCACCAGCAGCGCACGTCCTTCGCTGTCGGTGATGACGGCCGCGCTCACGTGGATGTCAGTCATGGGGAGCGAACACCTTTCCTGGGTTGAGAATGCCCTGCGGGTCGAAGACGCGCACGATCTGCCGCTGCAGCTCCCACTGGTCGTCGCCGAGCTCTTCGGCCAGCCAGCGGCTCTTCAGCGTGCCGATGCCATGCTCGCCGGTCAGCGTGCCGCCCAGGCGCAGCGCGGCGCGGAACAGCTCGCCGGCGGCCTCCCAGATGTGCGGCGGCACCTCGTCGCCGTCGATGATGAAGTTCGGATGCAGGTTCCCGTCGCCGGCGTGCGCGACGGTGGGGATCCGGATGCCGTAGGCCTGCTCGATCCGAGCGATCTCGTCGAACATCGCCGGCATGGCACTGCGCGGCACCGAGACGTCCTCGATGAGCGTGGTGCCCAGGCTCGCCATCGCGGCGTGCATCGACCGGCGGATCGCGAGCAGGCGCTCGCCCTCCTCGGCATCCGCGCTCCACGCGACGTCACCGCCCGCGGCCCGGAGGACGCCGACGATGCGCTCGGCCTCGGCACGGGCGGCGGGGCCGTCGGTGCGGATCGTGAGCTGCGCGGCGCCGGGCACCGGTGCGGGGATCCCGAGCAGGGCGTGCACGGCCTCGAGACTCGCGGCGTCCATCAGCTCCATGATCGCCGGCTGCGCACCGGCCGCAGTCACAGCGGCGGAGGCCGCAGCGGCGTCGCGCACCCCGGGGAACAGTGCGGCGAGCGTGCAGACCTCGCCTTCGACGCGGCGGCGGAGCCGCAGCGTCGCCCCCACGATGACGCCGAGCGTCCCCTCCGAGCCGATCACCAGCGAGGTCAGGTCGAGACCGGTGACGCCCTTCACCGAACGGTGTCCCAGGTGCAGCAGGCGGCCGTCGGCCAGCACCAGGTCGACGGCCAGTACCGCGTCGCGGACCACCCCGTACTTCGCGCACAGCAGCCCGCCGGCACCGGTGGCGATGTTGCCGCCGACGGTCGAGATCTCACGGCTGGCCGGATCCGGCGCCCACCACAGGCCGTACCGATCGAGCTCGGTGTTCAGATCGGCGTTCAGGATGCCCGGCTCGACGACGGCCAGCAGGTCTTCCGGCCGCACCTCGAGGACGCGGGTCATCCGGGCGGTGGAGAGGACGATCTCGCCGCTTCCGGCGTTCGCCGCACCTGCCAGGCCCGTGCCGGCTCCGCGGACGACGACCGGCGTGCCGGTCGCCGTGGCGATACGCAGGGTCTGCTGCACGTGTTCGACGGTCTCGGCGTGCACGACCGCCAGCGGGCGTCCCTGCGCGGCATGTCCCGAACGATCGGAGCGCGCGGCCTCGAGCGCAGCGGGCTCGGTGTCGACGAGCCCGCCCAGCACCTCGCGGAGCCGCTCCAGGGCGGTCATGACAGCGCGCGACGCCCGGAGATCAGTCCTGCGCCCACGGCGACGACGGCGAAGGCGATGCCCGCCCAGCCCTGGCCCATCGCCCACCAGGCGAGGGTGACGGCGACGTAGATCAGCAGTTCGACGACGGCCCGCAGGAACGGATGCAGCCGCAGCACGGGCTTCGGCGAGAGGAACAGCGCCCACACCACCAGCACGATCAGCGGCAGGCCGATGCCGAACACGAGGTTCATGGGCAGAGGCCAGGACACGAAGCCCCAGAGCCCGAGGGAGAACAGGGCGACGATCAGCACGATCGCGCGGACGATCTCGAGCGGGGTGATGTTCGGGCGGTTCACGCCCGGAACGGCGGCGGAGTCCTGCGGCATGTCTCAAGTCTAGTTCGTGGCTCCGGAGCCGAACGGCCGAAGGGGCGAGGACGAGGCCCGGTCACGCGACCGTCCGGACGGGGGTGCGACGCGCTTCGGCGGGTTCAGCCGGCGGGCTCCGAAACGGCGACGACCAGCGCGTCGGGAGCTACGGCGTCCGGGGCGTTCTCCGCGTCCGAGATGGCGGCGTCGGCATCCGCCGGCGTCGCATCCGCCGCCTCTTCTTCGACGGCGGGGGCCGGAGCGGGAAGACGCGCCGGAGCGGGGTCATCGGTCGGCGCGGGGGCCGGTGCCGGGGCCGGCGTCTCCTCGGGAGAGCTGTCGACCTGCTCGTCGGCACCCGACTCGGGGATCGAACCGGTCCAACCCAGCGCGCCGAGCGTCGTGTGCTGCCACTCGCCCGCGGTCTGCCCGACCGTGCTGCGAAGCGCGACATCGGTGCCGGTCGTGAGGTGCCCGGTGGGCAGGACCAGATCGATGGTGCCGGTGCCCGCCCCGTCGAGCACGGTTCGTGCACTCAGACCGGGCGCACCGCCCAGCTGCGCCTCGACGGTCGCACCCGGGGTGCCGCCGACGGGGATGGATGCGTGCACCCGCCCGTTCGCGTCCTCCCAGAACGTCGCCGGTCCCCGGACGAGTCCCTCCGCCGGGGGCTCCGGGTCGGTGCCGGGATCGGTTCCCGGGTCGGTGCCGGGATCGGTTCCCGGGTCGGTGCCGGGGTCGGACGGCTCCGTGGGCGGCGTCGTGGGCTTCGCCGTCTCGGCAGGCGGCGCCGGCTCGAGGAGCGCGGGCGAGTCCGGTGCGGCGTACACATCGGTGTCGGCGTCCGACGCCGGGGGTTCCACCGCGTCCGGCTCATCCGGCTGCTGCTCGTCGTCGATCTCGATCACGACCGGCTGCTTGCCGAGCACCGACTGGTCGGGCGAGACCTCGGACGCGATCGACGACGGGTCGTCATCGCCGGCGGAGGGCTGCGAGGTCGCCGGGGAGGCGTTCATCATTCCGGGGACGACTGCGACGGCGGCTACGACACCCGCCACGAGGAGCGCAGCCGAACCGGCACCGACGAGCGCGCCGATACCGCCGAGCGATCCGCCGGATGCCCCGGAGCCGCCTGCACCCGCGGCCGATCCGCCGGCCTGACCGGATGCGGCCGCACCTGCTCCGGCACTGGCGACGACCGCGCCCTCGACGACACCGGAAGGCATCGCCGCGAGCGCGACGATCGGGGTGCCGCCGCCCTGCAGCGCCGCGAGGTAGCCGCCGGCACCTGCCACGCCCAGCACGAGGGGGAGCAGCACGAGGGCGAGGCGGCTGGAGACGTCCTTCGCCTCGGCTGCGACGATCATGCACCGTGCGCACTCGTCGAGATGCGACTCGAGCCGCTTCCTGTCGCGCACGCCCAGGTTGCCGCGCGAGTACGCGCCGAGATGCTCGATGGTCCACTGGCAGTCCGACCCCGGTTCCGCGCTGCGCAGGTGAGCCTGGATCCACGCCTCGCGCAGTCCCTCGCGGGCGCGGAACGCGAGCTGTGAGACCGCGCCGGCCTTCATACCGAGCAGCGGCGCGATCTCGGCCGGCTTCATCTGCTCGATCTCGGAGTACCAGAGCACCTCCTGCCAGCGCGAGGGAAGGCTGCGGAACGCCTGCGCGGTCAGCCCGCGGTCGAGCGCCTCCTCGGCCGCCTGATCGGTGCTGGACGGGTCGGCGACGGTGTCGAGTTCGTCGATCGCGGTCTCGCGTCGGGAGCGGCCCCACGCGGCGGCGGTGTTGCGGATGCTGGTGAACAGATAGGCGCGGAACGAGCCGTTCGGGCCGCCGCCCTTCAGGATCGCCTGGTAGATGCGGGCGTAGGACTCCTGCACCAGATCGTCGGCGTCGATCGTCGAGGTGATCGAGCGGGCGACCGCCATTCCGGACGGATAGTGCCGACGCCAGAGTTCGCCGAATGCTGCGGCATCACCCGAGCGGGTGCGGAGGACGAGGTCGGCGTCTGCCGTCAGTTCGTCGGTGGTGTCGTCGTGCACAGATCTTTCCAAGGCCGATGGAGCTTCCCGGACCACGGGAGTGGTCTCACAGGAAGAGACGCGTGAACTCCGGAACTGTCACGCGCCTCACCCATTCTCACCCCAACTCCACGATTCGGAAAGCCCCTGTGGACAAGTCGGGGCGACTCCCGGCGACTGCGGATGAACCTCTCGGAAAAGTTTCTGCGAAACCCGCGTAATGAAACGCGTGGACCGCCGTCTCATTCGTAGAGCATGTCGCACGTGCCACCGGGGGGCGGTGCGGACGACAGCCGGTGCAGGGTAACGCGCCGGTCGGCGGGCCCGGGGTCCTCGGGGGAGGAGCTCCCGGGCCCCGCCGGCTCTCAGGTTTTGGGGACCTGACCCGAACAGGGGAAGAGGCCGTGGCTACTGGGGGCGACGGCCTCTTCTGTTCTCGGAATCGGATCAGCGCGCGGGGCGCGCCCCGGTCCAGACGCTGACGACCCGAAGGTCGGCATCCAGAAGAACGGCGTCGCCGAGCATCCCCGGGCGCAGCGAACCGAGTTCCTCGCCGAAGCCGATCGCGGCGGCTGGGGTCTCGGTGAGGGCGCGTACGGCCTCGGACAGAGGCACTCCGGCCGCCACCGCGTTGCGGAGCGCGGCATCCTGCGTCAGCGTCGATCCGGCGATCGAGCCGGAGTCGACCCGCGCGACGCCGTCCCGGACGGTGACGCGCAGCCCGCCCAGCGAGTACTCGCCGTCGACGGAGCCCGCGGCCGCCATGGAGTCGGTGATCAGGGCCACGCGGCCCGGCGCCTCGTCGAAGAGCAGCTTGGTGACGTGCGGGTGCAGGTGGATGTTGTCGACGATCGCCTCCAGCGTCACCCGGTGGTCGGCGGCGGCGGTGAGCACAGGGCCCGGGTCGCGGTGGTGGATCGGACGCATCGCGTTGAAGGCGTGGGTGAGGATCGTCGCACCGGCGTCGAATGCCGCCCGCACGACGTCGTCGTCGGCATCCGTGTGCCCGACAGCGGCGACGGCCCCGCTGGCGACGACGACACGCAACGCCTCGAGCCCACCGGGGATCTCCGGCGCGATCGTCATCTGCCGCACCGTGCCGCGGCCCGCATCGAGCAGCCGCTGCACGTCGTCGGCGGTCGGATCCCGGAGCAGCTCGGGGTCGTGGGCGCCCTTGTGGCCGGGGTCGAGGAACGGCCCCTCCAGGTGGCTGCCCAGGATGTCGGCATCCGTCTCACGCAGGTCGGCGATCTCGGCGACTCGGGCCTCCAGAGCATCCAGGGAGCCGGTCACCAGCGAGACGACCGCCCGGGTGGTGCCGCGCGAGCGGTGCATGTCCCGCGCGGTGCGGATGGCGGCGATGCCGTCGTCGAAAGCCGCACCCGCGCCGCCGTGGCCGTGGATGTCGATGAAACCGGGTGTGAGGATCGCTCCGGGACCCGCAAGCTCGGACACATCGACGACGGTGCCGGCATCGGGCAGGTCCCTGCCGACTCCGAGCTCGGCGACCCGGCCGTTCTCGATGAGCACCCAGGCATCATCCACGATGAAGCCGTCGTTCACCAGACGTGCGGAATGGAGCAGCAGCGAACCCTCCGCCGAGCTGTGCGTCATGCCCATGCGATCTCCTCAGAACGGCTGAACTCGATACCCGAAGCCTCCCATGCGGGGGCGAGGCCCGCGACCCGCGTGCGGAACGAGTCCCAGGTGCGCTCGGCGCCGTCCTTCGGCGACCACGCGGTCTCGGCGTGGGCGGCGATGCGCGGGAACACCAGGGTGTCGCCCGCCGCGATGCTCGTCACCGTCTCGGTCCACAGCGGCGCCTCGATGCCGAGGATCGCTTCCGCAGGCAGGCCGGGCACGACGGCGGTCGGCTCCCACTCGTAGGCGGCGCGCACCGGTACGATGCCGGCCCAGACGAGTCCGAGCGGGAAGTCCGGGGTGGGCTTCATGTCGAGGTAGGCGCGATCGGACGGTGACATGATCAGCGCGCCGCCCCGCTCTACGAAATGCGCGGCTTCTTCGGCATGCGAACCCTTCGGCTCGACGCTGCCCCAGTACTGCCCGATCGTGCCTTCTGCCATGCCGGCGACGGCGCCGGCCTCGTGCCAGGCGATCGGGGTCTTGCCGGTGTCCGCGGCGATGCGGGTGACCCTCTCGAAGAACTGCGCGAAGTCCGCGGCGGGCGTGCCGAGGCACTCGTCTCCGCCGATGTGCAGGTACGGGCCGGGGGTGAGCTCGGCGACCTCGCGCAGAACGTCGGAGATGAAGTCGTAGGTGCGCTCCTCGTGGATGCGCACCGAGGAGTGTCCGACGGCCGCCCCGCGGTAGTACTCGCCGTGGACCGGCAGCGGGATGCCGAGCGCCGCCTGTTCGGCGATCGACTGTTCGCTGAGCCAGGGCTCCTCGACCAGATCGGGGTAGGCGATCCCCACCGCGTGCGTGTGGCCGGGCAGATCGATCTCGGGCACGACGGTGACGTGCCGCTCCGCCGCGTACGCGAGGATCTCGCGGTACTGATCCTTCGTGAAGAAGCCGCCCTCTCCTCCTGTGGTGTCGCTGCCGGCGGCCCGCTCCGTGAGCAGCGGCCAGGAGTCGATCTCGAGGCGCCAGCCCTGGTCGTCGGTCAGGTGAAGGTGCAGGTGGTTGAACTTCAGATCCGCCGCGCGGTCGATGTAGGTCTTGACATCCTCGACGCCGAAGAAGTGCCTTGCCACGTCGAGCATCATGCCGCGGTAGGCGAAGCGCGGAGCGTCCTCGATGCGCACCCGGGGCACGGCCCAGCCGGCATCCGACTCCTGCAGCAGCTGCAGCAACGTGCGGGTGCCGTAGAAGAGGCCGGCCGCGTCGGCACCGGTGATGCGGATGCCGTCGCCGAGCGTGTCGAGGACGTAGCCCTCGGCCGCCCCGGCGGCCGGGTCGACGGACAGCACGATCTCGGCATCCGCTCCCTCGCCGACGATCTGCGAACGGATTCCGGTGCGCGCGACCAGCGCGTCGCGCAGCTGTCCGGCGACGACGGCGTCGCCGGAGATCCGGGCGCCGTCCAGGGGGATCACCCCCTCTTCTCTGCGGACGTCGGCGGGGTGGGGGACGAGCGGCAGGGAATCAGGAAGGGCCATGAACAAAATCTATCCTGATGGCGCGTCGCACGGGAGAGACAGGAAGTCCGGATTCCGAGAAGATTGCGGCAGCCGCCGTGGACGGCCATCGGGTAGGCTCTTCCTCGTCGCGACTGGCGTCTGGGTGGGTCACCACCGGGGAGCGACTTCTCATGGGAATCGACCGCGCGCCTGGGCCGATGCGAATCCATCCCCTTTTCCCGTGAGAAAGCAGGAAACCGCCATGACCGACCGCTTCTTCAACGCACCGCTCTCCGAGGTCGATCCCGAGATCGCGCAGGTGCTCGACCGGGAGCTCGCACGTCAGCAGACCTTCCTCGAGATGATCGCCTCCGAGAACTTCGTGCCGGTCTCGGTGCTGCAGTCGCAGGGCTCGGTGCTGACCAACAAGTACGCCGAGGGCTATCCGGGCCGCCGCTACTACGGGGGCTGCGAAGAGGTCGACGTCGCCGAGGAACTCGCGATCGCCCGCGCCAAGGAGCTGTTCGGCGCCGAGTTCGCCAACGTCCAGCCGCACTCCGGCGCCACCGCGAACGCCGCCGTGCTGCACGCCATCGCCCGGCCCGGCGACACGCTGCTGGGCCTGTCGCTCGACCAGGGCGGCCACCTCACGCACGGCATGAAGATCAACTTCTCGGGCCGTCTGTACGACATCGTCGCCTACGGCGTGAACCCCGAGACCTCGACCATCGACATGGACGAGGTGCGCCGCCTCGCCATCGAGCACAAGCCGAAGGTCATCATCGCCGGCTGGTCGGCCTACCCGCGCACCCTCGACTTCGCCGCGTTCCGCGCGATCGCCGACGAGGTGGGGGCCCTGCTCTGGGTCGACATGGCGCACTTCGCCGGTCTCGTCGCCGCGGGCCTGCACCCGAACCCGGTGCCGCACGCGCACGTCGTCTCGTCGACCGTGCACAAGACCATCGGCGGTCCCCGCTCCGGCTTCATCCTCACCAACGACGCCGAGATCGCGAAGAAGGTCAACTCCGCCGTCTTCCCCGGGCAGCAGGGCGGCCCGCTCATGCACGTCATCGCCGCCAAGGCGACCGCGTTCAAGATCGCCGGCACGCCGGAGTTCAAGGAGCGCCAGGAGCGCGTGCTGCGCGGCGCCGCGATCATCGCGGACCGCCTCTCGCAGCAGGACGTGAAGGATGCCGGCATCGCCGTGCGCTCGGGCGGCACGGACGTGCACCTCGTGCTGGTCGACCTGCGCGACGCCGAGATCGACGGCAAGCAGGCCGAGGACCTGCTGCACGACATCCACATCACCGTGAACCGCAACGCGGTGCCGAACGACCCTCGCCCGCCGATGGTGACGAGCGGCCTCCGGATCGGCACCCCCGCACTGGCGACCCGCGGCTTCGGCGACGCCGAGTTCACCGAGGTCGCCGACGTGATCGCCCTGGCGCTTCAGCCGAACGCCGACGTCGACGCACTGCGCACCCGCGTCGACGCGCTCGCCGCAGCGTTCCCGCTGTACCCCGACCTGCAGCAGTAAGCACCCACGCATCCCGATCGGACGTCCTTCGTCTCGCTGCGCTCGCTCAGGAGCCGCCTTGTACCGGCTCCTGAGCGAGGAGCGAAGCGACGAGACGCAGGACCCCAGGAAGAAGGCACAGACATGACCGCGAGAGTTCTCGACGGCAAGGCCGCTGCGGCGGAGATCAAGGCCGAACTCACCGAACGCGTCGCGGCGCTGCGTGAGCGCGGCGTGGTGCCGGGCATCGCCACCGTGCTCGTGGGGGCCGACCCCGCATCCCAGCTGTACGTCGGGATGAAGCACAAGCAGTCCGAGGCGATCGGGATGAACTCGATCCAGCGCGAGCTGCCGGCGGACGCCACGCAGGAGCAGGTCGAGGCGCTGATCGACGAGCTGAACGCCGATCCGGCGTGCCACGGCTACATCGTGCAGCTGCCGCTGCCGAAGCACCTCGACACCGACGCGATCCTCGAGCGGATCGACCCGGCCAAGGATGCCGACGGTCTGCACCCGACCAACCTCGGCCGGCTCGTGCTCAATGCGAACGCGCCGATCAGCACTCCGCTGCCGTGCACGCCGCGCGGCGTGATCGAGCTGCTGCTGCGCAACGACTACGACCTGAAGGGCAAGCACGTGGTCGTGGTCGGCCGCGGCGTCACGATCGGTCGCCCGATGGGGCTGCTGCTCACCCGTCGTGACATCAACGCCACGGTCACCCAGGTGCACACCGGCACGCCGGACATGTCGCCGTACCTGCGCACGGCCGACGTGATCGTGGCCGGAGCCGGAGTGAAGCATCTCATCAGGGCCGAGGACGTCAAGCCCGGCGCTGCCGTGCTCGATGTGGGCGTCACCCGCGAGACGGACGCCGGGACCGGCAAGAGCAAGGTCTACGGCGATGTGCATCCGGATGTCGCCGAGGTCGCCGGCTGGCTCTCGCCGAACCCGGGTGGCGTGGGGCCGATGACCGTGGCGCTGCTCATGACGAACGTCGTCGAGGCAGCCGAGCGCACCCTCGCCTGACGCCCTCGTCACGCTCGCCGAGACCCCCGCTGTCGCCGAAACCCCGCCTGATTCACGCAAATCAGGCGGGGTTTCGGCACTGAGGCGGGGTTTCGGTGGAGTGGCAGGTTTCGACGCTCAGCAAGTGGTGGGGCCGGGCAGTTCACTCCTGCGGGCAGGTCACCGCGGGGTTGTGCATGGCGAACACCCCGTGCGGGTTGGCGCGCCACAGCCAGGCATGCAGTGCGTAGAACGGCGGCAGCCCATACGGGTTCGTCTCGTCGAACGCCATGAACTTCTGACCGAACAGCATCGGCACCTGATTGTGCTCCGTGTTCCAGGCCTCCTGGAAGACGAGGTACTCCACGCCGACGAGCTCGCGGGAGCCGTCGTCTTGAGGCTCGTAGATGAGCGCCTCGGGGTGCAGTGCATCGATCATCCCGTCACCGACATCGCCCGGCTCGACGTAGTGCTCCCCCATCGCTCCCATGCCTTCGGGATCGATGATGCACGTCTCGCCGGAGAGCTTCGGGACGGGGCCCGCCGGGTAGTCGGACAGACGGGCGGCGCCGTCGAAGTCGGCGTACACCGCGAGCGCGTCCCGGACCGGATCCAGCTGCTTCTCGTGCGGCTTGCCAGCTGCGAGGGCGGGACTGGCCGCCGTGCCGCCGAGCATCAGCACCAGCGCCATGGCCACGGCCGCGCGAGTCGCTCGCCCGGCCATCTCAACTGCCCTCCTGCACGGGGTGGATGCGCGTCGCCACCAGACCGTGCGCCTCTCGGTGCACGCTGGTGGCGAGCTCAGCGCTGGGCGCTTCGACGAGGCAGAAGATCCGACCGCCCTCCTCGTCGACCCAGTAGCGCCGGTACGACACCCCGTACTGGCCCTGCGTCTGCAGATCGGCGGCGTGCGCCTGGGCGACGTCGGCCGCGGTGACCGGACCGTCCAGCTCGTGGATATCCATGAACAGAGGCATGGCCCTCTCCTTCCGTTCCGCTCGCGGCCCGGGTGGCCGCGACACTCCGACGGTAGGTCTCACTGCGCCGGCTCCGGATCGGCGGAACCGCCCATTTTCCGCCGCCCGGACGCCTATATTGCCGGTGCAAGGGCGGCGGCCGCGGTGGTGACGGCGGCGGTGCGGCTGGAGACGCCGAGCTTTCCGAGCACCGCCGACACGTGGTGGTCGACGGTCCTCGGCGAGATGACGAGAGCGGCGGCGATCTCGGCGTTGCTGTGTCCCTGCTGCAGCAGCGTCAGCACCTCGGCCTCGCGGACCGTCAGACCCAGCGGATGCCGACGCGTCGCCGCCCGCGGGGAAGCGGGAGCGGAAGCGCCCTGCGCGCGCAGATCGCGGCGGATGCGCTCGGCGGCGGGATGCGCACCGAGACGCTCGAGACGGCCGATCGCGTCGCGCATCCCGGTCTCATCCGTGTCGGCGAAGGCGAGAGCGGCGTCGTACTGCGCGCCGTGTTCGTCCAGCTCGCAGGCGAGCCGGCGGGGATCGGGGAGGGCGCCGGCGCGGTAGGGGATACCCAGGCGCCGCGCCCACGTCTGATAGGTGATGCGATCGACGTCGTCGAGCTCGGTCTCCAGCGCCACCGCATCCGGCAGCGCACGGCGGGCCTCGTCGTCGTCACCGCGCAGCCAGGCGGCCTCGGCGCGCAGCAGGGCGACGCGTGCGGCGGTGCACCACATGCCGTCCATGGCGCCGACGTCGGCGAGGGCGGCCAGCTTCTCCGGAGCGTCGTCGTCGCCGCGGCGGATCGCGATCGCGGCGAGGCAGTCCAGTGCGATGCTGAGGTTGTCCGCACTGCCGCCCTCGCCCAGGATGCGCTCCGCGACCGCCGACGCCTCGGCCCAGCTGCCTTGCTCGGTGAGGTTCGTCGCCTGCACTCCTCGCAGGCACCGCGTGTAGGCGAAGTCGTCGTGCTCCTCGCAGAACGCCAGCCCCTCGCGCGCCCACCGTTCGGACGCGGCGTAGTCGCGCCGTGCGCTGAGGATCGACGCGGTGTTCGCGTACGCGCGGGCGGCCTGGACGTGCGTCCCTTCGGCGATGGCCACCGACAGCGCCCGCCGCATGGGCTCGGCCCAGGCGTCGCCGGGGGACTGCGCGCGGATGCACGCCTGCGTGTTCAGTGCGGAGCTCTGCACGGCCGGCAGGGCGAACCGCCGGGCCAGCTCGATCGCCGCCATGGCCGCCGCGTCGCCCGCCACGGGATCGAGGTACATGTTCTGCGCGGCGACGGTCTCCCAGGCATACGCCAGTTCAGGCGACGGACCGAGCGTCGACAGCACCTCGACGGCGCGCGCCGCCGCCGGCCGGCCGGCCGCGCCGGGGAGCGCCCGGGAGAGGCGTCGCAGCGCGTCGCCCTGACGGCGGGCGTCGCCCAGCCGTTCCCACGCGTCCGCGGCGGATCGCAGCAGGGCGGCCCCTTCGTCCTTGCGATCGAGAACAAGGTACTCGTCGGCCAGGAGCGAGTCCAGCTCGATGCGCAGCGGCTCGTCGGCGTCCGTCGCGAAGCGCCGGGCGCGCTCGTACTGCGTCGCGGCCTCGCGGTGGGCGGCCAGCACGGATGCCCGGGCGCCGGCCGCCCGCGCGTGACGCAGCACGGCCTCGGCATCCTGCGCACCTTCGGCGTGATGGGCGAGCCGCACGTCGTCGGTGCAGCTGAGAGCGCGCAGCGCGGTCAGCAGACGACGGTGCAGGAGCACCCGTCGATGTGCGGGGATCTCGTGCTCGATCGCCCGGCGCGTCAGTTCGTGTCGGAACCGCACGCTCGCGCGGTCCGAGAGCACGATTCCCGCGTCGATCATCGCATCGACCGCACCTGCCGGGGTGCCGAGGCGGCCGAGCAACGCGGGGTCGATGACCGTGCCCGCGAGCGAGGCGACCTCGGCGGCGGCCCGGACGGCATCGTCCAGCTCGGCCAGCCGCGCCAGCACGGAGTCCCGCACCGACGGCGGGATCTCGTCGGCGGGGCAGCTGAGCAGTTCTGTGATCAGGTAAGGATTGCCGCCGGTCAGGCGATGCACCTCGCCAGCGTCGACGTGGGCGCGCACGCCGTCCAGGTCGCTGATGATCATCGATATCGCGTGCTCCGACAGCCCCGGCAGGACGATGCGGCGCAGGCCGGGCAGATGCGCGAGATCTCCCAGCGCCCGGCGGAGGGCGCCGCCCGGGCCGATGGCGTCGTCGCGATAGGTCACCACCAACGCGACTGGCAGCCCGGTCAGCCGGCGTCCGAGGAATCGCAGCAGATCCAGCGTCGCCGCGTCCGCCCACTGCAGGTCCTCGATCACGAGCACCGTGGATGCGGCCTGCGTCAGCTCGTCCAGAAGCACCCGGAACAGAGCCTCCCGCTCATCGCCGCGCGACACGGCATCGGCGAGCGCCCCGGGCGCGGCCTCGGCGAGATCGAAGAGCGGGCCGAGCGGACGCGGAGTGGACAGTCCGTCGCAGGCGGCCCGCAGGATGCGCTCGGCGGGGGTGGTGCGCAGGAACTCGTCGACCAGGGCGGTCTTGCCGGCCCCGGCCTCGCCGGGCACGAGGATGACGCAGCCGTGCCCGTCGCGGGCATCGGCCGCGTACTCCGCCAGCGAGCAGAGGGCCGCCTCGCGCTCCATCAGCGCCATGTACTGATTGTGCGCGCACGGCCTGCCTCGCGCCAGCGGTTCCGTCGGAGGCGCCCCGTGGTCTCGGCAAGACCCCCCGCAGTCGCCGAAACCCCGCCTGATTCACGAAAATCAGACGGGGTTTCGGCGCTGTGACGGGGGTTCGGCGCTGTGGCGGGGGTTCGGCGGCCGCGCTGGGCGGCCGGATGCCGCGGGTCAGAGCTCGTCGAGCATCCGGCGCTGTTCGGGGGTGAGGCCGTCGGCCGGCTCGTCGCGGGCGGCCGTCGTCGCCGCGGAGTCGGATGCCGGCGACGTGCGCGCCGACGGCGCCGACGGCTTCCTGCCGGTGATCTTCGCCGAGGTCGCGTCGTAGACCTGGCCGGCCTTCGCCCGCAGCCGGTCGTCGAAGCGGTCGTAGATCACCCAGCCGATCAGGAGCACCACCGGGGGCAGCACCCAGCCCCAGAAGAACCCGCTCACGGAGACGCCGCTGAGCAGCACGGTGGCGGCCCAGATGATCAGCTCGACGAGGAAGACGATCGCGTACTGCACGATCTTCTCGCCGAAGCCGGACCGTTCGTGTGCGGACTTCGCCGCCGACGAACGGAACCTCTTCAGCAGCCACGGCTTCAGCGCGAGGGCGGCGGCGGTGAGGATGACCGACGCCCAGAGCGCGTTCCAGCCGACGTACACCGAGGGCAGCACCAGCCCGAGCACGAGCAGGACGACGACGTTGAAGACGTAAAGCGCCGCGAAGCGGACGATGGCGTTACGCATCCGTCCAGCTTCGCACACCGGGGAGGTCGGAGCGCGGGTCAGGTCGTGGCGAGCGAGCTCTCGATGCCGGCGATCCGCGCGCGCTCATCGAAGCGGAAAGTCGCCGAGCCCGTGGCATCCGTCACGACGGCGCCGGTGAACGCGTCGTCGGTCCACTGCAGGTTCCACGCCGCGAGCCGCGCGAGGTCCCACACCGACGTGCGCGGGTCGGTCAGTTCGGCGGATGCCAGGATGCGCGGGAGCGCGACGACCGCGTCCGCGACCGTGAGCGGGCCGAGCACCCCGTCGAGCACGAAGACGGCGCGGGTGCCGCCACCGGCATCCGCGGCGAAGTAGGGCGCGCGACCGGTCAGCTCGCCCGCGGTGCCGCCCACGACGTGCGCGGCGTCGATCACCCAGGCATCGAGGTCGGCGATGCCATCGGGGAACGGCGTCTCGCCCTCCGCGAGCGCGGGCAGACCGTACTGCGAGCCGTAGTCGCGCAGTTTCACGGCCACGCCGTCCGGCGTGCCCATCGGGTGCGCCCACCCCCACAGCACCGACCGGGCCTCGGGCGAGACCGAGGCGATCAGGTGCGCGGTCGCGGTGATCCGGCGCGAGGGGTCGGCGGCCGAGGTGAAGGTGATGGTCCCTGTGTCCAGGTCGGCGTCCCAGCGGTGCTCGCCGAGCGCGTCGACGGCCATGACGAACTGATCCTGGCGGAGGGCGGAGAACAGGGCCGCCCGTGCGGCGAGCGGGCGGAGCGCATCGAAGGTCATGAACTCAGTGTGCGCCAGATCTCTATGAATCGGCCACGGCGATCGCACCCTCCGGGCGCCCCATCCGCCACACGCTCGGCACGGCGAGGGCCGACAGGGCGATCACGGCGTAGAGGATGCCGGAGGTGACGAGCACCGTCGCCGGATCGGCGCGCGTGATCAGCCACCCGTAGACCAGGGTGCCGATCGGCATCACGACGAAGCTGCCGAGCATGTCGTAGCTGGACACTCGGGACAGCATGTCTCCGGGGATGTTCTCCATCATCGCGAGGCTCCAGCCCGTGCTGAAGATCTCGCCGCCGGCGCCGGCGAGGAACGCCGCGATCGCGAGCAGCACCACCGCAGGATGCACACCGAGCACGGTGAGCGGGATCGCGAAGACCGCCATGCCGATCATGCCGAGCCGCAGCGGCCGGCGCAGCGGGAAGCGCATCAGGATCAGCGTCATCAGCAGCACCCCCACGCCCTCGGCGCTGACCACCCAGCCCCAGCCGGAGATGCCGAGGCGGTCATCGTTCTTCGCGATGTAGGGGCCGACGACGCCCCAGGCGCCGACGTGGATCGCGTTCATGATCATGAACGCCAGCACGATGGTCCACAACCAGGAGCGGCTCCAGAACTCGGTCCACCCGGTGCGCAGATCGGCGAACAGTGAGAACTCGCCCGAACCCGCGGGCGGCGGCAGCTTCACCATCGCGAGGATGGGGATGGCGGCGAGCCAGCCCAGCACCTGCACCACCATCGCCCATGCCGGTCCCACGGTGGACACCAGAACGCCCGCGATCACCGGACCGCCGATCGTCACCGCCGATCGCACGAACGACAGCATCGCGTTCGCCTGCTGCAGATGCGCCGGAGTCGTCAGCTGCGGGATGATGCCCTGCATCGCCGGCAGCACGAAGGCGGTCGATGCCCCGTTGAGCGCCGCCAGCCCGACCATCGCGGGGATGCTCGCCGTGCCGGTGAACAACAGTACCGCGACGGTGCCGATCGACAGGATGTCGAGCACGTAGCAGGCCTGGATCACCAGGGCGCGCGGAAGGCGGTCGGCGACCACGCCGCCGAACAGCACGAACACGATGTTCGAGACCGTGAAGGCGGCCAGCACGAAGGAGAGGCTCTCCGGGTGGTTGTCGATGTCGAGCACGGCGAAGGCCAGGGCGATCGACGACATCGAGCCCGTGATCAGCGTGATCGCCCGTGCGAGGAAGAACCAGCGGAAGTTGCGGTCGCCGAGAGCCGCGAGGCCGCGGCTCATCGGGAGGTTCTCAGGAAGCGCATCCGTCGATTCTGGCACGGCGGATGCGCGGATCCCCAGCTGTCAGTACGACGCGCGCTGTGCGGAGTCGGATGCCGGGATGAAGCGCGTCGCGAGGGCCTCGGACGCCCGGGCCAGGAGGGCGACGTCGGCGCCGACCGCGATGAAGTCGGTGCCGTGCGCGATGTACTCCTCGGCCGCGACCGGGTCGAAGGCGTTCACGCCGACCGGCTTGCCGGCATCCTTCACCGCGGCGAACGCCCTGGCGACCGCCGCGAGCACATCCGGGTGCGTCTGCTCGCCGAGGTGGCCCATCGAGGCCGCCAGGTCGCTGGGCCCGACGAACACGGCATCCACGCCGTCGACGGCGGCGATCTCCGCCGCGGCATCCACGCCGGCGGCGGTCTCGATCTGCACGATCAGCGTGGTGTGCTCGGCGGCGTCCTGAAGGTAGCCGTCGACGCGGTTCCAGCGGGCGCTGCGCGCCAGCGCGCTGCCCACGCCGCGCACTCCGGCCGGCGGGTACCGCACGGCGCGCACCGCCGCACGCGCCTCCTCCGCGGAGGAGACCATGGGCACGATGAGGTTCTGCGCGCCGAGGTCGAGGATCTGCTTGATCATGACCGTGTCGTTGAAGGGTGCGCGGACGATCGGCGTGATCGGGTAGGCGGCGGAGACCTGCAGCTGCACCAGCACCGATTCCAGCGTGTTCGCGGAGTGCTCCATGTCGATGAGCAGCCAGTCCAGACCGGACCCCGCGGCGACCTCCGTCACCAGAGGGGAACCAGAGCACGCCCACATGCCGACGAGTGCTCGGTCGCTCTCGGCGAGCCGGGCGCGGAAGGTGGGGGCGAGCTGCAGTGCCATTGATGCTCCTCGATCGTCATTGAGGGGATGGGCCGGAAGCGGCACCACACACCTATAGGGTAGAGGCGTCCGCGGGAGCCTGTCAGAGGCTGAGAGGGCCACGTGCCGACCGCTGAACCTGATACGGGTCATGCCGTCGTAGGAAAGGGCACGCAATGCGCACCGCTGTGATCGGCGCGGGGATCATCGGGCTGGCGACCGCCACCGAACTGGACCGCCGTGGCCACGATGTCGTCGCCATCGACCCCGAGCCCGCGAACGGCGCCAGTCGTGCCGCCGCAGGGATGCTGGCGGCGGCCGCCGAGGCTGCCTGGGGGCAGGACGACCTGCTGCCGCTGGCGCGCGCCTCCGCCGCGCTGTACCCCGCATTCGTCGCCACTCTGGAGACGGCCGGCGGGCGCGACGTGGGGTACCGCATGAGCGGCACGCTCGCGGTCGGAGCGGACGCCGCGGATCGTGCCGCCCTCTTCGAACTCGGCGAGCTGCAGAGCGCGCACGGTGTGCCGGTGCAGCGCCTGACCGGCAGCGCCGCGCGCGACCTCGAGCCCGCGCTCGGGCCCGCGGTGACCTCTGCCGTGCTCGCGGCCGAGGACCACAGCATCGATCCGCGCCGGGTCACGGCCGCGCTGCGTGAGATCCTCGGCGAGCGTCTCCGCGAGGAGCGCGTCTGCCACGTCGTCCGCAGGGATGGCCGCGTCACCGGCATCCGGCTCACGACGGGGGAGGAGATCGACGCCGACGTGGTGATCGCGGCCGCCGGGCTCGGCATCGCCGGCATCGACGGACTGCCCGCGCTGCCGTTGCGGCCGGTGTGGGGAGACATCCTCCGGCTACGCGTGCCCGTGGCTCTGCGTCCGCTGCTCACCCGCACGGTGCGCGCGCAGGTGCGCGGGCGCCCGGTCTATGTCGTCCCGCGCGACGACGGCACCGTCGTGCTCGGCGCCTCCGTGCGCGAGGGCGGTGTGGCAGGCGTGCAGGCCGGCTCGGTGCTCGCTCTGCTGCGCGACGCGGAGACGGTGCTGCCCGGGATCTCCGAGTGCGAGATCGTCGAGATGCTCGCCCGTCCGCGCCCGGCGACACCCGATGCCCTGCCGCTGCTGGGCACCGTCGAGCCGGGACTCGTGATCTCCACCGGCTACGACCGGCACGGTGTGCTGCTCGCGCCGCTCGCCGCGCGCCTCGGCGCCGACCTCGCCGAGGGGCTGCCGATCGATCCAGTGACCGCCGCGGCCGTCGACCCCCTGCGCTTCTCGTCGGATGTCCGCACCCGCAGAGCCTTCGCAGACCTCACCCCTCCCGCGGTCGCCGAACTCGCCGGTGCCGGACAGAAAGGCCGATGATGACCGAAACCATCCGCGTGAACGGTGACGCGATCGACGCGCGTCCTGAGGACACTCTTCTCGACCTCGTCGTCCGCCTCACCGGACACGCCCTGCACCACGACGGCTCGCGCGTCGACGGAGGCCGCCTCGGCGTCGCCGTCGCGGTGGGTGGTGCCGTCGTTCCCCGCAGCCGCTGGTCCGCGCACCAGGTCGCCGCAGGCGACGAGATCGAGATCGTCACCGCCGTCCAGGGCGGCTGAGAAGGAGCATCCGTGAGCACCATCGCACAGACCATCGCCGACCCGTTCCTCGTCGCGGGGGAGCCGTTCTCCTCCCGGCTGATCATGGGCACCGGCGGCGCGACCAGCCTCGCCCTGCTCGAGGACGCCCTCGTCGCCTCCGGCACCGAACTCACCACCGTCGCGATCCGCCGGTTCTCGCCGGAGGGCCGCGATTCGGTGTTCGCGCTGCTGGACCGCCTCGGCATCCGCGCCCTGCCGAACACGGCGGGGTGTTACACGGCGCGCGATGCCGTGCTCACTGCGCGGCTGGCCAGGGAGGCACTGGAGACCGATTGGGTCAAGCTCGAGGTGATCGCCGACGAGGAGACCCTGCTGCCGGACCCGATCGAGCTGTTCCGCGCCACCGAGCAGCTCGTGGCGGACGGCTTCCACGTGTTCGCCTACACGAACGACGACCCCGCGCTGGCCCGCAGGCTGGAAGACGCCGGTGCGGCCGCCGTGATGCCCGCCGGATCGCCGATCGGCAGCGGTCTGGGCATCCTCAACCCGCACAACATCGAGACGATCGTGCAGCGGGCGTCGGTGCCGGTCGTGCTCGACGCCGGCGTCGGCACCGCATCGGATGCCGCGCTCGCGATGGAACTCGGGGTGGATGCGGTCCTGCTGGCCAGCGCTGTCACCCGCGCCCACGATCCGGCGGTCATGGCGCGGGCGATGCGGGGCGCGGTGGAGGCGGGCAGGCTCGCGCGGGGCGCGGGACGGATTCCCCGGCGGCCGCTCGCCCTGGCATCCTCGGCGACGGACGGACTGATCGCCGCCCGTCCCTCGGAGGCCGACCTGTGAGCATCCCTCCGCTCGTCGACCCAGGGCCGCCGCCGCTGCCCGCCGGCCGCGCCGCGCGCTTCGCACGGCACCTGACGCTGCCGGGCGTGGGGGAGCAGGGGCAGCGCCGGATCGCGGCCGCGCGGGTGCTGGTGATCGGGGCGGGCGGGCTCGGCGCGCCGATCCTGCAGTACCTCGTCGCCGCCGGGGTCGGCCGGATCACCGTGATCGACGACGACCGGGTCGAGCGCAGCAACCTGCAGCGCCAGGTACTGCACGGAGAGGCGGACCTCGGCCGGCCGAAGGCGGAGTCTGTGCGGGATGCCGCCGCGCGGCTCGATCCCGACGTCGACGTGACCGCGGTGGTCGGGCGCCTTCACCCCGGCAACGCGCTCGAACTGTTCGCCGCGCACGATCTGGTGCTGGACGGCAGCGACAACTTCGCGACCCGGTACCTGGTGAACGACGCAGCCGAGTTGACCGGGACGCCCGTGGTGTGGGGAGGCATCCATCGTTTCAGCGGACAGCTCAGCGTCTTCCTGCCCGGCCGCGGCCCGATGCTGCGCGACCTGTTCCCCGACGTGCCCGACGCCGACGCGATCGAGTCCTGCGCGGTCGGCGGAGTGTTCGGAGCGCTCTGCGGGGTCGTCGGATCGGCCATGGCCGTCGAGGCGCTCAAGCTCATCTGCGGTATCGGCGAGCCGCTCGTCGGACGCCTGGCCCGCTACGACGCGCTGGCCGCCGGGTGGGACGAGCTGCGCTTCGCCGCCGACCCCGACCGGCCCGCGGTCATGAGCCTCGAGGAGATCGCCGTGCTGTGCGAGGTGCCGATGGGGCGGCCGGACGACATCTCCGCCGATGAGGTCGTCGCGCGGCTGGGCGGATCGGGGCTGACGGTCATCGACGTGCGGACGGACGCCGAGCGTGCGGCATCCGCGATCCCCGGCTCCGCGCATGTGCCGCTGCCCGAGATTCTGGATCGCGGATGGCCGGCCGTGTCCGCGGCACTCGGCGACACCGGCGGGGACATCGTGCTGGTGTGCCAGGCCGGGCTGCGCTCCGCACGCGCGATCGATGCGCTCGCCGCGTCGGCGCCGGCGGATGCCGCGCTGCGCAACCTGGCCGGCGGTATGGAGGCCTGGGCAGCGGCGAGCCAGGGGCGGTGACGGCCCGACAGATGGCGGACGTTTCTGCGGATGGCGGACGTCTGGTCGGCGTGTCTGCCGCCCGGCGCAGATTCGTCCGCCAGGTGCAAGGGCCAGGTGCAACGGCCAGGTGCAGGGGGGGGGGGGGGGGGGGGGGGGGGGGGGGGGGG
>NZ_QUAB01000042.1:0-24899 GCF_003387575.1 Microbacterium bovistercoris | reverse complement strand
GGGGGGGGGGGAGGGGAGACCCGGCGGTCAGCCCCGCTCGCTGAGGAACGCGCCGATGAGCTCGGCAGCACGGTCTGCGCCGCCCTCGCGTCGCATCCGCTCGCCGAGGGCGGTGGCGGCCTCGCGGAATCCGGGATCATCGAGCGCGGCGCGTACGGCGACGCGCAGTTCGTCCGCGGGCACCGAGCGTCCGGAGAGGTTCTCGCGGAGCACGAGTGCGGCGCCCTGATCGGCGAACGCCTGGCCGATGAGGAACTGTTCCACCTGCTGGGGCACGACCACGAGCGGCACCCCGGCCGCGATGCCCTCGAGAGCGCTGTTCATGCCGCCGTGGGTCACGAACGCGCTCGTGCGCGCGAGAAGGTCGGTCTGCGGTACGCGGGGCAGCCCCAGCGTGTTCGCGGGCAGCGGCGTCTCCGGCTCGGCGCGCCCCGTGACCAGCACGACGCGCACCGGCAGCTCGCCGAGCGCGGCCGCGCAGGTCTCGAAGAACTCCGCACCAGCGGCGTGCAGAGTGCCCAGCGAGACCAGCACCACGGGATCGGGACCCTCGATGAACGTGCGCAGGTCATCATCCAGATCGGCCGGTGCGCCGGCATCCGACGTCGGTCCGACGAAGACGCAGGTGTCGTCCAGCCGGTCGTCCGGCCCCTGCAGCTCGCGCGGCACGGGGAAGATCGTCAGGTCGCCGCGAAGCGGCAGCATCGGCGTCGGCGGCACCAGGTCCTTGCCGAACATCCGCACCAGCTCGCGTCGCCCGCTCACCGCGGCGGGCATCGAGCGCATGGTCGGCCACGTCTCGGCCATCGACTCGCGCAGCGAGAGCGCCTTGATGGCACCGGCGCCGATCAGGATCGTCGTCATGAACGACACGGTCGGCAGATCGGCGAGGCGAGCGCCGATCCGGCCCCACAGGGCGTTCGAGTCGTGCAGGATCGCGGTCGCGGACACCTTCTCCGCCTGGTCGGCGACGAACGGTGCCAGGGTCTCGGTCGCCTTCAGCACCCGCACGATCACGGCGACGCTGCTGCCGCTCTGCGTGGCCTCGGCGATGTCAGCCGATTCCAGCACGCCGGGGGGATAGGGCACGAACACGGCACCGGTCGCGCTGAGCCGCTCGGCGAACTCCTCGGTGCCCGCCGCCACCACTTTCGTCCCGCCCGCCACGAGCCGTGAGAGCACGGGCAGCAGCGGGTTCACGTGGCCGGCGGCGGGTATCGTGGCGACGAAGAGCACGGGCATGGGGTCGACGCTACGCCTCTCGCCGGTCGATCACACGAAGCGGCAGGCGATCGTGCCCATCTCGCGGTAGTCGCAGAGCACCTCGTCGCCGCGCTGCACCCACATCGGCCGGGTGAACGAACCCGCGAGGATGATCTCGCCCGCCTCGAGCCGTGCGCCGTGCTGGTGGAACTTGTTCGCCAGCCACGCGACGCCGGTGGCGGGATGGCCGAGCACACCGGCGGCGACGCCGGTCTCCTCGATCTCGCCGTTGCGGCTGAGCACTCCTGGCACCCAGCGCAGATCGATCTCGTCCGGGCGCATGCGCACGTCGCCGAGCACCATCGCACCGTAGGCGGCGTTGTCGCTGATCGTGTCGACGATCGTGCGCCCCTCGAGTTCGATGTGCGAGTTCAGCACCTCGAGCGCGGGGACCGCGTAGTCGATCGCCGCGAGCGCGTCGTCGAGGGTGCAGCCCGGCCCCTCCAGCGGCGCCTTCAGCACGAACGCCAGTTCGACCTCGATGCGCACGTTCGTGAAGTCGTCGAACGGGATGTCGGCTCCCGAGGCGTACACGGTGTCGTCGAACATCACGCCGTAATCGGGTTCGGTGATGCCCGTCGCCTGCTGCATCGCCTTCGACGTCAGCCCGATCTTGCGGCCGACCAGCCGGCGCCCGGCGGCGAGCTGACGGTCGCGCCAGACGCCCTGGATCGCGTAGGAGTCCTCGATCGTGGCATCCGGGTACCGCGCGGTGATCCGCGGGATCAGCGTGCGCGTGCGCTCGGCCTCGGCGAGCTCCTCGGCGATGGCGGCGATGGTCTCGGCGGGGAGGGTCACAGCTGGTGCCCCAGCTTGTACTCACCCTGCTTCCACTCGGGCATCGCCTCGTCGTCCTCGGGGCGCGTGTAGCTGAACCCGTCGGCGCCGATCGTGACCGCCATCTCGCTGGAGTCGGTGCGGGCGAGCACCGGCTGCGGGTTGCCGTCGAGGTCGAGCACCAGCGAGGCGTCGGTGTACCAGGAGGGCACGACGGGGTTGCCCCACCAGTCGCGGCGCTGGTTGTCGTGCACGTCCCAGGTGATCACCGGGTTGTCCGGGTCGCCGGTGTAGTAGTCCTGCGTGTACACCTCGACGCGGTGCCCGTCGGGGTCGCGCAGGTAGAGGTAGAACGCGTTGCTCACGCCGTGCCGGCCCGGGCCGCGCTCGATCGCGTCCGAGCGGCGCAGGGCGCCGAGCTTGTCGCAGATGGCGAGGATGTTGTGCTTCTCGTGCGTCGCGAAGCATACGTGGTGCATCCGCGGGCCGTCGCCGCCGGTCATGGCGGTGTCGTGCACGGTGGGCTTGCGGCGCATCCACGCGGCGTACACCGTGCCCTCCTCGTCCTGGATGTCCTCGGTGACGCGGAACCCCAGGTCCTGCATGAACTTCACGGCGCGGGGCACGTCGGGGGTGACCTGGTTGAAGTGGTCCAGGCGCACCAGCTCGCCGGGGATGTGCAGGTCGTAGCGCCAGGACATGCGCTCCTGGTGCTCGGTCTGGTGGAAGAACTCGTACGGGAAGCCGAGCGGGTCGACCACGCGTACCGAGTCGCCGATGCCCTTGACGAAGCCGTCGGGGTTGCGGCGCACGTCGCAGCCGAGCTCGGTGTAGAACTCGACGGCGCGGTCGAGGTCCTCCGGAGTCCGCACGCGGTACGAGAACGCCGCGACGGCGGCGATCGGCCCCTTGCGCAGCACGAGGTTGTGGTGGATGAACTCCTCGGTGGAGCGCAGGTAGATCGCCTCGTCGTCCTCACTGGTCACGTAGAGGCCGAGGATGTCGACGTAGAACTGGCGCGATGCGGCGAGGTCGGTCACGACCAGCTCCATGTACGCGCAGCGCAGCACATCCGGCGGCGTGCTCGTCGGGGTCGGCGTCGGGTTGTCCGTCTGGATCGGCGCCTCCTGGCTCACGTAGAAGCCGGAGGAGGTGAGAGTCATGTCTTCGCGGTTGGTCATGTCAGCGTCCTTGCTTCTCTGAGAATGGGTCCCTGAGCCTGTCGAAGGGTCAGCGGGGGTCCGGGTCGTCCAGGTCGGGTGCGGCCGGCGGGGCCTGCTTGCCGAAGGTGGGGTTGTGCGGGGCACCCAGCGTGATGTGCACGCTCTGCTGGTCGGTGTAGAAGTCGATCGACCGGTACCCGCCCTCGTGGCCGAGGCCGGACGCCTTCACGCCGCCGAACGGGGTCCGGAGATCGCGCACGTTGTTCGAGTTCAGCCACACCATGCCCGCTTCGACGGCCTGCGCGAAGTTGTGCGCGCGCTTCAGGTCGTTGGTCCAGATGTAGGCGGCGAGGCCGTACTTCGTGTTGTTCGCGAGGGCGAGCGCCTCCTCCTCGGTGTCGAAGGGCGTGATCGCGACGACGGGTCCGAAGATCTCCTCCTGGAAGATCCGCGCGTCGGGGGACACGTCGGCGAACACGGTCGGGGCGACGTAGTTGCCGGTCGGGAAGCCCTCGGGGCGGCCGCCGCCGGCGACGAGCCTGCCCTCGGTCTTGCCGAGCTCGACGTAGCTCATCACCTTGTCGTAGTGCTCGGGGTGCACCAGGGCGCCCACCTCGGTGGACGGGTCGTGCGGGTGGCCGACCTTCACGCGCTGCGCCTGCGCGGCGTAGCGCTCGACGAACTCGTCGTACACCTCGCGCTGGACGAGGATGCGGGAGCCGGCGGTGCAGCGCTCGCCGTTGAGCGAGAAGACGCCGAAGATGCAGGCGTCGATCGCGATGTCGAGGTCGGCGTCGGCGAAGACGACGGCGGGGCTCTTGCCGCCCAGCTCCATCGACAGGCCCTTGAGGAACGGCGCCGCGTTGCCGAAGATCAGCTGCCCGGTGCTGCTCTCGCCGGTGAACGAGATCAGCGGCACGTCGGGGTGCTTGACCAGCGCGTCGCCGGCGTCCTCGCCCAGTCCGTTGACCAGGTTGAACACGCCCTTCGGGAGACCCGCCTCCTCGAAGATGCCGGCCCACAGCGAGGCCGACAGGGGCGTGAACTCCGCGGGCTTGAGCACCACGGTGTTGCCGGTGGCGAGGGCGGGGCCCAGCTTCCACGACTCGAGCATGAACGGGGTGTTCCACGGCGTGATGAGACCCGCGACGCCGATCGGCTTGCGGTTGACGTAGTTCATCTGCTTGCCGGGCACCTTGAAGGCGTCGTCGGACTGGGCGACGATCAGGTCGGCGAAGAAGCGGAAGTTCTCCGCGGCGCGACGGGCCTGGCCGAGCGCCTGGGTGATCGGCAGGCCGGAGTCGAAGGACTCCAGCTCGGCGAGGCGCTGGTCGCGCGACTCGACGATGTCGGCGATGCGGTGCAGCACCCGGGAGCGCTCACGCGGCAGCATCCGCGGCCAGGGGCCCTCGGTGAACGCACGACGCGCGGCGGCGACGGCGCGCTCGATGTCGGCTTTCTTGCCGGCGGCGGCGTGCACGTAGGTCTCGTTGGTGACGGGGTTGAGCACCTCGAAGGTGTCGCCGTCGATCGAGTCCACGAACTCGCCGTCGATGTAGTGCTGGATCTTCGCCGGCAGGTCGGCCGGAACGAACACGTCGGTCATCATCATCCTCATCTCTGGGTCGCTGAGCTTGTCGAAGCGGTCTTCGGATGCCGGGCATCGAGGAACGCGTCCATGGTGCGCCAGCGGTGGTTGCGCGCGGCCAGTTCGATCTCGAGCGGGTCGGCGCCGGTGCGGATCAGGTTCAGGATCTCGGCGTGCTCGTCGACGGAGTGATGCGCGCGGCCCGGCACGAACGCGAACGTCGAGTCGCGGATGCCGGACAGCCTGGACCAGCCGCGGTGCACGAGGTCGAGCAGGTGAGGGTTGGGGCAGGGTTCGTAGAGCACGGAGTGGAAGTCGCGGTTCAGCGACGTGAAGGCGTGCGCGTCGAAGTGGTCGAGCAGGTGCCGCATCCGGTTGTTGATCTCCTCGGCGCGCTCCAGGTCGTCCTCGAGCAGCAGCGGCGCGGACAGCGCGGTCGCGGCCCCCTCGACGAGGCCGAGCGTCTGCATCGTGTGCACGTACTCGCTCTCATCGACCAGGGTGACGCGGGCGCCTACGTTGCGCTCGAACGTCACCAGGCCCTCGGCCTCGAGCCTGCGGATGGCTTCACGCACGGGAACCACGCTCATGCCGAGCTCGTCGGCGATCGCGCCCAGCACGAGGCGGTAGCCGGGGCCGAACGCGTGGTTCGCGATGCGCTCGCGGATCCAGGCGTACGCGACCTCGGACTTGCTGGTGGGCGGGGCGGGGATGCTCATGACTGAACCTCGGCGCCCTTCGTCTCGCTTCGCTCGCTCAGGACCCGATGCTGGTCGTACTTCGCGCGCCATTCCGCGTTCATCGGGAACAGGCCGTCGACCGGATGCCCCGCGGCGACCTGCTCGGCGATCCAGGCATCCTCGTCCTCCTGCGCGAGCGCCTCATCGGCGACCTCCTCGGCGAGGTCGGCGGGGATGACGATCACGCCGTCGCCGTCGCCGACGATGATGTCGCCCGGCTGCACGGTCGCGCCGCCGCAGGCGATGGTCACGTCGACGTCCCACGGCACATGCCGGCGGCCGAGCACCGAGGGGTGCGCGCCCTGCGAGAAGACGGGCAGGCCGATCTCGGCGACGGCGTCGAAGTCGCGCACGCCGCCGTCGGTGACGACGCCGGCGGCGCCGAGGGTCTTCGCGCGCAGCGCGAGGATGTCGCCGAGCGTGCCGGTTCCGGCCTCACCGCGCGCCTCGATCACGACGACCTCACCGGGGCGGAGGGCGTCGAAGCAGCGCTTCTGTGCGTTGTAACCGCCGCCGTGGCTCGTGAACAGGTCTTCGCGGGCGGGGACGAAGCGCAGGGTCTTCGCCGTGCCGACGATCTTCGCGCCGGGGAGGTTCGCGGTCACGCCGTCGATGAAGCAGGAGTGCAGGCCGCGCTTGCGGAGCTGACTGGACAGGCCCGCGGTCGGGGCGAGCTCGAGCTTGGCGCGGAGCTCGGCGGAGATCCCCGGCTCCGCGACGGGAGGCAGCCCGGCCTCCTCGCGGGAGCCCCAGGCCTCGGTGCGCTGCAGATCGTCGACGGCGGGAAGGGATCCGAGGTCGCCGTCGAACGGGACCTCGCCCTGGACCACGGTGGTCGTCAGCCGGCCGGTCGAGAGACCGGCATCCGGAGCGTCCACCTCGATCTCGACCACGTCGCCGGGCACGATCACCGACGAGCCGGCCGGGGTGCCGGTGAGGATGACATCGCCGGGCTGCAGCGTGAAGTGCTGCGAGAGGTCGGCGACCAGCTGCGCGAGAGGGAAGATCATTCCGGCCGAGGTGTCGTCCTGGCGCAGTTCGCCGTTCACCCAGGCCCGCACGCGCAGCGCCTCGGGGTCTACGGCGCGCGCGTCGAGGTACTCGGGTCCGAGCGGCGTGTAGCCGTCGCCGCCCTTGGAGCGCACGTTCGAGCCCTTGTCGTTCGCGCGCAGGTCGTAGAGGCCGAGGTCGTTCGAAGCGGTGACCCAGCCGACGTGCGACCAGGCGTCGGCAAGGGATACGCGGCGCGCCGGGGTGCCGATCACCAGGGCGATCTCGCCCTCGAACGCGAGAAGTTCCGTGCCGGCGGGGCGCTCGACCGTGCCGCCGGAGGCGCCGAGCGAGGAGGTCGGCTTGAAGAAGTACGACGGGGCGGCGGGGCGCCGACCGCGCTGATCGGCACGGGAGGCATAGCTCAGGTGGATGGCGATGATCTTGCCCGGCTGGGGGATCTGCTGGCTCACGGGCGCCTCCTTGCGCTGGTCTTGTGCGTCGTATTCGAAATCGTATATCATCCAGATACCCGGCGGCAAGCATCGGATTCTTCCGGAAGCCGCGACAACGACGTCCACTCGAAGGAGAGACAATGAGCGGCTCAGATCAGGACGGGTTCACCCCGACCGGCACAATCGCATCCGCGGGGGACAGGCGCCGAGTCGTCTTCGCCACCGTGGTGGGAACCACCGTCGAGTGGTACGACTTCTTCATCTACGCTTTCGCTGCGGCCACCGTGTTCGCGACGCTGTTCTTCCAGCCGATGGGCGAGGACTTCGCGCAGATCGTGTCGTTCTTCACCGTCGGAGTGAGCTTCCTGTTCCGCCCGCTCGGCGCCTTCCTCGCCGGGCACTTCGGTGACAAGATCGGCCGCCGGCCGATGCTCGTGCTCACCCTGCTGCTGATGGGCGCCGCGACCACGCTGGTCGGCCTGCTGCCCACGCACGCCGTGATCGGCGTCTGGGCGCCGATCCTGCTGATCTTCCTGCGCATCGTGCAGGGCATCTCGGCGGGCGGCGAATGGGGCGGCGCGGTGCTCATGGCCGTCGAGCACGCGCCGAAGAAGAAGCGCGGCGTGTTCGGCGCCTCGCCCCAGATCGGCGTGCCGATCGGTCTGCTTCTCGCCTCGATGATGCTCGCGCTGATGGCGCAGATCGCCCCGGGCGACGCCTTCCTGGCCTGGGGATGGCGTGTGCCGTTCCTGCTGTCCTTCGTGCTGATCCTCGTCGGCTACTGGGTGCGTCGCAGCGTCGAGGAGAGCCCGGTCTTCACGGAGATCGCCGAGCGCAAGGAGGAGGCGCGGATGCCGATCGTGCAGCTGTTCCGCAGGCACGCTCTGCTCGTGATCGTCGCCGCCCTTGTGTTCGCGGGGAACAACGCCGTCGGCTACATGACGACAGGCGGTTACGTGCAGCGCTACGCCACCGACCCGAAGGGGCCGATCGTGCTCGACACCGCTCCGGTGTTCTGGGTCGTCGCGCTCTCGGGCGTCACCTGGCTGGTGTTCACCTGGCTCGGAGGCTGGCTGAGTGACCGCATCGGCCGGCGCAACACCTACATCCTGGGCTGGATCCTGCAGCTGGTCGGTGTCTTCCTGCTGTTCCCGATGGTCAACGTCGGCACGGTCTGGTCGCTGGCCGTCGCCCTGGTCGTCCTCACGATCGGGCTCGGCTTCACCTACGGCCCGCAGGCTGCGCTGTACTCGGAGCTGTTCCCGGCATCCATCCGGTTCTCCGGCGTCTCGATCTCGTATGCGATCGGCGCGATCCTCGGCGGCGCGTTCTCGCCGCTGATCGCGCAGGCGATCTTCCAGAACACCGGCTCCACGACGGGCATCACCTGGTACCTGGCCGGTATGACGCTGGTCGGCCTCGCTGCGACGCTGCTGCTGCGCGACCGCAGCGGCATCCCGCTCGGTCCGGACTTCGAGGCTGAGCAGGAGAAGAGCCCGATCTACGGCCTGTCCAAGGCCTGACCGCGGCGCACGTTCTCGTGCTGCTCACGTACTGATGCTCCCGGAGCATCAGTACGTGAGCAGTGCGAGCGTATGCCGCAGCCGCCGCGACACGACCCGCCCGCGGCATCCCGGCGGATCTCGCAGCTCTCCGGACGCCGCCGGCCAGGCGCCGCGGGGCGCGAGCCGGGTCAGGCGCCGAGCGCCTCGCGGATGGTCGCGGCGGAGCGCTGCAGGCGCGCGGCGATCTCGGCATCCGAGACTCCGGATGCCACGTGCACGACAGCCAGCGCGGCGGGGCGCTTGCCGCGCAGCGGCAGCGGCACCGCGACCGAGCGCACGGTGGGGATGACCTCGTCGTGACTGGTCGCGAAGCCGGCCGCCCGGACGGCCTCGACCTGGGCGTGCAGTGCCGCACCGGCGTCCGGCCATTCGGCATCCGGCAGCTGCGCGAGGATCGCCCTGCCGGGGGCGCCGACAGTCACCGGGTGCCGCGCGCCCGGCCGCTGTGCCACGCTCGCGACGGCATGCCGGGGTTCGACGCTGACCAGCGTGATGCACTCGTCGCCGTCGAGCACTCCGAGGAAGCAGGTCATGCCGAGTTCGTTGGCGACCGTCGTGAGTTCGGGGAGTGCTTCGGCCTGCAGGTCGTGTGCGACGCCGGCGGCCAGCGCTGCCATGCGCGGTCCCAGCGCGACCAGCCCCGCGGCATCCCGCGCCACGAGGCGATGGTCCTCGAGCGTGCGCAGCAGCCGGTACGCGATCGAGCGGTGCACTTCGAGCTGTGCGGCGACGTCGTCGATCGACAGTGCGCCCGGTCCGTCGGCGAGGATCTCCAGGATCCGGATGCCACGGCTGAGCGTCTGCGAGGCAGGGGTGGCCATCGGGGCTCCTTTCATATACGATCTGTTCAATAGTAGAACTTAGTGTTCGATTATAGAACACGCGGAAGGAATCGACGACGATGCAGTTCCACCACCACGGCTATGTCTCCGGCGACCCGCGGATCCTCCCGGCATCCGGCGTCGGCGTCGACCGGCCCGCCGACCTGCCCGACGAGATGGACGTGCTCATCGTCGGCTCCGGGCCCGCGGGCATGCTGCTGGCCGCACAGATGTCGCAGTTCCCCGACGTGGTCACGCGCATCATCGAGAAGCGCGACGGGCGCCTCGTGCTCGGCCAGGCCGACGGCATCCAGCCGCGCAGCGTGGAGACCTTCCAGGCCTTCGGCTTCGCCGAGCGCATCGTCGCCGAGGCCTACAACATCGGCTGGATGAACTTCTGGGGACCCGACCCCGAGAACCCCGGCAACATCATCCGCACCAGCCGCACCGAGGACTACGGCTACAAGATCAGCGAGTTCCCGCACCTGATCGTGAACCAGGCGCGCGTGCTGGACTACTTCGCCGAGGCGGCACACGACGGCCCCGGCCGCATCGTGCCCGACTACGGCGTCGAGTTCGTCGGGCTGAGCGTGCACGAGACGGGCGAGTATCCGGTCGAGGTGCGGGTGCGCACGGCGGCAGGGGAGCGCACCGTGCGCGCGAAATACGTCGCCGGCTGCGACGGCGCCCGCAGCGGGGTGCGTGAGGCCATCGGGCGCAAGCACGTCGGTGGCATCTCCGCGCACGCGTGGGGCGTCATGGACGTGCTCGTGAACACCGATTTCCCGGACTGGCGCACCAAGTGCGCGATCAACGCCGAGGCCGGCAACATCCTGCACATCCCGCGCGAGGGCGGCTATCTCAGCCGGATGTACATCGACCTCGGCGCCGTCGCCGACGACGACAACCACCAGGTGCGCGCCACGCCCATCGAGGAGATCATCCGGCGCGCGAACGCGATCCTGCACCCCTACACGCTCGACGTGAAGCAGGTCGCCTGGCACAGCGTCTACGAGGTCGGCCACCGCGTCACCGACGGATTCGACGACGCACTCGACGCCGACCGGCATCCGCGCGTCTTCCTCACCGGCGACGCCTGCCACACGCACAGCGCGAAAGCCGGTCAGGGCATGAACGTGTCCATGCAGGACGGCTTCAACCTGGGCTGGAAGCTCGGCGCCGTGCTCACCGGGCGCTCGCCGCAGGAGCTGCTGGAGACGTACGCATCCGAGCGGCGTCCCGTCGCGCAGCAGCTGATCGACTTCGACAAGGAGTGGTCGTCGCTGATGGCGCGCAAGCCCGAGGAGATCTCCGACCCGCAGGAGCTCGCGACCTTCTACCTCGGCACCGCAGAGTTCCCCTCGGGGTTCATGACCGAGTACCGGCCGTCGATGATCGTCGCGGAGGCCTCGCAGCAGGAACTGGCCACGGGCTTCCCGCTCGGCCGGCGGTTCAAGTCCGCCGAGGTCGTGCGCGTCTGCGACGGCAACGTCGTGCATCTCGGGCACCACGCGAAGGCCGACGGGCGCTGGCGCGTGTACGGCTTCGGGGATCGCGACGGCTCTGTGCTGAACGAGTGGGCGGCGTGGATCGGCGGCGAGGTCGCGAAGTTCACCCCGGCGGATGCCGACCTCGATGCGGTCTTCGACGTGAAGGCCGTCTATCAGCAGTCCTTCGAGGAGATCGATCTGCCCGACGTTCCGGACGTGCTGCAGCCGAAGACCGGTCCGCTCGGCCTGACCGACTGGGAGAAGGTGTACTCGGCAGTGCCCAATGCGTGGTGCCGGAGCGACATCTTCGAAGAGCGCGGACTGTCGCGTGACGGCGTCGTGATCGTCGTGCGTCCGGACCAGTACGTCGCCGCGATCCTGCCGCTGCAGGCCCGCGACGCGCTGGCGTCGTTCCTCGACGGGGCGTTCATCCCGGCATCCTGATGCGGGTGCGGAAGGGGCCGTTGACAAGACGGCCCCTTTTGTGCTGAAATCTCTCTATTCGAAAAAGAGTTTTCGGATTGTGAAATCGAGTGTCGTCGCCGAAGTCGTCGACGAGAGGGGTACATCACAATGACCGCAGAGGACTACGTCCACATACCCAGCCGGGCCTCCGAGGGGCTCGCCGAGCCGCCGTCCGCCCTGGTCGCCGTGCAGGCCGGCATCAGCCCGCGGCTGTACAACAACGACCTGGCGCCCACCACCCGCGAGGGCCGGCACTGGAGCGCCTACAGCATCTTCACCCTGTGGGCGAACGACGTGCACAGCCTGGGCAACTACGTCTGGGCGATCGGGCTCTTCTCGCTCGGCATGAGCGGCGGCGCCATCCTCGGCTCCCTCGCCTTCGGCGCCCTGTTCCTCTTCCTCCTGCTGTCCCTGTCGGGATTCATGGGCGAGAAGACGGGCGTGCCGTTCCCCGTGATGAGCCGCATCGCGTTCGGCGTGCACGGGGCGCAGATCCCCGCTCTCCTCCGCGGCGGCGTCGCGATCGCCTGGTTCGGCATCCAGACCTACCTCGCCTCGCAGGTGCTGCAGGTCATCATCATCGCGCTCGCACCGGGGGCGGCAGGACTGCAGGAGGGCTCGTTCCTCGGACTGTCGGCGCTGGGGTGGATCACCTTCCTCGCGCTGTGGGTGCTGCAGTCGATCATCGTCAGCTACGGCATGGAGATGATCCGCAAGTACGAGGCGTTCGCCGGACCGATCATCCTCGCCACCTTCGTCGCCCTCGCCGTCTGGGTGCTGATCCAGGCCGACTTCCAGATCTCCTGGTCCAACGACGCGCCCCTCACCGGTGCCGACCTCTGGCTGCACATGCTCGGCGGCGCATCCGCCTGGGTCGCGATCTACGGCACCTTCGTACTCAACTTCTGCGACTTCACCCGCGGCGCCAAGTCGAAGAAGGCGATCATCAAGGGCAACTTCTGGGGCATCCCGATCAACATGCTGTTCTTCGGCTGCGTCGTCGTCGTGCTCGCCGGCGGGTCCTTCACGATCAACGGCGAAGCGATCACCTCGCCCGCCGACGTGGTCGCCGCGATCCCGAACACCCTGCTGCTGGTGCTGGCCTCGCTCGCCCTGATTGTGCTCACGATCGCCGTGAACCTGATGGCGAACTTCGTCGCGCCGACCTACGCGCTGACCAACCTGTTCCCCAAGCACCTCAACTTCCGCAGGGCGGCCCTGATCTCGGCCGTGATCGGCCTCGCCATCCTGCCGTGGAACCTCTACAACTCGCCCGTGGTCATCGGGATCTTCCTGAACGGCCTCGGCGCGCTGCTCGGACCGCTGTTCGGCATCATCATGGTGGACTATTGGCTGGTGAAGAAGCAGCGGATCAATGTCCCGGAGCTGTACTCCGAGCACGTCACGGGCGAGTACTACTACCAGCGCGGCTTCAACCCGCGTGCGATCACGGCCCTGGTGATCTCCGGCGCCGCCGCGCTGATGCTGACCTTCGTCCCCGCGTTCCAGGTGGTGAGCCAGTTCTCCTGGTTCCTCGCCGCGGGACTCGGCGCGATCGTCTACAGCGTGCTCGCCGACAGGCGAGGACCCTTCCACGACGTGGAGGGCACCGAGATCGCCGTCACCCCGACCCACTGACCTCCCGACACCCGGAACGGAAGCAAGAGCATGCGCATCCTCGTCGCGAATGTGAACACGACGGAGACGATGACCGAGGGGATCACCGAGGCGGCGCGCGCCGCAGCCTCGCCCGGCACCGAGATCATCGGGATCACCCCCGACTTCGGAGCGGAGTCCTGTGAGGGCAACTTCGAGAGCTACCTCGCGGCGATCGCCGTGATGGACAAGGTCGTCCGGTACGACGGCGAGTACGACGCCGTCATCCAGGCCGGCTACGGCGAACACGGTCGGGAGGGTCTCCAGGAGCTTCTCGACGTGCCCGTCGTCGACATCACCGAGGCAGCGGCCTCGACCGCCATGTATCTCGGCCGGTCGTACTCGGTGGTCACCACGCTCGACCGGGCGGTGCCGCTCATCGAGGACCGCCTCCTCCTCGCCGGTCTGCACGATCGCTGCGCCTCGGTCCGCTCGTCCGGTATGGGCGTGCTCGAGCTCGAGTCCGACCCCGAGCGCGCCGTCGAGGCGATCGTCCGCGCGGCCCAGAAGGCCGTCGAGATCGACCGCGCCGAGGTCATCGTGCTCGGCTGCGGCGGCATGGCCGAGCTGAAGGATCGTGTGGTCGAGCTGTGCGGCGTGCCCGTCGTCGACGGCGTGCAGGCGGCGGTGGTCGTCGCGGAGGGCCTCGTGAACCTCGGGCTCACCACCTCGAAGGTGCGCACCTATGCGCCGCCCCGCCCGAAGCGGATCACCGGCTTCCCGAGCCTGGCACGCTGAGACCGGCGCACAATTCCATCACCCCGAAACAGAGCAGAACCGGCGAAGCCGCCGGCAGAAGGGAAACGCGACATGTCGCACGAGACCGAACAGCAGGCAACGGCGTCTCTCGACCCGACCGGCGAGCACTACGACCTGGTCATCCGTGGCCAGCGCGTGCTGACCACCGCGGGCATCGTCCCGCGCGAGGTCGGCGTCCGGCACGGCAAGATCGTCGCGATGCAGCCGCTGGGCAACAACCTGCAGGGCGATGAGATCGTCGAGATCGCCGACGACGAGACCCTCATCCCCGGGCTGGTCGACACGCACGTGCATGTCAACGAGCCCGGCCGCACCGAGTGGGAGGGCTTCGCCTCGGCGACCCGCGCCGCGGCGGCCGGCGGCGTCACGACCATCGTGGACATGCCGCTGAACAGCATCCCGCCGACCGTCAGCGTCGACGCGCTGAACGAGAAGCGCGCGGTCGCGCGCGACCAGGTGCACGTCGACGTGGGCTTCTGGGGCGGCGCGATCCCGGGCAACACCGAGGACCTGCGTCCGCTGCACGACGCCGGCGTGTTCGGGTTCAAGAGCTTCCTGCTGCACTCGGGCGTCGACGAGTTCCCGCCGCTTGACCCGGACGAGCTCGAGAAGGACATGCGCGAGCTCAAGAAGTTCGACTCGGTCATGATCGTGCACGCCGAGGACTCCCGCGCGATCGACCGCGCTCCGCAGCCCGAGGGCGACGACTACAGCAAGTTCCTCGCATCCCGCCCGCGCGGCGCGGAGAACCTCGCGATCGCCGAGGTCATCGAGCGCGCACGCTGGACCGGCGGCCGCGCCCACATCCTGCACCTGTCGTCGTCGGACGCGCTGGCGATGCTCCGCACCGCCAAGCACGACGGCCTGAAGATCACGGTCGAGACCTGCCCGCACTACCTCACCCTCACGGCCGAGGAGATCCCGCACGGCGCCACCGCGTTCAAGTGCTGCCCGCCGATCCGCGAGGCCGGCAACCGCGAGCTGCTCTGGCAGGGCCTCGAGGACGGCACGATCGACTTCATCGTGTCGGATCACTCGCCCTCGACGCTCGACCTCAAAGACCTCGAGAACGGCGACTTCGCCGTGGCCTGGGGCGGCGTCGCGTCGCTGCAGCTCGGCCTCTCGCTGATCTGGACCGAGGCCCGTCAGCGCGGCCTAGCGCTCGAGACCGTCGTGGAGTGGATGAGCGAGAAGCCGGCGCAGTTCGCCGGCCTCACCGGCAAGGGCCGCATCGCGCCCGGCTACGACGCCGACTTCTCGATCTTCGCCGCCGATGACGCCTACGTCGTCGACGTCACGAAGCTGCACCACAAGAACCCGCTCACGCCTTACAACGGCAAGGCGCTCGCAGGCAGGGTGCGCAAGACCTGGCTGCACGGTGAGGTCATCGACTTCGAGACGCCGCGCGGACGCCTGCTGCGCCGCGGCATGACCACCGAGGACTGATCCCGCAGCGACGCACCGGATGCCCGGACTCGCCCCTGTGGGGCGGGCCCGGGCATCCGTCGTCTGCAGCGCTGCGAAGGCGGACGCTGGCGCTGCTGCCCTCCGCTCGCGCTGCTGTCTTCGGCTCGCGCTGCGAGGATGGGCGCCGCGCGAGCGGGGAAATGGCGCGCGAAGGTCGGGGCGCACGGAGAAGTGCCGGGCGGGCGGGGAAGTGCAGCGCGAGCGGGCGAGAGCCGGAGGCGCGGCGCGTGCTCCGTCAGGAGTTCACGCGGATGATCTCCTGCTGGTATGGCGCGATCACGCCGCCCGAGACGCGCAGGTCCAGCACCAGGAAGCGACGGGATGCCGGGTCCTCGGCCGTCCAGGTCGCGAGGCGATCCAGGTCGGCGAGCGTGCGCACCACGACGCCCTCGGCGCCCACCGCGGCGGCGAACGCGGCGAAGTCGACCTCGGGGATGAGCATCGGCTTCTCGGCGAGGCCCTTCAGGCCGTACAGGTTGACCTCGGCGCCGTAGGCGGCGTCGTTCCAGATCACCGCGACGCCCCGCCCACCGGCGGCGCGCACAGCGGACTCCAGGTCGGCGATCGCCATCAGCCCGCCGCCGTCGCCGCTGGTGAGCACGACGGTCGAGTCGGGCCGTGCGCGGGTGGCGCCCACCACGCTCGGCCAGCCCTGGCCGATGGCCTGGAACGCGGTGCCGATCATCATCATGCGGTCGGGCGACGCCACCGGCCAGTACATGTTCGCCCAGCCGATGAAGTGCCCGCCGTCCGAGACGACCACGCGGTCCTTCGGGAGCAGCTCGGCGATGCGGCGCGCGGCCGAACGCGGGTCGAGACGGCCGTCGGCGGCGAGGTCGTCACCGGGCTCGTATGCGCGGGCGGCTGCGACGTCGACGGACTCACGCCAGGATCCGTGCCCAGCTTCGGATGCCGCGGGCGACGCGCCTCCGGCATCCGCCATCGCGTCGGCGCGTCGGGTCTGTGCCCCGAATTCGTGCTCGGTCGCTGCGGTGCCCGAGCGCTCGCGCGGGCTTGTGCCGTTCCCGCGGGAGTCCGCCGCGGATTCGTCCGCGCGAAGAGCACTTTCCCGCGGGAGTGCGCCGGAGATGGATGCCGCGGCGCGCAGCGCGCGCACCCGCTCGACGAGTGCCTCGGCGGCGAGCCTGGCATCCGAACGGACGAAGCCGCCGACGTGGGCGTGGGTCGCGGCGGGCGCGACGTCGATCTGGAACACCCGGGTGCCGGGTGCG
Source organism: Microbacterium bovistercoris (assembly GCF_003387575.1). Classification (GTDB taxonomy): domain Bacteria; phylum Actinomycetota; class Actinomycetes; order Actinomycetales; family Microbacteriaceae; genus Microbacterium; species Microbacterium bovistercoris. The sequence continues at coordinate 8,468 of NZ_QUAB01000042.1, read as the reverse complement.
AACAGGTCGCCGAACCGCATCGTGAACTGGTTGAGGGAGGCCCCGAAGACGACAGCGACGTCCGCCTCGCGCACGAGCTCCATCGCGCCCTCGGCGCCGAAGCCGCCGGTGACGCCGAGGTCGTACTGCTGCTCGGGGAAGACGCCGCGGCCGAGGGCGGACGACGCGGTGAGGGCGCCGGTCAGCGCGGCCAGCTCGCCCAGGGCTGCACCGGCTCCGGCCAGCCATGCCCCGCGCCCGGCGAGCAGGAACGGCTTCGACGCGCCGGAAAGGGCTGCGGCGATCTCGTCCAGCATCCCGACGGCGAACTCGCCGCGCGGGGCGAGCGGAGCCGGAACGCGCGGCGCAGAGACCGTGGGCACCTCGCCGGCCTCGAGCGTGGCGACGTCGTAGGGGATGGCGAGCACGACGGGCACGCGGTAGGTGAGGGCATGCTCGATCGCGATGACGACTGTGGCCGCGGCATCCGCGTGTCCGACGGTGTAGGTGCGCGCACCCACACCGGAGGCGAGCGCGATCTGGTCGACGTCCCAGGGTCGCGGACCCGAGGTGGGCTCGTCGCCGACGACGAGCACGAGCGGGATGTGCGCCTGCACCGACTCGGCCAGCGCGGTGAGCGTGTTCGTGAATCCGGCGCCGTAGGTGGACGTCGCGGCGGCGATGCGGCCGGATGCGCGGTAGTGCGCGTCGGCGGCCACGACGGCGCCCTGCTCGTGACGGACGGCCGTGTACGCGGCATCCGTCTGCTTCTCGAGGGCGTCCAGGAAATAGGCGTTGCCGTTGCCCATCACGCCGAAGACATGGTCGATGTGGCGGGCGATGGTGAGGGCGACGTGCGCGGAGACGGTGGGCATGACGGTGCCTTTCGAAACAGAACGGATGAGGATTCCGTATGTGTCTCGCCGTGGGCTTCGTGCTCCTTTTTCGAGCACCGGCAGAGGAGCCGGACTTTCTGATTCTAGATGCACCAGAATGAGTCCATGACAGACGAGCGCGAGAACCTCACCTGGGACGGATTCGGCGAGGCGATGCGGGACCTCGCCCGCAAGGTTCTGGACAGCGGCTTCCAGACCGAGGTGGTGGTGGCGATCGCCCGCGGCGGGCTGCTGCCGGCCGGCGCGATCGCCTACGGACTGGGCGCGAAGAACTGCGGTGCGATCAACATGGAGTTCTACACCGGCATCGGCACGGTGCTGGATGCTCCGGAGGTTCTGCCTCCCGAGCTCGACATGGACTACCTGAACGGACGGCGCGTGCTGCTCGTCGACGACGTGGCGGACTCGGGACGCACCCTGGCCCTGGCGGTGCAGCTGCTCAAGGACAAGGGGGCGGATGTGCGCTCGGTGACCATCTACACCAAGCCGACCACGATCATCCAGCCGGACTACGCCTGGAAGGACACCGATCTGTGGATCAACTTCCCGTGGTCGTTCAAGGGCACCGTGCGCGAAGAGGACCTCGGGCTGCCGCCGACCGCGTGAGCGGCGCCGTGTCGGTGCCGTGCGGCAGAGTGGACGGATGACCGACTCCACCCGCGATGCTGCACTCGGCGCTCTGCGCGACCTCGTCGGTCGCCCTGACGCCGACTTCCACGACGGCCAGTACGAGGCGATCGAGGCGCTGGTCGCCGGGCGGCGCAGGGCGCTGGTCGTGCAGCGCACCGGATGGGGCAAGTCGGCGGTGTACTTCGTCGCGACGCTGCTGCTGCGCCGTCAGGGCGCAGGCCCCACGGTGCTGGTCTCGCCGCTGCTCGCGTTGATGCGCGATCAGATCGCCGCGGCCGAGCGCGCCGGCGTACGGGCGGTCGCGATCAACTCCACGAATGCCCACGAGTGGGACGACGTGCTGGCCCGGCTCGACCGCGATGAGGTGGACGTGCTGCTGGTCTCGCCGGAGCGCCTGAACAACCCGGCGTTCCGTGAGCAGCGGCTGCCGGCGCTGGTGCAGCGCATCGGCATGCTCGTGGTCGACGAGGCGCACTGCATCAGCGACTGGGGGCACGACTTCCGGCCCGACTACCGCAGGCTGCGCGACCTCATCGCGCAGATGCCGGCGGATGTGCCGGTGCTGGCGACGACCGCGACGGCGAACAGCCGGGTCGTCGCCGATGTCGCCGAGCAGCTCGGCGGCGCGGATGTGCTGACCATCCGCGGTCCGCTCGCGCGCGCCTCGCTGCGCCTCGGCGTGCTGCAGCTTCCGAACGCGGCGAGCCGGCTGGCCTGGCTGCTCAGTCACCTCGACGACCTCCCGGGCTCCGGCATCATCTACACCCTGACCGTCGCGGCGGCCGTCGACACCGCGCGACTGCTGCGCGAGCACGGTCACGACGTGCGCGCGTACACCGGGCAGACGGATGCCGAGGAGCGTGAGGAGTCCGAGGGACTGCTGAAGCGCAACGAGATCAAGGCGCTGATCGCCACTAGCGCGCTCGGCATGGGCTTCGACAAGCCCGACCTCGGCTTCGTGCTGCACCTCGGCGCGCCCTCCTCGCCGGTGGCCTACTACCAGCAGGTCGGCCGTGCGGGTCGCGCCAGCGAGAGCGCCGACGTGCTGCTGCTGCCCGGCGTCGAGGACCGCGACATCTGGCACTACTTCGCGACCGCGTCGATGCCCGATCAGGAGCGCGCCGAGCGCGTGATCGCCGCGCTGGGAGATCAGCCGATCTCGACCCCGGCGCTGGAGGCCATGGTCGACATCCGCCGCACCCCGCTCGAACTGCTGCTCAAGGTGCTCGACGTCGACGGGGCAGTCCGTCGTGTGCAGGGCGGTTGGGTCGCCACCGGTGCGGCGTGGACCTACGATTCCGAGCGTTACGAGCGCATCGCCGCCGAGCGTCGCGCCGAGCAGCAGCACATGATCGAGTACCAGCAGACGAGCGGATGCCGGATGGAGTTCCTGCAGCGCTCGCTGGACGACGCCACGGCTGCGCCGTGCGGGCGGTGCGACAACTGTGCGGGGGTCTGGTTTCCCGCGGAGATCGCGGCCGGCGCGACGTCGGATGCCGCGGAGTCGCTCGACCGAGTGGGCGTGCCGATCGAACCCCGGCGGCAGTGGCCGACCGGTGCCGACCGGCTGGGTGTACCGGCGCGCGGGCGTATCGATGCGGAGGAGCAGGCTGCCGAGGGGCGCGCGCTGGCGCGCCTGACCGACCTCGGCTGGGGCGGCACGCTGCGGGAGCTGTTCGCGGCGGGGGCGGCGGACGGTCAGGTGTCTCCACAGGTGCTGCAGGCCTGTGTACGTGTGCTCGCCGGCTGGGGCTGGGATGAGCGTCCCGTCGCCGTGGTCGGAATGCCGTCGCGCTCGAAGCCGCAGCTGACGAGTTCGCTCGCGCGCGGTATCGCCGAGATCGGCCGGCTGCCGTACCTGGGTGAGCTCGGCTTCGCGAACGGCGGGCCCGGCGGTGCGCCGGGCGGGAACAGCGCCTTCCGGCTGGCGGGCGTCTGGGACCGATTCACCGCAGACGGTCTGGACATGCCCGCCGGGCCCGTGCTGCTGGTCGACGACCTCGCCGACAGCCGTTGGACCCTGACGGTCGCGGCGCGGGTGCTGCGTCAGGCCGGGGCGACCGCCGTGCTGCCGTTCGCGCTCGCGCTGCGCGGGTGAGGTCAGTCGCGGTGCGCGCCGATGGTCCTGGCCGTCGCCTCGACCCAGCGCCGCTGCCGTCGCGTCTCGACGGCCCGCCGGTGATAGTGGGTGCGGGCCCACGAGACGGCGCGCTCGGGTTCGGTTCCGCTCATCACCGCCAGAAGAGCCACGGCTGACCCGGTTCGTCCGATGCCGCCTCCGCAGGCGATCTCGACACGCTGCTCATCCGCGCGCTCCCACGCCTCGCGCAGCGCCGCCAGCGCCTCCTCGGTCGAGTCGGGCGGCCGGAAGTCGCGCCATCGCACCCAGCGGTACTCCCACCCTTCCGGCGCGGGGTCACGGCCGAGAAGGAAGACCGCGAAGTCGGGTGGCGGTACAGCGCAGCGCGGTCTGCGCGACCCGGCGCCGCGGATGCGCCGGCCATCCGGCAGTTCCACCACGCCCGGTTCGTCCGTCCATGCGCTCACGAAGTCGAGGCTACTCGCCGGTCGGCCTATCAGGCCTCGGTTCACAGCTTCCCGAACGCGCGGAGCGGATGCTCGATCAGCTCGGTCACCCGACGCAGGAAGCCCGAGGCGTAGCCGCCGTCGCAGACCCGGTGGTCGAACACCAGTGAGAGCTGCGCGATGCGGCGCGGCACGATCTGGCCGTCCACGACCCAAGGACGCTCGATCATGCGGCCGATGCCGAAGATCGCGACGTTCGGCGGGTTGATGATCGCGGCGGAACCGTCGACGCCGAGGCTGCCGTAGTTGTTCAGCGTGAAGGTCGAGCCGCGCATCCTGCTCGGTTCCAGGATGCCGGCGCGGGCCGCGTCCGCGGCATCCCGCACGGCGGCGTCGAGGCTGTCGAGGTCCATGGCGTGGGCATGCGGGATCACCGGCACGATCAGCCCGCGGGGAGTGTCCGCGGCGATGCCCAGACTCACGCCGTCGAACACCGTGAGCTCGGTGGCGTCGGGGGAGAGGCGTGACGCCAGGATCGGGAAGTCCTCCAGCGCGAGCAGCGTGAACCGAGCCAGCAGCGCCGTCATCGACGGGGCGCGACCGCCCTCGGGCGCCATCGCCTTCCTGGCGTTCCAGAGCTCGGTCGCATCGACGTCCACCCAGACGGTCGCCTCGGGGATCTCGGCCCGGCTGCGGCTCAGCGTCGCGCTCGCCGCACGACGCAGCGGCGACAGCGGCTCCTGCGAGCGGATCGCGAGGCCGGACGGATCGCCGGAGGCGGATGCTGCGGACCCTGGTGCTGATGGTGCAGCCGAAGAGAAGGCCGCGCCGGTGGATGCGGCGTGCGCGGCCGCCGCGTGGTCCACGGCCTTGTCCACGGCGGCACGCAGCACGTCGGCGCGCGTGACGGCGCCGTCGACTCCGGTCGGCGTGATCGTGTGCACGTCGAGCCCGAGGTCCCGGGCCAGACGCCGGACGATCGGGTTGCGGACCGCGACCGGGCGCGTCGGGTCCGACGGGCGGGCCGGTGCGGGCGCGGCGTGTCCGGCGGCGGCGCGCCGTGCGGCATCCGTCTGGTCTGTGATCTCCGACGGCTTCGCCGAACGGCGCGCAGAAGGACGACGACGCCGGCCCATCCCCGCACGTTCGGGGGTGCCGTAGCCGATGAGGACGTTCCCGGAGCCGGCCTGCTCCTCTCGACGGTGGGCCTCGAGGAGCGTGGCATCCCCCTCCTGGTCGTTGGGCGAAGCGCCCTCCGGGTGCGCAGACGAAACGTCGTGAGACGCCTCGGGAGCCGTGGCGCGTTTCGTCTCGCTTCGCTCGCGGGGCGACCGGGGGTCTTCGACCTCCAGCACCGGCGCGCCGACGGCGATCGTGTCGCCCTCCGCGCCGTGCAGCGCGGTGACGACGCCCGCGAACGGCGTGGGCAGCTCCACCACGCTCTTCGCCGTCTCGACCTCGGCGATGGGCTGATCGACGGTCACGGTGTCTCCGACGGCGACCAGCCACTGCACGAGGCCGGCCTCGGTGAGGCCCTCGCCCAGATCGGGCAGCCGGAACACGCGGGCGGTGGCGACGCTCATTCGTCCTCCCAGTGGTTGTCTTCCCAGTGCAGCGTGTCGATCGCGTCGAGCACGCGGTCGACGTCGGGCAGGTACCAGTGTTCGAACTTCGGCGGGGCGAACGGCACGTCGAAGCCGGTGACCCTGCGCACCGGCGCCTCGAGATGCTCGAAGCAGCGCTCCGAGACGCGCGCCTGGATCTCGGAGGCCACCGAGACGTATCCGGGGGCCTCGGCGATCACCACCGCGCGGCCGGTCGAGCGCACCGCCGCGGTCACGGTCGCATCGTCGAACGGCGACAGCGACCGGATGTCGACGACCTGCACGCTGCGGCCCTCCTCGGCCGCGGCATCCGCTGCCTCCAGCGCGATCGGAACCGCCGTGCCGTAGGCGAGCAGCGTGACGTCGGTGCCGTCGCGCACGATCCGTGCGGTGCCGAGCTCGGTGCGCCGAGAGGTGTCGACCTCGCCCTTCGTCCAGTACAGCTTCTTCGGTTCGAGGAAGATCACCGGGTCGGGGGAGTCGATCGCCGCGCGCAGCATCGAGTACGCGTCCTGCGGGGTCGACGGCGTGACCACGGTGAGCCCCGGCGTGTGCGCGTAGTACGCCTCGGACGAGTCGCAGTGGTGCTCCACGCCGCCGATGCCGCCGCCGAACGGGATGCGGATCACCATCGGCAGGCGCATCGCCCCGCGGGTGCGGTTGCCGAGCTTGGCGACGTGACTGACCACCTGCTCGAAGGCGGGGTAGGCGAACGCGTCGAACTGCATCTCGACGACGGGGCGCATGCCGTTCATCGCCATGCCGACCGCGGTGCCCACGATGCCCGATTCGGCGAGCGGAGTGTCGAAGCAGCGGTCTTCGCCGAACCGCGCGGCGAGGCCGTCCGTGATGCGGAACACTCCGCCGAGCTTGCCGACGTCCTCACCGAACAGCAGCACTTCCCGGCTCTCGGCCAGGGCGTCGGCGAGGGCGCGGTTCAGTGCGCCGGCCATGGTCATGGTCTGGGTGGCGGCGGATGCGGCATCCGCTGCCCGCACGTCGGCGATCGTCATCGTGCGCCTCCTTCGCTCGTGGCCATCCGGTCGCGGTCGAGCTCGCCGCGCAGCAGCTCCCACTGCTCTTCGAGCTGGGGCGACCGCTGTGCGGTCACCCAGCGGAACAGGTCTTCGGGGTCGAGTTCGGGGTCGACGTTCATCGCGTCGCGCAGATCGGATGCCAGGCGCTCGGCGCCCTCGGTGATCGTGCGCTGCCACTCGTCGTCGAGAGCGCCGGCATCCCGCAGGAAGGTGCTCATCCGGGTCACCGGGTCTCGAGCGATCCACTGCTGCACCTCTTCACGCTCCCGGTAGCGGGTGTCGTCGTCGGCGTTCGTGTGCGGCTGCATCCGATAGGTGTGCGCCTCGACGAGCGACGGCCCGCCGCCCGCTCGAGCGCGATCCACGGCGTCCGTGAGCACCGACAGCACGGCCGCGACGTCGTTGCCGTCGACCCGCTGACCGGGCATGCCGTAGCCGATCGCCTTGTGCGCGAGCGAGGGCGCCGCGGTCTGCCGTGCGAGCGGCACCGAGATCGCGAACCCGTTGTTCTGCACCAGGAACACCACCGGCACGTGGAACACGGCGGCGAAGTTCATCGCCTCGTGGAAGTCGCCCTCGCTGGTGGCGCCGTCGCCGCACAGCGCGAGCACGACGGTGTCCTCCCCGCGCAGCTTCGCGGCGTGGGCGAAGCCGACCGCGTGCAGCAACTGAGTCGCCAGCGGGGTGGCCTGTGGGGCGACGCCGTAGACCGCAGGGTCGTACCCCGCGTGCCAGTCGCCGCGCAGCATCACCATCGCATCCGCCGGGCGCACCCCGCGGCCCACCACCGCGACGGTGTCACGATAGGTCGGGAACAGCCAGTCGCCGTCGCCGAGCGCCATGGCAGCGGCCACCTGACAGGCCTCCTGACCGTGCGAGGACGGATAGACCGCGAGACGGCCCTGCTTGACGAGCGCCGTGCACTGCTCGTTCAGGCGTCGTCCTTCGACGAGTCGGCGGTACGCCTCGCGGAGAGTGTCGGATGCCGGCATCCGGTACTGCTTGTCGGCATGGGCCGACCCCGTCTCGTCGATGAGCTGAACCGGGGTGTCCCGGGGGAGCAGGTCTGTCATCGCTCCGCCTCCTTGCCGAACGTGTCCTCCCGCCAGCATGCGCCTCGATCGAGCGATCATCCAGAGGGCGAGGCGATTTCGTGGACGGATGCGTCCTGCATGCTCTCGCTAGTGACAGAATGTCAGCGAACCTCGACGAATCGGAGGCGCTCATGGTGGAGCTCGACGAGACCGATCACGCGATCCTGCGGATGCTGAAGAAGGATGCCCGGGCATCCATGACCGCGATCGCCGACGCCGTGCACATCTCGCGCGCCGGCGCGCACGCGCGCATCAAGCGGATGACGGACGCCGGCGTCATCACCGGCTACACGGTGCGCACCGACCCGATGCTGCTCGGGCATCACGCCTCGGCGTACGTCATGGTCGCGATCGAGCAGGCCAGCTGGCAGGAGGTCCGCGACCGGTTGCGCGGCATCGTGGAGGTCGAGCACATGGCGCTCATGGGCGGCGACTTCGACGTGCTGCTGCTGGTGCGGGCGCGCGACAACCGGGATCTGCGGAGGATCGTGCTCGAGGAGATCCAGGCGATTCCGCAGGTGCGCTCGTCGCGGACGTCGCTGATCTTCGAGGACTGGGGCGGGTAGTCGTCTGGGGCCTCGGGTCTTGAGCGAGCGGAGCGAGACGAAGGGCGCTGGTCGGATTCCGTGAGGTCGCGGGGCGAGGTGTTCCCTGCGCTCGCAGAGTGCGACCCTCCCGCTGGGCGGAGCGGGCAAGCCCGCT
>NZ_QUAB01000011.1 GCF_003387575.1 Microbacterium bovistercoris | reverse complement strand
CGTCCCGGCCGCAGCCGTCCCCGCCGCGGCCGTCGTCGAGTCCGCGCCGCGCGGTGAGGCGCCTGCCGTGGCTGTGTCCGCTGCCGCGGCATCCGGCGTGTCCGGAACATCGGGCGGTCCGGCGCTGCGCCGCGGTCTGCCCCGTGCCGCCGGCGGCGACCCCTGGCCCCCGGCCGGCACGGTCGCTGCCGTTGCGGCACCGGCCTCGAGCGCCGTGGCGCCGGCGGTCGAGGTCACCGTCGCCGACGACGCTCCGATCGCGACTCTCGTACCTGCGGCATCCGCCGTCGACGTCTCGACCCCGCTGCCATTCACGCGCACGGTCTGGGCGGGCGCTGCTCCGCGCCGCGTCGTCGAGACGTCCCCCGAGGCATCCCGCCGGCCGACCTGGACCCAGGCGATCGCCGGCCTGTTCGGCGCGGCAGGGCTCGGCCTGGTGGCGATCGCCGGCATCTTCCTGGTGCGCGCGTTCCTCAGCCTGCCGTTCATGCAGGACTTCCTCGCGGCATTCCCGGGCGAGTATCACACTGACGCCGAACCCGGCATCGCGCCGTGGGTGGGATGGCAGCACTTCTTCAACATGTTCCTCATGCTGCTGATCATCCGATCCGGTCTGCGCGTGCGCACCGAGAAGCGGCCCACCGTGTTCTGGGCGCCGCGCGGCAACGCGAAGGGCAAGATCAGTCTGACGCTGTGGTTCCACCAGTCGCTCGACATCCTCTGGCTCGTCAACGGCATCGTCTTCGTGGTGCTGCTGTTCGTCACCGGTCACTGGCTGCGCCTGGTGCCGACCAGCTGGGAGGTGTTCCCGAACGCCCTCTCCGCCGCGCTGCAGTACGTGTCCTTCGACTGGCCGACCGAGAACGGCTGGGTGAACTACAACAGCCTGCAGCAGCTGGCCTACTTCACGACCGTGTTCATCGCCGCCCCGCTGGCCGCGATCACCGGATTCCGGATGTCGGGTCTGTGGCCGAAGAAGGCCGAGAAGCTCTCGAAGGCCTACCCGGTCGAGTGGGCGCGCGCCCTGCATTTCCCGGTGATGCTGTACTTCGTCGCCTTCATCGTGGTGCACGTGGCGCTGGTGTTCCTCACCGGCATGCTGCGCAACCTCAACCACATGTTCGCCTCGCAGGACGTCGTGAGCTGGGTCGGGTTCTGGGTGTTCATCGGTGCGCTGGTCGTCATGGCCATCGGGTGGATCGCCGCCCGCCCGCTGGTGCTCGCGCCGATCGCCAAGGTGTTCGGCAACGTCTCCGGGCGCTGACCCGAGAACGACGAAGCCCCCTCCGGAGGGAGGGGGCTTCGTCGTGAAGAAACGGGTCAGCGCACGAAGCGCACCTCGGTGAGCGTCTCGCCGAGGAAGGGCTCGGTGTGGCTGGCGCCGTCGAGGGTGAAACCGTTGCGCACGTAGAAGCGGTGTGCGCGGGGGTTGTCCTCGGCGACCCAGAGGTAGACCTCCTCGCCTTCTTCCACCGCCGCGTCGAACAGGCGCTGGCCGAGGCCGGTGCCGTGCCACTTGTCGAGCAGGTAGATGAAGTAGAGCTCGCGGTTGCGCGGGGCATCCTTGTCGCGGGCCGGACCCGAGCCGACGAAGCCGACGATCTCGCCGTCGACGAGTGCGGCGCTCATGCGGAAGTCGTCGCCCTGACGAGCCCAGTTGACCCAGAGCTCGGCGAGGCGCTTGGGCGACACCTTCTCGAGGGCGGCCTTGCTGATGAGGTGATCGTAGGTCTCGTGCCAGGTCTGTGCATGCACACGGCCGAGTGCTTCCGCATCCGCATCGCGGACCGGTCGGACGATGGTCTCGGGCTGGGCTTCGGCGCTCATGCCGCGACTCTACGCGCGGTCGCCGCAGAGGTGAAATCGACCAGGACACACGGGGTAGGTCTGTGTTCCTCCTACAACCGTTTTGCGGCAGCTGTTGCCGATAGCTACTGTCGGACCTCGTGAACGTGATCTGGCGCACCCTTCTCGTCATCCTGCAGGCCCGGCGCCGGGTGCGCCGCGGTGCGACCCTCCAGCCGGCCGACGTCGGCCGCATCCGGCTCACGACGCTTCCTACCGACATCGACATCCTGCGGCACATGAACAACGGCCGGTACCTGTCGCTGTTCGACCTCGGGCGCTGGGATCTGCTGATCCGCACCGGGCTGTTCGACGAGATGAAGCGCCGCGGCTGGTACGCGGTGGTCTCCAGCGAGACCGTCACGTTCCGCAAATCGCTCGAGCTGTGGCAGCGCTTCGACGTCGAATCGCGTCTGATCGGTCACGACGACAAGGCCATCTTCCTGGAGCACAGGGCCGTCGTCGGCGGTGAGGTCTACGCGCGAGTGATCGTGCGAGCCCGGATGCTGCGCCGCAGCGGCGGCACGGTGTCGCACGACGAGCTGTTCGCCGCGGTCGGGCATCCGGAGGGCGTGCCGGGCGTGGATGAATGGATCCACGACTGGGCCGGTGCATCGGCACTGCCGCCGACCAAGGCTGAAGCGCCGAGCGTGTGGCGCTGACGAGTTGCAGATTGCGTAAGTTTCATTGTTCTTTCGCCGTCACATGGGGCGAAATGCACGCCGGAGGTCAAGTGCGTCAGTAATCTGAGCACACCCCCGACACCGCACCGTTGCGGTTCTCCGATGCTGCGTGATGCGTGCAGCCGGGGGCGACCCACGGAAGGAATCCCGTGACACAACTCGGAATCGTGCGCGAGGCAGGCGGTGAGGCGCGCGTCGCTGCGACGCCCGCCACGGTGCGCACACTGCAAGGACTCGGCTACACGATCGTGGTCGAACAGGATGCCGGGGCCGCGGCCTCGTATCCCGACGAGGCCTATGTCGAGGCCGGCGCGACGATCGTCGATCGCGAGGCGGCCTGGGGGAGCGGCGTGGTGCTCGGCATCAACGCCCCCGGCCCCGAGGAGATCGCGCTGCTGGCGGACGGGGCGACTGTGGTCGCGCTGCTGTCGCCGGCGCTGCGTCCCGACCTCGTCGAGGCGCTCGCGCAGCGCGGCATCACCGCCGTCGCATTGGACGCGGTGCCCCGCATCTCGCGTGCGCAGTCGATGGATGTGCTGAGCTCGATGGCGAACATCGCCGGCTACCGCGCCGTGGTCGAGGCCGCCCACGAGTTCGGCAGGTTCTTCACCGGACAGGTCACCGCCGCGGGCAAGGTGCCCCCGGCGAAGGTGCTCGTCGCCGGGGCCGGCGTCGCCGGTCTCGCTGCGATCGGCGCGGCATCCAGCCTCGGCGCGATCGTTCGCGCGACCGACCCCCGGCCCGAGGTGGCCGACCAGGTCACCTCCATCGGCGGCACCTATCTGCCCGTCGACGTCGAGGTCGCGGAATCCACCGACGGCTACGCCAAGGCGACCAGCGCCGACTACGACCGCCGCGCCGCGGAGATCTACACCGAGCAGGCGGCGGACGTCGACATCATCATCACCACCGCGCTCATCCCGGGCCGGGCGGCTCCGCGCCTCATCACCGCGGCGGATGTCGCGCTGATGAAGCCCGGCAGCGTGATCGTCGACATGGCGGCCGCCCAGGGCGGCAACGTCGAGGGCTCGGTCGCGGGGGAGCGGATCGTCACCGCGAACGGCGTGATCATCCTCGGATACACCGACCTGGCCTCGCGCCTGGCGGCGCAGGCATCGCAGCTCTACGGCACGAACGTCGCCAACCTCGTCGCTCTGCTCACTCCGGGCAAGGACGGCGAGCTCGCGATCGACTTCGACGATGTCGTGCAGCGCTCGGTCACCGTCGTGCGCGACGGTGAGGTGACCTGGCCGCCGCCCGCGGTGCAGGTCGCTGCGGCGCCTGCCAAGCCCGCGGCCGAGAAGGATGCTGCACCCGCAGCCCCCGAGAAGAAGCAGATGAGCACCGGCCGCAAGGCGCTGCTGATCGGCATCGGCATCGTCGCACTGTTCCTCGTGAACCTGTTCGCGCCGCCGCCGCTGCCGCAGCACTTCACCGTGCTCATGCTCGCCGTCGTCGTCGGGTTCTACGTGATCGGCAAGGTGCACCACGCCCTGCACACGCCGCTGATGTCGGTGACCAACGCCATCTCGGGCGTCATCGTCGTCGGCGCCATGCTGCAGGTGACCACCGCCAACCCGGTCGTGCAGGTGCTTGCCGCGGTCGCCATCCTGCTCGCCAGCATCAACATCTTCGGAGGCTTCGCGGTGACCCGCCGAATGCTCGCCATGTTCACGAAGGGAGCCGACAAGTGACCGTCGACGCCCTCGCCGGCGCGGCCTACATCGTCGCCGCGCTGCTGTTCATCCTGAGCCTCGCCGGGCTCAGCCGCCACGAGTCCGCCCGCGCGGGCGTGATCTACGGCATCTCGGGCATGGCGATCGCCCTGCTCGCGACTCTCGCCCTGACGATCGCCGACGCCTGGGGCGGATCCGGGTCCACCGTCGGCCTGGTCCTGCTTGTCGTCGCCGTCATCGTCGGCGGTGCGATCGGCCTGTGGCGCGCCCGCGTCGTGCAGATGACCGGGATGCCCGAGCTCATCGCCCTGCTGCACAGCTTCGTCGGCCTCGCCGCGGTGCTGGTCGGCTGGAACGGCTATCTGGCGCACGAGCCCATTCCGGCCGAACTGGTCGGCATCCACAACGCCGAGGTGTTCATCGGCATCTTCATCGGCGGTGTGACCTTCACCGGGTCGATCGTCGCGTACCTGAAGCTGTCGGCGAAGATGTCGTCGAAGCCGTTGATGCTGCCGGGCAAGAACGCCCTCAACATCGGCGCCCTGATCGCGTTCGTCGCGCTGACCGTGTGGTTCGTGGCCGATCAGCAGCTCTGGCTGCTGGTCGCCGTCACCGTGCTGTCGTTCGCCCTCGGCTGGCACCTGGTCGCCTCGATCGGCGGCGGCGACATGCCCGTGGTCGTGTCGATGCTGAACAGCTACTCCGGCTGGGCGGCGGCCGCCGCGGGCTTCCTGCTGAACAACGACCTGCTGATCGTCACCGGTGCGCTGGTCGGATCCTCGGGTGCGTACCTGTCGTACATCATGTGCAAGGCCATGAACCGGTCGTTCCTGTCGGTCATCGCCGGAGGCTTCGGCATCGTGGCATCCACTTCCGGCGACGAGGAGTACGGCGAGCACCGCGAGGTCACCGCCGACGCGGCCGCCGGGATGCTGTCCGAGGCGCAGAGCGTGATCATCACCCCGGGCTACGGCATGGCCGTCGCGAAGGCGCAGTACCCGGTGGCCGACCTGGTCGCCAAGCTGCGCGAGCGGGGCGTCGACGTGCGCTTCGGCATCCACCCCGTCGCGGGCCGTCTGCCGGGGCACATGAACGTGCTGCTGGCCGAGGCGAAGGTGCCCTACGACGTCGTGCTGGGCATGGACGAGATCAACGACGACTTCGCGAAGACGTCGGTGGTGCTCGTGATCGGCGCGAACGACACCGTGAACCCCGCCGCCGCGGAGGACCCGGGCAGCCCGATCGCCGGCATGCCCGTGCTGCGGGTGTGGGAGGCCGAGAACGTGATCGTGTTCAAGCGCTCGATGGCCGCCGGCTACGCGGGTGTCCAGAATCCGCTGTTCTTCCGCGACAACGCGCAGATGCTGTTCGGCGACGCCAAGGAGCGGGTGGAGGACATCATCCGGGCGCTTTGACGCGCGAGACCCCGACTGCCGCACGAGACCCACGTCCAAGACGTGGGTCTCGTGCGGATCTGGGGAGGTCGCGCGGGGTATTCCGGGGCGAACTGCGACCGGGATGAGCGGGGGAGGGGAGAGATCCGCCAGGCGGCTCAGGTGCCCGGACGGATGTACCGGTGCTCCGGGCGGCCGGTCGAGCCGTAGCGCAGGCGCACTTCTATCAGCCCGCGGGTCGCGAGCGCGGCGAGATGCCGCTGCGCGGTGGCGCGGGAGACGCCGGCGCGTTCGGCGATCTCGGCGGCGGATGCCTCGTCGCCGCCGAGATGCGAGAGGATCAGCGTCTCGGTGGCCGAGCGCCCGACCGAGGCGGAATCGCCGCCGCCGTGCAGGATCGCGAGGGCTCGGTCGATCTGCTCCTGGTTCGTGGAGCGATCCTCGGGCAGCAGGTTGCGGAACCGCGCGTAGGCATCCAGGCGGGCCTCGAGCACACGCGCCTCGAAGGGCTTGGTCAGCACCGACAGTGCTCCGGCGCGCAGCGCCCGGCGCACGGTGCTCCCGTCGGTCGCGGCCGAGATGAGGATCGCGTCGATCTGCTGGGATGCGATGAACTTCACGCCGTCGCCGTCGGGCAGGTAGGCGTCGACGAGCAGCAGGTCGGGGGCGTGCTCCTGCACCCCGCGCAGCGCGGCGGCGAGAGTGGGAGCGGTGCCGACGGCCCGGAGGCCGGGGCGTGCGTCGACGATGTCGCGGTGCAGGCCGGCGACGCGGAAGTCGTCGTCGACGATCAGCACGCGGAGCGGATCGTTCATTCTTCCTCCTGATCGCGGATGCCGGGACCGCGGGTGTCGGATCGGTCGCGGGCGTCGGTTCGATCGAGAGCATCCGTTCGATCGCGGTCTTCGGACGTGCCCCCGATGCCGGACGGAGCCAGTGCACCGGGCATGCGGGCGCCGAACACCGCGCCGCCGTCCGGGCCGCCGCGGTCGATGATCCAGACGTCGCCGCCGCGTCGCCGCGCCAGGTCGCGGGACAGCGTGAGCCCGAAGCCGCGCCCGTGCACGGCATCCGGATCGAGACCGGTGCGCTCGCCGCGGGCGAACGGATCGACGCCCTCGTCGATCCCGGTGCCGGAGTCGGAGACGGTCATGACGAGCTCCGCACCGTCGGCGAACAGCCCGACCTCGACCCACGGCTCCGGTCTCACTCGTTGCGGGTGCGCCGCCGAGGCACCCACAACGGGTGAGACCGGAACCTCAGGAGCTGCAGCCGAGTGCGCGGCCTGCACGGCGTTGTCCACGAGGTTGCCCAGCACGGCCGAGACATCTTCGACGGCGTGCACCTCACCCGGTACCAGCGTGTCCTCCGACACGCGCAGCTGCACGCCGCGCTCGCGCGCGGCATCCGCCTTCGCGCCGAGGACCGACTGCAGGAACGCGTCCGGCACCCGCTCGATGCCGGGGACGGCGGGGTCGACGGCTCCGCGGGCCAGCAGCTCGCCGAGGAACGCCCGGGCGTCCGGAGCCCGCTCCGCGTCGAGCAGGCCTGCGGCGACATGCATCCGATTCGCGAACTCGTGCCGCTGCACGCGCAGCGCCTCGGTCATCGCCTGCACCGAGGCGAGGCGCGCGGCGAGCGCCTCCACGTCGGTGCGATCGCGCAGCACGATGACCTCTCCGAGGTCACGGCCGTCGCGCACCACAGGATGCACGTCGACGTAGGCGACGCGACCGCCGATGACCGCCTCGACGCCTTCGGGGCGCCGGGCCGCCTCGAGCAGGTCCGCGTCGAGCCCGAGGTCCGCGAGCGGGCGTCCGAGAGCGTCAGCACCCAGCATCCGCTCCGCCGCACGGTTGCACACGCGCACCGCGCCGTCGGTGTCGACCGCGACCACCCCGTCGCCCACGCCGTCGAGCACCGCGGCCTGGTTCTGCACCAGGGCGACCAGCTCCTCGGGCTGGAGATCGAGCGTGAGGCGTCTGAAACGCCGGCGCACGAGGGTCGAGGCGACCGCAGCCAGGAGGAGCGCGACACCGGCCGCGAGACCGATGCCGCCGAGCAGCAGCGGCAGGTTGCTGAACACGCTCTCCCGCTCGAATCCGACGCTGACCTCGCCGATCGGGTCGCCTCCGGCCACCGGATACACCGGAACCTTCGCCCGAGCGGACTCGCCGAGCGTGCCGGTCTCCCAGGCGACCACCTCGTTCCCGGCGAGGGCCTGCTGATAGCCGGTGCTGACGCGCTCGCCGAGCTGCTCGGGGCGCGGGTGCGCGAGACGGATGCCGTGATCATCGGTGATCACGACGAAGAGCGCCCCGGTGCGCGCCGTGACGTCCTTCGCGATGCGCTGCAGATCGTCGTCGCGCAGATCGGCCGTGCTCGGCGTGCCGGGGTCGGCGGAGTAGAACGCGACGCGGCGCTGCACATCGGGATCCTCGGCGAGGGTGCGGGCGATGTTCAGCGCGGACTGCTCCGCCGAGGCGCGCAGCTGCTGCACCGAGATCCAGCCGAACACCACGGAGCAGACCGCGACGACGGCGACCACGGTGACGAGCTGCGTGAGCAGCATCCGGGTCGCGAAGCGCATCGGCGCACCTCCTGTCGAACATGCTGAGTTTAATGCGCAGAACGCGATTCAATGCGCTCTAGCGCGCGTCGCGACAGCGGCATCCGTAGGGTCGCACAGACGCACCACGAGGTGCCCCCGACGACACGACAAGGGAGTCGAGATGCTGACGATGTCCGTACTGCGGGCCGCCGCCGAAGAGGCGCCCACCTACAACACGGCGTTCGTGCCGCCGGACGGCGTGCTCGTGATCCTCGGGTTCGCCATGGTCCTCGTGTTCATGACGCTGATCATGACCAGGCGCCTCACCCCGATGGTCGCCCTCATCCTGGTGCCGACGGTCTTCGGCCTGTTCGCCGGAGCAGGGCTGGGCCTCGGCGACATGGTGCTCGACGCGATCGGCAGCATGGCCTCCACCGCGGCGCTGCTGATGTTCGCGATCATGTTCTTCGGCCTGATGATCGACGTCGGGCTGTTCGACCCGCTCATCCGCCTCATCACGCGGCTGCTCGGCGATGACCCCGCCAAGATCGTGCTGGGCACCGCGATCCTCGCGGGTGCGGTCTCGCTCGACGGCGACGGGTCGACGACCTTCATCATCACGACGTCGGCGATGCTGCCCCTCTACCTGCGTCTGGGCATGAGCCCGGTCGTGCTCACCTGCGTCGCCGGCCTGATGAACGGCACGATGAACATCGTGCCCTGGGGTGGTCCGACCGTGCGTGCGGCCACCGCCCTGAAGCTGGATGCCAGCGACGTGTTCGTGCCGATGGTCCCGTCGATGGTCGCCGGCATCGTGATCGCCCTCGCCTTCGCGTGGTTCCTCGGCCTGTCCGAGCGCCGCCGCCTGGCCGGCAGCGTCGACACCTCGCGCATCTCCGGTGAGCCCGGGGTCGTCACCGGCGGCGTGCAGCGCATCCTGCGCAAGGCCGACCCGAAGCCCGGTGCGCGCGCCGAGCTGCACACCGGCAACATCGTCACGATCGCCGGAGGTCACGGCGGCGTCGGCACCGCGGAACTCGTCGACGCCACCGACACCGCGATGGCCGACACCATGCTCGACCCGAACCGGCCGACGCTGCGGCCGAAGCTGATCTGGTTCAACCTCGCGCTCACGATCGCCGTGATGGTGCTGCTGGTGATGGACATCTTCCCGCTCGCCTACGTGTTCATGGTCGGCGCGGGCCTCGCCCTGGTGGTCAACTTCCCGAAGTTGAAGAGCCAGGCCGACGAGATCGTGCAGCACGCGCCGTCGATCGTCGGCGTGGTGTCGATGGTGCTGGCCGCCGGCGTGCTGGTGGGCGTGCTGAACGGCACCGGGATGGTCGACGCCATGGCCTCGTGGATCACCACCGTCATCCCCGCATCGATGGGCCCGTACCTGGCCGTGATCACCGGTGTGCTGTCGATCCCGTTCACATTCTTCATGTCGAACGACGCGTTCTACTACGGCATCCTCCCGGTGCTCTCGCAGAGCGCGGAGCACTTCGGCATCGACCCGGTCGAGATGGCGCGCGCCTCGATCACCGGACAGCCCGTGCACCTGCAGTCGCCGCTGGTGCCCGCGATCCTGCTGCTGGTCTCGCTCGCGAACGTCAACCTCGGCGACCACCACAAGAAGGTGCTGTGGCGAGCGGTGCTCGTCTCGCTCGTGATGCTGGCGGTCGGCGTGCTGTTCGGCGCGATCCCGTTCGCCGCCTGATCTCCCGGTGACTCCCGGCAGGGATGGCCGGCACGGTACTTTAGGTGCGTGCTGACCATCCTCGCCACCACCGGCCGCGTGCTCGCGCGCCACTGGCCGGCGCTGCTGGCGTGGTACCTGGCGGGCATCCTGGTGAACTACTGGGTGACCGAGCTCGCCGGTTTCGTCGGCGCGTACAACTCGACGATCGCGCTGCTGATCCTGCCGATCGCAGTCCTGGCCCGGCTGGTCAGCATGGTGGGGATGCTTCTGGTGCTGCGTGACGGGTTGCGCGCCCTGCAGGCAGTAGCTCCGCTGCCGGAGTCGGCGGTCGAGCGACGCCGAACCTTCCTCACCGCGCTGCTGGCGAGCATCCTGCCGTTCTTCGCCGTATATGCGGCGCAGGGACTGCTGAACGATGATGTGCAGTCCTATGCGTTGAAGGCGTTGGAGAAGACGCGGGAGGAGATCGGCGCCACTCTCGGCACAGATCGCACGTTCGATCCGGGTGACAACGTACTCGACCTGTCGGTCAGTGTGTGGACGGTGTCGGTCATCGTCGTGGCTTTCGCCGCCCGCTGGGCCTGGGGCCGGTGGTCCGACCGGATGCCGAAGGTGCTCTCGCTGCTCGCGGTGTATTGCGAAGTGGTCTGGGTGTTCTTCTCGCTGATCCTGCTCGGCGACTTCATGGATTCCGTCAACGGCTGGGTCGACACCCGGGTGGCGATGGGCTGGGTCGCCGATGCGAGGGAGACGGTCTCGGGATGGTTCGCGCCGTTCGTGTGGCTCGGTGACGGCATCGGCTGGCTGCTCTCGCAAGCAGGCCCGGTGCTGCTCGCCCCGCTGTCGTGGCTGACCGTCGCGGGCGTCGTCTACGGGCAGGCGATCGTCGCCGAGAAGCTCAGCATCCAGCACAAACTGGTCGCCCAGATGCGCGAGCGCGCGGCGCGGGTGCCCAACCCGGTGATGCGCCGACTGCGTGACCTGGGCACCGAGCTCGGTTCGCGATTCGTGCCGATCTGGCGCGCGATCCTGCTGATGTGGCGCGCGGGACCGGTGATCATCGCCTCATACGCGCTGCTGTACACCGCCGTGATCGTCGCGGAGTCGTGGCTGCGCTACGGCGAGAGCCGGCTGATCGGCCCGCACGACCTGGACTCGTTCTGGTCGGTGTACTGGCCCGTGATCTACCTGCTGCCGCCGCTGATCATCGAGCCGATCCGGCTCTCGCTCATCGCCGGTGCCTACGACACGACGTTCGGGATGCTGCGCCGGGCGCAGGACGCGCGGACGGATGCCGACGCGCCGGCGACCTCGGAGGAGGCGGATGCCGCGGCCATCACCGCCGCCGCGGGTGGGCTGCCCACCGCGACACTGCCGCCCGGCGCTCCGGTGCCGGCCGCCGCACAGCCCGCCGCACCGCCCGCCTGAGTGTTCAGGGATCGATGCTGAATCGCACGTACTCGGACTTCGCGAACAGCGGCTCGATCACGACCCAGTAGGGGCCCTTCGCGTCATCCGGAACGACGAACGGCAGCAACAGCTGATACGGCTCAGCCGTCTCGCCCTCCAGTGTGGGGACGCAGCTGTCCGGTTCGTCCGAACTGGACGGCACACCGAGCTCATAGCGTGCCGGCTCCCAGCTCCGTCCGCTGCTCTGCTCGACCAGCGTCGGCGTCATGCAGTTGGGTGCCTTCTTCTCGTGTGGCGTCACGTCGACGCCGACGAGCACGACCTTCGCGTCGTCGGGCACGTCGAGGCCCGTGGTGTCGGTGAGGGCCTTGGACTTCACCGGACCCCAGGTCGCGCCCTTCAGCTCGACGGTGTCGGCCCCGCTCGACGGCTCGACGGCCCACAGCGGCTGCCCGGAGTCGGGGAAGGCGTACTTCCAGCCCCACCACGCCGTGCCAACGACCACCGCCGGCAGCAGCAACGCGACCGCGCCGAGCGCGAGGGCGTTGCTGCGCCACCAGCCGCTGCGCGGAGACGGCTGTTGTGCGGCGGGCTGTTCCCCGACCGGCTGCTGATCCGTCATCGCGACCACCCGATCTCGTCCAGGGTGACTTCGTTCTGCATTGCCACGTCATCGAGATCGACGGCGACCTCGATCACGCCGTCCGCGGTGTGATCGTCCTGCCAGGACAGCACGACGGTCGCCTCACCCCGCACAGCGTCCTCGGGCAGCTCGAAGGCGAGGCTGCCGTGCCGGGGGACGCCGGTGATGAGGCTCATGTTCTGTGCGGTGCTGCCTCGTTCCGTGGCCTTGTAGGTGCGATCGCCGATGCGCAGTTCGCCCTTCAACAGCGAGGCGAACTCGGTCTGCACCGTCGCGGCGTCGACGTCGACGACCAGCCAGGTGCCCTCTGCAGTCCAGCGGATGCCGTCGGACACCGATCGCCCGGCCCTCACATCCGTCACCGTCGCCGCGAGGTTGCGGGAGACGGCCTGCTCACCGACCGATGCCGTGGAGACGAAGCTGTCGTACACGGCATCCTCCGGCTTCTGCAGCTGCAGAAGGAACCAGGCCGCTACCACCATCGTGATCGACAGCGCCCAAGGCGCAGCGGCGAGCAGGAATCGGCGTCCGCGCGAGGGTTTCTCGGCGGAGTTCCCTGGGACAAGCGCCGGGGGAGATGGCGGGGGGATCGTCATGGCGCGTCCTCCGCGGGAAGCTCGTCGACCTGCACCGTCACATAGGCGCCAGGACGGATGTCATCCCAGTACGTGCCGCGGGTGACGAATGAGCCCTGGAACCGGGTGGAGTCGGGAAGAATGATCCGGATCTCGTCGCCAGGGTTCACGTCGCCCTCCTCGATCGTCCAGGTCAGCCGCACACGGGTGGGCACGTCCGGCTGGAAGTAGAGCACGCCGGAGTCGTCCGCCACACGCTCGACGTCAACGCCGTCGAGCGTGACGCCCTCGACCCCGACCCCGCCCATCGTGTGCGGAGAGCGGCCCAGCCGCGGCTCGGTGTACTCGTTGGTGACGTCCATCACGACTTCGAGCGTGCGCAGCCCATCATCGGGGTCGCTGATCTCGCCGCCCACCGCCGCGCTCACGACGGACATGTCCAGCTCCGAACCGACATAGTGCTCGCCGATCGAGATCTCTGCGGGCTTCGGCTCGGGCTGCGGCCCGAGGCCGCCGAAGGCAGCGGTCGCGCCGAGCAGGATGGCACCGGCGCCGGTGATGATCCATCCGGTGGGTACCTTGTCGGTCGTCTTCCTCACCCATGACGTCAGGCGCGCCTCGGACTCCGCGCGCCCTGCCGCGTCGGCATCGGCTGGACCGGCCGCGTCGGCATCGGCTGGACCGGTTGCGTCGGCATCCGCCTCGTCGTTCTCCCCCACGGGCNACCGGCCGCGTCGGCATCGGCTGGACCGGTTGCGTCGGCATCCGCCTCGTCGTTCTCCCCCACGGGCGCCCCTCCTTCGGCATAAGCATAAGGTTCCCCGCGGCCCGCCTCCTGCCGCTCCGGTCTCGACGGTTGCGGGTGTTCCGGTCGAAACACCCGCAACCGTCGAGACCGGAACCAAAGGGAGCAGGTAGGAGGTGAGGCATGAGGTCCCTGATCGGAGCGAGTGCACGTCATAGGCTGGATGCATGCCAGAGCCGTCTTCGTCCGCGGGGGCCGGCCTCGCCGAGGCCGCCGTCGAACTCGCTCGCCGCTGGGTGGCGGAAGAGGCCGCGGAAGAGGTGGACCCCGCCGCGGCACGCCTCGCCGGGGTGCTGCAGGACCGCAACGGCCTGCCGTTCACCCTCGGCTTCGTCGACGGCGTGATGCGCCCCGAGAGCCTGGGAGCTGCGGCATCCACCCTGCACAGGGTCGCACCGCTCGCGCCCGAGTTCCTGCCCTGGTACCTTCGCGGTGCCGTGCGCGTCGGCGGCGCCGTCGCACCGGTGCTGCCCATGCCGACCGTACCAATCGCCCGCCGGGTGCTGCGTGAGATGGTCGGACACCTGATCGTCGATGCCAGGCCTGAGAAGCTCGGCCCGGCGATCGAGAAGCTGCGAGACCCTTCGTCGGGCTCAGGGACCGCACCCCGCCTGAACCTCAACCTGCTCGGCGAGGCGGTGCTCGGTGAGGCGGAGGCGAAGCGGCGGCTCGACGGTATCCACGACCTCATCCGGCGCCCCGACGTCGACTACGTCTCGGTCAAGGTCTCGGCGGTGACCAGCCGCATCTCGATGTGGGCCTTCGACCAGGTCGTCGAGGAGACCGCGAAGCGCCTGCTGCCTCTCTACCTGACCGCCGCGTACGACACCGCGGGCACCACCGGCAGGCAGACCTTCATCAACCTCGACATGGAGGAGTACCGCGACCTCGACCTCACGATCGCGGTGTTCACCCGCATCCTCGAAGACCCGCGGCTGCGCGACCTCGAGGCAGGCATCGTGCTGCAGGCCTACCTGCCCGACGCCCTGCCGGCGCTGCGCGAGCTGACCGCCTGGGCGCGCGAGCGGGTGGCGCACGGTGGCGCGCGCATCAAGGTGCGTCTCGTCAAGGGTGCGAACCTCGCGATGGAGCACGTCGACGCCGTCATGCACGGATGGACGCCCGCGCCCTACGACACCAAGCTCGACACCGACGCGAACTATCTGCGCTGCCTCGACGAGGCGCTGTGGCCGCGGAACACCGAGGCCGTGCGGATCGGCGTCGCCGGGCACAACCTGTTCGACATCGCCTACGCCTGGCTGCTGGCGGGGGAGCGCGGAGTCCGCGAGTCGATCGAGTTCGAGATGCTGCTGGGCATGGCGCAGGGGCAGGTGAAGGCCGTCAGCCGCGAGGTCGGGCCGGTACTGCTCTATGTGCCGGTCGTCGCGCCCGCCGAGTTCGACGTCGCGATCAGTTACCTGGTGCGCCGGCTCGAGGAGAACGCGTCCTCGTCGAACTTCCTCTCCGCCGCGCTCGAGCTCGGCACCGATCCACGGCTGTTCGAGCGCGAGAAGATGCGGTTCCTCGACTCCGTCACCCGATCGCGCGACCATTCGCTGCGCATCGGCCCGCGTCGCACGCAGGACAGGTCGGCGCCCGCGCACGAGTCCGTGCGCCCGGCATACGCTGCACCCGCCGCCGACGCCGATCTGACCGGAGTCGTGCTCGGGATCGCCGCAGGCGCCGAGACGGATGCCGAGGACGACGACTACCTGCAGACCGCCGTGTACGCCCGGCGCGAGGCGACAAGGGCGCAGCAGGCGGACGGCCGGCGCAGCGGCCGACGCGGCGCCGAGCCGGGCGAGGGCGCGCCCGGCTTCGCGAACACCGTCGACAGCGATCCGTCGCTTCCGGCGAACCGGGAGTGGGCGCGCGGCGTGTTCGACCGCATCACCGCCGCAGGCGTGTCGCAGCTGGGGCTGTCGACGCTCGCCGCGGCACGTATCGACGACGCCGACGTGCTGGCAGGCACCGTCGGGAGGGTGCGGGATGCCGCGGCATCGTGGGGCTCCCGCTCCGCCGCCGAGCGCTCGGAGATCCTGCTGCGGGCAGCCGCCGCCCTCGAAGCGCGACGGGCGGATCTGATCGAGGTCGCCGCGATCGAGACCGGCAAGGTGTTCTCCGAGGGCGACATCGAGGTCAGCGAGGCCGTCGACTTCGCCCGCTACTACGCATCGACGGCCAAGGAGCTCGACGCGATCGCGGGCGCCGCGTTCACACCGGCGCGCGTGACCGTCGTCACCCCGCCGTGGAACTTCCCGCTGGCGATCCCGTCCGGAGGCGTGCTGGCCGCGCTCGCCGCAGGCTCGGGCGTCGTCTTCAAGCCCGCCCACCAGGCGCGTCGCTGCGCCGCCGTCATCGCCGAGTGCCTGTGGCAGGCCGGCGTGCCGCGCGACGTGCTGACGCTGGTGGACATCTCGGAGAGCGGGCTGGGCAAGCAGCTCATCACGCATCCCGACGTCGACCGGGTGATCCTGACCGGGTCGTGGGACACCGCCGCGCTGTTCCGCTCCTGGCGCCCCGACCTGCCGCTGCTGGCCGAGACCAGTGGCAAGAACGCGATCATCATCACTCCGACGGCCGACCTCGACCTGGCGGTCGCCGACCTGGTCAAGAGCGCTTTCAGCCACGCGGGCCAGAAGTGCTCGGCCGCCTCGCTGGCGATCCTGGTCGGGCCGGTCGGGCACTCCAAGCGGTTCGCCCGCCAGCTGGTCGACGCCGTGCAGTCGATGCACGTCGCCTGGCCCTCCGACCCCGCCGCGGAGATGGGCCCCGTGATCGAGAAGCCGCAGGGCAAGCTCGACTGGGCGCTGACCACGCTCGAGGGCGACGAGAAGTGGCTGATCCAGCCGCAGCGCGTGCCGGGCGATGACACCGGGAGGCTCTGGACACCCGGCATCCGCACGGGTGTGCGACCCGGCTCCCGAATCCACCTGGAGGAGTTCTTCGGGCCTGTGCTGGGCATCATGCACGCGCATACGCTGTCGCAGGCGATCGCCCTGCAGAACCAGGTGGCCTACGGGCTGACCGCGGGCCTGCACACGCAGGATCCCGACGACCTCGCGGTCTGGCTCGACCGGGTGCAGGCCGGGAACCTCTACGTGAACCGCGGCATCACCGGTGCGATCGTGCAGAGGCAGCCGTTCGGCGGCTGGAAGCGCTCCTCGGTGGGCGCGGGCGCGAAGGCCGGCGGACCGAACTACCTGATCGGGCTCGGCACGTGGCGGGCGCAGTCCCGCGGCAAGACCTCGAAGACTCTGCACCTGCGCGGGCTGGACAGCCGCATCTCCGCCGTGATCGAGGCCGCGCAGCCCTCTCTGGAGTTCGAGCAGTTCGAGCGCCTGCGTCAGGCGGCGCTGTCCGATGCCGTGGCGTGGGATCGCGAGTTCGGCCAGGTCCGCGACGTCTCCCGGCTGGTCGTCGAGCGCAACCTGTTCCGCTATCGTCCTGTGCCCGTCGCGGTGCGCGCGACGGCGGATGCCGGGCTCGCCGACGTGCTGCGCGTCGTGATCGCCGGCATCCGCGCCGGAGCGCCGTTCCTGCTCTCCGTGCCGGACGGTCTGCCCGCCGCGGTGCGCCGTTTCCTCGGCATCCTCGATCTGCCGATCTCGGTTGAGACGGATGCCGAATGGATCGACCGCATGCGCGGAGCGGATGCCGCGGAGCAGGAGGGCGCCGAGGCCGTGATCGAGCAGACGCCGATGCCCGGCCGGGTGCGGCTGGTCGGGGGTCGGGCGTCGGTCGCGGCGCTGCACCGCGCGCTGGCGGTCGCTGTCGCCGGCGATCCGGACATCGCGGTGTACGACGGCGAGGTCACGACGGCCGGCCGCATCGAGCTGCTTCCCTTCGTGCACGAGCAGTCGATCTCGATCACCGCACACCGTTTCGGCAACCCCGACGACTGGAGCGCCGGCATCATCTGATGTAAAAAATTCTTGACATCTACGCTGCGGCGGGTCTACCTTCCATGTAAAGAATCTTTGACATGGAGGTGCTGGTCATGGTGTACCAGGAACGCGTCGCGTGGGCCCAGCTGATCGCTTCGGTCATCACCCTCGCGGGCTACGTCGTCGTCGTGCTCGTGCAGGCCGACGGCGGCGATCTCGCGTCGGTCGACTGGCTGCCGCTGATGCTGTGGACGATCGGTGCGGGCATCGTGCTGAGCATCCTCATCTCCGTCGTCTGGGGGATCATCGCCGGGATGCGCGACCGTGAGGCCACCACGGCATCCGACATCCGCGACCGCGACATCAGCCGGCTGGGCGGACGGGTCGAACATGCGTTCCTCGTGATCGCGGGTCTCGGGGTCATCGCACTGTGCGGGATCGGCGCCGGCCTGTTCTGGATCGCGAACACGATGTTCCTCGGTTTCGCGGTGTCCGCTCTCATCGGCGGGATCGCGCGCGTCATCGCATACCGCCGCGGGCTGGTCTGATGGTCAAGCCCACCCTCGTGACCAACACGATCCGCGCTCAGCGCGAGCAGGTCGGGATGACCCAGGCCGAGCTCGCCCGCCTGATCGGCGTCACCCGGCAGACGCTCATCGCGATCGAGCAGGGGAAGTATTCGCCCACGCTCGAGATCGCGTTCCAGATCGCGCGCGCCTTCGACGTGCGCCTCGAGGACCTGTTCCAGTATCCGGAGGAATGACATGCCCGAGACGATGGATGCCTGGGTGCAGAACGCGTACGGACCCGCGGCGGCCATCCACCGCGCCGAACGGCCGACACCCGTCCCGAGCAAGGGGCAGGTGCTGCTGAAGGTGCGCGCCATAGCGCTCAACGCCGGTGACGTGCGGATCATGCAGGGCGACCCCATGCTGGTGCGCCCGGTGTTCGGCTTCGCGCGGCCGAGGCAGCCGATCCGGGGCATGGACGTGGCCGGGACCGTCGTGGCGCTCGGACCGGGAGCTGACGCCGTGCGCGTCGGCGACGAGGTCGTCGTCGAGCTCCCCGGCGGGGGAGGGCTCGCCGAATACGCCGTGGCGCCCGCAGCGCGGCTGGTTCCGCGCCCGTCATCGGTGTCGCCGAGGGATGCCGCCTGCCTGCCCATCGCCGCCGGCACGGCCCGCCAGGCGCTCGACGCCGCAGGTATCGCAGCAGGCGGTCGCGTGCTCGTCATCGCCGCATCCGGCGGCGTAGGCACCTTCGCCGTGCAGCTCGCGGCGTCCGTCGGCGCCGAGGTGCACGCGACGTGTGCGGCCCGCAACGCCGCCTCGATCGGACGACTCGGGGCGACGACGGTGCTCGATCGCGACCAGCCGCTGCGGGAGCTGCCCGCCGGGAGCTACGACGCCGTGATCGACATCGCCGGCACAGCGCCGCTGCGCGACCTGCAGCGGCTGATCGTGGACGGCGGCCGTGTCGTGCTCGTCTCCGGGCAAGGCGGCCGTGTGCTCGGACCTGTCGGCCGGATGCTGCGCGCGGCCGTGCTCTCGGTCGGCTCGCGCCGGCGGATCCGTCCGCTCTCGGCGGTGGCGAAGCCCGAGATGCTGCGCGAGCTGCTGGCGCTCGTCGAGGCCGGCACGATCTCCCCGCTGATCGAGGCCGAGTACCCGTTCGATGAGGCCGGGGCGGCGCTCGCACGCGTCGAGGCCGGTCATGTGGTGGGCAAGATCGTCGTCCACGGCGTGTGAGATCCGTCGGCCGGGGTGTTGGCGTGCAGAGCATCCGTCGTGCGAAAATGGAGCATGGCGTGCCCTCGCGCATCTTCCCCGGCTCTGAGTCGAGTACGGGTCGAACTTCCGCCGGGCCCCTGGACAGCGTCCGCCGCATCCTGATTTCGAGGAGCACCCATGTCCACGCCTGAGACCGCGACCGCCGTCGCACCGGCGCGCATCGCCCACCACCGTCGCTACCTGATGTGCCGTCCCGAGCACTTCACGGTGAACTACAGCATCAACCCGTGGATGGAGCCGGCCAACCCGACCGACACGGCCAAGGCCCTCGAGCAGTGGCAGAAGCTGTACGACCTGTACCTCGAGCTGGGCCACGAGGTCGAGCTCATCGAGCCGCTCGCCGGCTACCCCGACATGGTCTACACCGCCAACGGCGGCTTCGTCATCGACGGCCGCGCCTACGTGCCGGACTTCTACTACGAGGAGCGCAAGGGCGAGGCGCCGGCGTTCGCCGAGTGGTTCCGGGCGAACGGCTTCGACACCGTCATGCCCAAGGAGATCAACGAGGGCGAAGGCGACTTCCTGCTCGCGGGCGACGTGATCCTGGCCGGCACCGGCTTCCGGTCCGCCGGTGACAGCCACCGCGAGGTGCACGAGGTGTTCGGCCGTGAGGTCGTCACGCTCACCCTCGTCGATGCGCGCTTCTACCACCTCGACACCGCCCTGACGATCCTCGACCCCGTCGTCGAGCCCGGCCAGACCGCGGGCATCGCCTACCTGCCGCACGCCTTCGACGAGGCATCGCAGAAGATCCTCGCGGAGCGCTTCCCCGACGCGATCCTCGTCGCCGACGAGGACGGCGCGGTGTTCGGACTGAACTCCGCCAGCGACGGCTACAACGTCATCATCTCGCCGCGCGCCACCGGCTTCGAGAAGCAGCTGCGCGAGCGCGGCTACAACCCGCTCACGGTCGACCTGTCCGAGCTGCTGCTCGGCGGCGGCGGCATCAAGTGCTGCACGCTCGAACTGCGCGGTGCCTGACATGGGCGGCATCGTGGACACGGCACTCGAACCGCACGTCGCCACCAACTACGCGCCGTTGCCGGTCGTCATCGCGCGCGCTGAGGGCGCGTGGGTGACGGATGTCGAGGGCAAGCGCTACCTCGACCTTCTGGCCGCCTACTCGGCCGTGAACTTCGGCCACCAGCATCCGGCCGTCGTCGCCGCGCTCACCGAGCAGCTCGGACGGGTGGCGCTCACCAGCCGCGCGTTCATGAACGACCGGCTGGAGCCGTTCGCCGCGGCGCTCTCCCGGCTGAGCGGCAAGGAGATGGTCCTGCCGATGAACACCGGCGCCGAGGCTGTCGAGACCGGCATCAAGGTCGCACGCGCCTGGGGCTACCGGGTCAAGGGCGTCGAGGACGGCAAAGCCCGCGTCGTCGTCGCCAAGGGCAATTTCCACGGTCGCACCACCACCATCGTCAGCTTCAGCGACGACGAGGAGGCGCGCGCGCCGTTCGGACCGTTCACGCCCGGTTTCGACCAGGTTCCCTACGGCGATGCGGATGCCATCGCCGAGGCCATCACCGACGACACGGTCGCCGTTCTCGTCGAGCCGATCCAGGGCGAGGCCGGTGTCATCATCCCGCCGGAGGGCTACCTGCGCCGCATCCGCGAGATCTGCGACGAGCGGAACGTGCTGTTCATCGCCGACGAGATCCAGTCCGGCCTCGGCCGCGTCGGCGAGACGTTCGCCTGCGACCGCGAGGGCGTCGTGCCCGACCTGTATCTGCTGGGCAAGGCGCTCGGCGGCGGAATCCTGCCCGTGTCGGCCGTCGTGGGCAACCGCGACGTGCTGGGCGTCATCCGCCCCGGCGAGCATGGTTCCACCTTCGGCGGCAACCCGCTGTCGGCCGCCGTCGGTCTGCGCGTGGTCGAGATGCTCGAGACCGGCGAGTTCCAGGAGCGCGCCCGCGCGCTCGGCGAGCACCTCGCCGGCGCGCTGCAGCCGCTGATCGGTCACGGTGTGACCGCCGTTCGCATCGCTGGCCTCTGGGTCGGCGTCGACATCGACCCCGCCCGCGGCACCGGCCGCGAGGTGGCCGAGAAGCTGATGGAGCGGGGCGTGCTGGTCAAGGACACGCACGGTCAGACCATCCGCATCGCCCCGCCGCTCGTCGTGCGTGCCACCGAGCTGGACTGGGCCGTCGAGCAGCTCCGCCTGGTGCTGGAGGGCTGACCACCCGTCATCCGACCGCGAGAAACGCCTCCCGGCGCGAGACAGGTGCGCATACACCGTTTCTCGCGCCGGGAGGTGTTTCTCGGCGAGGCGCGGGGTCGTTCAGGCGGGAGTGTCGTCGGGGTCGAGGCTCTTCAGAGCATCGGCTTCGACGGCGTTGTCCGCCTCCAGCTGCTCCTCGGTGTTCTCATCGCCGCCCAGCGGCGCATCCTGGTCATCGCCGGGAAGCTCCTCCTGGCCGCCGCCGAAGCGTCCGTCCGGAGCGGTGTTGTGTGCGGGGTTGTCCTCGGGAACGCCGGAGTGGCTGCCGGGCAGGCGGGGCTCGCCGCTGCCGAGCGGATCCTGGCCAGGGGTGTGCGGATACTGACCGGCATCCCGGTTTCCCTTGCTCTGCTGATCACTCATGGCTGGACGGTAACCGCTGTCGCCGGCGCCGGACAGGGCGTTGACAAAGTGCGTCCGTCGGCCTGCTGACCCGGTGCATCCCCGCCGGCCGCGTGCGCCGCCTGCGACGCTCGCGTACCGGGTCGATGCGTCTGTGCCGGGCGGATGCCGCGGTCGGTGCGGCGGGGCGCCGACGCCGGCCGTACCGCTCAGTCCTTGAGGAACGGGCCGGTGTCCTGCTGCGGAACCGTCGGATCGTCGAGGCCCGCCAGTTCGTCTTCGCCGACCAGCTCGTCGACGTCGAGCGTGGACGGGCTCGCGTCTCCATGGCTCTCCGCCGACAGCGCGCCCGCGGTGATGCGGATCGGTTCGGTCGGGGCGACCGGGAGTCCGAAGCGGCGCTGCATGCGCCGCACCCAGCGCGGCTGCGCGCCCAGCACGCCCTTCTCGTCGTGCGACTCGACCTCGAGGCCGTAGTACTCGCCGATCCGGTCGATGAACTGCGCGCGCTCCGCCTTCGCATATGCGCGCCGCTCACGGGTGAACGCGACGACCGTCGACCAGCACATCAGCAGCATCACCACGCTGAACGGCAGCGCGATCGTGATCGCCGCGGTCTGCAGCGCGGTCAGCCCGCCGGAGAGCAACAGCGAGATCGCCAGCAGCGCGGTGATCACGACGAAGAACGTGCGGATCCAGCGTTTCGGCTCGGGCTTGCCGCCGGTGGCGATCATGCCCATCACGAGTGCCCCGGAGTCGGCTGAGGTGATGAAGAAGATCGCGAGCAGCAGGATCGCGCCGACGCTGACGATCGCCGATCCGGGCACGTTCTGCAGCATCTCGAACAGTGCGCCCTGCAGGTCGACCGAGCCGTCCGGACCGGTGAGCGTGCCCGGGTTCGCCAGCTCCATCGCGAGCGCGGACCCGCCCAGCACCGAGAACCACAGGATGCCGAGCAGCGTCGGCACGAGGATGACGCCGACGACGAACTCGCGCACCGTGCGGCCCTTCGAGACCCGCGCGATGAAGATGCCGACGAACGGCGCCCACGAGATCCACCAGCCCCAGTAGAACGAGGTCCATGATGCCTGCCACTGCTCGCCAGCCTCGCCCTGGAAGGCGCTGACGTTGAAGGACAGCCCGACGAAGTTCTGGATGTAGTAGCCGATCGACTGCACGAAGTCGCGCAGCAGGAACTCGGTGGGGCCGACCGCGAGCAGGTACAGCACGAGAAGGCCCGCGAGCACGAGGTTCGCGTTCGAGAGCCACTTCATGCCCTTGGTCACGCCGGACAGCACCGACATCAGCACGAACACCGAGATGATCAGGATGAGGATGACCTGGGTCGTCTCGTCGGGGTCTGCGATGCCGGCGGTGTGCAGGCCCGAACTCATCTGCAGCACACCGAGGCCGAGTGAGGTGGCGACGCCGAAGAGCGTGCCGATCAGCGCGATGATGTCGATCGCATGCCCCCAGCCGCCCTCGACGCGCTTGCCGAGCAGAGGCTCGAGCGTCCACCGGATCGACACCGGGCGGCGCCGTCGGTGGATGGCGTACGCGAGGGCCAGGCCGATCACGACGTAGATCGACCAGGCATGCACGCCCCAGTGCAGGTACGTCTGCCCGAGTGCGGCCTGGGCCAGCTGCTCGGGGGTGCCCGTGACGCCGGGGCGCGGGTTCGCGAAGTGGCTCAGCGGCTCGCTCACGCCGTAGAACACCAGCCCGATCCCCATTCCGGCTGCGAACAGCAGCGAGAACCAGCTCATCAGTGAGAATTCGGGCTCTTCGTCGTCGCGGCCGAGCTTGATGTCGCCGAACCGGCTGAAGCCGAGGAAGAGGCAGAACGCGACGAAGAAGGCGGCGATCAGCACGTAGTACCAGTTGAAGGCGTTCACGATCGTCGTCTGGATCGTCTGGAACAGCGCTTCGGCGACCTTCGGGGCCAGAAGAGCGAACAGCACGAACAGCACGACGATCGCCGCGGACGGCCAGAACACCCACCCCAATACCTGTGGTTCATGGGGCGACCGCTGCGCGGTGGCCTTCGGACCTGATCCGTTCCCGTTGCCGCTCATTCCTCCACGCTATCCCGCGGGCACAGGGTGCGACAGAGGAATCCCTGGTCAGTCGGTGAGTCGGCGCTCGGCCCGCAGCATCTCCCACTCGTCGACGAGTTCCGGCATCCGCCTGGCCATGAAGCGGAAGAACTCGGCCATCTCCTCGGCGCGCTCCGTGGCTGCGTGGTCGGCGGAGTGCGCGGCGCCGATCGACTCGATGCTCGTGGCGAGACGCTCGTAGGTGGGCGCGTTGTTCGTCATCAGGCCGTACCAGGTGTCGGGGATGATCTCGTAGCGCGCCAGGCGATGGTCGGGGCGGGAGACCCGACGGATGACCATCACCGTCTGGAGATACCGGACGGCCCCGGAGACGGCCGCGGCGCTGACGCCGAGGCGCTCACCCAGTTCGGAGGCGGTGTACCCGCCGGCCGGTGCGGCGATCAGCGCCATCATGACTCGCGCGGGCATCCGGGGGAATCCGACCGCGGTGAGGATGGCTGCCGCATCCTCTGCGGCATCGACGGCGACGTGTCCGGCGTCGTCCTGCTCGGCCGTCATGTCGCTCTCCATGAGTCGATCCTCCCAAGGATTCCCTCGCTCCGCCGCGCGGAGGCCGTGCGGCGGAGCCGTGCTGTCATCACCCCGCCGGATGCAGCTCGCGCCGGCGCATCAGGCCGAGGGATGCCACGGCGGCGACCACCGCGGTGGCCGTGAGCCACCAGACGCCCTTGAGGTCGATGTCGCCGTTCCCCCCGAGCTCCGGCGTCTGGGTGAACGGCGACAGCCCGGTCAGCCAGTCCGGCAGCGAGAACAGCGGACCGAACATGCCGATGATCAGTCCCACCAGCACGAGCACCCAGCCCGCGACGATCGTCGCCCGCGGGACCAGGACGAAGACGAGGGCGGTGATCGACAGGAAAACGCAGGCGGCGATGCCCTGTCCGAGGCCGGCGACCACGGCGTCGTTCATGAGTTCGGAACCGGTCTCGCTGCGCGCGGCGCCGAGGGTCGAGCCGAGCAGCGCGCCCGCGATCGTGAGCACCACAGCTGCGAACGCGACCACCAGGTATCCACCCAGCCAGCGCACCCGGTCGACGGCCGACGCGAGCACGGGCTCGGCGGTGCCGTGCACCTCTTCCTGGCGGGCGCGGCACACCGTCTGCACGGCGGCACAGGCCGCGAGGACGCCGGCGATGATGTAGAAGATCACGACCATGCCCGACTCCAGACCGCCCTGCTGGGACAGCGATTCGAAGATCTTCTGCACCGCCTCGATCTTCGTGCCGATCTCGTTCACCACTGCGGCCAGGCTGGTGGCGAGCAGCCCGGTCAGGAACCCGCCGATCGCCCATCCGAGCACCGATCCGCGGGTGAGGTGCCAGACGAGGCCGATCGGGGTGCCGAGCGACGCCGGTGCCCAGCGGCGACCGTGCCGCTGGGGCACGATGCCCTCGCCGAGGTCGCGCACGGACTGCACCGCGAAGGCGACCGCGGTCAGCAGCGCGCCGACGCCGATGCCGAGCAGCGCCGGCCATACGGCGTCGTCGGCGTACGGGCGGGTGTTCTCCGCCCAGCCGAACGGCGACAGCCAGGCCAGCCAGCCGCTCTCCATGCGGGTGAGGTCGTCGCTGGGCGTGCCGAGTGCGTTGCCGAGTCCGGCCATCACGTAGGTCGCGACGAGGATCCACACCGCGAGGGAGTTCGCGCCGCGGGATGTGCGCATCAGCTGGGCCGAGAGCAGTCCGACCCCGAGGAAGCACAGCCCGACCGACGCGGTGGCGAGGCCGACGATCCACGACCCCGCCGCGGGATAGCCCGAGCCGAGGTACACCAGACTGATCAGCAGCCCGAGCACGACGTTCGCGAGCATTCCGTGCACGATCGTCGCCGCGAGCGGGGTGACCCGTGCAGCGGGCGTGGCCGAGATCAACTCGGCGCGGCCCTGTTCCTCCTCGGCGCGGGTGTGCCGCACCGCGAGGAACGTGCTCATGAAAGCGGCGAGCATGGCCAGGAACGGCAGGATGAGGAACAGGGCGACCTGCGCCTCGCCGGCACCGGAGGGCAGTCCGCGGAACATCAGGATGACGGGGTTGGCCATCACCGTGGCGAGCACGGCAGTGCGGTCCGCGAGGTCGCCGTACGATTCGGTGACGCCGCCGACGGCGGTCGCCGCGAGCGCGACGGTGCCGAGGATCCACAGCAGCAGCTGCACGCGGTCGCGCCGAAGCCGCTGACGCAGCAGCGCGTTCACTTCAGCGCCTCCTGTTCCTTCCGTTCGCGACGGGTCGCTGCGCCGTGGCCGTTCTCCAGCGCGTTCAGGTCGTCACCGTAGTGACGCAGGAACAGCTCCTCGAGGGAGGGCGGCTCGACACGCAGGCCTTCGACGCTGCGGCGCGCCAGTTCGGGGAGCACCCCGGCGACGCGGTCGCTGTCGACGGTGAATCGGGCGCGCCCTTCCGTGACGGTGCCGTCGTGCGCGTCGGGAATGCCCGCCAGAGCCTCCGCCGACGACGCATCGAACGAGATCTCGGTGCGGGTCAGGTGCCGCAGCTCCGCGAGGGTGCCGGTCTCGACGATCCGCCCCTCCCGGATGATCGACAGCCGGTCGCAGAGCTGCTCCACCTCGCTCATGATGTGACTGGACAGCAGCACGGTGGCGCCGGCGTCCCGCACCCGGGTGATCTCGCGGCGGAACATCACCTCCATCAGAGGGTCCAGGCCGCTGGTCGGCTCATCGAGGATGTACAGGTCGGCGGGCACGGCGAACGCCGCGACGAGGGCCACCTTCTGCCGGTTGCCCTTGGAGTACGAACGGCCCTTCTTCTGCGGGTCGAACTGGAAGGCTTCCATGAGTCGCAGCTTCTCGGTGCGGTAAGCCGGGTCCTTGGTGTGCGCGCCGCGCAGCCGGGCGAGGAAGTCGATGGCCTCGCCGCCGGACAGGTTGGGCCACACGCTCACGTCGCCGGGCACATAGGCGATGCGCCGGTGCAGGCGGGATGCCGCGTGCCAGGGCTCCTCGCCGAAGACGGATGCCTCGCCGCCGGACTTGCGCGCGAGTCCGAGCAGGATGCGGATGGTCGTGGACTTTCCCGCGCCGTTCGGGCCGAGGAAGCCGTGCACCTGGCCGGCTTCGACCTCGAGGTCGAGTCCGTCGAGCGCGTGCACGCGACCGTAGGTCTTCGTCAGACCGCGCGTGCTGATGATGGTGTTCATGAGAGGCGACGGTACGCCCATTTCATGAATTCGTGAACTATGTGAACGCGATCCTCGCGAAACCCTGACGGTGTGCGGAGCTTCCCCAGCTCCGGTCCCACTCGTTGCGGGTGTTCCGGGCGCGGCACCCGCATCCGCCCCGACCGGAGCCGCTGGGGATCGAGATCACGAGACGGTCACCGTGACCTCGTGCCAGCCGGTCGCGCCGTCGGGCGCCGGGGGAGCGGAGTCGCCGGTCTGGGGCTTCCCGTCGGAGCCGATCGCGCGGCACCGGAGCGTGTGGTCGCCGGCATCCGCGTCCCACAGCATCCGCCACTGCACCCAGGTGTCGTCGGAGATCGCTGCGGCGAGATCGGCGGCCCGCCAGGGGCCGTCGTCGATCTGCACCTCGACGCCGGCGACGCCGGAGTGCGGCTGCCAGGCGACGCCGGCGATCATCGTCTCGCCGGCGGGTATCGGAGTGCGCGGGCGCGGCACGTCGATGCGGGACTGAAGTTTGATCGGCCCCTTCGCCGACCAGCCGCGGTCGGTCCAGTACGCCGTCGCCCGGTCGAACCGGGTGACCTCGAGGTCGGTGACCCACTTCGTCGCCGACACGTACCCGTACAGGCCGGGGACGACCATCCGCACCGGGAACCCGTGCTCGAGCGGCAGCGGCTCGCCGTTCATGCCGATCGCGAGCAGCGCGTCGCGGTCGTCGGTGAGAACCTCGAGGGGTGTCCCGGCGGTGAAGCCGTCGGACGAGGTCGACAGCACCATGTCGGCGTCCGGGTCGGGCTGCGCCCGCTTCAGCAGCTCGCGGATCGGGTAGCCGAGCCAGACGGCGTTGCCGACGAGGTCACCGCCGACGGTGTTCGACACGCACGAGAGCGTGACGGCCCGCTCGACCAGGGGCAGGGCGAGCAGCTCGTCCCAGGTCAGCGTCACCTCCTGCGCGACCAGGCCGTGGATGCGCAGCCGCCAGTCCGCAGGGTCGACGGAGGGCACGACCAGGGCGGTGTCGATCCGGTAGAACGCGGTGTTCGGCGTGATCACGGGGGTGAGGTTGGGGATGCCGAGTTCGGCATCCGCCGGGATCGCCGGGGCGGGGGATGCGGCGCGGGGCAGTCGGATGGCCTCGCGGACCGCAGTCACGGCGGTCGATCCGGCGCGGGCCAGCCCGCCCGCGAAGGCCATCAGGACGCCGGCCGCGGCGGTGCCGCCGGCCCATGCGAGGAAGCGCCGACGGGAGGGGCCCTCGGATGCCGTGCCGGCTGCGACGGATGCAGGGACGTCGTCATCTCTGTCGGCGGACACGCCGGGGTTTCGGCCTGCAGGCGTACTCCCTGCCTGCATCCGTACCGGGGCGACGCGCATGAGCAGTCGCAGCGCGGTCGCGGCCACCACGCCGGCGATCACCGACGGCACCCAGGCCGAGAATCCGGCATCCGGCCGGGTGAGCGCCAGGATGCCGACGCCCACTCCGAGAACCGCGAACGCGATGACGCCGGAGCGCGGCCGGCGGGCCTCGGCGAGGCCCGCGAGCGCGGCCGCCGCGAGCAGCACGATGCCGATCCCCACCAGCAGGGCGGCCTTGTCGGCGGTGCCGAACCACGCGATCGCGGTGTCCTTCGCCCAGGCCGGCGCGACGTCGATCAGGGCGCCGCCGATGACCGCGAACGGGCTCGACGATGGCGCGAGCAGTGCGGCGACGAGTTCGCCGGCACCTGCGCCGACGACCGCCGCTGCGATTCCCGCCACGGCTGCGGTCCCGCGTGATGCTCCGTTCATGTCCTCAGCGTACGAGCGTCGCGACGCGGGCATCCCGTTTCTCACCGACTCGTAAGATCCGCTGTTCCGCACCCGCCCCGGACGCTCCGGTCTCAGCGGATGCGGGTCGGGCAGCGACACGCACCCGCAACGAGTGAGACCGGAGCCAGAGGCGGGTCAGCCGTGCGATGCCGAGCCGGATGCCGGGCGGCTCGTCGCCAGCGTCAGGACCAGCGCCGCGACGAGGGCGGCGACCATCGTCGCGCCGAGCAGCGTCGCGGAGACGCCGAACGACGACACCAGCGGCGGCACGAGCGCCCCCACCAGCAGTGTCATCGTGCCG
This sequence comes from Microbacterium bovistercoris, assembly GCF_003387575.1. Taxonomy (GTDB): domain Bacteria; phylum Actinomycetota; class Actinomycetes; order Actinomycetales; family Microbacteriaceae; genus Microbacterium; species Microbacterium bovistercoris. Next base: position 42,912 of record NZ_QUAB01000011.1, on the reverse strand, counting down.
AGCACCGCCGAGGCCGATCCTGCACCCCGCGTGATCCGCCCGAGTGCGAGCGCGGTCAGGGCGGGATTGTTCACGCCGTGCGTGGACACGGCGACGAACAGCGGCACGAGCAGCCACGGCAGTGCCGACGACGTCGCGGCCGCGAGCACCACGGCGATCGCGGCCGCGAGGCCGACCGTGAGCGCGAGCCGCACCATCCGCTCGCCAGGCACCCGCCCGGCCATGCGCCGGTTCAGCTGGGCGGCACCCAGGATGCCGAGTGAGTTCACCGCGAACACCGCCGCGAACCCCTGCGCGCTGAGCCCGTACTGCTCCTGCAGCACGAACGGCGACAGCTGCAGGTAGGTGAACAGCACGATCCCGGCGAGCGAGAGCGTCAGCGCGGTGAGCATGAAGCCGCGATTCGTCAGGGCAGCCCCGATCCCGCGGAAGTCGTTCCGGATGCCGCCGTCGGTGCGCTCGCCGCGGGGCAGCGACTCCGGCACGAGCAGTGCCGACACCGCCAGCAGCAGCGCGCCGATCACCGCGAGCGCGACGAAGACCCCGCGCCAGTCGCTGAACGTCACGATCGCACCGCCGAGGAGAGGCGCGAGCACCGGCGCCACGCCCATCACCGCGGCGAGGGTCGAGAACGCGGCCATCGCGTCGGCCCCAGAGAACAGGTCGTGCACGACCGCGCGGGCGATCACCATCCCGCCCGCGCCGCAGAGCCCCTGGATGAGCCGGATCGCGATCAGCGCGCCGATCGTCGGCGCGAGCGCGCACAGCACCGAGGTGATCACGAACCCGGCGACGGCGATGATCAGCGGCATCCGCCTGCCGTACCGGTCGCTGATCGGCCCCCACAGCAGCTGCCCCACCGCGAGGCCGATCATGCACGCGCTCATGGTGAACTGCGTCAGCGATTCGGATGCCCCGAGGTCGGCGCCCAGCTGCGGCAGGGAGGGCAGGTACACGTCGAGCGAGATCGGGCCGAAGGCCGTCAGGGCGCCGAGCGCCAGCATGAGGGAGCGGGGATGCCGGGTGGCCATGCGTCAGGCTTCGGAGGGCTCGGGGCCGGCCTTCGGCGCACGGCCCGGTTCCGTCTCGGGAAGGCGCAGAGGCGTCGTCGACGCGGCGGGATCGCTGTAGGAGGTCGGCTCCATCGCCCGCACCACCGAGACCGGGCGGGTCTCGTCGAGCGTGAGCAGGAACCGGGCGTCCTCGCGGCGGTGCAGGCGGCCCGACCACAGCATCCAGCCGACGCCGATCGCGCAGGCGAGCAGGCCCGCGACGCCGCCCACGACGATCGCGGTGCGCGCTGAGAACGTGTCGACGACCCACCCGGCGATCGGCGCGCCGATGGGTGTCGATCCCATCACGACCGCCATGTACAGCGCGAGTACGCGTCCGCGCAGCGCCGGGTCGGTCGTGGTCTGCACGTAGCCGTTTGCCGTGGTCAGCATGGTGACGGTCGAGAACCCGACGAAGGTCAGCACGACCGCGTACGCCCCGTAGGTGGGCATCATGGCCGAGATGATGGATGCTGCGCCGAACCCGCCTGCGGCGATCACGAGCACGCGCACCCTGGCGCGGTCGCGCCGTGCGGCGAGCAGCGCACCGGCGAGCGATCCGATCGCGAGCACCGAGCTGAGCAGGCCGTAGCCGTCGGCGCCGCGATGGAACTCGAGCGCCATGGTGGACGCGAAGATCGGGAAGTTCATGCCGAAGGCTCCGATGAGGAACACCATCACGAACACGACCTTCAGGTCGCCGCGGCCCATCACGTACCGGAAGCCGGCCGCCAGGCCGCCCCCACCGCGCCGGTTCTTCGCGCGCGGGATCAGCTCGCCCTTGCGGATCAGCAGGAGCGCCACGAGCATCGCCAGGAAGGTGATCGCGTTCGCGATGAACACCCATCCGGAGCCGATCGCCACGATGAGCACGCCGCCGACGGCGGGACCGATCAGGCGGGCCATGTTGAACGACGCGGAGTTCAGGGCGACGGCGTTCGACGTGTCCTCGAGGCTCACCATGTCGGACACGAAGGCCTGCCGGGCCGGGGCGTCGAAGGCGTTGGTGATGCCGAAGCACAGGGCGAACAGGAACATCAGCGGCAGGGTCATCACGCCGGTCAGCAGCAGCACGGCGACCGCGACGGCCAGCGTCATGAGGGTGGTCTGCGTGGCCAGCAGCACCTTGCGCCGGTCGAAGCGGTCGGCCACCCAGCCGGTGAGGCTGACCAGCAACAGCGGCGGACCGAACTGCAGGGCCATGGTGACGCCCATCGCGGTGGCATCGTTGTCGGTGAGCTCGGTCAGCACCACCCAGTCCTGGGCGGTGGCCTGCATCCAGCCGCCGATGTTCGAGATGACGGCGCCGAAGAACCAGGTGCGGTAGTTGAAGGTCGCGAACGACCGGAACATCTGGCTCATCGCTCGGCGACCTTCCGCATCAGGGCGCTGGCGTCGCGCAGAGTCTGCAGTTCGGCCTCGGTGAAGTCGAGTCCGGCCAGGGCGACGGCGAGAGCGGTGTCGCGCTTGTTGATCGTGTCGGCGACGACGGCGTTCCCCTCGTCGGTGATGTCGATCTGCACGCGGCGGCGGTCATCCTCGTCGGGCACGCGCACAACGAGGCCGGACTCCTCGAGGCAGTTCACCGTGCGGTTCATCGACGGGGCCGAGACGTGCTCGCGTTCGGCGAGCGATCCGAGCGTGGCCCGCCCGTGCGCCCGGAGGGTGGCCAGCACGGCGAACTGCGCGTCGCTCATTGAATCGACCGCGCGCTCGCGGCGCAGTCTCCTGGCCAGGCGGAAGGTCGCCAGCCGGAGGTCGACGGCGGCGGCGTGGAAGGAGTCTTCGGAAGCAGTCACTATTTAGCTAGTCTAACTAAATGTTGCCCGGAAAGCGATGTCCGATCTGAGATCGTGGTGCGGCCGCATGGACAGGAACCGGTTTCTCGACTACCGTGATGCGAGTGAACCTCGTCGACGATGCGAGCCGGTACCGCAACCCGATCATCGATTCCGACGTGCCCGATCCGGATGCGATCCGCGTCGGTGACAGGTTCTATCTGGTCGCATCGAGCTTCCACCGCGCACCGGGACTGCCCGTCTTCGAGTCGCGTGACCTGGTCGACTGGACCCGCATAGGCTACGCCCTGGAGCGCAACGAACCGGCAGCGTGGTTCGGGCTGCCGCGGCACGGCTGCGGCGTCTGGGCGCCGTCGATCCGCCACCACGACGGACGGTTCCACATCGTCTTCCCCGACCCCGATCAGGGCATCTTCGTCGTCACGGCCGAGAACCCTGCGGGCCCGTGGACGCCGCCGCGTCTGCTGCTGGCGGGACTCGGCCTGATCGACCCGTGCCCGCTGTGGGACGACGACGGCCGCACCTATCTCGTGCACGGCTGGGCCCGCTCGCGGGCGGGTCGCAAGAACGTGCTGACGGTCGTCCCGGTCGACGCCGGACTCACCGCGCCGACCGGACCCGCGGTCGACGTCATCGACGGCGACCTGCTCGACGGCTTCACGACGCTCGAGGGGCCGAAGTTCCACAAGCGCGACGGGGAGTACTGGATCCTCGCGCCGGCCGGCGGCGTGGCCACCGGCTGGCAGACGGCCTTCCGCGCAGACAGCCCGTTCGGCCCGTACCGACACCGGATCGTGCTCGCACAGGGCGACACCCCGGTCAACGGGCCCCATCAGGGGGCGTGGGTGGACGACGGCGAGGGCGGCGACTGGTTCCTGCACTTCCAGGACCGCGGCGTGTTCGGGCGGGTGCTGCATCTGCAGCCGATGGCCTGGGACGCCGACGGCTGGCCGCTCATGGGCCGCGCCGTCGCCGGCGGTCCGGCGGAACCCGTGCTCGACCACCCGGCACCGCTGCGCGGCAGGCAGGGCGCCCGCAGTCTCGCCCGCTCCGACGACTTCGCCGGCGGACTGCCGGGCGCCCACTGGCAGTGGGAGGCCGACCCCGACCCGCGCGCGATCGTGACGCAGGGCGAGGAAGGCTGGCGAGACGACGCCCTCACCCTGCGCGGCAGCCCCGACGGCGGCAGCATCCGCACCCTTCCGCGCGTGCTCTCGCAGCCGCTGCCCGGCTGGAGCAGCACCTCCTCCGTCGACATCGAACTGCCTGATGTGGCACCCGGCGCCCGCGCCGGGATCGCCGTGCTCGGCCTCGACTACGCCTGGGCGGGAGTGCGATGCACGGCGTCGGGCCCGGTCGCGGTCGTCGCCGTGCGGAGCCGCGACGACCAGGAGGAGCGCGTCGTGGCATCCGTGCCGCTGCGCGAGTCGCGCGTGCGCGCGACGTTCGACGTGGGCGACGATGCCCACGTGCGCGTGAGTCTGCAGGCGGACGGTGCCAGGATCGACGTGGACCCGCAGTTCCACGCGGTCCAGGGGCAGTGGGTCGGCGCGGCGATCTCCCTGTTCGCGGCTGGGGCTCATGGCGCGGACGAGACGATCGCCCGGTTCGCCGATTTCCGCATCACGACGGGAGATCGATGACCATGGCAGGCAAGCGTGCACGCACGACGCCGACTCGCGAGACGACGATCATGGACATCGCCCGCGCCGCCGGGGTGTCGAAGGCCACGGTGTCGCGGGTGCTGAACTCGGTGCCGACGGTGAATGAGGAGATCGCGCAGCGAGTGCGGCAGGTGATCGACGAGCTGGGCTACACGCCCAGCCAGACGGCCCGCTCGCTCTCGCTCGGCGTCAGCCGCACTGTCGGCGTGCTGGTGCCCGATCTGGGCAACCCGATGTTCCACCAGGTGCTGCACGGCTTCAACCGCGCCGCAGCCCGCGACGGCTACCGGGTCGTCGTCGCCGATGCGTTCGAGGATGCCGAGAGCGAGGCCGAGCTCGCCAGGGACCTGCGCGACCGCACCGACGCGGTCGCCCTGTTCTCGCCGCGGATGACCCGCGCCGAACTGCTCGAGCTGCTGCCGCGGGTCGGGCCGGTGGCGGTGTTCAACCGCACCACCGGACTGAACGCCGGTTCGGTGCTGATCGACTATCACGAGGGCGTCATGGTGCTCGCCCGGCACCTGATCTCGCTCGGCCACCGCAGGATCGCGTTCCTCGTCGGGCCCGCCTACGCGCGTGCCAACTGGGAGCGCGAGCGCGGGCTGCAGGAGATCCGCGAGCAGCACCCCGAGGTGGAGATCGTGGACGTGCCCTGCGGGCACTCCTTCGAGGACGGCTACATCTCGTGGCCGGCGATCCGCGAGACCGGGGCGACCGCGGTGATCGCGTACAACGACGTGGTGGCCCTCGGCCTGCTCGGCAGGCTCTCCGAGGAGGGCGTCGCCGTTCCGGCGGAACTGTCGGTCGCCGGCTTCGACGACATCCCGTTCGCGCGCTACTCGTCGCCGTCGCTGACGACCATGACGTCGCGGCTGGCCGAGATCGGCGAGCGGATCTGGACGGTGCTGCGCGCCGAGATGACGGATGCACCAGAGCGCGAGCCGATCATGTTCTCGCCCGAGCTCGCCGTGCGCGGCAGCACGAAGGAGTGCCCATGACGATCGACCTGCTGCCCTCCGGCGCAGTCCGCTATCACGAGGGAGCCGCGGTGCGGCGGGGGCTGTCCCCGCGTCCCTATCTCACCGCGACGGCACCGGGCGGTGCGCCCGCCACCGAGGTGTCGCCCGATGATCACCTGCACCACCTCGGGCTGAGCCTGGCGCTGCCCGACGTGAGCGGTGCATCCTTCTGGGGTGGCAGCACCTATCGGCGCGGCGAGGGCTCAGTCATGCTCGACAACCACGGCATCCAGCAGGTGACGGGGCGCGACAGCGCGCCGGGTCGCGTCGACGAGCGCCTGGTCTGGCGGGCCAGGGACGGGAGCGCCCTGCTGCACGAGGAGCGCACGATCAGCGCGCAGGCGGATGCCGGTCAGGTGATGGTCTCGTGGACCACCCGGCTCACCCCCGCCGCCGGAGGGGTCACGTTCGGCAGTCCCCAGACCAACGGGAGGCCCGGCGCCTTCTACGGCGGCCTGTTCTGGCGCACCGCGCTGCGCACCGCACGTGTCCGCACGGCGGACGGCGACGGCGTCGACGCCGCACACGGCTCGACGTCGCCGTGGATCGCACTGGACGGCGAAGACGCATCATTCGTCGCGGCGACCAGCACCGGGATGCCGTGGTTCGTGCGCTCCGAGGGGTATGTCGGCTTCCTGCCCGCCGTCGCCGTGGAGGAGCGCAGGGTGCTCGCCCCGGGGGAGACGCTGCTGCTGGACCTGGTCGTCGCGATCGCGGATGACCCGTTCGCCGATCCGGCGGATGTCGCCGGTCGGCTGCTCTCCGGCATCCGCGACGCGGTATGAACGCGCAGGAGTTCCTCGACGGGGCCGCGCAGCTCGGCATCGCGGTGCGCCACCTCTCGGTGAGCGTCGGCGGTCGGTGTGTCGTGCGCTTCGGTTCGGACGAGCCGCACCGAATGTACTCGGTGTCGAAGTCGCTCACCGGGCTCGCGATCCTGCTGCTCGCCGAAGAGCGGATGCTGCGCCTCGACGATCCGATCGTCATGCACTTCCCGGAGATGGTGCCGGTGCACCCCTGGCTCGCCGCGACCCGCATCGACGACATGCTCGCCATGACCGGCCCGCACCAGCGCACCACCTACGACGAGAACACGGCCGGCTGGCTGGAGTCGTACTTCCGGGTGCCGCCGGTGCGGCCGCCCGGCATCCGGTTCACCTACGACACCAGCGCGTCGTACACGCTGGCCGCACTGGTGGAGCGCCTGGCCGGCATGCCGCTGCTGGAGTATCTGCGCCCGCGGCTGCTCGATCCGCTCGGCATCGGGGCGGAGGCGCGGTTCGTCACCGGCCCCGAGGGCATCAGCCACGGCGGATCAGGGCTGATCATCCCACCCGGTGACATGCTGCCGGTCGCCGAACTGCTGAACGCCGGTGGTGGCGACGTGCTGCCGGCCACGGTCGTTTCCGCGCTGCTCGAGCGCCGCAGCGACCCGTCGCCGCAGAACTGGGGCATCCCGTTCCTCGCCGGCTACGGCCGGCAGACCTGGCTGCCCGGCGACGGCGCCTGGATGATGTTCGGCATGCACGGGCAGTTCGTCTACGGCGATCCGGCCCGCGAGATGGCAGTCGTCGTGGCATCCGATCCGCTGCCGGGGATGGCACCCGGCGCCGACCGGCGGGTCGCGCGGATGCTGTGCGAGGGGTTCGCCGTGCCGCTCAGCCCTTGACCGACCCGATCATCGCGCCCTTCACGAAGAAGCGCTGTACGAACGGGTAGACGATCAGCATCGGCAGGGTGGCGATGAAGATCACGGCCATCCGCACCGATTGCGCGGGCGGCACGACGTCCACCGCGGAGTCGTCGGCGTTCATGCCGCTCGCGACGATGACGATCTGGCGCAGCAGCACCTGGATCGGCCACTTCTCTGAGCTGTTGATGTACAGGATCGCGCTCTGGTAGGTGTTCCAGTAGTACACCGCGTAGAACAGGCCGATCGTCGCCAGCGAGGCCATCGACAGCGGCAGCACGATGCGCCAGAACACGCCCATCTCGGTGCATCCGTCGATGCGTGCGGCCTCTTCGAGGCTCTCCGGCATGGCCTGGAAGAAGCTGCGCATGATCACGAAGTTGAACGCGTTGATAGCGACCGGGATGATCAGCGACCACAGCGAGTCGATCATGCCCAGGCTCTTCACCACGATGAACGTGGGGATCATGCCGCCGCTGAAGAGCATGGTGAACACGACGAGGAAGTTGACGACCCGCCGCCCCTTGAGGTGCTTCTTCGACAGCGCGTAGGCCATGAACGCGGTCAGGATGAGGCTGATCATCGTGCCGCCGATCGTGACGACCGCCGAGACGCCGAGCGCCCGGAAGATCGTCGGCGTCGACAGGATGTACCTGTACGCGTCGAGCGAGAACTCGTGCGGCCACAGGATGAACGGGCGGGTCGCCAACTCACCCGGTGTCGCCAGCGAACTGGCCAGCACGTTCACGAACGGCAGCACGCAGACCAGCGCGAAAGCGGTCAGCAGCAGCGCGTTGACCACGACGAACACGCGGCGTCCGGGAGTGATCCGGCGGCGCTTGCGGTTCTCGCGGCGCACCTGGATCGGGATGGTCGCGCTGTCCACGCGAGGGGTGCTGGTCATCTCGGTCTCCGCTCTGCGGCGGGGCGCAGGCGCACAGCGGCTTCGGGTGCCGTGCTGTGCGCCTGCGTCCGGGTCATGGTCGGTTTACTTGCTGTCCTCGTACGACGCGGTGAACTCGTCGACGACCTTGTCCAGGCCCTTGCCGCCGAGATCCTCGATCGCCGCCTCGTAGCCGTCCATGTCGAGCTGGCCGACCATGAACTTGTTGTACGCGTCGTTCGCGCCCTGGGCGATCGTCGACCAGCTCTGGTCGAAGGTCGCCGACGAGAGCGGCAGCGACGGGTCGATGATCGCGAACTCGGTGTTCTCGTCCATCAGCTTCTGCGCCTCGTCGACGTACGGCGTGCTGCTCTTGAATGTCGTCACGATGTCAGACGGACGCGACGAGCCGTAGGGCTGCACCTCCGCCTCCCAGGTGGGCTGGTCGCTGATGGTGATCACGCCGTCGGCGTCGATCGTGTAGTGCTCGTCCTCGATGCCGTTGGTCATCAGGCCGAAGGCCTCCTCGTCGAGGAGCTTGTCGATGAACGCGAGCACCGACTTCAGCTCGTCCTCGCTCTTCACCTTGGTGGTGGAGATGCCCAGCCAGCCGCCGAAGCCGCCGTTGGTGTCGGACAGGATGCGGCGCGGCACGTCGTCGTAGGTCATGTCATTGACCAGCGCCCACGCCATCGGAGTGTTCGGGTCTGCGCTGGTGGCGAGGTTCATGTAGTTCTTCGCCTCGAACAGGCCGGTCACCACGATGCCGCCCTTGCCCTGGGCGATGGCGTCCTGCTGGTTCTGCTTCTGCATGGTGACGAACTCGTTGTTCACCGCGCCCTGGTCGTAGAGATCGCGATACCACTCCATGGCGTCCTTGAACTCGTCCGTGGTGAAAGTGGGGACGACCTCGCCGTCGTCGTTCACCTCGAAGTTGTTGCCGGCGCCGAAGTAGCCGGCGATCATCTTGAAGCCGAGCTTGAAGCTCTCGGCTCGGTCGATGAACCCGGTGGTGTCGTCCTTGCCGTTGCCGTCGGGGTCGTCGTTCGTGAACGCGACGGCGACCTTCGCCAGGTCTTCGAGGGTGTGCGGCGTCTCGAGGCCGAGGTTGTCGAGCCAGTCCTGCCGGATCAGCACGCCGTAGCGCGCCATCTGCTTCTGGAACGGCACGCCGTACAGGTGTCCGTCGACGCGTGCCGAGGCGATGGTCTGCTCGTCGATCTTCGACAGGTTGGGGTAGTCCTTCAGGTACTTCTCGACGTCCCAGAACTGGCCGGACTTCAGCGCCTGGCGCACCGAGGTGTTGGAGATGTTGGTGAGCGAGGTGATGTCGGCGAGCGAGTCGGATGCCAGGGCCGCGTTGATCTTCTCGTCCTTCGAGGCGTCGGGCACCCACTGGAACTCCAGCGTCGAGCCGGTGTACTTCTCGAGCGCCGTCTGGATCGGGCCGTCGGACTCAGGGGTGGTCGGCGTGTGCAGCATCGCCATCCAGCTGATCTTCTCGGCGGTCTTCGGCTTCTCCGCGCTCGTGTCCGCGTCGGCCGATCCGCACGCGGTGAGCGCGAGTGCGGCGACGGCGACGGAAGCGACGGCGATTCCGAGCCTGCTGTGGTTCCTCATTCTGATGTTCCTCTCGCAAGGTGGACACGGGCATGCGCGCTTTCGCGAGCCCTGGGGGGTGAGGTCTGGGGGTCGTCCTCGGTGAGCGCGCCGAACACGACGCGGGTGACGAATCCGATCGCAGCGGCCGGGATGCCGATCCCGAACAGCACCAGCGCGGGAAGGGCGCAGGTGGCCAGCAGCCACACGGTGCCGGCGACGGCGGCTCCGGCGATGATGGTCCACTGCAGCGAGCCGATGCCGAGCATCAGCGCCGCCGCGATCTGGCGGAGCGGGCCGCGGATGTCGGTGGCGGCCATCACCGGGAACACGTAGGCGGCGATGATGCAGATCACCACCAGCGCGACGATGTTCGCGAATCGCAGCATCCAGGTGCCGGCGCCGAGGATGTTGGTGCTCACGATCAGCGCCGCCGCGGTGAGGATCCAGCCCATCGCAGCGGCCCGCCAGTACTGCGCGCGGAAGTGGCCGAGGAACGCCCGGGTCACCGGCGGCGTCTCACCGAACCGGAACCAGCGGTCGACATACGCGGCGACGGCGTAGGAGGCGGGGCCGATGCCGAACAGCACCAGCCCGGCCAGGGTGGCCGCGATCCACAGCAGGTTCAGGTACGCCAGCTTGTAGGCGCCCCGCAGGAAGAGGTTGAGCTTGACGAAGGCTTCGAAGGAGAACATCAGAACACGCCCTCCTCGCCGAACTTCTTCGCCATCCGGTTCGCGCCGACCACGAGCACCAGTCCGACGAGTCCCTTGAACAGGCCGACGGCGGTGGCGTAGCTGAGTTGCCCGTTCTGGATGCCGGCGGTGTAGACGTAGGTGTCGAAGATCTCGCCGACCTCGCGGTTGAGCGAGTTCAGCATCAGGAACATGTGCTCGAAGCCCAGTTCGAGGAAGTCGCCGATCGCGAGGATGAACATGACGATGATGACGGGGCGGATCGCCGGCAGCGTGATGTGCCAGGTCTGCGACCAGCGTCCGGCGCCGTCGATCTCGGCGGCCTCGTAGAGCTGCAGGTCGACGCCGGTCATCGCGGCGAGGTAGATGATCGTGCCCCAGCCGGCCGTCTTCCAGATCTCCTGCATCGTGTACAGCGGACGCAGCCAGTTCGGGTCGGTGAGGAACGGGATCGCGGGCAGCCCCCAGGACTGCAGCAGCTGGTTGACGCTGCCGCCGTCTGTGGTCAGCAGCACGTAGAACAGCGACACGACGATCACCCACGACATGAAGTGCGGCAGATAGATGACGGTCTGGATGCTGCGCTGGAAGAACTTGAGGCGCAGCTCGTTCAGCATCAGCGCCAGGATGATCGGCACCGGGAACGAGAAGATCAGCAGCAGCAGCGAGATGACGACCGTGTTGGTCAGCAGCATCCCGAACGTGTCCTCGGTGAAGAACCGTACGAAGTGGTCGAAGCCGACCCACGGGCTGCCGGTGATCCCGCGGAACGGCGAGTAGTCCTGGAACGCGATCACCAGACCGGCCATCGGCACGTACTTGAAGATGATGAAGTACGCGATGCCGGGCAGCGCCATCAGGTAGAGCGCCTTGTGGCGCCAGATGTGCTGCCACCAGGTGCGGCGGCGGTGCTGCGGGGGCAGGTCGGCGGGCGGCAGCTCCGCGTCGGCGCGAACGCTGGTCGGTGCGAGATCGATCGCCATCGAGGGGCCTCTTCCTGCGCTCATCTTCGAGTCGGGGTGCGGGGTGCGGTGCTGAGAAAACGCTTCTTCAGTAACCGGTTTCCCGAGAGTAGCACGGGACCGGGGCGGCAACAACCATTGGTTTCGCACGGGATCTCCAACGTTATCCGAGAGCGCTCCCATCCATATCTGCGGCGGTCGCGCTCCGCGCTTCGGGGCGCGACGGGCCAGAATGGAACCCGTGACCATCGCGCTCGAACTCGCCGTCCAGGACACCGCCGGAGTGCGCATCGCCCGGGAGATCGGCGCGGCGCGCGTCGAACTCACCCAGGCGCTCGCGCTGGGCGGGCTCACCCCGTCGCCCGCGACGCTCGACCGGGCGGTCGAGGCCGCCGGGGGAGAGGTCGAGGTGCATGTGCTGGTGCGCCCCCGCGCCGGCGGCTTCCGCTACGACCACGACGAGGTCGCCCTGATGGCGCACGACGTCCGGCACGCGATCGCGGCCGGCGCCGCGGGCGCCGTGATCGGATGCCAGGGCGCTGACGGCGCTCTCGACCGCGACGCGCTCGCACGGCTGGTGGATGCTGCAGGCGGGGCATCCGTCACCCTGCATCGCGTGATCGACGTGACCCCCGATCCGCTCGAGAGCCTTCGCGTCGCGCGGGAGCTGGGGCTGCGGCGCGTGCTCACCTCCGGCGGCCGATCGGCGGCGATCGACGGCGTCGACCTGCTCGGCGACCTGGTCGCCGAGGCGGCCGGCGGCATCGAGATCATGGCCGGCGGGGGGATCGACGCCTCGAACGTCGTCGAGATCGCCAGGGTCGGCGTCGACGCCGTGCACTTCTCGGCGAAGAGGACGGTGTTCGCGAACGACGACGTGAAGCTGGGGTCGTCCGACGACGGCGGCCACGAGGTGACCGACCCGCAGGCCGCTCTCGCGATCGTCCGCGCGCTCGGCCTCTGACGCCTCCGTAGACTCGAGCGCATGGTTGCAGAGGCGAGGACGACGGAGTTCATCGACGGCGACGGCATCGCGATCGTCTACGACGTGTATCAGGCGCAGGGCGCCGCACGCGGCGTCGTGCAGCTGCTGCACGGGGTCGGCGAGCATGCCGGGCGCTACGGCACTCTGATCGAGGCGCTCACCGGCGCCGGGTTCCACGTCTACGCCGACGACCACCGCGGGCACGGGCGCACCGGCATCCGCCAGTGGAACGGATCCGCGAAGCTGGGCCACCTCGGCAAGGGCGGGATGCGGGCCGCGGTCGACGCGCTCTGGCAGCTGACCGGGATCATCAAGGCGGAGCATCCGGACCTTCCCCTCGTGCTGCTCGGGCACTCCTGGGGGTCCTTCCTGTCGCAGAAGCTTCTGAACGCGCATCCCGAGGCCTATGACGCCGTGATCCTCAGCGGCTCCGCGCACCTCACGCCGCTCGACCTGAACGCGCTGCCTCTGAACGCGAAGTGGAACGGGCCCGATGCGGACGGTCTGGAGTGGCTCTCGCGCGATCCCGAGGTGTGGCAGGACTTCCACGACGATCCGCTGACGACCGAGGTGCCGCTGCTGAAACTGTTCGGGTTCGTCAACGCAGCGCGGCTGTACAGCAGGCCGGGCAAGGACCTGGGGCACGACGTGCCGGTACTGCTGATGGTCGGTCGCGACGACCCGGTCGGCGGACCGCACAGCGTGCACAAGCTGGCGGGCGGCTACCGCAAGCGCTCCGGCCTCACGGATGTCACGACGCTGGTGTACCCCGACGGGCGGCACGAGATCTTCAACGACCTCGACCAGGAGCAGGTCCGCGCCGATGTGCTCGCCTGGCTCGAGAAGCACTTCCCGCGCGCTCAGTAGGCTGGATCCATGCACGGTGAGTACAAGGTCCCCGGGGGCAAGCTGGTCGTCGTCGACCTCGAGGTGCGCGATGACGTGATCCGCGACTTCCGCCTCGCCGGCGACTTCTTCCTCGAGCCCGACACCGCTCTCGACGACATCAATGCCGCCGTCGAGGGGATGCCGGTCGAGGCGGATGCCTCCACGATCGCCGCCGCGGTCCGCGGTGCCCTGCCCGACGGCGCTCAGCTGCTGGGGTTCTCGCCCGAGGCGGTCGGCACAGCGGTGCGCCGCGCCCTGGTCACCGCACCGGGCTGGCGCGACTTCGACTGGGAGATCGTGCACGAGAAGGCCGTGTCGCCGCGCATGAACCTCGCACTCGACGAGGTGCTCACCGGCCGCGTCGGCGAGGGGCGCCGCAAGCCCACGCTGCGCATCTGGGAATGGGACGAGTCGGCCGTCGTGATCGGGTCGTTCCAGTCCTACCGCAACGAGGTCGACCCTGAGGGGGCCGCCAGGCACGGGTTCGACGTCGTGCGCCGGATCTCCGGCGGCGGGGCGATGCTGATGGGCTCCGGGCAGATCATCACCTACTCGCTGTACGTACCGGCATCCCTCGTGCAGGGCATGACCTTCGCCGACTCGTACGCCTTCCTCGACGACTGGGTGCTGCAGGCGCTTCGCTCGCTCGGCATCGACGCGACCTACCAGCCGCTGAACGACATCGCCTCGCCGACCGGCAAGATCGGCGGCGCGGCGCAGAAGCGCCTCGCCAACGGCGGAGTGCTGCACCACGCCACGCTCTCGTACGACATCGACGGTCAGATGATGACCGAGGTGCTCCGCATCGGCCGCGAGAAGCTCAGCGACAAGGGCACCACTTCGGCGGCCAAGCGCGTCGACCCGCTGCGCAGCCAGACCGGTCTGCCCCGTGCCGAGATCATCGAGCGCTTCAAGGACACCTTCCGCTCACTGACCGGCGCCGAGGACGGCAGCATCACCGCCGACGAGTACGCCGACGCCGAGGCGCTCGTCGAGTCGAAGTTCGCCACAGATGCGTGGCTGCACCGGGTGCCGTGAGCACGACTCCGGTTCGGGTCCCTGAGCCTGTCGAAGGGTCGAGCGACGACGCTTCGACAGGCTCAGCGACCCAGGCGGGTTCCGCGACCCGGGCGGGCTCCGCGACCCGGTCGGGCTCCGCGACCCAGACAGTCACAGCCGAACCGGGCCCCGTCGAGATCATCGAGGGTGACAACCTCGGGGTCGCCGAGTCCCTGGCATCCGGCTCGTTCACGCTGATCTACCTCGACCCTCCGTTCAACACCGGTCGCGCGCAGACGCGCGAGCGCGTCGTCGCGACGCGCGCCGAGGACGACGATGAGGCGGATGCCGCATCCGCTCCCCGCGCCGAGGTCAGCCGCGGATTCCACGGCCACCGCTACGAGAAGGTGCGCAGCATGCTGCACGCCTACGACGACCGCTTCGACGACTACGGCGACTTCCTGATGCCGCGGCTGCAGGAGGCGTGGCGGCTGCTCGCCGACGACGGCACGCTCTACCTGCACCTGGACTACCGTGAGGCGCACTACGCGAAGGTCATGCTGGACGCGGTGTTCGGGCGCGACGCGTTCCTGAACGAGCTGATCTGGGCCTACGACTACGGCGCGAAGTCGCGGCGGCGCTGGCCCACCAAGCACGACACGATCCTCGTCTACGCGAAGACGCCCGGCGGGCACTTCTTCGACTCGGATGCCGTGGACCGTGAGCCCTACATGGCGCCGGGGCTGGTCACGCCGGAGAAGGCGGCGCGCGGCAAGCTGCCCACCGACGTCTGGTGGCACACGATCGTGCCGACCACCGGGCGGGAGAAGACCGGTTACCCGACCCAGAAGCCGGAGGGCGTGCTGCGCCGCATCGTGCAGGCGTCGTCGCGGCCGGGCGATCGCGTACTCGACCTGTTCGCCGGATCCGGGACGACCGGCGCCGTGGCATCCGCCCTCGGCCGCTCGGCCGTTCTTGTGGACTCGAACCCGGAGGCGATCCGTGTGATGCGGGAGCGGATGCCGCATGCGGTAGTGCGCACTGGAACCCAGAACCCAGGCTCTCGCAACTGAGTCCCACGGGCGCTAGGCTCGCTGGCAACGACGTGCGCACCCGTCGCACGTGGGTCCCAGCGCAAGGCGGCGACTGGAACCAGGACGACTTCGTGGTGAACTACGAGGCCGCGATCTCGGCCTACCCGACCGCGAACCGCATGCCGGTGATCGTCGGAGAATGGGGCGTTCCGAACTCGCGCACCCCGGGTAACGCGGCTCTCGTGGCCGCGCAGGTCGACGCCATGGAGCGCTTCGCGAGCGGCTGGGCGCTGTTCTACTTCTGCGCCAGCGACGGCGGTGGCTACTGCGCGATGGGTGCCGATCGCCAGGCGGCCCCAGGCAACGAGCCGGCGTACGGGCCGTACGCACGGGCGATCGCGGGGACCCCGAACGCGGAGCACTTCGATGCGGCGACCGGTCAGTACTCCGCGACCTACACCGCCGCCGCGGGACGGAGCGAGATCTGGGTGCCGTCGTCCGTGTACGTTCCGCTGCCGACGTGTCGGTCACCGGAGGCAAGGCGCACTACAACGCGAAGAAGCAGACACTGGGCATCACGGCGAAGCCCGGATCGACGGTGACGGTGACGCTCACGAGGTGACCGTCCCGCAGCTCCGGTCTCAACGGTTGCGGGTGCTGCGGCGCCGGCACCCGCATCGAGTGAGACCGGAGCTGTTCAGGGGCGTCGGAGCACGGTCACGCCTCAACCGCGGGCGGCGAAAGCCTCGGCGAGGGCGTCGCGGACGACGCGGATGCGGTCGTCGTCGCGCGCGGCGGTGCGCACCGCGGTGAAGACCTCGCGCACCGGATGCCCCGGAAGATCCGCCAGGGTCGTCGTCGGCTGCGATGAGCCCCAGATCAGATCGGGGATCATCGCCACGGCGTGACCGGCCTCGACCAGGCGCACATGCGCGGTGAGGTCGTCGGCCTCGAAACGAACATCGGGTTCGAAGCCCGCGGCCCGGCACTGCTGCACCGCCCACTGGCGCACGGCGGTTCCCGCGGGTTCCATCACCCACGCGCGATCGTGCAGGGTGCGCAGCGTCGACGGCTCTTCGGACGGCGGCATGGCGATGCGGATCGGGTCCTCGCCGAGCAGGTCGTGCTCGACGCCGACGTGGCGTTCGCGGGTGTGGCCCGGATACTGCTCGGCGATCACCAGGTCGAACCGCCGCGCGGCCAGCTCGAACAGGCTCTCCTCCGGCGGCAGCTCGGCCAGCTCGACCCGCAGCTGCGGCATCCGCTCGGCGAGGATCGTGAGCGCGGCGGGGACGATCGTCTCGGCCGCGGTCGGCATGGCGGCGATCCGCACGGGTTCGAGAGCCTGCAGGTCGGTGTTCAGCGCGGCGCGCGCCGCCTCGTCGAGCTCGAGTGCCCGGGCGGCGTGCTCGGCCAGCATCCGTCCCGCGGGGGTGAACCGCACCCGCCGGCCGTCCGGTTCGAGCAGGGCGACGCCGGCTTCTCGCTCCAGCAGCGACAGCTGCTGCGACACGGTCGAGGGCGAGTAGGCGAGGGATGCCGCGACCTCGGCGATCGTGCCGCGCAGCGCAAGTTCGTGCAGCATCCGCAGCCTGCGCAGTTCGAACATCGTGGCCCTTCGTCCTGTTCCGGTCTCACTCGTTGCGGGTCCTCGCCCTCAGCACCCGCAAGCGCTGGGACCGGAGCCGGAGAAGCATCGGCTATCCCGAACATTATCCATCGAAAACGTACGCTTTTCATAGACGGTCGGAGCGCGCACACTGAGATCATGACCACCCCTGTGCCCGCTGCCGAAACATCCGTCTCCGACCTCTCGGACCTCGCCGACGACGCCGTCGCGCTGGTGCGCCAGTGGCTCGTCGAGAGTCGCGAGGTGCCGACGGATGCCGCCGGCGAGCGCCTCGCCGGTGTGCTGCGCGACCCGAACGGCCTCGACTTCACCGTCGGCTTCGTCGACGGCGTCGTGCGCCCCGAAGACACCAAGGTCGCCGCCCAGAAGCTCAAGGAGCTCGTGCCGCTGACCCCGAAGTTCCTGCCCGGCGTGATGCGCGGTGCGATCGGCCTCGGCGGCGCGACCGCGACCATGCTGCCCGGCATCGTGGTGCCGTCGGCCCGGGCTGTGCTGCGCCAGATGGTGCGTCACCTCATCGTGGACGCGCGCGACGAGAAGCTCGGCGCCGCGATCAAGCACATCCGCGAGACCCAGGGCGTGAAGCTCAACGTCAACCTGCTCGGCGAGGCGATCCTCGGCCGCGACGAGGCCGTTCGCCGTCTGGAGGGCACCCGCCGCCTGCTGCAGCGCGACGACGTCGACTACGTCTCGATCAAGGTCTCCTCGACCGTCGCCCCGCACAGCCCCTGGGCGTTCGACCACGCCGTCGCCGACGCCTCCGAGGCGCTGCTGCCGCTCTACGACATCGCTGTCAAGGGCGACAAGTTCATCAACCTCGACATGGAGGAGTACAAGGACCTCGATCTGACGATCGCGGTGTTCACCGGCATCCTCGACCGTCCGCAGTTCAAGAACCTCGAGGCCGGCATCGTGCTGCAGGCCTACCTGCCCGACGCCCTGGCCGCCATGATGCGCCTGCAGGAGTGGGCGGCAGCCCGCGTCGCCGACGGCGGGGCCCCGATCAAGGTGCGCGTCGTCAAGGGCGCGAACCTGCCGATGGAGACCGTCGACGCCGAGTCGCACGGCTGGGAGCTGGCGACCTGGTCGACCAAGCAGCAGTCGGATGCCTCGTACAAGGCCGTCCTGGAGTACGCGCTGCGCCCCGAGCACATCGGGAACGTGCGCATCGGCGTCGCCGGCCACAACCTGTTCGACATCGCCCTGGCCTGGCTGCTCGCGAAGCGCCGCGGGGTCGAGAGCGGCATCGAGTTCGAGATGCTGCTCGGCATGGCCACCGCTCAGGCGCAGGTCATCAAGCGCACCGTCGGATCGCTGCTGCTCTACACCCCGGTCGTGCACCCCGACGAGTTCGACGTCGCGATCGCCTACCTGATCCGCCGCCTCGAAGAGGGCGCGAGCCAGGAGAACTTCATGTCGGCGGTCTTCGACCTCGACGAGGACCCGAAGCTGTTCGAGCGCGAGAAGGAACGATTCCTGGCGTCCATCCGCGACATCCCGACCGAGGTCCCCGGCCCGAACCGGGTGCAGAACCGTCAGCTGCCCGCGCCGGCGATGCCGACCGACGGCTTCGTGAACACCCCCGACACCGACCCGTCGCTGTCGGCGAACCGCATCTGGGCGGACGGCATCCGTGCCCGCATGGCGGGTTCCGAGCTCGGCAACGAGACCGTCGCCGCGAACACCCTGTCGACCTCGGAGGAGGTCGCGGAGCGCATCGCGACCGCCGTCGCCGCCGGCGAGGCGTGGCGCGCACTGGGCGCCGAGGGTCGCGCCGCCATCCTGCACAAGGCGGGCGACATCCTCGAGGCGCGTCGCGCCGACCTGCTCGAGGTGATGGGCTCTGAGGCCGGCAAGGTCATCGAGCAGGGCGACCCCGAGGTCTCCGAGGCGATCGACTTCGCGCACTACTACGCCGAGAGCGCGAAGAACCTCGCCGACGTCGACGGTGCGCAGATGCACGCCGTCGGCCTCACCGTCGTCACCCCGCCGTGGAACTTCCCGGTCGCGATCCCGGCAGGTTCCACCCTGTCGGCCCTGGCCACCGGCTCTCCGGTCATCATCAAGCCGGCCCGTCAGGCCCGCCGCTCCGGTGCGGTCATGATCGAGGCGCTCTGGGAGGCCGGCGTGCCCCGCGACGTGCTGCAGTACGTGCAGCTCGACGGCCGTGACCTCGGCACCCAGCTGGTGAGCGACCCGGCCGTCGGCCGCGTCATCCTCACCGGCGGCTTCGAGACCGCCGAGCTGTTCCGCGGCTTCCGCCAGGATCTGCCGCTGCTCGCCGAGACCAGCGGCAAGAACGCCATCATCGTCACGCCCTCCGCGGACCTCGACCTGGCGGCCAAGGACGTCGCCTACTCGGCGTTCGGTCACGCCGGTCAGAAGTGCTCGGCCGCCTCGCTGGTCGTGCTCGTCGGCTCGGCCGCCAAGTCGGAGCGGTTCCGCCGCCAGCTGGTCGACGCCGTCAGCGCATACGACGTCGGCTCGCCGGTGGACGGCTCGAACCGCATCGGCCCGCTGATCGGACCCGCTGAGGGCAAGCTGCTCTCCGCACTCACCACGCTGCACGCGGGTGAGTCGTGGATGCTCAAGCCCGAGAAGCTCGACGAGGACGGACAGCTCTGGCGCCCCGGCATCCGTGACGGTGTGAAGCGCGGCAGCGAGTTCCACCGCGTGGAGTACTTCGGCCCGGTGCTCGGCATCATGACCGCCGACACCCTGGACGAGGCGATCGACATCGTCAACGACATCGACTACGGCCTCACCAGCGGCATCCACTCGCTCGACGAGGATGAGGTGCAGCAGTGGCTGGCCCGCATCGAGGCCGGAAACGTGTACGTCAACCGCGGCACCACCGGTGCCATCGTGCAGCGCCAGCCGTTCGGCGGCTGGAAGAAGGCCGCCGTCGGCGCCGGAACCAAGGCCGGCGGCCCGAACTACCTCGTCGGCCTGTCCGAGTGGACGGATGCCCCGGTGCAGTCGTCCACCGAGCTGGACGAGCTCGGCTCGTCGGCCGTCGCGCTCGTCGACGGTGCGGATGCCGAGTGGCTGCGCGGTGCGCTCGCCACCGACGTCGACGCCTGGGCGTCGGAGTTCGGCGTCGTGCGCGACGCGACGGGGCTGACCACCGAGCAGAACGTGCTGCGCTACCAGGCTGTGCCGGTCACGGTGCGCTACGAGGGTTCTCGTGTGTCGGAGCTGCTCCGCGTCGCGGCCGCCGGTCGTCGTGCCGGTTCCCGCGTGACCGTGAGCACCGCCTCGGTGCTGCCCGCGGCCGTCGCCACCTGGCTCGGCGCGCACGACGTGGTCGTCGCCTACGAGGACGGCACCGCCTGGGCCGCGCACGCGCAGCGCCTGGCGGCCACCGACGGCCGGGTGCGCCTGATCGGGGCATCCGCGGCCGAGACCGCCGCCGCCGTGAACGGTTCGCCGAGCCTCGCGCTGTACGCGAACCCGGTCGTCGCGGCCGGTCGCGTGGAGCTGCTCACGTTCCTGCGCGAGCAGGCCGTGTCGATCACCGCGCACCGCTTCGGCACCCCGCACCGCTACGACGTGCCGCTGCTGCAGCCCGTGCGCTGAGCGCCCGGCTCCCCATCTTGAGGGGTCAGAATCTGCGAAGTCCCGCTCCTTGGATGCCGCAGATTCTGACCCCTCTTGTGCGAGGAGGGAGCTCAGGAGTGCAGCGAGAACTCCAAAGTCTCGCCGGCGGTGCCCGAGACGTCGATCGTGAGGCGTACGCCGTCGCCGTGACGGGCGAGCGAGACCCGTCCGGCATCCGCGCCCTTGACCCGTGACACGGCCGTGCCCGCGACATCGACGACCAGCGTCGACGCCGACTGCGTCGGGTCACTCACCGACATCCGCGCCATGCCGGGCGTCTTCCGCGCGATCACGCACGCGGCACGGTCGGCGGTGAGATCGCCCGCCGAACCGGCCCGCCAGAACGCGGCGGCGGTGACGAACGACGAGTGCCGGATCGCCTGGGCGACCTCGTCGTTGCGGATCACCTCGGCCTTCGGCGCAGCCGCCGCCACCTGCGTCGCCGCAGCATCCGCCCCGGGCAGCACGAGATAGGCGTAGCCTCCGGATGCCGCGGCGCCGGCGCCGTGCGTGATGTGCAGCGTGCCGTACGAGCGGCGCTGCACGACCTCGGTGCCCGCGGCGGTGCCGGTGTTGATGCCCCGCCAGCTGCCTTCCCTGGTGGCGACCCCGGCGACGAGTCGGGCGTCGTCGAGGAACACGTAGCCGCCGGTGCCGTCCAGGTGCGCCCATCGCGGATTCGAGATCGACGTCTCCGCGGTGACCTCCGCGCCGTCGACGAGCAGGTGTCGGGCCGAGGTGCCGAGATTGCGGTGTTCGACGACCGTGCGCACCTCGCCGGAGCTGTCGGTGGAGATGGCGGCGCCGAGAGCCACGATCCCGTCGGGCAGGGTGAACCACGCCTTGCGGGCGACCAGGCCGGTGCCGCCGGGTGCCACCAGGTGCATCGCCGCCAGGGCGGTGTCCTCGAAGGTCACGCCACCGGTCCACTCGTTCGCCGGCGTCGTCCCGCCCCACTGGCCCTCCGGGTTGCGGGGGAGAGGCGTGAGATCGACGGTGGTGCCGGGAGGCGCGGCGAGGTCGGAGGTCGGCCAGAACTCGTCGTCGAAGTGGTCGTCGTCATCGCGCAGATACAGGTAGGTCATGCCCTGGCTGGTCTTGACGCCCGTGAAGTTCTCGGCGTCAGTGCCCTCATGCCAGGCGATCCGATTCGAGCACATCGCCACGCACAGCGCCCAGGCGCCGTCGGCGGAGCGGTGCACGAGCCGGTCCATCGCGGGGAAGAACCGCGGTCCGGTGGGGTCGGCGACGGGTACGACATCCGAGCCGAGCAGCTCGGTCACCAGCGAGAGCCGCACGATGCTCGTGGTCGTGGTGATGTTCGCGGCCGTGTTGCCCTCGATCCACTGCCGGCACAGGCCGCGCCAGCGTGCCGCGGTGACGGGGTCGGAGGACTGGGCGAGGCGCAGCGTGTGCTCGATGAGGTCGTTGCCGTCGGTGACGCTGCGCTCCGCGAAGCGGGACACCGCGCGCCCTCGTACGGCGTCCATCATCTGGCCGCGGTACATCAACGGGGCGAACGAGCGCTCCACGACGCCGGTGATGTTGCTGCGGGTGGGATCGGTGACGTCGAACGAGGTGCCGGACAGCAGCGAGAACAGCTTCGCGAGTCCGCCCAGCAGCACCAGTCCGTAGGTGCCCGTGTAGCCGATCGTGGAGTGCTGGATGAACGAGCCGTCGCGGAAGAAGCCGTTCCCCTCCGTGACGTACTGCCAGGTGTCGCTCAGCGCGGAGACGGCGCTGCGCAGCAGCTCCTCGTCGGGCTGCACGATGGAGCGCACGATGATCGACTGGCAGATGTCGACGCGGTTGGCTCCATCGGACAGCTGCACGCCACTGGGGTGCTGCTGCTTGCGCGGGTCGCGCTCGGGCAGGAAGTGATCGATCGCCGCACTGTAGGCGTCGATCTCGGACGGGTCGAGCTCATCGTGCAGGATCGCCATCGCGTTCGCGAGCGGCTGCGGGGCGCCGATGTTCCACGACCACCAGTTGCCCCACCACGTGGTCCCGGTGTTGTAGATCTGCTCGTGCATGTGCGCGAGTCCGTTGCGGGCGGTGTCGAGCACGGCCTGGGAGCCCTCGTGCTTCGATCCGGGGGTCGCCCACGACACCGCCAGGGAGAGGATTCCGACGTAATTCATCCTCATCGCGTTGGACTTCGCGATGTCGGTGGCGCCGATCGCCCAGTCCTGATCCGAGAAGAATCGGGTGGCGGTGGGACTCACCTTCGCGAGCAGCGCATCCGCCGCCCTGTCCTGGCGTGCGATGGCGCCGGCGAAGGCTGCGGGGTTCGCCGCGATGATGCTGCGCCCTGTCAGCGTCTCGACCCAGCGCAGGCGGAGCGCCTCGATCTCGGGCACGTCGACAGCGAGCGGACGGATGGCGGCGGAGGCGGACAGCGGGCCGGTCTGGGCGAACAGGACGGCCGCCGCGGCGAGGCCGCCGAGCTGCAGCACATTCCTGCGGGAGGGGGTGAACATACGATCTCCTTCGGTCGATGTCAGCGACGCTAGGAGGAGGAAAGACGAGGAATCAATGTTGATTCCTCGTGTTCCAAGCGCATTGACTGAGCAGGTGACTGACAGACCGGACATCCTCGTGGTGATGGCGGACCAGTTCCGCGCGATGGCGATCGAGCCCGGCGGCGACCCGGTCGCCACCCCTCACCTGGATCGGCGCGCCGCGGATGGATGCCGGGTCACGCAGGCGGTCAGCTCGTATCCGGTGTGCAGCCCGCACCGGGCGATGTTCCTCACCGGTCTGCGGCCGGAGCAGAACGGAGTGACCCTCAACGTGCACTCCGAGTCGGCGGAGGACGGCGTCGGTCTGCGTGACGGTGTGGCGACGTGGGCGAGCGTGCTGCGGGATGCCGGGTACCGCACCGGCTACATCGGCAAGTGGCACCTCGAGTCGCCGGTGCCCGACGACGAGCGCTTCGGCGAGGGGCGCCGAGACGACGGAAAGGTGTGGGACGCGTGGTCGCCCCCGGAACGCCGGTTCGGCTTCGACTTCTGGCACTCCTACGGCGCCGCCGACCGGCACCTCGCCCCGCACTACTGGACGGCGGATGCCGGCCGCGACGCCCGTGTCGATGTGGACGCCTGGTCGGCCGAGCACGAGGTCGATGTCGCGCTCGACTTCCTGGCGACACCGCGCGAGGAACCGTATGCCCTGATGGTGTCGCTGAACCCGCCGCACCAGCCGTTCGATCAGGTGCCGGAGTGCTACCGCCGGCTGTACGCGGATCGCACCGCGGAAGAGCTGCTGGTGCGCCCGAATGTGCCGCACGGCACGGCGGTCGCGGCGGAGGCCGAGGAGATCGCCCGAGATTATTTCGCGGCCGTCACGGGCGTCGACGAGCAGATCGGTCGGTTGGCCGCAGCGATCGAGGCATCCGGCCGGCCCACGGTGCTGCTGTTCACCGCCGATCACGGGATGCAGTTGGGCAGCCACGGGCTGCTCTACAAGAACGTCGCCCATGAGGAGTCGATGCGACTGCCGTTGATCGTGCACGCACCCGGCATCGTGCCGCCCGGCGTCTGCGACGCGACCGTGTCGTCACTGGACTTCGCCCCGACGATCCTGGGGTTGGCGGGACTGGATGCCGGGACCTTCCCAGGGCACGATCGCGCACCGCAGTTGCGCGGCGAGGCGGGCGCGGCCGACGATCCGGTCGTCTACTACCGGTACGCGTCGCGCAGCGACCCGTCCAGCGCCCGTGGCCTGCGCACGCCGGACGCCAAGCTCGTCGCGACGTGGCATCCGGATGACGGCCTCTCCGTCGAATACTGCGACCTCGTCGCCGACCCGTACGAGCTGCACAGCAGGTCGGATGCTCCGGAGGCGGCGCACCTGGCCAGGGCGCTGCTCGCCGAACTGGCCGCCGGCGGCGACGCCTGGGCCGGCCACGCTGCGCTCGCCGCGACGTACGCGGACTGAGCCTCACAGAGCTGAGACGAGGGACGGCGCTCTGGTCAGCCCCGCGCAGGCAGTCCCACCTCGGTGCGCCAGCGCTCGTGCGCCTCGGTCAGCTCGCGGACCAGTTCGGGTCTGGCATCCGCAAGGTTCCTCGCCTCGCCGCGGTCGGCGGACAGGTCGATGAGGAACAGGCCGTTCCCGGTGTCGGTGTGCTCGGTGCGCGCCACGTACAGCGCCGTCGGGTCGTCGCCCGAGACCGAGAGCAGCTTCCATGGCCCGCGGCGCACCGCCCACTGCCATCCGCAGTCCCAGTGCAGCTCGCGATCGGCCTCACCGGCAGCATCCGCCAGCGTCCGCCGCAGATCGACGCCGTCACCGGCGTGCGCGGTCTCGGCCGCCGCGGCGAACGTCGCCGCGAGATCGAGAGCGCTGACCGGCTCGGAGACCACCGATCCGGCCTTCGTGACGCCGGGCCAGCGCACCAGGAACGGCACGCGGATGCCGCCCTCCCAGAGTGTGTACTTCGTGCCGCGCAGATCGCCGTTGTCGCCGTAGTTGCACTGCGACCCGCCGTTGTCGGTGAGGTAGACGACGATCGTGTCCTGGCCGTCCACGGCGTCGAGCAGGCGTCCGATCGCGCGGTCCATCAGCTCGAGCTGGGCGAGGTAGTACGCCCGCCCGTCCGGCAGGTTCGGGCTGATCGCGCCGTCGTACCAGTCGAGGTACTCGGAGGCGCCGGGGTGCCAGTCCTCGAAGCCCTGCAGGCCGCGGGCGGCCAGCTCCTCCTCCGGCAGCTGCCAGCAGAAGTTGTGCACGGCGTTGAACGCGACCATCGCGAAGTACGGCCCGTCACCGGCGCCGCCGATGAAGTCGATCGCGCGATCGGCGATCTCATCGGTGGTGAAGCCGTCGAATTCCGCCGGTTCCTCGCCCGACCAGAACGGCTGCACGCCCATCGGTCGCGCCGCCTCGCCGTACTCCTCGACCGCGGCGGCGGAGTGGTGCTGGTAGTGCAGTCGGCCCATCGACTGCCCGGCCAGGCCGTAGAACGACTCCTCGAAGCCGTGGTGCGGCGGGGCGCCCCGGTCGGCGGAGGTCTCGTCGCCGTAGTGCACCTTGCCGAAGTATCCGGTGGCGTAGCCGGTTTCGCGCAGCGTTTCGGCGATGGTCGGCTCGGTGCCGATGTGCGCCGAGTCGAACCACAGCCCGCCCCAGCGCTGCTGGTACTGCCCGGTGATCATGCCCGCGCGCGACGGCGAGCAGATCGGCGCAGTGACATAGGCGTCGGTGCACGTGGCGCCCTCCGCGGCGAGCCGGTCGAGCACCGGGGTCTTCACGCCGGGCGTGCCGTGCGCGGATATGTCGGCGTAGCCGTGGTCGTCCGAGACGATCAACAGGATGTTCGGGCGGGTCACGGTGCCTCCTGGCGAGTCGACGGTTCTGTTCAGCGTACGGTGGCCGCGCCGTCCCACCCCGGCGGGGCGAAGGCGCCCGCCGGGTCGTCGCCGAGCGGTGTCAGCTGGCCGGCGCCCCAGACCGGCAGTGCCGATCCGTCGGCATCCGGCGTGGCGTGCTCGGCGAACCAGCCGTGCATCCGCTGCCTCAGCTCGGCGACCGCCGCGGTGTGCTCCGGGTCGTCGATCAGGTTCTCGCGCTCGCCGGGGTCCGCCTCGAGGTCGTAGAACTCGTGCGGACCGTACGGGAAGCGGTGCACGTACTTGCGGCGCCGGGTGCGGATCATCCGCACCGGGCCGTACTCGCTGTGCACCACCACGGCGCGGTCTTCGTCGGCGGTCTCGTCGGCCCCGTCCTCGAGCAGTGTCGCGAAGCTGCGGCCAGGTCCCTCCTCGAACGCGGCGCCGTCGATCCCCGCCAGTTCGAGCAGGGTCGCCGGGAAGTCGTAGGCGCTGAGCAGGTCGTGCACGACGCGGCCCTCCGCCACCCTGCCGGGAGCGAAGACGATGAACGGCACCAGCACCGACTCGTCGTACATGTTCATCGGGAACGTGCCGTTGCCCTTGCCCCAGATGCCGTGCTGGCCGCAGTTGAAGCCGTTGTCACTCAGGAAGACCACGATGGTCTCCTGCTCCAGGTCGTGTGC
Source organism: Microbacterium bovistercoris (assembly GCF_003387575.1). Taxonomy (GTDB): domain Bacteria; phylum Actinomycetota; class Actinomycetes; order Actinomycetales; family Microbacteriaceae; genus Microbacterium; species Microbacterium bovistercoris. Next base: position 16,394 of record NZ_QUAB01000011.1, on the reverse strand, counting down.
GCGCAGTCGCTCGAGCACCCGTCCGATCGCGGCATCCATGGCGGTGACCGCGGCGAAGTAGCCGATCAGGGCCTCGCGGGCGTCGGGTTCACCGCCGATCGGACCGCCGCCGAGCGTCTGCAGCCACGGATGCGGCTCCTCCTGCGGGCAGCTCTCGAAGGCGCAGTCGCGGTACGGCTCGGTGTACTCGTCCGGATGCTGCCCGGCGAACGGCTTGTGCGGGGCGGTGAAGTTCACCGCCAGGAAGAACGGGGCGTCCTGCCCGGCCTCCGCGTCGAGGAATGCGATCGCGTCATCGGCGATCGCATCCGTGAGGTAGCCGGAAGCGACCTCGGGCGTGGCGCCGCGCAGCATCGGGGCGTCGTGGTACGGACTGCCACCGCCCTCCAGCGCGTACCAGTGCACGAATCCGCGCCGCGGCACGTCGCTCGCGCCGAGGTGCCATTTGCCGGAGAGGCCGAGGCGGTATCCGGCATCCGCCAGCGCATCCGTGTACGACGGCTGCCCGGCGAGGAGGTCGACGCTGTCCGGCCCGGTGTTCGGGCCGTCGAGATAGTCGTGCACGCCGTGCGCGGAGGGGATGCGGCCGGTGAGCAGACTGGCCCTGGCGGGGGAGCACACCGGCGAGGTGCAGAAGAACCGGTCCAGGCGGGTGCCGCGGGCGGCCAGGTCGTCGAGGACCGGGGTGCGGATCTCGGTGTTGCCGGCCGCACCGAGCGCCCATGGCCCCTGGTCGTCGCTGAGGAAGACGACGATGTTCGGGCGGGCGCTCATGCGGGCACCCGGCCGAGGATGCTGGTGGTGCCGGTCTCGGCCGAGCGATAGCTCGCCAGGATCAGCTCGACGACGTGCCGGGCGTGCTCGAGCGGCACGGCCGGGGTGCCGCCGTCGATCACTTGCAGGAAGTCGGCGAGCTGCGCCGTGAACCCGGTCTGGATGTCGTGCTCGGTCGGTGCGTGCAGCACGCGGGTGCGCCCGTCGATCCGCACCGTCGTGCCCGCGCGAGGGTCGGCCTCCACGACGCCCTGCTCGCAGACCACGGTCAGGCTGTCACTGCGCGTCGGCGGGTCGCTCACCACGGCGATCGCGATGCCGACGCCGTTTTCGAGCCGCAGTCGCAGGACGCCGTCGGTCTCGACCGGCGAACCGAAGCGGTTCGCCACCGATGCCGAGATCTCGGAGGCGCGCGCGCCGCCGAACCAGAGCGAGCGGTCCAGGCAGTGCGCGCCGATGTTGAACAGGGCGCCGCCGCCCGCCACTTCGCGGGAGAAGAACCACGGCGAGCGGGTGCCGGGGCGGTAGTCGGTGCTGCGGTTGTCACGCACCAGCTGCACTGCACCGAGCTCGCCGGAGGCGATGAGGGCGTGAGCGGCGGTCTTGTCGGGCAGGAAGTGCTGGATGTGCCCGACGGTGAGCGCGACGCCGGCCGAGGCGCAGGCCGCGGCGATGCGGTCGCAGTCCTCGACACTGGTGGCCATCGGCTTCTCCACCAGGACGTGCTTGCCCGCCTCGGCCGCCTCGATCGCGATCGGCAGGTGCAGGGCATGCGGGGTGTTCACGATCACCGCGTCGACGGCGTCGTCCTCGAGCATCCGGCGATGGTCGGTGAACACGCGGGCGCCGGGGGCCAGGTGAGCGGCGCGTCGCGCCGCACTCTCGTCGATGTCGCAGACCGCCGCGAGCTCCGCTCCCGCCAGCACCGACGCCGCCCGCACGTGGAAGGGCGCCACGGCGCCCGCTCCGATCAGACCGATGCGCATGCTTCTCCTTGTTCCGTGGTCCTGTGCCTCAGGCATCGCGCGCGCCGCAGGAGCGGCGGATCACGATCCTGGGCCGGAGCCTGATCTGATGCAGGGGGCAGTCGTCGCCCTCGATGAGCCGTCGCAGCAGCACGTCGGCCGCCATCCGCCCGATCCTGTACTTCGGCGGTGCGACCGCGGTCAGCGGCACCTCCGCGAGGTCGGCGACCTCGTCGTCGTACGACACCAGGGCGATGTCCTCGGGCACACGCAGGCCGTCGCGCCGGATGGCGCCCTCCAGCAGCGTCGCCTCGCGGTCGCCGAAGACGAGGGCGGCGGTCGCCTCGAAGTCCCGGATGCTGCGATAGGCGGACTGCGCCGAGTCGGCGATCCAGTCCGCTTTGGACTGTGCGAACTCCAGCGACCCGGCCAGCCCGAGATCGGCGACGGCGTGCCGGTAGCCGCGCACCACGCCCGCCTCGGTCGGGGTGCGCTCGCGAGTGAGCAGAGCGATGCGGGTGTGACCCAGGCCGGCGAGGTGCCGTACGGCGTCGTAGGCGCCCCCGCGGTGGTCGGAGCAGACGTGCTCGGTGGTGTCGGCGGGGCCGAGGTCGGGCAGGCTGCGCTCGACCAGCACGACCGGCACCGGCAGCTCCATCAGCTCGCGTGCACGCGCGGCCGGATCGTCGATGCCGGTGAGCGTGGGAGCGATGAGCAGCCCGTCGATGTCGGCGTCCAGCAGCGAGGCGATCGCGGAGTCCTCGCGCTCGGGTTCGTAGCGGTACGTGGACAGCTGCAGAGTGGCCCCCGCAGCGGACAGCGACTCGTCGATGCCCTGCAGCACGCGCGGGTAGTACAGCTGCGTGTCGGGCAGCAGCACGCCGATGCGCCGACGGGACTTCTCGTCACGGGGACGGATGTGCGCCACGAAGCTGCCTGCACCCTGGCGGCGCACGACGATCCGCTCGGCGACGAGCTCGTCGAACGCCCGGCGGACGGTGGTGAGCGAGAGGCCGGTCTCGGTGGCGAGCTGCTGCTCCGTCGGCAGCTTCTCGCCGGCGGTCCAGGTGCCGGCGAGGATGCCGCGCCGCAGCTGGTCGGCGAGCATCTCGAACTTCAGACCCTTGGCGTCGGCGTCGCGCACCACGGATCCTCGTCGATCGGTCATGGTGCCTCCTCTCGTGGCAGTCCTCTCATTCTTCTGTCCAGGAAGAGAGGAATAAAGAGGGATTCTGTGACCAGCTCAGGATTCCTCTGCTGCACCCGGCGCCGTCCGCACAGAACCGAGGACGCGCAGGAGAGGAATCTTCGCAATACTCATTGATTGCTCCTTTCCTGGCGGGTGATAGTCGTGCTCGGAGCGGCGACGTGGCCCTCCCGATCGAAAGGAAACCCGATGGCGAAGATCCGAAAGCTCTCCGCACTCGTCGTTGTCGGCGCGCTGGCGCTGACCGCCGCGGGCTGCGCATCCACCCAGGGCGGCGACTCGAGCGAGGGCGGTTCGCTCACCTACTGGTCGATGTGGAAGGAGGGCGAGGCGCAGCAGAAGGTCCTCGCCTCCGCCATCGACGACTTCCAGAAGGAGACCGGCATCACGGTCGACGTGCAGTGGCAGGGACGTGACAACACGAAGAAGGTCGTCCCCACGCTGAACACCAACAAGGTGCCCGACCTCATCGACGGCTCGTTCGCCAAGCTCGCGCCGGTGCTCGCCGAGAGCGGCCAGGCGAAGGCGCTCGCCGACGCCTACGCCGCCGACGTCGACGGCGAGAAGGCCGCAGACCTCATCCCGAAGGCCTACCTCGCCGGCGACATCCTCACCCGCAAGGGCGACGACGCCCCCTGGATGCTGCCCTACTCGCTCACCAGCGACGCCGTCTGGTTCAACGCCGCCACGCACCCCGACCTCGTCTCGGCGCCGCCGGCAGACTGGGACGCCTTCATCGCCGAGCTCGACAAGCTGAAGGCGGCGAACGAGGTGCCGATCGCGATCGACGGCGACGTCGCCGGCTACAACGCCTACTGGTACACCGCGGCCATCGTGCACATCGCGGGCCCCGGCGCACTGCTCGAGATCGCCTCCGACAAGAGCGGCAAGGCCTGGGACGAGCCCGAGGCGCTCGAGGCCGCCGAGATGGTGCAGCAGCTGGTCGACGGCGGCTACTTCATCTCCGGCTACAACGCCAGCAAGTGGCCGGCGCAGCAGCAGGCATGGGCCGACAACAAGGCCGCCCTGATGTTCAACGGCACCTGGATCCCGACCGAGACCGGCCCGTACGCGGCCGACGGCTTCGAGTACTCCTCGTTCCCGTTCCCGACGGTCGACGGCGGCGAGAAGGTCGCCCGCGCCGACTTCGTCGGCTTCTCAGTGCCCGCCAGGGCCAAGAACGCCGAGAACGCGCAGAAGTTCGCCACCTTCTTCCTGCAGAAGAAGTACCAGGACGCACTGGGCACCGACGCCAAGATCCTGCCTGTGCGACAGGACGCTGCGACCAGCCCCGAGATGGAGACCGTGAAGGCCGCGCTCGACTCGGCCGACGCGTTCTACCAGCAGAACGACGGCATCTCGTTCCCGGGCTACACCGAGAAGCTGCTCTGGCCGGCGATCAACGACCTCGTGCTCGGCAAGGTCACCGCGAAGGAGTTCGTCGCCACCATGGAGTCGGGTCAGGCCGACTACTGGAAGCAGAACTCATGACCCAGACGGCAGCGATGCCGGGTGTCGCCGGGCGGGGTGCCTCACGGGCATCCCGCTCCGGCGGCAACGCCATCGACCGGGCACGGAAGCGGCTGTTCGTCCCCTTCGTCGGGCCGGCGCTGCTGTTCTACAGCCTGCTGTTCGTGGGACCGGCGGTCTACGCGATCTGGATCAGCTTCACCAAGTGGTCGGGCGCCGGCCCGATGGAGTTCGTCGGGTTCGGCAACTACATCCGGCTGTTCTCTGACCAGCTGTTCCTGAAGTCGTTCGGCAACACCCTGCTGCTGCTGTTCGTCGTGGGCGCGGCGATCTTCATCGTCTCGTTCGGTCTCACCCTGGTGCTGCGCGACATGGCCGGGCGCAAGATCGCCCGTTCGGTGATCTTCTTCCCGCACCTGGTGAACGCGATGATCTTCGGCGTGCTGGCCGGATTCGTACTGAACCCCGGCGGCCTGGTCAACACCCTGCTGGGCTGGCTCGGCGTGACCGACCCGCCCGCGTGGCTGGCGCAGGACAACCTGTTCCCGCTGATCATGGTGATGCTCACCTGGATCACCACCGGTTACTACACGACCATCCTCATGGCGGGGGTCGACCGCATCCCGCCGTACTACTACGAGGACTGCGCGCTGGCCGGCGCCAACGCCTGGCAGCGGCTCCGATACGTGATCCTGCCGCTCACCTGGGACGTGTTCGGCACCTGCGCGGTGCTGTGGACGATCTCCTCCGTGAAGATCTTCGAGATCATCTGGATCTTCGGCGGATCCACCGGCCAGGGCATCCCGCCCACCCAGACCTGGAGCACCGCGGTGTACACCTACGTCACGGCGTTTTCCGGCGAGTCCATCCCCGCGTACGGCATGGCCAGCGCCTCCGCGATCCTGTCGCTCGCGCTCGTGTCGGTGCTCGTCGTCCTGCTCCGTCGCGTGATGAAGCGCGACGCGATCGAGTTCTAGGAATGACCATGACCTCTGCAGACGTGCTTCCCGAAGAGATCACGACCCGGGCTCTCGTGACGCCCCCGACCCGCCGCCCGTCGCGTCCGCGCCGGCGCGGCGCGGCGATCGGCCACGACCGCAGCCTGCTGCGCGGCATCGGCCTGGTGCTGCTGTGGGCCTTCGTCGTGCTGAACATCGCCTGGATGGTCTGGATGGTGATCCAGGCGTTCCGCGACACCCGTTCGATCCTCAGCGACCCGTGGGGACTGCCGACCTCGCTCGACCCGGTGAACTTCGTCACCGCCTGGACCGTGGGCGACTTCGCCACCGCCACCCTGAACAGCGTCGTCACCACCGTCGTGTCGTCGTTCCTCACCGTCGCGATCGCGGCGCCCGCCGCCTATTACCTGGGCCGAGTGGAGAACAGGTTCACGAACTCGCTCACGATGTACTTCGTGCTCGGACTCGGCATCCCGGCGCAGGTGATCCTCATCCCGCTGTTCGTGATGCTGAACGAGGTGTACCTGACCGACAGTCTGCTCGGGTTGAACCTCGTCTACATCGGCGTCTCGATGCCCTTCACCGTGTTCCTGCTCATCGCGTTCTTCCGGTCGCTGCCGGCCGAGCTCGAGGAGGCCGCGGCGCTGGACGGCACCACCGCGTTCGGCACGTTCTGGCGCATCACCCTGCCGCTCGCCAAGGGCGGCATCCTGACCGCCTTCGTGCTGCAGATGATCTCGCACTGGAACGAGACGCTGCTCGCTCTGACCCTGCTGCAGTCCACGGACAAGTACACCCTGCCGGTGGCGCTGATCTCGTTCATCCAGCAGCAGACGTACTCGGGCGCGGACTGGGGCGGGCTGTTCGCCGGTCTCTGCATCGTCGTGCTGCCGATGCTCGCGATCTACCTCTGGCTGGGGCGTCGCCTCACCGAGGGGCTCACCCTGGGCATGGGCAAGTGATGTCGGCGGATCAGGCCAGCGGCAGCGCGTCGTCGTAGGCCGAGCGCGAGAGCGCGGGCACGTCGCCGAACACGCGGGACATGCCCGGCTCGGTGCGCCAGGTCGGCCAGCCGGGGTCGGCCCGCGTCGTGAATGCGACGGCCGCCGAATGCATGTCGTCCGCGAGCCCTTGCGGCGGATGGTCTCCGGCCAGCGCGGCGACGCGCTCCGAGCCCAGGCAGTCCCACCAGAACGGCACGTCGAGGCAGTGGCTCGACCAGCCGGTCTTCGGGGACGCCCACGCGAAGCGGTATACCCAGGTGGCGGCATCCGCTCTCGCCTCGGCGACCCGCACGACCAGCGAGCGGAAGACCGTGTCGGTGACGAAGCGGCCGAAGGTCGCCGCGGTGCCCTTCCGGCGCTGCGGCCGGTTCGCGACGAGCCAGGAGCGGCGCAGCGCCCTGGCCGGACGGAGCAGCCGCAGGGCGAGGGACGCCGGCACGAACCGCAGGGCGCGCGGTGCGGCATCCATCGCCGGGGTGAACTCGTCGTCGGTGGCGCCCAGCAGCAGCGGCTTGCCGGCGCCGACACCCGCGGCGAGCGAGTCCACCGTCGGACGCGTGATGAGCTCGCCGTCGATCACCGGCCCCCACGGCAGCCCGTCCATCAGCACGGCGGTGGTGGCCTTCAGACCGGTCTTCCCCAGCAGTGAGGCCTCGTACTGCTTGCGGGTCAGCGCCCGCTCGGTGACCGAGCGGAATCCTTCCAGCGTGGGCTCGACGCCGACCATGTCGGCCAGCAGCGCGCTGCGCCTCTCGACGAGAGAGCGCGGCAGATCGCCGAGGGCCCCGGAGATCGAGATCGCGGAGTGGAACAGGTGCTGCGCAGCCGGCATGCCCAGCAGAGTGAGCACGGCCCCGCCGCCGGCGGACTGCCCCGCGATCGTCACCCGACCCGGGTCGCCGCCGAACGCGGCGATGTTCCGCTGCACCCACTCCAGGGCCGCCAGCCAGTCGCGCACGCCACGGTTGTCCGGCACCCCGTCGATGACGCCGAAGCCGTCGAAGCCGAGCCGGTACGAGACGGTCACGGTGACGACGCCGTCGCGGGTGAACGTGCGTCCGTCGTACCAGGGGCTGGCAGGGGAGCCGGAGGAGTACCCGCCGCCGTGGATCCAGACGAGCACCGGAGCCGAGCCGGCGAGGCCGGGCGTGAACACGTTGACGTTCAACGTCGACGCGCCCTTCACCGACGGCTCCGGGATGAGCGCGTTCGGCTCCTCGCGCCGCTGCGGCGTCGCGCCGTAGGCGGTCGCGTCGCGCACCTCGGTCCACGGCGCGACGGGCTGCGGCGGCAGGAACCGGCGCCGGCCGGTCGGCGGCGCAGCGAACGGGATGCCGAGGAACGCGGCATCCTGCTCGCGACGGATGCCCCGCACAGGACCGGACTCGGTCTGGACGATCGGTGCTTCGCTCATCGCCTCCAGTATCCCGCGCCCGAGTACGACGCGAAGTGTCGCGGCATCCGAGGGGCTGTGCCAGACTGTTCCGGACGAAACGCGAGGATGCACGTTGACCAGACCTCTTGCAGGCCCCCAGACCCTGCTGCGGACGATGAACGCACGCGCGATCCTGGAGGCGCTCGCCAGACGGGGCGCGCTCACCAGGGCCGAGCTGATGACCGAGACCGGGCTGTCGCGCACGGCCGTCACGCAGGTGCTGCGGATGCTGGAATCGCGCGACGCCGTGGCATCCGCCGGGGTGGAACGCGCCACCAAGGGACCCGCAGCGACCCGCGTCGGACTGAACCCGCGGCTGGGTGTCGCCGCCGCGATCCACATCGATCATCACGACATCCATGTGGTCCTGCTCGATGCCACCGGGGCGATCCGCGCCGAGGCGCACGGCCCCCTGCCGGTCGTGGGCGATCGCGTCGAGGCGATCGCCGCGCTGCTGGACGAGTGCCGCGCGACGACGACCGCGCCGGTGCTGGTCGCGGTCGTCGCCGTGCCCGGGATCGTGCGCGCAGACGGCGAGATCCGTGACGACCAGGGCCCGGACGGCGGAGCCTTCCGCGCTGCGCTCGCCGAGCGGCTCGGCTGCCCCGTGCGCATCGAGAACGACGTGAACCTCGCGGCGCTCGCCGAGCTGTCCGGACCGGTCGGCGCCGAGCAGCAGGGCTTCGCGCTGCTGCTGCTCGACGACGGACTCGGAGCCGCCTACATCGTGGACGGCGCACTGCACCGCGGCGTCTCCGGCATCGCCGGTGAGATCAACTACCTACCGCAGACGCCGCTGCCGGTCGGGGCGCCGGTGCTGGGACACGCGGTCACCGCCGATCTGGCGCTGGTGGCCGGCCGCGACTCGTCGCTGCCGCTCCCGGCCCATCTCGAGGCCGCGGCATCCGGCGACGAGAGCGCGCGTGTCATGGCTGCGGAGATCGCCCGCCGGCTGGTGCTCATCGCCGGGTCGATCACGCTGGTGATGGACCCCGGGCTGATCGTGCTCGCCGGCGACGCCGCACACCCGGTGCTCTTCGAGGCCGTGCGTGGCGCCGCCGAGGAGTTCGACGCGCAGCTGCCGCTGTCGTTCGCGCTGTCCGCCTTCGGCGCGGAGGCCCCGCTGGTCGGGGCTGTCTCCCAGGCGACCGAGGCCCTGCGTGCCACCCTGTTCACCCGCATCGTCACACCCGCATCCAGCAGAACGTAGAGATCATGCCCGTACCTCTCACCGATCGCCTCGGCCTGCCCGCCGGCGCCAGGGCGATCATCCTCAACGCCGACGACTTCGGCATGTGCCGAGCCGCGAACCGGGCCATCACCGGCCTGCTCTCGACGGGACACCTCGACTCGACCACCCTGATGATGCCGTGCGCCTGGGCACCGGACGCCGCCGCGTTCGCGGCATCCCGCACCGACCTCGACATCGGGGTGCACCTCGTGCTGACCAGCGAATGGAGCGGGTACCGGTGGCGCCCGCTCACCGGCAGCAGCACCTCGCTCACGGACACCGACGGATACTTCCCGCACACCTGCCTCGAGGTGGAGCAGCAGGCGACTGAGGCGGACGTCGCGGCCGAGCTCGCCGCCCAGCTCGAGGCGGCGCTCGCCGCCGGCATCGACGTCACGCACCTCGACAACCACATGGGCTCGGTCTACGGGCTCGAAACAGGGCGCGACTTCCTCGCGCAGGTGCTGCCGCTCGCCGCCGCGCACGGGCTGCCGTTCCGGCTGCCGCGTTACGGCACGGGCCTCGAGGCGGATCCGGTCATGCAGCCGCTGATCGACCAGGCGGCGGCCGCCGCGGATGCCGCGGGGGTGGTCATCCCGGATCGCACCTGGACGCACCCCTTCGAACTGGCCGGCGAGGGCACCGACGACGAGGAGACCTACGAGCAGGTGCTCTCCGGTTTTCTGGAGCTGCTGCGGGCCGTGCCGACGGGAGTGACAGAGATCTTCCTGCATCCGATGGTCGATGACGACGAGCTGCGCGCGACGGTCGACTATGCGGCGCCCAAGCGCGGGCATGAGCTGCGGCTGCTCGCCGACCCGGCGGTCGCCGCGGTGATCGCCGACGAGGGCCTGGTGCGGGTGGGCTGGCGCGATCTGAGGGACGTGCAGCGGGCATGACCCTCGTCACCGGCATCCGCGACCGCCGTCTCGACGGCGCACCGGCGCGCGCGCAGAGCATCGCCTTCGGAGCATCCGGCTTCCCGATCCAGCTGATGTCTCAGACGTTCTCGGCGTTCGTCGTGTACTTCTACGTCGCGCACCTCGGTGTGCCCGCGGCATGGGTCGCGGTGGCGATGATCGCGCACGGCATCCTGAACGCGGTGCTGAATCCCGTGGTCGGGGCGCTGTCCGATCGGATGCGCACCCCCTGGGGGCGACGCGTGCCGTGGATCGGGCTCGGGATCGTGCCGCTCGTGGTCGCTTTCGCCCTGATCTGGATGCCGCCGGCGCTGCCGGTCGGCGGGCTGATCGCCTGGTTCATCGTGATCGTCGCGGTGTACGACGTGGCGTTCGTCGTGGTCGTGCTGAACGTGTCCGCGCTGTTCCCCGAGATCTTCCGCACCACCGCGGAGCGAGCCTCGGGGAACGTGCCTCGGCAGATCTTCGGCATCCTCGGCATGGTGCTCGGCACCGCGATCGCCCCGACGATCTACGGGTCGCTGGGCTGGCCCGCGATGGCGCTCATCCTCGGTGCGGTGTGTCTCGGCGTTCTGACGTGGTCGTTCGTCGGGGGAATGGTGGAGCGGTCTTCGTCGCCGTCTGTGCATGCGGAGATGTCCTGGCGCGACCAGCTGCGGTACACCTTCGCGAACCGCGCTTTCGTGCCGTACGTGCTGGGCTCGCTGATGGTGCAGACCTCGGTCGCGATCATCATCGCGGCGATCCCGTTCTACGTGCGGTATTCATTGCACGCGGCCGAGGGCGAGGCGAGCATCCTGCTCGGGGCGATCTTCGCGGCGGCCATCCCATCGATCATCGGGTGGAGCGCCTTCGTGCGGCGCACCTCGCCGCGCACCGCCGTGCTCGTCGGCGTCGCGATCTTCGGGATCGCGGTGCTGTGCTTCCTGTGGCCGTCCTCGGTGCTCGGGGCTGCGCTGGTCGGCCTGGCGGTCGGTGTCGGCGTCGGAGGACTGCTTCAGCTGCTCGAGATCATGCTCGGACAGATCATCGACGATGACGCGGCCCGCACAGGGCATCGGCGTGAGGGTGTGTACTTCGGAGTGAACGGCTTCGTGGTGCGCGGCTCGGTGGTGCTGCAGGCGGTCGTCGCGGCCTGGGTGCTGACCGCATCGGGGTTCGACGCCTCGCTCGGTGATGCCCAGCCGGCGTCGGTCGACGGCGCCGTGCGCATCATGCTCGCGGTCGTGCCGCTGGGGTTCACGGCCCTGGCCTGGCTGTGCTTCTGGCTCTACCCGATCCGCACATCCGACGCCGGGCGCCCGGCCGCCTGACCGGTGCGGCTTCGCCCCCTGCTCCGGTCGCTCACTTTGCTAGTGCGAGCGCTTCGGGACTAGCCAATCGAGCGACCGGAGCGATGTCGGTACTCTGCTCCGGTCGCTCGCTTTGCTAGTCGAACGGCCCCGGGACTGGTCAACTGCGCGACCGGAACAGCGATCGGCCCGGGCGGCGGGCTTCGATCGCGCGGCGGACACGGTACGCGAGCTGCTTCGGATGCTGCAGAAGCTCGGCTGTCACCTCGATGACGATCCAACCCGCGGCGCGAAGAGCGTCGAATCTCTCGACATCTTTCGCATACCGCTCCGTGTGCAGGACGCTCTGGTACTCGATCGCGATCTTCAGATCGGGGTAGGCGAGGTCGACGCATCCGAGGAACCGCCCCACGTGGAAGATGTCCACGTTCAGCGCCGGTTCGGGAAGGCCCCACTGCCACAGCACGACACGGACGGCGGATTCACGGGGTGACCAGGCATCCTCCCGCACCAGCTCGACGGCCTCGCGCAGCCGCACGATGCCGACCCGGCGCCCCGCCGTGATCGCGCGGCGCAGATCGCCGACCGTCGCGATCGGAGCCCTACCGACGTCGGGGCGTCCGCGTCCCTCGCGCCACACTCGACAGAAGTGGTCACCGACCGCGACCAGGTCGGCGAGAGGGAGGTGACCGAGGGAAGCCCAAGTGCTGGCCGGCGAGGTCACCGCGATCCCGTCGATCTCGACGACGTCCGCGAGTCCCTTGCGGTCACGATGCCCGTGCACGCCTTCCCCGCGGGGTATCGGCCCGGCTCCGACGGCACTGACGTGCACCGGCGCGTGAGCGAGGTCGGCCACCTGGTCGTTCTGAAATTCGAGCGGTAATGGTGCGCGATGCATCGCAGCAGCTGATTCGTGGCTGACGAACTGATCCGGCAGGAGCCGGGGTGCCAGATCCCGAACCCGGTCGCGGCGCTGCGCCGCCTGGAGGGCATACGGATCGGCTTCGGGATCGGCCTCGACTGCTCGATCGACGAGTGCGCGCACTCCGTAGAACGGCGCATCGAGGTCGGCAGCACGGAGGCGATGTCTACCGGTGCCGTGATCGATTGCCGCGGCGGTGGTGAAGCGCGTGTCGAGAGAGGGGGAGAGTGGGCGCCGTGCGGTCATGTCGGCCAACGTGCCATGACGGGCCCACTCGAGAATCGGTTCTCCACAGCCTCCCTGCTCCACTCACGCTGCTCCGGTCGCCCAGTTGCCCAGTGTTTCCGGGGTCGTACTGGCTAATTGAGCGACCGGAGCGGAAGGAAATCGGATATCTGTGGAGGGTGAGTCGCAGTCGGGACCGAAGTGCCGATCGGAGAGAGGCTTTGGGTCAGATCAGTCGCTTGACGCGGCGGCGCTCGAAGAGTCGCAGGTGCGGGCGCTCCTCGACCTTCGTCGCGCCGTCCGCGATCCAGCCGTGCCGCTCGTAGAACGTCGCGGCGCGCTCGTTGCCGTCCAGCACCCAGAGATAGGCGACCGGATGCCCGTCAGCCTGCAGCGCCTGCTCGACGGCGGCGATCAGGGCGTGTCCGACGCCGGTCCCGAAGGAGTCCGGATGGGCGTAGATGCCCCACAGCTCACCGGCATCCGCGATCTCGTCCTCGCGCGGATCGCCGAACGACGCCCAGCCCAGCACGCGGCCGTCGACCTCGGCGACGATCGTGCGGGAGGTCGGGCCGTCTGCGCGCCGATGTGGCTCCAGCAGGCGCCGCCAGCCCTTCGCCCGCTCGGTGACCGACAGGTCGTCGAGCACCGGCTGGGGCAGCAGCCCGCGATAGGCCGCCTGCCACGACCGCACGTGGACCACCGCGATGCCGTGCGCGTCGTCGGGGGTGGCGGGGCGGATCAGCATCCGGCCATCCTACGATCCGTTGCCGCTCTGTTCCGGTCTCAGCGGTTGCGGGTGAGGGGGCGAAGGCACCCGCAACGAGTGAGACCGGAACAGCGAGAGGCAGAGGCGGGCTCGATCAGGCGTCGCGGCGCGGGCCGGCGGAGGGGGCGACCGCGAAGATGTGCGGCGCCAGGTATCCGGCATCCGCGAATGCCGACTCGACAGCATCCGTCACCGCGGCGACGTCCGCGTGCGAGACGAGCGCGATCGCAGCGCCGCCGAAGCCGCCGCCGGTCATCCGAGCGCCGAGCGCGCCGGCCTCCAGCGCCGCGTCGACCGCGGTGTCGAGTTCGGCGACCGAGATCTCGAAGTCGTCGCGCATCGACGCGTGCGATGCGGTGAGCAGATCGCCGATCGCGCGCGGGCCGTCGGACCGCAGCGCGGCGACGGTGTCGAGCACGCGCTGGTTCTCGGTGACGATGTGCCGCACCCGGCGGAACGTCACGTCGTCCATCAGCTCCGCCGCCCGCGGCAGGTCGTCGACTGTCACGTCGCGCAGCGCGGGCACGCCCATCAGTGCGGCGCCGCGCTCGCAGGCATCCCGCCGGTCGCGGTAGCCGCCGGTGGAGTGCGCGTGCTTCACGCGCGTGTCGATCACGAGCAGCTCGAGTCCGGCATCCGTGAAGCCGGTCGGGATCGACTGCGTCTCGAGCGTGCGGCAGTCCAGGAAGGTCGCCGCGTCGGCGACCCCGAGCATCGACGCCATCTGATCCATGATCCCGGTCGGCGCGCCGACCGCTTCGTTCTCGGCGCGACGTCCGGCTCGCGCGAGCGCGACCGGATCGAGGCCCAGATTCCAGAGGTCGTTCAGAGCGGATGCCACGGCCCCCTCGATCGCCGCGGAGGAGGACAGCCCCGCACCGACCGGCACATCGGACGCGATCGCGATGTCCGCACCGCGGATGCCGGGGGCGGACGGATCCAGGTCGCGCAGTGCCCAGGCGACACCCAGCGCGTACGCCGACCATTCCGGCACGCGCAGGTCGCCCTCGCTCGGGAACAGGGCGGACAGGTCGGCGAGCGCGACCTCGACCGGTTCCTCGGCGAACGTCGACGAGACGCGGATACGGTCGTCCTCGCGCAGCCGCGCCGCAGCAAAGGTGCGATGCGGAATCGCGAAGGGCAGCACGAAGCCCTCGTTGTAGTCGGTGTGCTCGCCGATGAGGTTCACCCGGCCGGGCGCAGACCAGATGCCGTCGGGGTCGGTGCCGAGCAGGTCACGGGCGGCGGTGAGTGCGGTCATGAGGTTCTCCAAGTGCGTCAAGTCGCAGAAGTACTCGATGTCGCAGCGGGACGCGGGAGAGTCTGCGACATCCGGTATTTCTGCGACGTCGGGCGTGGGTCAGGGGGCGGGGACCGAGGCGATCGCGTCGCGCAAGCGCGCGGCGGCATCCTCGGGGAGGATCTCCGCGGTCCAGGCCGACATCGCGGCCTCGGATCCGGCGAGGAACTTCAGCTTGTCGGCGGCGCGGCGCGGGCTCGTCAGCTCGAGCCGCATCCGGACGGCATCGCGGCCGACGTGCACCGGGGCCTGGTGCCACGCGGCGATGTACGGCGTCGGCGACGAGTAGAGGGCGTCGACGCCGCGCAGCAGGTGCAGGTAGAGCGGGGCGAGTTCATCGCGCTCTGCGGCGGTCAATTCTGAGAAGTCGGCGGCGTGCCGGTGCGGCATCAGCTGCACCTCGAGCGGCCAGCGCGCGGCGAAGGGCACGAACGCGGTCCAGTGCTCGCCCTGCAGCACGACGCGCGACGACGCCTGTTCGGACTCGAGGATGCGCGCGAACAGATCGGGCGAAGCGACCTCGAGCAGCCGCTGCGTGCGCGGCGTCACGTACGGGTAGGAGTAGATCTGTCCGTGCGGATGCGGCAGCGAGACGCCGATGGCCTCGCCGCGGTTCTCGAACGGGAACACCTGCTCGATGCCGGGCAGGGCGGACAGGGCGGCGGTGCGGTCGGCCCAGGCCTCGATGACGGTGCGGGCCCGCACGGGCGACAGCGTGCCGAACGAGCCTGCGTGCTCGGGGCTGAAGCAGACCACCTCGCACCGTCCGATGCTGGTGCGCGAGCGGCCGATGCCGATCGCGGTCAGGTCGTCGAGACCCTGCGGCGGATCGATCGCCGCGGGCGCGCCACCGGACGCGGATGCCAGGGCGGGACCGAACGCGGGGGAGCGGTTCTCGAACACCGCCACGTCGTAGAGCGACGGCACCTCGGAGGGGTTCGTCGGGGTCTGCGGGGCGAGCGGGTCCGCGTCGGCGCCGGGCATCAGCACGCGGTTCTGGCGCTTGGTGGCGAAGGTGATCCAGTCGCCGGTGAGCACGTCCTGCCGCATGGTCGCGGTCTCGGGGCGCGGGTCGAGGTCGCGGGCGTCGATGCTGCGCTCGGCCGGCAGCGTCGTGCCCGGGTCGTCGTAGTAGATCAGCTCGCGGCCGTCTGCGAGGCGGGTGTCGCGCGCGATGACGCCGGCGCCGAGAGTGCGGATGTTCACGTCAACACGGTAGCGCGCCCCCGTGGTAACGTCAACATTCAACGGGAGAGGAACCGGATGACCGAGCAGAGACGCGTATCGATGGCGATGGTCGCCGCCCGCGCCGGGGTCTCCGGGCAGACCGTGTCGCGCGTCGCCAACGACAGCCCGAAGGTCGACCCCGACACCCGGGCGCGGGTCGAGCTGGCGATGGCCGAACTCGGATACCGCCCGAACCGGGCAGCACGCGCCCTGCGCACTGGCCGCACCCACACGCTCGGGCTCGTCGCGCAGACCCTGGCCACGGTCGGCAACTCCCGGATGCTGCAGGCGGTGGCCGAGGCCGCGGCGTCCCGCGGGTACGCCCTCACGGTCGTGACCCTCGGTGCCGACGGCGACATCGCGGCGGCCTTCGACCGGCTGCACGATCAGGGCGTCGACGGTGCGGTCGTGCTGAACGAGGCCACGGCGCTCGCCCGCGATGCTGCGTCCGCCGGGCTCCGGCTGGTCGTCGTGGACTCCCCGCCGGATGATCGCTTCACGATCGTCGGCACCGATCACGCCGCCGGCGCCAGTGCCGCGACCGAGTACCTGCTCGCCGCCGGGCATTCCGTCGTGCATCACCTCGCCGGTCCCGCCGGCTCGTACGCGGCAGCCGAGCGCGAGCGCGGCTGGCGCGACGCGCTCGCCGCCGCCGGCGTCGAGGCGCCCGCGGTCGCGCGCGGCGACTGGTCGG
>NZ_QUAB01000013.1 GCF_003387575.1 Microbacterium bovistercoris | reverse complement strand
TGGGCCGTTTGACGCCCGTCGAATTCGAGACCATCATGAACCAGAACCTGGTCCTTGCGGCCTAACCGAAACTGTCACCTATCCGTGCAGCAGTCCCGTCTCTTTCCAGTGAGTCCTGAGAGTGCGATTCAAGGTCTTTCGGATTTCAGATTATTCGGTTATCGTTCCATCATGGCTGATGGATTCGACTCGCGCGCGGCGATCACCCGATCGATGCTCGGATGGGGTGTCGTCGCTGGTCCGTTCTACCTGGTCTTCGGCCTGATCCTTGCGCTCACCCGCGAGGGCTTCGATCTTTCGGCGCACGCGTTGAGCCTGCTCACCCTCGGCGAGGGTGGCTGGCCGCAGACTCTGAACTTCGCACTCACCGGCATCATGGTGGTCGTCGCCGGGTGGGGCATGCTGCGGGCGATCCAGGGCCGCGGTCGTGGCGCAGGAGGCGCGATCATCGTAGCTGGCGTGGCGATCGGACTGGCGGGCGTGTTTCGCCCGGACCCTGTCGAGGGATTCCCACCTGGAGCCGAGGCGAGCATGAGCGTCAGTGGCATGCTGCACCTCGCACTCGGCGCCGCCGAGTTCGTCGCGTTCGCCGTGGCCGCACTCCTCCTCGCCCGCCACTTCAGCGCCTGCGAAGAGAAGAGGCGCGCGATGCTCTCCCGTGTCGTAGGCCTCATCATCGTCGTGGCGTTCGCGGCAGGGGCGGCGCTCTCCTCCGGGCCCGCAGGCGTGGCACTCCTGTGGCTCGCGGTCGTGGGCAGCTTCGCGTGGTTGGCGCTAGCCTCTGTTTGGGCTTATCGCACTGTGCCGCATCCGGACGGCAGGTAGTGCGGACCGGCTCAGCAGACCCAGCGTTTGGGGCGCAGTACTGGCGCGGATGCTGATGGAGTTTACGCTGACACCGGAGGGAGTGGCCCTTCTCGGCACGGGGCTCTTCTCGTGCTCGGCTACAGCGCGACGCGACGGATCCAGTCGCCGCCGTTCGAGTAACACCAGGCGACGGCATCGAGTAGAAGGTTCGCGGACCTTCTCGTACCGGGGTCGGTACACTCGTAGCATGGGCTTGAAGATCGAGGTGGATGCGGATGAGCTCGCGCGCATCGCGCGTTCTCACGGTGTCCGGCGCCTTCGAGTCTTCGGGTCGGCGGTCACGGGCGACTTCGATCCTGAGCGGAGCGACGTCGACCTACTCGTCGATCTCGCGCCCGACTCGGATGACGCATTCGACGCCTACTTCGGCCTGAAGGAGGACCTTGAGTGCTTCTTCGGACGCACGGTTGACCTGGTGATGTCGGATGCTGTGCGCAATCCGTACTTCCGAGAGCGGGCGCTCGCATCGGCGAAGGAACTCTATGCGGCCTGAGGCTGCAGCACTCCTCTGGGACGCGCGGGAAGCTGCGAAGCGGGTCACGGAGTTTGTCAGTGGTCTCGATGAGATCGGCTACCGCTCCGACGCGCTTCGTCGCTCGGCCGTTGAACGTCAGCTCGAGATCGTGGGAGAAGCGCTCAACAGCCTGCGCCGAGTGGATGCCGAGACAGCGGACCAGATCCCGGAGCTGCATCGCATCGTCGGGTTGCGCAACGTGCTGGCGCACGCCTATGCGGTCGTCGATGACGGCGTCGTCTGGGTGGCAGCATCCGAACGGATCCCGGAACTGATCTCCCGGTTGGATCTGCTGCTCGGCGAGGAGACGACGCACGACTCATCGTCGTGAGGTCGCCGGGTTCAAGACCCGCTCATTCATGCCCGGATGCCGCGGCAACTGCTGCCCCACGCGTGGGAAGAGGTAAGTGCCTCTGGCCGCGCCCGAGCACCTGCAGGAACCTCCTTGCATCACCGCGGATGCCGGACGCAGACGCGCCCCACACCACAGACGCGCCCCACAACACAGAAGGGTCCGGCGGGCATTCGCCCGCCGGACCCTTCGATCCGCTGTTACTGCGTCAGCACTGCTGGCGCGGCTTGTCGCGCACGACCAGCGAGGTGTCGCCGTACGAGGTGTCCAGCCACACCGCGCGGGTGCCCTCGTCGGCGGCGACAGGCAGCTGCATTCCCGTCGCGCACGACATCGGCAGGACGTCGCCGCCGTCGATGCCGACCTGGAAGACCTTCGGCGGCATGTCGCCCGGCCAGTCCTCGAAGGTCACGGCCTGATCGGTCGCCTCGTAGCCGCCGAGCACCGGTGCGTCGTCGCTGAGCTCGTCGACGATGACCTTGCGGTCGCCGCCCTCCCAGTTCATCGACATGATCCCGGTGCGCGGGCCGGCCTTCAGGTCGGCGCCGAGCACGATGCGGTCGTCCAGCGCCTTGGGTGCGTACAGGCCGGCGTTCGGGTTGTTCGCATCCGGCGTGATCTCCGGGATCATCGTCTCGGTGCCGGTCGCGAGATCGCGCACGAAGAGGTTGAGGTGATACCCCTGGGCGTCGGGCCAGCTCTTCATGTACACCATGCGGCCGTCGTTGATCGAGCCGTAAGCGCTGCCGATGTGGTACGTGGTGTCCACCGGGATCACCTTGTTCGGCTCGTTGACGTTCACGTAATACTGCTTCGGCCTGCCGTACACCGGCGAGGTCCAGGTGACCCAGTCGCCGTCGATGTTCAGGAACGACGGGCTGCTGGCGAAGCCGATCTGCTTCGGCTCACCGCTGCCGTCGACCGGCGCGATCATCAGGTTGGCCTGCGTCGAGCCCCACGCCCACCAGGCGACGTTCTTGCCGTCGGTGGCCGGCAGCACGTTGTAGCGCTTGGGCATGTCGGGGCGCTGGTCGGGCAGCGCGTCCGAGATCTTGATCCTCTCGCCGGTGCCGTCGGTGCGGCCGGAGTAGATCGCGTACGGCTCCTGGTTCACGCTGGTCTGCGACATGACCCACCAGCCACCGGCCGCAGCCGGTCCGGTGCGCTCGGTCCAGATGTCCTTCATCAGGCGCGTGGAGTCGCCGGCGAGCTGCTGCCAGTTCTCCTTGATGCCGTGCTTGTTGAACGCCGACTCGACCGGCCCCATCGGCATCTTCAGGTCGCGCGCGGCCTGCTCCACAGCCTTGCGTCCGGCGACGAAGTCGTCGAGCGGGGTCATGTACTCGCTGAGCGCCTTATAGACGAGGGCGTCGGCCTTCTCGCCGCCGATGTTCTTGCGGATGTCCCACAGGGCGCCCGAGAAGATCGTCGAGTTGTAGTGCACGCCCGCGTTGTCCTGCTCGAGCGGCATGCCCAGGTAGGTCGAGATGTGACGGCCGTCGGCCAGGTCGCGCATCGCGCAGTCGCGCGGCGAGAGCGTGCGGCAGAGGTCCTCGCCGAGCAGGCCCGCGTTCGGGTCGTCCATCGACATGCCGGACTCCTGCACGTCGAGCGCGTTGCCGAAGTAGTCGGCGAAACCCTCGTTCATCGCGCCGGACTGGCCCGCGTAGACCAGGCTGGCGGTGTGCTCGATGACGCCGTGGGTCATCTCGTGGCCGACCACGTCGACCTCGGACGACATCGGCCTGTACTCGGCGTCTCCCGAGCCGTAGACCATCTTCTTGCCGTCCCAGAAGGCGTTCACGAACGGCTGGTGGTAGTAGGTCACGCCGACCACCGAGGTGACGTCGGTGCCCTTGCCGTCCAGGCCGTCGCGGCCGAGACCCTTGTAGTAGTCCAGCACCTTGCCTGCGTTGACGTGCGCGTCCACGAGCCCGGCATCCGTCGCTGCGCTCCCGAAGTCGGGCGTCGAGCCCCAGTAGATGTCGGTCAGGCTCTTCGGCCAGACGCCGGCCAGCTGCGTGACCTCGTACTTGCTTCCGTCGAAGGTCGCGACCTCAGCCTCGGATCCGGGCAGGCGCGACTGGTCCAGGAACAGGTACTGGTTGTCGTGGTTCTTGGTCAGCTGCAGCGACACCTTCTCACCCGAGGTGAGCACACCGGTGCCCTCGACCGGGTCTCCGGTCCAGTCCTGCATGTGGATCGCGTCGAGCGCGAACATCGGCCACGCGGTGTCGGCGTCGACGTACACGTTCTTGATGACGGGCGTGCCGTCCTCGGGGTTCGAGGTGCTGACCTGGATGTTGTACGCGAGCGCGCCCGAGCCGTCCGGCACGACGACGAGCCCCTCGGACTTCGTCTCGACCTTCAGCGGGTCGCCGGCGACCATCTTGCCGCGCATCAGCTGCTCGCGGATGTACGCCTCGGCCTGCGCTGCGGCCTGCTCGGCCGTGGCATCCGCCGTCGTATCGACGTCGAGGTCGGTCAGGTACGTGCCGTTCGCGCTGAGGATCGTCGTGCTGTCGGCATCCGATTTCATGTGCACGAGGTACTGGGCGCCGAACACCGGGACGTCGTTCACGGTCTGCTGCAGGCGGACCGTCTCGGTGCCCTGCGAGCCGGCCGTGCCGACGACCTTCACGTCGGAGGTGTCGATGCCGAACGTGTCCTTGTTGTCGGCGAGGTACGTGGTCGCGGCCTTCGCCGCATCCGTCGTCTGCACCTCGGCGTTGATGTCCAGGACCTGCGAGGGCGTGTCCGTGGTCGGCGTGTCGACCGGGTCAGTGGCATCGTCGGCGAACGCGACGGGCGCGATCGCCAAGGACGCGGCGACGCCGAACGCGGAGGTGACCGCGATCAGACGAGTGCGTTGTCTCGACATGGGAGAATCTCCAGTGGTGATGGTGTGGGGAGCCGGCCGCGTCATCGCGAGCCTTTCCCTCATTGAATTGCCATGGCTTCGACAAAGGCAATGCTCTGACTCGTCCACTTCTGGGCAGTGCAGAGAAGTGGGCAAGGTGGTCCTGAATGACGGATGCGGTGGACGGACTGTCCTGGACGGGTCTCGAGGACGAGGACCTCGCCCTGTACCGGCGCGTGCTCGCCGAGGGCATGGATGCCGCGGATGCCGCGACCGCTGCCCAGCGTGCGCGTCTGGTCGAAGCCGGCTTCCTCTCGCACGGGCAGGCGGTCGCGCCGGGCACGGCACTGCGCACTGCCCTGCACGCGCAGATCGCTCAGGCGCACCTGCGGCTGGCCGAGCTCGAGACGGCCGCGGGCGGCATCAACCGCGTCGTCGCAGAGCTGGCGGCATCGCCCGGGACGCTCGCCGCGCACGGCATCGAGCTGGTAGCCGGAGCGGAGCAGATCCGTCGGCGCGCGGACGACCTGGTCGACTCCGCGCGCACCGAGATCCTCGTCCTGAACGCGCCGCCCTACGCTCAGCCCGAGGTCGAGCCCGAGGAGGACGACCCGGAGGGTCCGCGGACCGTCGCGGCGACCAGGGCGGGGATGGCCGTCGCGCGGGGTGTGCGGGTGCGCAACGTGTTCGCGAAGGCGGGGCTCGACGCCCCCGGGCGTCTGGCGGCGGTCACCGAGCTCGCCGAGGGCGGTATGGGCGTCCGCATGCATGCGACCGTGCCGACGAAGTTGATGCTCATCGACAGGACCACCGCACTGATCCCGCCCTCGGCGGCAGCCGACCCGCTGGAACAGGCGCTCGTCGTGCACGACGGCCTGCTGATGAACGCCCTGCTGCCGCTGTTCGAGATGCTGTGGGAGACAGCGGTGCCGCTCGGCGCCGCGGCATCCATCTCATCGGATGCGAGGAACGCGCCGCCCACCGACGACGAGCGAGTGCTGATCGCGCTGCTGGCCAGCGGCCTGAAGGACGAGGCCATCGCGCGGCAGCTGGACGTGCACGTGCACACCGCCCGTCGCCGCATCAACGCCGTGATCGAACGGCTGGATGCGACGACGCGGTTCCAGGCCGGGCTGCAGGCGGCGCGCCGGGGCTGGCTGGACTGACCACCGGGCTTCCGAATCGAACGCGGCTAGCGCCGGTCGTGTGTGTGGTCGGCGACGTCCGGCTCGGCGCGGTTCAGGTCTGCGGCCTCCTCCTCGGGGCGCGGCGCGATGTTCTCATCGACCTCGATCTCGGGGATGCTCGGCTCGCCGGGTGCGGGGATGTGATGCGGATGCTGCGCAGGCGCCGCCGGCCGCCCGTAGGCCTCGAGCAAGCGCAGCCAGACCTCGCTGATCGTCGGATACGCGGGCACCGCGTGCCACAGCCGGTCGATCGGCACCTCGCCGACGATCGCGATCGTCGCCGCCTGCACCAGCTCGGCGACATCCGGACCGGCGAAGGTCGCGCCGACGATCACCCGCCGTCCCTCGTCGACGACGATCCGGGCCTGGCCGCGGTAGCCGACGGCGTGCACGGAGGTGCCCGCCAGCCACGACAGGTCGTAGTCGATCACACGGGTGCGCAGTCCCGCGGCATCCGCCTCCGCCGCCGTCAGGCCGACCGCGGCGATCTCGGGGTCGGTGAATACGACCTGCGGCACGGCGTGGTGATCGGCGGTGGTGACATGCGCACCCCAGGGCGCGTCATCGACCGGCGCACCGGTCGCGCGGGCGGCGATCACATCGCCGGCAGCACGGGCCTGGTACTTGCCCTGGTGGGTGAACAGAGCGCGACGGGTGACATCACCGACGGCGTACAGCCAGTCGAAGTCGAACACCAGCATGGTGTCGTCGGTGGACAGCCAGCCGCCGGGCTTCAAGCCGATCGACTCGAGGCCGAGATCGTCGGTGCGGGGGGAGCGGCCGGTCGCGACCAGGACCTCCTCAGCGGTGATGGTCTCTTCGTCGAGCGCGATGTGCACGCCGTCCGGGTCGCGGTCGACGGATATCGGTGACGTGTCGGTGAGAATGCGCACGCCCTGCTCCTGGAGACCGGCGACGACGAGCTCGGCGGCGAACGGCTCGAGCTTTCCGAGCATCCGTCCGCGGGCGATCACCGTGACCTCGGTTCCGAAAGACGCATATGCGGCGGCCATCTCGGCGGCGACGACTCCGCCGCCGATGACGGCCAGGCTGGCGGGGGCGCGCTTCGCACTCGTGGCCTCGCGGCTGGTCCACGGGTTCGAGTCGCGCAGCCCGGGGATGTCGGGGATCGCCGCCCGCGACCCCGTGACGACGGCCACCGCGTGCCGGGCGGTGAGCACGACCCCCGCGGCCGCGACCTCGACCTGCTTCGGTCCGATGAACCTGCCGTGGCCGCGGATGAGGTCGATGCCCGCACCCTCGAGCCAGCGCACCTGGCCGTCGTCGTGCCAATGGCTGGTCACCTCGTCGCGACCGGCGAAGACGACGGCGACGTCGAGGTCTCCGGTGATCGCGGCGGCTGCGCCCGGAACGCGCCGCGCCGCTCGCAGGGCCGCTGCAGGGCGGAGCAGGGCCTTCGAGGGCATGCACGCCCAGTAGGAGCACTCGCCGCCGACGAGTTCGTCCTCGACGATCACGACGGACAGGCCGCCCCGCACCGCTCGGTCTGCCACGTTCTCGCCGACGGCTCCGCCGCCCAGCACGATCAGGTCGTATTCGGTCTGCATCGGAGCCCCTTCCGCGCGGTGGTCGCCATGGTACTCCGCAGGTGCTTCCGACGCTCCGGTCTCACTCGTTGCGGGTTCCGGCGGTGGAGCACCCGCATCGGTTGGGACCGGAGCCGAGGGAAGCTTGGCCGTCGGGATGCTCCGGTCTCACTCGTTGCGGGTGCGGCGTGCGTTCGCGCCTCGTGCCGAGGTGCGTTTTCGACCGCGCGGTCGGTTTCTCAGCGCGGCGGCGGCGTGAGGGTGCGTTTTCGACCGCGCGGTCGGTTCTGCATGCGGCCCGGATCCGCCGGGCAGCCGCGGGTCAGGCGCGGGCGGCGATCGCGGCGGCGTCGACCCCGGCCGGCAGGGCGCCGAAGAGGGCGCCGGTCGCGAAACCGGACCCGCCGCCGAGACGGGATGCCACGAACCCGTCGGCCACGGCCGCAGGCCCATGCTGCACGAGCAGCGACCCCTGCAGCGCCAGAGCCAGCGCCGCGACCAGCTCCCGGGCGCGCGCCTCGGGCGCAGCATCCGTCGCCACCTCCCGCACCAGTGCGCGTGTGCGGGCCAGGTGCGCGTCGAGCCGGGCGTCCGCCCCGCGAGCGAGCGAGACCTCGGCGTCGAACGCCTCGAACGCGCCCGGCTCGCGGCCGAGCGCGCGCAGCACGTCGAGCGCGATCACGTTGCCCGAGCCCTCCCACACCGCCATCACCGGCTGTTCGCGGTAGCGCATCGCGAGCGGGAAGTCCTCGGTGTAGCCGTTGCCGCCGAGGCACTCCAGCGCCTCGGCCGCGTGCGCCGGGCCGCGCTTGCACGCCCAGTACTTCATCACGGCCGTGCCCAGTCGCGTGAAGGCGGCATCCTGCTCCGAGGCATCCGCGTCGTAGGCGCGGGCGAGCCGCAGCGCGGCGGCCGTGACTCCCTCGACCTCGAGCTGCAGGTCGGCGATGACGCCGGTCATCGCGGGCTGGTCGATCAGCATCCGTCCGAAGGCGGCGCGGTGCCTGGCGTGCCACGACGCCTCGGCGACGGCCTGCCGCATGCCGGCGAGCGACCCGAGGATGCAGTCCAGCCGGGTGTTCGTGACCATCTCGATGATGGTGCGCACGCCGCGGCCCTCCTCGCCGAGCAGGTGCGCGACGGCTCCGGAGTACTCGACCTCGCTCGACGCGTTCGACGCGTTGCCGAGCTTGTCCTTCAGTCGCATGATGCGCATCGCGTTGCGGTTGCCGTCCTCGCGCAGCCGCGGCAGCAGGAAGCACGACAGCCCGCCCGGCGCCTGCGCCAGCACGAGGAAGCCGTCCGACATCGGCGCCGAGCAGAACCACTTGTGCCCGGTCAGCTCGTACCGGCCGTCGCCGATCGGCACAGCGACGGTGGTGTTCGCCCGCACGTCCGACCCGCCCTGCTTCTCGGTCATCGCCATGCCGAGCAGGGCGCTCTGCTTGCCGGGCACGAGGTCGGGCGAATACGAGCGCGACAGCACACGCGGCATCCATTCCTCAGCGACGGATGGATGCTGCGCGATCACCGGCGCGGCCGAGTGCGTCATCGACACCGGGCAGGCGTGCCCCGGCTCGATCTGCGCGGAGAGCATGAAGGATGCCGCCCGCGCGACGTTCGCGCCGGGCCGCGGGTCGGCGAAGGCGCTGGCGTGCGCACCGTCGGCGACGGCGGCCGAGATCACGCGGTGGTACGACGGGTCGTACTCGACCTCGTCGATGCGATTGCCCCAGCGGTCGTGCGTGTGCAGCTGGGGCTTGTTGCGATTCGCGCGGCGCGCGTCGGCCTGGAAGTCGGCCGTCCCGACCCGGATGCCCGTGGCGTGCAGTCCTTCGTGCGCCCAGGCGGCGTCGTACCGGGCGACGCCCTCGACGAGGGCGACGTTGGCGCCGTACTCGTCGACGTCGACGCGGGCAGGGGACTGGTTGAAGACCTCGTGCGTGCTCATGATTCCTTCTCGGGATGGGGCTCGGACCCTTCGACAGGCTCAGGGACCCAGGGTGACTCGGACGACTACTTCTCGGGGGCGGCGCCGACGGCGCGCAGGCACAGTTCGGAGATCGCCGCGACGACGGCATCCGGGTCGTCCTCGTCCGCGCTGACGGGCGTGAGCGGCCCGGCCAGGGCCTCGCCGATCGCGCCGACGAGACCTGCGGCGGTGATCTGCGGATGCTGCGGGGCGAACGATCCGTCGCGCACGCCCTGTGTGACGATCTCCGCGAGGATGTCGGCATAGCCGCGGCGGTAGGCGAGGCGTTCCTCGTCGATCGCGCGGCCGACCGGTTCGACCAGCAGCGCCCACGCGAGGCGGCCGCCGCGCAGCGCGCGCCGCGCGAAGGTCTCGATCAGCGCGAGCAGGCGCCCTGCGGCATCCGTGCGTTCGGAGGCGAGGACGGCCCGGTCCACCGCGGCGAGCTCGGTGCCGGCGCAGCGCCGGAACACCTCAGCGAGCACATCGTCGACCCCGTCCGCATAGCTGTACAGCAGGCCGGCGCTCATGCCCGCGCGAGCGGTCACGGCCTTGACCGATGCGGCCCCGAACCCGGAGTCCCGGACGATCGCCGTGGCTGCCTCGATGAGGTCCTCCCGGCGTCCTGCTTCGCGACGCTGCGCCATCCCGTGCTCCTTAGCTCCGGTTCACAACTCGACTGAATCGTGATTCAATATCGGAATTGAATCACGATTCAACACCCGAGGCAATGCCGCCGACCACCCGACACGACGACGTGAGGACCCGATGAACCTGACCTGGATGCTGGAGCGCTCCGCTCGCACCTTCCCCGACAAGCCCGCGATCGTCTCCGACCTCGGCACGCTCGACTACCGGCAGCTGCTGGCGGCGTCTCGCCGCGCCGCCGCCGTGTTCCGCGCTGCCGGCGTGCAGCCCGGTGACCGCGTCGGCGTGATGGCGTTCAACACCCCGGCGTTCGCCGTCGCGGCCTTCGGCCTCTGGCGCGCGGGCGCCGCGCTGGTGCCGGTGAATCACAAGTTCACGGCCCGCGAGGTCGCCTATGTCGCCGCGCACGCCGGGCTGCAGGTCGTCGTCGCCGACGTCGATCTCGCGGATCGCGTACGCGAAGGTGCGCCGGATGCCCGGGTGCTGACGATCGCCGACGACGGATCGGGCTCCTTCGATGCCGCTGTCGCCGCCGCCGAGGAGTGGGACGGCGTGGAGGTCGAGGGCGACCAGATCGCGCAGGTGCTCTACACGTCGGGCACGACGAGCAGCCCGAAGGGATGCCTGCACACCCACGCAGGCCTCGCCAACGTACCCGCGTATACGACCGCCGCAGTCGGTCTGCAGCGCGAGGACCGCTTCCTGATCGCCATGCCGATCTGGCACGCCTCACCGCTGAACAACTGGTTCCTGTCGATGATGTACCTCGGTGGCACGGCCGTGCTGCTGAAGGAGTACCACCCGGTGCACTTCCTGCAGGCGGTGCAGCAGCACCGCGTCACAGCGTTCTTCGGAGCTCCCATCGCCTATCTCGCGCCGCTCAAGGTGCTGCCGTCGGTCGGGATGAGCCTCGGCGACTTCGACCTCTCGTCGATGCGGCTGTGGGCCTACGGCGGAGCGCCGATGGGCGCCGACACCGTGCGCATGCTGCAGAAGGCATATGACACCGATGCGTTCTACCAGGTGTACGGCATGAGCGAGATGGGGCCGGTGGGTTCCGCGCTGTACCCGGCCGAGCAGATCGAGAAGGCCGGCTCGATCGGCGCCGGCGGGATGCCGGGCGTCGACATCCGGGTGGTGAACGAGACAGGCGCCGACGCGACCGCCGGCGACATCGGCGAGCTGTGGATGCGCTCCGCGACCCGGATGGCCGGATACCTGAACGACGACGCCGCGACCGACGCCGTCTTCGAGGGCGACTGGTACCGCACCGGCGACCTCGCCCGGGTCGACGCCGACGGCTACCTGTTCATCGTCGACCGGCTCAAGGACGTCGTGATCACCGGCGGCGAGAACGTCTACTCGCCCGAGGTGGAGGAGGCCCTGCGGCAGCATCCGGCCGTCGTGGATGCCGCGATCGTCGGTCGCCCGCACGAGGAGTGGGGCGAGACGGTCGTGGCCGTCGTCGAGGCATCCGGCGACCTGTCGATCGACGAGGTGCGCCTGTTCCTGGCCGAGCATCTCGCGAAGTACAAGATCCCGCGCGAGCTGATCGTGCGCGAGGCGCTGCCGCGCAACCCCTCCGGCAAGGTGACGAAGCACGTGCTGCGGGCGGAACTGGTCGCGTAGCGCGGCCCTTCAGCTGCTCCGGTCTCACTCGTTGCGGGTGCTCGGGCGGAAACACCCGCATCCGTTGGGACCGGAGCAGGGGGAAACGGGGCGTGGGGAGCCGAGTCCACGCCGTACCCTGGGAACGTGCGCATCCGTCTCGACATCGCCTACGACGGCACCCACTTCCGGGGCTGGGCGAAGCAGCCAGGTCTGCGCACGGTGCAGGGCACACTTGAGGACGCCCTGACGCGCATCGTCGGCTCCGACGCGCAGCTCGTCGTCGCCGGACGGACGGATGCCGGAGTGCACGCATCCGGTCAGGTCGCGCACGTCGACCTCGACGACGCGCAGTACGCGCGACTGCAGTCGCGGCACGGTCGCGCGGCGGATGATCCGGCCGGCTCGCTCGCGCACCGGATGCGGGGCGCGCTCGGCGCGTACCCCGACGTCACGGTGCGTCGCACCGCGATCGCCGCGGAGGGATTCGACGCCCGGTTCTCCGCGGTGTGGCGGCGGTACCGGTACCGGCTCGCCGACGCCACGAGCGGCTACGACCCGATGCGCCGGCACGACACCACGGCGATCAAGTCCGCGCTCGACGAGCAGGCGATGGATGCCGCCGCGCGGACCCTGATCGGACTGCACGACTTCGCGGCGTACTGCAAACCCCGCGAGGAGGCGACGACCATCCGCACCCTGCTGGACTACCGGTGGATGCGCGATGACCACGGCGTGCTGATCGCCGAGGTCAAAGCCGATGCGTTCTGCCACAGCATGGTGCGCGCGCTCGTCGGCGCGTGCGCGGCGGTGGGTGAGGGGCGTCTCGAGGTCGCCGATGTCGTGCGGCTGCGTGACGAGCTCACCCGCACCAGCGCGTTCAAGGTGCTGGCGGCGCGGGGGCTGAGTCTCACCGAGGTCGGGTACCCTGCAGATGAACTGCTGGCATCCCGAGCCGAGCAGACGCGCGGGCGTCGCAGCCTGCCATCCGACAGGCTCAGGGGCCCGGACGACGAGGGCGACGGATGATGAGGATCATCTCCTACAACCTGCGCAAGCACGCGGCCGCGCACGAGCTCGAGACGCTGGTCGCCGAGCACACGCCCGACCTGCTCTGCCTGCAGGAGGCGGACGTCGAGGCACTGCCGGAGAACATCGTCGGCATGGTGCTCGCGCATGGGACCGCAGGCAACAGGCTGGGTATCGCGGTGTTCTACCGTCCCGACATGTACCGCGCGACGGACGTGCGCACCATCGGGCTGAAGAAATCCCTGCACGACCGCATCGCGCGGCCGGCGCACGAGCGGGTGGTCGCCGTGCGCCTGCACGACATCGACGACGGATACGAGTTCATCGCGGCATCGTTCCATGCGGCGCCGCTGACAGCGCTGAACTCGCTGCGGCGCCAGCAGATCCGTGCGGCGCTGGCCGAGCTCGACCAGATGGGCCACGGGCTGCCGGTGATCATGGCGGGGGACTACAACTACCCCGTGTTCAAGGAGAACCTCGGCGCGACGATCCGCGAGCACGGCTACATGCTGACCCTCAGCGACGAGCACACCTACACGCGATATCGCGTCTTCCGAGGGCACTACGACTTCGCGACCTCGGTGGGCTTCCGGGTCGACACGGTGCACACGCTGCCGCAGGGCGTGAGCGATCACCGCCCGATCCTGATCACGGCGACGCGCGCGACGGCGTCGCGCGCGCACTGATCGTTTTGCAAGACGGATGCCGCATGCCGTAAGCTAACCCTTTGGTGCCTGTCATCGGTGTGTCCGTCGACAGGCGCGACGAACGTGAGCCCTCCACTGGCGTGTTCCCCTCCTCGAGGGAAACCACCCCGGAGCGGGATTCACGAACCTCTCCGTTCGAATCTAAGAAAGCAGCACTATCGTGACGCGCACTTACACCCCCAAGGCTGGCGAAGCTCAGCGTGACTGGGTCGTCATCGACGCCTCTGACGTCGTTCTCGGCCGCCTGGCCTCGCACGCCGCCGCGCTCCTGCGCGGCAAGCACAAGCCCACCTTCTCCAACCACATGGACATGGGTGACTTCGTCATCATCGTGAACGCCGACAAGGTCGCGCTCACCGGTCAGAAGCTCCAGAAGAAGATCGCCTACCGCCACTCGGGCTACCCGGGCGGTCTGAAGTCGACCACCTACGCCGAGCTCCTCGAGAAGAACCCGGTCCGCGCCGTGGAGAAGGCCGTCCGCGGCATGCTCCCGAAGAACAAGCTGGGCGCTCAGCAGCTCACCAAGCTGAAGGTGTACTCCGGTGCCGAGCACCCGCACTCCGCGCAGCAGCCCACGCCGTACACCCTCGACCAGGTCGCCCAGTAAGCGCCGCTTCTCACTAAGGACATACTCGTGGCTGAAATCCAGGACTCCACCGACTTCCCGCAGAACTTCTCCACCTCGACTCCTGAGTCCGAGGTCGTCGAGACCGCCGCTCCGCGCGTTCTCAGCGTCCCGGGCGCAGCCGTGGGCCGTCGCAAGCAGGCCATCGCCCGCGTGCGCCTCGTCCCCGGCTCCGGCGTGATCACGGTCAACGGCCGTACCCTCGAGGACTACTTCCCGAACAAGCTGCACCAGCAGCTGATCACCGACCCGTTCACGGTTCTGAACCTCACCGGCGCCTACGACGTCATCGCCCGCATCTCGGGTGGCGGCGACTCCGGCCAGGCCGGTGCTCTGCGCCTGGGCATCGCCCGTGCGCTGAACGAGATCGACGCCGAGAACAACCGCCCGACCCTGAAGAAGGCCGGCTTCCTCTCGCGCGACGCTCGCGTCATCGAGCGCAAGAAGGCCGGTCTCAAGAAGGCCCGCAAGGCTCCTCAGTACTCGAAGCGCTGATCCGCTCACAGTCCTACATGGCACTGTTCGGTACAGACGGCGTGCGGGGTCTCGCCAATGGCGAGACCCTCACCGCCGGACTTGCGCTCACCCTGGCCCAGGCGACTGCCGTCGTCCTGGGCCAGGGCCGTATTGCCGAGGCCCGCAAGGCCGCCGGCAAACGCCTCACTGCAGTGGTCGCCCGCGACCCCCGCATCTCGGGGCACTTCCTCAGCGCCGCCGTCGAGGCGGGTCTCGCGTCTTCGGGCGTCGACGTGCTGGATGCCGGCACGCTGCCGACCCCGGCCGCCGCGTTCCTGATCTCCGACATCGACGCCGACTTCGGCGTGATGATCTCGGCGTCGCACAACCCCGCGCCCGACAACGGCATCAAGATCTTCGCCCGCGGCGGAGTGAAGCTGCCCGACGTCGTGGAGCAGCGCATCGAAGAGGCGATGACCGGTCCGATGCTGGAGCCCACGGGCGCGGACGTGGGTCGTGTGCGCCGGTTCTCGGATGCTGAGGACCGCTACGTCCTGCATCTGCTGGGCTCGCTGCCGCACCGCCTGGACGGCCTGCACGTGGTGCTGGACTGCGCCAACGGCGCAGCATCCGGCGCATCGCCCGAGGCGTTCCGCACCGCGGGCGCGAAGGTGACCGTGATCGGCGCCGATCCCGACGGCATCAACATCAACGACGGCGTGGGCTCGACCCACCTCGAGAAGCTGGCCGCCGAGGTCGTGCGGGTCGGGGCGGACGTCGGCATCGCGCACGACGGCGACGCAGACCGCTGCCTGGCGGTCGACGCCGACGGCAACGTCGTCGACGGCGACCAGATCATGGCGATCCTCGCCGTGTCGATGAAGCAGCGCGGCAAGCTCAAGGACGACACGCTCGTCGCCACGGTGATGAGCAACCTGGGCCTGCACGTCGCGATGCGCGAGCACGGCATCACGGTGCGTCAGACCGCCGTGGGCGACCGTTACGTGCTCGAGGACATGAACGCCAACGGCTTCTCGCTGGGCGGCGAGCAGTCCGGCCACGTGATCATGAGCGACTTCGCCACCACCGGCGACGGCGTGCTCACCGGTCTGCACATCGTGGCCGAGATGGCCCGCACCGGGAAGTCCCTCGCCGAACTGGCATCCGTCATGACGGTGTACCCGCAGGTGCTCATCAACGTGAAGGGCGTCGACAAGGATCGCGTCGACGACGAAGCAGGTGTGCAGGAGGCGGTGCGCGCCGTCGAGGCTGAGCTCGGCGAGACCGGACGGGTGCTGCTGCGTAAGTCTGGCACCGAACCGCTCGTGCGCGTGATGGTCGAGGCGGCGGACGCCGCCAGCGCTCAGGCCCATGCCGAGACGCTGGTCGAGGTCGTGCGCACGCACTTGTCGCTCTGACACACTGCTGAACGAAAGAACGCGGGTCCCGGATGCTCCGGGGCCCGCGTTCCTCGTCTGCGTCAGCGTGCGACGATCAGGTGCCGAGGCGGCTCGATGCGTGCGATCGCGATCTTCACCTCGACGAGTTCGGACTGCACGCTCTCGATGCGAGCGCTGAGCCTGCCGTCGACAGCGTCGAGCTTCGCCTCGAGAGCGTCGATACGGGCGCCGAGTCTGTTGTCGACAGAGTCGAGCTTGGTGTCGAGTGCGTCGATGCGCGCGCCGAGCTTCGTGTCGAGTCCGTCGGTCTTCTCGTCGATGCGTGCGGTGAGCTTCCCCTCGAGTGTGTCCATGCGATGGAGCATCCACGCGAACCCGGCGAACATGCCGACGCCGAGCGTGATGAACGCTGACAGCGTGGCGATCAGTTCGGCGGACATGTACATACCTCCATTGTGCGTGATCCATGCGGGGCGCGCGACCGAATCTACGCGACGCATCGGGCGGCGGAGGCCGCAGACGCTGGAGCTGTGCAGAAACAGGCACCGGACGACAGGTGTGCAGAACGAGACCGCTCTGCGGCTCAGGGCTCGACGAAGTCGAACGTCATGTCCTCGGGGCTCGGGCCCCACGGGTCGAAGATGATGTCGGGATCGTAGACGTCGACGCTGCGCTCGACCGGCGGTCCCCAGAAGCCGTCGGCGTCGAGCGCGCGGAACGTCAGGTGGTACCAGCCGCGCGAGTTCATGCGCAGGCGCTTGACCGCGTGCCCGGTGTCGTCGAGCGCGATCATCGCGGAGTGCCCGGTCATCGACTGCACCCAGATGGTTCCGTTCGCGGGGCCCGTGAGCGCGATCACCAGCCCGGTGGTCTGCGCCTCCTCGACCTGCATGTCCTCGAAGCCGGCGAGGCCCTCGAACCCGGTCACCTCGATCGGCAGCACCGTGAACTCGCCGGTCACCACCGGCGACGACGTCTCGGCGTCGTACGCCCAGACGCTGTAGGTGTGCGTCCCCGCAGCCGGCTCGAGGCCGCGCGGGTCGAAGCTCCACGCGCCGTCGCCCGCCACGGCGGGCGTGTAGCGTGTGCCGTCGACCTCGACGGCGACGGAGGATCCCGTGCTCGCGACGCCTCCGATCACGGGCGCGAGATAGCCGGTGGATGCGGCGGGCGTGCTCACCCCGGGCGAGGGGGCGGGCGCCGACGCCGGATCACCGGGATCCGTACCGGGGGAGGTGCCAGGGCCGGGAACTCCCGGTCCTGCCGCACCCGGCCGCTCCGGCCAGGTCGGCAGCGTGTCGGGGTCGTCCACCAGATCGACCGAGTCGATCGTCGGATCGTCGTTGTGCCGTCCGGTGCGCGGCGGCTCGACGGGCGCGGGCGCCGGCGCTGTCGCCTCCGGCGTCGGGCTCGGCGCCGGCGACGGCAGAAGAGCGGATGCCGCGGGCGTGGCATCCGGCGCCGGCGTGGCCGGTGCAGCGACGTTCTCGGTCGGGGCCGGAGCCGGTGGCGGGATGATTCCGGTGAGCGCGCCGGTGATGATCAGCCCGCCGACCAGGAGTGCGCCCAGGCCACCTGCCACCAGGCCGGTGGTGAGCGCGATTCCGGAGCCGACGGCGGCCGCGGCGGTGCCCACGGCGAGTGGGGGCATGCCGGGGATGGTGATACCGAGCGCACCGAACCCGACTGCGGCCAGCGTCGTGTTCTGCAGGCGTACGCCGGCGATGCGCATGCCCGCGAGCACGTCGGCGCAGGTCGCGCAGCGGGCGACATGTGCGTCGACCTCGGCGCCGAGCGCGGCATCCGCGGGCCCCGCGAGATACCGGGGGAGCAGACGGGCGACATGCGCCTGGTCGTCGCGCAGCGCCACCGGGACCTGCCTGCTGAGCCACTGCAGCTTCAGTCCTCCGCGGGCTCTGCGCTGCAGCGCCGAGACGGCGTTCGGTGCGAGTCCCATCTGACGGGCGATCTCGGGGCGGCCCACGGCGGCGACCTCCGACAGCCACAGCACCTGCTGCCAGCGCTCGGGCAGCTCCTCGAACGCGCCGAGCAGGTCGGCGGCGTCCGCTTCCCGCTCGATGAGGCTGAGCGCGTCGCGCGGATCCACCCGGTCGACGTCGTCGCTGTCGACGACGCGGCCGGCCTCCGCACGCCACTGCACCGCGGTGTTGCGCATCACCGCCTTCAGGTACGACCGGAAGGCGAACGTGGGCCCCTTCGACGTGGTGGTCACCTGCTGGTAGATCGCGAGGAACGATTCCGAGACCAGGTCGTCGGCGCGGGACGGATACAGCCGGCGGGCGTGCTTGTACGCGGCTCCGACGTGCCGGTTCCAGAGCGCGGCGTACGCCTGACGGTCGCCGTCGCGGAGCGCACTGAGCAGTTCGGCGTCGCTGCGCGGATCCTGCATCGTCCCTCCCCAGGCGCGTCGCCCCCGCGACGCGGGACCGGGCGGCCGGAAGCACCCGATCAGACCTTCATTATCTCCGAACTCTCCACGAGGACGTCGATGCAGCCCCGGGCCTCGCGCCCCAGCACGGGTCCTCCCCAGAGCCGCGGATGCCGGCTCGAGTTCCGGCATCCGTCAGCGGGGCTGCATCGACGGGGTCCGTTCGGGGGGACGCGGTGCGCGCAACGGAGCCCACTGAAGAGGAGTGGGCTCCGTCCAGAAAGTGACGCGGAGGGGAGAACTACTTCTGGGTCGCCGCGTACTGCGGCACCGTGTCGTTCTTCAGCGCGTCCGAGAGCGCCCGCAGACCGTCCCAGTCGGGCACCACGATCGACTGGTCGCCGACCGTGCCGGTGCCGTTGGTCGGCGAGGTGAGGAACATCATGTCTTCGGAGCGGACGTCCTTCATCTCGAGTCCCAGCTGCGCGGCGACCTGGGCGTTCAGGCCGGAGTCGACGGCGAGGAACTTCGAGATCGCCCCGACCGAGTCGGCGATGCGCGCCGGGTTGGTGAGCGTGTCCTTGCTGATGAGCTCGCCGACGAGGCCCTTCACGAAGGCCTGCTGGTTGCGCACGCGCTGGTAGTCGCCGTCGGTGAACGGGTAGCGGGCGCGCACGTAGGCGAGGGCTTCGTCGCCCTCGACGGTGATCTCACCCTGGGCGAAGTCGAAGCCGTCGGAAGAGAACCGGATGGCGTTGTTCAGGGTGACGCCGTCCACCGCTTCTGAGAGACCCTTGAAGCCTTCGAAGTCGACGATGGCCACGTGGTCGATCGGCACCTCGAAGATGCCCTCGACCGTCTGCACCAGCAGGGGCACACCGCCGAACGAGAGCGCTGCGTTGATCTTGTTCTCGCCGTGGCCGGGGATCGGCACCCAGTTGTCGCGCATGATCGAGATGATCTGCACGCCGGAGCGATCGGACGGGATGTGCACGAGCATGATCGTGTCGGAGCGCTGCCCGCGGATGTCCTCGACGTTCTTCCCCATGGATCCGCGAGTGTCCGACCCCAGAAGCAGGATGTTCCTGCCGTCGGGACTCTCAGCGGGGACAGTCGGTCGCGTCGTCGGGTCTGGGAAGACCTGCGAGTCAGGCAGCTTCTCGGCCTGGTCGTACAGCGACGACAGGTGTCCGAGATAGACGGCGCCGGTCACAGCGGCCGCGATGATGATCCCCAGAACCGTGAACACGATGACCCACGGCCAGCGACGGCGGCGGGTGCGCACAGGCGCCTCTTCGGGCGCGAAAATATCGGTCACCGGATCATTCTCGCGGATTCCGCTGTAAGGACGCCTCTAAGGCGCATGATCGAGCGAGCGGTGGTCGCACGTCAACTCTTGCCCGCGGAGTCTTCGATCGCATCGAGCAGCGCAGGGAACCCAGACGACGGGTTGTCATGCGGTGATCCTCGCCCGTTCCGTGCGTGTCGCTCATCGAGTCGTAGCGCGCGGTCAGTCGCTTCTCTGCGACGAGCGACAAAGGCTGCGCCGTCGATTGATTTGTCCCTCACGCCGGGAAGTGCTTGTGCCAATCTCTCTGCGTCTGCGGTGGTCAGCGACGCGGTCTGATCCTGATGATGCAGAATCAGCCAGAGTTCGAAGCACGGATTCGAGACGACGACCTTGACTCCGTGCCGTTCGGCGATGCGTCGCGCCTCTTCGAGATTCGGATGGTCATCGATGTCGAATACGCACCAGACTTCATCGACCTCTGGCTCGTCCGCCTTCTGGGCCGCGAGTTTCACGAGCCTGTGCGGCACGGCATGCTCGCTGACGATCTCGATCTTCAAGGAGGTGCGGTCGCGCACGCCTGGCAGGGATTTGAGAGCAGTGATGTATTGAGGCTCCGTCAACCGCCCTTCGGTGAAAACGCAGATCGTGCGTCTCTCAGTGCGCGACCCGATGCCGCGAGACAGGGAGCGCCCGCCCTTCCGCCGCGCCATCAGCTCAGGAGGCCGAGCGCGTGCATCAGCTCAGTGCGGTCAGTGTCAGGGAGCGCGCCGAACCGCCCGGCGAGGTAGGCATCCCCGATGTCCTTGCCCTTGCGAATGCGGCCGCCTGCGAAGTCCGAGAGGGCTCCGAGCCGCGTCGAGCCGTCAGGCCGTTTCTCCGTCAGCCAGACCTCGTCGCGATTCAGATGCGCGAGCAGGCTCGTATCGTGAGATGTGAAGATGATCTGCGCATTCGCTGGATTCGTGTCCTTGTCGCGGAAGAGGCGGATCAGCTCCGCGGTCAGAGCAGGATGCAGGCTCGAGTCGATCTCGTCGACCAGAACGATGGTCCCGTTCTGCAGGGCCCAGAGCGCCGGTCCGATCAAGCTGAACCAGCGGCTGGTTCCTTCCGACTCCTGGTGGAGGTCCAGCGCCTGAACTGCATCACCGGTCTCGTGCATGAGTTGGGGGATGCGTCGCATGCGGATGTCGCCGTCCACGACTTCGACCGGTTCTTCGCGAAACGAGACGTCGCTGATACCGAGGTCGGCGAGCCTAAGGAGCGCGAGAGCGCGCTCCCGCGAGGGCGAACCGGCGCCATCGAAGTCGAACAGCGTGGGTGGCGCATCGAAGATCTTCTCGGTACGACTCATGCGGTCCACGAACCCACCGGGATATCGCCGGAAGCGGCGGAGCGACGAATGACCGCTGAGGTTCTGTATGTCTGTCATGGCGTCGATGACTGGACCGACCTTGGGTGATCCGAATCTCCGCATCGCCGACAGGGCGAGTGTGCGCTCAGTGATGAGCTCGCGCGCTCCGGCCAGCTTTCCGAGTCCGGTCTGGAGCGTCAGATCGTTTCCTTCGCGGGTGAAGACGCGCTTGCGGCGCCCCTCCGGGTACTCGTACAGGGACTCGTAGTGCACCCGCTCCGAATCGAGCTCGAGCTCGTACTCATGCCGAACGCCGTCGATCGACAAGTCGAGGATGAAAGAAGTCGTCCTCGTCGGCCACTGGCCGAAAGCGTGCGGCTCGACAGGGATCCCGTCGTCCCAACGACGCAGCGAATCGAGGATCGCCGTGCGCACCCAATCGATGGCGGCGAGGATGCTGGACTTGCCGGAGGCGTTGGGGCCGAAGATCGCTGCGCGCGTGAGAAGGTGCTCCTTCAGCCGCGCTTGCGGACGTGCCGATTCCTGGTCGGAGTCGATCGCGACCAGCGACAGCGCGACTGAATCCGCGATCGAACGGAAGTTGCTGACCTCGAATCGGATGAGCATGCTCAAATTCTAGCCATGCCATCGATTTGAGGCACTATTTCGTCAAATCTTGACGAATATGTGCATGGATCCTGGTCGGAGCATCATGCCCCCGCGAAGCCGTTCGGGTTCTGCGACTGCCAGTTCCACGTGTCGCGGCACGCCTCGGCGAGCGAGCGGGTGGTGTGCCAGTCCAGTTCGCGGTTCGCCTTCGTCGGGTCGGCGATCGTCGTGGGCAGGTCGCCGGGGCGCGGCGCCACGACCTGGTAGGGGATCTCGCGGCCGGCGGCATCGCCGAACGCCTTCACCACGTCGAGCACGCTCTGGCCCTCGCCCGAGCCGAGGTTGTACGTCTCGACCCCGGCCTTCAGGTGCTCGAGGGCGGCCATGTGGCCCTCGGCCAGATCCATCACGTGGATGTAGTCGCGCACGCCGGTGCCGTCGTGCGTGGGGTACTGGTCGCCGAACACGCTGAGGTGGTCGCGGCGGCCCACGGCCACCTGTGCGACGAAGGGCATGAGGTTGTTCGGGATGCCGGAGGGGTCTTCGCCGATGCGGCCGGACGGGTGCGCTCCCACCGGGTTGAAGTAGCGCAGCAGCACGGCCTCGAGCTCGGGCCAGGCGACGTGCACATCGCGGATGATCTGCTCGTTGAACGCCTTCGTCCAGCCGTAGGGGTTGGTGATGCCCTGTCCGACGGGCTGCGTCTCGTCGAGCCGCTCGACCCCCTCGGCGGGGGTGCCGTACACGGTCGCCGACGAGCTGAAGACCAGCTTGCGCACGTCCTTCTCACGCATGATGTCGAGCAGGTTCAGCGTGGAGTTGAGGTTGGTGCGGTAGTACTCCGAGGGCTTCGCGACCGATTCGCCGACGGCCTTGAGCCCGGCGAAGTGGATGGCCGCATCGAAGTGCTCCTTCTTCAGCGCAGCATCCGCCGCCGCGCGGTCCGCGAGATCGCACTCGATGACATCGATCGTGCGGGAGGTGAGGTCCTGCACCCGGTCGATCGCTTCGCGGCTGCTGTTCGAGAAGTCATCGAGCAGCAGGACGTCGTGACCCGCCTCGAGCAGGACGAGAGCGACGTGGGATCCGATGTAGCCGGCACCGCCGGTCAGAAGAATGCGCACGAGCATGAGACTACCTGTGCCTGCCGAGAGGGGATGCCAGGATAAGGAGCGTGAAGGGGATCATTCTCGCTGGGGGATCGGGTACACGGCTGCATCCGATCACGTTGGGCGTCTCGAAGCAGCTGGTGCCGGTGTACGACAAGCCGATGATCTACTACCCGCTGTCGACGCTGATCCTGGCGGGCATCCGCGACATCCTCATCATCACGACGCCGCACGATGCCGCCCACTTCGAGCGGCTGCTCGGCGACGGGTCGCAGTTCGGGATCTCGCTGAGCTTCGCTCAGCAGCCCTCGCCCGACGGCCTGGCGCAGGCGTTCACGATCGGTGCCGATTTCATCGGATCGGATGCCGTGGCGCTGGTGCTCGGTGACAACCTGCTCTACGGCCCGGGGCTCGGACGGCAGCTGAAGCGGTTCTCGCAGGTCGACGGCGGGGCGGTGTTCGCGTACTGGGTGGCGGAGCCTTCGGCGTACGGAGTGGTCGAGTTCGACGCATCCGGCGCAGCGGTGTCGCTGGAGGAGAAGCCGGCGCAGCCGAAGAGCAACTACGCCGTGCCGGGGCTGTACTTCTACGACAACGACGTCGTGTCGATCGCGCGGTCGCTGAAGCCGAGTGCGCGCGGGGAGTACGAGATCACGGACATCAACAGCGCGTATCTGGAGCGCGGCAAGCTGCAGGTGGAGGTGCTGCCGCGCGGCACCGCGTGGTTGGACACCGGCACCTTCGACCAGATGACGGATGCCGGCGATTACGTGCGCACGATGGAGCGCCGCACCGGCATGAAGATCGGCGCCCCCGAGGAAGTGGCCTGGCGGCAGGGCTTCCTCTCCGACGACGAGTTGCGCATTCGAGGCGAGCAGCTCGCGAAGTCGGGGTACGGTGCGTATCTGCTGGGGCTGCTGGAACGGGGAGAACGATGAAGCTGCTGGTCACCGGGGGTGCCGGGTTCATCGGGTCGAACTTCGTGCACCACGTCGTGGAGCACACCGATCACCGGGTGACGGTGCTGGACAAGCTGACCTATGCGGGCAACCGAGCCTCGCTGGCCGGGCTTCCCGAGGACCGGGTCGCGTTCGTGCGGGGCGACATCGCGGATGCCGCGGTCGTGGACTCCCTGGTCGCGGATGCGGACGCCGTGGTGCACTACGCCGCGGAGTCGCACAACGACAACAGCCTGCACGACCCGCGTCCGTTCCTGGACACGAACATCATCGGCACGTACACACTGCTCGAGGCGGTGCGTCGGCACGGGGTGCGGTTCCATCACATCTCCACCGACGAGGTGTACGGCGATCTGGAGCTCGACGACCCGGAGCGGTTCACCGAGAGCACCCCGTACAACCCGTCCTCGCCGTACTCGTCGACCAAGGCGGGTTCGGATCTGCTGGTGCGGGCCTGGGTGCGCTCGTTCGGCGTGCAGGCGACGATCTCGAACTGCTCGAACAACTACGGGCCCTACCAGCACGTGGAGAAGTTCATCCCCCGGCAGATCACGAACGTGATCCGCGGCATCCGGCCCAAGCTGTACGGCGCCGGGCTGAACGTGCGCGACTGGATCCACGCCGACGACCACTCCTCGGCCGTGCTGACCATCCTCGAGAAGGGGCGCATCGGCGAGACGTACCTGATCGGCGCGGACGGTGAGAAGGACAACAAGACGGTGGTCGAACTGATCCTGACCCTGATGGGGCAGGATCCGGACGCGTACGAGCACGTCACCGATCGAGCAGGGCACGACCTGCGCTATGCGATCGACTCGAGCAAGCTGCGCGAGGAGCTGGGCTGGATGCCGAAGTACGGCGACTTCGAGGCAGGGCTGCGAGCGACCATCGACTGGTACCGGGAGCACGAGGACTGGTGGGCGCCGTCCAAGGACGGCGTCGAGGCCTTCTACGCGGAGAAGGGGCAATGAGCGCCCTTCGTCTCGTCGCCGGCGCTCCTCGCTCAGGACCCGGTGGGCCGGACCCTGAGCGAGCGAAGCGAGACGAAGGGCGTTCGCGATGAAGGTCACAGAGACGCCCATCCCCGGCCTTCTCGTCGTCGACCTGCCCGTGCACGGCGACAACCGCGGCTGGTTCAAGGAGAACTGGCAGCGCGAGAAGATGGTCGCCGCCGGTCTTCCCGACTTCGGCCCGGTGCAGAACAGCATCGCCTACAACGCCGCCGCCGGCACCACCCGCGGCTTCCACGCCGAGCCCTGGGACAAGTTCGTCT
The DNA here is from genome assembly GCF_003387575.1 of Microbacterium bovistercoris. Classification (GTDB taxonomy): domain Bacteria; phylum Actinomycetota; class Actinomycetes; order Actinomycetales; family Microbacteriaceae; genus Microbacterium; species Microbacterium bovistercoris. Next base: position 72,292 of record NZ_QUAB01000013.1, on the reverse strand, counting down.
CCGTGGCATCCGGCCGGATCTTCGGCGCCTGGGTCGACCTGCGCGAGGGGCCGACGTTCGGCGAGACCTTCACGATCGAGGTCGGCCCCGACCGCGCCGTCTTCGTGCCACGCGGCGTCGGCAACTCGTATCAGACGCTCGACCCCGACACGGTCTACGCGTACCTGGTGAACGACCACTGGTCACCCGACGCCGAGTACTCGTTCCTGAATCTGGCCGACGAGACCGCCGCCGTGAACTGGCCGATTCCCCTGACCGAGGCGGTGCTGTCCGACAAGGACAGAGCGCATCCGCGGCTCGTCGATGTCGAGCCCGTGCCGCCGCGCAAGATCCTCGTGCTCGGTGCGGATGGGCAGCTCGGGCGGGCGCTGCGCGCCGAGCTGGGTGACGCCGCGCACATCGAGTTCGCCGCGCGCGCCGACTTCGATCTCACCGCTCCGGATGCCCGGCATTGGCGCGCCTACGGCACGATCATCAACGCCGCCGCGTACACCGCGGTCGATGCCGCCGAGACCGCGGAGGGGCGGGCGGCTGCCTGGGCGGCGAACGTCTCGGGCGTGGCAGCGCTGGCTCGCATCGCGACGCAGCACGGCCTCGCTCTGGTGCACGTCTCGAGCGACTACGTCTTCGACGGATCGTCGGAACGTCCCTATCGCGAGGACGACCCGATCAGTCCGCTCGGCGTCTACGGGCAGACGAAGGCCGCGGGAGACGCCGTGGCGGCCACCGTGCCGCGGCACTGGATCGTCCGCACCAGCTGGGTGATCGGAGACGGACGGAACTTCGTGAGCACGATGGCGGGTCTCGCCGACCGCGGCGTCGACCCGAAGGTGGTCGACGATCAGTTCGGGCGTCTCACGTTCACGGCTGACCTCGCCCGCGGCATCCGGCACCTGATCGAAACGCAGGCGCCGTACGGCACGTACAACCTGACCGGCACGGGCGAGCCCGCGAGCTGGGCGGAGATCGCCCGCGAGGTCTTCGCCCTCGGTGGTCACGACCCGGCGCGGGTGACGCCGGTGAGCACCGGCGAGTACTTCGCCGCCGCGTCCGGACCGGTCGCCCCGCGCCCCCGTAACAGCGTGCTCGACCTGGCGAAGATCGAGGCAGCCGGATTCCGGCCGGGCGACTGGCGCACGGGGCTCGGGGAGTACCTGGGCGGCTGACGCGTTTCGTCTCGCTCCGCTCGCTCAACGACCGCGAGGGGAGCCCGGGGGATAATGTCTTGGGGGACATGGTCGTTCGGCCATGGATGGGGAGTTTCATGCGCATTTCGGTGATCGGCTGCGGATACCTGGGAACCGTGCACGCCGCGGCGATGGCATCGCTGGGACACGAGGTCGTGGGGATCGACGTCGATGGCGGCCGCGTCGCCCGGCTCGCACAGGGAACCCCGCCGTTCTTCGAACCCGAACTGCCCGAGCTGCTGGCCGACGGGATCGCGTCGGGCAGGCTCACCTTCACGACCGACTACTCCGCGGCTCGGGGCAGCGACGTGCACTTCCTCGCGGTCGGCACCCCGCAGCAGGCCGGCGGCCACGCGGCCGACCTGTCGTACCTGCACTCCGCGGTGGACAGCCTGCTGCCGCAGCTGCGCCCGGGCGATGTCGTCGCGGGCAAGTCCACGGTGCCGGTCGGCACCGCGGGTGCGCTCGCCGACCGCTTCGCCGCCGTCGGGGCGGAGCTGGTGTGGAATCCGGAGTTCGTGCGCGAGGGCCGCGCGGTGCGCGACACCATCGCGCCCGACCGGATGGTCATCGGCGTCGCCGCGGGCGAGGCGGGGGAGCGCGCGGTCGAGGTCCTGCGCGAGGTCTTCCAGCCCGCGCTCGCCGCCGGCACCCCGCTGGTGGTGACGGATCTCGCGACATCCGAACTGGTGAAGTCGGCCGCGAACGCGTTCCTCGCGACGAAGATCTCGTTCATCAACGCGATGGCCGAGATCGCCGAGGAGGTCGGCGCCGACGTCACGCAGCTGGCGGATGCGATCGGCTACGACGAGCGGATCGGACGTCGCTTCCTCGGCGCCGGCATCGGGTTCGGAGGCGGATGCCTGCCGAAGGACATCCGGGCGTTCGCCGCGCGCGCGGAGGAACTCGGCCGTGGGGAGTCGGTGTCGTTCCTGCGGGAGGTGGACGCCGTCAACCTGCGCCGCAGGGACCGCGCTGTGCAGCTGGCCGTCGACAGTCTCGGCGGCTCGGTGTTCGGCAAGAGGGTCGCGGTGCTCGGCGCCGCGTTCAAGGCGAACAGCGACGACGTGCGCGATTCTCCGGCGCTGGATGTCGCGGTGCGCCTGCACGGGATGGGCGCCGTCGTGGTGGTGTCCGACCCGCAGGCGATCGAAAACGCCCGTCGTCTGCATCCGCAACTCGCCTACGGGTCCTCTGACGAGGCGATGCGCGGAGCGGATGCCGTGATGGTGCTGACGGAGTGGGGCGAGTACCGCCGGCTCGACCCGGTGCACGCGTCGACGCTCGCCGCGGGGCGGATCGTGATCGATGGTCGCAACTGCATTGACGCCGACGCCTGGCGCGCGGCCGGCTGGACCTATCGCGGCATGGGCCGCCGCTGACGCGGGCGGACGTCAGGCTGCGACGAGCAGGCCGGTCTGCTCGAGCGCGCTGAGGAAGCCCTCGATGCCGTCCGGACCGAAGTCGACGACGGCATCGAGCGTGTCCACCTCGGTGCGCAGGGCGTCGGCGGTGTCGATGCCCTCGTCGAGGAGCACCCAGATCAGCCAGGCGGCATCCTTCAGCTCGAAGAGCTGGGCGGTGTCGAGCCGGGCGATGTAGGCGATGCTCTGCGCGCGCCCGCCGTCGGTGCCGTCGACCCAGGCGACCTCGGGGGCGATGGCGTAGCGGCTGCTCATCGCGGTGTCCTTCCGAGCAGGTGCCGGGTCAGCGAACCGGCACCCTTGGCGACGCGGGCGACCTGCTCGCGGGCGATGTCGAGCGGTCGCGGTTCGCGGCCGAGGCGGATGCGCAGGTGCGTGCGGTTGACGCGCGCGGCCTGACGGATCACCTGCCAGCGCTCCCCGAACGAGCGGGCCGAGCGATACCGGGCGGCCCATTCGTCGAGCCGGTCGAGGTCGGTGCTGGACCAGTAGCTCCACAGCGCGTGGTCTGCCGCGTCGCCGTGCCGGTCGAGTTCGCCGATGCCGGCGGCGAAAGCCGTCTCGGCGCGCAGCTCGACGGCGAGGGCGCGCACCTGCGGGCGCAGCTCGTCGGGGCAGCGCATCCATGCCTCGGGCGCCTCGTCGCCGTGCGAGCGGGCCGCGTGCAGGCTCTGCACCAGTACCTGTGCGGGCACCGACAGCGCCGAGCATCCGCGGTGGGCGATCTCGGTCGCTTCGCGGTCGCGCCATAAGCGCTCGAAGGTCTCGTCTGCGGGGAGGAGCGGACCGGGGATGAGGCGGTGCACGTCGGCGTAGGTCCACGACGGGTGGGTGAAGTTCGCCGCGTGGCCGAAGGGCGATCCCTCTTCGAAGCCCGTGTAGAGGGTCCAGCCGTCGTCCTGCATGGCGGTGAGGAAGCGCTCGAGATGGGCGGGGCGCACCAGCACGTCGGCATCCGACGAGTCGTGCCGGCCGGCGCGCAGCGATCCGCGCGTGGCGGGTCCCTTGATGTGCAGGATGTCGACGGAGGCCCGTTCCGCGGTGCGCTGCAGCGCGGCGTGGGTGAGGTGACTGAGCGCCCAGACGGGAACCTCGGGCGCGTTCATGCCTCTACCCTAGAGGGGAATCGGAGTCGGGCCGGAGGGGATGGCGGATTGGATACGACCGAGGACTCGCTGGTGCTGCGGTTGTTCGGCGAGCGCTGGTCGATCGACCTCAGCGGCTACGCCGATCCGTCGCGTCACGCCGATGAGCTGCGCGGGCTGTGGGCCCGATCCGTGGACGATGCGCCGGGGGATGCCGACGTGGTGCTGAGCCCGGTGACTGAGGGGGCGTCGGATGCGCTGCATCCGCGAATCGCCGACCGCACCGACGGCGCGTTCCCGTACGCGTTCTCGCGCGCGGTGACCCAGGCGGCGATCGCCCGGCACGCTGGTTCCGCGTTGCTGCTGCACGCGGCGGGGCTGGTCTCGCCGGACGGCGGCCGCTGCGTGGTGATGGTGGCTGCATCGGGCACGGGCAAGAGCACGGCGGCGCGCACGCTGGGGCAGGACTTCGGATACCTGAGCGACGAACTGATCATGGTGGATGCCGATCAGCGGGTGCGGGGGCTGACCAAGCCGCTGTCGATCATCGTGCCCGGCTTTCCCGGCGGCAAGGAGGAGTCCTCTCCGGATGCGCTGGGCTTGGGCCCTACGCCGGCCTCGCCTCCGGCTCTGGCGGCACTGGTGAGCCTGTCGCGCGAGCCCGAGGCCGGGGCGCCGCAGTTGGAGCCGATCAGCCTGCACGACGTGATCGCCGAGGTGGTGCCGCAGACGTCGTCGCTGTGGCGCGTGGAGCGTCCGCTGCAGCACCTCGCCGAGGCAGCGTCGCACGGCGGCGGGCCGTACCGGCTGCGTTACGCCGAGATCGCGGAGGCGCGCGAGCTGGTCGCCGGACTGTTCGAGAAGACGGATGCCGCGCCGCCGGCCTGGCAGGAGCACCTGCCTGGCGAATCGGATCGTTGGGTGGCGGATGACGCTTCGATCGGCGCTCCCGGCGATCGGCTGGTGCGCGCGCCGTGGACCGATGCGATCGAGCAGGACGGCGAGATCTCGGTGCTGGCGGGATCCCGCTTCACCCGCGTCGCGGGCATCGCCGCGACGATCTGGCTGCTGTGCGCCGAGGCGCACAGCGAGGGTGAGCTGGTGGATGCGCTGACGCGCGAGCACGGCGAGCACCCGGATGCCGCGGAGCTGGTGCGCTCGGCGGTGGGGGAGCTGCGGGGGCGGGGGCTGCTCACGGCGGTCGCTTCGTCTGGCGTCTCACCGCGCGGTTCCTGAGCGAGCGCAGCGAGACGAAGGGCGTTCAGGAGCCGCGAAGCGAGACGAAGCGTGCCTGCGTTCCCTCGGTCGTTGAGCGAGCGAAGCGAGACGAAACGCGCCCTCCGCAAGCGATATCCTGACCGCAGCGCAGTCCCTCCGAGGGGCCGGCGGGATGCGCAGGGGAGAAGCAGTGGCACGAAGCGACGGGCAGCCGATCTGGATCGCGACCAATCATGGTGCGATCGGCGGCGGCGAAGTCATGCTCCTTCGCATCGCCGAGGCGCTGCAGGAGCTTGATCGTGATGTCACGATCGTCGCTCCCAGCCATCCGCCGACGCTTGCCGAGGCCGCTCGGGAGCTGGGGCTGGACGTCGAGGTCCTTGACTCGCATGACCGGGTGACCTGGATGTTCGCGCTGCGACGCTGGCGGAGGCGGCATCCCGATGGGCTTCTGTGGTGCAACGGAATCGTCCCATCAACCGCAACGGCGGGTTTGCGACGCCGCATCGTGCACCTGCATCAATACCCCACGGGGCTGAACCGCCTGTTCGCGCGCCTCGCCCGTACCCATGCACTCGCGATGCCGGTGCCTTCCTACGACATGGCGCGGGCGATCCCCGGTTCTTGTGTGCTGCCGAACTGGACGGTGCGCTTCAGCCCATCGACGCGGCAACGCGCTGACGGGGAACCCTTCGTCGTGGGGTTCCTCGGCCGCCTCGGAGCGGACAAAGGCGTGCACGTGCTCGCTGAGGCGATGGGAGAACTGGAGCGAAGGTATCCGGGGCAGTTCCGGCTGCGCCTTGCCGGTGAATCCCGATTCGTCGACCGCCGATCGGCTGCGCTCGTCAACGACGCCTTGGATGCCGTTGAAGAGCTCACGGATCGTGTCGGCTGGGCTGAGCCACAGCACCTATTGGACACCGTGGACGTGCTTGCCGTGCCATCGCTCGCGCCCGAGCCGTTCGGGCTGGTCGCGGCGGAGGCGATGGTCGCACGTGTGCCGGTGGTGGTGACGGATGCCGGGGGGCTTCCGGAGGTCGTCGGCGAGGGTCACGGACTCGTTGTCAAGGCTGGGGACGTGGGGGCACTGGCTGATCAACTCGCGGCGTTGGCGTTCGGCGATGTCGATGCCGATCTGGATGCGCAGGCAGAGCGCTGGGAGACGGAGTTCTCCCCGGACGCGGGGCGCGAGCGGTTGGCTCGTCTGCTCGAGCGCGTCGAGCAGACGGTGCCGGTTCGCTAATTCATCGTCGGGCTCTTGATGGGCGCGAGCAACCTTGCCAGTCCGATGCCCAGCACCAGGAATCCGATCGGTGCGAAGAACACCTCGCCAAGGCGCGTCGCGCACAGGAAGATGATGAGCGTCGCCGCGGTGATCGAGCGCGACTGCAGTGTCAGCACGTCGACCTGAACCCGAGTGCTGAGGCCGAGCCCGGTGATCGCGTACATCGCAAGCACGACGACGAGCAGCACGAGACCGCCCTCGACGACGAGCGCTTCGTAGGAATTGTGGAAGAACCAGGTGCCTGAGTCGAGATTGACCGTGGCCTGGCCGAGCCCATTGCCGTACCAGGGCGCCGCTTGAGCTTTCAGCGAGGACGCGGTGTCGATGCGCATGCGGAACTCGTCCGAGCCCTCGCGGGTGACGCTGTAGTCACCCCAGGTGGAGAGGTTCGCGTCGGCCCAGAGAAACAGCAGCACGCAGCCGAGCAGCAGCACGATCTGGAATCCGCGCCGTAGCCACCGCGATCCGAACAGGAAGAGCAGCGAGATCGCGAATGCCGCCATCGTGGTGCGTGAGTCCGTCGCGACGATCGCGGCAGCGCCGCCGATCAGGATCAGGACATGGAGCCAGGTTCGCCGCACAACGAACAGCAGCAGGACGGCGACCACCGCGTACACCAGAGCTGCGGCGTTCTTGTCCTGCAAATACCCGGTGAGCTTCCCCTCGTAGTCGTCAGGTGCGACGCCGACATAGAACAGCACGGCGTTGAGCGCGAGCGCGAAGCCGAGTCCCTTGAGCACTGAGCCGATATCGATGCGCCCACTGGCGAGGAACGCCGCGAACAGCATCAGCACGGCGAGGTTCCCCGCACGTCGCTCGGGCGCCAGCCCGTTCGCCCAGGTCTCGACGACGAGGAACAACAGCAGCAGCGGCGTCATCAACGGATACCACCACGCTGTCGCGAACGATCGGGTAGGACGTCGGAACAGTGCGACGCCGATCAGCACGATGGCGGCCAGCTGCGGAATCGGCAGTGGAACGCCCGGCACAGCGATGCGATAGATCAACAGCATGCCCAGCAGCGCATCGATGATACGTGCGGAGTGCCCGGCGGGCACCAGGACGGGTGCCGGAATGCGTGCCGCCCATCCGGATGTCGACGGCGCGGGCGCGCTCAGCGCGCTCGTCGTCACTCCCGGATGCGTTCGAGTCATACCTGCCATTCTCATGCATCGGGGGTCACGCGCGTCTCACGCGGACGAGCACCTGGCATCAGCCCGGTATCATGACCCGAAGGAGACGCAGTTTACGCGGTGCGAGTTTGGGGACGGTGCCGCTCACGCAAACGCGCATTCGCGCACAGGCAACCGGGGAGCACGGCCGTGACAGTACTCGATTTTCTCACGCTGACGCGACGGGGCTGGAAGATCCTCGTGCTCGCCGTCGTGATCGGTGCTCTCGCAGGCGCCGCCTACGGGTTCTTCGCGCCGAAGGTCTACCAGGCCAGCTCCACAGGCTTCATCGCTGTCGAAGGTGACTCCGTCGTCGCCGGTTCCGATGAGGCTGTCGCCCGTGCCGGCTCGTACGTGCCTCTGATCAACAGCAAGCAGGTGCGCGATGCGATTGCGAAGGAGTCCGACCTCGACCCGTCGCAGCTCAACGGTGCGCTGAGCGCGAGCGTCGTGCCGGGCAGCACGATGATCCGGGTGACGGCGACCTCGAGCAGCCCGAAGTCCGCCCTCGCACTGGCGAACGGTGGTCTGAACGGGCTGGTCAAGGTCATCGATGAGATCGAGTCGAAGTCGGGCAATACGTCGGGCACGTCGATCTCGATCATCCCGATGGACAACGCCGTCGAGCCGACGGAACCCGTGTCCCCGAAGCCGACGCTCGCGATCGGCATCGGTGCGCTGGCCGGCCTGGTCGCGGGCTTCATCGTGATCTTCCTGCGTCGTGCCCTCGATGTGCGGGTGCGTGCGCACACCGACATCACCGAACTGATGGGCACCGGAGTGCTCGGGCGCGTGCCCGATCTCGGGCGCAAGGGCAAGACCGACGGTGACTCCCACGCCCAGTCGATCGCCAATGAGGCGTTCCGGCAGATCCGTACCGGCCTGCGCTTCTCGAGCGTCGACGCCGAGGTGCGGGTGGTCATGATCACCAGCGCCAACCAGGGCGAGGGCAAGTCGATGGTGGCGGCGTCGCTGGCACGCGTAATGGCGGAATCAGGGCAGCGCACGCTGATCATCGACGCCGACCTGCGCCGCCCCAAGGTGGCGCACAACTTCGGCATCGACGGCACGGTGGGCCTGAGCGGGGTGCTCAGCGGTCAGGTGCCCGCCCCCAGCGCCATCCAGACGACGAAGGATCCGAATCTCTACGTGCTGCCGGCCGGTGCGATCCCGCCGAACCCGTCGGAGATGCTCGGGTCTGTGGCGCTGAGCAAGCTGCTCGCCGAGTTCCGCCGCGACTTCTTCATCATCATCGATGCTCCGCCCGTGCTGCCCGTCACCGACGCCAGTGTCGTGAGCACGATGGTCGACGGCGTGGTGTTCGTGCTCGCCGTGGGCCAGACTCGCAAGGCGGAGGGCGCCGCCGCACGCGCCCAGCTGCAGCAGGTGAGCGCCCGATTGCTGGGTGTTGTGCTGAACAAGGTCTCGCTCAAGGGCGGCGAGAACGGTTATGGCTACGGGTATGGCTACGGCTACTACCGTCAGAACCGCAGTTACTACGTGTCGCCCAGCAAGAAGGACAAGAAGGGTGTGCAGCGCACCACGCAGGCTCCTGCGGTGATCCCGGTGCAGAACGCCCCGAAGCCGCAGACCGCAGCCGCTCCGTCGCCTGCGCCTGATGACCCGACGTCCGCTCAGCAGGATGCGGCAGCGGGGGTGCCCACGCTTCGCAGAAGCGCGCGATCGTGACAGATGGCATTTCGGTCGTCATTCCGCACTACGGCAATCCGGTGCCGACGCTGGATCTGATCTCGCAGCTGCAGAAGCAGGCGGATGCTCCGCCTCTGCAACTGATCGTCTCCGACGACTGCTCGCCCGAGGCTTTCCCCGCGACCGATGGCGTGACCGTGGTGCGCCGCGAGGCGAACGGGGGGTTCGGCGCCGCCGTCAACACAGGGGCGGCCGAGGCGGAGTTCCCTCTCCTCCTGATCCTGAACAGCGATCTCGAGATCACCGACCGCTTCGTCGGCGAGCTCTGGCGGGCGGCCAGGCCATGGCAGCCTGCCGTCTGCGCTCCGATGCTCGTCGGCCACGACGGCGCCACACAGTGGGCGGGCCGGCACTTTCCGCGGCATCGCCACCACATCGTTGAGTGGCTCACCCCGCTCGCGCGTCTTCGGCCGCGCCTGCACGAGGCGGTCGGGCATGACACACGCTGCATTGCAGGCGCGACGGTGGCGGTCGATTGGCTCGTCGGCGCGGTGCTGCTGTTGCCTACGGATCTCTTCCGCTCGGTGGGCGGGTTCGACGAGCGCTACTTCATGAACTCCGAAGAGGTGGACCTGCAGCGGCAACTACGCGAACGGAGGGTGCCGTCGATCTTCCTCGGCGATGTCGTTGTGCGCCACGAGGGCGGCGGCTCGTCTGACGACGCGCGTCGGGTGCGCTGGGTGACGCAGGCACGCCTGAAATACGCCGCGAAATGGCACGAGCATCCGGGTCTGCTCCGGTTCGGCCTGCGGGCAGCGAGTGTCGTGAATCTGGCATTCAACACCGGCCGCCGAGCGCTGGGGCGCGACGTCGCCCCCGTTCAGACCTTCCGGCGCGAGCTGTCGTTCATCGCGCCGGAGCCGACACCATGAGGATTCTTCTGGTCAGCCCGGCGTTCCACGGGTACTGGCGGGCGATCGCCGGGGCGCTCCAGACACTGGGGCACGACGTCGTCACACATCGCTACGACGATGCGGGCCGCCGTCAGCATCTGCTCACGGTGTTGGCTCATCGGGTGCCCAGCGAGCGGGTGGCAAGTGCTGCTGCCGAGTCGATGACCGACCACGCCCTCACCGCGTTGCACGAGGCGCGGCCCGATGCGGTGCTCGTGGTCAAGGGAGATGCTCTGACCGCGCGGTGGTGGGATGCCCTCGCCTCGAGCGGCACAAGGACGGCGGCCTGGCTCTACGACGAACTCGAGCGGATGTCGTATGACGATGCCACACTGGGCGTCGTCGACACCGTCTTCAGCTACAGCAAGGGTGACGCGGCTGCGCTTGCCGAGCGCGGGCTCCCCGCGGTGCACCTGCCGGACGGTTTCGACTCCCTTGCGGCATACACGCCACAGCCCAGAGGACTGGTCAACTTCGTCGGCGCACGGTACCCGGAGCGTGAGCGTCTGATGCGGGTGCTGAGCGCGCGGGGCATCCCTGTCGCCGCATGGGGTCGTGAGTGGTCACGCAACCCGTGGGACGTGCTGCGCACCCGCAAGTGGAAGGGTGCGGGGATCCCGGCTCATGGCGACTTGTCGCGAAACGACTACTACGGGGTGATGGCCGGCTCGCTGGCCACATTGAACGTGCACGGCAACGGTCACGACGGCCTGTCGATGCGCACCTTCGAAGCGCCCGGCGTCGGCGGTCTGCAGCTGATCGACCGGCCCGATGTCGCCGACCACTACGACGTCGGTACCGAGACGTTGGTGTTCACAAGTGACGATGAACTGGTCGACCATGTTCAGCGTGCACAGCGCGAACCGGGCTGGGCCCGCAGTATTCGCGAGGCGGGCCGACGGCGCACTCTGGCCGAGCACACGCTCGTGCACCGCATGCAGGAAGTGGTGCGACGGTGGGCCTGAACATTCCCGCAGACCTCGGCGCCTGGCAGCGCTGGCAGCGATCACGGCATCGACTGCGCATGCTGCGCGATGTGGTGCGGCGTCCGTCGCCTCCCCAGCTTCAGCTGCTGGTGCGCGGTGAGGACCCCGTCGTGCTCTTCGCTCTCGAGGCGACGACGCCGACGGCGATCGCGTCGATAGCCGAGCCGATGGCGCACCTGGGCGATACCCCGATGGCGGTGCTCGCACCCGCGGATGTCTCCGCTGCGCTCCCCGGGGAGTGGCGGCAGGCCGACGCACCACAGGCCCCGCGTTCGATGCGGGCAGTCATCGCGACCGGGCACTTCCTCGCCGCCGGGGCGCTGGCCTATCAGTGGGCGTGCGAGGCAGACGCGCGCTTCTTCGTGGTGCAGCACGGCCTGCTCGCTCCCCAGGCGCCGCCGCTGCCCTCCGGCGCACACGTGCTGGCATTCACGGATCGCGACTTCGACTTCTGGCGTTCCGGCCGCACCGACGTCACCGGCGAGGCGATCGGCAGCCAGCTCCTCTGGAACGCGGCGCACCAGCCACCCCGGGCGTTGAGAGAGCTTAGCGAGACGAAACGCGCCACTGTGTCTGATACCCCGATCTTCCTCGGCCAGCTCCACGGCGCAGAGCTCCCGCGCCGCGTCACCGGCCGCACCGCCGAACTGTTCTGCCGGCAGGAAGGCGCGCTTTACCGGCCTCACCCCGCGGAGACCGATCTGCTCTCGCGCCGCCAGCACGCGAAATGGCAGCGCAACGGCATCCGCTTCGCCGAGCCAGGCCCACTCCTGCAATCCGGCCACTCGGTGGTCTCGATCTTCTCGACGGGCGTGCTCGAGGCAGCCGCAGCAGGCATCCCGTCGTGGGTCACTTGCGTGAACCCGCCCGCGTGGGTGCACGAGTTCTGGGAGCGCTACGAGCTCGCGGCCTGGGGCGGCACGCCCACGAGAGCGCCCGTTCAACCAGACGTCGAACCCTCCGAGCGCATCGCCCAGATCGTGCTCGCCACCGTGCGAGGAGAATCATGAACATCCTGTGCGTCATCCCCGTGCGCGGCGGTTCGAAGGGCGTGCCCGGCAAGAACGCGCGGCTCGTCGCAGGCAAGCCCCTGGTCGCCTGGAGCATCGAGCAGGCGCTCGCGGCCGAGGCTGGACTCGACGTGATCGTGTCGACCGACGACGAGCAGCTCGCCGACATCGCGCGGGCGGTCGGCGCCGATGTGCCGTTCCTGCGTCCCGCCGAGCTGGCACAGGACACCACGCCCACCGAGCCGGTCGTCCAGCACGCGATCGCGCACCGCATCGCAGAGGGGCGCCGGCCCGATGCCGTGATGCTGCTGCAGGCGACCTCGCCGGTGCGACTCGCCGGCACACTCGACCGCGCGGTCACGCAGTTCGCGGAGACCCGAGTCGACAGCCTCGTCGGAGTGGTTCCGCAGACACCGTTCTTCTGGCATCTGCCTGTCGAAGACGGCAGCGCAACGGCGGAGTACGACCCCGCTGCCCGGCCACGGCGCCAGGACTTGCACCAGACAGACTACTTTTACAAGGAGACCGGATCGCTCTACCTCACTCGTACCGAGGTCTACGAGCGATGCGACAATCGAATCGGCGGACGGGTGGGACTGTTCGTCATGGATGAGGCCGAGGGCATCGACATCGACACCCTCGTCGATCTGAGGATCGCCGAGCAGGTTCTGGGAGACCTGCACGGCATGGGGGAGAGCAACACGTGATCATCGAGCGCGATCTGACGCCGTACATCGTCTTCGCCGAAGACCCGGTTCTGGCCGGCCTCGGCAAGATCAACGCGAACAAGCAGAGGATCGTGTTCGTCGTGGACTCGCACGGGATTCTGCGGGGTTCGCTGTCGGACGGCGACTTCCGTCGCTGGATCATCGCGAACCCGACCGCGTCGCTCGATGTCTCGTGCATCACGGTGGCGAACGCCGAGGTGCAGGCGCTGCCCGAGACGGCGACGGTCGCCGACATCGCCCCGCTGATGGGGCACAACGGCGTCAACCACGTGCCGCTGGTCGACGACCGGGGGCACCTCGTCGCGATCGCGATCGACAGCGCCGAGACTCTGCGCATCGGCAGCCACGAAATCGGCCCCGGCAACCCCGCCTTCGTCATCGCCGAGGTCGGGAACAACCACAACGGCTCGGTGGATCTCGCCAAGAAACTGGTCGACCTCGCTGTCGAGGCGAACGCCGACGCGGTGAAGTTCCAGCTGCGCGACATGGACGCGCTCTACCGGCAGCGCGGTGCCGCCACGGGCGGCGAAGACCTGGGTGTGCAGTACACGCTCGATCTGCTGCGTCGGTTCTCGCTGCCTGCCGAGCAGCTGTTCGACGTCTTCGACCACGCGCGGGATGCCGGTATCACGGTGATGTGCACGCCGTGGGACGCCCCGAGCGTGGCGGCGCTCGCCGACTACGGCATCCCGGCGCTGAAGATCGCCTCGGCCGACCTGACGAACCACGAACTGATCCTCGACGCGGCCGGCCGCGGTCTGCCGCTGGTGCTGAGCACCGGGATGTCGCGTGAGAGCGAGATCGTCGAGACGGTCGGTCTGCTGCGGGGACAGGGGGCGCCCTTCGCCCTGCTGCACTGCCAGTCGACGTACCCCGCGCCGTACAAGGACCTCAACCTCGCCTACCTCGACCGGCTGGCCGAGCTCGGTCAGAGCGTCGTCGGCTACTCGGGGCATGAGCGCGGATGGCACGTGCCGGTTGCCGCAGTCGCCCGCGGCGCGCAGATCATCGAGAAGCACTTCACCGTGGATCGCAGCATGGAGGGCAACGACCACACCGTGTCGCTGCTGCCCGACGAGTTCGGCACCATGGTGGCGCAGATCCGGGACATCGAGCTATCGATGGGGTCGGGCGACGCGCGCGTGGTCTCCACCGGCGAACAGATGAACCGCGTGACGCTGGCCAAGTCGCTGGTCGCGGCCCGCCCGCTGACCGCGGGCACGGTGCTGACCGACGGCGATGTCACCGTGAAGAGCCCTGGGCGCGGGCTGCAGCCGAACGCTCTGCCGCGGCTACTCGGCCGCACGCTGACGCATGACATGGCCGAGGGTGACTTCTTCTTCGAAGGTGACCTGAATGACGCGACTCCGACCGGTCGCCCGTTCTCGTTCCGCCGGCCCTGGGGCCTGCCGGTGCGCTATCACGACTTCGCCGTGCTGGCTGAGCAGTCGAACCCCGACTTCCTCGAGTTCCACTTCTCGTACAAGGACCTCGACGTCGACATGGACTCGTTCTTCACCGAGAAGCTGCCGATCACGTTCACCACACATCTGCCCGACCTGTTCGCCGGTGACTTCTTGGTGGACCTGGCGTCGACTGACCCCGAGATCTGGGAACGCTCGATCAGCGAGGTGCAGCGCACGATCGACGTGACCCGCGACCTGCGGCGCTGGTTCACCGCTGATGAGGATCCGATCATGGTGGTGACCATGGGCGGGTTCACCAAGGACAAGCACATCCCGCGCGAAGCGAGAGCGGCGAAGTATCAGCGCATCACTGACGCGCTTGCGCGCCTGGATGTGTCGGGAGTGCGGATGGCCGCACAGACTCTTCCGCCGTATCCCTGGCTGATGGGCGGACAGCAGTTCCACAACTTGTTCGTCGACCCGCGTGACACGGCCGACTGGGCTTCCTCGACCGGAACTGCCCTGTGCTTCGACGCCTCGCACACGAAGCTCGCGACCAACTGGCTCGGGATCCCGTTCTCGCAGGCCGTCGACTTGCTCGCCCCCCACACCATCCACCTGCACCTGGTCGACGCGACCGGCGTCGACGGCGAGGGCGTACAGGTCGGCGAGGGCGACATCGACTGGGCCGAGTTCGGGGCACAGCTGGACGCCCTTGCGCCGGGGAAGTCGTTCATCCCGGAGATCTGGCAGGGGCACGTGAACCACGGCGAGGGTTTCTGGACGGCGCTGGACCGGTTGGAGAAGTGGTTGTGACGCCGGGCGGGTCGTTGAGCGAGCGAAGCGGGACGGAACGTCCCGTCGCGAGCCTCGTTATCCCATCCAGAGGCGGAGTCGACCGTCTTCCTCACCTGTTCCACGCGCTGGGGCGTCAGACAACGACCGACTGGGAGGCGATCGTCGTACTCGACGGCGATATCGATTCGTCCGCCGGTGTGGTGGACGCTGCCGCAGCGGAACTCCCAGTGCGGTCGATCGTCTTCGACGAGAACCGCGGACGCTCTGCGGCGCTCAACGCCGGATTCGCAGCCGCCCGCGGACAGGTGCTGATCCGGTGCGATGACGATCTGCGGCCTGCTCCGGATTACGTCGCATCCCACATCGCACGCCATGAGTCATCGACCGCGGTCGGTGTGATCGGGCTTTACCGAAATGTCTATCCGGATACTGCGTACGCTCGCGCGTACGGTCGTGCGCGTGACCGGCGGTTCCGTGAAGAGGCATACGCTGCGACGGCAACGTGGCGATACTGGGCGGGCAATGTGTCGGTGACCCGCGAGACGTACGACCGGGTCGGCGACTACGACGAAGACTACCGGGCGTACGGGTGGGAAGATGTCGACTGGGGGTATCGCCTGCAGGTGTTCGGCGCGGAGGTTATTCTCGCGCCGGAATTGGAGACCCTGCACCACATCGCCGCGGTGACGACCGAGATCCGTATAGAGCGTGCGTTCCACTCCGGAGCGGCACGGAGAACGTTCGTTGGGAAGCACGGTTCGCAGGTGTTCGGGGAAAGGGCGCCGGATCATGGTTGGTGGGGCAGACTCATCGACCGGACCGCTGAGCGTGACGGACTGTCGCAGTTGCGCGCGAGGGCACGCAAAGCCGACGCGACGCTGGATAGGATGCCGCGCTGGGCTGCCGAGAAACGTGTGTCGTGGTTGGTGGAGTCAGCCGCACGCTCCGGAGAGATGCATCCTGAGCAGGTGAGCGCTGATGTCTAAGCGCTCGCACGCGCTGTGGCTGGTCCCGGTCGCGGAGCTCGGCGGAGTCGCGCGCCACGTGCTCGACGTGACTCGCGTCGGAATCCCCGGGTGGTGGGTTACCGTACTGTGTCCAGAAGGTGCACTTGCGGACAAGCTACGCGAGCAGGGCTCGGCGGTACTGACCGGACCATTCGGGCCGAGCGCTGGTGCTCTGGAATCCCGCAGAACGCTTACCCGCGCGGTGCGGGCGCTACGCCCCGACATCGTGCATTCCCATCTCGCATACGCTGACATCATCAATGCGTGGAGCCGGCAGCCAAAGGAGACGCGTCGATTCACGACCGAGCACGGCATCGCCGGCGATGACGGCTTGTACCACCGGTCATCCGTGCAGGCGAAGGTGATGGCACTCGTGCATCGGCTGCGCTTCTTGCGCTTCGACGGCGTGATCGCGGTCTCGCAGGCTACCCGTGACGCGATGATCGCAAAGTGGCGCGTGCGGCAGCCGATCACGGTCATCCGCAACGGTGTCGATCTGCCTCTCGGTGTCACTCCGCGGACGCCGGAATCGACCGCGGGCATGCGTATCCTGTCGCTGTCACGTCTGGCGCCGGAGAAGCGGATAGACAAGCTGATCGCGGCGTTCTCGGCGATCCGAGCTGAGTACCCGGAGGCGATACTGACGATCGCCGGTGAGGGTCCGCTTCGGTCCGAGCTTGTGGACCTGGCGAGGGCAGGTGGAGTTCTCGACCATGTGCGGTTCCCCGGCTTCGTAGACGCGGAGGCGGCGATGGCGGACGCGGATGTTGTCGTGCAGTTGTCGGTTTGGGAGAACTGCTCATACACGCTCATGGATGCGGCGATGCGAGGGCTGCGCATCGTGGCATCCGACGTCGGTGGGAATCGAGAGATTGTGAGTTCGAATGCCCTCGTACCGTTCGAAGCGTCTGCGGATTTTATCGCCGCCGCGGTCATTCGCAGTTCGCCGGAGACGGAGAGCCTCGATTCGACGGCGACCATGAATGAGCGATTGGCCCTGCGGATGGAGGAAGTCTGATGGCCGAGAGGCGCGCGCGACGAGCATTGGCGGTGGAACTTCGGGCGTTGCTCCGGGTGGCGGATATGGACTCCCCGGGTTGGATCATCATGGCCGTCGGTGGCTCTGTCGTGCTCGCCGGTCTAGACACCCTGGGAGTTGCGGCCATGCTGCCGCTCATGGAACTCCTGACTGGTTCGAATCCCGACAGCAGCGTGATCAGGGCCGTGTCCGCAGTCACCGGAACGACCGAGATTTCCGCTCTCGTCCCGGCGGTCGCGGGCCTCATCGGGCTGCTCTTCGTAATGAAGAGTGCGTTCACAATTGTCTTTCGATGGTGGCTGTTGGGCCGCACCACGCGAGTGTCGGCTGACGCAGCGACCGAGCTTCTGCGTCGATACGTTGCGTCGCCGTACGCCCTGCACCGGACACGCGAACTCTCGGAAACTTATCGAAATGTCAACGATGCCACCGCGCAGGCCTCCACCGTGCTCCTTGGCGTCATCGGACTTCTCTCAGATCTCATGATGCTCGTCGCGGTCGTAGCCATCCTGATGATCGTTGCACCGGGGGCAACGCTGATGGCGGCTGCGTTCTTTGCCGTGCTTGTCGGCGGGGTTCAACTGGCCCTTCGCCGTCGGCAGGCGCAGGTCGGCGAAGAACTTGCGGAGGCCGCGCTGCAGACTTGGCAGTTCCTGCTTCCCGCGCTCGATGCCTTCCGTGATGCACGGCTCACATCCAGCGCCGACATGTTCGTCGATGGCTTTGCGTCTGCCAAGCGGCGGTCAGCACACGGGTGGCGCGTTCTCTCGATCGTCTCGGAGATTCCGAAGTACTTGCTGGAGATCGGGTTCATCATCGCGATCATGGGCATCTCAGCAGTCCTATTCAGCACGGCGCCCGTTTCCGAAGCACTGACCGTCCTGGGCCTTTTCGCAGCAGCATCGCTCCGCGCTCTTCCGACCCTCAATCGGGTCTCTGCGACCTTCGCAATCATTCGTAGCGGGCAGGTCGGGCTCCATATCGTCGTCGATACCGCAGGAGCGCTCGACGAACAGCCGCGCTACTCCAACAAGGTGACAACGGCCATGCCCTTCCAGGGCAATATCGACATCGACCGGATCCATTTCCGCTACCCCGACGCGGACGATGAGATCCTCCGCGGTATCTCGATGACCATTGAGGAGAACTCGACCACGGCATTCGTCGGGTCGAGTGGGGCGGGCAAGAGTACTCTGCTGGACCTTGTCCTTGGACTGCTAGAACCGACTTCTGGTGAGATCCGTTGTGGAGGGCGGCTCATTACGGACGATCTAGCGGGGTGGTACGACGGACTCGGGGTGGTGCCGCAGGACGTGTTCCTTCTGAACGCCAGCCTCGAAGCGAACATCGCGTTCGGGGTGAAACGCGAAGACATTGATCCTCAGCGGGTCCGCGAAGCGATCCGGCTGGCGCAATTGGAGAACTTCGTTCATGACCTTGCCGCTGGCCTCGACACGGTGGTCGGTGAGAGGGGCGTTCGGTTGTCGGGTGGGCAGCGGCAGCGCATTGGTCTTGCGCGTGCGCTTTACCGCCGACCGTCGATATTGGTGCTTGACGAGGCGACGTCGGCTTTGGACAACGAGACGGAGCACGAGATCGCTTCAACGCTCAGGAATCTTCGCGGCAGCATGACGGTGATCATTGTCGCACACCGGCTTTCGACGGTGCGCGACGCGGACAAGCTCGTGTTCTTGGCCGAGGGCGGCGTCGTCGACGAAGGAACTTTCGCGCAGGTACGAGAGTCGACGCCGGCGTTCGCGCGTCTCGTTGAGCTCGGTGAGTTGACGTGATGGCTGAAAGCGGACCGCATGACATCAGCGTGATTGTGCCCTGCAAGAATGCGACATCAACCCTTCCGCTGCTGCTGGAATCGCTTGCGACCCAGCGCACCCGAGTGAGTTTTGAGGTCATTCTCAGCGACAATAGATCCGGCGACGGGCTCCGTCGTGTTGCGTTGGACTGGAAGGCGCGTCTGCCACAATTGCGAGTTGTCGACGCCTTCGAGGAGAGTGGGGCGTCTTATGCGCGAAACGTGGGAGCTGACGCTGCGCGTTCGTCCAGACTGATGTTCTGCGACGCAGACGATGTCGTATCTGCGACGTGGATCGATCATGGGGCGCGTGCGTTCCAGCGGTCTGAACTCTGGAGCGGGGCCGCGCTGCCTGTCGACGACACAGAGTTCGGCAGTGACGTGGAAAGCCTGAGGCAACGCATCGGTGATTCTTCTGTGTGGGAAGAACTCGTTGACGATCAGGACGGGGCTTTCCCGATCCTCATGGGCGGCAACTTTGGGGTGAAGGCTGAGGTGTACAGGCGCCTCGGCGGGTTCGATCAGTCGCTCCCGACAGCAGGGGAAGACAACGATCTCGCTGTCCGAGCACGCTTGCGTGGACGGCGCATCCCTATCGCTCCTAGCGTGCGTATTGCCTACCGCATTCGTACGTCGTCAAGCGCACGCAGACGACAGCAGTACCAGGCGGCTGTCGCACACTCGCTCTTGGCAAGTCGGTACGGGCTGTGGTCGGAATCGCCATATCCTGTGTGGTGGATTGCCCTAGCGCGTGCGTTCGCCGCAATGCTCAGAATGACGGTGATCCCCAGGACACGAGACTGGTCTGGGCTGTCTGAGCGGATGGCATCTGCGCTCGGATTCACGATTGGCACGTTTCGTTATCGCTATCTTCGACGCCTCCCTCCGCCGCGACTCGGCGTTGGGCTCACTAGTCGACTCGATCCGTAGAGGAGATGCAGGGGTTGCGCAGTTCAGACACCACGGTCATCGTGGTCGGATACAACCACGCCCGATTCTTCGTTGAATGTCTTGATAGCATTCGCGAGCAGTCGCTGGCGCCTCAGGCAGTCCTTGTCGCCGACGACGCGTCAACGGACGACACACGCACCGTCGTGCAGACTTATGGCGAGCGCTTTGACGGCTTTCTCGAGTTCTATCCGAACGCGCATAATCGAGGGTTGACCCCCACCCTGAACGCCATGCTGGAGCATGTTCGCACGGAGTTCGTCACATACATCGCTGCGGATGACCTGATGCTTCCAGGGAGGTTGGAACGCCAGATCGAGTTGATGAGAAGGACTGGAGCGGAGCTTTCCTACACCGATGCGGTTGTCATTGACGACGAATCAAACGTGCTCTTCGAGACATCCCGCATCGAGTATCCCTGGCCGCCAGATTTCAATCGCCCCGAGAGTCTGTTGGAGCGCTTGTTCGAGGCAAACTGGATCCCAGCGGCATCCATAATGATGCGCACGGACGCCCTGCGGAGTCTCGGCGGGTACGACGAGAGGATCTTCTTTGAGGACTATGAACTCCTGACGAGGGCAGCGGCCGGGGGATGGTCATTCGAGGCGCTCGAGGAGCCGGCGGTCGCCGTACGACGGCTGGGCACATCACTCGGGGCCGTCGGCTTCGTGTCCACGAGTCCCCGCTTCATTCTTGCGCACGACGCCGCACTGAGGAATTTCCCCATAACGGAAGATGGGCTAGGCCGACGAGTGGCCAGCGCCCGGTGGGAGCTTGCCAAGCGGGCGGCGAACACTGACATGTCGACAAGTCAGAAACTCGAGTTGATGCACTCTGCTCGACGCGGCGCTGGATCGGTTCCCGCATACCTATATCATCTGGCCCGCACGGCGATAGGCCGCTAACCATCCCAGCCGCCAGGGATGTTTTCGATCACATGCCAATTCGGATGGAGCTGTGTGGCTCTGCCGCCATCCGGGAAGAACCGGTTATGGAACGCGGGTGCCCAGATCTCAGATTTGGGGTGGGGTTGTTCGCCTCCGCGATGTAGCCATTCGGAGAGGTATCCGCCCCAATAGGAGAACGTCGAGTTGGCGAGAATCAAACGGGGCGATGCGGTCAACGCAGCCAGATGGTCCAGTGGCGTCCCGTTATCAGGCGGACTGGAAACGGGAGCCACATCACCCAACCATCCAAGTTTGATGCGGCACCATTCAGGGTCGTCGCTTACCACGTGAATCCGATCGATGGGCCGCTGGGCAGACACTTGTTCCAAGGCAGAACGGACGTACTCAACGACGTCGAAGGAGTATTCGCCTCGCCATTTGGGAACGGAGTAATAGTCGCCACGTCGAACGTTGATCGTGAGATCATACAGACCTTGGAGCGGAGAAGTCATTTGCGTCAGCATGCTTCGGGAGTCGAGTAAGTGCAGCTCGATGAAGGCGTCGAGTTCGGCGGATGTAAAATCCATGCCGAAGGTTTGAAGCGGGCCGGGAACTACCCGGCGATCGGCGAGGCGAACTTCTGAACGTTTGACGTTTAGAGACGCCATGGTGGGGAAGTAGTCGATCCACTCCGCCGAATGTGCGACTTCGAGCGAGAGGCAGTCAATTCCCCGCGATCTCTGGGCGAATGCGTGGAGCCAGTAATAGAGCAAATTCCCTCCACGTATCGCATCCGGTGTCCAAAGAATTTCGCGGGGCCCACGTCTAACGGTCGCGTATATTGTGGACTTAATCTTGGCAACGCTGGGATGCGTCACTGTGTGCCTTTCCGTTGCGGGGAGCCAACGGCATCCCAGGGTCTGCGTTTTCTTTGCTCATGGGCGTTTCGCTATTCGCGTGCTACTCGAAGCGACTTCAACGAGGTGCGAAACTCTGCGCGCCGCGACGCGCTCGAAGGGTTCGAGCGTGGCGAGAGCGCGTTGTCGCACACGATGTAGATCCTCCGGACGGAGAACTTGAATGCGTGTTGCCAAAGACCGGGCATCAGGCTCGGCCCATCCGAGCCCCTCGGCATTAGCGAGTTGTGCCCAGGTCGTGTTCGGAAGGCCGATCACCGGTACGCCGCATCCCAGCGCCTCGTAGTACGTGCAGGAGGGATCGCCTTGCGGGTGTGGTAACAAAGCTAGATCGGCGTGTTCGCGCATATAGGACGTCCACTCCGCGAACGGCAGAAAGCTCTCAAAAAGAACGTTGGAGGGGGCAACTGCGGCTAGCTCATCCTTCTGATCGCCTTCGCCGAGGATCACGAACTCAACATTGGGGAGAAGCGCAGCAACCGCAAGGACTGTCCGGGGCCCTTTGATGGCTGTTACTCGCCCGGAGAAGACGACGCGCAGAGGTCGGCGCCCATCCCATGTAGATCGCTCCCTTGCGAGAGTGAGATCGGACTCACGAATTCGATGGTCGCGGAAGCGCATGGGATTGGCGTTGAGCCCTGCGTAGGCATCCCATGCCGCGTACCCATTGCACTGAAGCCCGGCGGCAGACCGCGACATGCTTCGGTACGTGTGTTCGAGGCGTGTCTGCCCTACCTTGATCCTGGCGTGGTTGATGGCGCCCCGTGCGCTGACCCGAAGTAGGTCGGTCCGTATGCGCTTCGTTACCTCTGCGGTGAGGACAGTTGGAGCGATGCGCGTCAGGCCTATGTTCTCAGGCCTATGCAATGCGAGGACGACGTCAGGATCAAGGCTGGCAACGGCATCAAGTCTGTCGGCGACCTTGGCCGGAACCGTATGAATGCCGGACGGCTCAGTTTCGACGGCGTGCCCAGCTGGGATCAGCGCGATGATCGTTCCCGGCCAGGTGGCGGCGTACTGTTCGAGTCCCTCGACGGCTTTCGCATCGAGGGGTCCAGGAGACACATACACGAGACGCATAAAGACATGTTCCCAGAAGCCCAGCCCGCAGGGTGCCGGTCAACTGCGAGTATGTATGGCGGTCGCGGTGGGTGATCCTGTCCATCGCGTCATGACACCCGGAGTGATCGCCTCGTCAAGCTGGAACAGAGCAGGCACGAGTGGCGGCACGAAACCTGACCCATCCCATGCGGGGGAAGTCCAACCTCAGTGGTGAGTTCGATCCGGCGGCTAGAATGGGACCGCTGTCTCGGTCGCTCGGGGAGTGCCGACCGTACCTGGGGGCGATGGGCTTTGGGGGCTCTTATGGGGAAAAGTAGCATGCTTGTGGCGGGCGGAGGCCGATTTCGCGAGCTCGACGGTTTGCGTGGTCTCGCGGCGCTCGCGGTTGTGGCATCGCACTACACCGGTTCGTACAACGCACCCTATCCATCGGACCCGAACTCGTTCTTCGACGCGTGGTGGGGCGGATACGGAGTTCAGCTCTTCTTCCTGATCAGCGGTTTCGTCATCCTATTCTCAGCGAGACGGATTCGCGTCCCGTTCGACTTCGTGAGCTCGAGGCTTTCGAGGCTCTATCCGGCCTATTGGATCTCATTGTTGATCGCCGTAGTCGTCGGAGCGTCTATCGCGATGCCGCTCGTGCCGCTTTCTCCCCCTGTCATTGCGGCGAACCTGACAATGATCCAGCGTTGGTTTCTTGTCCCGAACGTCAATGATGTGTATTGGACCCTGGCGGTCGAAATGCAGTTCTACGTGCTGCTTTTCCTCGCGCTGGTTCTTACTCAATGTCGGCTCACCGATCGTCAAGTACGTATTGGTGCAGTCAGCTGGTCATTCATCGGGCTGGTGATCTCGTTCTGGGTGATGCCGGTCGCACATGGCTTGGCTTCGGCAAGTGTCGCCACGCCAGTCAAACTGGTTCTCAACATGACACTGGCCGAGTTCGCACCCCTCTTCGCGACGGGCGCTTTGGCCTCGTTGGCGCGGCGAGATGGCCGCGTGAGCCGGCTCTCGCTCATGACCGCGACAATCGCCGTCGTGAACGCGTATCTACTGCATTCCGCGCTGGCCGCCGGGATCATCGCCGGCATCTGCGCGCTGTTCCTTGTCGTCGTGGCGGTGCCGCGCGTTCCCGCGCTTACGATCGCGCCCGTGCAATGGCTGGGCAAAGTCAGTTACTCGCTGTACCTCACACACTCGCTGGTTGGCTATCTGGTCATCCGGCTCACCTGGCCCTACGTCGGCCGCGATGTCGCTATGCTGCTCGCACTGGTCGTCGCGCTTGTGGTGGCGTGGGTCGTGTGGCGCGTCGGTGAAGTTACGCTGAGCAGGATGTTGCGAAACTGGCTCGACCGCATGCGGGATGTGTGGGCAGCCCGCAAGGCGCGGGCCGTAGCATCTGATCCTGTTCCCGACTGACGTTCGCGACTGAGTGGCGCTGAAGTCTTGCGACAATGTCCCCATGACCGACCAGGCCGCCTCCGCGTGCGCGCAGCTCAAGCAGCATCCGCTGCTAGCGTCCCTGCTCGGCGTCTGCCTTCTGGGCGCAGTCGCGGTTGTCTTCCTGCCGATCGGGTGGGCGCTGAATCGGTTCGTCGTGTGGCTCTATTACTTCGGGAAGAGTCTCGGTGCTCCTGCGTTCGTCGGTCTGGAGTGGTACGACGCCGGACTGAACATGCTGCTGTTTGCGGTGCCCGCTGCGCTTGCGGCACTGATCTGGTCGCGCGTGCCGCGGTGGGCGTGGGTTCTCGCCGTGCTCGCGGGGGCAACGGCGATTGAACTCGTGCAGTTCATCGCGCTTCCGCGCGATGCCTCGGTCTGGGATGTCGTCGCGAACACCGCGGGCGCAGCTGCCGGCATCCTGCTGGTGCTACTGGGGGAGGCGATCGCGCGACGTGCCAGGCGGTGATGCGACCGCGCGTCACGGCGGACGGCATCGAGTCCCATATATCACGCCGCTTTGCGAGATTCCTTTGAGGCGGCTACTCTGATCGCTGACGGGGAGCGTTGGGCTCGTTGTTTGCCTCGTGTGGGAGTGCGAGGGCCTTCGTCTGTTGACGGAGGGATCGTCCGGAGCAGTGCGATACAGGGGAAAAAGCTTCATGAGCGAAGAAGTCGAATCTGTCGTTCCTTCAAAGGGGATGTCTCGTCGTACAGTCGTGACAGGTGCACTGTGGACTGTCCCGGCCGTCATGGTCGCGACGGCAGCGCCCGCGTATGCGCTGAGTTGTGCCCCCGGACGCTGGAGCGCAATCGGTCGCGGGAAGATGCTCAGCGGGGGACTCTTCAACCTCAACCTCGACACGCTTGTTTCTGCGAACGGTGTCATCGCCTCGGTGCCGAATCAGGTCACTGAGACCGGTGTCATCCACGGGCCGAATGCCGAGGCTGACCCCGACATTCATGACAACCCGCTCAGCCTCACGGCGCTCGGGGCGGTCACCGTAACGGCGACGGGCCTCACGACGACCGTCTCGCAGTTGCTGGGTCTCATCGCCAGCGCGCCCGACGGAACCGGGCTGCTGAACCAGTACAGCTATGCGGAGAGCATCGGGCTTTCGCGGGGCGCTTCCGGATACGTCACCGACAACGGCACCATACGAGTCGCGCCTGGCGGTGGATACCCGAAGGTGGCGAGCCTCAATCTGAAGCAGTTCCTGACCCCGTTGCTGGGGTCGGCGACGACCGGATTCCTGGCGAACGTCACTGACCTCACTCTCGACGTGGGTGCAGTCGCCGGGCGCGCGATCCTCGAGCAGATGTGCAACACGGTGGTCACCCCCGACGGCTACCACCTGACTCGCGAGTATCTTGTTGCGTACCTTCGACTTCTGCTCACTTCGCCTCTGATCGGCAACATCGTCACCGCAGTGGCTTCTGGCGTCAACGTCGCAGACCTCAACGTCGACACCGATGCGTTGCTTGACGCGCTTGGTGAGATCCCCGTGATCGGTGATGTTGTCGCTGCGCTGGTGGCCGCGGCTGCTCAGCCCACGGTGAAGGTGAGCGCCAACGTTGGGCAGATCACGACGGCCCTGACTTCCAGCCCGCTAGGCTCGAGCACGGCCATCGTCACGGACCTCGGCGGCGGCACCGTGACCATCGATGTCGCTTCGCTGCTGGGGTCAGCCTTTCCCGGCGGGTCGTCGTCTATGGCCAATTCGCTCCCAGCCAATTCGATCCTGTTCGTCGACTATGCGTTGCCGACGGATACGCTCAGCAACCAGCTCGCTCAGATCCAGAATGAGATCATCACGCGCATCGCCAGCCACGTCAGCGTGGAGATCTCCTTCAGTATTCTCTTTGGCGCGACAACTCTGAAGGTTGCCGGGACGCTCGCGGACCTCCTCAACGGAACCGCCACGATCACGGCGACGCTGGCTGGTCTCCCGGTCATCAACGGACCCGTGACGAACGCCGCGTTGGCGACCGTCGGAAACATCATCAAGGGTGGCCTGCTGGCAACCGGCGGTGTCATCAACGTCGCGCTCGTCGCCCTGAACGAGCTGCTCGCTTCGATCTTCGACGCGCTGAAGAACATTCTCAACATCACGCTGAATGTTCAGAACCTTCCGGAGGAGAACAACAACCCGCAGACGCCGTACAACCACACGCCCGGCCCGGCGCGGTGGAACGCCGGTGGAGCGCAAGCGCTTCCGGCCGGCCGCTACGACGTGGCTGCACTCGGGCTCACTGCGGTCGGTGCGTTGAACGTTCTGGACCTGTTCCTCGCTCGCGGCTCGGTCGGGCCGCACGCCGAACAAGCCTGACCGTCGTTCGGTAGGTGAAGGGGCCGGCTCGCGATGAGTCTGCCCCTTCATCTGCAGGCAGCGAATCGGAGTGGCATGTGAGACGGGAAGCGCTGCTCGCGGCATCAGCGTGCATCTACGCCATCGTCCTCGCCCTCATCGCGTTCTGGCCGCAGCACGTCGACTCCGCCGTGCCGTCGCGGTTCTGGCGGATGCTCGAGACGACGATCCCGTTCATCACGTACGAGCGGGTCGAGTTCGGTGCCAACATCCTGCTGTTCGTGCCGCTCGGCATCCTTCTTGCGCTGCTGCTGCCCGCGCGACGGTGGCTCGCCGTGCCGAGCGCAGCGCTCGTCTCGGCGGTCATCGAGACGGTGCAGGGAGTGTTCATCAGCGGCCGCACGGCCAGCATCCTCGACGTCGTCGCGAACGTGATCGGCGCGAGTATCGGCCTGGCGATCGTCGCGATCGCCTATAGGGCCAGGCGGCGGCGCGCCTAAGTGACATCCGGCAGCGTGCGGCTCGCACGGTTGCGCAGCCAGTCCCTGCCGCGCCGACGGATCGGTGACTCCACGAAGCGATAAGACGCGGCGACGACGACCGCCGTCAGCGCGACGTCGATAGGCGCTGCCCACTTCAGCTCGATCCCCGGGATCAGCAGCGGCACGAGCTGCATGAGCGTCAGTCCGTACAGGTAGATGCCGTACGACCGTGCGCCGATCCACACCGGCACGCGCGAACCCAGCACCAGCGTCACCGCATCGGCTCGTCCGGTCGTGATCCGCAGCGCCAGCGCGGCGGTCGGGCGTGGCCGCGGTGCTTGCCGCGTACCTCCCGCTCGACCGTGACGAGTCAGCTCAGGAAAAACTTGATTCTGAATCCAGAAAAAACCTGATTCTGAATCAAGTTTTTCCTGATAGCCTTCTCGCGTGAAGCAGACCGAGCGACTTTGGCGCACCCTGGCAGACAGCGCCCTCGAAGGGCGCCGGACGTGGCCCGACGTCACGGTGCTCGCCGACGCCGCCGATCTCGCGAACGGCGCCGCCCATCATGCCCTCCGCCGACTCGTCGACATCGGCGCCGTCGAGGTGCGCCGGCGCGGAGGAGTGACAGTGCTGTCGCCGGAGAAGGTGTTGATCCAGTTGTGCGGGTACCGGAATCTGATCAACGACACTCTTGCGGTCACGAGTCGGCGTGCGGTCAACGACCTCCTCACGCACCGGCCGGAGGCGATCACACTGGGCGGCGCCGACGCGGCGATCCACTGGTTGGGCGGGCGGAACACCGTGGCGGATGTCGGGTTCCGGCTTGCCTACGTCGATGAGAACCTGACTGACGACTGGCCACTGATTCTGCCCGCGGGGGAAGAAGTCAGAGTCGTCAGTCGAGACGCCGTCGGGCGACGAACCTGGCGGTCGGGTTTCACCAGCCGCGCGCAGACCTACGCTGATCTTTTCGCCCTGCCCGGGTGGCAGGCGAGCGAGTTCCGTCTGGCGTTGCATCGCGAGCTCTTCGGCGCGGCGGACTGGGATCAGAAGGAGCCGACCGGTGAATGAAGGAAGGCCAGAGGTCGAGGAGACTCTTCGCCTGGTGCTGGACTATCTCGGCGAGGAGCTTGACCCTTCGATCCTGATCGGCGGATGGGCCACGCACCTCCGCGTCGGCGGAGAGATCAGTTACGACATCGACTTCATCGTGACAACCGACTCACGCCACAGGATCCCGCAGGTTCTCCCGGACGCGACCGACAACACCGTGCACCAGGGGCGTAAGTTCACGGGTGAACTTGAGGGCGTCCACCTCGACATCTACGTTCCCCACGAATCCCAGCTCGGCATGCACCTGCGGCTGAAGGTGGAAGTACTGGCGAAGTATGTCGACGACAAGATCGCGCCTCCGTGGCTCCTCCTGACCATCGAAGCGCATGCCGTGACGAAGCTGGCAGCCCTTCTCGATCGTCCGCACTCGGAGAAGGGCGCGAAAGACGCACGTGAGCTGCTTGCGCTGCTGAAGAAGGGCGTCGATGCGGAAGTGGCGCTGCGCATCCTCGCCGAGGCCACGGCAGGGAGCGTCGCGGACATCCCCCAGTACGTCGTCGAGATGTTCAGGCTGATCCATGATCTCGCGAAACCGAGCAAGGACGACCAGAAGACACTCGCGGCACTGAGGCGCGCGTGGGTGCAGGAATCGCTCGTTTACGGTCAGCAAGCTGGCCCAGCGACGCGCAGCCTCTAACCCGTCAGGCCGCGTCCGGCAGCGTGCGGCTCGCACGGTTGCGCAGCCAGTCCCTGCCGCGCCGACGGATCGGTGACTCCACGAAGCGATAAGATGCGGCGACGACGACCGCCGTCAGCGCGACGTCGATAGGCGCTGCCCACTTCAGCTCGATCCCCGGGATCAGCAGCGGCACGAGCTGCATGAGCGTCAGTCCGTACAGGTAGATGCCGTACGACCGTGCGCCGATCCACACCGGCACGCGCGAACCCAGCACCCGCGTCACGGCATCGGCTCGTCCGGTCGTGATCCGCAGCGCCAGTGCGGCGGTCGCAACCGACACGGCGATGAAGGTCACGGACTGCAGCTTCGGAACGACGAACAGGGTCGCGACCACGAACACGGCGCACGCCGCGTACCCCACCCACGCCTGCCGCACCAGCGCCGCCACCCAGGGCGTGCAGCCCCGCGCGCGCTGCTCGGCCGCCCAGCATCCGATCACCAGCGGCAGCAGATGCCCCGTCGGCAGGAAGTAGTTCGGCCCGGTGAACGGCACCACCGCGGCCGCCAGCACCGATACGTGCATGAACCAGCGCTGGAACGCCCGCGAGCGGTGCAGCAGAACCAGGACGAGCAGCGGCGGCCAGACGAAGTAGAACTGTTCCTCGACGCTGAGCGACCACGACTGGTCGAAGGCGGTCGCCACCCAGTCGGTCCAGGCCTGCAGGAAGTCGTTGAAGTAGAACAGGGCACCGGTCACGCTCCACGGCACCTTCTCGCCCTCACCCGCGAGCATCGCGGTGACGGACGCGAGCATCAGCCACAGCACCAGCGCAGGCAGCAGACGGAACGCGCGGCGCAGGTAGAAGGCTCCGAATCGCACCCTTCCGCTCGCCTCGAACTCGGCGATCAGCAGGCCCGTGATCAGAAACGCCGAGAGCACGAAGAACAGGTCCACACCGACCGCCCCGCCGGGGAAGTACGCGGCGGCGAGGTGCAGCAGGAACACGGCGAGCACGGCGATCGCGCGGATGCCGTCGAGCGCGGGGACGTATTCGCTGATCGCAGGTGCCGGGCGTGCGGCCGTGTCATGGATGCTCATCTGAATCGGGATGAGCATATCGCCGCGCGCATTCCCAGGCCGCACCCCCGGTGCGATACTTGACGACGAGGGGAAGGGGGCTGCCATGACGCTTCGGCGCGCCGCAGTGCAGGCCTTCTTCGCCGACCTCTGGGCGAACGTCTGGCGGTGGGTGCTGTTCGCCGTGGCCGCGGTGCTCGCCGTGTACTTCGCGCTCGACCGTGACGTCGCGTCCGGTGCGGTGGACGCCATCGCCCTCGGCGTGCTCGTGATCGGCGTGGCACTCACCCCACGACATCCGATGGCGCTGCCGATGCTGGCCGTGCCGGCCGTGTTCGTCACCGCTCGCGTCGGGTTCGGCGGGGGAGACCTCACCGTCTCCGACCTCGCCCTCGCCCTGGCCTTCATGACGGTCGTGCTGCTGTCGCGGCACGACTTCAGCCCGACGATGCGCGCGCTGCTGTGGCTCAATGCGGTCTACCAGTTCACGACGCTGCTCACGGTGATCGTCAATCCGTTCCCGCAGAACACCGTGGAGTGGTTCCACGCCTGGCTGCTGATCTCGGGCGCGCTGCTCGTCGGCTGGGGAGTCGGGCGCGCAGGTCTGATGCGCACGGCGTTCCTGCTGATGTTCGTCATGGGAGCCGTGATCGCCCTCGGCACGATCGCGACGGCTGTCGTGGTGTTCGTCACCGACGGCTTCCAGTCGATCTACCCGCTCTGGCCCTGGCCGATGCACAAGAACTTCGCTGGCAGCGCCATGGCCCTGGTCGCCCTGATCGCCTTCATCAAGCCCGCCGCAGCCGACCTGCCGCGCAAGGCGACCGTTCCCGTCTTCTGGCTGATGCTGGTCGGCATCGCGCTGACCCAGTCGCGGCAGGCGGCGATCGGCCTGCTGCTCTCGATGCTGATCTTCACCCTGCGCTCCGGCGCCAGCCGGCACAAGGTGCTCGTTGCGGTGCTGGCCATCCCCGGCGCCGTACTGATCGTGCAGAGCGTGATCGACCAGATCCAGTCGCAGAACAGGTTCAACTCCACCTACCAGCGCCTCGAGTGGTTCCGCGAGGTCTACGCACTGTGGAAGCACTCGCCCATCTTCGGGCACGGCCTGCGCTACTGGTACGTGCATCCGACCGCCAACTTCCAGCCGCCGCAGGCAGAGCTCGAAGTGGTGGCATCCGCAGGGCTCGTCGGCCTCGCCGGCTTCATCGTGATGTGGATCGGATTCCTCGTCGTGCTCTGGAAGTTCTGGTCGAAGCACACCGCTCTGGGCGCGCTCGCGTTCACCGCCGTCTTCTCGCGCATCGTGCAGGGACAGTTCGACCTGTTCTGGGTGTCGGCGCAGGTGTCGATCCCGTTCGTCATCGCCGGGGTGTGCCTCGGCGCACAGGTGCTGGCCTCGCACAGGGAGAACAGCGATGATTCTCCTAAGATCGAGAATCTAGGGGAACAGGGGGCCGGATGGAGATCCGCGACTATGTCAGGGCGCTGAAGCGGCACTGGATCGGCATCGTGCTGCTCACGGTGCTCGGCGTCGCCGTCGGCTTCGGCTGGGCGGCCATGCAGGCACCGGTCTATCAGGCCGACGCCAGCGGCGTGGTCACGGTGATCACCCCCAAGGACCCCGACGTCGCGCTCACGCCGGGCGCGAACGACGTCCTCACCAGGAACCAGGTGCCGACGTTCGTCGAGATGGCGCAGTGGCGCAACGTCGCCGAGAAGGCCGCCGAAGAGCTCGGGCTCGACGTGCCGCCGGAGCAGCTCGTGCAGCGCATCGTCGTGGACAACCCGGCCGGCACCCCGATCCTCAAGATCACCGCCAGCGGGTCGACCCCCGAAGCCGCCCGCGACCTCGCCGAGGCCTGGGTGAACGGCCTGAGCGCAACAGTCGACGAGCGCGAGGGCACCGGCGCGGCCGGCACCGCCCCCATCAACGTCGTGCTCGCCGAATCGGCTGCGCTGCCGACCTCGCCCTCGTTCCCCGACAAGCGCATGGCGATGCTCGTCGGTGGCGTGCTCGGACTGGGCTTCGGCATCGCGTTCGCGCTGGTGCGGGCGGCATCCGACCGGCGCGTGCGCGCGGCCGACGACGTCGAGAAGAACCTCGGCGTGCCCGTCGTCGCCACCCTGCCGATCAGCGAAGAGGTGGATGCCGAGCAGCGGCTGCTCACCGACGAGCAGACCGGCTCGAAGGCAGGCTTCGCGCTGCGCGAGTCGTTGCGCGTGCTGCGCACGAACCTGCAGTTCATGGACGTCGACCACCCGCCCCGCGTCATCGTCGTCACCAGCGCCCTGCCCGGCGAGGGAAAGTCGACCGTCGCCGCGAACCTGTCGGCCACGCTCGCCGCCGGCGGCTCGCCCGTCGTGCTCGTCGACGGCGACCTGCGCCGGCCCACCGTCGCGAAGACCGTCGGCGTGACCTCGCCGATCGGCCTCACCGACGTGCTCGCAGGACGGGTCGAGCTCAGCCAGGCGCTGCAGCGCTCGCCGCAGGTGCCGAACCTCGCCGTGCTCACCGCCGGGACGATCCCGCCGAACCCCAGCGAACTGCTCGGGTCGGAGCGGATGAAGGACATGCTCGCCGAACTCGCCGTGCACGCGACCGTCATCATCGACGCCCCGCCGCTGCTCGCCGTCACCGACGGCGCGGTGCTGGCGCATCAGGCCGACGGTGCGCTCGTAGTGGTCTCGGTGGGCAAGACCACCTACGACCTGGTCGAGAAGGCGATGCTCGCGCTGCAGAAGGTGCACGGCCGGGTGCTCGGCGTCGTGCTGAACCGCGCTCCCGTGACCGGCTCGGAATCGTCGGTGTACACCTACGATTACCAGTCGCACGGGGCGACCAGTGGGCGGCACGGGAAGCGCGGGAGGCAGGCATCGGCGGATGCCTCGGCCGAGGCGGGCCCTGCGCCGGCGGCAGCAGCTTACAGCCCGGCCGTGCAGCCGGCGGTCGTCACCGACGCGCCGCAGCCCGCCGCCGAACCGCGGACACTGGCTTCCGAACAGGCAGCTTCACCAGTGGCACCTGTCGCTGAGGCCCCCGTCGCGCCGATCACGAGCGTGCCCGCCACCGCCGAGCCCTCCGCTTCGGCAGTCGCGGCCGAGCTCTACCCCGCGGATGCCGCGGACGACGACGCCGCGGACGACGAGGTGGACGAGTTCCTCCGCGAGGCCGAGGTCGAGCCCAAGCGGGCGCACCGGCGTACGACCCGGAGCTGATCCGAGGTGGCCTCGCGCCCGCGCCGCATCGCGCTGATCGCGTCGTCGTTCGCACCCCACATCGGCGGAGTCGAAGAACACGTCGCCCAGGTGGCACGAGAGCTCGCGACCCGCGGTGATGCCGTCGAGGTGTGGACCGTCGACAGGGGAGAGCGGCCGCAGCATCCGTTCGACGAGCGGGTCGTCGTGCGGTACCTGCCGACGCCGCTGCCGGCGAGGAAGGCGTCGAACCTCGCACGGTTCGCCGTGCAGGGCCCCGGCGCGCGGCGCGCCTGGGCACGCGCACATGAGGAGTTCCGACCCGACGTGCTGCACGTACACTGCTTCGGACCGAACGGACTCTACGCGCTCGACCTGCACCGGCGCTTCGGAACCCCGATGGTGGTCACCTCGCACGGCGAGACGCGGGGCGACGACTCGTCGATCTTCGCGCGTTCGGCCCTGCTGCGCCGCGGTCTTCGTGATGCTGTTGCGGCAGCATCCGTCGTGACGGCGCCCAGTGAGTACGTGCTCACTGACCTGCGGGCGTCCTACGGGCTGGACGGCGGCGTCGTGGTGCCGAACGGCGTGGACCTGGACGTCGATGCGGCGGCGCCGCCGCTGCCGACGCCCTATCTGCTCGCCTACGGCCGTCTCGGGCGCATGAAGGGCTTCGACCTGCTGATCGAGGCGTTCGCGCGCGTGACGGATGCCGGCATCCCGCTCGTGATCGGCGGCGACGGGCCGGAGCACGAAGCGCTGATCGAGCAGGCCAGAGGGCTGCATGTGCACTTCCCGGGGAGGTTCACGGCCGAGCAGGTGGCGGGCGCGGTCGACGGCGCCGTCGCCGTCGTGGTGCCCAGTCGTTCGGAGGCCTTCGGGATCGTCGCGCTGGAGGCCTGGCGGGGAGCCGCGCCGCTGGTCATGACGACTCGGGGCGGTGCAGCCGAGTTCATGACCGACGGCGTCGACGCACTGCTGGTCGACCCGGACGACATCGACGCTCTTGCCGCAGCTCTCGAACGCCTGCTGGGCGACGCCGAGCTGCGCGCACGGCTCGCCGCCGCCGGGCGGGCGCGAACCGCGGACTTCTCCTGGGCGTCGGTCGCGCAGCGGTACGAGGAGCTGTACCCGTGAGATATGAGGATCGCATCCCGCGGCGGATGCGGCAGCTGCGCCGGCTGGGTGCCGCCGCCGGGCATCGCGCGGCTTGGGGCGGAATGCTGGTACCCGCCTACTGGTGGGACGGGCACCCGAACTTCGGCGACGCGCTCACGCCCTGGCTGCTGCCGAAGTACGGGATCGTGCCGCTGTACCGCGAGCCGCGGCATGCGCGGCTGGCCGGTGTCGGCAGTCTGCTGGAGTTCTTCCCCGACGACTACGACGGCGCGATCTGGGGTACCGGACTCATGCGCGACGGCGAGAAGCGGATGCCGGATGCAGCGGCGCTGGCCGTGCGGGGACCTCTGACGGAGGAGCGGATCGGAGCATCCGGCGCCGCCTACGGCGACCCCGGCCTGCTGGTCTCGCGGCACGTCCGCCGCCCGTCGAAGCGTGTGTCGATCACAGCGGTGCCGCACGGACATCACCGATCTCACGAGGGTCTGGCCGCGCTCCTGGAAAGTGAACCGGGCCGCGTGCGCACCGTGAACGTGCATCAGGGCGCGGTATCCGCCGTCCGAGAGATCGCCGCAGGCGAGGTCGTGCTGACGACCTCGCTGCACGGCCTGATCACCGCCGACTCGTACGGCATTCCGGCGGTCTGGACCATGCTCGAACCGGCGCTGGACGGCGCCGACTTCAAGTTCCGTGACTATGAGGCCGCAGTGACGCCGGGCCGCAGCCGCTTCGTCGCCTTCGACGACCTGCGCACGCTGGACGACGTCGTGCGCCGGGCGGGGACGGCGGATGCTGCGCGGGTCGGGGAGCTCTCGGACGGACTGGAGCGGGTGCTGCACGGGCTGCCTGCGGCGGTTTCCGGGGCACGGCGGTTCCCGGCGGGACTGCTGCGCCGGTGAGCCGGTCTGCGACATCGCAGTAACTTGGTCGCATGGGGAATGGGAACGAGATCAGGGTGGGGACCCCGGTCGTCGAGTCACAGGGCGGTCTGAGCCGGTGGTCTGTGCCCGTCGACGGCCCGAGCGGGATGCCGGGCACGATCTGGTACGAGGTTCCCTCCCAGTACACGGACATGCTCACCTACCGCTGCGACCCGGCGCTGATCGCGCTGACCATCCCGGCGATGCGGCTCGGGCTGCCGCTGGTGTTCGACGGTCCGATCACGGATGAGCTCACGTTCCAGTACCGCGACCTGCAGGCCCTGTACTCGGCCAGCGGCGACAAGCCGCCGGTTCCCGTGGTGTTCAACCGGGTTGTGCCTGCAGCGCCGGCGGGTGCCGGGGTGGCGGCGGGTTTCTCCGCGGGAATCGACTCCTATGCGCTGCTCGCCGAGCATCACTACGCCGAGGACGTTCCGGACGCACTGCGGCTCACACACCTGCTCTTCAACAACGTCGGCTCCCACGCGGACGGACGAGAGGACCTGTGGCGGCGGCGCTTCGCGCGCATCGCGCCGG
Source organism: Microbacterium bovistercoris (assembly GCF_003387575.1). GTDB lineage: Bacteria > Actinomycetota > Actinomycetes > Actinomycetales > Microbacteriaceae > Microbacterium > Microbacterium bovistercoris. Next base: position 36,902 of record NZ_QUAB01000013.1, on the reverse strand, counting down.
TCGCGGAGCGGATCGGCCTGCCGATCATCCCGGTGAACTCGAACCTCGACGAGATCCCCTCACCGGGGGTCTCCTACGAACCGCTGAACTCTCCGGCGAACGCGTCGGTCGCGCACCTGCTCGGCGCTGGGCTGCGGACGTGGATCTTCGCCTCGAGCGTCGAGTACCGCCGCGTCGGGGTGACGCACAACTCCTACAACTCGGCCTTCGTCGATCCGATCGCGCTGCCGCTCATGTCGACCGAGTCGCTGGCATTGCGCGTTGCGTCATCGCGGATGCGGCGCATCGACAAGACCCGCCTCGTCGCGGAGATCCCTGATGCGTGGAGCTCGCTCGACGTCTGCATCCAGATCGAACCGCTCGACAAGACGAACTGTGCCCGATGCTGGAAGTGCCGCCTGACGCTGGGAGCCCTCGACCTCATCGGTGCCGTCGACCGATTCGATCCGCAGTTCGACCTCGATGTCTGGCGCGCCGATCGGGAAGCCTACCTGGCTCGCGTGAGCCTGCTGAAGACCCCGGCTCTCGTCGTAGAGCTGAACGAGCTGATGGCTGAGGTCGGCTATCAGCCGCTGCCCGCGGATCGGCGCCGCGCACGACAGGAACTGGCCGTCGAGAAGGCGGAGACCTTCCTGCGCCGGGTCGAACGGCGTGCGGGCAGGCTCTATCGGGAGATCACGCGCCGGTAGCGGCGGGCGACACCGTTGCGGACGCGCTGAGCCCCGGCCTTGGTCTTCTCCCAGGCCTGCGGGGCGGCATACCGGACGACCGATCGGGGCACGCGGTAACCGCGTTCATCCATCAGATCGCGCAGCTCGATCATGAGCGGATCCTCCCGTGCGGTGATCACCTCCCAGAGGTATGCATCTCGCACCCCGGCCCAGTGATCCAGGTCGAAGACGCCGCCGTACCGTTCGACCACTCCGAGGACTTCGAGCGTCAGCAGTGTGCGCCGGCACTTCATGCAGTCGGAGCACTGTGCGGCACCGGGGATGTCGATGTTGCTGCAGACATCCAGGAACTCCCACGACAACGGCATCTCGGCCACGATCGCCGTCTTGTCGACGCGACGGAGGGCCGTCCCCGTGTCACGCGCGCTCAGGGCGCTCGTGGACATCAGCGGAAGCGCGATCGGGTCCGCAACGGCTGCAGGGCCCGGGCGCACACCGATCCTGCGATAGTCGTAGGCCGATGCGTAGAGCCAGGCGCCGATGCCCTTGCTCAGCAGATGAGCGACGGACGCGTTCCGCGGCGTGTGCGTGCGATAGAACCACAGCGGCGGGGCGTAGAAGGCATCGAGGTTGGAATCCACCTCGACGAGGGGAAGGCCGATCTGCTCGACAGACGGCCTCAGCCGGTTCATCCGATCCCGACCCAGTGCGTCGGCTGACGGACCCCAGCCGTGCGCACCGACGTTGTTGAAGAGCAGGTGGGTGACCCGGCGGGCGTTCGGGACATCGGCGGCGTAATGGTGCTCGGCGAGGACGGCGAACGAATCGATGCCGCCGGAGTAGCCGGTCGCCACGCCCGGTGCACGAGTCGCCGGCGGGAGACTACGCCGCGCCGTCAGTGGCCGGGGCCTTCCGAGCCCGATCGCACCGTAGAGAGCCTGGAAGTCGCCGAAGGCGAAGACCAGCTCATCGGTGAGCGGCCCCTCGACGACGAGCTCCAGGCCGAGATGCAGGGCGGGGATCATCAGCCCGATGGTCGCCGCATCCGCACGGTCGGACAGCATGTGGGCATGCTCCGAGGACACCTCGTACCAGAGGGTCGGCGGCAGCCCCGGCCCGTCGACAGGGACCGACCAGCGGACGATGTCACCGCTTGCCGTGATCACGGGGACACCGATCGAGATGACGGACTCGCTCACAGTCCCACCGAGTTCCACACGCGTGCGTGCCCGGCGGCCGAACGCTCCCAGGTGAACTCTGCGGCACGGGCTCTGCCCGCCGCGATCAGAGCCGCCACGGCGGCATCCCCTGACGTCGCCTGCAGCAGACCGTCGACGATCCCCTCCGCTGTCGGCGCCACCAGGATGCCCGCGGCACCGACCACCTCGGGCAGGCTGCTGGTGCTCGCGGCCACCACCGGAACGCCCGCGGCCATCGCCTCCAGCGCGGGCAGTCCGAATCCTTCGTACAGTGACGGAACGACGACGACGGATGCGGCGGCGACCAGCCCCGGCATGGTCTCGTCAGGCAGCCTGCCGAGCATCACCGTCCCCGGCATCCCATCGAACAGCGCCGTGCGACGCGGATGCGGCGGGCCGGCGAGCGCGAGCGTGAGATCGGGACGTTCACGGTGGACGAGTGGCCAGGCTGATGCCAGCGCCGCGAGGTTCTTGCGTTCCGCCGCTCCGCCGGCGTGCAGCACATACGGGCCGCGCAGACCCAGAAGAGCCAGCGCTGCGGCATCCGCGGGCTCGGCGTCGTAGTACCGCGGATCGACGCCGTTCGGCACGACCAGCGGGTCCTGCACGCCGAGGAACTCCGCAGCCTCGCGTGCGGTGAACTCCGACACGCAGATCACCGCCGCGGCGCGGCGGGCCTCGTCGACCGCCGCCGGCACCGGCGCCGACTCATCTGCGAAGCGCCAGGCGACGACATCATGCAGGGTGATCACATCCGCGTGCGGCGAAGGCGGCAGCTCGAGCGACATCCGGTGCGAGACGGTGTCGCCGGCGAAGAGCATCCGGCCGATCTCGCGACGTACGGATGCCGGCGCTGACGTGACCCTGCCGAGGGGCAGACGACGGTTGCCAGGCAGCGGGGAGCGCAGGGAGCGGAACACGAGTTCGCGGACCGACCAGTCCGGGCCCAGCGCTGAGGGTGCCCGCGAGATGATCTGCGCCTGATAGGCCTGCGCGCCCATCGGGGTGTCGGTCGCGATCCGCGCGACGCTGAGCCGCTTCATCCGTGCACCGCCTCCCCAGTCGACCAGGCAACAGTATCCCGCGCATGCGCGGACCGCGCACGCCGCGGATGATTCCCTATCATCGGGAGAGGGACTGGGGGCAGGGGAGAGCACATGGACCGCACAGTCGTCGTCGTGGTGGCGACCTACCGACGGCCGGAGTACGTGCGCACGTGCCTCGAGCATCTGAGGCAGCAGACCGTCTCGCCCACGCGGATCGTCGTCGTCGACGCCTCACCCGATGACGAGACGCGCACGGTGGTCCGGGAGTTCCCCGAGGTCGAGTACCGGCGCAACGACATCGGGCTCGGTGCGACCGCCACCTCACGCGCGATCGGCACGCACGACGCGACCGAGGACATCGTCGCCTTCATCGACGACGACGCCTTCGCCGAGCCCGAATGGCTGGAACGGCTGATCGCCGCCTACCGGCCGGACGACGTCGGCGCAGTCGGAGGGCGTGCGCGCAACGGCCGCGAGGGCGAGGAGAACGAGGGACTGGACCGCATCGGCCGGTTCCTGCGCAATGGGCGCCTCACCGGAAACTTCGCAGCGGATCCCGGACACGCGATCGACGCCGACCACCTGCTCGGCGCCAACATGTCCGTGCGCAACTCCGTGCTGCGCTCCCTCGGCGGCATCCGGGACTTCTACCCCGGCACCTGCCTGCGCGAGGAGACGGACATCGCCCTGCGCATCCGCAAGGCCGGCTATCGCATCGTCTACGTGCCCGACGCCGTCGTGCTGCATGTCGCGGGTGATTACTCGAAGGGCACCCGGTTCGATCTGCGGTACCGGTTCTACGGCGCGCGCAATCACATCCTGCTGCTGAGGACCACGCTCGGCTGGGGCGATCCGCACCTGGTGCGGTACCTCGGGTCGGTCGGCGGCAGCACGGCACGCGTCGCCGTCTCGGGACTGACCACCTGGTCGTCCAAGAGCGGCCCGGCGGCTGGACTGCGCGGAGTCGCCGGCGGGGTCATCCGTGCCGGAGCAGATCTGGCCGGCACCGTCGTGGGGCTCGTCGCCGCGATCGCGCCGAGAGACCGCGCCCGCGACGTGCACAGGGCGACCTCATGACCCAGGACGGGGCGATCCGAAAGGCGAAGCGCCTCGCCCGCCGCACTCTCGACCAGGGCAGCCGGATCGCGGGCGGAGCCGTCGACGCGCTGCGCCGTGGTGATCGTGTGCTGCTCGACGCGCCGCCGCACGGCATGCGTCTCGGCAACTTCCTCTATCTCTGGCTGCAGGTGCACCTGCGCAGGGCGGCGGGCGAGAGCATCAGCGTGCGGGAATCGCGCGGCATGGAGCAATGGTGCGACGAGTTCCCGGCGCTGCGCGCTCTCACTGCCGACGCCTCGGAGATCCGGTTCTCGGACCGGCGGGAGTGGGACGGCGCCTGGCTCTACCAGCGTTTCGGCACGGACTTCACACGCGACCAGCTGCAGGTATTCATCGGCGACGTGTTCCGCGAGCGGGTCCCCGCAGGGGACGCGAGGAGGCTGGTCATCAACATCCGTCGCGGCGACTTCTACGGTACGGAGTTCGAGGCGAAGCACGGATTCGACATCGTGCCCTTCGTCGATGCGGCGCTGGACCGATTCCCGGATGCGGAGGGGACTCTTGTCGTCTCGGACGATCCCCATTGGTGCCGCCGGACTCTCGACAGCAGACTGCGCGCGCACGCGGGGACCGTCGACTACGCCGCGCAGGATCCGCTCGACAACCTGCTCGCTCTCGGCTCGGCGAGGCTGCTGATCGGGGCGAACTCCACGTTCTCGTACTGGGGCGCGTACATCGCGGATGCGATGCATCCCGACGCGCGCATCGTGATGCCCCGATTCCACGCGCGGATGCCGCACGGCTCGGATGCGCACCAGCTCGATCCGCGCTGGATCGCCTTGGACGGGTTCGACGGCTTCGACGGGGGAGCGCGATGACACGCATCCATGCCTACGTGCTCATCGCGGATCCGAGCTTCCTGCGCGAGAGCCTGATGGCGTACTACCCGTACGTCGACCGGATCGTGCTCAGCTACGACCGGACCTCGACCTCGTGGACGGGTACCCCGCTGCCCGTGGCGCAGTGCCTGAAGATCGTCGAAGAACTCGACAGCGAGGGGAAGTGCGTCCACGCTCCCGGCGATTTCGCCCGCCTCGACCACTGGGTGTTCGCGAACGAGACGTTCCAACGGCAGGCCGCTCTGGACGCTGCGTCGGAGGGTGCTGATTGGGTGCTGCAGCTCGACACGGACGAGGTGATGGGTGACCCGGACACGTTCTTCGAGATGCTCGGCAGAGCTGATCGGGCGGGCGCGGGAGGCCTCGACTTCCCCGCGCGGTGGCTCTACACGCGTACCGGCCCCGGCCGCTACCTCGAGTCGTCGACCCGGCTCTGGCGACGCGTCGCAGGGTACCCGGGGCCGCTCGCCGTGCGCGCCGGCACCCGGCTGCGGCACGCCCGCCAGGCCGATGTCGATCTGTTCCGCGTCGATCTGCGGGAGCGGAGCACCGACCCGGCGCGGCCGAAGGATGCCCCGGTGGATGCCGTGATCTCGCCCGAACAGGCGGTGCTGCACTTCTCCTGGGTGCGAGATCCCGACACGATCCGCCGCAAGTTCGGATGGTCGGGGCACACCGCCGTGTACAAGCCGCCGAAGATCTATCGCCGCTGGGCCTGGCGCACCAGGCATCCGCTTCTGGCGACGCTCATGACACCGCTGATGCGCGGTCATCAGAACCGGTTCCGTCTGGCGAAGGTGGCGGAGCCGCCTGGAGGTGTGCCACCGGTGCTGGAGTTCGAGGCGATGCCGGAGCGGAACTCCTAGAAGCTCAGTCCAGCGACCCGAGCTCCACGAGTCGCGCGAACTCCGCGTCCTGGTCGCGCACCTCGTCGAAGGTGCCCGCAGCGGCCACCCGTCCCTCGCGCAGGAAGAACAGCCGATCGCTGGCGCGCACGGTCGACAGGCGGTGCGCGACGATGATGATCGTCATCGTGCCCTGCAGACCGCGCAGGGTCTGAGCGATCTCGTGCTCGGTGGCGTTGTCGAGTGCACTCGTCGCCTCGTCGAGCACCAGCACCCTCGGTCGCCGGTAGAGGGCCCGCGCCAGCCCGACGCGCTGGCGCTGGCCGCCGGACAGACGGACGCCCCGATCTCCGACCTTCGTGTCGAGCCCGTCCGGAAGGCCCTCGAGCACGCTGTCGAGCTGTGCCAGGCGGGCGACCTCGCGCACACGTTCGAGGTCGACCCGGTCGGCTCGCTCGCCGAACGCGATGTTCGCGGCGATGGTGTCGCTGGTGAGGAACACCTCCTGCGGCACGACGCCGAGCCCCGCGTGCCAGGCGGCCAGATCGTCGTCGATCAGCCGGCCGCCGCACGAGATCGTGCCCTGCGTCGGCTCGAGCAGGCCGAGCACCAGGTCGAGGATCGTGCTCTTACCGGCACCGCTGCCACCCGTGAAGGCGACCGTGCTGTTCTTGGCGATCGTCAGCGACAGATCCTCGAGCACCGGCGATTCGGCATCCGCGTACTGGAACGACACCCGCTCCAGCTCGATGTCGCCCGAGTACGGGTGGTCGTCTCGCGGATGCTCCTCGTGACGACCGCCCTTCGCGAGCTCGTCCAGCGAGGTGACCATGATCCGCAGCCCCGCCTGACCGGTCCGCATCGTGGCGATGTTGCCGCTGACGCGGTTCATCGTGGGCAGCGCCCGCATGGATGCTGCGGCGAAGAGCCCGAGGATGGGGATGACCATCTCGGTCTGACCGAGCAGGAACATCAGCCCTGCGATTCCGAGGATCGCGAAGATGAAGATGACCTCGAGCAGATAGCGCGGGATGTCGGAGAGGAAGGCCATCTCGCGACTGGCCCGCGCGCCGCGCAGCTTCGCCGACCGGAAGCCGCCGACGAAGAGCTCCCCGCTGGAGGTGAGGCGCGTCTCGCGGAAGCCCTCCATGCCGGGCATCAGCGACTGCCAGGCCTGCAGTCCCGCCTCGGACATCTCCTCGCCGATGCGCAGCTGCTTCGCGCGCAGCACGCGCTGCACGCCGAACACGAGGAAGCCGAACAGTGCTATCGCGAACACCGTCACCAGGATCGGAGACGAGAAGGCCAGCACGAGCGTGATCGCCGCCAGCACGAGCACGTCGGAGCACAGGGTCACCAGCGCGAGCAGCACACTGGAGGCCTGCGCCGTGCTGTCGTTGATGTTGCGGTACAGCTCACTGAGCCTGCGCTGCCGGTGTGCCGAGTACGGCGAGAGCACGTACCGGTTCATCAGCTCGGCGGATGCCAGAGCGCTGATCTTCGTGGTGCGTCCCAACATCCACCAGCGGAAGGCCAGGGATCCGGCGCTCTTCACGATGAACAGTCCCGCGACCAGGGCGGCCACCAGCGGCAGCAGCACGGAGAGCTCCGACGTGCCGGTGACGCCGACGAGCCAGTCCAGGAACGCGCCTTCGGGCGCGCCGTCGGTCGTCGCAAGCTGCATCAGCGGCACCATCGCCGCGACGCCGAGCATGTCGAGACCTGCGAGCACCACCGACGCGATGACGGTCAGCGTCATCCAGCGCCGGGGGCTCGCGCCGGTCACCCGCAGCAGCGTTCCCAGCTGGGGGAGCAGGGCGTCGGGACGGCGGACTCCACCCATCGACGACCTCCCCGTGGCAATTGTCACCCTGGGCTTTCGCGCGGGGCAGTGATTACGGTAGCATCGCACTGCACCTCCGGATGCTCGATGCCGGAGTGCCGCGATACACGCCCTGGGGGGCGCCACGCGTGGGATCGAAAGTTTTCTGGGGAGGCACTCTCATGAGCGAGAGCAATCAGACCGACGGCATCAGCCGCCGCACCGTCACGAAGGCCATGGCCTGGGCGGTTCCCGCCGTCGCCGTCGCCTCCACGATCCCGATGGCCGCGGCCAGCGAGATCATCACCGTCAGCGAGGCGGGCGACGCCTGCAAGCTGCCCGGTGGCTCGTGCAACAACACGACGCCGGGGTGGATCAAGGGCTACCTGCAGCCGCTGATGATCTGCAACAACTCGCAGACCGACGTCATCACCGTCACGATCACCACGCCCGTGACCCTGATCTTCGATGGCGGCGCGCACGAGTTCAACGCGATTCCGAAGAACTTCACCGTGCAGCCCGACACGTGTGAGAAGGTCATCCTCGGCTTCATCGGCGACGATGAGAGCAGCAACGAGTCCATCACGGGTGACGTGCACTGGACCTGGGAGTCCGAGGACGGCACGCAGTCCGGCTCGGGCCAGACTCCGATTCACACGTCGGAGACCCCGCCCTGCAAGAACTGCAACGCCTGACGCACAGCGTTCTGCACGAGAGCCGTCACCTCCGGGTGGCGGCTCTCGTCGTCTCAGCCCTCGAGTAGCGTTCGGACCTGGGCGACCCGGTCGGACCAGTCCGCGGAGAGTGACGACGCTTCGACAGGCTCAGCGACCCATGTCTGGTCGGCGATCGGCGCTTCGACGGGCTCAGCGACCACGGCGCGAACCGCATCCGAGAATGCGCTCCCCTCGGCGACCACCACGCGCGGATCGCCGCTGTCGCGAAACCCGGCCACCGGCGTCGACACCACAGGCCGCCCGACGGCCTGGTACTCGTACAGTTTCAGCGGGTCGAGGCTCTCGGTGAACGCCGTCACCCGGTGCGGCACGAGCAGCACCGCGGCGTGCTGCAGATAGCCCGGCACCGCGTCGCGCGGACGGGCGCCCAGCAGCACCGCCCCGCTCTCGCGCAGCCGTGCGGAGTCCTCGGACGACAGGGCGTTCGGCCCCACCAGCACCAGCCGGCCGCCTGACCCCAGCCCCTGCGCCGTCTGCACGCACAGCTCCACGTCCAGCCGGTCGCGGTGCAGGGTGCCGACGTACAGCGCGTACGGACCGGCAGGAACATCGGCCGGGCGCGGCGTCGGTTCGCGGTACCGCGCCACGTCGACCGCGTTGCGCACCAGCACGATGTCCGCCCGCTGGTCGCGCTTGCGCCGCACCAGCTCGGGCGAGCAGGCGATCACCGTGTCGGCGGTCGCGAGCAGCCAGCGCTCACCGGCATCCAGCCGCTCGCGCTCCGCAACGGGGCGATCGGCGGCGATCCAGTCGTCCGTCATGTCGTAGAAGGTGCGCAGCCCGCTGCCCCGGGCGACCGCAGCCGCACCGGGGTCGTTGATCCACAGCACCGGATCGGTCATACCCAACTGCTGTGCCGCGCGCAGCGCGGCACGCGCCATCCGCTCGTCGGCCCCGGCATCCAGCCGGCGCGGCAGCGCCTTCACCGAGCGGAACGTCCACAGCCGATCCGCGACCTGCCGCAGGCCGTGCCCGAACCGTGGCCGCGACCCGCTGCGCACGGCGTGCAGCGGGTCGTCGGGCGGCTCGACGAACAGCGCCCGAAGGTCGGGATCGGCGTCGAGCAGACCCGACACCAGGTACTGGTTGCGTCGCCACACCTCATCCCACGCCTCCAGCGAGACCACCACGAGATCGGTCATCGCGCGATCGCCTCGAGGTAGACGCGCTCCGTGGCCTCCGCCTGGCCGCGCAGGGCGAAGGCCTTCCGCTGGCGCTCGCGCTGCGCGGCGCCCAGCCCGTCGCGGGCCGCATCGTCATCAGCGAGCCGGCGCAGCAGAGCGGATGCCGCTGTCGCGTCGCCCGGGGGGAACAGGGCGTTCCCCGGCACCGGCGCCAGCATCTCGGCGTGCCCGGCCGCATCGGTCGCGACGACCGGCAGCCCCGCCGACATCGCCTCGAGCACGGTGAGCCCGAAGTGCTCGAACGGCGCGCTGGCGAGCAGCATCCCCGCTCGGCTCATCAGCTCGGGCAGATCGTCGCGGAAGCCGAGCAGACGCACAGATTCCGCCACGCCGAGCTGCGCGGCGAGTTGCTGCAGCCGCTCCCGCTGCGGGCCGCGCCCGGCGATGTCGAGCGTCCATCCGTCGTCCGCGATGCCGGATGCCGCGAACGCACGCACCCCGAGCTCGGAATCCTTCTCGGGCTGCAGCCGCTGCGCCATCAGCACGGACCGGGTGCGCGGCTGCGCCGGCGCGGGCACGTCCGGGACCCCGGGATGGACCACGGTCGACGGCACGCCGATCGTGCCGGCCACCGCATGGCTGATCGAGATCTCGGCGTCCAGCATGCGCTCCACGACCCGATACGGCACCGACGGACCTCGGGTGCCGCGAGGCAGGGCGAAGTGCCGGGTGGAGACGAGGGCGGCCCGGCATCCCGCCGCCTTCGCGGTGACAGCCGCGGCATCGGCCGCCGTCATGTGCGAGTTCACCACGTCGAGATCCAGACCCACCGAGCGGATCGCGCGCACCGCCTCGGGCGTGCTCGTCACCGGCGTGAACCGCACCCTCGCGTCGCGCAGCGGCCCCGCCATGCGCGCCGGATCGCCGCCGGCGACCCACACCTCATGTCCTGCCTCGGCCTGTTCGACCGCGAGGCGTCGCACGAACTGCTCGACACCGGCGAACCGATCCGAGACGACGACGTGCATGATCCGCAGCGGCGTCATCGCGCCGCTCCCGCTCGCTCGGGCGCCAGCTCGGCGAGCAGCGCCAGATAGCGCTCCGCCGTCGCCCGCCACGTCAGGTGCGCCACGCTCGCCCTGCGGTCGGCGTAGCGCGCCGTGACGTCTTCGGCGGCCAGGCGCTCCATCCGGTCGCCGATCATCGCGGCATCCGCGGCGACGAGGTGGCCGTTCTCACCCTCGACGATCACGTCCGGTGCGCACCCCACTCGCGTGGCGATCACCGGCACGCCCGAAGCGAGCGCCTCGGTGATCACCAGCCCGAAGGACTCGTAGTCGCTGGGCAGCACGAACATGTCGGCCGCCGCGAGATAGTCGGGGATGTTCGTCTGGGGGCCGGTGAACAGCACGCGGTCGGCGACTCCCGCCGCCTCGGCGCGGCGGCGCATGCGCTCGACGGCCGATCGGTATCCGCCCACGACCAGCAGCAGCACGGTCGGAGCGTGCACGAGGGCGTCGATCGCCGCGGGCACGCCCTTGCGATCGAGCTCGTGGCCGACGAACAGCGCCACGCGGTGCTCGTCGTCGAGGTTCAGTCGCTCGCGCGCAGCACGGCGCTGCTCGGGCGCCGGAGGTGCGAAGCGTTCCAGGTCGACACCGTGCGGGATGACGGCGACGGGCGGGACGATCCGGCCGTAGGTGCGGTGCAGCGCGTCGACCTCGCCGGGAGTGAGCGCCACGACCGCCCGATGCCGGTGGCTGCGGTAGCGCACCAGGTCACGCAGGTAGGTGAACACATGCAGCGGGTTGCGCAGCATCCGGTACAGCGTGTCGCCGCGTGCCCGCATGGCCGCGGCGACGATGCCGTGGTTGACGTAGAGGTCGCCGGTCATCACCGCGTTGTGGCAGATCGAGACCGCGCGGGGCCGGGTGGCGAGGAACCGCCGCGCCTTGCGTGTGCCCGCGATGCTGAACTCCACCGCGTACCAGACCCGCGACAGCCGGTGTAGGAACAGGCTGCGGAAACGGCGCCGGGCGTGGCCGCGCGCGGAGTCGGCGGTGAAGGTCTCGACCGTGTGACCCAGAGCCCGGAACTCCTCGCCGAGCCTGGCCGCCGATCCGGACACCCCGCCGCCCGACCCGATCACCGGCACGATCTGCACGATGTGCATCAGACTCCCCTCCGGAACCTCTGCTCGACGCGCACCGGCCCCAGCCGGTACAGCGCCGCACGTCGCCGGGCATCCGCCCCGCGCCCGCCCGGGAGCAGGATGCCGCGGACGGTCGCTCCGGCGATCTGCGCCGCCCGAGCGGCCGTCCAGCCCGCCGCGCCGAAGTGCTTGCGGTAGTAGCGCTCCTGGCTCGCGTGGAAGTATGCCTCGCGGCGGCGCGGATCGCTGCTCGTCCCGGCGCCGGTGTGCACGGCCTCGACAGTGGGCACGGCCCGGTGCGTCCAGCCCAACAGGTGCGTGCGGTAGGCCCAGTCGGTCTCCTCGGCGTAGAGGAAGAAGCGCTCGTCGAACCCGCCCACCGCCTCGAGCGCGCCGGCGTTCAGCAGCAGCACCGAGCCGATCACGAACTTCGGACCGCGGATGCCACGGCCCAGCCCCGCCGCTTCGAGCCAGGCGCGCGCGGGGGAGGGGAACACCCATTCCACCCGTGCCGGCCGCCCCTGCTCGTCGACCTGCACCGGCCCGACGCTCGCCGTGCCCGGCCGGGAGTGCAGCGACGCCTGCAGCGCCGCGATGCCGTCCGGATCGATCGCGGCGTCCGGGTTCAGCAGCAGCACGTCCGCGCCCGGCACCAGCCGGTCGGCCAGAGCGAGGTTCACCGCCGAGCCGAAGCCGAGATTCGCGCCGGCATCGAGATACCGCACGCCGAGCCGCTCGCAGATCGCCGCGATCTCGGGCTGAGAGGAGTTGTCGACCACGGTGACCGGCAGGCCGGCGACAGGCGCGAGTGCCCGCTCCAGCAGGTCGGGGGCGCCGTAGGCGACGGTGATGATCTCGACGCTGTCGGGTCCCTGCGCCTGTCGAAGGGTCGTCTCCGTGGGTCCCTGAGCCTGTCGAAGGGCCGGTGCGATGGCGCTGCGGTACATGTCCTCGTAGTCGGCGGCGACGGCGGTCCAGGAACACTCCGCCGCGCGCAGCAGACCCGCGGGGGCGAGCTCATCACGACGGTCGTGCGCCTCGACCAGCGCCCGCGCCAGGGCGGACGCGTCGCCGTGCGGCACGACGAGGCCGGCCCCGCCGACGACGTCGGGCAGGGCGCCGGCATCGCTCGACACGACCGGCACCCCGGCGGCCATCGCCTCGATCGCCACGCGCCCGAACTGCTCCGTCCAGCTGCGGGTCGGCACCGACGGCACGGCCAGCACGTCGACGCTCGCATAGAACTCCGGCACATCCTCGGGAGGGAGCGCACCGAGGAAGGTCACCCGATCGCGGATGCCGCGGGTCGCGGCATCCGCCTCGATCCGGTCCGCGAGCGGTCCCGAGCCCGCGATGCGGGCATGCAGCCGCGGCTCGAGCGCGAGCGCATCGAGCAGCACGCCGACGCCCTTCTCGGGCACGAGGCGGCCGAGGAGGCCGACGGTGACGCGCCCTTCGTCTCGCTCCTTCGTCGCTCGCTCAGGGGCCGGGGAGGGGAGGCCGGCGGGGGTGTCGACGCCGAGCGGGATCACGCGCGCACGGCCAGGGAAGCCCTTGCCTTCGGCGATCGCCGCCGCCTCGCGATTGCAGGCCGAGATGCCGGATGCCGCGCGCAGCGCGCGGCGCTCCAGCCATCCGAACGGGAACGGATACCTCTTGCGCAGGTTCTGCGCGGTGTACAGCGCGAAGGGCGCGCGATTGCGGCGCAGCGCTCGCAGCAGCAGCACCTCCGCGGTGCTCAGCGCGAACGGCTCCTCGTGGATGTCGATGACGTCCCACCGCTCGCCGAGCAGCCGCCACAGCGGGCGCGGGTCGTAGACGAACAGGGCGGGGTGAAGGCCGAACGTGCGCACGCCGACCACCGGGAACTCCTGCGCTGCATCCTGCTCCAGCTCGACGGGCACACCGCCCGCGTGCCAGCGGGATGCGGTCGCGAGAGCCACGTCGGCACCGGCCAGACGCAGTGCCCGCTCGCGCCCGCGCCAGGCGGCCACGGTCGCACTGTGCGAAATTCTCAACACTCGCACCGGTACTCCTTGTAAGCTGTCAGGGCAACGATATCCTGCGGGGCCCATCCGAACCGCGCAGGGTTGCACTGGGGACTGCGCGTGGGGCGCAGTCAGTTGCACTGGGGACTGCGCTGGGGCGCAGTGGGTTTGGGGAACGCCATGTTTGTTGGCTCTGCTGCTCTGGGGAGCGTTCGAACGCGCCTGAACGTGGTCCATCTGGATCACACGACGGCTCGCGGCGGCGCCGAGATGGCGCTGGTCCGTCTGCTGCGCGCAGACCGCCCGTGGAACGCGGTGGTGCTGCATCCGGCGGCAGAAGACGAGGACGTGTTCGCGCACCTTCCCGAGGACGTGCCCCGGCACATCAGCGGCGTCCGCCAGGAGGCGGGGGCCAGTACCAGCTCCCGCATCGGCGCGCTGCGCATCGGGGCGCAGCTGCTGAAGCAGGCGGCGCTGACCAAGGCCCACCCCGCCGTGCGACGCAGCGACCTCGTCGTGGCCAACAGCACCCGCGCCGCCGCCTACGGGGCGATCGCCCTGCGCGGATCGTCGAAGCCGTTCGTGGTGCACCTCCGCGACATCGTGAGCGTCGAGAGCCTGGGGCGCTTCGGCCACCGCATGATGACCCAGGTCATCCTGCCGCGGGCCGACGGAGTGGTCGCGAACTCGAACGCCACTCTCGCCAGCGCGGAGCCCTTCCTCGGGCCGCATGCCGTGCGCGCCGTCGTGCCGAGCGCCTCGGGCCTGCGCGTCTCCGGCCGGCGGCGCACCCGTCCCGCCGGGCCGCTGCGCTTCGGGATCCTGGCGCGGATCGACCCGTGGAAGGGGCAGCTGATGCTGCTCGACGCGTTCGCACAGGCCTTCCCCTCTGGCGAGGAGCACCTCGACATCGCCGGCGGGGCGCCGTTCCGCCACGACGACCACATCGATGAGCTGCGCGCCAGGGCCGTCGAGCTCGGCATCTCCGACCGGGTGCGCCTGCTCGGACAGGTAGACGACGTGCAGGGTGTGCTGGACGGCTGGGACGTGGGCATCCAGGCATCGCTGCGCCCCGAGCCGATGGGGCAGAACGTGCTGCAGTACCTGTCGTCGGGACTGGTCACGATCGTCGCCGGCGAAGGCGGACCCGTCGAATGGGTCACCGACGGCGTGAACGGCGTCGTCGTCCCCCCGCGCGACGTCGACGCGCTGGCCACGGCGCTGCGGACGGTCGCCGCCGATCCTCAGCTGCGCCGGCGCCTGAGCGCCGAGGCGTCACTCACGCCGGGACTGCTCGACGACGACAAGGTCGCGAGGCTGCACGCGCAGGTCTACGAGGCCGTCGCGCGCGGCACCGGGCTGCAGCACGACCGGGTGCGAGAGCCCGCTCAGGATCTTCTGGCGTGATCTAGGCTGGCGCTGTGACAGACGCGGCCGCACCTCGCATCCCGCGGCACGCGCAGTTCGCACTGGCTCGCGCCGCCGTCCAGGTGCTCGCCGATCGCCTCGGCGTGCGGGTGCTGCACATCAAGGGCGACGCGGTCGACCCGGCACTGCGCGCCGATCCCCGGCCGGGGTCGGACATCGACGTGCTCGCCGACCCGCGCGGCATCCCGCTGCTGCACGCCGTGCTGCTTCGGCACGGCTGGGCCGTGTACAGCTCGTTCCGCTTCGGCTCGGCCTTCGAGCATGCGCAGACCTACCAGCACGAGCAGTGGGGCTTCCTCGACCTGCACCGGCGCTTTCCCGGCATCCGGCTCGACGATCAGGCCGCCTTCGACCTGCTCTGGAACGACCGCACGGCACGTTGGACCGCCGGCATCCGCTTCGACGCTCCGAGTGTCGATGCGCAGGCGGTGCTGATGGTGCTCAACGCTGCGCGTGCCGGCGATGTGCCGGCGTTCTGGACTCGACTCGACGACGCCACGCTGCGACGCTGCGGCGCGCTGATCGACCGGCTCGACGCTCGCGTCGCCTTCGCCGCGGCCACCGGCGACCTGGCCGCCTACCGGCGGCGCCGGGAGTACCTGCTGTGGCGTGTGACCACCCGCGGCGGGCCGCGGATCGCCGAGTGGTGGGGGCGCGTGATCGCCCAGCCGACGACCGCCGGATCGCTGCGCGTGATCATCGGCGCTCCGGCTGTGAACACCGACCTGCTCGCGCACCGCCTCGGACGTCCACCCACGCGCCCGGAGGTCGTGGGCGAGTTCTTCTCGCGCGGGCTGCGCGGCGTCGGCGAGGCCGTCTCGATCATCCGGGGAGGACGCCGATGACCCGCCTGCACCTTGCGCCCGACACCGGGGCGGTCGAGCAGGACGGCATCGTGTACGTCGCCGCGCTTCCCGACGGCCCGATCCTCGTGCTCGACGAGGTGCCCGCGGCCATCTGGGCCACGGCCCAGGAGATGCCCGCGGAAGAGGTCGCACGGCACCTCGCCGACCTCACCGGCGAGGACCTGTCGGCTGTGCAGCCGGGCGTCACCGCGTTCCTCGACGACCTGGTCCGCCGCGGCCTTCTCGTCCCCGACGGCCAATAGCATGGAAGCGTGACCTCTGCGCTCCTTCTCGCCCCCGCACTCATCCTCGGCGGCGTCCTGATCGCGAGCGGCGTCCTCAAGCTGCGCACCCCGGGCGGGCTCGACGAATTCGACCGCCTCGGCGTGCCGAAGGCGCTCCGGCGCGAGTGGATCGCCCGGCTGCACCCCTGGGGAGAGCTGCTGCTCGGCATCCTGCTGCTCGTGCTCGGCGGGGTGCTCGGGCTGCTCGCCGCGCTCGCCGCGGTCGTGCTGCTCGGCGCGTACCTCGTGCTGGTCGCCCGCGCCCTGCGCACCGCGCCGGATGCCTCCTGCGCGTGTTTCGGCACCACCAAGCGCATCACCGCCGTGACCGTCGTGCGCAACGCCTGGCTGACCGCACTCGCGCTGTTCGCCGCCGCGACATCGTGGACGCTGCCGCTGCTGGGCGGTCCGCTCGCAGCGCTCGGCGTCGCGGGCTGGGGCTGGGTGATCGCGCTGGCCGCGACCGCGGTCACGGTCGCGCTGATCATGTGGCCGGAGGGCGAACCGGATGCCGCACCGCAGACCGCGGTGGAGCCCGTCGTGCAGGGCGAGGAGGAGGCCGACTACCTGCGCTCGATCACGCCGGCGCTGCCGCTGACTCTCGCCGACGGGTCGTCCAGGACTCTGCGCGAGCTCAGCTCGCGGCGGGCGCTGCTGGTGCTCGCCGTCAGCCCCACCTGCGGCTCGTGCGAGCAGGTGATCGCCAGTCGCGCGCGGTGGCGTGAACTGCTGCCCGAGCTCGACATCCGGATGCTGTTCACGACGTCACCCGAGAACAGCACGCTGCTCGAGACCGAGCATCCGGCTTCGCTGCACGACCCCGACCGGCACGTCGCGCCCTCCCTTGGCTACCGCAGTACGCCGTCGGCGGTGCTGCTCGGTGCCGACGGGATGCTCGCGGGCGGCCCGGTCACCGGTTCCAAGGAGATCGCGGAGTTCATCGACGACGTCTACGAGAGCCTGCACGGGGAGCGTCCGCCGGCGTGATGCGACGCTTCGACAGGCTCAGCGACCCAGCTTCTTGGGTCCCTGAGCTTGTCGAAGGGCAGCGACCCAGCTTCTTGGGTCCCTGAGCTTGTCGAAGGGTCGGGCGTGAGCCGGCTCAGGAGGGCAGCCACTCCCTGATCCGGCGATCGAACACCGTCGCGTCGAACTCCCTGGCGCGGGCGACCACCGCCCGCGGATCGAGCTCCCGCACTCTCTGCACCGCCTCGCGCACGGCGTCGGCGTCGAACTCGGACAGCAGAGCTCCGGACACCCCGTCGAGCACCGTCTCGGCCGTGCCCCCGACGTCGCGAGCGATCACCGGCGTGCCTGTGGCCATCGCCTCGACCGGCATGATGCCGAAGTCCTCCACAGCGGGGAAGACGAACGCCGCGCTGCGCCGGAACAGGGCGACCAGCAGCGGATGCGACGGGCGGGGCACGAAGTGCGTCTCCACGCCGAGCTCGGCGGCGAGGCGCCCGAGCGCCTCGCGCTCCGGGCCGTCCCCGGCCAGCACCACGGGAAGTCCGGCGGCGAGCCCCGCACGGATCACCAGGTCGAGGCGCTTGTAGGAGACGAAGCGCGACGCGCCGAGCAGGAACTCCGAGGGCAGCGCCGCCAGCACCGCGGCATCCTGCTCCGACAGCTCGTACTCGCCGGTGAACGCGTCCACGTCGACCGGAGGGTGGATCACCCCGGCATCCACACCCCAGTGCCGGCGGATGCGATCGCGCACCGCCGCGCTGTTGCCGACGACCGAGTGCGCCTCAGCGGCGCGCCGCCGGTCGATCGCGCGCAGCGGGGGAGAGGCGAGCCGCACCGGCAGCGAACGACCCCGCTCGTCCAGCTCAGGGCTCCACACGTAGCGGGCGGGCGTGTGCACGTAGACGAACTTCGGCGCCTGACGTGCGGGACCCGAGAACCGGGCGTGATGCGCGAACAGGTGCGAGCTGCACAGGATCCACTCCGCCTCGCTGCGGCCGAGGTGCCGCCAGGTGGCGGGCTCCAGGGGCAGGGCGAGAGCCTTGCGGCGGCGCAGCGGCGTGCGCGCCAGCCAGGTCTCGCCCACGCCGGGGAAGCGCTCCGGCGCATCGTTCCAGAGAGCGTGCACCGCCGCATCCGGGTACAGCGCGGTCAGGCGCTCGACGACGTTCTCCGCACCGCCGTAGCGCTCGAGCCACTCGTGCACGATCACTCCGGTCATCGGCGCGATCTCCTTCCGGGGATGCACCGATCGGCGGCGCACTTCAGGTTCGAGGGGTGGGGTTCAGTACGCGCCCTCGGGCGCGATCACCGCCCGTATCGTACGCCACAGGATGACCAGATCGCCGGTCGAGGACCAGTTCTCGACGTAGTACAGGTCCAGTCGCACGCTGTCGTCCCAGGAGAGGTCGGAACGGCCGCTCACCTGCCAGAGGCCGGTGATGCCGGGCTTGACGAGGAAGCGCCGGCGCACGCTGTCGTCGTAGCGCTCCACCTCGGTGAGAAGCGGCGGACGCGGGCCGACCAGAGACATCTCGCCGCGGAACACGTTGATCAGCTGGGGCAGTTCGTCGATGCTGTACCGGCGCAGCCAGCGGCCGATCGAGGTGATCCGCGGGTCGGACTTCATCTTGAACAGCACGCCGTTGCCCTCGGAACGGTCCAGCAGACCGTCGAGGCGATCCTCTGCGTCGACGACCATGCTGCGGAACTTCAGCATCTTGAAGGTCTTGCCCTGCAGGCCGACGCGCTCCTGGCGGAAGAACGCCTTCCCGCCGTCGCGACGGATGAGCAGCGAGACGACGAGGAAGAACGGCGCGAGCAGCACCAGGCCGAGCGAGGAGAGCAGGATGTCTGCCGCGCGCTTGCTCACGAACCGGCTGCCCTCGAACGCCGGGAAGTCGACGTAGATGAGCGGGAGGCCCGCCACCGGCCTGGAGTGGATCCGCGGGCCCGCGACATCGGTCAGGGCCGGGGCGACGATCAGGTCGATGCGTCGCGACTCGAGGTTCCAGCCGAGCTCGCGCATCTTGCGCGGGCTGATCTTGTCCGACCCGCTGAAGACGAGGGTGTCAGCCTCGATGCCGTCGAGCCCGGTCATCACGTCGTCGTAGTTCGCGATCACCGGGATGCCGGGGACCAGATCGGCGTCGGTGCCGCGCTCGGTCACCGCGCCGACGACCTGGATGCCCACGGAGGGCTCGTTCATGATCTGCGCGGCGACGTGCACGAGGTTGGAGCGCTCGCCCATCAGCACCGCACGCTGCACGAAGGCTCCCTTCGCGCGCTGTCGATGCAGCCAGGAGCGCCAGGCCCACCGGCCGGCGATCAGCAGCACCATGCCGACCGGCAGCGCCACGAGCAGATAGCCGCGCGAGATCGGGAGCTTGAACGCGAACGCGATGATCGCCAGCACGCCGAACACGCGCAGCGTGGAATCCGCGACGCGCTTGTACTCGGTCGAGCCGTTTCCGATCACCTTGTGATCGCGTGACGCATAGATGCTCAGGGCTGCGAGCCACGCGAGCGCGATCGCGATCGAGATCATCGTGTAGGTGACGTCCAGGCGCTCGGTCGGCATCGCACTGTCGCCGAAGTCACCGAATCGCACCTGCGTCGCCGCGAACACCGAGGCGAAGACGATCACCGCATCCGTGATGCGCAGGCGGGTCGCGTACGCGCGCCGCCAGTCGTGGGCGGACCGCACGCTCGAGGCGGCGGTGGTCGATGCGGTCTCAACCTGTCGTGTTCTGCTGTGCCGTCGCTGCTCAGGACGCGTCCCCCTGCGTCCTGCGCGCACTCCGTAGTCGACCACTAGTGCGAACCTCCCAATGGTTCTCCCCAACAGCGCATGCGGATCTCACGCGGACGCCGTCTCCCAATGGCGTGCCCGCGCGGTGTCAATCCGCGGCGCTCGTGACCCTCGCATCCTACCAGCGTTGAGAATTCGCGCACCGGCGAATATCACCCCGATGAGATGAGCCGGTCGCAGGCTGAGACTCTGCGGTCCCCTCCGTCAGAACGCCGTCCAGCGCCCCGGCGGCCAGAGGATCACCACGGCGCGGCCCACCAGCTGATCGCGCTTCGCCCAGCGCCAGCACGCGCTCTCGGCATCCTGCGTACGGCACCGCACGGCGGAGTCGGCGGAGTTCGACCGATGGTCGCCGAGCATCAGGTAACTGTCCTCGGGGACCACCACCGCGTCGAAGCATCGCGCGGATCTGGGCGTGGTGGTGCAGTCGTTCTCGCCCGGCGTGAACGGCAGATCCTCGTACACGTACGGCTCGTCGACGGGCTCGCCGTCCACCAGGATGCGGCCGTCGGCCGAGCAGCACTCGACCTTCTGTCCCGGCGTGCCGATCACCCGCTTGACCAGCGTGTGCGGCCCTGAGGGACCGAATCCGGTGACCTCGCCGATCCAGCGCAGCACGGCCTTCGGCAGCGGTTCCGCCGGACGCGGGGAGAGATCCCATTCCGGGCCGGCATCGAAGACGACGATGTCGCCGACCTGCGGCTCCGCGGCGACGTAGGCGAGGCGGTTCACCAGCACACGATCGCCGATCTGCAGCGTCTGCTCCATCGATCCCGAGGGGATCACATAGGGCTTCGCGACGAACGACAGGATCAGCCCCATCACGGTGAACGCGAGGATCAGGTGGAACCAGGCGCTGCGGGTGACCCGGCGCAGTCGTGACTCGCGTCTGGATGCCTCGGCCTCGCCGGTCATGCGATCGGCTCGTGACGCACGGACGACTCGTGCCGCGCCGGCACGAGTGCCGCGCGCATCACCCGCTCGACCTCGGCGAGCGCGGGGTCGAGTTGTGCGGCGGATGCCTCGTACGCCGCCATCCCCTGGCGGAACGGATCGAGCACGTCCTCATCGACGGGCATCCCGCGGTGCTGCGCGACGGCCATGATCACCGCGCCGAGCCGTGCCCGGGGATCCTCGCCGGCGGTGGCGGCGATCGACGCGATCTGCTCGTCCGAGAGAGAGCCGGCGATCCGGGCGAACTCCCGCACCGAGAAGATGCGGTGCATGCGGCCGGGCAGCAGCTGCACCGTGTAGCTGCGGTGCTCCTGGGTCATCGTGAGCACCAGGTCGGACTCGAGGATGAGCGGCTCGCGCAGGTACCGCGCGCGGTGCGCCGCGACGTCGACGGCGCGGGCGCTGCGCGCGAGTGCCACCTGCTGGGCCTCGAGGGGCATCCCGTGGCCGACGAGGGCGTACGTGCCGGCGCTGTGCACGCGCACTCCGAGGTCGGACAGCCGGGTGCTCAGCAGCACCTCGGCCAGAGGGGAACGGCAGATGTTGCCGGTGCAGACGGTGAGGATGGTCGGCGGGCCGGGCGGCATCGTGTCGGCCGCGACGACGGGGCGCGTGCGGGAGCGACGGGAGCGCAGCAGCGGGGGGTGAGGGGCTGCGGCGGGCGCCGGCACGGGCTGAGCGGGCGCGGGCTGAGTCGCAGGCGCGCCGGTGGGGGCGGTCGTGGCCTGCTCAGCGGCACCTAGGGCGTGCGGGGCGGCGGCGTGCGGGGCGTGCATGTCCTGAACCGCTGGCTGACCCNCTAGGGCGTGCGGGGCGGCGGCGTGCGGGGCGTGCATGTCCTGAACCGCTGGCTGACCCGCGGCCCGGGTGACTGCGTCAGCTTCCGCGGCGTGTGCTGCGGCGCGCTCCGCGGCCTGGGCGGCGGCGCGTTCGGCGGCCTCGGCGGCGGCGCGCTCGGCTGCCTGTGCGGCGGCGCGTTCCTCGGCCTCGATCGCGGCGCGTTCGGCGGCGGCTTTCGCTGCGGCCTCTGCCTGTTCCGCGGCGGCACGCTCGCGCATACGACGCAGTTCGCGCCGCGACTGCGGCCGCCGCTCCTCACCCATGGCATCAGCCTAGAGCGCGCGCGGACGATCGCGAACGGTCGATGCCGGGCAGCGGCCGATTCCCGCATCCGGTCCTGGCTTCCATTTGCAGGCGGCGGACAAAACGACGGATGACGGATGAATCCCCGGCGAGTTCGCCGCCGAGTGCAGATCGGTCCGCCGTCTGCAAGGGCGGGAACGGATGCCGGGCCGGCTCCCGGGGCCGGATGCCCGGGTCGACGGCATCCGGCATCCAGCATCCGGCTGCCGTACTCAGCGCCACGCATTCGCGAGTTCCGAGACTCTGCCTTCTGCGTGAGACCGGCCGCAGGAACGTGGGGCCGGAACAGAGGCTTCGCGAGGGTCTCGCCGCGTCGCGGATACCATGTAACCCGTGACCGACCCGACTCTGCCGCTGTCTCCGTACCGCGCGATCGACCGCGCGGACTGGGCGCGGCTCGCGGCCGGACTCGACCAGCCCCTCACCGAGACCGAGGTCGTCGAGCTGCGCGGCATCGGCGACCGGCTCGACCTCACCGAGGTCCGCGAGGTGTACCTGCCGCTGAGCCGGCTGCTCAGCCTGTACGCGACCTCATCGAAGGGACTGGGCGCCGCGACGAGCGCGTTCCTGCAGGAACCGGACTCCACCACGCCCTTCGTGGTCGGCGTCGCCGGCTCGGTGGCGGTCGGCAAGTCGACGATCGCCCGCCTGCTGCGCGAGCTGATGAGCCGCTGGCCCGGCACCCCGCGCGTGGAGCTCGTCACCACCGACGGATTCCTCTACCCCAACGCAGAGCTCGAGCGACGCGGTCTGATGGACCGCAAGGGGTTCCCGGAGTCCTACGACCGGCGCGCGCTGCTGTCCTTCCTGACCGAGGTGAAGAGCGGTGCGGCCGAGGTGCGCGCCCCGTTCTACTCGCACATGCGCTACGACATCATCCCGGATGCCACGGTCGTGGTGCGCCGTCCCGACGTCGTGATCGTCGAAGGGCTCAACGTGCTGCAGCCGCCGCCTGCCCCGAACGACGTCGCCGTCAGCGACCTCTTCGACTTCTCGATCTACGTCGACGCCGATCCCGCGCACATCGCGCAGTGGTACGTCGACCGCTTCCTCGCGCTGCGCAAGGGCGCATTCACCAACCCGTCGTCGTACTTCAACGTGTTCGCCCACCTCACCGACGACGAGGCGGTCACGACGGCGATGGGTTACTGGAACGACATCAACATGCCCAACCTGCTCGAGAACGTGCTGCCCACTCGGCACCGTGCGACCCTCGTGCTGCGCAAGGGCGCCGATCACGCTGTCGAGTCGGTGCAGCTGCGCAAGGTCTGATGCCCCGCGGCATCCTGTTCCGCTCTTGCGCGCTGTCCGCTCTTGCAGCTGGCGGACCGATCTGCGTTCGGCGGCGGACACGCCGGTGATTCATCCGCCATCCGTCGTTCCGTCCGCCGCCTGCAAGCGGATGCGGGGACGGCATCCGTCCCCGGTAACCGTCTCCGGTTTCCTGTCCTTTCTTGCAGGTGGCGGACGGATCTGCGTTCGGCGGCGGACTCGCCGGGGAATGATCCGCCATCCGTCGTTTCGTCCGCCGCCTGCAAGAGGATGCCCGGGAATCTGCGGCGGCATCCTGCACACTATTTGGTACGGAACCCTCGCAAATCCCCGCCCTTACCCTTGAATTCATGTGTGGAATCGTCGGATACGTGGGCCCGCGGCCCAGCCAGGACATCCTGCTCGCCGGGCTCGCCCGTCTCGAGTACCGCGGCTATGACTCCGCCGGAATCGCCGTCATCGATGACGCCGGCGATCTGGGGATGCGCAAGAAGGCCGGCAAGCTCGCCGTGCTGCGCGACTCGCTGGCGGATGCTGCGCTGCCCGACGGCTCGACCGGAATCGGACACACCCGCTGGGCGACCCACGGGGGCCCGACCGACGTCAACGCCCACCCGCACCTCGCCGACGACGGCAAGCTGGCGGTCATCCACAACGGCATCATCGAGAACTTCTCGGCCCTGCGCGCGGAGCTCGCCGATGCCGGCGTGACGTTCCTCAGCGAGACCGACACCGAGGTCGCCGCCGCGCTGCTCGGCCAGGAGTACCGCCGCACCGGCGACCTGGCCACCGCGTTCCAGGCCGTCGTGAACCGCCTGGAAGGCGCGTTCACGCTGCTCGCGATGCACCAGGACCAGCCCGGCCTCGTGGTCGGCGCCCGCCGCAACTCGCCGCTGGTGATCGGCCTGGGCGAGGGGGAGAACTTCCTCGGCTCCGACGTCGCCGCGTTCGTGGAGCACACGCGCAATGCGCTGGCGATCGGGCAGGACCAGATCGTCGCGATCACTCCCTCCGCAGTGACCGTGACCGACTTCGAGGGCAACGCCGTCGAGGCGCAGCCGTTCGAGGTGTCGTGGGACGCCGCCGCCGCCGAGAAGGGCGGCTGGTCCTCGTTCATGGCGAAGGAGGTCGCCGAGCAGCCCGAGGCCGTGGCGAACACCATCCGCGGACGCGTGCAGGAGGGGCAGGTCATCATCCCCGAGCTCGAGGGGCTGGACTCGCTGTTCCTCGGCATCGACCGCGTGATCATCACCGCGTGCGGCACTGCGTCCTACGCGGCGCTGGTCGGCAAGTACGCCATCGAGCAGTGGGCGCGCGTGCCCGTCGACGTCGAGCTCGCGCACGAGTTCCGCTACCGCGACCCCGTGATCGGCGACGATACCCTGGTCATCTCGATCAGCCAGTCCGGCGAGACCATGGACACGCTGATGGCGGTCAAGTACGCGCGCGAGCGCGGCGCCCGCACCCTCTCGGTCTGCAACACGCAGGGGGCGACCATTCCCCGCGAGTCGGACGCGGTCGTCTACACGCACGCCGGCCCCGAGGTCGCGGTCGCGTCGACCAAGGCGTTCTCGGCGCAGATCACCGCGCTGCTGCTGCTCGGACTGCACATGGGCCGGGTGCGCGGCACGCACGTGGATGCCACGGCCGAGGTCGCCGAGCTCCAGTCGCTGCCCGACAAGGTCTCCTGGGTGCTGAAGAACGAGCAGGAGCACGTCTCGCAGCTGGCCGGATGGATGGCCGACACGCGCTCCGTGCTGTTCCTGGGGCGTCACGTGGGCTACCCGATCGCGCTCGAGGGCGCGCTCAAGCTCAAGGAGATCTCCTACATCCACGCCGAGGGCTTCGCCGCCGGTGAGTTGAAGCACGGTCCGATCGCCCTGATCGAGGCGGGCCAGCCGGTGTTCGTGCTCGTGCCCTCGCCGCGGCACTCCGCGCTGATCCACTCCAAGGTCGTCTCGAACATCCAGGAGATCCGCGCACGCGGCGCCCGTGTGATCGTCGTCGCGGAAGAGGGGGATGCCGCAGTGCTGCCCTTCGCGGACGAGGTCATCCGGATCCCGCTCGCAGGCGCCCTGTTCGAGCCCCTCCTCGCGGTGGTGCCGCTGCAGATCTTCGCCATGGCGCTCGCGACGGCGAAGGGTCTCGACGTCGACCAGCCCCGCAACCTGGCGAAGTCCGTCACCGTGGAGTGAAAGCGGGCGGCACCTCTTGCAGGTGGCGGATGGATCTGCGTTCGGCGGCGGACTCGCCGGGGGATGGTCCGCCATCTGCGGATCGGTCCGCCAGGTGCAAGGGCGGGATGTCCCGGGCTCGGTGCCGGATGCCGGGTGCCGGGTGCCCGGGTGCCGGATGCCGGATGCGGGATGCGGGGTGATCCGTCCGATTTGCAGGTGGCGGACGGATCTGCGTTCGGCGGGGGACTCGCCGGGCGATGGTCCGCCGTCTGCGGATCGGTCCGCCAGGTGCAAGGCCGCGCGGGGAGCGAGGTCGGATCACGCGCGCGCCCGAGCAAGCGCGGCCAGGATCGCGGGAAGGACGCGATCCCACTGCTCGATGATCTGCCAGTAGTCGAAGCGCAGCGTCTCGTACCCGAGAGCGGATGCCGCGGCATCCCGCCGCAGATCCTTCTGACGGTTGGTCGCGCCCTCGTGGTTCTCTTCGCCGTCGGCCTCGATGATCAGCCGTCCGTCGATCACGAAATCGACCTTGCCGACACCCGGGATCTCGACTTGTGTCTCCACGCTGATTCCGAGCTGGTGCAGGCGAAGCCTCACGAGCGACTCCAGGCCGCTGTCTGCATCGCGCCGTGCGAAATCCACCAGCCACCGTGCGGATGCCGGAAGGGCGGCGCGGATGCGGGCCCGCTCGCCGGCTCCGATGAGCCTGTTGTGCCAGGCTGACTCGAAGGCGGCGAAGAAGAACTCGTCGCCGTGGCAGTCGTAGGCGTGCACGAGCGCCTGTTCGACGTCGGCGACGCCGAGCAGCATCCGTCCCGGACGGTAGTGCAGAGTGCACTCGCACTTGTCGTGCGTGTGCTTGCGGCCGGCGCGCCCCATCCACACATGGGGCTTCGGCTCGTCGTGCAGCACCCACACTCCGTGGTGCCGGAGGGCCCCAGAGCACGTGAGCGCACCCCCGTGTGCCGCGGCGGCTCTCACCGATGAGGGCGCGGAGGACGTTGCGAACACTCCGGGGCGGATGCGCTCGATCTCGCCGTTGCGCTCAGCGACACCCAATCGGTATCTGGAGAAGCCGAAGGGGGCCAGCTGCTTGCTACGGGCGACACCACCGAAGTGGTCGACGAGCTGTCGGGCCGAGATCATGCTGATGATCCTGGTCGACCTCAGGACGACCGTCGGCGTCGAAAGGCGACGATGTGGACAGGTCTTCGAGAAGTCGCCTTGTGGAGGGCGAGTGGCATCCCTGCGGATGGCGGACGGATCTGCGTTCGGCGGGGGACACGCCGCGGAATCGTCGGCCACCTGCAGATCGGTCCGCCAGGTGCAGACGGCCAGGTGCAGAAAGAAGGTCTTGTTTACATAAGTATGCACTTATATAGTGATGTCGTGCATGAGTTCGAGGTGCTCGCGGATGCCGTCAGGCGGCGCCTGCTCGCGGTGCTCGCCCTGGGTGAGCAGCCGGCCGGCGTGCTGACCGACATCGCGCGCAGCGAGTTCGGCATCTCGCAGCCGGCGGTCTCGCAGCACCTGCGGGTGCTCCGCGAGAACGGCTTCGCGACGGTGCGCGCCGAGGGCACGCGCCGGATCTACGCGCTGGATCGCGCGGGGGTGGATGCTGCATCCCGAGCGCTGGCGCAGCTGACCGATCCGCTCGCGCAGCGCCTGGACGCCCTGCACACCGAGGTCGCGCGGGGCCGCCGCGCATCCGAGAACGAGAACAGGGAGAGGAAGATCTCATGAGCATCACCAGTCCCGTCATCGAGAAGCATCCGTCCGGGTACCGGCTCGTCTACGAGGACGTCTACGCCACCGGCATCCGGGATCTCTGGCAGGCGATCACCGACCGCGACCGGATCGCACGCTGGATGGTCGACCTGACCGGAGACCTGCGCCTGAGCGGCACCTGGTCGGTCGTCGCCGAAGGCGACGCGCCGCCGTGGGCCGCAGGCACCATCACCGCCTGCGAGGCGCCGCGCTCGTTCACCACGACGTGGCATGCGATCGAGGAGGAGCCCACCGAACTCGTCGTCACGCTCGAGGAAGTGGAGGGTGGCACCCGGATGCGCCTCGTGCACACCGGCATCCGTTCGATCTTCTACGGCGCAGGATGGCAGACCTACCTCGAGCGGCTGCAGGCGCACCTCGCCGGGCAGCCGTTCGCGCAGGACTGGGATGCCCGCTTCGCCGAGCTCTCACCGGAATACGAGGAGCGGTTCGGGGCGCTCTGATCCCGACCTTGCAGGTGGCGGATGGTTCTGCGTTCGGCGGTCGATTCGCCGCGGATTCTTCCGCCATCTGAGGATCGGTCCGCCGTCTGCAAGGGCGGATGTCGGCGAGCGGGATGCCCCGGGGCGCTCTGGTTCCGGTGGACCTTGCAGGTGGCGGATGGTTCTGCGTTCGGCGGTCGGTTCGCCGCGGATTCTTCCGCCATCTGCGGATCGGTCCGCCGTCTGCAAGGGCGGATGCCGGCGAGCGGGATGCCTTGGGGCGCTCTGGTTCCGGTGGACCTTGCAGGTGGCGGCAGGATCTGCATCCGGCGGTCGATTCGCCGCGGATTCTTCCGCCATCTGAGGATCGGTCCGCCGTCTGCAAGGGCGGATGCCGGCGAGCGGGGATGCCTTGGGGCGCTCTGGTTCCGGTGGACCTTGCAGGTGGCGGATGGTTCTGCATCCGGCGGTCGAATCGCCGTGGGATCTGCCGCCATCCGCGGAATCCTCCGCCATCCGCAGAGGATCCTGCACCGCGGAGAGACGACCCGCCCCGGTAGGCTGATCCGGTGATCATCGGGACCGGAATCGACCTCGTCGACATCCCGCGGTTCGAGCGCTCCGTCGCCCGGACGCCTCGGCTGCTCGAGCGTCTGTTCACCGCCGCCGAGCAGCAGCTGCACCTGCGCTCGCTGGCGGCGCGCTATGCGGCGAAAGAGGCCCTGATCAAGGCGCTCGGCGGCTCGGACGGCGTGCACTGGACCGAGATCGAGATCGCCTCCGAGCCCTCCGGCAAGCCCTACTTCGTGCTCACCGGGTCGACGTCGGACGTCGTCTCAGAGCGCGGAATCCGCACCCTGCACCTCAGCCTGAGTCACGACGCCGGCCTCGCGATCGCGCAGGTCATCGCCGAGGGCCCGGATGCCGCGGGCTCCGCAGGCCAGGATGCCGGGAATGCCGCCTCCGCGGTCCCCGCACGCGACCACATCGAACCGGACGCCGCCGAAACCCCGTCGTCTCGCCGAGACCCCGCCGCAGCGTCGTCACCCCGCACGGGCGTCGACGGCGAGCCCTGGCGCAGAGCAGAAGAGGACCCCGAATGAGCGTGCCGTTCCGCGAGGCCACGATCGACCTCGACGCGATCTCCGACAACGTGCGGCACCTGCGGCGCCTCACCGGCACCGATGTCATCGGAGTCGTGAAGGCGAACGGCTACGGTCACGGTGCGGTGGGTGTCGCGACCGCGGCGCTCGAGGGCGGGGCGTCGCGCCTCGGCACCGCGACGATCGAGGAGGCGCTCGAGCTGCGCCGCGCCGGTATCAACGCTCCGCTGATGGCGTGGCTGCACCCGGCCGACCGGCGGTTCGACGACGCCGCGGATGCCGGTGTCGAGATCGGCATCTCCTCGATGCAGCAGCTGCAGTCCGCGGCATCCGCACCGGGCACGACCGCCGTGCACCTCAAGCTCGACACAGGACTGAGTCGCAACGGCCTCGCGCCGGCGGAGCGCGAGCGGGCCTTCGCCGAGGCGGCACGGCTGGAGCGGATCGGGCACATCCGCATCGTCGGCATCTTCAGCCATCTGTCCAACGCCTCTGCCGAGGACGACGCGGCCGCCCTGGCCGTGTTCGACACGGCGATCGAGCAGGCGGCGGCCCTCGGCATCCGTCCCGAGATCCGGCATCTCGCGGCCACGGCCGCGGCGATCGACCGGCCGGACGCGCGCCTCGACGCGGTGCGGATAGGCATCGGGCTGTACGGGCTGTCGCCGTTCGCCGACCGCAGCTCGGCGGATCTCGGCCTGCGGCCCGCCATGACGCTGCGTGCCGCGGTCGACGCCGTGCGGCGGGTGCCCGCCGGCACCGGCGTCTCGTACGACTACGCCTACCGCACCGAGCGCGAGACGACGCTCGCGCTGGTGCCGCTCGGCTACGCCGACGGCATCCCGCGGCAGGCATCCGATCGCGGCCCCGTGCAGATCGGCAGGCAGCGGTTCCGCGTCGCCGGGCGCATCGCGATGGACCAGTTCGTCGTCGACGTCGGCGATGCGCAGATCGCGCCGGGCGACGAGGTGATCGTCTTCGGCGACCCGACTCTGGGGCAGCCGTCGGCCACGGACTGGGCGGATGCCGCAGACACGATCAACTACGAGATCGTGACCCGCATCGGGCACCGTGTTCCGCGCCGGGATGTGCGATGAGCGCGCACGAGATGAGCGACCTCGAGGAATTCGCGGGGCGGCGCGAGATCGCGACCTCGGACGAGATGGAGGCGCTCGGGCACCGCATCGGAACGCGCCTCCGAGCGGGCGACGTGCTCGTGCTCACCGGCCCGCTCGGAGCCGGCAAGACGACCTTCACGAGAGGCCTCGCCGAAGGGCTCGGCGTGCGGGGACCCGTGCAGAGCCCGACCTTCGTGATCGCCCGCACGCACCCGTCGCTGGTCGGCGGTGCGCCGCTGGTGCACGTCGACGCCTATCGGCTGGGCTCCGCTGACGAACTGGACGATCTCGACATCGACTTCGTGAATTCGGTCGTCGTGATCGAGTGGGGGCGGCCGATGGCCGCGGCCGTCACGGATGCCTGGTGGGACATCGAGCTCGAGCGTCCGGTCGGCGGCGACGACGGTCTCGCCGACGAGGATCTCGACGCCGACGCCCCGCGCGTCGTCACGATCGCCCGCGTCGAGGCCTGAGCCAGGGCGTCCGCGGCTCGGCTGCTCCGCTGCTCCGCTGCTCCGAGCGCGCGGAGGACCGCCCCCCCCCGATACTCCGGTCTCACTCGTTGCGGGTGTTGGGGCGGCCGCACCCGCATCCGTTGGGACCGGAGCAGAAGAAGGATGCTGCGCACGGCGCGGCCGCGCCCGCAACGAGTGAGACCGGAGCTGTAGGAGGGGCTGCCGCATACGGGCGGGTCTGTCCCCGGGCGGAACGGTCGAATCGGCGCGGCGCGAACAGGCCTCTCGCACCCCGCCCCGACTACGCTGGAGAGCGTGATCCTCGCCGTCGACACCTCGCTGGGCTCGGCCGTCGCCGTCGTCGCAGAAGACGGCGCGACCGTCGCCGACGCCGGCAGCGCCAACCCCCTCGGACATGCCGAGGTCATCGGCGATCTGCTGCTGGGAGTGGTCCGTCCCGGCATCACGCACGTCGTCGCGGGGATGGGCCCCGGTCCGTTCACCGGGCTGCGCATCGGCATCGCCGCCGCACGCACGTTCGCTCTCGGTCGCGGCATCCCGGTGATCCCGGTGCCGAGCCACTACGCCGCCGCGCTCGCACAGGGGCGTGACGACCGCTTCGCGATCGTCACCGACGCGCGCCGCCGCGAGATCGCGGTCAGCATCTTCGAGGGCACGGATGCCGACGGCATCCCGCTCCTGGTGGAGCCGACCCGCCTCGAGCCGCAGGACGCCGTGCTCGACGTCCCCGTCGTCACGGTGACCACGATCGACGCCGCCGCGCTCGCACGGGTCGGCGCGGCCGCGCTCGCCGCGGGGCGCACGCTCGCCGGCGACGAACCGCTGTATCTGCGGCATCCCGACGTCAGCGCTCCCAAGCAGGTGCGGCTGTGATCCGCGCGGCGACGCTCCTCGACCTCGACGGGATCATGGCGCTCGAGAACGCCTCGTTCCCCGACGACGCGTGGAGCGCGGAGAGCATGGCTTCCGAGCTGGGCAGCGAGCACGGCCGCTACTTCGTCGATGAGGAGGACGGCCGCATCGTCGGCTACGGCGGTGTCCGAGCGCTGGTCGGCGCGCCTGACTCGGACATCCAGACCATCGCCCTCGATCCCGCGTTCCGCGGGCAGGGCAGGGGACGGCGGATGCTGCGCCTGCTGCTCGACCAGGCCCGTGAGCGCGGTGCCCGCGAGACGTTCCTCGAGGTGCGCGACGACAACGAGGCGGCGCAGAGGCTGTACCTCTCCGAGGGGTTCATCGAGATCGGCCGCCGCCCGCGGTACTACAAGGGCGGGATCGACGCGATCATCATGAAGACCGGGCTCGCGGGCCGCCCTTCGGCAAGCTCAGGGACCCAGACCGAAGGGATCGCGGATGCCTGAACCCCTGGTGCTCGGCATCGAGACGAGCTGCGACGAGACGGGCATCGGCATCGTCCGCGGCCGCACGCTGCTGTCGAACACGATCGCCTCGAGCATGGACGAGCATGCCCGCTACGGCGGCGTCGTCCCCGAGGTCGCCGCCCGCGCGCATCTGGAGGCGCTGCAGCCGTCGATCGAGGCTGCCCTCGCCGAAGCGCAGGTCACTCTCGAAGACCTCGACGCCGTCGCCGTGACCAGCGGTCCCGGTCTCGCCGGCGCGCTCATGGTGGGCGTCGGTGCGGCGAAGGGCCTGGCGGTCTCGCTGAACAAACCGCTGTACGCGGTGAACCATCTCGTCGGACACATCGCGGCCGACATCCTCACCCCCGACTCCGAGCCCCTGGAGTACCCGACCATCGCCCTGCTCGTCAGCGGAGGGCACACCTCGCTGCTGCACGTGCGCGACCTGACCACCGACGTCGAGCTGCTCGGCGAGACGGTCGACGACGCAGCGGGTGAGGCCTTCGACAAGGTCGCCAGGCTGCTCGGGCTGCCCTATCCCGGCGGGCCGCAGATCGACAAGGCCGCTGCGGACGGAGACCCGACGGCCATCCGGTTCCCGCGCGGCCTTTCGCGGGCATCCGACATGGCGAAGCACCGCTACGACTTCTCGTTCTCGGGACTGAAGACGGCCGTCGCGCGTTGGATCGAGCGCGCGCAGGCCGACGGCCAGGAGATCCCGGTGGCGGATGTCGCGGCGAGCTTCCGCGAGGCCGTCGTCGACGTCCTGGTCACCAAGGCACTGGCCGCCTGTGAGGACCTCGGCGTGCCGCGGCTGCTGCTCGGCGGCGGCGTGATCGCCAACCGGAGGCTGCGCGATGTCACGCTCGAGCGTGCCGAGGCCTCGGGCGTGACGGTGCGCATCCCTCCGCTGAGCCTGTGCACCGACAACGGTGCGATGATCGCCGCGCTCGCCGCAGAGCTGATCGCCTCCGGGCGAGGCCCCTCGACCTTCGCGTTCGGCGCCGACTCCACGCTGCCCGTGACGGAGATCCAGGTGAGCCCGGCATGAGCGATCCGCACGTCGAGGAGCCCAGCCCCGAGGTCGAACGCCCGGAGGGCTCGGCGGCTCTGCCCGGCGCGCGGAAGACCTACAGCAAGCTGCCCACCGGACCGGTGAGCGTCGAGCCCGTGATGACGGGCCCGGATGCCGACACCGGCGGCATCTCGACGGAGTGGGAGCCCTCCGCGGGGGAGCCCTACGCCGAGGACAAGACCAGGCTCGCGCCCTGGGCGCTGTTCGCGGCGATCGTCGCGCTGTGCACGTCGATGTTCGTCGGCTGGGGGATCCCCGTGGCGATCATCGCCGTGATCGCCGCGATCATGTCGATCCGCCGTCCTGTCGAGAACCGCGCCGTCGCGATCTGGGCACTCGTGCTGGGGATCGCGGCCACGGTCTTCAGCGCCGGCTGGCTGATCTGGGCGGTCACGCAGTTCGAGAGGCTGGTCTGAAAGTGCCCGATGGGGACCGCCTCCGCGATCTGCAGCGTCGGGCCTACGGCCCGGGCGGCGGGCTGAGCGCGTCCGAGGCGGACGAGCTCGCGGGGCTGCAGGCGGCGGTGCGGATGCCGGCCGCTGAGCCGTCGCCGGAGGGGCGTCCTTCGTCTCGCTCCGCTCGCTCAGGAGCCGAGGAGGTTCGACCGGCCCCGGATCCTGAGCGGGGAGAAGGTCTTGAGGTGACGGTTCCTGAGCGAGGAGAAGGTCTTGAGGTGCCGGATCCTGAGCGAGGAGCGCAGCGACGAGACGAAGGACCTGCTGCGCCCACGAAGAAACGCGGCCTCCTCCTCGCGGCCGCGGCCCTGGCATCCGCTCTGCTGATCGGTCTCGGCGCCGGCTGGCTGCTGTTCGGCAGGGACTCGGGCCCGCCGATGGATGCGGAGCAGCGGGAGGCCTGGACCGCCCTGGAGGCATCCGGCGACTACGACGCGGGCTCGATCCGCATGCTCGGCGAGAAGTACGGCTTCACGGCCTGGTACGCGACGAAGTCGGGTCTCAAGCTCGAGTGCCTCGTCCTGACGCCGGCCTCGAATGCGGTCAGCTGCGCCCCGCCCCCGGATCCGTCGAAGGAGGACGAGGCAGGGTACTGGGGTCAGCTCAGCGTGCAGGTGCCCGTCGAAGAGGCGGAGGGGTCGATCGTGCAGGCCTACGTCGTCCGGGACTCGCACGACCGGCCGGTCGCCATCATCGACAAGTGGGAGAACACCGGGCCGGATGACTGGACCGCGATGTTCCAGGGCACGGAGCTCGACATCGCCAAGGTCATCGTCGAGCAGAAGGGCGTCGACGGCGCCAGCCTGCAGGTCGTCGGCTATGACGGCGACACCCCGATCTGGCTCACCCAGAGCGAGAAGGCGTGCCTGTACCTCGCGGACACCACGACCGTGATCACCGAGATGTGCGACCTGGATCTCACTCCGGGCACGAAGATGCGCTTCGAGCAGCCGGGCGTCGCCTACGACGTGCGCGCGACGGAGCACGGCCTGGTCGTGACGGTGATCCGCAGCGCGGATCCGGCGCAGCCCGGCCCCGAAGAGCCCGCCATCGACGACACCACAGGCAAGACTGCAGACTGATCACACCCGGTCGGCGAGGATCGCGATCCGCCCGGCCGGCGTGCGGGTGAGGATCAGCGTCGCCTCCTGCGAGCCCTTCAGCGCAAGCTTCTTCCGGAATGCGGCCGGATCGATGTCCATGCCGCGCTTCTTGATCTCGAGCCGGCCGATGTCGTTCGCACGCAGTGCTGCGTTGATCGTCTTCGGGTGCGCCGCCATGGTCTCGCGCACCCGGAACGACTGCACGAACGGGCTGGTGAGAGCCGCATCGCCGGTGAGATACGCGATCTGCTCGTCGAGCATGCCGGCATCCAGCATCCGCGCGGCGTCGCCGATGAGGCGGGCGCGGATGACCGCCCCGTCGGGCTCGTGCAGGAACGCGCCGAGCTCGCGCACCGGCGCGTCGTCAGCATCGGCGGTGGCGGTCAGCTCGTGCATCGCGTCGCCGCGCACGACGAGCGCGGCACGACGGATGCCGTCCCGCGCGAGCGCTCCGCTCCAGAGCACCAGCTCGACGACGCTGCCGTCGGCGCTGACCCACTGCGCCTCGACCTCGTCGGGGATCAGCTCGCGGTCGAGGCCCGGCCCGAGCTTGATCCCGGTGGGCACCCGCGCGGCCAGGTCGAAGCACCAGTCCAGCGCGGGAGACCAGTCGGATGCCGCGACGCGCTGCGTCTCGGAGTGCCCGGCGGTGCGGCGTGCGGGGTCGAGCCAGACGGCGTGGGTGCCGGCCTCCTCGCCCCCTTCGTCTCGTCGTTCAGGATCCGGGGCGTGCTCCTCCGCCGTGCCGTGCGACACCGTAGCCTCGTCTCTGAACGGTGCGAGGTTGTAGGCGGCGATCGCGGCGGTCACCTCATCGGCGTCGACGGCGTGCACGGCGAGGCCTGCGCCGGCGAACGCCAGGGAGTCGCCGCCGATCCCGCATCCGAGATCCGTGACGTGCGTGATGCCGGCCTGCCGCATCCGCACGGCGTGCAGCGTCGCGACGTTCAGTCGCGTCGCCTGCTCGAGTCCGGCCCGGGTGAACAGCATCCGGTCGGCGAACTCGCCGAACTTCGCCTGCGCCTTCGCGCGCAGGTGCGCCTGGCCGACGACGGCCGACACGAGGTCGGGGGAGTGCCCGGCGGCGCGCAGCCGCGACACGGCCTTCGCGACCTCCGCCGCCGACGTGATCGGTCCGACTTCGTCGAGCAGTGCGAGTCCGTCGCGGGTGAGCAGCGCGGTCAGCTCGGTCATCTCCACCCCCTCAGCCTACGTTCCCGGGGAATGTCGCAATGCGCCGCATCTGGGCGCGGAATTGGCACTCGCATTGCGTGAGTGCCAGCCGACCGCCTACACTGGCGTTAGCACTCTCCCCCTGAGAGTGCGAACCAGTCTTCTGATTGTTCAGCCGAGAAAGAGGTAGACCGTGTCGGTTTCCATCAAGCCGCTCGAGGACCGCATCGTCATCAAGCAGGTCGAGGCCGAGCAGACCACCGCGAGTGGCCTGGTCATCCCCGACACCGCCAAGGAGAAGCCCCAGGAGGGCGAGGTCGTGGCCGTGGGCCCCGGCCGCATCGACGACAATGGCAACCGTGTTCCGCTCGACGTCGCCGTCGGCGACCGCGTGCTCTACAGCAAGTACGGCGGCACCGAGGTCAAGTTCGGCGCGGACGAGTTCCTCGTCCTGTCGGCCCGCGACGTGCTCGCGGTCGTCGTCCGCTGACGACGCTTCGACAAGCTCAGCGACCGAAAGGTCCCGAAGGGCCCGGATGCCTGGCATCCGGGCCCTTCGTCGTACCCCCATCCGTCCCCTGCAGCCCCCGCCGATCCCCGATGCCGCCCCTAC
Source organism: Microbacterium bovistercoris (assembly GCF_003387575.1). Lineage (GTDB taxonomy): Bacteria > Actinomycetota > Actinomycetes > Actinomycetales > Microbacteriaceae > Microbacterium > Microbacterium bovistercoris. Next base: position 789 of record NZ_QUAB01000013.1, on the reverse strand, counting down.
GGGTCCGCGGGGTCACCCCCGATGCCGGACGCGTCGCGTGCGCCGACACTCTTATCAAGCGCTCCAAGGCGCTGTCACCGATAAGGGGAATCGATCATGGCACTGGATGACAACCTGAACGTTCTCGGGGCTCAGTGGAACGTGGGTCTCGAAAACGTCGGCAACGACAACTCGGACAACTCGGACAATTCCGACAACTCCGACAACTCGACGAACGACTCCAACAACGACCTGCTGTCCAACAACGACACCGATGTCGACGACTCGTTCAACGACAACTCCGACAACTCGGACAACTCCGACAACTCGGACAACTCCGACAACTCGGACAACTCCGACAACTCGACGAACGACTCGTACAACGACAACTCCGTGCACGACTCCGGAAACCAGACGCTGAACGACCACTCGGTCAACGCGGGCATCCGGCAGTACAGCTCCGGATTCAACGACCTGAACCTCGACTTCGGCGGGGCCGGCGGCATGGCGGCGATGGGCCACGGCGGTGATGTCGACATCGACATCGACGCGCGCTCCACGGTCAGCGACCAGTCGGTCAACCAGAACATCACCACGTCGTCGGGCAGCGGCGGCGCGGCGATCGCGGTCGGCGGCGACGCGGACGGCGGCTGGGGCGGACCGGCCTTCTCCGGCGCGGGCGGTGGCGACACCGGCGACGGCGGCGACGGCGGCGACGGAACCGGCGGATCGGGCGGACTGGGCGTCCTGGGCGACGGTGGCGCAGGCGGCGCGGGCACCGGCGGCGCAGGCGGGGCGACCGGCGCCGGC
>NZ_QUAB01000008.1 GCF_003387575.1 Microbacterium bovistercoris | reverse complement strand
TCGCGCGCTCACGCAACTCGTCCGGGTACTTCTTCGGTGCTGCCATGACTCTTATCCTCCGTGAGTTGAGAGCCTCCACCGAACCCGGGGCGCTTCAAAGTCCGACCCGACCGGCCTTGCTGTCCGTGTCTTCGGTGGTTTGGCTTCAGGAGCGGGCGCCTCCGTCGGGGTGGGCTCTTCGGGCTTCGTCACCTGCGTACTTCTCCTGCCATAAGAGAGCGACAAGGAGCGGCAACAGACTTGGGTCTGGGCGGCAACCCCCGCAATCAGTTGCGCGGACCGGCGTTCCTCTGCCGTGACCTTAGCGCGCCAACGCAAGGTTCTGCGGCGACACGGGAGGTGGAGGTAAGCGGGCTGAGGACGAACAGCCGTGTGAGGAACCCCCGGTCAGCCCGCACAAAACGAAACCGGCCCGGTTTCCTAAATGGAACCGGGCCGGTTTCGTAAACGGATCTGTCTAGTTTCCTAAACACACCATTGGTGCGCGAGGGGGGACTTGAACCCCCACGCCCTTGCAGGCACTGGCACCTGAAGCCAGCGCGTCTACCTATTCCGCCACTCGCGCATGTCGGTCCGTGACGAACCAACCGCACAAGCCTAACATGCGTTTTCGGCGCCGATGAACACATCGGAGCCCTGGCAGGTGCCGCTCCAGAACAGGAGGAACGCCCAGAACAGGACGAGATCTCGACAAACGTCCTGTTCCCGCGGAATGTCCTGTTCTCGCGCGCCGATCCGCGCCACGACCGCGGGCAGAGGCGTTCACTCAGCCGGGCTGGCTACGATGTCCCTACCGGTCAGCCATGCCTTAGGAGCCCAGTGGGACTACTTGACAGCTTCGAGAAGGGTCTCGAGCGCGCCGTGAACGGCGCGTTCGCGAAGACCTTCCGCAGCGGCGTCCAGCCGGTCGAGATCGCCTCGGCCCTCCGCCGCGAGGCCGACACAAAGGCCGCGGTCGTCAGCCGCGACCGCATCATCGCGCCCAACGACTACGTCGTGCACCTCGCCTCCGACGACGCCCAGCGGATGCACGCGCTCGGCGGTGCTCTCACCGACGAGCTGCTCGGACTGATGACCTCGCACGCGACCGCGCAGGGCTACAGCTTCGCCGGCCCGCTCTCCATCCATCTCGAGGCCGACGAGAAGCTCACCACCGGCACCGTGCACGTCGACTCCGGCTCCGTGCAGGGCAAGGTCTCCTGGCAGGGCGTCGTCGAGGTCGGCGGACGCCGGCACCCGCTCACCAAGGCGCGCACGGTCATCGGCCGCGGCAGCGACGCAGACGTCACCATCTCGGATGCCGGTTCCAGCCGCAAGCACGCCGAGATCCTCTGGGACGGAGAGCGCGCCCTGCTGCGCGACCTCGGCTCCACCAACGGCACCAAGATCGACGGCCAGAAGATCCGCGAGGCGGCGCTGCCGCCCGAGACGACCTTCATGATCGGACGCACCGACCTCACCTTCCGCGTGGTCCCCGTCGCCGGCCGCGACGACGCCACCCGCGCGATGGGCACGATCTCGTGAGCGCCCTTCGTCCCTTCGTCTCGCTCCGCTCGCTCAGGGCGACGCTCGCCTCCCCGCTCGCTCAGGAACCGGTGATCCGATGAGCGAACTCGTCCTCCTTCTGCTGCGCATCGCCTTCCTCGTACTGCTGTGGTTCTTCGTCTTCGGAGTCATCTACTCTCTGCGTGCCGACCTGTTCGGCGTGCGAGTGCGCAAGCTGCCGGCCGGCGAGGCGGCGGCATCCGCGACTCCCGCTCCCGCGGCGCCCGCCAAGGCGCGCTCGACGGGACCGGCCACCACCTCGACGGCGACGAAGCTCGTCATCACCTCCGGACCGAAGGCGGGACTCGAGGTGCCGCTGGGCACCGAGCCGCTGAGCATCGGGCGCTCCAGCGAATCCGGCCTCGTCATCCGTGACGACTACACCTCCAGCCACCACGCCCGCCTCGTCCCGCGCGGCGGCACCTGGACCATCCAGGATCTGGAGTCCACCAACGGCACCTATCTGAACGGCCAGCGCCTCGCCGGTCCTCCCGTCCCGATCGCGATCGGCACCCCCATCAAGGTGGGAGCCACGACCTTCGAGCTGCGAGCCTGACCGCGGACATGGTCTTCGAGGGCTCGAGCGCAGCGATCTCCCACACCGGGAAGGTCCGCTCCAACAACCAGGACTCCGGATACTCCGGAGCCAACCTGTTCGTCGTCGCCGACGGCATGGGCGGCCACGCCGGCGGAGACGTCGCCTCGAGCATCGCCATCCACCGCATCGAGGGCCTCGACCACGCCTACGAGTCCACCGACGACGCGCAGGCCGAACTGCAGGCCGCAGCCACCACCGCGGCGTCCGACCTGGTGCGCGCCTCGAAGGATCGCCCCGAGCTCGCGGGCCTCGGAACCACGCTCAGCGCGATCATCATGGTCGACGACTACGCCGTCATCGGCCACATCGGCGACTCGCGCATCTACCTGTTCCGCGACGACGAGCTCACCCAGATCTCGGCCGACCACACCTTCGTGCAGCGCCTGGTCGACTCGGGCCGCATCACGCCCGAAGAGGCCCGCTACCACCCGCGCCGCTCCGTGCTCATGCGCGTGCTCAGCGACATGGACATCGACCCCGAGCTGGACATGTTCGTCATGCCCACGCATCCGGGCGACCGCTGGCTGCTCTGCTCCGACGGCCTCTCCGGCGTCGTGGACGAGCTGCACATCGCCAAGGCCATGCGCCTCGGTCTCGCACCCGGTCGCACCAGCGACATCCTGCTCAAGCAGGCGCTCGACGGCGGCGCCCCCGACAACGTGACCATCGTGATGGTCGACGTCGGCGGTGCGCACCCGCTCTCGTCGGGCACGCCCACCGTGGTCGGCTCCGCCGCCAACCCGCAGGGCATCATCGTGCCCGCCGCGCGGTCGTCGCTGACCGGCTGGCTGCACCCGGTGCGCCAGGCCGCCAACGAGCCCACCCACTTCGAGCCGGCCGCCGACTACCTCGAGGAGCTCATCGAGGAGGACAAGCGCCGCTCCCGCCGCCGGCGGATCGGCTGGATCGCCGCACTGGTGGCCGCGATCGGCCTGCTCGTGGGTGCCGGCGTCGTCGCCTACAACTGGACCCAGACGCGCTACTTCGTCGGCGCCGACGACGACAGCGTCGTCATCTTCCGCGGCGTGCAGCAGAGCATCGGTCCGATCAGCCTCTCGACCGAGATCGAAGACACCGAGATCCTGCTCGCCGACCTGCCGCCGTACCAGCGCTCCGCCGTCGAGCGCACGATCAACGCCCGCTCGCTGTCGGATGCCGAGGCGATCGTGAACCGCCTGCGCGTGAGCGCCGAGGAGGTCACCGGAGAGACCCCGGCGCCCACGCCGACCCCGACTCCCAGTGAGGAGCCGGCATCATGACCGACGTCACCGCGGACACCAGCGTCGTCAAGGCGCTGAAGAAGATCCGCCAGCCGCAGACCCAGCGCAACCGCGAGTTCTGGCTGCTGCTGTTCGCCTGCGCGATCTCGGGCCTCGCGCTCACTCTCGTGCAGCTCGGCGCGCTGGACCGCATCGACCCCATGATCCTCGTGATCGGCGGCGGTCTGGCGGTGCTGGTGTTCGCCCTGCACATCGTGCTGCGCGTCGTGGCATCCGACGCCGATCCCTTCGTGCTGCCCATCGCGACCCTGCTCACCGGGCTCGGCATCGCGATGATCTACCGCCTCGACATCGCCGAGAAGCTCATCGGCTGGGCGGCGTACTCGAACAAGCAGCTGGTGTGGACGGCGATCTCGATCGCCCTCGCGATCGCGCTCGTGATCGCGCTGCGCAACTACCGCGTGCTCTACCGGTACACCTACATCTTCGGCCTCGCCGGAATCGTGCTGCTGATCCTGCCCTTCATCCCGGGGCTGCGCATCCCCGATGCGAACGCCCAGGTCTGGGTGTCGCTCGGCGGCCTGTTCTCGTTCCAGCCCGGCGAGCTCGCCAAGATCTGCCTGGCCATCTTCTTCGCCGGCTACCTGGTGCGCACCCGCGACAGCCTGGCCTCGGTGGGCAAGAAGTTCCTCGGCATCACCTGGCCGCGCATGCGCGACCTGGGACCTGTGATCGTGGTGTGGCTGGTGTCGCTGGGCATCATCGTCGTGCAGCGCGACCTCGGCACCGGAATGCTGATCTTCGGCATGTTCATCGCGATGCTCTACGTGGCCACCGGCAAGACCAGCTGGGTGCTGATCGGACTGGCCGGCGTCGCGATCGGCGTCTTCCTCGCCGCGCAGGTGCTGTCCTACGTGCAGGGGCGCTTCAACGCCTGGCTGCACGCGTTCGACCCGGCGCTCATCGAGAGCCTGGGCGGCAGCTACCAACTCGTGCAGGGCATCTTCGGCCTCGCACACGGCGGCCTGATCGGCACCGGGTGGGGACAGGGACGCCCCGACATCACCCCGCTCGCGCACAGCGACTTCATCATCCCCAGTCTGGGTGAGGAACTCGGCATCGTCGGCCTGTTCGCCATCCTCTGCCTGTACATGGTGTTCGTCAGCCGCGGCATCCGCATCGGACTCGCCGGGCAGGATGACTTCGGCAAGCTGCTCGCGATCGGACTGTCGTTCACGATCGCCCTGCAGGTGTTCATCATGGTCGGCGGCGTCACCCGCGTGATCCCGCTGACCGGTCTGACCACGCCGTTCCTCGCCGCAGGAGGTTCGTCGCTGGTCGCGAACTGGCTCATCGTCGCGCTGCTGCTGCGCATCAGCGACGGCGTGCGCCGCCAGCCCCGGGTGGTGATCGGATGACCAAGGAGCTGCGCCGTCTCGCGATCGTCATGCTCGCGATGTTCCTCGCACTGTTCGTCGCGACCAGCTGGATCCAGGTGGTCGAGGCCGACACGCTCGCACAGAACCCGGAGAACACCCGCACGCGGCTGGACAGCTATCAGATCCAGCGCGGCGCGATCATCGCAGGCGGCGAGGCGATCGCCTCGTCGACTCCGGTGGATGACAGGTACCAGTACCAGCGGGTCTACAAGGATGCCCCGATGTGGGCTCCCGTGACCGGGTACTTCAACCCCGCCCTCGGCTCGGCCACCGGCATCGAGAAGGCGCTGAACACCGAGCTCTCCGGCACCGGGTCGAGCGCGTTCTTCGCCGAGGTCGAGCGGATCTTCTCCGGCCAGCCGCAGCAGGGCTTCAGCGTCGAGCTCAGCCTCGACCCCGTGGTGCAGAAGGCCGCCTGGGATGCGATGGGCGACCTGCAGGGTGCGGTCGTCGCGATCGAGCCGAAGACCGGCCGCGTCCTCGCGATGGTGTCGACGCCCAGCTTCGACACGAACACGCTCGCGGTGCACGACGCGGATGCCGCCAACGCGGCCTACGACGCGCTCGACGACGATCCGCAGAATCCGATGTACAACCGGGGGATCGGCGGCACCCTCAACCCGCCCGGTTCCACGTTCAAGGTCGTCGTCGCGGCGGCCGCGGTGAACGGCGGCGACTACACGATGCAGTCCACCTTCCCCAACCCCGCTCGGTACACGCTGCCCGGCACCGAGACCGTGATCTCCAACGCCTGGGGAGGCACCTGCGGTCCCGGTGCGACCGTGACGCTCGCAGAGGCGATCCGCCTCAGCTGCAACATCCCGATGGCCGAGCTCGCGGTCGAGCTCGGCGACAAGCGCATCCGCGAGGCCGCAGAAGCCTTCGGGTTCAACAGCGCCTTCGAGACGCCGCTGAAGTCGACGCCCTCCAGCTACCCCAGCGGGCTCGACGACGCGCAGACCGCGCTCACCGGCTTCGGCCAGGGACAGGTCACCGCAACGCCGCTGCAGATGGCGATGGTGTCGGCGGGTCTCGGCAACGGCGGTGTCGTGATGAACCCGCGGATGGTGGATGCCGTGATCGGCGATGACTTCGCCGTGCACCGCGAGTACGACGACACCGAGTACGGCCAGGCCGTCGACAAGGACACGGCGGCGGCGGTGACCGCGGCGATGGTCGCGAGCGTCAGGGACGGCGCCGCGCGGAATGCAAGAATAGACGGGGTCGATGTGGCCGGTAAGACGGGCACGGCGGAGAACGGTCCCAAACGGCCGTACACCCTGTGGTTCACGGGATTCGCCCCCGCGGAGAATCCTGAGGTAGCGGTTGCAGTCGTCGTGGAAGACGGCGGTGGTAAGGGTCAGTCCGGATCCGGCGATGCGATCGCCGCTCCGATTGCGAAGAAGGTCATAGAGGCGGTGCTGGGCAGATGAGGCCGACGCAGGGTGTGTCGTTCGGTGGTCGCTACGAGCTGCAGTCGCGGATCGCGATCGGCGGCATGGGCGAGGTGTGGGAGGCGACGGATCACGTCATCGGACGCACCGTCGCCATCAAGATCCTCAAAGACGAGTACATGGGCGATCCGGGCTTTCTCGAGCGCTTCCGCGCCGAGGCCCGTCACGCCGCGCTCGTCAACCACGAGGGCATCGCGAGCGTGTTCGACTACGGCGAGGAGAACGGCTCCGCCTACCTGGTGATGGAGCTCGTGCCCGGCGAGGCCCTCTCGACCGTGCTCGAGCGCGACGGCGCGCTGAGCGCCGACAAGACCCTCGACATCGTCGCGCAGACCGCCTCGGCGCTGCAGGCCGCGCACGCCGCCGGCCTCGTGCACCGTGACATCAAGCCCGGGAACCTGCTGATCACGCCCGACGGGCGGGTGAAGATCACCGACTTCGGCATTGCACGCATCGCCGACCAGGTGCCGCTGACCGCCACGGGCCAGGTGATGGGCACGGTGCAGTACCTGTCGCCCGAGCAGGCCTCCGGCCACCCGGCATCCCCGGCGACCGACATCTACTCTCTCGGCATCGTCGCCTACGAATGCCTGGCCGGCAAGCGCCCGTTCACCGGCGAGTCCCAGGTGGCCATCGCGATGGCGCAGATCAACGAGCAGCCCCCGCCGCTGCCGGCGACCGTGCCGCAGCCGGTGCAGAACCTCGTGATGGCGATGATCGCCAAGAAGCCGGCCGATCGGCCGTCGTCCGCCGCCACCGTGGCCCGTGCCGCGCAGGCGCTGCGCCGCGGCGACCTGAACTCCGCAGCGATCGCGGTGCCGGCCATCGCGGCCGGCGTCGCGGCAGCCGGTGCCGACGACGCGACCCGCATCCTCGGCGTGGACGACTCGACCAGCATCATGCCGACCACCGCTCCGCTGCCCGCGGAGGAGGCGGCCGAGGAGGCCGAGAAGAAGAAGCGCAGCCCGTGGACGTGGCCGCTCATCGCGCTGATCGTGCTGCTGCTGCTCGTGCTCGGCGGCACGCTGTTCGCGCTGTTCAACAACCAGGGCACGCCCGACCCGACGGACTCCAGCACCAGCGCACCGCCGCCCACGACGCCGACGACGCCGCCGCCCACGACCGAGGCTCCCACGCGCGCCGACGTCCCGGGTGGCCTGGTCGGCCTCAGCTGCGACGATGCCAGGGCGAAGGTGGAAGCGGCAGGCCTCGAGGCCAACTGCACCACCGGCAACACCCCGGCCACCTCTCCGGAGCAGGTCGGCACCGTGCAGAGCGTCAACCCGACCGGCACTGTTCCTCTGGATGCGATCATCACGCTGACGCTGTACAAGGACATGGTCGCCATCGGCCAGCCGTCTGCGCCGACGTTCTCCGGCACGCTCACCGAGGGCCAGCCCGGCACCGTCAACTGGGCCTTCAGCTGCCCCTCCGGCACCGGCGGCAACACCGCGTACGACGTGACGATCACGAACGCGACGTTCGACGACGGATCGACGAAGCGCAGCTTCGGCGGCGACGTCACTTCGGCTCAGATCACGCCGATCGCCGGTTCCGCGGGTCAGACGGTCTCGGCCACGTTCGTCGCCTACTGCGACAACCGACCCTCCGACGCGTCTCCGGCCGGCCAGTCCAGCGCGATCCAGCCGGCCGTCGGCGACGGTCAGGGCGACGATACCGAGGACCCGCCGCCCGCGGGTTAACCTGGATCAGTCGTCACAGAGGTCATCACGCAGTCAGAGATCATCGCAGAGGGGAAGCAGCCCGTGTCAGGAGAGCCGCGAATCCTCGCCGATCGCTACCGCGTCGATGAGATCATCGGTCACGGCGGCATGGCGAAGGTGTACCGCGGGTACGACCTGACCCTGGGCCGCCAGGTCGCGATCAAGATCCTCGACCCCGAGCTGGCCAGGGATGCCGCGTTCCGCACCCGGTTCCGGCTCGAGGCCCAGGCCGCATCGCGGATGTCGCACCCGTCGATCGTTCGCGTCTTCGACGCCGGCGACCCTTCCGACGGCGACACGGCAGGGGAACCGCCCTACATCGTCATGGAGCTCGTGCACGGCACGCTGCTGAAGGACATCATCGCCGCGGGCCCGGTGCCGGCCGAGGTGGCCGTGCGCTACATGGACGGCATCCTCGAGGCGCTGGACTACTCGCATCGCGCCGGCGTGGTGCACCGCGACATCAAGCCCGGCAACGTGATGATCACCGAAACCGGCGCGGTCAAGGTGATGGACTTCGGCATCGCCCGCGCGGTGTCCGACTCGTCGTCGACGGTCGCAGAGACCACGCAGATCATCGGCACCGCCGCGTACTTCTCTCCGGAGCAGGCCAAGGGCGAGCCGGTCGACGCGCGCACCGATCTGTACTCCGCCGGCGTCGTGCTGTACGAGATGCTGACCGGCCGTCAGCCGTTCCGCGGCGACTCCCCGGTCGCCGTCGCGTACCAGCACGTCAGCGAGACGCCGGTTCCGCCGACCGAGGTGAACGAGCTCGTGCCGGCCGGCCTGGATGCCATCGTGCTGCGCGCGATGGCGAAGGACCCGTACCAGCGCTTCCCGGATGCCGCCAGCTTCCGCAAGTCGCTCGACAGCGCCGTCACCGGCCGCGCGCCGAGCAAGAAGGAGATCGGCGCGCTCACCAGCGAGCTGTACGGCCCGAACCCGCGCCAGGCGCAGGAGACGGCCCGCTCACTGCGGCAGCTGAGCACCGACACCACCATGACCCGCACGCAGTCCGGCCCGCCGGTGGCGTGGATCTGGGCCGGTGTCGCACTGCTCGCCGTGCTACTGGTCTCGGTGCTGTTCTGGGTGATCAGCATGAGCATGCGGCCGCCGGAGGTGCCGAGCACCTCGCGCACGGTGCCGAACCTGATCGACCAGACCATGACGTCCGCGCAGGGACAGCTCGAAGACCTCGACCTGTTCGCGAAGGTCGTTCAGGAGCCGAACTCCGAGGTCGAGAAGGACCATGTGTTCCGCACCGACCCTGAGGCCGGTCAGACCCTGAACGCCGGCGAGACCGTGACGATCTACGTGTCCACGGGTGCCGAACTGGTCACCGTGCCCGTGCTGGAGGGTCTCTCGCAGGACGCCGCACGGCAGGCGATCGAGGGCGCCGGGCTCGTCTTCGGCGAGGTGCGTCAGCAGAACGACCCGACGGCGAAGGCCGGCACGGTGCTGGAGGCGAGCCAGAAGGCCGACACCCAGGTGCCGCCGAAGACCGTCGTCGACCTCGTGGTGGCGAGCGGCGTGATGACCGTCGACAACCTCACCGGCTGGACCGTCGACGCTGCCACGGCCCAGCTCGAGACGCTGGGGATGACCGCGAAGCCGGTGAAGGACGACAGCTGCCCTGGTTCCGACCCGCCGACCGTGTCGACGATGTCGGTGGCGCCCGGCGACGTCGCGATCGGCACCACCGTCGAGCTGAAGTACTGCAGCGGCGACCAGTGACCTTGGGTCCCTGAGCCTGTCGAAGGGCTCAGAGGCTCTCCAGCCAGTTGCCCAGCAGCCGGTGACCGCTCTCGGTGAGGATGCTCTCGGGGTGGAACTGCACCCCGGCGATCGGCAGGCTCTCGTGCGCGATGCCCATCACCGTGCCGTTCGCCGTGCGAGCGGTCACGCGGATCTCGGGCGGCAGGTCCGCCTCGTCGAGCGCGAGCGAGTGGTAGCGCCCGGCGGCGAAGGGTGACCGGATGCCGGTGAACAGCCCTGTCCCGTCATGGTGCACCTCCGACACCATGCCGTGCATGAGCTCGGGTGCGGCCACGATCGGCGCTCCGTGGGCGGCGCCGATCGCCTGATGCCCGAGGCACACGCCGAGCAGCGGCATCCTTCGCTCAGCCGCGAGGCGGACGATGTCGACCGATGCCCCGGCATCGGCCGGTTCGCCCGGCCCGGGGGAGATGAGCACCCCGTCGTAGGCGTCGAGCCGCTCGGCGAAGAACGAGACGTCACCGGCATCCGCCTCGATCATCGTCACCTCGGCGCCGAGCTCGCGCAGGTAGCCGATGAGCGTGTGCACGAAGCTGTCGTGGTTGTCCACGACGAGGATCCGCGCACTCATCCGAGGTCGACCTCGCCGGGCGTGATGAACGGGCTCACCCACGGGAACACGTAGAAGAACAGGCCATAGAGCACGGCGCCCAGCACGACGAGCAGAATCAGCACCCGTACCCACCAGGGTCCGGGCAGCAGGCGCCACAGGGCGGCGTACATCAGCGGGCTCCTTCGGCCGAGGAGGTGGCGACCTCGACCGGCGCCAAGGATGCGGGCGGGCCGTCGGCGCGGGGCTGGAAGCCCTCGAACACGCCGTAGGCGACGATCCGCTCCGCCAGCGAGTACAGCGGCGAGCAGGCGGTGAGGGTGATGTACCGCTCGCCGGTGGAGAGCTCGGGCATCTGCGGCACATCGAGGAGGACGTCGGTCTGCGTGGGCTCGACATACTCCAGCGTGCGGAACCGGTAGGTGTACCAGCCGTCGCGGGTCTCGACGACGATCGCGTCGTTCAGCTTCAGCTTGTCGATCTTGTTGAACGGCTTGCCCCAGGTCGTGCGGTGGCCGGCGAGGGAGAAGTTGCCGACCTCACCGGGCATCTTCGACTCGGTGTACAGGCCGATGCCGATCTTGTCGAGGGTGCGGGCACGGCTGGTGCCGCCGGCGATGTTCACGTCGTAGTCGTCGCCGAACCGGGGGATGTGCATGTTGGCGAAGATCTCGGCGTCGGCCGGATGCGGATGGACGGGGGGCGGTACGACGAGCGTGCCGTCGGGGCCCTCGGTGGGCTGCGGAGGGTCGGGAACGGGCATCCGATCCCACTCCTGCGACAGCGCGGCGCCCTTCTCGTTGTTCTGCGCCCCGATGATGATGTCGCCGACCCAGAGCTGCCACACCACGAACAGCAGCACCAGCGCCCCGGCGGTCAGCAGCAGCTCGCCGAGAACGCTCGCGAACGTCGCACGCGAGCGACGTCGGGGCGGTGCTGCGGTCATGATCGGAAGTCTAATCCGGGGCGTGAAAGCGCCCGGAACGCCCAGGTAGACTGTCCCCATGGCACGTTCCCCCAAACCCGAAGAGCCCGCCGTCGAGCGCGCCGAGGGCGATGACGCCCCCAACGCCGTCTGGTTCAAGCCCGTCATGGTCGGCTTCATGCTGCTCGGCCTGGTCTGGATCCTGGTGTACTACATCTCCGGTCAGCAGTTCCCCGTTCCCGGCATCGGCGCCTGGAACCTCGCCATCGGTCTGGGCATCGCCCTGATCGGCTTCCTCATGACCACACGCTGGCGCTGACCGGCATCCGCCTCGAGATACGAAGAGACCCCCTCGATGAGGGGGTCTCTTCGTATCTGCAGACTGTGGAATCACATGTGTGTAATTCTCCCCATGCTGTGCACAACCCTGTGGATAACTCGGGGAGTCAGCCGAAGACGCCGCTGAGGATGAGCGCCGGGGGCACGAAGGCGACGATGACGAGCAGCGCCACGACGACCGCAGCGAGCAGCGCGATCTGCAGGTTCCGCTGCTTCGGACGCTTGGTGCGCGTGAAGATGAACGCCACCAGGGCACCGACCAGCGCGCCGCCGAGGTGCGCCTGCCAGGAGATGCCGCCCATGGTGAAGCCCCAGGCGAAGTTGATCACCAGGATCACGAGGATGCCGGTGACGTTCGCCCCGAGGTGGCGGCCGACGATCAGCAGTGCGGCCATGAGGCCGAAGATCGCCCCGGAGGCGCCGACGGTGGCCTGGGTCGGGGCGAGGCAGGCCACGGCGACCGATCCGCCGAGGCCGCTGATCAGGTAGAGCGTCAGATAGCGCCATCGTCCGAGCATCGGCTCGAGGCTGCGGCCGATCATCCACAGCGCCAGCATGTTCAGGGCGAGGTGGATGAAGCCGCCGTGCACGAGCATCACCGTGAACAGACGCCACGGCTCGAACGGGTAGGGCGAGATGCTCGGGTACAGATAGACGCCCGAGAACAGCAGCGCACCCGTGATCTGGTCGCCGATGCCGGGGATCATCGCGATCAGGCTGACGAGGCTCGTCACCGCCATGATCGCGTAGGTGACGATCGGCTTGCCGCCGCCGGCGTGCGACATGCCCCACTGCCGGCGCGCGCGGCGCTGAGCGGGGGATTCGGCCTTGCGCTGCTCCTTCAGGCACTCCGGGCAGATGACACCGACCGGGGCCTGCGTCTGGCACTCAGGGCAGATCGTGCGGAGGCAGCGCTGGCAGAGCACGAAGCTCTGCCGATCCGGATGCCGGTAGCAGAAGTTCTCACGGTTGGCCGTGAACTCGGGCGTCGACATCCGGATCGGAGGGTGCGATCAGGCGGCGACGATGTCGACGGACTGCAGCACGACCGGCTCGATCGGGCGGTCACCGGCAGCGGTCGGCACGGAGGCGATGGCGTCGACGACGGCCTTGGAGGCGTCATCGGCGACCTCGCCGAAGATGGTGTGCTTGCCCTGCAGCCACGGCGTCGGGTCGGTGGTGATGAAGAACTGCGAGCCGTTGGTGCCCTCGGCCTGACCGGTGATGGCGTTGCGGCGCAGGCCGGCGTTCGCCATGGCGAGGACGTAGGGAGCGTTGAAGTTCAGCTCCATGTTGATCTCGTCGTTGAAGGTGTAGCCGGGACCGCCGACACCCTGGCCGAGCGGGTCGCCGCCCTGGATCATGAAGTTCGGGATGATGCGGTGGAAGATGACGTCCTTGTACAGCGGGCCCTCGCCGGGCTTGCCGGTCGCCGGGTCGGTCCAGGAGCCGGTGCCGTCGGCCAGGCCGACGAAGTTCTTGACCGTGTTGGGCGCGTGGTCACCGAAGAGGTTGATGACGATGTCGCCGTGGTTGGTGTGCAGGGTTGCGACGTGCGAAGCGTGAGGCATGCCCTCCATTCTCGCAGAGGTTGCTTTGAATGCGGCCGGTTCTGTGCCGCCTGCGGAATGCATCTGGCAGGATGGGGGCAACGAACTCCGATCGACGGGAGAGACCGTGAACCTCAGCCGCAAGCGCAAGAAGGAACTGCGCCGACTTCAGGACGACGCGAACAAGCTGTGGGAGTCACAGCAGGTGCTCGTCGGTCAGGCCGCCGACGTGGCCCGTGAGGCCGGCCGCCAGCTCGGCAACTTCAACCGCGAGCAGGTCGTCCCTGTCGTTCAGGACACCTACAACCGCAAGGTCGCCCCGGTGGTCGACCAGAGCGTGCGCTTCGGCAGGCACGTGGTCGACGACAAGGTCGTCCCGATCGTGGGCGGTGTCGTGGGCACCGCGCTGTCGGCCTGGGATGTCGCCAACGCCAAGCGTCAGGGTGTCGCACGCCACGCGGTCATCGTCCCCGAGAAGAGCGGACCCGGCCTCGGCCGCGTCATCGCCATCATCCTCGGCGTCGCCGCGGCTGTCGGCGTGATCGCCGCCGCCTGGCAGGCGCTGCGCGCCGATGACGAGCTCTGGGTCGCGGACGACCCGCTGTCGCCGCCGAACGCGTGACGGAAGACCCGCACCGGAGGGTGCGCGACGCCGCGGCCGCCCGCGGACTCGAGATCGAGATCCGTGAGCGCCCCGCGGCGAACAGCCTCCAGGAGGCCGCGGACATCCTCGGCATCCCGGCATCCGGCATCGTCAAGACGCTCGTCGTCAAGCGCTCGGATGACACCTACCTGTTCGCGCTGGTGCCCGGTGGGCGCTCGATCTCCTGGCCGAAGCTGCGCGCGGTCGTCGGCGTGAACAAGCTGCGCCTGCCCGAGGCCGAGCTGGCGCTGGCCGCCACCGGCTACGAGCGCGGCACGATCACGCCGGTCGGCAGCACCACGGACTGGCCGGTCTACGCCGACGAGACCATCGTCGGGCAGCGTGTGGCGATGGGCGCCGGTGCGCACGGCTACAGCCTCTTCGTCGACGCCGACGCGCTCATCGCCGCCTACGGCGCGACCGTCGCCGACATCTCCGAGCCGGAGAAGCCCCGGGGCTGAGCCCGGTCCTCGCAGGAGCGCGCCGAGATCCTCGTGACATCCGTGCGAGATCCCGACTTGTGCGTGAGACCCGTGTGCAGAACGCGGGTCTCACGCAGAAGTCACGAGGTCACGCGGAAGTCGGATGCCGCAAGCGCGCTCAGCGCGTGAACAGCAGCTTCCCGCCGCCGATGACGCGTTCGCGCGGCAGCGTACGCACCAGCGCGTCCATCGGGTTCTCTGCGTCGATGAGCACGACGTCGGCCCGCGAGCCCGCGGCCAGGTCGTTCTGCGCCACGCCGGCGAACGGCGCTGCCGCCGAGGTGGCCAGCTGCACCACGCGCAGCAGGTCCTCGTCGCGGACGATGCCGGATCCCCGGGCGTACTGCCAGGCGATGCCCATCAGGTCACCGGTGCCGTACGGGCTCCACAGGTCGCGGATGCCGTCGGTGCCGAAGCCGAAGCGCACGCCGGCGTCGTCGAACTCGTGCAGGCCGAACTGCGTCATCCGCACCGGCGCGACGGTGGTCATCGTCATGTCGAGCTCGGCCATCTGCGCCAGCAGCTCTGCGCGACGCTGCGGGGTCTGGTCGACGATCGCGAAGCCGTGCGCGATGTTGACCTTGCCCTGCAGACCGAGGGTGCGGGTGCGGTCGATGATGAGGTCGAACTGGAACGCGCCCAGCGAGCCGCCGTCATGCAGGTGGATGTCGACGCCGGTGCCGTACTCGGCGGCGAGGCCGAGGATGGCGTCGATCTGACCGACCGGGTCCCGGTCGATGCCGGCCGGGTCGAGGCCGCCGAGGTGCTCGACGCCCGCCTTCGCGGCATCCTCGAGCAGGGCGAGAACGCCGGGGCGGCGCAGCACGCCGTCCTGCGGGAAGGCGATGATCTCGCAGGCCAGTGCGCCGTCGTAGGCGGCGACGGCCTCGCGCACGGCCTCGATGCCGCGCAGTCCGAGCCCGAGGTCGACGTCGACGTGCGTGCGGATCTCGGTGGTTCCGGTCTTGACGAACTCGGCCAGCACGGCGCTAGTGATCTCGACGCTGGGGATGCCGAGCTCGTCGCGCCGCGCGCGCTCGTGACGGATGCGGCCGTCGGTGCCGCCCTCGCCGCCGTAGGACTGCCACGGGTGACCCCACCACGACTTGTCGACGTGCGCGTGGGTGTTGACGAGGCCGGGGATGGCCAGCAGGCCGCGGCCGTCGACCTCCGTCTCCACGATCGGAGCATCCGTCGCGGGAACGACCTGCGTGATCTCGGAGCCGTCGATGAGGATGTCACTGGCCTCCCCTCCCCAGGGGCGGACGTTGCGGACGGCGGTGATTGCGGGGAAGGAGGTACTCATCGTCCTATCCTCGCCGATGCTCACTACTCCCGGGGGTGGACTAACTCAATTGAATTGAATTAGAGTGGTCGCACTGGCCGGGACACGCGCAGAGAGGCGATCAGGTGACTGCCGCATCCAAGGAGGGTTTCGTCGCCCTCGGCGTCTACGGCGCCTACCCGCACACCAACGGCTTCCTTCCCGGCGGCGAGCGCATGGTGGTCGGTTCCGCCGATCTCGACGCCCTTCTCATCGTCGATGTGGCTGTCGGCGCGACGCCTCGTCCGCTGCTCGAGTTCGCCGGGATCGGCTCCGCCCCCGGCGCGATCCCGTGGTTCGATGTGGCGCTCGAGGTCCCGCTGCTCGCGACCGTCTGGGCGGGGCGCATCCTCACCCTCGATCTGTCGGATGTCTCACCCCGGCCCCGTGTGGTCCGCACCGCCGCTGAGGGTGCCGCCTTCGACGGCCTCGTGTCGATCTCGCCGGACGGCACGCGGATCGCTGCGATCGAGGTGCGTGGCGACAGCAGGATGCTGCTCGTGATCGACGCGCGCAGCGGCTCCGTCGAGAACAGCACCGTGCTGCACGGGACGGCGAACCATGTCCAGCTCAGCCCGGCGGACCCGGCCTGGGTCGGGTTCGCGCACGAAGGTCCGGCGGAGAGCATCCCCGACCGCATGTGGGGCGTGCATCCGCGCCTGGCGCCGCAGGGGATCTCACTGTTCGATCAGCGTGCCCTGTCATCCGACCACGATGATCCGCTCCAGGCCGGGCACGAGCGCTGGATGTTCCATCGGCCCGGCGCGATCATCGTCGCGTACGGTGAGGGCCCCGCGCCGCGTGGCGTGTGGGAGGTGCCGGTCGACGCCGAGGCGCGGCTGATCTCCGCAGGGGACCGCGACTGGCACTGCGGGATCAGCCGGGACGGCACACGCGTCGTCGTGGACACCACGGGTCCGGCTGCAGCGCCGGGCCGTGGATGGGCTGATGCGGGGGATCGCAGTTCGATCGTCGTCATCAACACGGCGACGGGTGCGCGCACCGTCGTCGCCGAGACCCGCTTCGCGCCGCATCCGTTCCATCCGCATCCGGCCTTCACGCCGGACGGAACGCAGATCGTGCACAACCACATCGACGCGCAGGGCCGGCGCGGGGTCGCCCTGTGTGAGGCGGCCCTGTGAGCGGGCGGCTGCTGCTGACGTTCGACGATCGGCACGTCGCCTCCTGGGTGGCTGCGCGCCCGCTGTTCGACCGCGTCGGAGCGACCGTCACCTTCTTCGTCGTGGAGGCCGACCTCCTGGATGCCGGTGAGCAGCGCGGCATCCGCACCCTGCTCGCCGACGGACACAGCGTGGGATCGCACGGACTTCGGCACCTCGACGCCGATGCGGCGATCGCCGATCTCGGCACCGAGGAGTACCTGCGCGCCGAGATCACGCCGAGCGTCGAGGCCCTTTCCGCGCTCGGCGCGCGCGGCCGCTCCTTCGCCTACCCGAACAGCCGACGCGACGACGTGTCGGATGCCGTGCTGGGGCAGCTGTTCGACTGGATGCGCGCCGGCAGCGCACGCACCGGCGACATGGACGTCGCCGCACGAACGATCATGAGCAGGCCGACGCCGGTGCTGCCGAGCCGCGGCATGGACACCGGCCGGGGTGAACAGGCCCATCTCGCTGACACCGACGTGCTCAGCTCGCTGCTCCGCGCGACCGCCGAGCAGGACGCGACCCTCGTGCTGTACGCGCATGACATCGCAGCACGCAGCCAGGCCAACCACATCCATCCCGATCGCCTCGCCGCAGTGCTGGCGGAGGCCGACGACCTCGGCCTGCAGATGCACGGCCTCGACCGACTCCCTCTTCCAGAAAGCGCACGATCATGACGACCCGGCTCCAGACCTCGGACCCCCTGACCCTCGACGCCGCCCGTCGCGCCGGTGACGCGGAGTACGACCGGCAGTGGGACCTGCTGCTCAGCGAGGCCAAGTACAACCCCATCCACACTCGCATCGTCTCGGGACGCGCGCATCGTGTCCGCGAGAGCCTCGCCTACGCCCTCGTGCTGTTCGAGCTGGCTTCCGCCGGCGACGAGATGGTCGACGGCGAGCGCCGTTCCGACCGTGGCGCTCGCGTCCTCAGCACCGTGCTCGACCTGCAGGACATCGATCCGCGCAGCGAGACGTACGGACTGTGGGGCTACTGGGCCGAGGAGCCGGCGGCGCAGATGTCACCGGCGGACTGGAACTGGGCCGACTTCATCGGCGAGTTCCTGATCCTCATCCTGCGCCGTCATGGCGCGACGCTCGCCCCCGAACTGCGCGGCCGTGCGGAGACCGCACTGGTGCACGCGGCGCGCTCGATCATCCGACGCGATGTCGATCTCGACTACACGAACATCGCCGTGAAGGGCGCGTTCGTCACTCTGGCCGCCGGGGAGATCACGTCCGAGGACTCCATCGCGGAATACGGCCGCGAGCGGCTCTCCCGCCTGCACACCCGGCTGCTCGCGCAGGGAAGCTTCGCCGAGTACAACTCCCCCACCTACTGGCACGTCGTGCTGCAGGCGTTCACCGGCATCCGTCAGTACGTCGACGATGTGGACATGCATCCGCTCGCCGCGGACCTCGAACGCGTCGCCTGGGAGCACTTCCTGCGACACTGGCACCCCGCCACCGGGCAGCTGAGCGGACCGATGGCGCGCTGCTACGACACCGACCTGCATCTGCGTCCCAGCGTGCTGTCGGTGCTGCAGCGCGTGGCCGGCGACACCTGGCCGCTGCTCGAGAAGGCGGACCTCGAGCCCGACATCCAATTCGTACAGGATGCCGTGCTCGACTACCGGATCCCCGCAGACCTGCGCCCGCTGCTCGATCACGTGGCGTCCACCGACACCGTGCGCGAAGTGTTCGCCGAGACCTTCTACATCGAGGGCCAGGTCGCCGGCATCTCGGAGGCTGCCGCGTCCGGCGTGCCCTCCGTCGTGGTGCCCACGGTCGGAGCGACATGGCGGGACGGCGCGCTCAGCCTCGGCAGCGTGAACTTCACCGACACCTGGCTGCAGCGCCGGCCGCTGCTGGGGTACTGGGTCGAGCCCGGAGACGACCCGACGGACATCACGCGCCCCGCCCGGTTCGTCGGTGTCGAGGTCGTCCGTGACGGACACGGCTTCGCCGGCGGCTCGTTCTGCTCGGTGCAAGAGGGTGGCCGCGTACTGTGGGCGCTCGCGCTCGCGACGCCGTCCGGCGACGAGCACATCCACCTCGACGCGATCCCCGCCGGGGCTGCCGTCCCCACCAGCGACCTGCGGGTGCGCTTCCGGATCCGCGGGGCATCCGCCGACGCCGTCCGCGTAGACGGCGAGCCCCTGGCAGCAGGAGCGAGCGTCGCCGACGTCTCGCGCGTGCGGGTCGAGACTCCCGCACTGCATCTGGACTGGGTCCTCGCCGCGGCCCGCTTCGACGGCGCAGAGGTCGGGGCGACCGTCACGGCCGGCGATGACATCGTGATCGACGTGCCGTGGCTCGTCTCCCCTCGCGACCTGACCGTGTCGGACCTGGGCGAGACGTTCGCGACCGGGATGCTGCGCATGAGCGCTGCACCTCTGGACGATGCCGTGGTGACGGCTGCCGTCGACGGCGACGTGGTGCGCGCCGCCGGCGCCGGCCTCCAGCTCCTGGCCCCGGTTCTCCCCGGTTCCCGCCTGGACCACGCACGCATCGCACAGCGCGCCCGCCTCTGAACAACCCGCCCCATCACCCGAAGGACCATTCATGGCACAGTTCGACATGCCCCTCGAGCAGCTTCAGGCCTACCGCCCCGACCGCGAGGAGGAAGCCGACTTCGACGCGTTCTGGCAGCGCACGATCGCGGACGCCCGCGGGTTCGGCGCGCCGCAGTTCGAACGGATCGACTCGCCACTGCGCAACCTGATCGTCGAGGACGTCACGTTCCCCGGCTTCGCCGGACACCCGATCAAGGGCTGGTTCGTCCGGCCGGCGCACGGAGACATCCGTGGCACCGTCGTGAGCTACATCGGCTACAGCGGCGGCAGGGCGGTGCCGGAGAGCTGGACCCTGCTGCCGAGCGCCGGGTACGGGCAGTTCGTGATGGACAGTCGTGGTCAGGGATCTGGCGGCAGCGCCTCAGCGACCGCCGATCCGGTCGGCAGCGGTCCCCGCATCGCGGGGCAGATGTCGTCCGGGCTCGAGCACCAGGACGACTACTACTACCGCCGGCTGTTCACAGACGCCGTCCGCGCCGTGGATGCCGCCCGCAGTCATGACGCCGTCGACCCGGACCGCGTGGTCGTGGCCGGAGGGAGTCAGGGCGGCGGCATCGCCGTCGCCGCCGCGGGCCTGAGCGACGGGCTCGCGGGAGCGATGATCGATGTGCCCTTCCTGAGCCACTACCGCCGCGCCCTGCGGATCACCGATGCGAATCCGTACAACGAGCTCGCACGGTACCTGCAGACGCGTCGCGGCGAGGAGGAGGACGTCTTCCGCGTGCTCAGCTACTTCGACGGCGTCAACTTCGCCGCCCGTGCCACCGCGAAGGCGCTGTACTCGGTCGGGCTCTACGACGCGGTGTGCCCTCCGTCCACCGTATTCGCGCAGTTCAACGCCTACGGCTCCGACGACAAGCGCATCGACGTGTACCCCTACAACGGTCATGAGGGCGGCCAGTGGACCCATCAGCTCAAGCACCTGGAGTTCCTCGACGCGGTGTTCGGGGCATGACGCGGATCGAATGGACCACGTCGCGGTTCGCTCTCGAGTTCGCCGCGCCCGGCGACGCGCCCGTGAGTCTCGTCGCACTGGCGATCGACGGAGGAGAGAACGCTGTCGCGCCGCACGCGATCGTGGATCTCTTCACCGCCGGCGAGCACCGGCGGCGGACCAGCCAGGCGTTCGTGCGCTCCGCCGCCGGTGAGCGGCTTCGATACCGTTCGCATGAGGCGGATGCCTCTCACCTGAGCATCCGCCAGCACGACGACGCCACCGGTCTCGAGGTCACGACATCTGTGCGTGCGCTCGGCGACGGCCTGCAGTGGACGCAGACGATCCACAACCTCTCCGACCGCGCGTGGACCCTGACCGCGGCGAGTTCCCTCACGCTCGAGCTCGCAGATCGCGCCGATGCGCGGCTGCTGTGGGGCGAGAGCGAGTGGCTGGCGGAGGGCCGATGGCACGAGCAGGGGCTCGGCGACGTCCTGCCGGACCTCGGACTCGACTCGCACCGCCAGGACGGCCGCGGGCGGTTCGTCCGCTCGAGCCACGGTGCCTGGTCCACCGGCGAGTACCTGCCGACGGGGGCGATCGTGCGCGACGGGGGCCCGTCAGTCGCGTGGCAGGTGGAGACCAGCGCGGGCTGGAGCTGGGAGCTCGCTCAGACCGAAGCGTCGGTGGTGATCGCGGCATCCGGCCCCGGCGACCTGGAGCATCAGTTCGCCGAGCGCCTCGAACCGGGGATGTCGTTCACGACGGTGCCGGTGGGACTCGTCGTCGCGGACGGCGGGCGGGACGCCGTCTTCGCCGAGCTCGCCGGCTATCGACGCGCCCTGCGGCTGCTGCGCCCCGCGGACGAGTCCCTTCCCGTCGTCTACAACGACTACATGAACACGCTCATGGGTCAGCCATCCACCGAGGAGCTGCTCCCGTTGATCGAGGCCGCCGCAGCTGCCGGCACCGAGGTCTTCTGCATCGACGCGGGCTGGTTCACCGACGACACCGACTACTGGTCGGCGATCGGCGTGTGGACGGAGGCGCCGTCCCGATTCACGGGAGGTCTCGCGTCCGTGATCGACGAGATCCGCAGCCGCGGGATGGGTGCCGGCCTCTGGCTCGAACCGGAGATCGTCGGCGTGGACTCCCCCGCAGCGCAGTCCCTGCCCGACGATGCGTTCTTCCGACGCTTCGGCGAGCGCGTGATCGAGTCGGAGCGCCTCCACCTCGATCTGCGCCATCCTGCGGCCAGAGCGCATCTGGACGAGACGGTCGACCGGCTCGTCGAGCAGTTCGGGGTGTCGTATTTCAAGCTGGACTACAACATCAATCCCGGAGTGGGCACCGACCACGCCGCCACGAGTGCCGGCGCCGGTCTGCTCGGGCACACGCGGGCGCTGCGCGCGTGGCTGATCGATGTGCAGGCCCGGCATCCCGAGGTGCTGTTCGAGAACTGCGCCTCCGGCGCGATGCGGATGGACTACGCGCTGCTCTCCGTGGCGCACCAGCAGTCCACCAGCGATCAGCAGGATGCCGTCCACTATGCACCGATCGCCGCCTCCGCGCCCGCGAGCGTGCTGCCGGAGCAGGCCGGGAACTGGGCCTATCCGGCTGCCGGCATGTCTGCGGGTGAGACGGCGGTGACGCTCGTGAACGGCCTGGCAGGACGATTCATGCTCTCCGGCTTCCTCCCGCAGCTGCGCGAGGACCAGACCCGAATGGTGAGCGAAGCGGTCACGCTGCACACGTCGTGGCGCGACCGCTTGAGCGGCGCCGTGCCGTCGTGGCCCCTCGGCCTGCCGGGATGGGACGACGACGTGATCGCCTTGGCTCTGCGCTCCGGCGGGGAGACGTTCCTGTGCGTCTGGTCGCGCGGTGCCGCCGGTCAGGTCGTTCTGCCCGGCCTCGGGGGCGCCGTCCGCACGACGTTCCCCGCCGCGGGCACGGAATGGCCGGTCGCCGTGCGCGGTGGCGATCTCGTGATCGAGGTCCCCGCGGGCCCAGACGCTCGCGTGCTGGTGCTCTGATCCGCAACCTGAGGCCCCGGCCCTCCGAAGGGGGCCGGGGCCTCAGACGAATGCGACGACGGCCGCGGCGTCCTTCTCGGTGAGCGGGCCCCACGGCGTGCGCGTCGCACCGAGGTCGGGTCCCTGAGCGCTGATCAGCGCCTTCACGAACGCGGGTCCGCCGTGCCGCCCCGCGGCCACCGCGATCCGGCGGAACGGCTCGTGCAGTGCGAACGCCTCCTCGAGGTGCCCTGCGGCGAGCGCGTCGTGCACGCGGCGCGCCTGCGGGGCCAGCAGGTTGTAGAGGCTGCCGATCACCCGATTCGCCCCCATGGCCAACGCCGCCGGCAGCAGCTCGTCGCGACCGAAGTACGCCTCGACCCCCGACGCGCGCACGGCTGCGAACGCCGAGAGATCCTCGTCCGTGAACTTGACGGAGGACAGCGTCGGGATGCGCGTGCGCGCCGCCGCGACGATGTCGACGATCGGCACCCGTGAGCCCGTCATGCCGGGGAAGTGATAGATGCAGAACGGCGTCCCCGGGGCCGCCGCGGCGACGGTCTCGAAGAAGTCCACGGTGCCGGTCAGTCCGGTCGGGCCGTAGTAGGGGGCGACGGTCGAGACCAGATCGGCGCCGACGCTCTCGGCATGCCCTGCGAGCGCAGCGGCATCCCGCACATCCGTCGCACCCACGTGCACGCCGAGCCGCAGACCTCCTCGGGCCTGCGCCCATGCCTCTGCCAGTGCTCTCCGCTCGCCGACGGACAGGTAGGGGAACTCGCCCGTGGTCCCGCCGACGAACACGCCGTCGACGCCGTCGGCGGCCAGGCGCTCCGCCTGCGCCGCGACCTGCCCCAGGGCGAGTTCCCCGGCTTCGTCGTACGGCGTCGGAACGGCCGCCCAGATCTCCAGGGTCATGGCCTCAGCCCTTGATCGCGCCGGCCTGGCCGGCGCTCTTCAGGAACTGCTTCTGGAAGATGAGGAACAGCACGACGGGCAGGATGACCGAGATGAACATGCCGGCCATCAGCAGGCTCATCTCCGCCGAGGCCGTGATCCGGTACAGACCCACGGACAGGGGCTGCAGATCCGGGCTGGGCAGCACGAGCAGCGGCCACAGGAACTCCTTCCAGGCGCCGATGATCGTGATCAGCGAGGTGACGCCGATGATGGGCTTCGACATCGGAAGCACGATCCTCCAGAAGATCTGGAACGGACCGGCCCCGTCGATCTTCGCCGCCTCGAACACGTCCTTCGGCAGCGTGTCGAAGAACCGTGTGATCAGCAGCACGTTGAAGGCGCTCGCAGCGCTGGGCAGCCACACGGCCCAGAAGGTGTTGATGAGGTTCCAGTGCAGCAGCGGCATGTCGAGCACGGTCACGTACTGGGCGATGAGCGAGACGACGCCCGGGATGAACAGCGTCGCGAGCACTCCGGCGTTGACGACCTTCGCGTACTTGGGCTTCAGGATCGAGATCCCGTAGGCGCCGGTGAGGGCCACCAGCATCCCGATGAACCAGGTCCCGGCCGCGATCCACACCGTGTTCAGCAGATACTTGCCGATGTTGATCTTGGTCCAGGCGTCTGCGAGGTTGTGCCACTGGATGCCGCTGGGCCACCAGGCCCACGGCTCGCGCAGGATGTCCTGCGTCGTGGACACGGAGGCCTTCGCCAGCCACAGCAGCGGACCGGCCGAGATGACGATCAGGACGACGATCAGGAAGGTGTTGAGGATCCACAGACCGACGCGGACCCGGGTGCTCCGACGCTCGAGGTCGGAGATGTTGGTCCTGTCCTGCTGCTCGTCGTCCTTGCGCCGACGCCTGCGGGGAGTGATCGTCTCGTCGACGGGACGGCCGGTGACGAGGGCCTCGGTGGTCGGGGGCACGAGGGTGTCGGTCATGACTTGCTCCAACTCCGGGTGAGCCGCAGATAGACCGCGGAGACGATGGTGAGCACGACGGCGAGCAGAAGGCTCAGCGCGGTCGCCTTGCCGTAGTCGCCCTGCTGGAACGCGTAGTTGTAGATGAGCATCAGCACGGTCGTGGTGCGATTGACCGGGCCACCGCCGGTCATCACGAACGGCTCGGTGAACACCTGCATCGTGCCGATGATCTGCAGCAGCAGCATGAGGAGCATGATCCCGCGCATCTGCGGGAGGGTGATGTGCCAGAAGCGGCGGACGACCTTCGCGCCGTCCATCTCAGATGCCTCGTAGAGCTCGGGCGGGACGGACATCAGTGCGGCGAGGTAGATGATGGTCGACTGGCCGAAGCCGGCCCAGGTCGCCTGGATGACGATGTCGAGCATCGCCGTGTTCGGGTCCTGCAGGAACGGCAGCGGTCCGATGCCGAACAGGCCGAGAACCGAGTTGAAGAGGCCGTCGGGCGACGGATCGTAGAACTGCTTCCACAGCAGTACCGAGACCACGGGCGGGATGATCACCGGCAGGTAGGCGAGGACGCTGGCGAACTGCCGGCTGCGGCGCATCTCCGCCATGAAGGTCGCGAGCAGCACGGGAACTGGGAACCCGATGAGCATCGCGAGACCCGCGAAGAGCAGCGTGTTCGCGACGGCTGTGCCCAGCAGCGGGTCCGCGAGCACGCGCTGGAAGTTCTCCAGCCCCACCCAGGTGGGCTCAGTGACGAGATTCGTCTTCTGCAGTGCGAGCACCAGGCTGCGGAGGATCGGCCACCAGGCGAAGTACGCGAACGTGAAGAGCAGCGGGACGAAGAACAGGAAGGTGGTCACGCCCCCGCCGCGCGCCCAGATCCACAGCCGACGAGGGAGCGGCTGTGCGCGGCGCCTCTGCGCCGCCGTCGTGGCTTGGGTCATACGTCGATCCTGTCGTCTGTGAGGGATGCGGGGAGAACGGGCCCCTGCCGTGCGCGGCATCGCGCCGCGCACGGC
>NZ_QUAB01000009.1 GCF_003387575.1 Microbacterium bovistercoris | reverse complement strand
CGGGCAAGCCCGGCCCTCCCGGCGGCCCCTCCCAAGGTTCGCTCCGGGATCATCCCGTCCCGCTGGTGCTTCGGGGACGGCGGATGGCCTCTGGGGGAGGGAGGTAGGGCCGGAAGCCTCTGGCGCCGATGTTCGAGCGCCAAGCGGAGCGGTCCCGTGCGCGTGTGCGGGAGGGCGGGTTTTCACGGGGCGGAGGCTGGCGCGCGGGAGCTCGCGCGGGGATAGTGGGGGCATGACCGGAGCGATCAGGCTGGAGCGGCATGCCGACGTGGTGGCGGCGGCGACCGACCCCGAGCGGTTCTCGAGCCGCACCTCCACGCACCTGCACGTGCCGAACGGCATGGACGGCGCCGAGCACGCCGCGTTCCGCACGGTGATCGAGAAGCACCTGACGTCGGAGGCCGTCTCCGCACTGGAGCCGATGCTCGCCGAGACCGCCCACGAAGCCGTGCGGGAACTCGCCGCCGACGAGCCGGTCGAGATCATCGGAGAGCTCGGAGAAGTGTTCGCCGTGCGCGCGCAGTGCCGCTGGCTGGGCTGGCCGGAGGTCGTCGAGGACGAACTGCGGATGTGGATGGCGGAGAACTACGCCGCGGCGCGGCATCCGGACCTGGAGCGCAACGCGGATGTCGCCGCAGCGTTCGACGAGATCGTCCGCCATGAACTGCACCGGGCGCGACCGGGAACGGTCACGGCGCGCCTCGCCGACGAGCATGTGCGAGGGCGCCGGCTGACCGAACCGGAGATCGTCTCCATCTTGCGCAATTGGACCGCCGGCGACCTCGGGTCACTGGCCCGCTGCGTCGGAGTCGTCGTGCGCCGGCTCGCCGACGAGCCTGCGCTGCAGCAGCGGATGCGGGACCTCGGCGACGATCCGGAACGGCGGGCCGAGGTCGACGCCATCCTGGACGAGTGCCTGCGCATCGAGGATCCGTTCGTCGCGAACCGCCGCATCACGACCTGCCCCGTCACCACCGCGAGCGGCCAGGAGCTGCCGCAGGGCGCGACCGTGCTGCTGGACTGGGCCGTCGCGAACCGCGACCCCGACGTCTTCTCGGGCGACTTCGATCCCGAGGCCCACGCCGCGGACAACGTCGTCTTCGGCATCGGCCCGC
Source organism: Microbacterium bovistercoris (assembly GCF_003387575.1). GTDB lineage: Bacteria > Actinomycetota > Actinomycetes > Actinomycetales > Microbacteriaceae > Microbacterium > Microbacterium bovistercoris. The sequence continues at coordinate 27,117 of NZ_QUAB01000009.1, read as the reverse complement.
ACGTGTGCCCCGGGCGTGACCTCTCGCTCACCGAGCTGCGCGTCGTGATCGTCGAACTGCTGCGGGCCACGACCGCGATCGAGCCTGCTCCGGAGCATCCGCCGGTGCCGCACGATCCGCCGATCGGCGGCTGGCGCACGGTGCACGTCGTGCTGCGCTGACGAGACCGGCGCGACATCCGCCGGAGCCCCGCTCTACTTCTTCCTGCCGACGTCCTTCAGCATGCCGGCGACGACCAGCGCGAAGGCGCCGACGAGCACCAGCAGCCACAGCCCGAGCTGGTACGAGTTCGTCTCGGCGTTGTATGTCGCGCCCATGACCAGCGGCGGGAAGTAGCCGCCCAGGCCGCCCGCGGCGGCCACGACGCCGCTGACCGCACCGACCTTGTCCTTCGGCGTCGACGGTCCGATCCAGGCGAACACCGCGCCCATGCCCAGACCCATCGCGGCCGCCATGAAGATGAAGGTGGCTCCGGTGACGATCCCCTCGGGAGGCTGCTGACCGACCACATACGCGAGCGTGACGATTCCCGCCAGTGAGATCAGCGCGATCACCTTCGGGCCGAACCTGTCGGCCAGCACACCGCCGATCGGGCGGGCGATCACCGCGGCCACGGCGAACAGTGCGGTGCGGGTGCCGGCGCCGACCGCGTCGACGTCATCGGGGTAGATCGTGGTGAGGTACTTCGGCAGGAAGGTCGAGAACGCCACGAACCCGCCGAACACGATGCCGTAGAGGAACGACATCTCCCAGGTCACCGGAAGCTTCAGCGCTCCGACCACCTTGGGGATCAGCTTGGCGTCGTTCGCCTGCCAGACCGGCGACTCCCGCAGGAAGAACCAGCTCAGCACCGCCATCAGCAGCAGCAGAGCCGCGATGAGCAGGTGCGTCGGGAAGTAGCCGATGGCCTCGGCGAGGCGGGGTGTGAAGAAAGCCGACACCGCCGTGCCGATCATGCCCATGCCGAACACGCCGTTCGCGAATCCGCGTCGCTCCGGCGGGAACCACGCGCTCGAGAACGGCACGCCGACCGCGAAGATCGTGCCGGCGACGCCGAGATAGAAGCCCGCGAGCAGCAGCAGCGGGAAGCTCTTGATCGACCCCGCCAGCGCGACCAGCAGCACCGCGGGGATCGACAGGAGCAGCACGAACGTGAACATCTTCCGGCCACCGAAGCGGTCGGTCATCGCGCCGACGACGATGCGCCCGAGCGCTCCGACGAGCACGGGAGTGGCGAGCATCAGCGAGATCTGGCCCTCGTCGAGACCCATCTCGGTGGCGTAGGTCTTCTGCAGCGGCGCGATCGCCATCCAGGCCCAGAACCCGACCGTGGAGGCCAGCGTGGCGAGGATCACCTGGGTGAATCCGCCCTTGAGCGAGTTTTCGGTGGACGGCACAGTCGTGGATTGCGCGCTCATCGAGGAGTCCCTTCCCGAGGTCTTGTGCCAGAGAGTAGCGGGGCGGAGACCCCCGCACCACCACTTCCGCCGTGTCTAACCGAGGTGAGAGTTCGGGGCGGGAATAAACACGGCGTGCCCTTGTCACGGTCCAGGGGCCCGGGCAGGATGCTGAGTACAACGTGACCTCCCCGGGAGAAGGAGAAGCGATGACCCCCGCCATGCGCACCGAGAGCGAGCCGGCGACAGACGGGCCGCTTGCAGACGCACTTCTGAGCATGGGGCGGTTCCTCCGCCCCGGCGAGGTCTCCGAAGACCTTCGGGCGGTGTTCCTCGAGGGTGGCAGATCGGGCGACGTCTTCTACCGCGACCGCTGGTCGCACGACAAGGTGGTCCGCTCCACGCACGGCGTGAACTGCACCGGGTCCTGCTCGTGGAAGGTGTACGTCAAGGACGGCATCATCACGTGGGAGGCGCAGCAGACCGACTATCCGAGCGTCGGTCCGGACTCCCCGGAGTACGAGCCGCGCGGCTGCCCCCGCGGCGCGGCGTTCAGCTGGTACACCTACTCGCCCACGCGGGTCCGCTACCCCTACATCCGTGACACGCTCGCCCAGCTGTACCGGCAGGCGAAGGCGCAGCATCCGGATCCTGTCGACGCCTGGGCGTCGATCGTCGAGGACCCGGAGAAGGCCAGGAAGTACAAGCGCGTCCGCGGCAAGGGCGGGCTGGTGCGCACCACCTGGGACGAGGTGATGGAGATCGCCGCGGCCGCGCACGTCTACACGGTCAAGAAGTACGGACCCGACCGTGTCGCCGGCTTCTCGCCGATCCCGGCCATGTCGATGGTCTCGCACGGCGCCGGTTCCCGGTTCATCAACCTCATCGGCGGCACGATGCTGTCGTTCTACGACTGGTACGCCGACCTGCCGGTCGCCAGCCCGCAGGTGTTCGGCGACCAGACGGATGTCCCGGAGTCGGCCGACTGGTGGAACGCCGGGTACCTGATGATGTGGGGCTCGAACGTCCCAGTGACCCGCACGCCCGACGCGCACTTCATGACCGAGGCCCGCTACCGCGGCCAGAAGGTCGTCACCGTCTCGCCGGACTACACCGACAACACGAAGTTCGCCGATGAGTGGATGGCTCCGCACCCCGGAACGGATGCTGCGCTCGCCCTCGCCATGGGTCACGTGATCCTGCGCGAGCACTTCGTCGAGAAGCGCACCGAGCGGTTCCAGGACTACATGCGCCGGTACACCGACGCGCCGTTCCTCGTCGAGCTCGAGCAGCGCGACGGCGGTCTGGTGCCGGGCAAGTTCGTCACGGCCTCCGACCTGGGTGGCGAGGCCGCCGCGCAGTCGCGCGCGGACTTCAAGCCGGTGCTTCTCGACGCGAGCGGAGCCCCAGTCGTGCCGAACGGATCGCTCGGCCACCGCTTCAGCCCCGAGGACGAGGGGCGCTGGAACCTCGACCTGGGCGACGTGGTCCCGCCGCTTTCCGTCACCGACCTCGCCGACTGGGCGGGGGATGCCGCAGAGGTGAGGCTGCCCCGGTTCGACCTCGACCCGCAGCCCGGGCAGGAGCACGCCGGTGGTTCGGGCGTGATCGTACGCGGCGTGCCGACCCGTCAGATCGCGGGCAAGACGGTCACGACCGTATTCGACCTGATGCTCGCGCAGTACGGCGTGGGTCGTGACGGCATCCCCGGCGACTGGCCCACGGGCTACGACGACACGACGAGCCCCGGCACGCCCGCCTGGCAGGAGGAGCACACCTCGGTGCCGGCCGCTCAGGCCATCCGCGTGGCCCGCGAGTTCGCCGACAACGCCGACCGCTCCGGCGGCAGGTCGATGATCCTGATGGGTGCCGGCACCAACCACTGGTTCCACTCCGACACCATCTACCGCACGTTCCTGGCGCTGACGACCATGACCGGATGCCAGGGCGTGAACGGCGGCGGCTGGGCGCACTACGTCGGCCAGGAGAAGGTGCGCCCCATCACGGGCTACCAGCAGTATGCGGCGGCCGCCGACTGGGGCCGCCCGCCGCGGCACACCATCGGCACCGCGTTCTTCTACCTCGCCACCGACCAGTGGCGCTACGACGGCCTGCCGGCCGACCAGCTCGCGTCCCCGCTCGGGACGGGCCGCTTCGAGGGCCGCACCACCGCCGACTGCCTGGTCGAGTCGGTGCAGCGCGGCTGGATGCCGAGCTATCCGACCTTCGACCGCAACCCGCTCGACCTGGTCGACGAGGCGGAGGCGGCGGGCAAGGAGCCCGCGCAGCACGTCGTGGACAGCCTGAACGAGGGTTCGCTGCGATTCTCGGTGGAAGATCCGGATGCCCCGGAGAACTTCCCGCGGATCATGAACATCTGGCGGGCCAACGTGCTCGGCTCGTCCGGCAAGGGCAACGAGTACTTCCTCAAGCACCTGCTCGGCACGGATGCCGCGGTGCGCGCCTCGGAAGCCGCGCCCGACGCGCGTCCGGTGAACATGACCTGGCACGACAAGGCGCCCGAGGGCAAGCTCGATCTGCTGATGACGGCGGACTTCCGCATGACCAGCACCACGCTGTTCAGCGACATCGTGCTTCCGGCTGCCACCTGGTACGAGAAGTACGACCTGTCGTCCACGGACATGCATCCGTTCATCCACGCGTTCAACCCGGCCATCGCGCCGCCGTGGCAGACGAAGACCGACTTCGAGTCGTTCCGGCTGCTCGCGGAGAAGTTCAGCGAGATGGCCCGCACCCACCTCGGGGTGCGGAAGGACATCGTCGCCGCACCTCTGCAGCACGACACTCCTGACGTGATGGCGACACCGCACGGCCGGGTGGAGGACCTGCCGCGGGTGCCGGGGGTGACCATGCCGAAACTGGCCGTCGTCGAGCGCGACTACCCGAACCTCGCCGAGCGTTGGAAGGCCCTGGGCCCGCTGACCGAGAAGCTCGGGCTCACGACCAAGGGCATCACGTACCACGCCGAGCTCGAGATCGAGCGGCTGAAGCGCGTGAACGGCACCGTCGAGTCCGGGCCGTACGCGGGGGCGGTGCGGCTGGACAGCGACCAGCGCGCCTGCGAGATGATCCTGGCGATGTCGGGCACCAGCAACGGCCGCCTCGCGGTGCAGGGGTTCAAGGCGCTGGAGAAGCACACCGGCCAGCAGATGGCGTTCCTCGCCGACGAGCACGAGGGCACGCACCTCACGTTCCAGGACGTGTCGGTGCAGCCGCGCAGCGTCATCACCTCGCCGGAGTGGTCGGGCTCGGAGCACGGCGGGCGGCGCTACACCGCGTTCGCGATCAACGTCGAGCATCTCAAGCCCTGGCACACGCTCACCGGGCGGCAGCACTTCTACCTCGACCACGACTGGATGGACGAGCTGGGCGAGGCGCTGCCGATCTACCGGCCGCCGCTGGACATGCACCGGCTGTTCGGCGATGTGGTGCCGGGGAAGAGCACGCACACCGAGGTGCACGTGCGCTACCTGACGCCGCACTCGAAGTGGTCGATCCACTCCGAGTACCAGGACAACCTGTTCATGCTGTCGCTCTCGCGCGGCGGCCCCACGATCTGGATGAGTCCGCAGGACGCCGCGAAGATCGGGGTGCGGGACAACGACTGGATCGAGTCGTACAACCGCAACGGCGTCGTGGTCGCGCGCGCCAATGTGTCGCACCGGATGCCGGAGGGAACGGTGTACATGTATCACGCGAAGGACCGCACGGTCGATGTGCCGATCTCCGAGATGAGCGGCCAGCGCGGCGGCATCCACAATTCCCTGACGAGGATCCTGCTCAAGCCGAGCCACCTCATCGGCGGGTACGCGCAGCTGGCCTGGGCGTTCAACTACCTCGGACCCACTGGGAACCAGCGTGACGAGGTGACGACCATCCGTCGCCGCAATCAGGAGGTGCAGTACCGATGAGAGTCATGGCGCAGATGTCGATGGTGATGAACCTCGACAAGTGCATCGGATGCCACACCTGTTCCGTCACGTGCAAGCAGGCCTGGACGAACCGCACCGGCGTCGAGTACGTCTGGTTCAACAACGTCGAGACCCGCCCCGGCCTGGGGTACCCGCGCGGTTACGAGGACCAGGAGAAGTGGCAGGGCGGCTGGGTGCGCGACAAGCGCGGGCGGCTGCGGCTGCGCTCGGGCGGACGCCTCGCGAAGATCGCGCGCATCTTCTCGAACCCGAAGCTGCCGGGCATGGAGGACTACTACGAGCCGTGGACGTACGACTACGACATGCTCGTGAACGCCCCCAGCGGTGAGCAGCACACCCCGGTGGCCCGGCCGAAGAGCCTGATCACCGGCAAGGACATGAAGATCGAGTGGTCCGCGAACTGGGACGACGACCTCGGCGGGTCGATCGAGACCATGCAGGACGACCCCATCCTGCAGAAGATGAGTCAGGAGGTCTCGGCCGAGTTCGAGAAGGCCTTCATGTTCTACCTCCCGCGCATCTGCGAGCACTGCCTGAACCCCTCCTGCGTGGCATCCTGCCCCTCCGGCGCGATGTACAAGCGGGCCGAGGACGGCATCGTGCTCGTCGACCAGGACGCCTGCCGCGGGTGGCGGATGTGCGTGAGCGGATGTCCCTACAAGAAGGTCTACTTCAACCACAAGACCGGCAAGGCCGAGAAGTGCACCATGTGCTACCCGCGCATCGAGGTGGGCCTGCCGACCGTATGCTCCGAGACGTGCGTGGGCCGGCTGCGCTACCTGGGCCTGGTGCTGTACGACGCGGACCGCGTGGCCGAGGCCGCAGCGACCGAGAACGACCACGACCTGCTCGAGGCGCAGCGCTCGGTGCTGCTCGACCCGAACGACCCGGCGGTCATCGAGGCGGCGCGCCGGGACGGCATCGCCGAGGACTGGATCACCGCCGCCCAGCGCAGCCCGATCTGGAAGCTCATCCAGCAGTACGAGGTGGCGCTGCCGCTGCACCCCGAGTACCGCACCATGCCGATGGTCTGGTACATCCCGCCGCTCTCTCCCGTGGTCGACGTGGTCACCGGCTCGGGCAACGACGGCGAGGACGCCCGCACCCTGTTCGCGGCGATCGAGAAGCTGCGCATCCCGATCGAGTACCTCGCCGAGCTGTTCACCGCGGGCGACGTCGCGCCTGTGGATGCCGCGCTGCGGAAGCTCGCCGCGATGCGCTCGTACATGCGGGGGATCAGCATCGACGACGTGCGCGAGGAGAGCATCGCGCAGGCAGTCGGCATGACCGGTCCCGAGATCGAGGAGATGTACCGCCTGCTCGCGATCGCGAAGTACGAGGAGCGGTACGTGATCCCGCCGGCGCACTACGAACAGGCGCACGACCTCGAGGAGATGGCGTGCTCACTCGACTACGACGGCGGGCCGGGCATGGGCGGTGCCGGTGGGCCGTTCGGTGCGGCGAGCGGTCAGTCCGTTCCGGTCGCGGTGGAGAACTTCCACGTTCTCGCCGACCGGCAGACGGCCGACCGTCCGTCGACCGGAGGGCGCGTCAACCTGTTGAACTGGGACGGCAACGGGCATCCGGACGGCCTGTTCCCGCCGGAGGACCGCACATGAGCACCGTCCTCCCGCCCCGCGTCACGCCTCGACGGCGGATGCCGGACGAGGCGCTGGCCCCCGTGCGGCTGACCGGCGCGCAGCGCCGTACCGTGCACATGCTCGCCTCGCTGCTGCTGGACTACCCGGATGCCGCGTGGTTCGACCGGTTCGGCGAGCTGCGCGCGCACGCCGCAGGTCTCCCACCGGCGGTCGCCGCTCCGCTGACGGCGTTCATCGACCGGGCGGACGGCGCCGGAGCATCGGCCTGGCAGCGCGACTACGTGAACACGTTCGACCTGAAGCGGAAGTGCTCGCTGTACCTGAGCTACTTCGCGACCGGCGACACCCGCCGGCGCGGCACCGCGCTGGTGGCCTTCCTCGACGCGTACCGTGCGGCCGGGTGGGAGTTCGACGCGGCGGAGCTGCCGGACTATCTGCCCGCGGTGCTGGAGTTCTCGGCCCGCTCGGACTCCGAGGTGGCGAGCGCCCTGCTGACCGCGCACCGCGAGGGCATCGAGGTGCTGCGCGCAGCGCTCGAGGGCATGGACAGCCCGTGGGCGCTGGTGGTGCGCGCGGTGACGCTGTCACTGCCGAAGGTGGACCAGCGCACCCAGGAGAGGGTGCTCGCGCTGGTGAACGAGGGCCCGCCGACCGAGACGGTCGGCCTCAGCCTGCCCATGCCGGTGTTCCGGACGAAGGGGGAATCGTGAGCACTCTGCAGATCGTGCTGTGGGTGGTGCTGCCGTACGTGTGCGCGGCGGTGTTCATCCTGGGCCACATCTGGCGGTACCGCTACGACAAGTTCGGCTGGACGACCCGCTCGTCGCAGACCTACGAGAACAAGCTGCTGCAGTGGGGGTCGCCGATGTTCCACCTCGGCATCCTCATGGTCATCGCCGGACACGTCGTGGGCCTGCTGATCCCGCGGGAGTGGCTGTATGCGATCGGCATCGACGAGCACATGTACCACATCGGTGCGACGGTGCTCGGGACGGCGGCCGCCATCCTCACCCTCGCGGGACTGGCGATCCTGATCTTCCGGCGCCGCACCGTCGCGGCGGTGTTCCTCGCCACCACGCGCATGGACAAGGTGATGTACGTCTTCCTCGGGGCGACGCTGCTGTTCGGCACCGCGGCGACGGTCGTGCACCAGGTGTTCGGCGGCGGGTTCGCGTACCGCGAGACGATCTCTCCGTGGATGCGCGGGATGATCATCTTCCAGCCGAATCCCGAGCTGATGGTGGGCGTGCCGCTGCTGTTCCAGCTGCACGTGATCACCGCGTGCCTGCTGTTCGCGCTGTGGCCCTTCACCCGCCTGGTGCACGTGTTCTCGGCGCCGGTCGGATACCTGTTCCGGCCGTACATCGTGTACCGGTCTCGCGACGAGCAGCGTGGCAGCCGTGCGCCCAAGCGCGGCTGGGACCCGGTCGCTGCGCCGGACCCGGCTCGGCTGCGTCGCCCGTGAGGCGTCCGTTCTTCCCGGGTCCTGAGCGCCCTTCGTCTCGTCGCTGCGCTCCTCGCTCAGGATCCGCGCAGCGAGACGAAGGGCGCCCCTGATGACCCTCCGTTCCGTCGAGGAACAGCTCGCGCGTGTGCTCGCGGCCGTGCGACCGGCTGCCGTCGAGCGGATGCGGCTGGACGAGGCATCCGGTCGCGTGCTCACCGGGCCGGCGCTCGCGGGCAACGCCGTGCCGCCGTTCGACAACTCCGCGATGGACGGTTTCGCGGTGCGGTTCGCGGATGTCGCGGACGCGAGCCCCGAGCATCCGGTGACCCTGCGGGTCGTGGCCGACGTGCCGGCCGGCAGCGCCCTCGACCCGGCGATCGGCCCGGGCGAAGCCGCCCGGATCATGACCGGCGCCGCTGTGCCGTCGGATGCCGACGCGATCGTCCCGTTCGAGGACACCGCCGGCGGACTGGCCGGCTCCCTGGCATCCGCCGCCGTCCTGGCCGCGCCGCGCCGCCGCGGCGTGCATGTGCGCGCCGCGGGGGAGGACATCGCGGCCGGCGCGGAGGTTCTTCCGGCCGGCATCCGGCTCGGCGCGCGGCAGCTGTCGGCGCTGGCGTCCGCGGGGATCGCGCAGGTCGCGGTGGCCCGCCGTCCGCGGGTGATGGTCGTGGCCACCGGCAGCGAGCTGGTGCCACCCGGGCAGCCGCTGACGCGCGGCACGATCCCGGAGTCGAACAGCCTGCTGATCGCGGGGCTGGTCGCTGACACCGGGGCCGAGGTGGTCGCGCGTCGCGTCGTCGACGACTCCGGCAACGGGCCCGCGGAGGCGGTCGCGCTCGCCGCGGGACTCGGCGCCGACGTGGTGATCTTCTCCGGCGGAGTGAGCGCCGGAGCTTACGAGGTGGTGCGGCAGAGCCTGCGCGACGCGATGGAGTTCACGAAGGTCGCAATGCAGCCCGGCAAGCCGCAGGGCTTCGGAGCGACGGATGACGGGATGCTGCTGTTCGGTCTGCCGGGCAACCCGGTGAGCGCAGCGGTGTCCTTCGAGGTGTTCGTGCGCCCCGCCCTGCTGCGGATGCAGGGCTGCGCTGAGATCTCGCGCGCGGTGTGGCGGCTTGCCGCGGGGGAGGCGTGGCGCTCCGCGCCGGGGCGGCGGCAGTACCTGCCGGCGGTGATCGACCGCACCGATCCTGCCAGGCCGGTCGTGCGGTCGGCGAGCGGCGGCGGTTCCGGCTCGCACCTGGCGGTGGGGCTCGGCGGGGCGGAGGCGTACGCCGTCGTGCCCGAGTCGGTGTCCGCGGTCGAGGTGGGCGACCTCGTGGACATCGTGCTGCTGTGAGGCCCGGTCGTCGAGCGAGCGGAACTGACGAGAACGACGCCCGCGGGTGGGGCAGCACGGCGTAGTCTGTGGCCGTGCCGCTCGCGATCCTCGACCTCGATGGGACTCTCGTCGATCAGGAGAGCGCGGCAGGGGAGTGGGCGCAGCAGTTCGGGAGCACCTGGTCGCTCGATTCGGACGCTGTGGAGGCGATCTCCTCGGCCCTGGCGGAGCGTCGTCCCAAGGGGGAGGTCTTCGCCGAGATCGTCCGGCGCTTCGCGCTGCCGGTCGCGTCGGATGACGTCTGGACCGACTACCGCACCCGGATGCCTGCGCTGGTCCGGTGCACGGATGCCGACCGTGCGGCGCTCATCGACCTCCGCTCCGCGGGCTGGGTGGTCGGCATCGCCACCAACGGCATGGTCGACAACCAGGTGGGCAAGATCCGCGCGACAGGGCTGTCAGAACTCGTCGACGGGTGGGTCGTCTCCTCCGAGATCGATGTCCGCAAGCCGGAACCCGGGATCTTCCGCGAGCTCGCCCGTCGCCTCGACACCGCCCTTGACGGCTGGATGATCGGAGACAGCCTCGACATGGATGTCGCGGGCGGGCAGGCGGTCGGGCTGCAGACCGCGTGGATCACCACCGATCCGGCCTCGGCAGACGACCCGGTGCCGACGATCACGGCGGCGAGCGTCGCCGACGCCGTGCGCGTGATCCTCGCCTGACGGCCCGGCAGGCTGGCGTCGGCGGGCCCGTCCGGCGATAGTGGAGACATGAGCGACCAGCACCCCGCCGATGTCGGTGCGGTCGTGCTGGTCGGCGGGCGGGCGTCGCGCATGGGCGGCGTCGACAAGCCCCTGCTCGACGTCGGTGGCGCGACCCTGTTCGCTCGCGCGGTGCGCGCGCTGCAGGAGGCCGGATGCCGGCCGATCACTGCCGTCGGGCCGGAATTCGACGCTTCCGCTGACGTGCGCTGGGTTCGTGAGGAGCCGCCGTTCGGCGGGCCGGTCGCGGCGCTCGCCGCCGCTCTCGACGGTGCGGATGCCGGGGAATGGACTGTCCTGCTGGCTGGAGACCTGCCTCGGTCGGACGAGCTCGTGCCGCTTCTCCTGGCCGGCCGCTCGGCGAGCACGGCCGGCACGGTCTTCGTGGCCGATGGTCATCCGCAGTGGCTGGCAGGTGTCTATCGGACATCGGCCCTTCGCGGGGCGCTCGCCGAACTCGGCGGCGACGTCGCAGGGGCGTCCTGCCGGGCCCTGCTCGCGGGCCTGGATCTGACCCTGCTGCCCGACGATGACGGGGTGACCGCCGACGTCGACACCCCCGACGACCTGACCAGGGAGCGCCTGCGTGCCGGCGCGATGATGTCGCAGAAGATCGAGGAGACCGCGCATGACTGACAAGAACCGGACCCTGCCTCCCGAGGCACTCGAGGAATGGGCGGCCGCCCTGCGCGAGCGCTTCGATCTCGGCGCCGACGATGTGCCGATCGGGCTGATCCTCGACCTGGCGCGCGACGTCGCGAACGGCGTCGCCCGCCCGGCTGCACCGTTCAGCGCGTTCGTCGCCGGCCTCGTCGCCGGACGCCAGGGCGGATCGCCGGATGACATCCGTGCCGCGGTCGCCGGAGTGGTCGAGCTCGCCGGCACCTGGCCCGCCCGCGACGCCTGACCCCTTCGCCGTTCCGGTCTCACCGGTTGCGGGTGTGCTGCCCCGCGACCCGCATCGGTTGGGACCGGAGCCGGTGGGAGTCCAGCCGTTTCGGGGCGTCAGTGGTCGGAGCCGTCGAGCTGCGCGATGACGTGCGCGGCGACGGAGAGGAGCACCGGCATCCCGTCGCGAACCCCTCCCGGCGACCCGGGGAGGTTGACGATGAGCGCGCCGCCGGCGACGCCCGCCAGTCCCCGGGTGAGCAGGGCGACCGGCTTCTGCGCGGCGCCGACGCGGCGCAGCTCCTCCGGGATGCCGGGCAGCTCGCGCTCGATGACGCGGGCGGTGCCTTCCGGCGTGGCATCCCGTGGCGCGACGCCGGTGCCGCCGCTGGTCACGATCAGTCGCGCGCCGGCCGCCACGGCCTCTCGAAGCGCCGCCTCCACGGGATCCGCGCCGTCCGGGACGATCCGCGCATCGTCGCAGGCGAAGCCGGCGGCGCGCAGCGCCTCGACCGCGACCGGTCCCGAACCGTCGGGCCGCAGGCCCGCCGCCGAGCGGTCCGACACCGTGATCACCGCAGCCTGGAGCATGGCCCCAGCTTACGGCCGGCGATTATTCACGGCCCGCCCACACTGGCCGTTCAGAGGGCTCGGCCATACTGGGGGCATGGTGATCGCCAAGCCCGTCTGCGGGCCGATCTCGAGCTATTCACGGGTGCAGATCCTGCACCTGCTCCAGACGCGACCCGAGCGCACGATCGCCGAACTCTGCGAGGAGACCGGTCTGCACGCCAACACCGTGCGCGAGCATCTGCAGCGGCTCGATGAGGGCGGCTACATCATCCACGCCACCGAGCACCGCACCACCCGCGGACGTCCGCGCACGCTGTACAGCGCGGCGACCGGAGCTCCCGGGGCGTCGAGTCCGGTCGCACGGGAGAAGGTCAACGAGGCGGCGCGCCGGGGCGACCTCATGCGGCGTGTGCTGCACACCGATGCCTCGAAGCTGGGCCGCGAGGCCACCTATCAGCTCGATGCGCTGGTGGAGCATCTCGAGGAGAGCGGTTTCGACCCGGTCATCGACGAGCGTGAGATGACCGTCGAGCTCACCCCGTGCCCGCACGCTGCGGCCTCGCCCGAGAATCGTCCGCTGCTGTGCCAGGTGCACCTCGGACTCATGCGGGGCGTGCTCACCCAGGCCGGCGGTCCGATCGCCGCAGAGTGCGTGCGCGCCGCCGCGAACCCCGCCGAGTGCACGGTGCAGCTGCGGGTCGAGGCAGCCTGAGACGATTCCGCCGCGCCCTCACGTTCTGGGAAACATCCTGTCCCGGAGGGCCAGGAGTCAGACGTGCTCGGCCAGCAGCGCCTGCAACTCCTCGGTGATCGACGCGCGCAGCGCGTCGTGCCGGGCGTCCAGGGCATGCGCGGGGTCGCTCCAGTGCGACGGATCGTAGAGCCAGACCGGCTTCCGGACGATGTCGTCCGGCTCCCAGTCGTAACGGGGCCAGACGTGCGCGTGCACGAACGCGTCCGTGTTGCCCAGGATCTCGATGTTCATCCGCCGGAATCCCGCGTCGTGTGCGCGGCACGCCCGCTCCACCGCGGTGGCCAGCAGGTCGACGTCGGCGAGGTACTGCACGCGCTCGTCGCGCGGCAGCTCGGCCAGGGCGGTGGCCGAGGGGTTCCTGCTCAGCAGCACGCTGTACCCGGGGAGGAACTGCACATCACCGATCACCGCGTAGCCCGCCGGGGTCTCGGCGAGCACAGTCGGGTTCTCTCCGCGGGCCGCAGCCCCGATCCTGTCCTCGCGCCAGTCCATGGAACGACCTTACGTGGAACTCATCCGCTCCGTAGCGTGGAGACCATGACGAGAACAGATGAGGCGACGATGATGATCGACGCGTCCTCGGTGCGCGTCTACAAGGCGCTCTCCGACCCCGAGGCGCTGGAGCGCTGGCTCCCGCCGGACGGGATGACCGGACGCGTGGCGAACTACGACCTGCGTGAGGGCGGCGCCAGCCGCATCGTGCTCCGTTACGAGGGCGACGAGCCCGGCAAGGCCGGCGACGGGACGGATGTCGTGGAGGGCACCTTCGTGGAGGTGACGCCTGGCGTCCGGATCGTGCAGGATTTCGATTTCGTCTCGGACGACCCCGCGTTCGCAGGCACCATGCGGATGACGTGGGAGGTCACCGCCCGCGGTGCGGCATCCGAGGTCGTGTTCCGCGCCGAGAACGTGCCCTCCGGCATCTCGGCGGAGGACCACAGGGCGGGCCTCGAGGCCTCGCTGCGCAACCTGGCCGAGTACGTCGGCGGATAATGGACGCATGACCCAGCCCCACGGTGCGCTGCTCGTCGGCAGCGTGAACTACGACGACGCCGAGAAGACCATGCGCACCGCCGCCGAGATGCTGGGCGGGCTGCTGCGCCGCATCCCCGACGGCGAGGTGGGCAAGAGGTTCCACTGGATCATGTTCCAGCCCGACGTACTGGGCCAGGCCGAGGGCATCGACCGCGTCGGCGAGAACCCCATCCCGTTCAAGGCCGGCATCGACGCGCGCCCGCTGCGCATCGCCGAGGGAGCGGATGCGGCATCCATCGTCCTTCCTCCGCTCGGGTACGCGTCCGCCGCGGTGGAGTCGTACGAGATCTTCCGCCGCCTGCGCGACGAGGGTGCGATCGCACCCGGCGTGCGCTTCCAGGTGTCGCTGCCCACGCCGCTCGCGGTGGTCTCCTCGTTCTTCGCGGGCGACGACCGCGCCGCGATCGAGCCCGTCTACTCCGCCGCGGTCCTGCGTGAGCTCGACGAGATCCTGGCCGCGATCCCTCACCACGACATCGCCATCCAGTGGGATGTCGCCAGCGAGATGGGCATCATCGAGCGCGCCTCCGGCTACGGCAAGGTGATGGATGCCTGGTGGCCCGGCGACCCGTTCGACGGCCTCGTCTCGCGCCTGGCCGCGCTGATCGACGCCGTGCCCGCCGACGTCGAGGTCGGCGTGCACCTCTGCTACGGCGACGCCGGCGAGAAGCACTTCGTCGAGCCGTCGGATGCCGGGAACCTGGTGCGGTACGCCAACGCGGTGATCGCGGCCTCGGGCCGGGAACTGTCCTGGCTGCACCTGCCAGTGCCGATCGAGCGTGACGACGAGGCCTACTTCGCCCCTCTCGCCGGGCTGACCGCTGTCGACGAGCTGTACCTGGGCCTGGTGCACCGCGAGGACGGCGCGGAGGGTGCCCAGCGACGCATCGCTGCAGCATCCGTCTTCGTGCCGGAGTTCGGCGTCGCTACGGAGTGCGGCATCGGCCGCGCCCCTGCCGGTACCACCGAGGGCATCCTTCAGACGCACGCGGACGTCACCGCCGCCCGGTGAGGCGGGCCGGCACGGGGTGCGCGGTACCATATGCCACATGACCGACCATCTGCGTGGTGACCTGTGAGCGGCTTCGCCACCCTGCTCTCGCCGGCCGAGAGCCTGCGCGAGCAGGTCGAGGGGCAGCTGGCATCGCGCATCGTCTCGGGTGAGATCCCCCCGGGTGAGGTGCTGACGGTGCCCACGCTCGCCGGCGAGTTCGGCGTCAGCGCGACGCCGGTGCGCGAGGCCATGCTGAACCTGGCGCGCCGCGGCTTCCTGCGCCCGATCCGCAACCGCGGATTCGAGGTCACCGAGGTCTCGCCCGATGAGCTCCGCCAGCTCAGTGAGGTGCGGATGCTGCTGGAGGCGCCGCCGATGGTGGTGGTCGCCGGCACCCTCGACGACGAGACCGTCGCCGAACTGCGAGTGACCGCCGACCGGATCGTCGAGGCCGCGCGGGACGCCCGTTTCGACGAGTACCTCGCGGCCGACACCGAGTTCCACCTGCGCATCCTGGAGTGCACGGGCAACGCCAAGCTGGTCGAGACCGTGCGTGAGCTGCGTCAGCAGACCCGCCTGGTCGGCCTGGTGCAGCTCGCCGAGACCGACGCGCTGATCAGCACCTCGCTGGAACACGCCGAGCTGGTCGATCTGCTCGTCGCGGGCCGCGGCCAGGATGCCGAGGCGCTGATGCGCCGGCACATCGGTCATGTGGGCGGTATCTGGAGTGGCCAGGACGAGGCCTGACCGGCACGGTGCACTGATCGTCTCCTGCCGTGCGGCATCCGGTGCGGGGGAGACTCGACGTTCTGCTCGAAGTAGAGTAATATGTCACACGGTACAACGTGTGGCGAGCGCGAAGGAGGCGGACGGATGCGGGTTGTCGTGATCGGTGCGGGCGCCGTCGGCGCCGCCTGCGCGCTCGCGCTCACCGAAGCGGGCGCCGAGGTGATCGTGCTCGACCGCACCGGCGTCGCCGGCGAGACCTCGAGCCGCTGCGAGGGCAACATCCTCGTCTCCGACAAGGAGCCCGGCGCCGAGGCGCTGATGGCGATCGAGGCGAACCGCGCCTGGCGCGAACTCGCCGAGCGGCTGGACGCCGATCGCGTACC
Organism: Microbacterium bovistercoris; assembly: GCF_003387575.1. Taxonomy (GTDB): domain Bacteria; phylum Actinomycetota; class Actinomycetes; order Actinomycetales; family Microbacteriaceae; genus Microbacterium; species Microbacterium bovistercoris. The sequence goes on along the minus strand of NZ_QUAB01000009.1, from coordinate 11,275 downwards.
CGGCCAGCCGGCGACCGAGTTCGAGGCCAAGGGTGGCATCGTCGTGGCGTTCCCCGGCGGAGCATCCGCGCTGGAGGAGTTCGCCGAGACGCAGCGCGGCATCGGTATCCGGGTCGAGGCGCTCGACGAGGCGGCGCTGCGCGCCGCAGAACCGCACCTCTCGCCCGAGGTCGCCCTCGGCGTGCACTACCCCGACGACGCGCAGGTGCAGCCGAGCCTCGCCACGCAGGCGATGCTCGCGCGCGCCCGGCACCTGGGCGCGCAGTTCCGTCTCGCCGAGGTGACGGGCGGGATCGTCGACCGCGACCGGGTGCGCGGCGTGCTCACGCCCGAAGGGCGCATCGACGCGGACGTCGTGGTCAACTGCGCAGGACCATGGGCCGGCGAGGCCGCGGCGCTGTTCGGCGCGGCGCTCGACATCCGGCCGCGGCGCGGCACGATCCTGGTGACGGTTCCGATGCCGCAGCGGGTGTTCCACAAGGTCTACGACGCCGATTACGTCGGTGCTGTGGGATCGGGGGATGCCGCGCTGCAGACCTCCACGGTCGTGGAGTCGACTCCCGGCGGCACGGTGCTGATCGGGTCGAGCCGCGAGCGCGTGGGCTTCTCGGGCGAGGGTCTGCTCGAGCCGCTCGCCGAGATCGCCGACAAGGCCGCCCGGCTGTTCCCGTTCCTGCGCGACACCATGCTGCTGCGCACGTATTACGGCTTCCGGCCCTACGCCCCGGATCACCTGCCGGCGATCGGCGCAGATGCGCGCCTCGAGGGCCTGTTCCATGCCGCAGGCCACGAGGGAGCCGGCATCGGTCTCGCGCCGACCACCGGCGCGCTCATCGCGCACGCCGTGCTCGGCACGCCCGCACCGCTCGACCCGACCCCGTTCCTGCCTTCGCGGCCCACGCTGCAGGGGGTGCCCGCATGACCGTCACGATCACCTTCGACGGCGCCTCCCTGGAGGGACGCGACGGGCAGAGCATCGGCGGCGTCCTGCTCGCGAACGGTCACCGCACCTGGCGCGACGCGCAGGGCGGTGAGCGCGGCATCTTCTGCGGCATCGGCATCTGCCAGGACTGCGTCGTCACCGTGAACGGCGTCGAGGGCGTCCGCGCCTGTCAGCGCACCGCCTGCGAGGGCGACATCGTCGAGCGGGAGGTGCGGGCATGACGCGCATCGTCGTGATCGGCGCGGGTCCCGCGGGACTCGCCGCTGCGGCATCCGCCGCCGGCGCAGGTGCCGACGTCGTCCTCGTCGACGAGGGCGAGCGCACCGGCGGACAGTTCTGGCGGCACCACCCCGCCTTAACCGACCCGCGGATGCAGCATCAGCTGGGCCGCTTCGGCGAGCTGCAGCAGGCTCTCGCCGGCGTCCGCACCATGTCGTCGACGAGCGTCTGGCGAGTGGAGGCAGGCGAGCCGCTTCGCGTGCACGCGCTCACCGGACCCGTCGACGACGCGCAGCGCCGCGGCGAGACCCTCGAGGCCGACGCCGTGGTGCTGGCCACCGGCGCGCACGACCGGGTGCTCCCGGTGCCGGGCTGGACCCTGCCCGGCGTCACCTCGGCCGGTGCCGTGCAGGCGCTCGCCAAGCGCGACGGGGTCGCCCTCGGCACGCGGATGGTCGTCGCGGGCGCCGGTCCCTTCCTGCTGCCGGTCGCGCAGAGCGCGGCGCTGCTGGGCGTCGAGGTCGTCGAGGTCATCGAGGCCGCCACGACCGGCACACTCGTGCGCGGCTGGGGCCGCCGGCCCTGGGAGCTCACAGCCGCCGCAGGCAAGGCCGGTGAGCTCGGCTCGTACGCGGCATCGCTGGTGAAGCACCGCACGACGTACCGACTGGGCAGCGCCGTGACCCGCATCCACGGCACCACCTCGGTCGAGGCCGTCACGATCTCGCGCATCGACAGCGACTGGCGTCCGATCCCCGGCACCGAGCGCATCGTCGAGTGCGACTCCGTCGCGCTCGGGCACGGCTTCACGCCGCGCCTCGAGGCCGCCATCCAGTTCGGCTGCGACATCACTCCCGACCGCTTCGTGCGCGTCGACGGGCAGCAGCTCACCAGCATCCCCGGCGTGCACGCGGCCGGAGAGATCACCGGGATCGGCGGGGCGGATGCCGCACTCGCCGAAGGCGCGATCGCCGGACTCGCCGCCGCCGGCGTGCCCGGCGCCGACCTGCGCTACCGGAAGCCACTGGCCGCCCGCCGCCGGATGCGCGCCTTCGCGCAGCGCCTGCAGACCCACGCGATCCGCCCCGGCTGGACCGCCTGGCTCGACGACGACACCGTCGTGTGCCGCTGCGAGGCCGCGACCGCGGCATCCCTCCGCGAATACGCGGACGCGTCGAGCAGGGGCATGCGCCTCGCCACCCGCGCCGGCCTCGGCCCCTGCCAGGGCCGTACCTGCGGCCGCAGCGTCGAGGACATCATCGGCGCAGCATCCGGATTCGACCGCAGACCCGTCCTCTCCTCGGTGCGCATCGGCGAACTCGCCGCGCACCGGAACACCCACGAATGAAAGAGCAGAAATGACCGAGCAGAACATGGACCTCGGCGGCGTCGTCGTCGCCACGACCCTCGCGTTCAAGGAAGACGCGTCGGCCCCGGCAGGTCTCGCCGTCGACTACGACAAGTTCGGCGAGCACGTCGACTTCCTGATGTCGAACGGATGCCGCGGCGTCGGCCCGAACGGATCGCTGGGCGAGTACTCGTCCCTCACCGACGAGGAGCGCCGCAAGGTGATCCAGGTGGCCGTGGAGGCCGTCGACGGCCGCGGCATCGTGATCGCCGGTGCACACGGGGTGGGCAGCCACCAGGCCCGGAAGTGGGCCGAGTACGCCCGCGAGGACGGTGCCGACGGCGTGCTGCTGCTGCCGCCGACCCTGTACCGCGCCAACGAGGGCGAGGTCATCGCGCACTACGAGGAGGTCGCCAAGGTCGGCCTGCCGATCATGGCCTACAACAACCCCTACGACACGAAGGTCGACCTGGTGCCCTCGCTGGTCGCGAAGCTCGCCGAGATTCCCGAGGTCGTCGCGATCAAGGAGTTCTCCGGCGACGTGCGTCGCGTCTACGAGATCAAGGAGCTCTGCGACATCGACATCATCGCCGGTGCCGACGACGTGCTCTTCGAGCTCATGGTCAACGGCGCCGTCGGCTGGTTCGCCGGCTACCCGAACGCGTTCCCGCGCGAGGCCGTCGAGCTGTACGACCTGCTCACCGCCGGCAAGTGGCAGGAGGCCAAGGCGCTCTACGAGCAGCTCGTCGCCGTGTTCCGCTGGGACTCGCGCACCGAGTTCGTGCAGGCCATCAAGCTGTCGATGGACATCTGCGGCAACTCCTACGGCGGCCCGACCCGCCCGCCGCGCGGTCCGCTGAGCGAGGAGCAGCGCGCCCAGGTCACCGCCGACACCGAGCGGGCGCTCGCCGCGCTCGCCGCCCGCACGGCCGCGGTCGCGTGACGCGTGTCACACTGATCGGCGGGGCCGCCTTCCGGCGTCCCCGCCGATCACACGGAGGTTCATGATGCGCGCTCGCCGCACCATCCAGGCCGTCGACTCCCACACCGAGGGGATGCCGACGCGCGTCGTGACCGGGGGCGTGGGACGCATCCCCGGCGCGACCATGAACGACCGCCGCCTGTATGCGATGGAGCACCTCGACGGGCTGCGCGGATTCCTCATGAACGAGCCCCGTGGGCACGCGTCGATGTCGGGCGCGCTGCTGCAGCCGCCGGCCCGGGATGACGCCGACTGGGGTGTCGTGTTCATCGAGGCATCCGGATTCCTGCCGATGTGCGGGCACGGCACGATCGGGGTCGCGACGGTGCTGGTCGAGACCGGCATGGTCGAGGTCACCGAGCCGGTCACCGAGATCCGTCTCGACGTTCCGGCGGGGCTCGTGATCGCCCGCGTGCGCGTGGAGGACGGCCGCGCCGTCGACGTCACCATCGAGAACGTGCCGAGCTTCGTCGACCGGCTCGACGAGCGCATCGAGGTGCCCGGCATCGGTGAGATCACCTACTCGGTCGCGTTCGGAGGCAACTACTACGCGCTCGTCGACCTCGACCAGGTCGGGCTTCCCTTCGACCGGGCGCGGCAAGGCGACATCCTCGCCGCGGGGCTGAAGATCATGGACGCGATCAACGAGCAGGCGCCCCCGGTGCATCCGGTGCTGAAGGGCGCGAATCACGTGCACCACGTGGAGTTCATCGCGCCCGGATCGGATGCCGTGCGCTCGCGGCACGCGATGGCGATCCACCCCGGCTGGTTCGACCGGTCGCCCTGCGGCACCGGCACCAGCGCGCGGATGGCCGAGCTGCACGCCCGCGGCGAGCTCGCGCTGGACACCCCGTTCGTGAACGAGTCGTTCATCGGCACGGAGTTCACCGGACGCCTGGTGGGCGAGACCACGGTCGGCGACAAGCCGGCCGTGATCCCGACGATCACCGGCCGCGCCTGGGTCACCGGGCTCGGCCAGTACATGCTCGACGAGAACGACCCGTTCCCCGAGGGGTTCGTGTTCTAGCCGTCGGCGCCGAGCGCACGGCATTCTGCCGAGTGCACGGCTTCTCGACGTGAACAGCCCGTGCACTCGGCAACAGGTCGTGCGCTGGCGCACAGCACAGGAGGAATCATGACCGACACCACCATCGACCAGGTCGCCGCCGCAGCATCCGCCGCCGCGCGCGCGTTCGCGCGCACCAGCCCGCGCGAGCGCGGGGCGGCGCTGGTCGCCGTCGCGGACGCGCTGGATGCCGCGGCATCCGACCTCATCGCGATCGCGATGCGCGAGACCGGCCTGGGCGAGGCGCGCTTGACCGGTGAGGTGCGCCGCACCTCATGGCAGCTGCGACTGTTCGCCGACACGATCGTCGACGGCGCCTACCTCGACGCCCGGATCGACCGCGCCGACCCCGAGTACGTCATCGGCCCGCGTCCGGACCTGCGCCGGATGCTGGAGCCGGTCGGCCCTGTGCTGAACTTCGCCGCGTCGAACTTCCCGTTCGCGTTCTCGGTCGCCGGTGGCGACACCGCCGCCGCGCTCGCCGCGGGCTGCCCCGTCGTCGTGAAGGCGCACTCCGGGCATCCGGAGCTGTCTCGTGCGACCGCGGCCGTCGTCATCGACGCGCTGCGCGGCGCCGGGATGCCGGACGGCGTGTTCCAGCTGATCGAGGGTCAGCAGAACGGCGTCGCACTGCTGAAGGACGAGCGCATCCGCGCCGGCGCCTTCACCGGGTCGACACATGTCGGACGGATGCTGGCCGACATCGCCGCCGCACGCGAGGTGCCGATCCCGTTCTACGGCGAGCTCGGCAGTGTGAACCCCGCGTACGCGACCTATGTCGACGAGGCGCTGCTTGACGGCTTCGTGACCTCGGTGTCGGGCTCGGCGGGCCAGCTCTGCACGAAGCCGGGCTTCCTGTTCGTGCCGGAGGATGCCGACCTGGCATCCGTCACGGGTACGGCGGGGGCGGTCGCCGAACACCGCCTGCTCAACCCCGGGATCGGGCGCGCGTTCGCGCAGCGCCGGGAAGACGTGATCGGGGCATCCGGGGTCGAGGTGCTGTCGGCGGGGGAGACCCGCACCGACGAGAACGGGCAGACCTACGCGACCCCGACGGTCGTGACGGTCGATGTCGACGCCCTGGTCGCGGCCGGCGATGCGCTGCTGGAGGAGTCGTTCGGGCCGCTGTCGGTGATCGTGCGGTACTCCGACCTGTCCACGCTGCCGGCGCTGCACGCCGGACTGTTCCCGGGAAACCTCACCTCGACCGTGCACGCGCGGCCGGCGGAGCTGGAGGACGGCTCACTCGCCGAGCTCGTCGAGGTGCTGGCCGAGACCAGCGGACGCGTGCTGTTCGGCGGCTGGCCGACCGGCGTCTCGGTGACTCCGGCGATGCAGCACGGGGGTCCTTATCCTGCGACCACGAGCGACGGGACGAGCGTCGGCACCGCCGCCATCACCCGCTTCCTGCGCGGCGTCTCGTACCAGAACGCCCCGCAGGCACTGCTGCCCGAGCCGCTCCGCGACGACAACCCCTGGGGCGTGCCGCAGAGCATCAGCGAGGCCGGCCGCTCGACGGACTGGGGCGCGTTCGCCCGCTGACGCATGGCTGCCGAGACCCCGCCTGATTCACGTGAATCAGGCGGGGTCTCGACGCTTCGTCTCGCTTCCGGCTCCTGAGAGAGCGGAGCGAGACGAAGGGCGCTCGAAGACCGAGGAGTGTCAGATCACGAGGCCCCCGCGGACCACGGCGACCCGGGCATCCTGCTCCCACAGCGCCGAGGGGTCGGCCAGCGGATCGGAGGTCAGCAGCACGGCGTCGCCGTAGGCCCCCTCGCCGAGATGCCCCAAAGCGGAATCGCCGATCAGCTCGGCGTTCACCGCCGTCATCGAGCGCAGCGTCGCAGCGGCGCCGGATGCCTCGACCTGCAGCCGAACACCGGCGAGCTGGTCGTCCTCGAGGTCGCCCATCAGGTCGCTGCCGAAGCCGACGCGCACGCCGGCCTCATGCGCGATCCGCACCGCATCCTGTCCCTTCGTCAGCACCTCGGTGTTCTTCGCGAGCGAGGTCGCGTTCAGGCCGATGGATGCCCCGCGGCGGTCCATCGCGTCGTACGCGGCGAGCGTGGGGACGAGGAACGCCCCGGCATCCGCCATCCGCTCGGCCGTCTCGCGGTCGATGAGGTTGCCGTGCTCGATCGAGCGGATGCCTGCGGCGACCGCGTGCTGCACCGCCTCGGAGGAGTACGCGTGCGCGCAGACATAGCTGCCGCGTCTGGTGGCCTCCTCGACGACCGCGCGCAGCTCCTCCTGCGAGTACTGCGGCACGCGGATCGGGTCGGTCAGTGAGAAGACCCCACCCGACGCCATCACCTTGATCGCGTGCGCGCCGGTGCGGAGCCGGTTGCGCACCGCGAGTCGCAGGTTGTCGACGCCGTCGACGACCTCGCACATGTGCCCGTGCGAGAAGCACACGTCGACGTGCGCGGCACGCGGGTCGCCGTGCCCGCCGGTCTGGCTGAGCGCAGGACCGGTGAAGTGGTAGCGCGGCGAGTCGAACAGGTCGGCGTCGATCGCCTGCGCGAGCCCGATGTCGCCGCCGGCGACGTCGCGCACGGTCGTGAACCCGCGGCTCAGCGCCCGCGACAGGCGCCGCGCCCCGTTCAGTGCCGCGTAGCTGAGCGGTCCCCGCTCGTTCTCGAACCCGTCCATGCTCGTCGCGTAGGCGTGGAAGTGCGCGTCGATGAGGCCCGGGATGAGCCAGTATCCGGAGCCGTCCAGCGTCGCGGCATCCGAAGCGGGCGCCGCGACGACGCGGCCGTCGGCGATGTGCACGTCGCGGGCCGCGAACGTCGCTCCGTCCCAGACGTGTGCGCCGGTGATGGTGAGCGATCCTGAGCGCATGGGGATTCCTTTCAACGCAGGCTGAAGCCGTCGGCGACCGGGTCGCCCTCGTCGAGCTCGAAGATCGACGCACCCACACGGTACGCGTTCCCGCGCACTTCCGGAATGATGCCTTCGGACGTCCGCGCGGCGACGCTCGCCAGGAACCGTGTGCCGATGATCGAGTCGTGCGTGAGGGTCTCGCCCTCGCCGAGCTCGCCGGTCGCGGCGAGCAGGGCCACGCGCGCGGCGGTGCCGGAGCCGCACGGGCTGCGGTCGACCTCGCCGTCGGCGAAGACGGTCACGTTGCGCTGGTGCGGGCCGTCGGCGGTGCGGCCGAGGTCGTCGAACAGGATGGTGCCGTAGACGCCCGAGAGCCGGGCATCCGCCAGCTGCGCGGCGGGGTGCTCGTTCATGGCCCACTTGATCTCGCGGCCGATCGCGATCAACTCCGCGGTGTCGGAGGGCGTCACCGACAGGCCGACGGCGGATGCCGGCAGCGTGGCGTACACGGCGCCGCCGAACACCAGGTCGACGGTCACCTCGCCGCGCGAGGTCTGCAGCGGAATCCCTCGCGACAGCACCCGCGACTCGACGTTGCGGAACACGATCTCCTCGATGCGCCCGGCGGACTGCCGCACGCGTGCCTGCACGCGTCCGCTCGGCACGTCGATGGTCACGACGGTCTCGCCGTCGGGGTCGGATGCCACCAGACCGGTGCGCACCGCCCACGCGCCGAGGGCGATCGTGCCGTGCCCGCAGGCCGTCGAGAAGCCGTCCTTGTGCCAGAACAGCACGCCGAAGTCGGCGCCGTCGTCGTCGGGTGGCGTGATGAACCCGCCGTACATGTCGTCGTGGCCGCGCGGCTCCAGGCAGAGAAAGCGACGGATGCCGTCGGCCTCGCCGGTGATGGCCTCCACCCGGCGCTCGGCGACGGTCGCGCCGTGCGTCGGCACCCCGTGCACGATGCGGAACGGCTCTCCGGCCGTGTGCCAGTCCTCGGTGCTCCAGCGCATGAGGATGTCCTTTCAGGGAGAGGGTCAGAGGGCGAGGCGGGCGACGGCGAGGTCCTGCCAGCCCATGCCGCAGGTCTTCACGATGCGAGGGCGATCGGATGCCGCAGACACGGCACCCGTGAACAGATCGTGCTGCGTCACCAGGTCGCCCTCGTGCAGGGTTCCGGCCGCGATCGCACGGATCACGTCGCCGGCCTCGGACAGCCCGACGCGGCGGCTCTCCACCACGACCTGGGAGCGCCCGACCAGCACGGGATCGAGCTCGGCCTTCTGCGGCTCATGCGACCCGATCGCGACGAGAGTCGCATCGTCGCGGACGAGGGATGCGGGGAAGAGCGGCTCGGATGCCGTGGTCGCACAGACGATCAGGTCGGCGGAGTGCACGTCCGACACATCGCCTGCCTCGATCTGCGCCTCCGGTGCCAGCAGACGCGCCGCACGGACGGCCGCCATGGTGCGGTCGGTGTCGCGCCCGATCATGCGCACCGTGCGCAGCGGCCGGACCGCCTGCAGCGCCTCGACGTGACGCACGGCCTGGGGGCCGGTTCCGAACACCACCAGATCCCCGGCATCCGATCCGGCGAGCAGATCGACCACGGCCGCCGACATGGCCGGCGTGCGGAGCGACGTGAGGGCGGTGCCGTCGAGGATGGCGGTGGGCGCGAGCGTCTCGCTGTCGAGCAGGATGTACAGCGCCTGGATGCGCTCCAGGCCGCGTGCCGGGTTGCCTGGCGCGACGGTGGCGAACTTCTGGCCGGCCGCACCGTCGATCGCGGCGGGCATGAGCAGCAGCTGGCCGTGCGGCACGTCCTGGATGGTGCGGGGCAGGTCGCCCTCGGGATCGAACCCCGCACGCAGCACATCCTGCAGCGCACGGATGGCGGCGGGCATGCTCACGCGGTCGGCGATCTCCGCGGCGGTGACGAGCGTGAGGTCGGCGATGACGTCGGACATGTTCCCATCCTAGAGCGTGATGTGTAATATGTCACGTATCGCGGTGGCGAGGCTGCCCCGCGAGACGCCGTCCCGAGCCTGGGGCTGCGGCCCACCCGAGAATCGAAGGCGACTCATGGCGAGAAGAAGAATCCTCACGGCGGCGGCCGCGGCCGCAGCAGTGCTGCTGATCACGACAGGCTGCTCCACGGCGAACACCAACGGCACGGCGACGGCCGGAGAACCCGTCAAGGGCGGCACCCTCAAGGTGCTCGCCAACGGCGACGTCGATCACCTCGACCCGCAGCTGGTGGCGTACGTGCCGGTGTACAGCTTCATGCGTGCGATGTCGCGCTCGCTGCTCAGCTACGAATCCAGCGACGACGCCGACAAGCGCATCGAACTGCAGCCCGACCTGGCGACCGCGGTGCCCGAGCCCAGTGCGGACGGGCTGAAGTACAGCATCACGCTGCGCGACGGCGTCACCTGGGGCGCCCCGGACGGCGCTCGCGCCATCGTGGCATCCGATGTCGAGCGCGGCTTCAAGCGCCTCTGCAACCCGCTCATCTCCGGCGCTCTGTCGGGATACTTCGTCGACCTGATCGACGGCATGTCCGCGTTCTGCGCGGACTTCTCGAAGGTCGCGCCCGAGGTCGGCCCGATGAAGGAGTTCATCGAGGGCAACGACATCGCGGGCATCGCGACCCCCGACGACAAGACCATCGAGTTCACGCTCACCAAGCCGGCCAGCGACTTCCCGTTCATGCTGTCGCTGGATGCCGCGGACCCGGCCCCGATCGAGGCGCTGGACAACCTGCCGGACTCGCCCGAGTACCGCAAGGCCTTCGTCTCGTCCGGACCGTACAAGGTCAAGGAGTACAGCCCCGACGCCAAGTTCGTGCTCGAGCGCAACGACGCCTGGGATCCGAAGAGCGACCCGCTGCGCAAGGCCTATGTGGACGGCATCGAGATGACGATGGGCGTCGAGGGCGACGCGGCCATGCAGCAGCTGCAGGCGGGATCCGCCGACGTGCTGTTCGACCTCTCGCCGAGTCCGGCGAACATCACGCAGCTGAAGGCGGCGAACGACAAGAAGTTCTCCACCATGACCAACGGCGGCGTCGACCAGTTCATGTGGATCAACACCAAATCGCCGAACAACGACGGTGCCCTGACCGACCTCAAGGTGCGCCAGGCGCTGCAATACGCGATGGACAAGACCGCGGTCGTGCAGACCATGGGCGGCAAGGACCTCGCCGGCGTCACCAACGGCATCTTCGGCCCGGGCGTCCTGGGCTACGAGGAGTACGACCCGTACCCCGCGAACGACGGCAAGGGCGACCCCGAGAAGGCCAAGCAGCTGCTCGCCGAGGCCGGCTTCCCCGACGGCATCACGCTGAAGATGCCGTACCGCAACGTGGGCACGCAGCCCGACATCGCGCAGACCGTGCAGGCCAGCCTGAAGAAGGCGGGCATCACGATCGAGCTGACGCCGGTGCCGCCGACGGACTATTACGCGAACTTCATGACCAACGTCGAGAACGCCACCACCGGCAAGTGGGACGTCGCGCTCGTCGGCTGGTCGCCGGACTGGCAGGGCGGCGCCGCGCGCAGCGTGTTCCAGCCGCAGTTCGTGTTCACCGGCACGCCGCAGGCCTACAACTACGTCGACTACAACAGCGACAAGGCGAACGACCTCGCCGCGCAGGCGCTCGCCGCGTCCACCGCCGAGGAGTCGGGCGAGCTCTGGCACCAGGTGGACGAGGCCGTGATGGCGGATTCCCCGATCGTGAGCATCGCGTACCGGCTGAAGCCGAACTACCACTCCGAGCGGGTGGCCGGGTTCGTGCCCTACGCCCAGAGCCAGAACGGCGACTGGACCAACCTCTGGCTGACCAAGTAGTCGCAGGACTCGCGGGCCGGCGGCGGCTCATCCGCCGCCGGC
>NZ_QUAB01000004.1 GCF_003387575.1 Microbacterium bovistercoris | reverse complement strand
GCTTCAGAGTGTAATTAATGGCCTTGGCAGTTGGAGAACTCGATGGCACAGTCAGTTGATGTTGGTTGAGCCATTCATACAGTTGTTGCATCACTGGTTGACTATGCTGTTGTCGGTATTCGCGGCGCTGTTCTGCTGTACCATCGGTCTTTTTCCTGAGTTCTGCTTCTATGGCATACAGTTTCTGAATCAGCACTAAGGCCTGTTCAGCGACCTGACTTTTCTTGGTCACATGCAGTTCATGGAATTTACGACGTGCATGTGCCATGCAGCNACTAAGGCCTGTTCAGCGACCTGACTTTTCTTGGTCACATGCAGTTCATGGAATTTACGACGTGCATGTGCCATGCAGCCCACCTCAATGACATCGCCTGATTTAAAGCGTGCTTTATAACCACTGTAATCATCACAGACCAGATGGCCCTGCCAGCCATTCAGGAACTCTTCTGCATGCTGACCTGAACGGCTATCCTGAAAGTCATAGATCACCGCTTGAACTGGATTGTACTGTGTGGTGGCATAGGCCCAGACATAACCTTTCTTCGGTTTTTTCTCATTCTCACCCATCCGCATAATGGTGACCGGCGTTTCATCGGCATGGATCACCCGCTGTTGCAGCACCACCTGTTTTAAGGCATTGGCCAGAGGTTCCAGTTCCACACCGCAGCGACCAATCCAGTCAGATAACGTGGATCTGGACAGATCAAT
>NZ_QUAB01000006.1 GCF_003387575.1 Microbacterium bovistercoris | reverse complement strand
GCACTTTAAGCGAGGAGGAGGCTACCTAGATTAATACTTTAGGATAGTGGACGTTACTCGCAGAATAAGCACCGGCTAACTCTGTGCCAGCAGCCGCGGTAATACAGAGGGTGCGAGCGTTAATCGGATTTACTGGGCGTAAAGCGTGCGTAGGCGGCCAATTAAGTCAAATGTGAAATCCCCGAGCTTAACTTGGGAATTGCATTCGATACTGGTTGGCTAGAGTATGGGAGAGGATGGTAGAATTCCAGGTGTAGCGGTGAAATGCGTAGAGATCTGGAGGAATACCGATGGCGAAGGCAGCCATCTGGCCTAATACTGACGCTGAGGTACGAAAGCATGGGGAGCAAACAGGATTAGATACCCTGGTAGTCCATGCCGTAAACGATGTCTACTAGCCGTTGGGGCCCTTGAGGCTTTAGTGGCGCAGCTAACGCGATAAGTAGACCGCCTGGGGAGTACGGTCGCAAGACTAAAACTCAAATGAATTGACGGGGGCCCGCACAAGCGGTGGAGCATGTGGTTTAATTCGATGCAACGCGAAGAACCTTACCTGGCCTTGACATACAGAGAACTTTCCAGAGATGGATTGGTGCCTTCGGGAACTCTGATACAGGTGCTGCATGGCTGTCGTCAGCTCGTGTCGTGAGATGTTGGGTTAAGTCCCGCAACGAGCGCAACCCTTTTCCTTATTTGCCAGCACTTCGGGTGGGAACTTTAAGGATACTGCCAGTGACAAACTGGAGGAAGGCGGGGACGACGTCAAGTCATCATGGCCCTTACGGCCAGGGCTACACACGTGCTACAATGGTCGGTACAAAGGGTTGCTACACAGCGATGTGATGCTAATCTCAAAAAGCCGATCGTAGTCCGGATTGGAGTCTGCAACTCGACTCCATGAAGTCGGAATCGCTAGTAATCGCGGATCAGAATGCCGCGGTGAATACGTTCCCGGGCCTTGTACACACCGCCCGTCACACCATGGGAGTTTGTTGCACCAGAAGTAGGTAGTCTAACCGTAAGGAGGACGCTTACCACGGTGTGGCCGATGACTGGGGTGAAGTCGTAACAAGGTAGCCGTAGGGGAACCTGCGGCTGGATCACCTCCTTAACGAAAGATTGACGATTGGTAAGAATCCACAACAAGTTGTTCTTCATGACGATGTATCTGAGGGTCTGTAGCTCAGTTGGTTAGAGCACACGCTTGATAAGCGTGGGGTCACAAGTTCAAGTCTTGTCAGACCCACCACTACTGACGAAAGCAGTAATGCAGAAAAACAGATATGTTGACTTATTGATAAGCTGGGGACTTAGCTTAGTTGGTAGAGCGCCTGCTTTGCACGCAGGAGGTCAGGAGTTCGACTCTCCTAGTCTCCACCACGAATCAAACATGATTTGATTCGAAGCTAAAGATTACAGAATTTAGTAAATGGAAGGTTCAAGAATCCTGGTTTATTAACTTCTGTGATTTATCACAGTTGACTGCAATCCGACGAGGATGCAGTGAATCATTAACAGATTGGCAAATTTGAGTCTGAAATAAATTGTTCAACTCATTCAATAGACGTTACAGGGCAACCTGTTGACTAACGTAGATTGAACTGAGAACTAGCAAATTAACTGAATCAAGCGTTTTGGTATATGAATTAGATTGAAGCTGTACAGTGCTTAAATGCACAGTACTCTAAACTGTAATGTTGAAGTTGCTCCTTGTAGGTAACGTCGACTGTTTGGGGTTGTATAGTCAAGTAATTAAGTGCATGTGGTGGATGCCTTGGCAGTCAGAGGCGATGAAAGACGTGATAGCCTGCGAAAAGCTTCGGGGAGGCGGCAAATATCCTGTGATCCGGAGATGTCTGAATGGGGAAACCCACTTACCATAAGGTAGGTATTGCATGATGAATACATAGTCATGCAAGGCGAACGAGGGGAAGTGAAACATCTCAGTACCCTCAGGAAAAGAAATCAATTGAGATTCCCTCAGTAGCGGCGAGCGAACGGGGATCAGCCCATTAAGTTATGTGTGTTTTAGCGGAATGCTCTGGGAAGTGCAACCGTAGAGGGTGATAGTCCCGTACACGAAAGGGCACACATAATGATGACGAGTAGGGCGAGGCACGTGAAACCTTGTCTGAATATGGGGGGACCATCCTCCAAGGCTAAATACTCCTGACTGACCGATAGTGAACCAGTACCGTGAGGGAAAGGCGAAAAGAACCCCTGTGAGGGGAGTGAAATAGATCCTGAAACCGCATGCATACAAGCAGTGGGAGCACCTTCGTGGTGTGACTGCGTACCTTTTGTATAATGGGTCAGCGACTTATATTCAGTGGCGAGGTTAACCGAATAGGGGAGCCGTAGAGAAATCGAGTCTTAATAGGGCGTCTAGTCGCTGGGTATAGACCCGAAACCGGGTGATCTATCCATGAGCAGGTTGAAGGTTGGGTAACACTAACTGGAGGACCGAACCCACCGTCGTTGAAAAGCCGGGGGATGACTTGTGGATAGGGGTGAAAGGCTAATCAAACTCGGTGATAGCTGGTTCTCCCCGAAAGCTATTTAGGTAGCGCCTCGGACGAATACCATTGGGGGTAGAGCACTGTTTCGGCTAGGGGGTCATCCCGACTTACCAAACCGATGCAAACTCCGAATACCAATGAGTACTATCCGGGAGACAGACTGCGGGTGCTAACGTCCGTAGTCAAGAGGAAAACAATCCAGACCGCCAGCTAAGGCCCCAAAATCATAGTTAAGTGGGAAACGATGTGGGAAGGCATAGACAGCTAGGAGGTTGGCTTAGAAGCAGCCACCCTTTAAAGAAAGCGTAATAGCTCACTAGTCGAGTCGGCCTGCGCGGAAGATGTAACGGGGCTAAAACTATGTGCCGAAGCTGCGGATGCACATTTATGTGCGTGGTAGGGGAGCGTTCTGTAAGCCGATGAAGGTGGATTGAGAAGTCTGCTGGAGGTATCAGAAGTGCGAATGCTGACGTGAGTAACGACAAAACGGGTGAAAAACCCGTTCGCCGAAAGACCAAGGGTTCCAGTCCAACGTTAATCGGGGCTGGGTGAGTCGACCCCTAAGGCGAGGCCGAAAGGCGTAGTCGATGGGAAATTGGTTAATATTCCAATACTTCTGTGTAATGCGATGAGAGGACGGAGAAGGTTAGGTCAGCCTGGCGTTGGTTGTCCAGGTGGAAGACAGTAGGCATGCATCTTAGGCAAATCCGGGGTGCTCTATGCTGAGAGTCGATAGCAAGCCAGTTTACTGGTGAAGTGGCCGATACCATACTTCCAAGAAAAGTCTCTAAGCTTCAGTTACACAGGAATCGTACCCGAAACCGACACAGGTGGTCAGGTCGAGTAGACCAAGGCGCTTGAGAGAACTCTGCTGAAGGAACTAGGCAAAATGGTACCGTAACTTCGGGAGAAGGTACGCTGCTGATGGTGATAGGACTTGCTCCTTGAGCTGTCGGCAGCCGCAGAAACCAGGCCGCTGCAACTGTTTATTAAAAACATAGCACTCTGCAAACACGAAAGTGGACGTATAGGGTGTGATGCCTGCCCGGTGCTGGAAGGTTAATTGATGGGGTTAGCGTAAGCGAAGCTCTTGATCGAAGCCCCAGTAAACGGCGGCCGTAACTATAACGGTCCTAAGGTAGCGAAATTCCTTGTCGGGTAAGTTCCGACCTGCACGAATGGCATAATGATGGCGGCGCTGTCTCCAGCAGAGGCTCAGTGAAATCGAAATCGCTGTGAAGATGCAGTGTACCCGCGGCTAGACGGAAAGACCCCGTGAACCTTTACTGCAGCTTGACACTGAACTTTGACCTTACTTGTGTAGGATAGGTGGGAGGCTTTGAAGTAGGGACGCCAGTTCCTATGGAGCCATCCTTGAAATACCACCCTGGTAATGTTGAGGTTCTAACTCTGACCCATAATCTGGGTCGAGGACCGTGTCTGGTGGGTAGTTTGACTGGGGCGGTCTCCTCCTAAAGAGTAACGGAGGAGTACGAAGGTGCGCTCAGCGTGGTCGGAAATCACGCGTAGAGTATAAAGGCAAAAGCGCGCTTAACTGCGAGACCCACAAGTCGAGCAGGTACGAAAGTAGGTCTTAGTGATCCGGTGGTTCTGTATGGAAGGGCCATCGCTCAACGGATAAAAGGTACTCTGGGGATAACAGGCTGATACCGCCCAAGAGTTCATATCGACGGCGGTGTTTGGCACCTCGATGTCGGCTCATCTCATCCTGGGGCTGAAGCAGGTCCCAAGGGTATGGCTGTTCGCCATTTAAAGAGGTACGCGAGCTGGGTTTAGAACGTCGTGAGACAGTTCGGTCCCTATCTACCGTGGGCGCTGGAAATTTGAGAGGATCTGCTCCTAGTACGAGAGGACCAGAGTGGACGAACCTCTGGTGTACCGGTTGTGACGCCAGTCGCATCGCCGGGTAGCTATGTTCGGAAGGGATAACCGCTGAAAGCATCTAAGCGGGAAGCCTACCTCAAGATAAGATTTCCCCGTGACTTTATGTCACCTAAAGAGCCGTTCAAGACCAGGACGTTGATAGGTTGGATGTGGAAGCATAGTGATATGTGAAGCTGACCAATACTAATTGCTCGTGAGGCTTGACTATACAACACCCAAACAGTTGTATACAAAGCATCAATCGATTCATAAATATGCAATATCCCTTGATTCAGCCTAATGCTGGAACATACAATTCAGACCCAGATCTGCCCTCTGTTA
>NZ_QUAB01000015.1 GCF_003387575.1 Microbacterium bovistercoris | reverse complement strand
CGACACGCCAGATGTCGGACGGATCTTGGTGATCTGTCCGACATCTGGCGTGTCGGCCCCCGCAGTGTGCCGGCAGGAGCCCCGGCGCTACGGGATCAGCCCGCGTGGGTCATGCTCAGCAGGTCGAGCTTCTGGTCGAGCACTTCTTCGGTGATCTCGCCGCGCTCGACGTAGCCGAGGTCGATGACGGCCTCGCGCACGGTGATGCCCTTGGCGACGGCGTGCTTCGCGATCTTCGCGGCGGCCTCGTAGCCGATGACCTTGTTCAGCGGGGTCACGATCGACGGGCTCATGCCGGCCAGGGCCGCGGCGCGCTCGACGTTGGCTTCGAGGCCGTCGACGGTCTTGTCGGCGAGCACTCGGGTGGCGTTGGAGAGCAGGCGGATCGACTCGAGCAGCGCGGTGCCCATCACCGGGATCGCGACGTTCAGCTCGAATGCGCCGGATGCGCCGCCCCACGCGACGGTGGCGTCGTTGCCGATGACACGCGCGCAGACCATCAGCACGGCCTCGGGGACGACGGGGTTGACCTTGCCAGGCATGATCGAGGACCCCGGCTGCAGGTCGGGGATGTGCAGCTCTGCCAGACCCGTGTTCGGGCCCGAACCCATCCAGCGCAGGTCGTTGTTGATCTTCGTCAGCGACACGGCGATCGTGCGCAGCGCGCCGGACGCCTCGACGAGGCCGTCACGGTTCGCCTGGGCCTCGAAGTGGTCCTTGGCCTCGGTGATCGGCAACTCGGTCTCGGAGGCGAGCAGGGCGATGACCTTCTGCGGGAAGCCGAGCGGGGTGTTGATGCCGGTGCCCACGGCGGTGCCGCCCAGCGGGACCTCGGCGACGCGGGGGAGAGCAGCCTGCACGCGCTCGATGCCGAGGCGCATCTGGCGGGCGTAGCCGCCGAACTCCTGGCCGAGGGTCACGGGAGTGGCATCCATCAGGTGGGTGCGACCGGACTTGACGACCGACTTCCACAGCTCGGCCTTCGCCTCGAAGGCGACGGCGAGGTGGTCGAGCGCGGGGATCAGGTCGTCGATGAGCGCCTGGGTCACGGCGACGTGCACGGAGGTGGGGAACACGTCGTTGGACGACTGCGAGGCGTTGACGTGGTCGTTCGGGTGCACGGGCGAGCCGAGGATGCGCGACGCGAGCGTGGCCAGCACCTCGTTCATGTTCATGTTCGACGAGGTGCCGGAACCGGTCTGGTACACGTCGATCGGGAACTCGCCGTCGAGCTCGCCGGTCACGACCTCGTCGGCCGCCTGTGCGATGGCGTCGGCGATGGCGCCGTCGAGCGTGCCGAGCTCCTTGTTGGCGAGGGCGGCGGCCTTCTTGATGCGTGCGAGAGCGGCGATCTGGGCGGACTCGAGGCCCTTGCCCGAGATGGGGAAGTTCTCCACGGCGCGCTGGGTCTGCGCGCTGTAGAGCGCGTTCGCGGGCACGCGCACCTCGCCCATCGTGTCGTGCTCGATGCGGTAGTCGGTCATTCCGATCCCTCCTTGGTCGCGGGGTTCATCCCGTCGTCGATGCCCACCGAGATCACGGGCACGGCGGTGCCCTCGGCGAGGCGGTAGTTGGCGCCGACGATGCCCAGCCGGCCCTCGGCGACGGCGGCGCTGATCAGTTCGGACGACTGCAGCAGGTTCGCCACCGTGTTGCGAAGGTGCTCACGGCCGACGAGCTCGGCGTCGATGTCGGCCGGCGTGGATCCGCCGGTCTCGGCCAGCACCTTGCGTGCGGCGGGAACGATCGGCGAGATGAGCTTCCAGATCGCCGGAGGCAGCGGGGCGGCATCGATCGCCGTGCCGTCGATGGCGGCGCGCACCGCGCCGCACGAATCGTGGGCGAGCACGATGATGAGCGGGACGCCGAGGATCTCGACGGCGTACTCCAGGCTCGCGACGATGGACTCACCGATCACCTGGCCGGCGTTGCGGACGACGAACAGATCCCCCAGGCCCTTGTCGAAGATGATCTCGGCGGCGAGACGCGAATCGGAGCATCCGAACAGCGTCGCCACGGGCGCCTGGCCCTCGGTCAGCTCGTGACGCTTCTCCACGTCCTGATGAGGATGCTCGGGTGTGCCGTTCACGAACCGGCGATTGCCTTCGAGCATCTCCTGCCATGCGGCGGACGGGGTGAGGGTCACTGTGCCTCCTCGAGCTTCTCGATCTGGGGGGTGAGGGTCTTCGCGAAGTCGGCGGTCTCGTCGGCGCTGCGCGAGCCGTAGAGCAGCACGTAGTCCGATCCGGCCTGCGTGCCGAGCGCGTAGGTGATGTTGCCGGATGCCTCCGGGTTCGCGATCTTGTAGACGTCCCACTCCACACCGTCGACGTCGACGGTGCCGGAGGGCTGCGCGCCGCGCAGCGGCGTGGCCGCCCACATCCGATCGGCGTCAGCAGCCTGGCTGAGCTTGAGGAAGCCGCGCTCGTCGTCGGCGGTGGGAGCGAGCGTGACGTTCCAGACCGTGACCCCGGCGCCCGTGATCTCGGCGGCGGTGACGCGCCAGTCCTCCGGGGGATCGGGCACGATCACCGGACGGTCGAGTGAGGTCTCGGCGTTCTTCGCGATGCCGGCGAGATCGATCGGCGGCTGGGCGACGGGTTCGCCGCGCGGCACGGCGAGCACGATGACGATGACCACGCCGATCGTGACGAGCAGAGCCGCGATGAGGTTGCGGAAGGTCTGGCTGGAGCGGTAGATCCGGCTCGACTCGGCCTTGCGGTCGGCGGTCTCCTGCGGGGTCTCGGGGCGGCCGAGCTCGGCGACGATCGGGGCGCCCTTGCTCATGACTCGTCCTCGGATGCCGCGGGGCGGGCCGCGTCCAGGCGGCGCTTCGCGCCCAGCAGCCACTCCTCGCACCGGGTGGCGAGTGCCTCGCCGCGCTCCCAGAGGGCGAGGGACTGCTCGAGGGTCGGCGCTCCCTGCTCGAGTTCGGCGACGACCTGCACCAGCTCATCGCGCGCCGCCTCGAACGACAGCGATTCCACGGGGGTCTCGGACGCAGTCACGCCTCCCATCCTACCGGCGTGTCCTGCGCATCATCTTCCATGGGAAAGAGGGGTCAGGCGCCCTCGGAGACCTCGCCGTCGGAGCGGGCGGCGACGGAGCCGCGGTCGACGGTGATCGTGAGAGCCGTGCCGGCAGGCGCATCCGCGGCATCCCGCAGGATCGTGCCGTTCTCGAGGTGCGCGATCGCATAGCCGCGCGCCAGGGTCGCGGCCGGCGACAGCGCGCGCAGCGAGGCGCGCAGCTCGGACGTGGTCCTGCCCGCCGTGTCCAGGCGACGCGCGACGCTGTCGCGGCCGCGCGCGGACAGCAGCAGCACCTCCTGCGCGCGGGAGTCGATGATCGGGTCGGGGGAGCGCAGCACAGGGCGCGAGCGCAGCTGCGCGAGCTGGGCGAGGTCGTGCGACACCCGCTGGGTGAGCCGCGTGGTCGCGCGGGCCCGCAGCTGCGCGATCAGGGCGCGCTGCTCCCCGACATCCGGGACGACGCGCTTCGCGGCATCCGTCGGGGTCGACGCCCGCAGGTCGGCGACGTCGTCGAGCAGCGGGTGGTCGTTCTCGTGGCCGATCGCGCTGACGACGGGGGTGGCGGCCGCGGCGACGGCCCGGACCAGGCGCTCATCGCTGAAGCCGAGCAGCGTCTGCGGGTCGCCGCCACCCCGGGCGATGATGATCACGTCTACGTCGGGATCGGCGTCCAGGCGCTTCAGCGCGGCCAGGGTCTCGGGTACGCACCGGTCGCCCTGCACGGCGGCGTACTCGGTGCGGAACCGCACCTGCGGCCAGCGCAGTTCGGCATTGCGGTGCACGTCCTTCTCGGCATCGGACTTCTCGCCGGTGATCAGGCCGATCTGATGCGGCAGGAAGGGCAGCGGCTTCTTGCGGGAGGGGTCGAACAGGCCCTCGGCGCGCAGCTGAGCGCGCAGCCTCTCGAGCCGCTCCAGCTGGTCGCCCAGTCCGACGTGCTTCATCGCCGAGACCTGGAAGCTGAAGTCGCCGGCCTTGACGAAGTAATCGGCCTTGACGGCGGCGACGACGTGGTCGCCGACGCCGAGGTCGGAGGGGATGCGGGCGCGCACGCTCGACCAGATGCGCAGCGAGATCTGCGCGTCGGAGCGGCCGTCCTTCATGCGTGCGAAGACGTTGCCCGCGCGCTGGTTCCACGAGGTGATCTCGCCCTCGACCCAGACCGTGCCCCACTGCGCGACGAAGTCGCGGATGGTCGCGTTCAGCCGGGCGACCGAGGTCGGCGCATCCGCCGACGAGTCCCGCGGCGAGACGGAGTCGGGCGGGGGAGCCTCACCGGGAACGGCGGTAGCTTCGAAGACGGTCATCGCTTCGATTCTCGCATCCGGCCCCGACACGGCCACCAGACACAGCTCCGGTCTCACTGGTTGCGGGTGTTCGGGGGAGAACACCCGCAACCAGTGAGACCGGAGCGGGGGAGGGTCAGTGCTTCTCGACGAAGACCACGGCGGTGCGGGCGGGGATCGTGACCGTACCGGTCGACGGGTCCCACGAAGCCGTCGCCGCCACCGCATCCGCGCCCTTCGCCTGCACGGCGTTCAGGGTGAACGCGCGTCCGGAGAGGCCGTCGAGCGGCTGCGTGATCGCGGCCGGCGAGGAGTTGAACACCACCAGGGCGCCGTCGAGCTTCCGGTCGACGTCCTTCCCGACGGTGTCGTCGATCAGCATCGCGATGAGGCCGGGGGCGGCATCCTTCCCGCTCGCGGGGAACGAGACCTTCTTCTCGATCAGGTCGGCGCTGCCCAGCCGCAGCAGCGGAACCGACTGACGCACCCGCAGCAGATCGAGGGCGGCACCCTCGGCTGCGGCGATGTCGGACGCGCCGGGCTTGAGCGCCGGGTCGGCGAGCAGCGGTGCCATCACCGCCCACTTGTCCTCGTTGTCCGCGGCCGGCGGCAGCCCTGCCCCGAACGTGGACTGCTTCCCGGTCCAGTCGATGCGGTTGAACCAGTCACCGGAGTCGTAGCTGTTGCGATCCAGCGACTTCGATCGCAGCAGCTCGGTGCCGGCGTGCCAGAACGCGGGCGTCTGCGCGAACGCGACCGTGGCCAGCTGCAGCGTGTTCATCCGCACCCGATCCGCCATCGGCGTGCCCACCGGCAGCTTCATGACGGACAGGTCGTACAGCGTCTGGTTGTCGTGCGCGTCGACGTAGGTGATCACCTCGTCCGGCTGGTCGGCGTAACCGGCCGGGGCGCCGCGGTAGTCGAGCTGGTCACCGCGCACGAGATCGCCCGTCGACGACGTGAGCGTGAAGTCGCGCAGGTTGCCCGCGAGGCCCAGCTTCACCAGGTCGGTCTGGTGCGCGAGGTCGGCCAGCTGGTCGGCGGGAGACGCCGTGCCCGGCCGCCCGTTCGGGTCGGTACCGAGTCCGGTGCCGAAGCCCTGGGTGAACGTCGAGCCGCCGTCGACGGGGCTGCCGCCGTGCACGGCATCCCGCAACCGGTCGCTGAATGTGCCGATGCCGGTGCCGCCGAGCTGACCCTGCGTGGCCTGCTCGAACAGGGCGTTGTCCGCCACCTCGCCGAAGTTCCAGCCCTCGCCGTACAGGTAGATCGCCTTGCCGTCGACGCCGTCCTTCTTCAGCGTGAGTTCGTCCAGCGCCGCGCGCACGGCGAGCATGTTCTGCTTCGAGTGGTGCCCCATCAGGTCGAAGCGGAAGCCGTCGACGCGGTACTGAGACGCCCAGAGCACGATCGAGTCGACCATGAGCTTCTGCGCCATCTCGTGCTCGGTCGCGACGTTCTGGCAGCAGGTCGACGTCTCGACCGCACCGGCGGCGTTCAGCCGCTGGTAGTAGCCGGGCACGATCCGGTCGAGCACGCTGCGCTGTCCCTGACCGGCCTCGGCGGTGTGGTTGTACACCTGATCGAGCACGACCTGCAGGCCGTCCGCGTGCAGCGCGCCCACCATCTCGCGGAACTCGCTCACCCGCGCGCCGCCCTCGGCGTCGGTCGCGTAGGAGCCCTCCGGCGCCTGGTAGTGGTACGGGTCGTAGCCCCAGTTGAAGCCGTCCTCGGATGCCACGGCCGAGGTGCACGCCTGCTGCTGGTCGGAGTCCGCCGGCAGCGACGCGAGGTCGCAGTCCGGGGTCTTCTGCGCGGAGCGGCGCTCCTCGATCGTGGCGATGTCGAAGGTCGGCAGCAGGTGCACGGTGTTGATGCCGGCGGCGGCGAGCTGGCGCAGCTGCTTGGTGCCGGCCGAGTCGCGCGTGAACGCCTTGTACGTCCCCCGCTCGGAGGCCGGAACAGTGGTGTCGCCGATCGAGAAGTCGCGCACGTGCAGCTCGTAGATCGCCCGGTCCACCGCGCGGTCGACCTTCGGGCTCGGCGTCTTCGTCCACGCCTTCGGAGCCCACTTCCTGTCGTCGAGGTCGATCGCGACCGACCGCGCCGAGTTCGTGGTGAGGGCCACGGAGTAGGGGTCGGTGACCGAGTTCTGCTCGATCTTGCCCGTCGTCGGCGCGTACACCGAGAGCAGCCAGCGGTACTCCGCGCCCTGCTTCACCGGGTCGTCGCCGATCTTCGGCTTGGCGACGGTCCAGACCCCGGATGCCGCGTCGAAGGACGCCTCGAACTCTGTGGCCTTCCCGTCGGTGCCGAACACCTGCAGCGCAGCGCTCTGCGCGGTCGGCGCCCACAGCGCGAACGTCGGCCGGCTGCCCTGCCAGGTCACGCCGAGCGCCTTGGTCGCGCCGGCGGTCGCGTACAGGTCGTCGAGCACGCCGGGCACCTGCGCGCCGGTGAACGCGGTGAGCGTGTCGCCCGCGCGCTGCGCGACGGCGAGCTGACCGGTGAGCAGCTCGTGCAGCCGGTCACGGCCGAGGTCGCCGACCTTCAGCGCGAGGTACTTGTCGCCGCCGAGGGCGGGGAAGCGCGCGATCTGCTCCTTCGTCAGTTCGCCGAGCGTCAGTTCGACCGGGTCGGATCCGCCGGTGACGGTGCCGTCGGTCACCGCGAGCCCGGCATCCGCCGCGTTCTCCAGCGTCCACGAGAGTGCGCTCGCCGCGTCCGTGCCGAGCAATGTGCGCGGCCAGGCGACGGTCTGCGCGTCGATCCACTGCGCGCGCGACTCGCCGGTGCCCGCCAGCGGCGGGTCGGCGGCGACGATCTCGAGCACGTGGGTGGCGAGGGTGTACCGGAAGGTCACCTGCTTGCCGTCGGTCGCGCTGAACGAGTAGTTCGCGCCGCCGGGTGCGCCGTCGACGCCGTAGTTCTCATCCCAGCTCAGGCCGTGCGCGACCTTGGCCTCGTAGGCGCCGGTCGGGATCGCGGAGGTCGTGTACTCGTACACGCCGTCCTTGTCGGAGTCGAACATCATCGTCGCCAGGCAGTCCGGCGCCCAGTCGCCGGGGCATCCGGCGGCCTTCTGGAACGAGCCGGGCACGGTGATGATCGGGCCGTCGGCGCTGGAGGTCAGCTGGTGCGTGCGCGGATCCCAGTAGAAGGTGACCTTCCCGCCGGTGTGGTGGTAGGTCGCGTTGGGGCCGTCCTTCACGCCGCCGACGCCGTAGTTCACATCCCACGAGCCGTTCAGCGCGACCTTGTACTCGTAGTCGCCCGCAGGCAGGTCGAAGGTGCCGGTGTAGACGCCGCCCGCGGCGAGCGTCAGTTTCGCCTGCTCGCAGCCGGGCTGCCAGTCTCCCGCACAGCCCATCTCGGAGTTGTGGCTGCCAGGAACCGTGACCAGCTCGATCGGGTTCTCCGGCTCCGGCGCCTCGACGAGATTCACCGCGTTGCCGACGCTGGCGTAGGAGGATGCCGCGACGCGGCGTCCTTCCGCATCCGTGCTGATGGCGCGGTACTCGACGAGCGTGCCCTTCTTCAGCCCCCTCGTGTCGTGGAAGACGCGCGGGGTGGTGTCCTCGGCGGTGCCGAGCTCGTGCCACTCGCCGCCCGCGACGCGCCAGGCGAAGGAGGTCTCGGACCAGGCATCCGGAACCGTCGCCGAGACGGGGGAGGTGCCGGAGATGCCGGCGCCGGCGGCCGGAGCGGCGACGGCGATGGTGGACTCGGCCGCGGTGGTCACCTTGCGGTCGGCCCGCAGGACGATCGCGCCCAGGGCCGGCACCGTGATCTTCGCGGTGCCGTCGGCGGCCGCGGTGACCGCGGCATCGGTGCCGTAGAGCGGCGAGAAGGCACCTGAAGCGGTGAGCGTCGGCACGGTGACCGTCTTCGCCGCCTTCGTGTTGTTCACGGCGACCAGGTGCTCGATCTTCTCGTCGCGGTCGACGCGGCTGAAGGCGTAGACGCCGGCGCCGCTGTCTGCGTAGCGCTCGACCTGGGCACCGTCCTGCAGTGCCGGGTTCGCGGCACGCAGCTTCGCGAGCGCGGCGATGCGGGTGTACAGGGCCGTGTCGGTGCTGTAGCGGTCCACGCTGCCGGCGTTCGTGCCGTCGACGAGCGGCTGGTTCGCGTATTCGGCGACCTGGGTCGCGAACAGCGTCTGCCGGGCGTCCTTGTCGCCGCCGGGGCCGGCGAAGCCCTGCTCGTCGCCGTAGTAGACGACGGGCTGGCCGCGGGTGAGGAACATCAGCGACTGCGCGAGCTCGTCGCGCTGCAGCGGGGCATCCGTGTTCCGCAGGAACGAGCCGATCCGGCCCATGTCGTGGTTGCCGAGGAACGTCGGCAGAGCGCTCGCCGACGAGTACGGGGTGGTGTAGTAGTCGTCGCCGGCGAACAGGGCCGACAGGCCCTTGGCCGAGTTCCCGGCCGCGAAGCTGGTCGCCTGCGACTGGAAGGTGAAGTCGAGCACCGAGCTCATGTCGGTGTCGCGCACGTAGGGCGAGAGCTTGACCGGGTCGGCGTCGTAGACCTCGCCGAAGGTGAAGAAGTCGTCGTTGCCGATGCTCTTCGCGTGCTCCTTGATCGCGGTGGTCCACTTCTGCCAGAACTCGAAGTTCACGTGCTTGACCGTGTCGATGCGGAAGCCGTCGATGCCCATGTCGACCCACGGCTTGTACACGTCGACGAAGCCGTCCACGACCTTCGGGTTCTCGGTCATGATGTCGTCGAGCCCGTCGAAGTCGCCGTAGGTGACCGACTCGCCCGACCAGGTCGAGTTGCCGCGGTTGTGATAGAGCGTGGGGTCGTTCAGCCAGGAGGGGACCTTGAGATCGGCATCGGATGCGGCGATCACCGGCGTGTAGGGGAAGCTCGTGGCGCGGTCGAGGGTGGGGAAGCCGTCGGTTCCGGCGTAGTCGGCCGGGTCGAACGCCTCGCCCGCGGCGTCGCGGTACGGCTTGTCCTTCTGCTCGACGTACGAGTAGGTCTTCTGCTCGTAGTCGATGACGTCGGCGGTGTGATTGGTGATGATGTCGAAGAAAACCTTGATGCCCTTGGCGTGCGCCTCATCGATGAGCGCGGCGAGTTCCTCGTTGGTGCCGAGGTGCGGATCGATCTTCGTGAAGTCGGTGATCCAGTAGCCGTGGTAGCCGGCGCTGGCGTTCGCTCCCTCGCCCTGCACCGGACGGTTCAGGAAGCTCGGGGTCAGCCAGATGGCCGTCGTGCCGAGTCCGGCGATGTAGTCGAGCCGGTCGCGCAGGCCCTGGATGTCGCCGCCCTGGTAGAAGCCCTTGTCGGTGGGGTCGAAGCCGGTGGCGAGGCGGTCGCCGTCGAGGCCGCCTCTGTCGTTCGCGGTGTCGCCGTTGGCGAAGCGGTCGGTCATCACGAAGTAGAAGGTGTTGTCGGCGCCGGCCTCGCGGACCGGCTTCTGCGCGAGCGCGGCATCGGTGGCCTCGTCGTAGGCGCCGCGGGTGCTGAGCAGTTCGAGTCCGACGCGGTGCTGCGCGTCGTCGAACACGACGCGCACCCGGCTGTCGCCCTCGAGTACGAGCGGGATGTTGTCGCCGCCGCCGTTCAGACCGTACGCCTCATCCCAGGAGTCGTTCACGGCGACCTTGTACTCCCAGGTGCCGCCGGGCACCGTGAACTCCGTCGCGAAGACGTTCGGGTCCTCGGTGGCGGCGAGCTCGGTCGCCTCGCAGGCCGGTTGCCAGTCCTCGGCGCAGCCGAGCTCGGACTGCAGGCTGCCGACCAGCGCGAAGGTGCGGTCGGCCGCGGATGCGGGAGCTGGGGGGAGGGCGACGAGCGCGGTCGCCGCGAGGGCGCCGAGCGCGCTTGCTGCGAGGATGCGCGCTGCGCGTGAGCTCAAGGTCATCTTCGACTCCAGGGGTCGGGCACGACGGCGTGCCGGGGGCCGGCGCGGATGCCGGAGGGTGCTCGTGCACCGTAGCAACGGATGCACGTGAACTGCAAGCGTTTACAACAAGTTCGTCATCGGATCCCGCCCGCTGCCGTTCTTCTCCCCGCAAGCGCTTGCAGGATGCCGCGTTCCCGGCCCTCATCAAGGGAGGCGCCGATAGACTCGAACCCGTGAGCGCCGTATCCCTGCCCGTGCCCCGCATGCCCCGTCCGCTGCGGACCGAACCGCTTCGCGACGTCCCGGTGGACGGCGTCAAGCGGGTACTGCTGGCAGCCCCGCGCGGCTACTGCGCCGGGGTCGACAGGGCCGTCGTCGCCGTCGAGAAGGCGCTCGATCGGTTCGGTGCTCCGGTGTACGTGCGCAAGCAGATCGTGCACAACATCCACGTCGTCACCGAGCTCGAGGCCAAGGGCGCGATCTTCGTCGACGAGGTCGATGAGGTGCCGGAGGGGGCGCACGTCGTCTTCAGCGCTCACGGCGTCTCGCCCGCTGTGGTCGATGCGGCATCCGCCCGCGGCCTGAACGCCATCGACGCGACCTGCCCGCTGGTCACCAAGGTGCACCGCGAGGCCGTGCGCTTCGCGCGCGACGACTACGAGATCCTTCTGATCGGCCACGAGGGCCACGAGGAGGTCGAGGGGACCGCGGGTGAGGCGCCAGGGCACGTCACCATCGTGAACTCGCCGGAGGAGGCCGACACCGTGCAGGTGAAGGACCCGTCCAAGGTCGTCTGGCTGTCGCAGACCACGCTCTCGGTCGACGAGACGATGGAGACCGTCAACCGGCTGCGCACCCGGTTCCCCGAGTTGCACAATCCGCCGTCCGACGACATCTGCTATGCCACCCAGAACCGTCAGGTCGCGATCAAGAAGGTGGCGGCCGATGCCGACCTCGTGATCGTCGTCGGCTCGGCGAACTCGTCCAACAGCGTGCGTCTGGTCGAGGTCGCCCTCGAACACGGCGCCAAGGCCGCCTACCGCGTCGACTACGCCGACGAGGTGCAGCAGGAATGGCTGGAGGGCGTGAACACCGTCGGAGTCACGAGCGGGGCATCCGTTCCGGAGGTCCTCGTGCGGGAGGTGCTGGAGCAGCTCGCCGGGGCGGGTTACGCCGACGTCGAGGAGGTGCGCACCGCGGAGGAGGACCTGATGTTCTCGCTGCCGAAGGAGCTGCGCCAGGATGCCGCAGGACAGCGCGACGCGCGCGCCCTGGGCGGCCGCACCTCGGCCGGTGACGGATGAGCGACGACCGTCCGCAGTACGGCGAGTACGCGACTCCCGAGGAGCAGCGTCGCGCGGCCGGACTTCCAGCCACACCGCCGCCGGCCGCACCGGCCGCACCGGCGCCCGCTCCGCAGCCGGTGCCCCTGCAGACGGACGAGGCGCCGAAGGCGCGACCGGTCGACCGCCTGCTGACGATCGCGATGCTCGCGTACGGACTCGTCAACGTGCTCTCATCGATCCCGCAGTTCCTGAACATGGGCGACTCGCTGACCCAGGCGATGAAGGTGCTCGGCATCCCCGGCGAGTTCACCAACCTCGGGCCGGCGCGCACCTGGGGCGTCGTCGCCGTGGTCGTGATGCTCGCCGGCTTCGCCGCCACCGTGTACGTCGCGTTCCGTCGCATCCGCGCGGCGAAGCCGGCCTGGTGGGTGCCGCTGGCCGGATTCGCCCTCACGATGGTCGTCGTGTCGCTGTGCCTGATGGTGCCGATCATGGGCGATCCCGCGTTCTTGAACGCGTCGCTGGGCTGAGCGGGCGCCCGCAGCGTCGACGCCCACGCTCAGCCGCGACTCACAGCACGGCGGAGAGGAAGTCCTTGGTGCGCTGCTCGTGCGGGTTGGAGAAGATCTGCTCCGGAGAGCCCTCTTCGACGATGCGCCCGCCGTCGAACATCAACACCCGGTTCGAGACGTCTCGCGCGAACTGCATCTCGTGCGTGACGATCAGCATCGTGACATCCGTGTCGCGGGCGATGTCGCGCAGAATGCTCAGCACCTCACCGACCACCTCGGGGTCCAGCGCGCTGGTGACCTCGTCGAGCAGCAGGATCTCGGGCTCCATGGCCAGGGCGCGGGCGATCGCCACGCGCTGCTGCTGACCACCGGAGAGCTGCGTCGGATGGGCACCCGCCTTGTCGGGCAGCCCTACCATCTCGAGGAGCTCGTGCGCGCGGGCGACGGCCTTCGCCTTCGGCGCCTTCAGCACGTGTACCGGCGCCTCGATGATGTTCTCCAGTACGGTCATGTTCGGGAACAGGTTGAACTGCTGGAACACCATGCCGATGCGCTTGCGCATCTCGTTCTTGTGCTTCTCCTTGAGCTCGACCCGCCTGCCGCCGCGCTGGACGTGGGTGAGCGGCTGCTCGTCGACGTAGATGTACCCGCCGTCGGCCTCTTCGAGGGTCATCACCAGCCGCAGGATCGTGGTCTTGCCCGATCCGCTGGGTCCGATGAGCGTGACGCGATCGCCCTTGCGGACGGTGAAGTCGAGGTCGTGCAGCACCACGTGATCGCCGAACTGCTTCTCGACCCTGTCGAACCGGATGGCGGGCACCTCCCCGTCGTCCAGGGCGATGGCTCCGGTGTGGGTGTCAGGCTGTGTAGGCAAGGCGCTTCTCCATTCGCCCGACAAGCAGTGAGGTCGGGTAGCTGGCGACGAGGAACAGGATCCCCGCCATGATGATGGCTTCGATGAACCGGAAGTGCGATGCACCGTACTCCTGCGCGGCGCGCACCATGTCGGTCACGGTGATTACCGCGAGGAACGGGGTCTCCTTGAACATCGAGATGACGTAATTGCCGAGTGCCGGCAGGGTCGAGCGCAAGGCCTGCGGGATGACGACGGCGGTCCAGGTGCGCCCGCGTGACATCGACAGGGCGGTGGCGGCCTCCCATTGGCCGCGCGGGACCGCGTCGATCCCGGCCCGGTAGACCTCGGCCATGTAGGTGGCGTAGTGGATGCCGAAGATGATGACGCCGAGCGTGAGCGGCGGCACCGTGGTGAACGCGTAATAGGCGAACAGCAGCTGCACCACCAGCGGGGTCATGCGGATGAAGTTCATCACGAAGGTCAGGATGCCCGCGATCGGGCGCGGTGTGCTCTTGCGCGCGAGCGCGATGAGCAGGCCCAGCGCGGCCGCGATGATGCTGCCGAGCACGGTCACGTACAGGGTGACGGTGAGGAAGGCCCAGAGCATCTCAGGCAGGGCGGCGAGTGCGTGGTCCCAGTTCCAGATCACTCGGTCGTCGTTCACGGGACATCTCCCTCTCGATCGACGGCGGGCGCTGCGACCGCTTCTCGCAGTCGGGTGCCCTGTCCGAGGCGGTGCTTGGCGCGCGCCTCGAGGGCGTTCATGACGATGGTGAGGAGGTAGGCGATCACGAAGTAGACGATCAGTCCCAGCGTGTAGGCGAAGAACACGTCGGTGTCGATGCGCAGCCGGTTCAGCTCGGCCGTGAGCTCGACGATCGTGATCAGGTAGACCACGGCGGTTCCCTTCAGCAACTGGATCAGCAGGTTGGTGAGCGAGGGGATCATCAGCGCCCACGCCTGCGGAAAGATCACGCGCGACATGCGCTGGGCGGGCGACAGGCTGAGCGCCGTCGTCGCCTCCCACTGTCCGCGGGGGACGGAGTTGATCGATCCGCGCACGACCTCGGCGCCGTAGGCGCCGTAGTTCAGGCCCAGGCCGAGGATGCCGACGAGCGCGGGAGGCAGCTCGAGATTGAACGGCGGCAGCGGCAGCACGAAGAACAGGAAGAACAGCTGCACGAGCAGTGACGTGCCGCGGAACACCTCGATGACGGTACGGGCGATGCCCCGCAGGATGATGTTGTCGGATCGCGCGAGCAGGCCGAGCGCGATGGCGATGGCGAACGCCAGCAGGGCGCCGCCCACCGTGAGCTGGAGGGTCATCAGAAGACCGTCGAGCAGGTGGGGCAGCGCCCGCTGGAGCGCCTCGAGATTGTCTGTCACGTCCGGCGGTGGTCAGCCGAGGTCGCCGGAGCAGAGGTGCTCGGTCGTGAGGTCGGCGGGCGGCAGGTTCTCCGCGGTGAATCCGAACGGCTCGAC
Organism: Microbacterium bovistercoris; assembly: GCF_003387575.1. Taxonomy (GTDB): domain Bacteria; phylum Actinomycetota; class Actinomycetes; order Actinomycetales; family Microbacteriaceae; genus Microbacterium; species Microbacterium bovistercoris. The sequence continues at coordinate 156,217 of NZ_QUAB01000015.1, read as the reverse complement.
CAGGTCGAGGTAGGACTGCTCGTCGCCGGTGATCTTGGCCAGCTCCTCGTTGTAGGCCGCCAGCAGATCCTTGTCCTCCTTGCGGAAGACCGTCGCGCCGGCGCCGATCTGCTCGACACCGTCTAGCTCCTGCACGAAGGCGCCGGTGGTCTCGAGCGCGTCACTGTCGTCGGTCATCCAGTTCAGCGAGACCGCGGTCAGGGCGAAGGCGTCCGCCCGGCCCGACTCGACGGTCTCGAGCCCGGCCGTCGCGCTGTCGACCTTGATGACGTCCGTGATGCCGAGGTCGTCGGCGTACCCCTCCTCGATCGCGCCGGACTGCACCGCCAGTGTGATCCCGCCCTTGTCGGCGACGGAGTCCAGATCACTCAGATCCTGCGGGTTGCCCTTGGGGACGGCGAGCGTGGTGGTGTACATGATCTCGGGGTCGCTGAACGCAGCCTGCTCACAGCGGTCGGGCAGGATCGACATGCCCGCACTGACGACGTCCCAGCGGCCGGCGTTCAGCCCGGGGATCAGGGAGTTCCACTCGACCTCTTCGACCTTGATGTCGTCGATGCCGAGCTCCTCGAAGATCTTCTTGTGCATCGCGATGGTGGCACCGGTGGGTTCGCCGTCTTCGACCCATGAGTACGGCCGCTCCGAGGCCACGGCGAGAGTGATCGTGCCGGACTCCCGTGCCTGCTCGAGCGTGCTCTGGTCGGCGGAGTCGGTGTTGTCGCCGGAGGCGCAGCCGGCCAGGGCGAGCGTGAGCGCCCCGGTCAGCGCCAGGGCGGATCGCGTGAGTGTGTGTCGCTTGCGCATCGTCGTCTTCTTCCGTTTCGTGTCTCAGGTCTTTCGTTCGCACGCAGGCAGGGTCCTGCATATGCGGGTGAACGGACACTCACGATACGGAAGGTGTCTTTCCAAGTACAATCAGACGCGCAGATTGTCGACAATGTGACAGAAACGTTGCCGTCGACTCGACACGGCGCAGCCGGAGGATGCCGAGAGACGCGGCCCCTGCGGCGAGAATGGTTCAGACGCGCAGCGTCACAGTGCACAAGGAGGCGGGATGGCCCGTGACATGCCCAGATCGGTAGGGCGCGCAGCCGTGCCGCGCGTTCCGCGGATGTCCACGGTCGACCTGATCGCGATCGAGTTGCGCAAGGCAATCTTCTCCGGCGCGCTGCCGGCCGGGTCGCCGCTGGGAGAGGTCGAGATCGCCACTCAGCTCGGCGTCAGCCGCAGCCCCTTCCGTGAAGGGGCGCAGCGTCTCGTCCAGGAGGGACTGTTGATCGCGGTTCCCGGCCGCGGGATGAGCGTCGCCGTGATCGAGGGAGATCAGATCGACGACGTGTACCTGGCGCGCCTCGCGGTCGAGACGCAGGCTGTGCGCCGCGTCGCGGCAGCTCGGGATGCCGGCGCGCTGGGGCGGCTGGAGCATGAGCTGCGCGAGCTCGTCATGGCCAGTGAGGGCGCGGATGCGCGGGCCATCGGCGACGCCGATCTGGAGTTCCATCAGGTGCTGGTGGATGCGGCGGGCAGCGAACGCCTCACACGGTTCATGGCCACGCTGGTGATGCAGACCCGCATAGTGAGCTTCAGCGCTCGGGAGGGCTACAGCGTGCGGCGCTCGGTGTCGCCGACGTATCGCGAGCTGCTGGACGCCCTGCGCCGCGGCGACGGCGAGGCCGCCGTGGCTGCGCTGCAGACGCAGTTCGATGAGGCCGTCGCGCGGCTGCGTGGACGGGGGCCCTCGGTCGACCTGGTCGAGCCGGGCGAGACGGGTGAACCTGCGGAGTTCGAGCCGATCGCTCCCATAGCCGGGGAATGACAGAACCCGGCCCCGCACGATGCGGAGCCGGGTTCTGCGTGTCTCGCAGGAGAGCGATCAGCGGGCGTTGCCGTTGTTGAAGTGGTAGTCGCCGTTGCCTTCGCCGCCCTGGCCGTTGTTCACGCCGGGGCCCTTCGCGTCGGTGCCGGGCTCGACGTGGTTGGTCTTGGTGTGCACGATGTCGTAGTAGACGCTCGTGTCGCCCGCGTTCGGGAACACGCGGTAGGTGAAGACGTTCTTGGTCAGCTCGGTGATCGGCACGGTGCGCTGGAACAGCACGTTGCCGTTCGCGTCCTTCGCGTTGATCCAGCGCGAGGAGCCGTCGGCGGCGACGGTCCAGTCACCGCGCAGCTTCGGGCTGTCGTCGAGGTTGTACATCGTGTACGTGCCGTCGGCGTCGAAGTAGGCCCAGCCGACGAAGTTCGAGACGGCCGGGTTGTCGAGGGCGACGCGGTTGCCGTCCTGGTCGACGGCGCTCGTGGTCTTCCACGGCGTCGAGGCGAGGGTCTCGGAGGGGGTGAGGTTCTTCCACGAAGCGGATGCCGCGGCGGGCGCGGGAGCCTCGGCGGCCATGGCGGTGGTGGGCAGGACGCCCGCGACGGCGATCGCGATCGCGGAGGCGGTGAGGATGGAGCGACGGGTGATGTTCATGTCCTCAACGCTACGAATCGGCGCAGGGGCGCCACATCATCCGATCGGCTATTGCTGACCGCGCCGAAGGGCTGATCACATCCCTCCCCAGACGGCGCGCGCCCCCGCATCCCCGGTCAGCACGGTCACGACGATCGTGCCGACCGCGGCGATCACCGCGGCGGCGGTGATCACGATCCGCAGGATCCGTGCGGTCGCGGGCGCGACGCGGCGCAGCATCCGATCCTGGAGCTGCACGAGCACGGCGGCCACGAGCAGCGCGATCGTCCACGGGATGAGCATGAGACCGAGGGCCTCGTGCCGCAGCACCGGCGGGGTGTAGCCGACGGTCTCGGCGAGACTCCGCCCGGCGAGCACCGTGATCGGGACGAGCCCTGCGACGATCACCGCCGCGATCGGGGGCGCCCATCCCATCCGGCGCCGGGCTGCCGGCCAGAGCGCCGCCAGAGCCACGGCGAGAGCCGTCAGGGGAGTCAGCACGACGGTGGCGTGCACGAGCAGCGGATGCATCGGCAGGCCCGCGATGCGGAACCCGTCATCGGCGAGGAAGATGTCCATAGGTGAAGAACGGAATCCGTCCCGCCCAGGTTCATCTGAACCTCCGAACACTCCGCCTCGTTACCCACGTGAGGAGGGATCCGTGAGTGAACAGGACGACGAGCGGCTCACCGCGCTGTACGAGCTGCACGCCGGGCCCATCCGGCGCTACGTGACGAGCCTCGGCGGCCGGGCATCCGCCGACGACGTCGTGCAGGAGACGCTGCTGCGCGCCTGGCGCACGCCGCGCGTGCTCGAGCAGGACCCCTCCACCTGCCGCGCGTGGATGTTCACCGTGGCGCGGCACATCGTCATCGACGAGGCGCGCAGCGCCCGGAACCGCCACGAGAACGCGGTGGCCGACGTTCCCGAGCGCGCCGCCGATGACGAGACCGACCGGCTGTTCGACGCGATGCTCATCCAGGACGCGCTCGCCGCCGTGAGCCCCGAGCACCGCGAGGTCGTCGTCGCCGCGTACTACCGCGGTCGGAGCGTCGGTGAGCTCGCCAGAGAACTCGGCATCCCGGAGGGCACGGTCAAGTCCCGGATGCATTACGGACTGCGAGCCCTGCGGCTCGCACTGCAGGAGAGAGGGGTGACCCGGTGAGCGTCGATCACGAGCGGTATGCCACCTGGGATGCCGCCTATGCGCTGGGCGCGCTCTCGGCAGCGGAGCGCGCCGAATACGAGGATCATCTCGCGCACTGCGCCGCGTGCCGCGCAGCAGTGGCCGAGTTGGGGCCGACGGTGTCGCTGCTCTCGCGGCTCGGCGCGGATGACGCGCAATCGATCGCCGATCAGGATGCCACGGATGCCGGACCCGTACGGGTGCTCGCGGCCGCGCGAGCACGGCGCAGCCGCCGCCGTCGGGTCGTCGCCTGGGCGAGTGGGATCGCCGCGGCGGTCGTCGTCGGCGTGGTCGTGTCGATCTCGATGCTGACGCCGCGGCCCGCACCGGCGATCGCTCTGGAGCCCGTCGCCGGCGCTCCGGTCGCGGCAGAGGTCGCGCTGACTTCGGTACCCTGGGGCACGAAGCTCGACCTGGTCTGCGAATACGACGGCAACGGGTACGGCAGCGGCAGCTACGTGCTCGCCGTCACGGATGTGGACGGGAAGACCACCACGCTCTCGACCTGGAACGTGAAGCCGGGTGCCGTCGCGAAGCTGTCGGCGGGGACGGCGCTGGCGGCATCCGACATCCGCTCGATCGAGATCCTCGACGCCGGGGGAACGGTCATGGTGCGGCACTCGTTCGAGTGAACTCCCTTCCGCGCTGTCTCGTTCACCGAGGAGAGGCCTCGCCGAGGCCGGACGAAGGGACGACATCATGCGCAAGGCTCTCGCGATCGGCGGCATCGCCCTCGCTCTTCTGCTGGCCGGCTGTTCCGGCGGGCCGTCCGGGACTCCGGACACGACCGCTCCGAGCAGTTCGTCGGACTCCTCCGGTGACGGCGGGTACACGGACGACAGCTACGGCACCGGCGGCGGATCGGATTCGTCTTCCAGCACCGCCCTCATGGTCGCGAGCACGTCGCTCGGCGACGTCGTGGTCACCGGCGACGGGATGACGGCGTACATGTACGACAAGGACACCCAGGGCGCGACGACGAGCGCCTGCACCGGCCAGTGCCTGGAGAAGTGGCCGCCGATCCTGTCGGACGAGGCCACGCCGAAGGTCGACGGCGTCACCGGCGACCTCGGCACGATCGACACCCCCGACGGAAAGCTCCAGGTCACCCTGGACGGCTGGCCGCTGTACACCTTCGCCGGTGACAGCGCGAAGGGCGACGTCAACGGGCAGGGCGTCGGAGGCATCTGGTGGGTGCTGAAGGCCGACGGCACGCTGATCCGCGGCTGACGCAGGAACGACGGATGCCCCGGACCGTGCGGTCCGGGGCATCCGTGTTCGCTTCGACAGGCTCAGCGACCCATCGGGACCGTCAGCTCTTCGACTGGCCGTAGGAGCCGAGCTGGCGGGTCGACTCGACCACGCGGGCGGCCATGGCGGTCTCGGCGACCTTGCCCCAGGCGCGCGGGTCGTAGAGCTTCTTGTTGCCCACCTCGCCGTCGACCTTGAGGACGCCGTCGTAGTTCTTGAACATGTAGTCGGCGATCGCGCGGGTGTACGCGTACTGCGTGTCGGTGTCGATGTTCATCTTCACGACGCCGTTGGCGACTGCGAGGGCGATCTCCTCGTCGGTCGAGCCGGAGCCGCCGTGGAAGACGAGGTCGAGCGGCTTCGCGCCGGTGCCGTACTTCGCGGCGACCTGCTGCTGGATCTCGCCGAGCAGCTCGGGGCGCAGCTTCACCCCACCCGGCTTGTAGACGCCGTGCACGTTGCCGAAGGTGAGGGCGGCGATGTAGCGGCCCTGCTCGCCGAGCCCGAGGGCCTGAACGGCCTGGTCGACGTCGCCGAAGGTCGTGTACAGGGCCTCGTTCGAGCCCTCGTGCGCGACACCGTCCTCCTCGCCGCCGACGACGCCGATCTCGACCTCGAGGATGGCGTTGATCGCCTTCATACGGGGGAGCAGATCCTTCGCGATCTCGATGTTCTCGGCAAGCGGCACGGCCGAGCCGTCCCACATGTGCGACTGGAAGATCGGGTTGCGCCCGGCCTTCACCTCTTCCTCGGATGCCGCGATGAGCGGCTCGACGAAGCCGGCGAGGGCGTCCTTGGGGCAGTGGTCGGTGTGCAGCGCGACGGTCACGGGGTAGGACTTGGCGACCTCGGTGGCGAACTTCGCGAAGGCGAGCGCGCCGGTGGCACGGGCCTTCACCGTCTGGCCGGCGAAGTAGTCGGCGCCGCCGGTGGTGACCTGGATGATGCCGTCGGAGCCGGCCTCGGTCAGACCCTGGAGGACGGCGTGGATCGTCTGCGAGCTGGAGACGTTGAACGCGGGGTAGGCGAAGCCGCCGGCCTTCGCGCGATCGAGCATCTCTGCGTACTGATCCGGGGTGGCAACGGGCATGAGAACTCCTGCGATCGATGAGCGGTTTCAGCCTCACTTTAGCCGGGGAGGAGCATGGATGCTTTCTGTGTGAAGCCCTCGGAAATCATCTCGCTCTTCACTGATGTTAAGAACGGACATTCCTTCGCTTGCGAGAGCGTGAAACTCGCCGATTCTGCCCTTCTGGCTGGCTATGCTGACCGGCATGGTGAGCCTCACTGCTGATCTCAGCCCCCTTCGTCCCGACCGCAACCTCGCACTCGAACTGGTGCGCGCCACGGAGGCCGCCTCGATCCGCGCGGTGCCGTACATCGGACGCGGGGACAAGGAGGCCGCGGACGGCGCGGCCGTCGACGCGATGCGAGCATTCCTCGGCACCGTGCACTTCCAGGGCCGCGTGGTGATCGGTGAGGGTGAGAAGGACAACGCCCCGATGCTCTTCAACGGCGAGACCGTCGGCACCGGCAGCGGGCCGGAGTGCGACATCGCCGTCGACCCGATCGACGGCACCTCGCTGACGGCCGCGGGAAGGCAGAACGCACTCTCCGTGATCGCCGTCTCCGACCGCGGCACCATGCTCGACGCCTCCAGCGTGTTCTACATGGACAAGCTCGTCACGGGTCCTGCCGGAGTCGGCGTCGTCGACATCCGGCTCCCCGTCGGTGAGAACATCCGCCGTCTGGCTGCCGCGCTCGACAAGCCGGTCGACGAGATCGTCGTCTCGGTGCTGAACCGCCCGCGGCACGAGAAGCTCATCGCGGAGATCCGCGAGGCCGGTGCAGGCACCCGTCTGATGAGCGACGGCGACGTCGCCGGCGGCATCAACGCGGCGCGCCACAACGCCCGCACCGACATGTGCATCGGCGTCGGCGGCAGCCCGGAGGGCATCGTGACGGCCTGCGCCATCAAGGCGCTCGGAGGCCACATCCAGGGTCGCCTGTGGCCGCGTGACGACGACGAGCGGCAGCTCGGCATCGACGCCGGTCTCGACATGGACAAGGTGTACGAGGCGGACGACCTGGTCAAGGGCAACAACACGCTCTTCGTCGCGACGGGTGTGACCGACGGGCAGCTGGTCTCGGGCGTGCGCCGCGAGGGCGGGTACGTCTACACCGAGAGCGTGGTGCTGCGCGGTGCGTCCGGAACGCTGCGGCGGATCTCGTCGGAGCACCTCGTCTCGAAGTGGCTCTGAACCTCTGACACGGCCCTCAGTACGCACTTTTCCAGGTGCGGCTGGCAGAATGGGCAGGTCGTGATCGCGCTTTCGCGGTCGGAACGAGGAGGACGCACGATGACATCGCAGAAGGACCAGGCCGGCAAGGCCGTCCCTGAGGCGCACGTCACCACCGAGACCGGCCGTATCCTGCGCGTCAGCGACCTGCCGGAGGGCACGGTCGTGAAGCTGTCCACGCCGGCTCCCGGTGCTCAGGCCGCTGTGGTCGATCCGGCCCGACGCGCGGACGTGCTGTTCCGCAAGCGCCGCGACGAAGGGCACGAGGTCAGCGTCTGGTGGATGATCGGCGCCTTCGTCGCCACCTCGGGCATCGTGTGCGCGCTGCTGTGGTGGGTGCCGGGCGGCGCCTGATCGGCTCGGGGTCGTCTCAGGCCTCGTCCTGACCGAGTCGGGCGCGCAGCTCGCCGATGTCGGAGAGCAGCGTCAGGTCCGAGACGTCTGAGTCGCTTTCGCGCGCGTCATCGTCGGCGCCCTCGAGCAGCTCCTCCGCGGTGAACCGTCGCACGGGCGTCAGCACGGGCTGAGCCGGTGCACCGAGTGCCGACTGGTCGACGCCCGGGAATCGGCGGGCGGTGACCAGCACCCGGCTCTCCAGCGAGCCCGCGAATCTGTTGTAGCTGTCGATCGTGCGCTCCAGTGCACGGCGCAGGTCGTCGGCATGCCCGGCGAGGGTGCCGAGGCGGTCGTAGAGCTGGGTGCCCAGGTTCAGCAGGCTGCGGGCTTCGTCGGAGACCTCCTGCTGCGACCACGTGTAGGCGACGGTTTTCAGCACCGCCCACAGATTGACCGGCGAGGCGAGGGCGATCCGCTTGCCGAAGGCGTGCTCGAGGAGTGTCGGATCCTCGTCGATCGCCGCGGCGAGCAGTGATTCGCTGGGCAGGAAGCAGATGACGAACTCGGGACCGGCCTCCAGCCCCGACCAGTAGGCCTTCTTCGCGAGGGCGTCGATGTGGGCGCGCAGCGCCTTGACATGCTTCTGCATGAGCGCGCGCCGGGTGCCCTCGTCGGCGCTCAGCCCGAGCGCGCTCGCCTCGAGATAGGCATCGAGCGGCACCTTGGCGTCGACGGCGATCGATGCGCCGCCGGCGAGTCGGATCACCATGTCGGGGCGGCCCTGGCCGCGATCCGACGAGATCGTGGTCTGCAGATCGAAGTCGACGTGACGGGTGAGTCCCGCGGCCTCGACGACGCGGCGCAGCTGCGCCTCGCCCCAGACGCCGCGCGTCGCGGTGGAGCGCAGGGCGCCGGCGAGAGTCTCGGTGGTGGCCCGCAGCGCCTCGTCCGACTCCTGTGCGAGTCGCAGCTGCTCGCTGATCGTGCCGAACTGCACCTGGCGATCCTGCTCGAGCGAGGTGACGGTCTGCTGCATCCGGTGCAGGCTCTCGCGCACCGGCGCGATCGCGGTCAGCACGGCGTTCTCGCGCTCAGCCCGCTCGGCGGCGGCCTGCTGCTCGGCGCGCGAGTGCTCGACGGCATCGCGGTAGAGGTCGTACTGCCGATCGCGGTCTTCGCGCAGCGCGGCGATCTCGACCTCTGCGCGCGCGAGTGCCGTTGCCGAGCGGGAGTGCGCGACGAACCACCCGCCGGCGGTGCCGAGGAGCAGTGCGATCAGCGCGAGGGCGACAGCTGAAGCATCCATGTCCCCATGATGCCGCGGGCCTCCGACATCAGTCGGAGGCGAGCGCGGCGACCGCGGCGGCGAGCTCCTCACCGGTCGGCACGGCCTCCGGGGTGACCAGCCACAGGATGCCGAGGCTCTGTGCCAGCGCGAAGTACAGCTTGGCCACCGCCTCGGCTTGGGCGTCGTCGAGCTCGGGGCGCGTCTCGCGCAGCTGAGCGGCCGTTCCGGAATAGGCCTCGGACATGGCGCCCGCATACTCCTGCGAGGCCTCGGGGGAGCGCAGCATCCGCACCACGTTCTCCAGGCTGGCGATCAGCGCCTCGCGGTTCTCGGCGAACGCAGCGGGCATCGCGTTCCACACGGCGGCGAAGGCGTCGAGCGGGGGCAGCGCCGCGGTCTCGCGCAGCGCGGCATCCATCCGGTCGCCGATCCCCGTTCCCAGTGACTGGGTGAGCGCCTCGGTGATCAGCTGCTCCTTGGATCCGAAGTGGTAGCCGATCGCGGCAAGGCTGACTCCGGCCGCGCCGGCGATGTCGCGCGCCGTGGCCTTTGCCACTCCGCGCTCGAAGATCACCTTCCGCGCGCCGGCCAGCAGGTCCTCACGATTGCCCATGCCCCCACTCTAGAACAAGTTCAGACATTCGTGCTAGACATTCGTCTCAGATCAGAGTAGAACAGTCGTGTCAGACAAGCGTCTAAAACAGGGAGAGTCGAAGATGAGCACCACCACACCCCGCGTCCTGGTCTCGGGAGCCGGCATCGCCGGCCTCGCCCTCGCACTGCAGCTGATCAGGGCCGGCATCCGCACCACCGTCGTCGAGCGCGCCGCGGCACCGCGACCGGGCGGGCAGGCCGTCGACCTGCGCGGCGCGAGCCGCGAGGTGGCCGAGCGGATGGGGCTGCTGCCGGGCATCGAACGGCGGCGAGTGCACGAGATCGGGATGTCGTACGTGGACGCCCGCGGGAGGGTCTTCGGACGGATGTCGATGGCGGACTTCGACGGGAACGGGGCCGTCGCGGAGATCGAGATCGCCCGCGGGGACCTCGCCGAGGTGCTCAGGGAGAGTCTCGCCGAGGCCGATGCCGATGCCCCCGGGCTGCTCGAGGTGCGGTACGGGGACCGGATCACGGCCCTGGAGCAGCACGACGACGCCGTCGACGTCTCCTTCGAGCGCGCGGCGTCGGAACGGTACGACCTCGTGGTCGGCGCCGACGGTGTGCACTCCGCGACGAGACGTCTGGCCTTCGGCGCGGAGGAGCGGTTCGCGCATGCTCTCGGTGGCTACGCCGCGTTCTTCACCCTGCCCACGCCCGCCGACATCGAGGACGGCTGGTTCACGATGCGGTTCGTACCGGGCATCGCCTTCGGCATCCGTCCGGATCGAGACCCGTCGACGTCGAAGGCGATCCTCACGATCCGCGCGGATCGCAATCCGGCGCTCCGGGGCGACAGGGGTACGCAGCAGGCGCTCATCAGCGAACTGCTCGAAGGTGCGGGATGGCACGCCGACACGATCATCGACGCGATGGCCGATGCTGACGACTTCTACTTCGACGAACTGGTCCGCATCGATCTCGATTCGCCCGTGGCCGGCCGCGTGGTGCTGCTCGGCGACGCGGCGTCGTGCGGATCTCCCATGACGGGGATGGGTACGGCGACGGCACTGATCGGCGCCCATCTGCTTGCCGCTCGGATCGTGGCGCGGCCCGACGACCTGCCCGGTGCCCTGGCGGCATACGCGGCCGACATCGCGCCCTTCGCCGAGGTGGGGAAGAAGATCCCGTACGGCGGCATCGAGCGGATGGTGCCGGCGAGTCGATTCGGTGCTGCAGTGTCCAGGATGCTGGTCCGCGTGACGCTCTCGAAGCCGTTCCGCCCGCTCATGCGCCGAGCTTTCGCCGCTGGCGGCACGGAGCTCGCCCTTCCGACGGTCGAGATGAGCGAGCCGGTGCGCTGATCGGCCGCAGCGCCCCGCCCAGGTCGCAGTTCGTCCCGCTCTACGGCGCCGAGAGCGGGACCGATTGCGACCTGAGTGTCGCGTCGGGTCGCAGAACGGAACGAACTGCGACGCGGGTGCCCGGCAGACCCGCTCAGGCTGCGGCGCGCTCCGCGAGCAGCGGCGCGAACTCGACCACGGGGACGCCCAGCACTGCCGAGAGCGCATCGACGTCGACCGCGCCGGCGCGGCGGGCGGCGTCGATGACGATCTGGGCGCAGGCCCGGGCATCCGCCAGCGCGTCGTGGTGCGGGAACTCTCCGAAGCCCGCCGCCGCGGCGGCCTTCGGCAGCCGGTACGACTCGAGATCGTAGGTCTTGCGCGCCACGGCCAGCGAGCACAGCGAGCGGTAGTTCGGCGCATCCAGGCCTGTGGCCTGGCAGGAGCGGCGCAGCACGTTCAGATCGAAACCGGCGTTGTGCGCGACGAGCACGTCGTCTCCGGCGAATGCGTGCAGCCGGTCGATCTGCCCCTCCCAGCTGGGGGCGCCCACGACGTCCTCAGGACGGATGCCGTGGATGCGGACGTTCCACTCCTGGAAGTCGTCGTAGCCCGCGGGCGGGCGGATCAGCCATCCGGTCTGCGCGACGACCTCGCCGCCGCGGACGCGGACGAGGCCCACCTGGCAGGGGGAGGCCGGGCTGGAGTTCGCCGTCTCGAAGTCGATCGCAGTGAAGTCCAGAGCCACGTGTTCACTCTCTCCTCCCGCCGCTCGCACGCGTCAGAGGCGCGCCGTAGGCTGGCGACATGAGCATGAGCGAGCGCGCGACATCCTTCGGAACAGCGGCGAGCAGCTATGAGGCGGGGCGCCCGGACTATCCGTTCGAGGCGGTCGCCTGGATGCTCGAACGGCTGCCCGAGGGGGCCCGCCGCGTCGCTGACGTGGGCGCCGGAACCGGCAAGCTCACCCGGGTGCTCGCGGATGCTGCGGACGGCGAGGTGGTCGCCGTCGACCCGGATGCCGAGATGCTGGCTGCCCTGCACGTGCAGTCGCCGCAGGTGCCGACGTTCGTCGGCACGGCCGAATCGCTGCCGCTGCCGGATGCCGCAGTGGACGCGGTCGTCATGGGGCAGGCCTGGCACTGGGTCGATCCGGAGCGGGCATCCGCTGAGATCGGCCGGGTCGTAAGACCGGGCGGCGTGCTCGGACTGATCTGGAACGTGCGTGACGAGCGTGTCGACTGGGTGCGCCGACTCACCCTGATCATGAGCGGCAGCCCCGCGGAGGAGATGATCTCAGGCGACGGCCCCACGATCGCTGCGCCGTTCGGCGGCGTGGAGAGCGAGCGCTGGGAGTGGACGCGCGCCATGACCCGCGAGCAGCTGCTGCACATGGCGCGATCGCGCAGCTACATCATCACGGCTTCCTACGAGAAGAAGGCGAGTATCGAGCGGGGTATGAACGACCTTTTCGACGAGCTGGGCGTCGTCGGCGATCTCACGATCGACCTGCCCTACGTCACCGCGGCCTTCCGCGCGGTGCGCGGCTGAGAAGGCGCAGGCGTCCGCCCCGGTAGAATCGACTCCCGTGGCTCTCACTATCGGTATCGTCGGCCTGCCCAACGTCGGCAAGTCCACCCTCTTCAACGCGCTGACCAAGAACGACGTGCTCGCGGCGAACTATCCGTTCGCGACGATCGAGCCGAACGTCGGCGTGGTGAGCCTGCCCGACCCGCGGCTGAACACGCTTTCGGAGATCTTCGGCAGTGAGCGCATCCTGCCCGCGACGGTGTCGTTCGTCGACATCGCCGGCATCGTGCGCGGCGCCAGTGAGGGCGAGGGGCTGGGCAACCAGTTCCTCGCCAACATCCGCGAGGCCGACGCGATCGCGCAGGTCGTGCGTGGTTTCGCCGATGACGACGTGGTGCACGTCGACGGGGCGATCAACCCGAAGAGCGATCTGGAGACCATCAACGCCGAGCTGATGCTCGCCGACCTGCAGACGCTCGAGAAGGCGATCCCGCGGTTCGAGAAGGAGGTGCGGGGCAAGAAGGCCGACCCGTCGGTGCTCGAGGCCGCAACCGCCGCGAAGGACGCGCTCGAGCGCGGTCAGCTGCTGTCGGTGTCGGGGATCGACCTGGCGCCGATCAAGGAGCTGGGCCTGCTCACCTCGAAGCCGGTCATCTTCGTCTTCAACGTCGACGAGGCCGTGCTGACGGATGCTGCGCGCAAGGCAGAGCTCGCCGAGCTCGTCGCCCCCGCGCAGGCGATCTTCCTCGACGCGAAGATCGAGTCGGAGCTCATCGACCTCGATCCGGAGGATGCCGCGGAGCTGCTGGCCTCGACGGGGCAGGACGAGTCCGGCCTCGACCAGCTCGCCCGCATCGGCTTCGACACGCTCGGCCTGCAGACCTATCTCACGGCGGGCCCGAAGGAGGCGCGCGCCTGGACGATCCACAAGGGCGACAAGGCCCCCGCGGCCGCCGGCGTGATCCACACCGACTTCGAGAAGGGCTTCATCAAGGCCGAGGTCATCTCGTTCCAGGACCTGGTCGACACCGGCTCGGTGGCCGAGGCGCGCGCGAAGGGCAAGGCCCGCCTCGAGGGCAAGGACTACGTCATGCAGGACGGCGACGTGGTGGAGTTCCGGTTCAACGTCTGAGGCGGTGTGGCGCTTGTCGCGCGGCTAGTTCTTACTGGGGATCGTGGTCCTGTGCATGAAGCATGGTCGATGGTCCGCCCGCCCCGCCTTCTTTCATGCGCCCTGGACTGGCGAAACGCGGCGGCGGGCCCGACAGGTTCGGCATACCTACGCGGCTGGCGTTGACCACACCCTGATGACCTTCTCGTCTGGGCCGAAGAGCGCGGTCACGACGCTTTCCTGATGCAGGTCCTCGTCTTCGGAGTCGGTCGCGGGCAGGTGTGCCGAGAGCCGCCATCGAACGACATCGCCCTGCTGCTCAAAATCTCGTGCTTCGATGTACCGGGATCGTTGCGGGGTCGCCCGCACCGTGGTTCCGATGACGACAAGATCCTCACGGCTGAGCGTCTGCTCGCCCGTGTGATAGACAAGGTCGGCGGCGAACAGGCTTTCGACGTTCTGTCGGACATCGCCTTCGTCCGAGACATACTGGCGGTCGATGAACCTCGCGATACGCGCAGCCCTGTCCATGCAGCAATGGTACTGCCCAGCGAATGTCCCGCCCGGAACTGCACGCTGCGCGGTCGTCACTTCGGACGGTGCGGCTTCTCCGCACACCGCTAACGGTGACGCGACGTCGTGGAGTTCCGGTTTAACGTCTAACGTTATTGACGCTTTGCGTTATAGTATCTCTTTGTGATCAGATCGTTCGCCGACCGCGAGACCGAGCACGTATGGCATCGCGAACCGGCGAAGAGGATTGATCCGCGTATCCACAAGATGGCGAATCGGAAGTTGCATCTTCTCGACGCTGCATCGACGCTCGGCGCCTTACGAGTTCCTCCGGGCAACCGCCTGGAAGCGCTTAAGGGCGATCGGGCGGGTCAGCACAGCATTCGGATCAACGACCAGTGGCGGATCTGTTTCCGTTGGACTGAGGCTGGGCCCGAGGATGTCGAGATCGTCGACTACCACTGAGGAGGGATCATGTCTGAGAAGCTCTACCCGCCGATCCATCCGGGCGAGGTGCTGATGGAGGACTTCATCAAGGGGTTCGAGATCACACAGAACAAGCTGGCCGTGGCCATCGGCGTGCCGCCCCGACGGATCAATGAGATCGTGCACGGCAAGCGTGCGATCACGGCCGACACGGCGCTTCGGCTGGGACGTTACTTCGGTGTGGCGCCGCAGTTCTGGCTCAATCTGCAGACGCGGTACGAGCTGGAGCTTGCCGAAGATCGTGTGTCTGAGCAGATCGCTGCGATCACGCCGTTGCAGGCAGCATGACGCAGGCAGAGGTTCAGGACATCGCGTCTCTGACAGCGCGCGTTGAACGGAAACTCCGGCATCTCGGGCGGCCAGTGGTCGTGGGTGTGTCAGGATTTGCGGGATCTGGTAAGAGCACGGAGAACCTGAACCAGCGCCGACGGGAGACGTCCTACTGGTCGACCTTGTCGGGCTGCTTCATCCCGAGGCTCTGCCCTTTCTCGATCTGAGCGTATGGGTCGATATCCCGCTCGAAACGGCTCAGGAGCGGGGGATGCGGCGCGATGAAGCGCTCGGCCGCGACTTCATCCGGCTCTGGAACGAAGTCTGGGTTCCCAATGAGCTCGACTTCGAGAGCAACTTCTTCCCACGGGAACGCGCCGACGTGCTCTACGTCGGTGACCGCTAACGGCGACGTGACGTGGTGGAGTTCCGGTTTAACGTCTGAGCGCTCGCGGACGGACGACATCGGCGACGATTTGTAGCGCTGGATACAGAGGGCCTACGACCGCACATCTCGTAACTTCTGCGGCCAGTCCGAGGGGCTGTCCGTTCCGCGTGGCAGGAACGTGACCGCACAACTTTGATTCGCGCACATCCTGCGGACCGACGACGCGAAGTACTCGGACACGACCGCCATCCTGCGAACGGCGTCCGGTCGATGTGGGACGGACGTTGGAGGTCATGGAGGTTATCGAGATTCGATTACTCAGCCGCGATGCTGACGCGGGCCGGATGAGTCATAAGAAGCGGTCCGCGCCACCCTACCTCTGCTCCAGCGGGGTTGTTCCCGTCTTGTCCTCATTTAGGGACACGCTGGTTGACATCGCGGAGAACGATTCGCGTCCACCGTATATTCCAGGACACTCTTGTCCTGGAATGGAGGCACTGTGGCCGACGAAGACTTCGACGCGCGACTGGATCAGATGAAGCGCGTCCTCGAGGTAGTCGCGACCATCGAGGGCAATACCGATCTGCAGAACGCCGCGTTCTCGCACATGTTTGGCAAGTCCACACTGCACGTCAGGACGCCTCAGATTCACGTTGAGGCGTCCGGCGACGCCGACGCTAACGCCTCTGACTCGACGGTGGGCGACATTGCGGGCGGCGCGGGTGGAGGCAACGGAAAGCCGAAGCCTAAGCGGACGACCAAGGCAGCGAAGGTCTCGATCGACCAGACCCTGGAAACCGCCCCCGAAGGCGTGCAGTCCTGGCGTGACTTCATCGCGGAAAAGAAGCCCGCGACGCAGAACGACAAGAACACGTGCGCCGTGTACTGGATCAAGGAAGTCGCGAAACTTCCGAAGGCGAACGCGAACCAGGTGGTGACGCTTTACGTCGACGCTGGTTGGACGGCACCCAGCAACCCGAAGAACTCGCTGTCCATCACTGCTACGCGCGCGGGTTTCCTCGACACATCAGACGGCGACGACATCAAAGTCTCCCCTCGAGGCTACGGACTCGTTAGAAATGACCTCCCGTCGAAGTCTGCAAAGTGACGCTCGTAGAGTTCCTCGCCGCGGTGAAGAGGGCGAAGCGCGAGACGGTCGCGCTCGCCGTCCTCTACTGGAACGAGCGGTACGGCAACAAAGAGTCAATGACCGCGGCAGAGGTCAAGTCCGCCGTCGTGAGCGCGCGCATCACCAACGCGAAGAACATCAACATGGCGGACGTGCTCGGTAAGGCCGGGGCGAACGTCGATGTGGTCGGCAACACAGCCAACGGCTCGAAGCTCTGGCAGTTGACGGAGACGGGACGTAAGTCGGTCCGCGCGAATCACGGACTACCGGAGAACGAGCCCGAGCTAGAGCAGAGCGTTGGCGACCTCGAGAAGGTCGTAGCGAAGGTCACCGATCCTGGCGCGAAGAGCTTCCTCGAAGAAGCTGTGCTGTGCCTCAGAGTGGATGCTCGTCGCGCCGCAGTCGTCTTCGTGTGGGTCGGCGCTGCCGCTGACCTAAAGCAGCGTATTTGGTCGCACGGTGCGAGCGCGGTGACAACGGCTTTCCAGAAGTACTTACCCAAGGCAAGCCTCAAGACTCACGACGACCTACTTAAGTTCCAGGAAGTCGACATCCTTAAGGTCGCGCAGGATCTCGGCATTATCGACAAGGCTCAGCACAAGATCCTCGGTCAGGCGCTCGACCTCCGGAACCAGTGCGGACACCCGAACAAGTACTGGCCGGGCATCTCGAAGGTGAAGGCTCACGTCGAAGACGTGGCCGGCATCCTCTGGCTGTGAAGGTGAGGGATCTGAACGCCATGCTGAAGCGCCTGCGGCAGCAGCGGCGACCGATGCTGATGGTTGGGACGGTGCGGCTGTTTTAGCCGCACCGTGACGCCTGTCTGTGACGCGACGTCGTGGAGTTCCACTTCAACGGCTGAGCGCTTAGGCGGCTCACCGGCTCGTAGTGCCGATACTCTCTTCGCATCGACCGGTGGCGAACGGAGCGCAAGTACGAGGAGCATCATCCTGAGGCGCCGCGAGTTCGACGAGTCCGTGTCATGTTGGATCCGCTGAGTCGTCGGACGATCTCCGGATTCAGCCAGGAAACCGGCTCGAAACGAGCGCTCGGGCGGGACTTCTCGCGGCTCTCGCACGACTTCGATCGCGTCTTCTCGCCGAAGGATCAGGCCGACGTGATGCTCTACGCGTGGTGCCTCACCGTGGCGTAGCGTGGTGGAGTCACGCTTCAACGTGTGACTCACCCCGAGCTGTGGCGGGGGAATGCCGGAGGAGTCCTGAATGAATCTGCGGTCGAACGACGAGCGCCGAGTGCAGAGCGTTGAGCGACGAGATCGTGACGATAGCTCCGCAGCAGATCGCATGACGTCCCGCGTGGTCTTGTGTCCAGACGGCGTCTCGATCGCGGTCAGCGACCTGGAGGGCGACGGGCCGGTCGTCGTCCTGCTGCACGGCCTGGCCGGGAGCTCGCGGGAGCTGCTGCCCACAGCGCGGGAACTCGACGGGTGCCGGGTGCTGCTTGTGGATCAGCGGGGGCATGGTCTGAGCACGCGGCGTCCCGATGATCTGACGCGCGAGGCTTTCGTCGAGGACGTCGTCGCGGTGATCGAGGAGCTCGTCCCTGGGCGGAGAGCAACCCTCGCCGGCCAGTCGATGGGAGCGCATACCGCCTTTCTCGCGGCTGCGGCTCGTCCGGACCTGGTCGAGGGACTCGTCATGCTGGAAGGCCATGTCGCGGGCAGCCATGACCCGGAATCGGCAGCGGCTCTGGGCAGGTACTTCGCGTCCTGGCCGGTGCCGTTCGCAGATGAGGACGCCGCGCGCGCTTTCCTCGGCGACGACGCGATCGTCGAAGCGTGGGTGGCGGACCTTCAAACGCAGGGGAACGGGCTTGTCCCGCGCTTCGACCCCGACATCATGCGACGCACGATCGAAGCCGTGCACGAGCCACGCTGGGCCGAATGGGAGACTCTCCGGGTTCCGACGCGCGTGATCTTCGCGAGGAATGGGATGTTCGACGACGCCGAGAAGAATGAATTGATCCGGCGACGCCCTGAAACGGACAGGATCGACCTCGCCGGCGGAACTCATGACGCCCATCTCGATGCGTTCGAGGAGTGGGTCGGCGTACTCCGTCAGTGGCTGTCTCGAGGTGAGCGAACGCTCGACGGCCGTGATCTCGGCGGAATAGGCTCTCGTCCATGATCCGGGGCAATCGAGCTTCCTTCACCGTTCACAGCGACACGAAGAACGTGGCGGAGATCTCCGCAATGCTCGGGATCGAACCAGACGATTGGGGTGACAAGGGCGACCTCACGCCCGCGGGACGAGCCGGTCGAAACTATGCGCCGGAGCGTCTCACGTATCAGCGGACATATTGGGCGCTTACTCAGACCGTCGATGGACCGAGTGCCGACGACCGGACCGGCTTCTCCGCCCTCCGGACTGCGCGACCAAGACGACCGCGCCGCCGTCGACCGGGACAGCGAGCAACGGTACAAGCGTTGCCCAGCCCAGCATCCCGCGTGGAAGTCATGACTCCGGCCACCTGATCGTCCGCCGCAGGCCAGGATGTACTCATGAGCGACAACGAATCATCCGCAGGAAGAGAGATCGACGAGATCATCGCCGCCGCCGGCGGGTGGAAGGGGGAGACGCTGGCGCGGCTCCGGCGAGCCGTCCTCAGCGCCGATCCGGACATCGTCGAGGAGATCAAGTGGCGGAAACCCTCGAAGCCGGAGGGCGTCGCCACCTGGGTCTGCGACGGGAACGTTTGCCTGGCGGACGTGCTGAAGAAGGCCGTGCGGCTGACCTTCCCGAAGGGCGCCCAGCTGGATGACCCGGATCGCCTGTTCAACGCGAGGCTGGACGGCACAACGGTGCGTGCGATCGATCTCGTCGAGGGGGCGACGGTCGACGAGGACAAGCTTCGTCTGCTCGTGCGGGACGCGATCGCCGAGAACCGGCGCAGCTGAGTGCACCGGCCACGACGTCGTCTCCTCCTCGCGCTGGCCGCGGTCGCGACTGTCGCCGCCGGGCTCGCCGTGCACTTTCTGGCACCGGCGGGCCCCGTCAGCGATGCGGTGGGTGACGTCCTCTACGCCGCACTGATCGCGCTGCTCGTCGCATTCGTCGCGCCGTGCGCTCGCTGGCGGGTCACGGCTGCAGTCGCGCTGGGGTGGTGTGTCGGCGTCGAGCTGTTGCAGCTCACCCCGCTGCCCTCCCAGTGGGCGGCATCCTTCCCTCCGCTCCGGCTCGTCTTCGGAACAGGCTTCTCACTGTGGGATCTGCTCTGGTATGCGGTGGGGGTCGCACTCGTCGTGATCTGTCGGATGCGCCGCGGCAGCCGACGTGCGAGGCTGGGAGAGTGACGACGTTCGACAGCCTTCCGACGGCGGGGCGGGAGTGAGCGCTCGGCCACGACGCCACGGAACCGAGTCGGCACCGACCTGGGAAACGGCGCCGTCCGCGCTCTTCGCGAGCGCGCTGGGCAGGCCGATCGACAGTGCCGAGGTCCAGGCGGTGCTCGACGCGCTGGGGCCGCACGTCGAACGGCCGATCGGGATCTCGGTCGCGCGTTACGATCCCGAGATCGCTCGGACTGTGGCATGGGACTTCCCGGCAGTGCCGCGCATCTGGCCGTCGATGGCCACGAACCTGGGAGTCCGCGACGGCGCGGTCGTGTGGCTCACCGTCGCCGGTGAACTCGTCGAAGACGCGCGTGAGCCCCGCGTCTCGTTCCGAGTGCCCGATGGCATCGAGCAGATCTTCCGGCCGCAGGGCGCCGAATGGAACTGGGCTCCGGCGATCATCCGGCGGCGCGGCGACCTCCTCCTCGATCTGGATGTGGGGCAGGGCCACTGGGACGGCAGCTACCGATTCCCGCTCACCCCGCGGCAGTCGGGGCGACTGCAGGCGGACCCGCTCCTGTACCGCGAGGTGTGGGAGGGGCTCGTGCGCATCTGCCAGGGGCGCGCGTTCTTCGACGACCCGTCCACGCTGCCCGGCTCCGCGCAGTCGCTGATCGACGCACGGTGCGGCAGGGACTGATGCCCATGGACATCCGCCCCGTCGACGGCCGCGACGAGTACCCGCGTCTCGTGCAGATCTGGCGCAGTGCGGTCGACGCGACGCACGGCTTCCTCGCGGCAGCGGATCGCGACGACATCGAGGCGCACCTCGCCTCGGACCACCTGCCGCAGGTCGACGTGCACGTCGCGGAGCGCGAGGGACGCATCGTCGGGTTCGTGGGGATCGCGGATGACAAGGTGGAGATGCTCTTCGTCGATGCCGCCGAGCACGGCCGCGGTGCCGGGACCGCGCTGCTGAGCTTCGCGCTCGACCACGGAGCGGTCGCGGTCGACGTCAACGAGCAGAACACGGCGGCGGTGGAGTTCTACCAGCGCCGCGGGTTCACCGCCGTCGGGCGCAGCTCGCGGGACGACCAGGGCCGGCCGTATCCGCTGCTGCGGATGCGGCACCGCGTGCCGGCCTGGGAGGGCATCTCGACCGCTGATCTGCAGCGGCTGCACTGCCAGGCGACCCACGACGCTATCGAGCGCGCCCTGCAGCGCGGAGGAGATGCCTGGATGGACTGGCGCCTGCCGGTCATCGATCGAGGGCGGCACGCGATCTTCCCGCTGGTCGTAGCAGACGCGAGCGGCGATGGCACCACGGTCGCCGAGACCATCGGGCGGCTCAGGACGCACTGGGGCTACCTGCACGGAGGTCACGACTACCGGCTCGGGCACCTCGATGAGACCGAGGGGTACGGCCGGAAACTCGCCGAGGCCGGGGCCGCCGGGCGGAACCCCTTCTGGTGGGCCGTCGGCGGCCATGCCGTCGTCTTCGTCCACTCGGCTGACGACGGTGCGGAGACTCTGGCGCTGCATGTCGTCCCGCTGGAGTGGGTGCGACGGCATCCGAGCGAGACCACGAAGAGGACGAACTCGCGCGGCCGGCGCGCGCTCCGGCAGAGCGAGGAGGTTGCAGTGACGTGGACCTGGTCGGATGTGGTCCTTCCCGGGCGTGGAAGGATGGACGCATGGCATCCGTCCAGACCTTGAGCGAAGCCGATCGTCGTGTCGTCGCCCGATGGGCGCTGGCCTGCGCAGAGCACGTGCTGCCGCTGTTCGAGGCGGATGCCGCGGCCGAGGCCGAGATCCGTGACGCGGTCGACCGCACGCGCGCGTACAGCGCGGGGGAGGGCAGCAGCGCCGGGGAGATCAGGAAGCGCCTGATCGCGGGAAGAGCGGCGAAGGCCGCATCCAGCCCAGCCGGAACGGCGGCAGCAAGGTCCGTCGCACAGGCCGCTGCCGTCGCGCACATGGGTGCGCATGCGCTGGGCGCCGCAGCCTACGCGGTGAAGGCCGTCTCGCTGACGGATGCCGCGACGCCGGATCATGTGCAGCAGGAGATCGACTGGCAGGTGGCGCAGCTCACCGATCGCGAGCGGGCCGCTCTGCGGCTGCTTCCACCACTGGGTTCCGACGCCTCCGGCCCGCTCGGCGAGGGCCTGCTCGCGCGCGGCATCCTCGGCGACACGATCAGGCAGCTGCAGTCCCGGATATCCGGAGAGGGTCAGTAGACCCGGCGGATCTGCTGCGGCCAGCCGCAGGCCTCGGCGATCCTGCCGCCCCACATCCGCGCGGTCTCCTCGTCGGGGACGTCCACGATGGTCAGGCCGCCGATGTACTGCTCGCCCGGGGCGTACGGTCCGGTTCCGAACTCCAGCTCACCGCCGGTGTCGTCCGCGGTGATCGCCGCGTCGAGATCCTCGTCGACGCCGGCGGCGAACACGAGGACGCCGGCGTCGCGCATGTCATCGACGACGGCGTTGCAGAGGCGCCCGCGCTCGACGAACCACTCCTCGGGGTGATCGCCGACCCACTGCTGGTTGAAGTAGATGATGTACTGGCTCATCGTCGGTAATGTACCCGCTCGCGGGCCGCGGAAGGGGCGCTAGTTCCGGGTGAACATTCCGCCGAGCCAGCCGGGCGAGGACGCCAGCAGGTCGTCCATCCCCGTTCCGCGCTCGTGGCGGGTCAACGTGATGTGCGTGCGGCGCGCGATGCGCTCGAACCCGGTGCAGACGGCGTCGACCTCGTCCGGTTCGTGCACCCACAGATCGGCGAGTGCATATCCGTAGTCGAGGGCCCGATCGGCGTGCAGACCCCGCGACCCCCGACGTCCTGCCCGCGCCAGCAGAGCCGGGAAGTCGCGGGGGATGAAGACGATCCGGGTGCGGGAGTGATGCGGGAAGAAAGTCAGATTGATCACGGCACGCGGCTGCCCGGCGAAGCGCTCCTGACGCTGCCCGACCACGGCACCTGCTCGCGTGTCGCGGACGACCATGATCTCGGTGATCTCGTCCCAACCGATGCTCAGGCCGCCGCGGACGATGACGCCCGTGTCGGTGACGGCCAGGTCGATGGCGTCCGCGCCGCGCCGGGTGAGCACCGGAAGAGCGAGTGCCGCCAGTGCGGTCCCCGCGAACAGGAACACCGCCGAGATCGCCGGCACGAGGATCAGCGCGCCCAGATTGTCGTCTGTGAAGATCTCTTCGCCGAGAAGCGTGAAGTTCGAGGGCGCACGCCAGTCCCAGTACCTGACCGACGGCGGGCCGAACAGCAGCTGCTGCAGTTCGTTCAGGTAGGCGACCAGGCAGTATCCGAGGAACACGGCCGCAGGCAGACCGAGCACGAGGTACGCCACCGTCCGCTGGAGCAGCAGTCCCTGGCCGTCCGTGCCCGAGATCAGGGCGCCCTCGGGCAGAACGGCGGTCTCGTTGGGTGCGTCCCGGACGCCGGCACCCGGGCGGACGCGCCGGAACAGCGTCGACACGCGAAGGCGCGCTGCCATCGGGACGGTGAACATGAACAGCGCCATCCAGACGCACGCGATGACGCACGGGATGAGGAACACGCACAGGACGATGACGGCGAAGAGGTTCTCGAACTCCTCGAAGCCCATGAAGATCGCCCACACCAGGAACCCGGCGAGCACCAGCATCAGCAGCTTGAGCACGAAGATGCCGACGGCCTCCGCGACGTAGTAGCCGGAAGCCCTGGTCAGGTATGTCGTGAGTGCTTTGCGAGGATCGTCAAGGGGCGCGCGGCGGCGGGAGGAAGTCAGGGGAGTGTCGCTTTCATGGGGTTCGTGCCCGCCCAGCCTAATCGAGCCGCCTGGGACGACGACGCTGAGGGCAAGTAGGGTTGTTCCGGCACATCCCGAACGGCACCAGGAGGAGCACCCGTGGCAGAGAACAGCATCTTCGAGGCGGACGGCCGCTCCGTCTCCTACGTCGACGAGGGCCCCGGTCCGGTCGCGCTGGTCCTGATCCCCGGTGTCGGCATGGACGGCGGGGCGCTCGGCTCCATCGGCCACTACCTCGCCGAGGAGGCCGGCTTCCGCGTGCTGCGTGTCGGTGCACGCTCCGAGGACAGCACCGTGGCGGAGCGCGTCGAGGACGTGCTCGCGGTGATGGACCACGTCGGACTCGAGGATGCCTGGATCGGCGGCCACGGTGCAGGAGGCACGGTCGCCCGCGTCTTCGCCGGCGAGCACACCGACCGCGTGAACGGTCTGCTGCTGCTCGGCGTCGAAGAGGACGAGACTCCGCTCGCCCCCGCCATCCCGATCCTCATCATCCAGGGCACCGAGGACGTCGTCACCCCGCCCGCGAACGGTGCGGCTCTGCAGGCCACGGCCACCGACCGCGCCAGCATCACCAGCATCCAGGGCGCCGACCACTTCTTCCCGATGACGCATCCGATCGAGACCGCGGTGGTCATCGAGGAGTACCTCGACTGGGACTGACCCTCAGGCGGCGGGCGTCACCCGCACCCGGATGCTCTTCATCAGCGGCTGGTCGCTCTGCGCGCTGAAGTCGGCCGCGCCGATCAGCACGTTCAGCTCGGGCATGTAGCCGGCGGCGCTGCCGCGAGGCACGTCGTACTCCAGGGCGCGGAACCCGCGCACCTCGCGCTGCGAGCCGTCCTTCGAGGTTGAGACGATGTCGACCAGGGCTCCCTCCTCGAGGCCGCGGTCGCGCATGTCGCGACGGTTCATCAGGATCAGCTCGCGGATGTTCCTCACCCCGCGGTACCGGTCGTCGTTCGAGTAGATCGTGGTGTTCCACTGGTCGTGCGAACGCATGGTCTGCAGCA
This sequence comes from Microbacterium bovistercoris, assembly GCF_003387575.1. Classification (GTDB taxonomy): domain Bacteria; phylum Actinomycetota; class Actinomycetes; order Actinomycetales; family Microbacteriaceae; genus Microbacterium; species Microbacterium bovistercoris. The sequence goes on along the minus strand of NZ_QUAB01000015.1, from coordinate 131,936 downwards.
CCAGCACGTCGGCATCCTCGGGGATGACGTCCGGCAGCGGGGCGTGCGAGAACTCGGCCTTGCCCGACGGAGTGCGGAAGTCGCGCTCGCGGGCGGGCTGCGGAATGCGGAATCCGTACGGCTGCCTCACCAGCTCGTTGAACCCGTCGAAACCGGGAAGCACCTGCGCCATCACGTCGCGGATCGTGTCGTAGTCGGCGACGTAGTCCTCCCAGGGCGTGGCGCTCTCGGGCATCGTCGCGCGGGCGATTCCGGCGATGATCGCGGGCTCGCTGAGCAGCTGCGGCGAAGCGGGGCGCCGTGCGCCGATCGAGAGCTGCACCGAGCTCATCGCGTCCTCCGTCGAGATTCCCTGCGGACCGGTGCGCTGCTCGTCCTTCTCGGTGCGCCCCAGGCACGGCAGGATCAGTGCCTTCTCGCCATGTACGAGGTGACTGCGATTGAGCTTGGTGCTCACATGCACGGTGAGGTTGCACTGCCGCAACCCCGCGGCGGTGAACGGAGTGTCCGGTGCGGCGCGCACGAAGTTGCCGCCCATGCCGACGAACACCTTCACGGCCCCGGCGTGCATCGCGGCGACCGTGTGCACGGTGTCGAGTCCGCGCCCGCGCGGCGAGCGGATGCCGCACACCTCGTCGAGCCGCTCCAGGAACGCCTCGGTGGGGTTGTGGTTGATGCCGCAGGTGCGGTTGCCCTGCACGTTGCTGTGCCCGCGCACGGGGGAGGGGCCGGTGCCCGGCCGGCCGATGTTGCCGCGCAGCATCAGCAGGTTCACGATCTCGCGCACGGTGTCGACGCCGTGCTCGTGCTGGCTGACCCCGAGGCACCAGCTGATCACGGTGCGCGCGGACGCCAGGTAGATGCCTGCCGCGTGACGGATGTCGCTCTCGGCCAGCCCGGACTGCTCCACCAGCTCATCCCAGGGCGTCGCCTCGACGATCGCGCGGTACTCCTCGAGCCCCGTCGTGTACATCTCCAGGAAGGCGACGTCGAGCACACCGGGGTCGTCCTCAGCGGCTTCGAAGACGACCTTGGCCATTCCCCGGATCAGGGCGAGGTCACCACCGGGGCGCACCTGCAGGCTGTCGGTGCTGGTCTCGGTGGTCTTGAACCGCGCCATGTCGAGGATCTCGTGCGGCACGATGGTGCGGGTGGAGGCGGCCTCGACGAGCGGGTTCACATGCACGACCCGCGCGCCACGGTCGACCGCCTCGGCGAGCGAGGTGAGCATGCGCGGGGCGTTCGAGGCGGCGTTCACACCCAGGACGAACAGGGCGTCGCACTGCTCCCAGTCCTCCAGGTCGGCGGTGCCCTTGCCGGTGGCGATCGAGGCGGTGAGCGCACGGCCGGATGCCTCGTGGCACATGTTCGAGCAGTCGGGCAGGTTGTTCGTGCCGTACTCGCGCACCATCAGCTGGTACAGGAACGACGCCTCGTTGCTGAGCCGGCCGGAGGTGTAGAACGTCGCCTGGTCCGGGGTCTCCAGAGCACGGAGCTCGGCGGCGATCAGAGCGAACGCCTCATGCCACCGGATCGGCACGTACCGGTCGGTCTCCGCGTCGTACGTCATCGGCTCGGTGAGCCGGCCCTGATCCTCGAGGGCGAAGTCGGTCCACTCGGCGAGCTCCGACACCGTGTGCGCGGCGAAGAACTCACGACCCACCCGCTTGCGGGTCATCTCCCAGGTGACGTGCTTGATGCCGTTCTCGCAGATGTCCAGCCGTACGCCCTTGTCGTCCGGCCAGGCGCAGCCGGGGCAGTCGAAACCGCGGTTGGGGTGGTTCATGATGAACATCGCCCTCGTGCCCAGCACCGGCTGCTGCTGTCGCACCAGCACCTCGCCGACCGAGAGCGCGGCTCCCCAGCCCGCGGCCGGATGCCGGTATGGCGAGCTCGACCAGGACCGGTCGGTGGCGGGGCCGAAGCCGCCCTGCCGCGGCCGATCGGGCATCAGCCCGAGCGCGCTGCCGCTGCCCTGTTCGCCGCCGCCAGAGGCCCCGGGTGCCGTGTCCGTCATCGTCGCCGTCCTTCCGTCACGCTCGACCCTACGCCCGGTTCGGCGTCGCACCCAGGACCGCACCGAGGTCGTGACGGAGTGGCACACTGTGGAGGGGACGAGGAGGCGCGATGACGGTGAACGTGCAGGTGCGGCGGATCTACGACGACCCGGAACCCACGGACGGCAAGCGGGTGCTGGTCGATCGGCTCTGGCCCCGCGGGATCAGCAAGGAGCGCGCCGAGCTCGACGACTGGTGCAAGGACGTCGCGCCCTCGACCGAGCTGCGCAAGTGGTACGCCCACGATCCTGCGAAGTTCGAGGAGTTCGCGCGGCGCTACCGCACCGAGCTCGACGACCCGGAGCACGCCGAGGCGCTGGCCTCGCTGCGCGCGCTCGCCGCGGAGGGGCCGCTCACACTGCTGACCGCCTCGAAGCGCGACGACATCAGCGAGGCGACCGTGCTGCAGCAGATGCTCACCGGGGCCGAGGCATGAGCGGCGGACCCCAGCAGATCGATGCGCCGCTGAGCAGGGCGACGGTGTTCCTCGTGCTCACCGTGACGGGCGGCGACGGTGCGATCGACACCGTCCGTGACGTCGTCACGGGTATCGACGATCTGCTCAAGACCGTCGGTTTCCGCGATCCCTCGGCGCTGCTGTCCTGCACCGTCGGGATCGGCAGTGACATCTGGGCGCAGCTGACCGGTCGGCCGCATCCCTCGGAACTGCATCCGTTCCGCGAGATCAGGGGCGAGAAGCACACCGCCGTCGCCACGCCGGGCGATCTGCTGTTCCACATCCGCGCCGACCGCACCGACCTGTGCGTCGAGTTCGAACGCCTGCTGCTCGACCAACTGGGCGACGCGGTCCGCGCCGTCGACGAGGTGTCCGGCTTCCGCTACTTCGACGCCCGCGATCTGCTCGGCTTCATCGACGGAACCGCCAATCCGGTCGGTCCCGAACTGCCGGAGTCGACGCTGATCGGCGACGAGGATCCGGCGTACCGCGGCGGCAGCTATGTGGTCGTGCAGAAATACACGCATCCGCTGTCGCTCTGGCAGGCGCTGAGCACCGAGCAGCAGGAGGCGATCATGGGTCGGCGCAAGGCCGACAACGTCGAGCTGCCGGATGCCGCGGCTGAAGCCCAGAAGGCGCACAAGACCCTCGCCACGATCGAGGACGAGGACGGAGAACACGACATCCTGCGGGACAACATGCCGTTCGCGCGCCCCGCGCACGGCGAGTACGGCACCTACTTCATCGGGTACACCCGCCGGCTGTGGGTGCTGGAGCGGATGCTGGAGCGCATGTTCATCGGCGATCCGCCCGGGCTGCACGACAGACTGCTCGACTTCTCGACCCCGCTCACCGGAACGACGTTCTTCGCGCCGTCGGCGGAGCTGCTCGCCGCGCTGGGCGACGATCCGGCGCAGGGGTAGCCTCGGACGATGGGACGGATCACCACGAGACGCTCGGTGCTGAGGGTGGCGCTGGACGCGGGGACGCGGCGTCGTGCCGACACGCTCGCCGTCGAGGAGCCGCTCGAGATCCGCGTCGCCGGTGCGCCGCTCGCTGTCACCATGCGCACCCCTGGGCACGATTTGGAGCTCGCCGCGGGGTTCCTCGTGTCGGAGGGGATCATCGCCGAAGGCTCCGGGTTCCGCTCGGCGATCCACTGCGGCGGGCCGGGCACCGGAGGTGCGGAGAACACCTACAACGTGCTCGACGTCGCGCTGGCGCCCTGGGTCGCCCCGCCGTCGGCAGAGCAGGCCCGCGCGTTCTACACGACGAGCTCCTGCGGGGTGTGCGGCAAGGCCAGCATCGATCAGGTCGCGACGATCTCGCGCTACGACGTGGCATCCGACGCCGCGGCCGTCGACGCCGAGACGCTCGCCGCCCTCCCCGATCTGCTGCGCGCGCAGCAGGACGCGTTCGACAAGACCGGCGGGCTGCACGCCGCCGCGCTCTTCGACGCCGCGACCGGTGAGCTGCTGGTGCTCCGCGAGGACGTCGGGCGGCACAACGCCGTCGACAAGGTGGTCGGCTGGGCGGTGCTGAACGACCGGCTGCCGCTGGGCGGCACGGTGCTGCAGGTCTCCGGCCGGGCGAGCTTCGAGCTCGTGCAGAAGGCCGTGATGGCCGGCATCCCGATCCTCGCCGCCGTGTCGGCACCGTCCTCGCTCGCCGCAGAGCTCGCCGAGGAGCGCGGTCTGACCCTGGTCGGGTTCCTACGCGAGCGGACGATGAACGTGTACTCGCATCCGGCACGCGTGCGCGTGGCGGAGCCCGCGCGCGGCGATACCCTGCAGGCATGACCTCGCCGATCCGCGACGCCGTCGCCCATCTCGCGCCGGGCTACTTCGCCCTCGTCATGGGAACGGGCATCATCTCGGTCGGTCTGCACGATGCCGGATGGGAGCCGCTCTCCGACATCCTGATGTGGATCGCCGTGGTCGCCTATGCGGTGCTGTGGGCGCTCTACATCTGGCGGGCGTCCGCGTTCCGCAGCGAGCTGGTCGCCGACCTGCGCGACCCGTCGAAGGCGTTCGGATTCTTCACGATCATCGCCGCCAGCGACGTGCTGGCCGTGCGGCTGAGCATGGCCGGTCTCACCGGCGTCTCCCTGTGGATGCTGCTCTTCGCGGTGGTGCTCTGGTTCGTGTTCGGCTACGCGCTGCCCTGGCAGGTGCTGCTCACCCGCGACGGCAAACCGGTCCTCGCGCGCACCAACGGCAGCTGGTTCATCTGGGCGGTGGCGAGTCAGTCGGTGGCGGTCGCGATCGCGCAGCTGCAGCCGGTGTTCGACGCCGGACCCTGGGCCGGGATGCTGGCGGTGCTGGCCTGGTCGGTCGGGGTCAGCCTCTACGTCGCCGTCGCGATCCTGGTGCTGCTGCGCATCGTGCACTACGGGATCACTCCGCAGGAGTTCGACCCGACCTTCTGGGTCACGATGGGTGCGCTGGCGATCGCGGTGGTCGCGGGCTCGGGCGTCGTCGGCATGGAGAACTCGCCCATGGTCGACGCGGTCCGCCCCCTGGTCACCGCCACCGTGGCCGTGTTCTGGACCTTCTGCGCCTGGCTCATCCCGGCACTGGTCGGCGCCGGCGTCTGGCGGCACTTCGTGCACAGGGTGCCGCTGCGGTACGAGCCGACCCTGTGGTCGATGGTGTTCCCGGTGGGCATGTTCTCGGTGGCGTCCATCCTGGTCGGGCGCGTCGACGACCTGCCTGCCGTCGAGCAGATCGGGCTCATCGGCGTCGCGGTCGCGCTGGTCGTCTGGGCGATCGTGTTCGCCGGGATGCTGCACCACCTGAGCCTCGTGCTCTGGAAGGGCCTGCGCGGACGGGGCGCTCAGACCACCAGCACGACGACCGCCAGCACGAGGTAGATCCCCGCGGTCACGAACGCCATCCGGCTCCGGATGCTGCCGGAGCCGCGCAGACGCACGGTCAGTCGCCCGGCGAGCACCGCATAGGTGCTGTAACACGTCACGGCGATGAGCATGTACAGCAGTCCCAGCACGCCCAGCTGCAGCGCGGAGGGCCCGCGCTCGGGGCGGACGAACTGCGGCAGGAAGGCGATGAAGAACAGCGCCGTCTTCGGGTTGAGGACATCGACCAGGAGCCCGTCCAGGAACAGGCGGCCGCGTTGCGGGACCGCGATCGTCCCGTCGTCATGCTGCTCGGCGCTTCGTGCCCGGAGCGTGTGCACGGCGAGCCAGGCGAGGTATCCCGCCCCGATCCAGCCGACGATCTCCAGCCCCATGGGCACAAGCGCGATCAGTGCCGCGACCCCCGCCGCGGCCATCCCGGTGTGCACGACCACGCCCGTGCCCAGCCCCATCATCGAGAACAGTCCGGCCGCCGTACCGTGCTGCGCGCTGCGCGCGACGACATAGGCGACGGACGGTCCTGGGACTCCCGCGATCAGCAATGACGTGCCGGCGAACGCCAGCAGCATCTCCACACTCGGCATACGACCCATCCCCCCGGTACCGGTGGCGCATCCCCCGATGCCGACCTATGATGATGGCTTCCGGTTTCACGGCACTTTCCTCCCCCTTGCAGCGGGACGTGCCGGGAGATCTGCTTTCGGGGGGAAGCGTGAGATTCGAGACCCTCGGTCCGTTGCGCGTGGATTGCGACGGCGCCGATGTCACACCACCGGGACGGGTGCAGCGACTCGTGCTGGCGACGCTCCTGCTGCGCGTGAACAGGTCCGTCCCCGTCGATGCCCTCGCCGACGGCGTGTGGCCCGACGACCCAGCGGGGCGGGCGCAGTCGCGCCTGCAGCTGGCCGTGCACCGCATTCGCGGACGTCTCGACGACCCGGCGCGGCTCACTCTGGAACCGGGCGGCTATCGGCTGCAGGTCGCGGAGGACGAGTCGGATGTCGCCGCGTTCGACCAGCTCACCGCGCGCCTGCGGGGCGAGCGGATGCCGCCGGACGAGGTCGTGCGGGTCACCTCGCAGGCGCTCGGGCTGTGGCGGGGTGAACCGCTGGAGGACGTGGCCGAGCTCGGCGACGCAGCGGAGGTGCTGCGCTGGAGCGACCGTCGGCGCTGGGTCATCCAGCTCTGGTGCGAGGCGCAGCTGCTGTGCGGGCGCAACGCCGAGGTGATCGATCGCGCGGCGACGGATCTCGACCGCGAGCCGCTGCACGAGCCGTTCGCCGCCCTGCTCATGCGCGCACTGTACGCGGCCGGCCGCCCTGCGGACGCGCTCGCCGTCTACGAGCGCACCCGCGTGGCGCTGCGCGAAGAGCTGGGTCTCGACCCGGGGCCCGCGCTCCGGAAGGCGCAGGCGCAGGCGCTCGGAGATGGGCCGGTGGACGTCGTGCTGGCTGCACCCGCTGAACTGCCCCCGCAGGTGCCGCTCGTCGGGCGGCAGGAGCTGATCGGCCTGATCGGCGAGCCCGGCCCGTCCGCGCCACGCGTGGTTACGGGGATGGCGGGCGTCGGCAAGACCGCGCTGGCGATCGCGTGGGCCCATCGGCACTGCGCGGCGTTCCCGGACGGTCAGCTCTTCGTCGACCTGCGCGGGTACAGCGACGACGCACCGGTCGCGGTGGAGGACGCACTCGCATCCCTCCTGGCGTCTCTCGGCTACATGCCGGAGCGGATACCCTCCGACCTCCACGCCCGCGCTGCACTCTGGCGCAGCCTGACCGCCACCCGACGGATGCTGGTGCTGCTCGACAACGCCCGCGAGACCGAGCAGGTTCGGCCGCTGCTCGTCGGCGGTGGAGCGAGCACCGTCATCGTCACCAGCCGGAACGCGCTGCCGGGGCTGGTCGCGCGCGAGGGCGCGCGTGTGGTGCCCGTGGCGCCGTTGACGCCCGACGACGCCGTCTCGCTGCTCCGAGAGCTGATCGGTCCGATCCCGGCCGAGGACGGCGCCGCGGTGCGCGAGCTGGCACGGGTGTGCGGCGAGCTGCCGCTGGCGCTGCGGATCGCCGCGCAGCGGCTAGCTGCGCGTGACGGACTCGGCCCGGCCGATCTCCTCGCCGAGCTGTGCGACGAGCGGGACCGTCTCGACCTGCTCGACGCGGATGACGGCCCGGCGACCGACATCCGGGCGGAGCTCTCGTGGTCGTACGCCGCGCTGAAGCCGGAGGCCGCGCAGGTGTTCCGGATGCTCGGGCTGCTGCCCCGCACCGAGATCGACCTGTCGGCGCTCGCCGCGCTCTGCAACCTGCCGGAGCGGGTGGTCCGGCGCCATGCGGAGGCGCTCGTCAGGCTGCACCTCGCGCAGAGATCCGAGACGGGTCTGTACTCGCAGGACGACCTGCTGCGGGCCTATGCGGCGGAGTGCGCCGCCGAGCACGACGGGCCGGACGCATCCGCCGCCGCGCGTGCGCGGCTGCTGTCGTTCCACGCCCTCGGCCGGGCCGGGGCGAGGGCGGACATCGCGTGGGGAGCGCGCGGCCGGACCCTGCTCTGACGGGCCTGCTCCGTCTGGCGCGCGGCGCGGACGCACGGAACCGCCGCCTCCGGGAAGGGGGCGGCGGTTCCGGTGATACGTTCAGGCCGGCTGCGGCAGGAGGGTGAAGGACACCGCTCCCTGCTCGTCGACCCCGGCATCGAGCACCTTGTCGGTGAGCGCCTCGGAGGCCTCGTGCTCGAGGAACACGCGGGTGCCCTCCGAGTCGACGATGTCGTCGCCGGGTTCCGGCGCCGGCGCGACCGACACCATGAAGCGGGGCTCCTCGGTCGTACCGGATTCGGTGGGGTGGATGCGCAGACCCGCACCGGGGTCGGTGGTCTGGCGGGTGACGAGGGTCGTCACGATCGTGCTGGCGTTCTCGGTCAGGGTGAGCATCGAGCTCTCCTTCCGGTTGGCGGCACCGCACCGTCCGGCGCGGTGTCCCGGCCACGTTTCCGCACTCGGCCGGCATCCTCAACCGCACAGCTCGGACTCTGACGAGATTCACACCGGAGGGCGGAGCCAGCGCGTACGATGCGTGCCGCGCGGTCAGGCCTCGGCGAGCTCCAGGAACCGGTCGCGGGTGATGGCGAAGTCCAGATGCGGCATCGTGACGCCGCGGTACTCCTTGACGAAGCGGGTGCGCACGGTCATCCCGAGCCGGATCGCGACGTTCATCGAGGCGATGTTGATGTCGCGCACCTGGGCGTGGATCTCATCGACATCCCGGGTCGAGAAGCCCTCCGCGAGATAGGCGGACGCGGCCTCGGTGGCGTAGCCGCGGTGCCAGGCCGACGGGCGGAACAGGTAACCGACCTCGAGCACGTCCGCTCCCGCGATGTGCTGGATCGTCAGCCCGCACTGGCCGATCATCTCGCCGCTCTCGCGCAGCACCACGGCGCGCAGGCCGAGCCCGGTCCGGTAGCGATCCTGCTGGCGGACCAGCCAGGTGCGCACTTCTTCGTCGTCGAACGGACCTTCATAGGCGACCATCGCGTCCGGATCCTGCAGGATCGCGCGCAGCGCGGGCAGGTCGCCCTCGTCGAGGTCGCGGAACGAGAGACGTGAGGTGTCGGCGGGCATCCGTCCATTCTGCACCTGCATCTGTCGGCTGTCGGAGCCGGATGGCAGGATGGGGCGCATGCCCGAGTCCCCCGAGGTGCAGGCGCTCGCCGAACAGCTGGACGAGCGGATGGCAGGACACTCGATCGCGTCGGTCGACGCCGTCGACCGACGGATCGTGAAGACCAGGGAGCGGCTCCCGGCATCCGTGGCCGGCGCGCGCATCGACGGTGTGAGGCGCTTCGGCAAGTACCTCGGGTTCGACCTGGGCGGGCAGTGGATGGTGCTGAGCTTCGGGAGGAACGGCTGGATCCGCTGGCGCCCAGGGGGGACTCCCGATCCGGATGCCGCCGGCTACGCCGTCGCTGACGTCACGCTCGAAGACGGTGCGCTGATGCAGATCGCGGAGACCGGGGACTTCCTCGCGGTGGCCGTCTGGATGGTCGATACCCCCGAGGACGTCGCGGGCGTCGCCGACCTCGGTCCTGACCCGATCTCGCCGGACTTCTCGCCGGCCGACCTGGAGCGGGCGCTGGGCACCCGGCGCAAGCAGATCAAGGCGCTGCTGCAGGAGCAGCGCTCGGTGGCAGGCATCGGCAACGCGTATTCCGACGAGATCCTGCACAGGGCTCGGGTGTCGCCGGTGGTGCATGCCGCGGTTCTCACAGCCGAGGAGCGAGGACGGCTCTATCGGGCGACCGTCGACGTGATGCGCGGCGCGGTCGCCGACCGCCGCGGCGTGCCGGCCGACAGCCTCAAGCAGACCAAGGTGGCCGCGATGGCCGTGCACGGCAGAGCGGGGGAGGCCTGTCCCGTGTGCGGCGACATCATCGTCGATCACGTGTTCGGCGGTGCTTCCGCGCAGCTCTGCCCCACCTGTCAGCCGTCGCGGGCGTCCTGATCCGGCGGGTCGCCCTTCAGCTTCAGCGGCAGCGCGACCCAGAGGACGATCACGATGATCACTCCGATGATCGCCGCCGCCACGGCCGCGGTGCGGTTCAGCGCGACATCGAGGATCAGCGCCGTCACGCCGACGGTGATCGCGCCGATCACCACGAGATCGGCCTTGACCAGGCGGTTGGCGACGTGTACGAGCTCGGGTTTCCGGTGCTTCTGGAACAGCAGGCGGTGCAGACCCACCGGAGCCAGTGCCAGCACCGTCGCCGTCGCTGCGCCCACGACGAGCGCGACGTACAGCGTGCGCTGCACCTCGTCGAGCTCGGAGAACCGTGGTTGGAAGGCGACGGCGAGCAGGAACCCGGTGAGGATCTGCGTACCGGTCTGCATCACACGCAGCTCCTGCATGAGCTCGTCCCAGTTGCGATCGGCGCGATGCTCCGGGGTCTCGTCGCGGCCGGGAGCGGGGCCGCCCGCCGTCATCGCGCGGCTCGCAGCGCCGCCGCGATCGCCGGGTCGAGTCCCGGCACCTCGTCGATCGGCACGGCCAGGGCGAGCAGGGCCCGGCTGAAATAGTTCCGCGCTGCAGCCACCAGAGTGATGTCGACGATCTGGCGATCGATGAAGCCGGCATCGCGCAGCGCCTGCGTGTCGGCATCCGTCATCGATGCGGGGTCGGTCGACAGCCTCCCGGCGTACCGGATCACGGCCTGCTCCGCCTCGGAGAACCCGCTGTCGTCGCCGTGGGCGAAATCGGTGAGGCCGGACTCGTCCACCACCCCGGCGCGCAGCGCCTTGCGACCGTGAGCGAGCAGGCAGTGCGGCGAGCCGATCGCCCGGGCTGCGCCGAGCGTCGCCGCCTCGTAGACGCCGATGCCGATCGAGGGCACGACGGCGCGGATCAGCGCCTCGAAGGCCGTGTACGCCTCGGGGTTCGTGGCCATCGCCGCGGTGTGCCCGAAGACGAAGCCGTCGGAGTCGATGTCGCCCGCATACATCTCGGCCACTTTGCCGGTTGCGCCCTCGGCGGCGGGAGGAGTGATGATCATGCCCGGCACGGTACTCGTGGTGGGCGGCGAACGGAAGGGTCTGGACGGACGCCTCACCAGCGGTTGTGGACGTCCTCCGCCCAGCCCAGGATCCTGGTGACGGGGATCCATTCGCCGCCGTCGGTTCGCACCCGCCCGTCGTAGTGCCCGAAGCACTGATGGGTCAGCGAACCGACCAGCACCAGTTGCGTCCTGGCAGCCCGCACGTGGAACGACGTGAACGTCAGCTCCATGCGGTCGCCGGTGACCCGCCACGGTGCGGACCAGTCCTCTGGATCGAAGTCCCACTCCAGCGCTCCGGCCACCTTGTGCACCCGGCCATCGAGGGTGAAGGCGTTCTGCGAGACGCCGTGCCGCACCGCGAGCGGACCGCCGCCGCCCAGCTGCAGGCCGATGCGCCGTCCCTCGGTCATCCCTGCGCCGGCGCCCCAGTTCCAGTGCGTGCGGTAGGGGAGTCGTCCGCGCAGATGGTCGAGCACCGCCCAGGACGCCCCGGCCGGGACCTCATGCACCACCCCGTCCACGGTGATCGTGCCGTGGGCCGGCCGGTCGACGTCCTTGACGGTGAACTCCGCCAGGAAGGGGGTGAACGGCGCGGCGGTGCCCATCGCCTCGTGCTCGGGCGGGAGGGTCGCGACGATGTCTACCTGCACGCGCGGGGAGCGGGCCACCAGGAGCGTGCCGTCGGCGTCGTCGGCGAACTCCAACGACACCCGGCGCCCGTTCGATGTCGCCGAGCCGCGTCCGATCGTGCCCGGCAGCTGCACGCCGCGCGACAGCGCGCCGATCTCGAAGACGTCGATCTCCTCTTTCGTGGCCCTGTCGAGCAGCCACACCTGGCGCACGTTCGCGTAGTCCAGCGCGCCGATCGTCATCGCGACGATGTGCGTCGGCGTGGTGACCGCCCAGTACTCCCAGCGCTTGGTGCGTCCCCATCCCCGTGGGCTCCTGCCCACGGCATCCGTGTCGATCAGCGGAGTGCGCGTCCAGCCGATCGCATCCGGATTCTGCAGCCCCTGCGCGGTGAGCAGCGCGACCGGCGCGACGATCTCGCGGTCGACGGCGGTCATCGCACGCTCCGGATGGGGATCACGGTGAGGGCGCCGAGCACGGCGAAGACGATGCCGGCGACGAACACCGCCGTGTACCCGCCGCTGAGCAGGATCAGCACGCCCACCAGCGCCGGAGTGAAGGCCTGCGGCAGCGCGGTCGCGATGTTCAGGATGCCGAGGTCCTTCGCCGCCTGGTCGGCTGCCGGCAGCACCTCGTTCATCAGCGCGGTGTCGACGCTCATGTAGATGCCGTAGCCGACGCCGAACACGGCGGCCAGGGCGAACATGCCGCCGACCGACGGCGCGAGCAGGGGGATCACGAGAGAGACGGCCATGATGACGGACGCCAGGAAGACGAATGCCTTCCGTCGCCCCGTGCGATCCGAGAGCCGGCCGACGAAGTAGGTCGTCAGCAGGGCTCCGACGAGCATCACCGCGGTGATCGGCGTGCTCATCGCCGTGGATTCGGAGTTCGAGAGCCCGACGTAGTCGCGCAGGATGTACAGCAGGTACGACTGCACGCTCTGGTAGGCGAGGATGAGGAAGAACCGGCCGGCGAACACCCACCAGAAGTCGGGGAACCGCTTCGGATCGACCCAGAAGCTCGCGAGGAACGATCGCCAGGAGAACGGCTCGCGCTCCATGTCGCGTGAGGAGAAGTCGCGGTTGAACACGACGAACAGCAGGCACACGATCATGAATCCCACGCCGAACGCGGCGTAGCCGATCCCGATGCTGTGCACCGCGATGCCGGCCAGCGCCACGCCGGCGCCCATCCCCACGAAGATGCCGAGCGCCACCACGGCGCTCGCGACGCCGAGGCGCTCCTTCACGAAGTGGTCGGGGACGACGGCCGAGCCGACGGTGGCCACCGAGTTCACGCACAGCATCATCAGCACCCAGTACAGGCAGAGCACCCAGATGCTGGTGGCCCCGGCGAGCAGCACGGTGAACAGCGCGCCCGTGGCGCCGCCGATGATGATCCACGGTGCGCGGCGGCCGAGTCTGCTGCGGGTGCGATCGGACAGCGCGCCGACCAGCGGATGGATGATGATGGTCGCGATCGACGACGCCGTCATGACGATCGCGAGATTCGCGACCTTGTTCTCCTCATCGATCGCCGCGACCTGATCGGGCACCAGGATGACGATGAATCCGGCATAGACCGTCAGGATCGCGGCGTTCAGCAGGAAGAGCCACGTCAGCAGCCGGGTCTGCCGGACGACGCGGATTCCGGGAGCAACGGTGCTCACGGGACTCCTTTCGAGGCGCGCCATCGCGCCGGGACGGATGCCGCGCAAGGGCGTTCCGCGGCGGGTTCGGGTGCTCTCACTGTATTGCGTGACGTGCCGTTGCGGAACAGCTTCCGGAGCCCATGGCTGCCCGCAGGCGTACCATCGAGGGATGACCACGCAGGGCAGCACCACGGAATCCGCGCACGAGCAGCAGTCCCCGCTCGCGCCGCTGACGCTCCTCGGCGCCGCGGATCCCTCCGCGGGCCTGTGCGTCGACGGCTATTGCGTCCTCCCTGGCGCGAAGCGCGAAGAGGACGCGGACTAGCCGTCAGCGCCTGATCAGTGCCCGCCGTGCGCGGGCACCTCGGCGCCGTCGTCCTCGGGCTTGCGGATCAGGAACGCGCCGACGATCGTCACCGTCGCGATGACCGCCGCGATCGTGAACGCCACCCGCGACCCCGCGGCGACCGCGGCCGGCACCTCGGTGCCGCCCGCCGCACCCGCGACCGCGGTGAAGATGGCCATCATCACCGCGATGCCCGCTGCTCCGGCCACCTGCTGCACCGTGCCGATCACGGCGCTGCCGTAGGAGTAGAACTTCGGCGACAGCGAGGCGAGGGATGCGGTGAACAGCGGCGTGAACGACAGCGCGAGACCGATCGAGAGGAGCGTCTGCGCCACCGCGACCACCCAGACCGAGGTGCCGACGCTGAGCGTCGTGTAGAACCACAGCATGCCGGCCGCGAGGATCGAGCCGGGGATGAGCAGGATGCGGGTGCCGCGCGCGTCGTAGATGCGGCCGATCACCGGACCCAGCAGACCCATCGCGAGGGCGCCGGGGAGCATCACCAGACCGGCGTCGGTGGGGGCGATCTCGAGACCGTCCTGCAGGAACAGCGGGATCACCGTGATAGCGCCGAAGAACGCCAGCGACAGCAGGAACATCTGCGCCATCGACAGCGAGAAGTCCCTGGACTGGAAGATGCGCAGATCGAGCAGAGCGTCGTCCTCGCGCTGCAGCACGACCTGGCGACGCAGGAAGAGCCCGAGCCCGATCACGCCGACGGCCAGCGAGATCGCCATCGGCGCCCAGCTGACGCCCGAGCCCAGACCGCCCACCTGGCTGAGACCGAACACGAGCCCGCCGAACCCGAAGGCGGAGAGCACGACGGAGAGGATGTCGATCGGCGCCTGAGTGGTCTCGCCGACGTTCGTCAGCCAGCGCCACCCGATGAACAGCGCGACCAGTGCGATCGGCAGCACGACGACGAAGATCGAGCGCCACGAGAAGTGGTCCAGCAGGAAGCCCGACAGCGTGGGGCCGATAGCCGGGGCCAGCGACATCACGATGCTGACACGGCCCATCATCCGGCCGCGGGAGGCGGCGGGGACCAGGTTCATCAGCGTGGTCATCAAGAGCGGCATCATGATGGCCGTGCCCGACGCCTGAACGATGCGGGCGCCCAGCAGCATCGGGAACCCGACGGCGAGCGCGGCGATCAGCGTGCCGGCCGAGAAGAGCGTGAGCGCGCCGATGAACATCTGCCGCGTCGTGAACCGGCGCAGCAGGAAGCCGGTGGTCGGGATGATGACCGCCATCGTGAGCATGAACGCGCTGGTGACCCACTGCGCAGCCAGCGGTGTGATCTCGAGATCGGTGATGAGGTGCGGGATCGCCATGTTCATCGTCGTCTCGTTCAGGATCGCGACGAAGGCGGCGGTGAGCAGCACCCAGATGACGGCCATGTCCTTGCGCGGGATCATCTGATTCGCGGAGGTCGGGACGGAGCCGGTGTCGACGGCAGACATGAGGTTCCTCCGAGAGGCGCGAAGAGATGGAAGCCGAAGGCGGAACGCCTTCGCAAGAGTTGTTCAGCGTAACGGATGCCGGCGACATTCCATTCCCGTCACAGGGACATCGGTCCGCACGGGTCCGCCGTCGGCGCCCGGCAGTAGCCTGAGTCGATGAGCATGCGCGGTGGTGGCGGAGGAGGGGGCGGCGGACGCGGCGGCGGATTCCGCGGCGTCGACATCGAGGCGCAGCGCAGGCTGAACGCCGAGGCGCCGAAGATCCCCGGACTCGGCAAGCGGGTGATCGAACTGTTCGCGCCGTACGGCTGGCGGATCCTCATCACCGGCATCCTGGTCGTGCTGCTCGCGGCGATCGGAGTGATCCCGCCGCTGCTGGTGCAGCGCATCTTCGACGACGCCCTGTTCCCTCAGGACGGTGGCGGGCCGGTGATCCCGCTGCTCTCGGGGCTGGTCGCCGCCATGATCGGGTTGTACCTGCTCTCGGCCGCGCTCGGCGTGGTGCAGACCTGGCTCACCTCGACCGTCGGGAACGCCGTGACCGGCGACCTTCGGGTGCGCCTCTTCGATCACCTCCAGGCGATGGAACTCGGATTCTTCACGCGCACGAAGACCGGCGTCATCCAGTCGCGGCTGCAGAACGACGTCGGCGGCGTCGCCGGAGTGCTGACGAACACCGTCAGCAGCATCCTCGGCAACACCGTGACGGTGGTGGCGTCGCTGGTCGCGATGCTGATCATCGACGTGCGGCTGACGATCATCGCCGTCATCGTGATGCCGATCCTCGTGATCATCCAGCGCAGGGTCGGCCAGGTGCGGGCGCGCATCGCAGGGCAGACGCAGGAGTCGCTGTCCGAGCTCACCAGCATCACGCAGGAGACCCTCAGCGTCTCCGGCATCCTGCTCTCGAAGTCGTTCAACAGACAGCGCACCGAGTCGGCGCGCTACCAGGACGAGAACCGCAACCAGGTGCGCCTGCAGGTGCGCCAGGCGATGAGCGGGCAGCGCTTCTTCGCCGTGGTGCAGGTGCTGATGTCGTCGATCCCCGCCGTGATCTACCTCGTCGCGGGACTGTTCGTCGCCGGCGGCAGCGGCGACATCACCGCCGGGGCGATCGTCGCCTTCACCACTGTGCAGGCTCGGCTGCTGATGCCCCTGATGGGGCTGATGCGCGTGGCGCTGGACGTGCAGACGTCGAAGGCGCTCTTCGCCCGCATCTTCGAGTACCTCGACATGGTGCCTCAGATCAAGGACGCTCCGGATGCGATCGACGTGGCCGAGGCGCCGGGTCCGCGCGGGCGGATCGTGTTCGACGAGGTCGTGTTCCGCTATCCGGATGCTTCGGCCGACGCGCGTCCGACTCTCGACGGGGTGTCGTTCACCGCCGAGCCGGGTACGCACGTCGCCTTCGTCGGGCCGAGCGGGGCGGGCAAGACGACCATCCTGTATCTCGCACCGCGGCTGTACGAGGTCTCGGCCGGAGCGGTCCGCTTCGCGGGTGAGGACGTGCGCCGCCTGCGTCAGGAGTCGATCATCGACGACATCGGCATCGTCTCGCAGGAGACGTACCTGTTCCACGCGACGATCCGCGAGAATCTCAGCTACGCCAAGCCGGGAGCGACGGATGCTGAGATCGAGGCGGCCTGCCGCGCGGCGAACATCCACCATGTCATCACCGGTTTCGAACAGGGCTACGACACGGTCGTGGGGGAGCGCGGCTATCGTCTGTCCGGTGGCGAGAAGCAGCGCATCGCCATCGCGCGGGTGCTGCTCAAGGATCCGCCCGTGCTGCTGCTCGACGAGGCGACCTCGGCGCTCGACACCGTGTCGGAGCGTGTCGTGCAGGAAGCACTGGACGCCGCGGCCCGCGGCCGCACCACCCTGACGATCGCGCACCGGCTCTCGACCGTGGTCGGCGCCGACGTGATCCACGTGGTCGAGGCGGGGCGGATCGTCGAGTCAGGAACGCACGCTGAGCTGCTCGCCCGCGGTGGGCTCTACGCCTCCCTGGCGGCTGAGCAGCTCTCGACTGCGACCCGGGGACTCGAAGAGGCCTGACGCCCGCGCGGCCACGCTCACGCGCACCCGCGTGGTCGGGTTCGCACGTGCGGATGCCGGTGTCGGGGCCCGGTGGTCGGTTTCGCGGGTGCGGGCGGTGTGCTGGCGGCGTTTTCGACCGCGTGGTCGGTTTTCCACGTGCGGATGCCGGTGTTGGGCCCGGGTGGTCGGTTTCGCAGGTGCGGGCGGTGTGCTGGCGGCGTTTTCGACCGCGTGGTCGGTTTCGCACGTGCGGATGCCGGTGTCGGGACCGCGTGGTCGGTTTCGCAGGTGCGGGCGGTGTGCCGGCGGCGTTTTCGACCGCGTGGTCGGTTTCGCAGGTGCGCGGGGCGTGCAGGGCGCGGCGGGCCCGGGTCAGTGCACCGACATCCCGCCGTCGATGAACAGGTGCTGGCCGGTCACGTAAGCCGACGAGGGCGACGCCAGGAAGACGGCGGCGCCGGCGAAGTCCTCGGGCAGCCCGTTGCGCCCGATCATCGTGCGGGCGGCGAGTTCGGCGACCTTCTGCGGATCCTGCTGCAGCCTGGCGTTCAGCGGGGTGAGCACGAAGCCCGGCACGAGCGCATTGCTGGTGACGCCCGTGCCGCCCCATGCCTCGGCCTCGGAGCGTACGAGGGACTCGATCGCGCCCTTCGAGACGCCGTACACGCCGCTCTGCACGAACGCGCGATGCGCCTGCTGCGAGCTGATGTGGATGAGCCGGCCGAAACCGCGTTCGGCCATGCCGGGCGCGAAGCGCTGGCCCAGCAGGAACGGTGCGAGCGCGTTCACCGTCATCGTGGCGTCCCAGTCGTCCTCGGTGATCTCGGTGAACGACGGGCGGATGTTGATGCCGGCCGAGTGCACGACGATGTCCGGCTCGCCGAACGGGCCGGCCGCGGCGTCGGCGACGGCATGGATGCCGGCGCGAGTGCTCAGATCACCGGGCAGGGCTGCGGCGCGGCATCCGGCTTCCGTCAGCTCGTGCACCGTCTCGGCGACCCGTTCCTCGCCGCGTGCCACGATCACGACCGCGGCTCCGGCGCGCGCGAGCGCGGTCGCTATGCCGCGGCCGATTCCCGACGAACCGCCGGTTACGACGGCCGTGCGTCCGGCGAGCGAGAAGAGATCGGCGAGGTAGGCGTTCACCCGATCACCGTATCGGCTGTCGACGGTGCCCGGCTGCGGATGCCACGGAGGAGACTCCGCGGCATCGCCGGCCCGTGTCACCAATGCAGCGCCTCCGAGAGGCCGGGGTCGGGGGTGGCGTGTGCGAACTCTGGCAGCGCCCGCAGCGTCGCCACGAAGGCGTCGAGCTCGGCTCGGTAGGCGGGGTCGGGATGCGTGGCGGCGATGTGCGTCAGCGGCGGCACGTCCATGGCCAGGATCAGGTCGAGACGGGCGACGACCGCGGCGGATGCGCCGGCCTGCTGCAGCACCCGGATGCCGCCGAGCAGCGCGGCGAGGTAGTCGCGCAGCACCGGCAGCCGGTCCTTGCCCTGCGTGATGGAGGTGCCGTCGGCGCGCAGCCGCCAGTGCACGAGCACGTCGGGGACGACGTCGAAGGCGCGGGCCGTCACGTACATCTGCTGCGCGACGATCTGGTCCTCGTAGGCGACCCCGACCGGAAAGCGGCGGCCGTCCCAGAAGGCGGTGCGGCTGATCTTCGACCAGGCGACGATGTTAGCGGATGCCGCCGGGTGGGCGTGGATCGTGGTCGACAGCCGCTCCGGATCGGTGGCGGCGGTGGTCCACGGCTGCACGCGCCCCGCTCGGTAGTGGCCGTCGATCAGACGCGAGCGCACGTACGCGCCGGCGACGAAGTCGCTGCCCGTCTCGGCGAGCGTCGCGGTCGTCCTCGCCAGCGCACCCGGGGTGAGCTCATCATCGCCGTCCAGGAAACCGAGGAAGGGCGTGTCGACGAGGTCGAGGCCGGTGTTGCGAGCGGCGCCGAGCCCGCGGGGCTCGTCGTGCCGGACCACGGTGAAACGCGGGTCGGCTGCTGCGGCGGCGGCGAACACGCCGCCGGTGGCATCCGCCGACCCGTCGTCCACGAGGATCGCCCGCCAGCGCCGCTCGGTCTGAGCGCGCAGCGAATCGAGCGCAGCGGGGGCGTATGCCGCGATGTCGCGACCGGGCACGATCATGGTCACGAGCGCTTCGGGCACCCGCCGAGTCTATCCGCGGCTGCCGTGCCGAGGGCGGGGGTTACGGATGCCGGCACCCGTGTGCTGGACTGGGGGGACTCGCAGTCACCCGCCTGACACGGCGGCCACGGAATCCGCGACCAGCCCGGCCAGCGATTCCGGGTTCTCCAGCGGCGCACGTCCGAACGTGAACCGCACCGACGTCTGAGCGACGACCGGATCGATGCCGCAGGCGACCAGCACGTGCGAGGGCTTGTCGCTGCCCGCGGCGCAGGCCGAGCCGCTCGAGGAGACCACACCGCGACGCTCGAGCTCGAGCAGCACCGATTCGCCGCTGACGCCGCCGAAGGTGAAGCTCGCCACGGCGGGCAGGCGGTGATCGTCGTCACCGGTCAGCGCGGCTGACGGCACGAGCCGCAGCACCGCCTCGATGAAGGTCGCCGTCCGTCGGCGCACGAGATCGGCGGATGCCACGCGCTCAGCCTCCGCGAGCTCCAGTGCCACAGCCAAGCCGACTGCCGCCGCGACGTTCTCGGTGCCCGAGCGCCGTCCGTGCTCCTGTCCTCCGCCGTGCAGCAGCGGTTCGACGGGCACGCGTCCGCGCACGGCAAGGGCGCCGATGCCCTTCGGCGCGCCCAGCTTGTGTCCGGCGATGGAGATCGCATCCGCCCCGAGGCCGGCGAGATCCAGCCATCCGGCGGACTGCACGGCGTCGAGGTGCAGCGGGACCGTCCTTGCAGACGGCGGACGATTCTGCAGTCGGCGGGTGCCGTCGCCGTGTGTCGTCCGCCGTCCGCCATCCGCTCCGCCGTCTGCAAGCCGCGTCGCGATCTCGGCGATGTCCTGCACGGTGCCGATCTCGTTGTTGGCGTGCCCGATCGACACCAGCGCCGTGTCAGGGCGTACGGCCGCCGAGACGGCATCCGGATCGACGAGCCCGGTCGCCGAGACCGGCAGCAGGGTGACCTCGACACCATGGAAGCGTCGCAGGTACGCGGCGGACTCCAGGATCGACTCGTGCTCGATCGGCGTGGTGATCAGGTGACGCCTGCCGGATGCCAGCACGATGCCCTTCACGGCGAGGTTGTTCGCCTCGGTGCCGCCGGAGGTGAACACGATGTCGCCGGCGCGCATGCCGAGCACGGCCGCCATGCGTGCGCGGGCGTCCGCCAGGGCTCGGGATGCGGCTTCGCCGATCGTGTGGTGGCTCGACGGGTTGCCGAACACCCCGCCGAGGTACGGCGCCATCGCCTGGAGCACCTCGGGGCGCACCGGCGAGGTGGCGGCGTGATCGGCGTAGAGCACAGTCAGCCGATCCTCACGTCCAGACCCAGGTCGAGAGCCCGTGCCGAGTGGGTGAGCGCGCCGACCGAGATGACCTGCACGCCCGACTGGGCGATCGCACGGACCGTGTCGAGGTTCACCCCGCCGGATGCCTCGGCGACTGCGCGCCCGTCGATGAGGGCGACGGCCTCGCGCAGCTGTTCCGGGGTGAAGTTGTCGAGCAGGATCGTGTCGGCTCCGCCGTCGATCACAGCCACGATCTGATCGATGCGGTCGACCTCAACCACGACGTGGGCGGTGTGCGGCAGCCGTTCGCGCGCGGCGCGGAGACCTGCGGCGAGGTCGCCGCCGTCGCGCGTGAGCAGTGCGAGGTGGTTGTCCTTGGCCATCACCGCGTCCGAGAGCGAGTAGCGGTGGTTGTGGCCGCCGCCGCTGACCACGGCGTGCCGCTCGAACGCGCGCAGACCTGGAGTGGTCTTGCGGGTGTCGGCGATGCGCGCTTCGGTGCCGGCGATCTCGTCGACGTAGGCGGCGGTGAGGGTCGCGATGCCGCTCAGCCGCTGCGTGAAGTTCAGCGCCACGCGCTCGGCGGTGAGGATGCCCCTGGCCGGTCCGGTCACCGTCGCCAGCACGTCGCCGGCCTCGAACCTGTCGCCGTCGGCGACATGCAGGTCCACGGTGATGTCCGGGTCGGTGAGCGCGAAAGCCGTGGCGAAGACCGCGCCGCCGGCGAGCACGCCTGGCTCACGCGCGACGAGATCGGCGACCGCGGCGGCATCCGCGGGGATCAGCGACGTGCTGGTGAGATCACCCCAGGGGGCATCCTCCTCGAGAGCGGCGGAGACGACGCGCGTGAGGGTGGCGGGAGTGATCATCGGGCTCCGATCAGGGCGGGTTCCAGGAAGTGCGCGCCGACCGATACGGGCCGCGCGAGCGCCGCTGCGGCGGTGGCTTCGGCGACGAGGAGCAGGTTCGCGTCCTCGTGCTCGGCGACGGTGACCGGCGGGTGCTGCCGTGCTCTCCAGGCGCGAACGGTGCCGAGCGCGTGCGTGAGCCCTTCGATCGTGCGCAGCAGCCCGACCTCGTCCCACATCAGCTGCTGCAGCGTGGCCCGGCTGAACGGCTCGGCGGGGTCGCAGAACTCGTCGGTCCCGGCATCCGAGAAGGACGGACTCTGCGATCCGGACGGCCACGGGCGACCCAGCGCCTCGACCGCGCGTGCGGCGAACACCGCCCCTTCGAGCAGCGAGTTGGATGCCAGACGGTTCGCGCCGTGCACGCCGGTGCGCGCGACCTCGCCCACCGCCAGCAGTCCGGGGATCGACGTGCGCCCGTCGATGTCGGTCGCGATGCCGCCCATCAGGTAGTGCTCCGCGGGCGTCACCGGGATCGGCTCGCGCGCCCAGTCCAGGCCGCGCTCGCGGACGACACTGTCGATCGTCGGGAAGCGCTCTGCCAGGCGCGCGGCGCCCAGTGCCGTGGCATCCAGCCGCACCGGCGCGCCGTCGGCGGACTGCTGCCGGGCGATCGCCCTCGCGACGACGTCGCGCGGGGCGAGCTCGCCGTCGGGGTGTGCATCGAACGCGAAGCGCCGCCCTGCGGCATCCCGCAGCACAGCTCCCTCGCCGCGCACGGCCTCCGAGATGAGGAACGGGGCGCCGATCGCCAGCATCGTCGGGTGGAACTGCACGAACTCCAGATCGGCGACCGCTGCGCCGGCGCGCAGCGCCGCGGCGATCCCGTCGCCGGTCGCCCCGGCCGGATTGGTCGTGTGCCGGTACAGCTGCCCGGCCCCGCCGGTCGCGAGGATCACGGCATCGGCGAGCAGGACGGCCGGCACCTGGCGGACCGATTCGCGTTCGGCGGCGGATTCCGCGGCGGGTCGTCCGCCATCCGCCGGATCGTCCGCCACCTGCGGTCCCGGGAGGAATCGGATGCCGCGGCACGCACCGCCATCGATCACGAGATCGGTGAGGAATGCGTGCTCGATGACCTCGATCCCGGCTTGCGCCTGGCGGATCGATTCGCGTTCGGCGGTGGATTGCGCGGCGTGTCGTCCGCCATCCGCCGGATGCTCCGCCGTCCGCGAGCCGATCTCGCGGACTCGCGCGACCTGCGATGCGTGCTCGATGACCTCGATCCCTGACGGGCGGC
Source organism: Microbacterium bovistercoris (assembly GCF_003387575.1). Classification (GTDB taxonomy): domain Bacteria; phylum Actinomycetota; class Actinomycetes; order Actinomycetales; family Microbacteriaceae; genus Microbacterium; species Microbacterium bovistercoris. The sequence goes on along the minus strand of NZ_QUAB01000015.1, from coordinate 109,288 downwards.
GGATCGATTCGCGTTCGGCGGTGGATTGCGCGGCGTGTCGTCCGCCACCCGCCGGATGCTCCGCCGTCCGCGAGCCGATCTCGCGGACTCGCGCGACCAGCGCCGCCGAGATCGCTGCTCCCGTGGCATCCCCGCCGGCGTGCGCGATGCGCGGATGCGAGTGGGCCGCCTCCTGTCCGCGGGACAGCGTGCCGTCGGCGGACCGGTCGAAGACGACGCCGCGTGCGGCGAGCTCCGCGATGCGCTCGGCGGCATCGGAGACCAGCACGTCGACGGCGAGCGGGTCGGAGAGTCCTGCTCCGGCGGTGCGGGTGTCGGCGGCGTGCTCCGCGGCCGAGTCGTCCGGGCCGTAGACGCCCGCGATGCCGCCCTGCGCGAGCGGCGTGCTGCCGCCGCCGAGCGCGCCCTTGGCGACCAGTGTCACCGCGTACCCCGCCTCGTGGGCGCGCAGCGCCGCGGTCAGACCCGCGATGCCGCTGCCCACGACCACGACGTTCATGCGCTCGCCGCCTCCGGCTTCGCCGCGAGCATCCGCTCCAGGGCGACGCGCGCGGGTTCCGCGACATCGGCGGCGACCGAGATCCGGTTCACCGTGCGCCCTGCGACGAGTTCCTCGAGCGCCCACGCGAGGTAGCCGGGGTGGATGCGGTACATCGTCGAGCAGGGGCAGACGACGGGGTCGAGACAGAAGATCTCGTGCTGCGGATGCTGCGCGGCGAGCCGTCGCACGAGGTTGATCTCGGTGCCGATCGCGAACGTCGTGGGCTCGGTGGCCTCTTCGATCGCCCGGCGGATGTAGGCCGTCGAGCCGGCCTCGTCGGCCGCGTCGACGACCTCCATCGGGCACTCCGGGTGCACGATCACGCGCACGCCGGGATGCTCGGCCCGCGCCTGATCGATCTGCGCGGTCGTGAACCGGCGGTGCACCGAGCAGAACCCGTGCCACAGCAGCACGCGGGCGTCCTCCAGCTGCTCCGCGGTCGATCCGCCCAGCGCCTTCCGCGGGTTCCACAGCGGCATCCGCTCCAGCGGCACGCCCATGGCCTTCGCCGTGTTGCGACCGAGGTGCTGATCGGGGAAGAACAGCACCCTGCGCCCGCGCGTGAACGCCCACTCCAGCACGGTCCTCGCGTTGGACGAGGTGCACACGATGCCGCCGTGCCGGCCCACGAAGCCCTTGATCGCGGCGGAGGAGTTCATGTAGGTCACCGGCACGACGGGGACGCGGCCCTCGGCGTCGGGTACGTCGAGCGGTCCGTAGACGTCGGCGAGCTGCTCCCAGCAGTCCTCGACCTGGTCGATGTCGGCCATGTCGGCCATCGAGCATCCGGCGGCGAGGTTCGGCAGGATGACGGCCTGATCGGGTCGCGACAGCAGATCGGCGGTCTCGGCCATGAAGTGCACGCCGCAGAACACGATCGCCTCGGCCTCCGGCCGGTCCAGCGCGGCCTGTGCGAGCTGGAAGGAATCGCCGACGTAATCGGCGTGCCGCACCACCTCCTCGCGCTGGTAGAAGTGGCCGAGCACGACCACGCGGTCTCCGAGCGCCTGCTTCGCCGTGCGGATGCGCGCCTCGAGGTCTTCCTCGGACGCATCACGGTACGCCGCCGGCAGCTCACCCTGGCGCGGGGCGCCGGTCGGGATCACGTCGCCCATCGACGACCCGGGGCCGTAGCCGGGCCGGGTGTCGAAGTCCCAGGGCCCCGCGGCGAGGTCGGTCGTGCATGTCTCCTCGGTGGAGGCGCCGGTGACGATCAGCTGCAGCGCGTGGTCGACGGAGGGGTCGAGAAGGGGGAGCGATGACATGAGAACCTTCTGGTCGCTATGACACTTACTGTGCGGGACCAGATTATGTCGAACTGACCAGAAGTGCAATCAGGTGTCGCGGTTGCGGCGGTACAGGCGCGCGGGGCGGTGCTTGCCGGTGCGGAACCGCTCGGTCGGCACCAGCTCGTCTGTGCCCTCCAGCAGCCGGCGGAAGTTGGAGGGGTCGAGGCGGCGGCCCAGCACCGCTTCATACACCTCGCGCAGCTCGGTCAGGGTGAACTCGTCGGGCAGCAGCCCTGCGGCGATCCGGCTGTAGCCGACCTTGTTGCGCAGTCGGTCCAGCGCGTAGTCGGCGATGTGGTTGTGGTCGAAGGCGAGGGGCGGGAGATCGTCCGCGTCGAACCACTCGACGTTCTCGGGAGCGCCGGCGGACGAGCGCTGCGCATCGACGAGATCCGAGCGCAGCAGCGCCCAGTACACGATCGAGACGACCCTGGTCGGCGAGCGGTCCACCGCGCCGAACGTGTACAGCTGCTCGAGGTAGCTCGGCATCAGTGCGGTCGTCTCGGCCAGGGTCCGCGACGCGGCGGAATCCAGGTCCTCGTCGGGATCCAGCCAGCCGCCGGGCAGTGCCCACACGCCGAGATGGGGGTCTCGTGTGCGGCGGACCAGGGGGAGCATCAGCCGATCGCCTTCCGGTGCCGAGCGCAGCGAGAAGATCACGGCGGACACGGCGACGCGGATGGCGTCGTCCTCGGTGCTTCTGGTGCTCACGCATCGAGCCTATGGGTTGTGTGCGCCGGCCCCGTGAGGGTTCCGATTCCGAAACGTTACCTGTTCCGGCCGATCCGCCCTTGACACGCCATGAGGATTTGTTAGGTTACTGTCCTAACAAACCTCCACCCATCTCTGCAGTGCAGCACCGAGAGGAAACACAGGAATGATCCGAAACGGCAAGCGCAGCCTCGCGCTCACCGCGCTCGCGGGGGCCTCGGTCCTTGCGATCGCCCTGACCGGCTGCTCGACGGGCGGCGACAGCGGCGCCGGAGCCGCCGCCAGCGGCTTCGACACCAAGGGTGCGAAGAACCAGGACATCACGTTCTGGGTCATGGGTGGCGACACCCCGCAGGAAGCCCGCGACTACCTGGTCAAGGAGTACAAGGCCGCCACCGGCGGCACCCTGACCATTCAGCAGCAGGACTGGACCGATGCGCTCACCAAGCTGACCAACCAGCTGCCCGACGCGAAGAACACCCCCGACGTCACCGAGATCGGCAACACCTGGTCGCCGACCTTCACCACCGCCGGTGCGTTCACCGACCTGAGCGGCATCTACGAGGACCTCGGCGGCGGCGACCTGCTGAAGTCGTTCGTCGACGTCGGCACGGTCGACGGCAAGCAGTACGCGCTGCCCTACTACTTCGGCTCGCGCTACATCACCTACCGCAAGGACATCTGGGAGGCCGCGGGCCTCGAGGTCCCCTCGACTCTCGACGAGTTCAACGCCGACGTCGCCAAGCTGAAGACCGCCGGCCAGTCCGGCTTCTACATCGGTGGTCAGGACTGGCGCAACGGTGTCTCCTGGGTCTTCGCGAACGGCGGGGATCTCGCGGAGAAGGACGGCGACAAGTGGGTCTCCACGCTGTCGAGCGAGAAGACGCAGACCGGTCTGAAGCAGTTCCAGGAGCTGTTCAAGAACGCCTCGAACGCTCCGGCGACCGAGGACGACTCCACCCCGTGGGTGAACATCAACAACGACAAGGACGGGGCCGCCCCCACGGCAGCGACGATCATCGCTCCGGGCTGGGCGCACTGGTCGGTCGGCGACTACAAGGGCGACGACGACAAGGGCAACGAGAAGCGCGAGTGGAACGACGCCACCTTCGGCGTGTTCCCGCTGCCGGGCGTCGAGGCCGGCACCGTCGCACCGGTCTTCGCGGGCGGTTCGAACGTGGCCATCTCGGCGAAGAGCACCAAGCAGGCCGGCGCCAAGGAGCTGCTGCGCATCATCTTCTCCGAGGACTACCAGACCCTGCTGGCCAAGAACGGCCTGGGCCCGGCGAACACGAAGTACGTCGCCGAGCTCGGCACCGACCAGTTCGCCAAGGCGCTCGTCGACTCGGCTCTGGGTTCCAAGCTGACCCCGGCTGCTCCGGGCTGGGCGGCTGTCGAGGGCCAGAAGATCCTCGAGGAGTTCTTCGGCAAGATCGCCGAGGGCGGCGACACCGCCTCCCTGGCGAAGGAGTACGACAGCAAGATCAACGGCATCATCAACGGCTGATGCCTCTCGCGGGGGTCGGGCGTCGCCCGGCCCCCGCACCGTCGTCATCTCCCCCTTCCAGAGACGGGTTTCGCGTTTCCATGACATCCACCGCAGTCCCCACGCAGGCGCAGCCGAAGCAGGCGCCACCGGCGCCTGAGCGCCGCAAGAACTGGGCGCCCTACGCACTCATCACCGGCGCGGTGCTCGTGCTCCTGCTCGGCATGGGGTATCCGGTCGGGTGGCAGATCGTCACCTCGTTCCAGAAGTACGGCGCCCTGCAGCAGCTCGGCGGCAAGGCTCCCGACTTCGTCTGGTTCGACAACTACATCGCCATCGCACAGAACCCCACGTTCTGGGAGGTCACCTTCCGGTCGGTGCTGTTCTGCCTGGTCACCGCCTTCGTCACCGTCGTGGTCGGCGTGCTGATGGCGCTGCTGATGACCAAGGTCCCCGCGGCGTTCCGGTTCATTCTGCAGATCGCACTGCTGCTGGCGTGGGCCATGCCCGTGATCGCCGCCATGACCGTGTGGATCTGGCTGTTCGACCGGCGCAAGGGCGTGATCAACTACCTGATCAACCTCATCCCCGGGGTGGACATCGGCAACTTCAACTGGATCGGCACGACGCCGCTGCTGTTCTTCATCGTCGCGTCGATCATCATCACCTGGATGTCGGTTCCGTTCGTGGCGTTCTCCGCCTACGCCGGCCTCACCCAGGTCTCCGGCGAGGTGCTCGAGGCCGCGCAGCTCGACGGCGCCGGCGCCTTCCAGCGCTTCCAGCACATCATGTACCCGGTGCTCAAGCCCGTGATCGCGATCGTTCTGCTGCTGAACCTGATCTGGGACCTGCGCGTGTTCGCCCAGATCACGCTGCTTCAGGACGCCGGTCCCAAGTCGACCGACTACGACCTGCTCGGCACGTACATCTACAAGACCGGCGTGGCCGGCATGGACTTCGGCGGGGGAGCGGCGATGTCGATCTTCGTCCTCGCCATCACGATCGCGCTGAGCTGGTTCTACGTGCGCAGCCTCATCAAGGAGGAGACCCAGTGACCACCGCAGCAGACACGGCCGTCGTCGCCGAACGACTCGGGAGCGCCCACCCCGCCAAGGATGCCGCACCCGCGGATCGTATCCCGCGCAAGCGCCGTCGGTTCCGGGCATCCACCTGGCTGCTCAGCGCGATCGCTCTCGTGCTCGCCCTGGCGTGGGCCTTCCCGGTGTACTGGATGATCAACTCGTCCATGCTCTCGGCGGCGACCCTCGAGTCCAGGACCCCGACGTTCCTCCCGATCGGAGGCACGTTCAACAACTTCCAGAACGTGCTGACCCCGGCGTTCTTCTCGGCGCTGGGGGTGAGCGTCTCGGTCACGCTGCTCTCCGTCGCGGTCTGCCTGGTCTTCGCGTTCCTGGCGGCCATCGCGATCAGCCGGTTCAAGTTCAAGGGTCGCGTCACGTTCATCGTGACGATCCTGCTCATCCAGATGCTGCCCGCCGAGGGTCTGTTCATCGCGCAGTACAAGATGATGTCCAGCCTCGGTCTGCTCAGCAACGTGCTGGGACTCAGCATCCTGTACGTCGCGGCCGTCGTGCCGTTCACGATCTGGATGCTGCGCGGCTTCGTCGCCGGCGTGCCGGCAGAGCTCGAAGAGGCTGCCATGATCGACGGTCTCAGCCGCACACAGGCGTTCATCCGGATCACCTTTCCGCTGCTCGCTCCGGGACTGGTCGCGACCGGCGTGTTCGCCTTCCTGCAGTGCTGGAACGAGTTCACCGTCGCACTCGTGATCATGGAGAACAACCGCACGCTGCCGCTCTGGCTGCGCGGCTTCGTGCAGCAGAGCCAGACCGAGGCGATCAACTGGGGACAGGTGATGGCGGCATCCGCCATCGTCGCGATCCCCGTGATCATCTTCTTCGTCATCGTCCAGGGCCGCATGACCAGCGGGCTGGTGGCGGGTGCCGTCAAGGGCTGAGCATCCATGGACCCCCGCCCGCGCACCGGCCCCTTGATGTGCGCGGGCGGGCACCATCACGGGCATCCGGAACCGGTATGATTGCCCGAGCAGTGCCCACAACAGAAGACAGGCCGCACGACGCGTGCGGGAGAGCCCGGTGAAGCAGGCCGGGCACCGAAGGAGCAAGCCTCCCCGCCAATCTCTCAGGTACCCCCACCGCCCGCGTCCGGCCACTCTGAAAAGCGATGCACACGCATCCGCCGACGGTGAAAGCCCCGCACCCCTTCTGGCTCCCTGAGCCTGTCGAAGGGCAGGGTGAAGCTCTCAGGCCCATGACAGAGGGGGAGTTCGCAGGACACGGTGATCCGCCGTGCCGCCCGACAACGGGAGAACTCATGACCGACGCCCGCTACACCCCCCTTCGCTCGCGCCACGAGGCGCTGGGGGCATCCTTCACCGACTTCGGCGGCTGGCAGATGCCGGTGCGCTACACGTCGGACCTCGCCGAGCACCACGCCGTGCGCCAGGCCGCCGGTGTCTTCGACATCTCGCACATGGCCGAGTTCACGATCGTCGGCGCGCAGGCGGGGGAGTACCTCGACTACGTGCTCGCCGGGCGGCTGTCCGCCCTGGCGATCGGCAAGGCGAAGTACTCGCTGCTGCTCGCCGAGGACGGCGGCATCATCGACGACGTCATCGTGTACCGCCTGAAGGACGACGAGTATCTGATCATCTCGAATGCCGGCAACCGCGAGTTCGTCGCCGAGGCGCTCTCGGCGCGCGTGGACCGGTTCCTGAGCGAGCGGAGCGAGACGAAGGGCGAGGTCGCTGTGACCGACGTCTCCGACGACTACGCGCTGATCGCCGTGCAGGGCCCGCAGGCCGAGGCGATCGTGTCCGCGATCGCCGGTCTCGACGACGTCAGCGTCGCCTGGGAGGAGCAGAAGTACTACGCCTGGGCGAGCGCCACGTTCGCCGGCAAGCCCGTGCTGGTCGCCCGCACCGGCTACACCGGTGAGGACGGCTTCGAGCTGATGGTCGCGGCCGCCGACGCCGAGTCGCTCTGGGACGCCGTGCTCGCCGCCGGCGAGCCCCTCGGGCTCGTCCCCGCCGGCCTCGCCGCGCGCGACACTCTGCGCCTCGAGGCGGGCATGCCGCTGTACGGCCACGAGCTGAACCGCCAGACCAAGCCCGCGCAGGCCGGGCTCGGCCGCGTGGTCGTCACCGCGAAGGAGCGCTTCGTCGGCAAGGACGCCGTGGAGCCGGCGGCGGATGCTCCGGTGCTGATCGGCCTCGCCGCGGAGGGCCGTCGTGCCGGCCGCGCCGGCTACGCGATCGTGCTCGAGGACGGCACCGCCGTCGGCGAGATCACCAGCGGCGCCCTGAGCCCGACCCTCGGGCATCCGATCGCCATGGCGTTCGTCGCCCCCTCTTACGCGGCGGGCGAAACCCCGCTATTCCTGGATGTGCGCGGGACGAAGATCCCCGCGACCGTGACCGCACTGCCTTTCTACCGGAGGACGAAATGACCGATCTGACCACCCTCAAGTACAGCGAAGAGCACGAGTGGGTCGCCCTCGAGGGCGCCGTCGCGACCGTCGGCATCACCGACTTCGCCGCTGACGCCCTCGGCGACATCGTCTTCGTCGAGCTGCCCGCCGTGGGCACCGAACTGAGCCGCGGCGACGTGTTCGGCGAGGCCGAGTCGACCAAGTCGGTCTCCGAGCTCTACGCACCCGTCGCAGGCACCGTCACCGAGATCAACGACGCCGTCGTCGACGACCCGGCTCTGCTGAACTCCGAGCCCTTCGAGGGTGCCTGGCTGATCAAGGTCGAGGTGGCTGACGGCGCCACCGATGGCCTGCTCGACCGCGACGGCTACGTCGCGATCACGGGGGCCTGATGGTCTCGTTCGCCGATCGCCACATCGGGCCGGATGCCGGTGACCGGGGGCGCATGCTCGATGCCCTCGGCGTCACTTCGACAGGCTCAGCGACCCAGGACCCGATCGACGTCCTGATGCGCCAGGCGGTGCCCGGCACCATCTTCACCGAGCCCGCCGCCGACTCCGTCATCCCGGTCGCCGCCACCGAGGCCGAGGCTCTCGCCGAGCTGCGAGCCCTCGCGAGCCGCAACACCGTGAACCGCGCCATGATCGGGCTGGGCTACTACGGCACGATCACCCCGAGCGTGATCCAGCGCAACGTGCTGGAGAACCCGTCCTGGTACACGGCCTACACGCCGTACCAGCCGGAGATCTCGCAGGGCCGCCTGGAGGCGCTGATCAACTTCCAGACCATGGTGTCCGATCTCACCGGGCTGTCGACCGCCAACGCGTCGATGCTCGACGAGTCCACCGCGGTGGCCGAGGGCATGCTGCTGGCGCGTCGCGCCTCGAAGTCGAAGTCCTCGGTCTTCGTCGTCGACGCCGACGCCCTGCCGCAGACCAAGGCGCTGCTGTACACCCGGGCCGACGCCGTCGGCATCGAGCTGGTCGAGCGCGACTTCGCCGCCGGCGAGGAGCTGCCCGAGGAGCTATTCGGCGTGTTCGTGCAGTACCCCGGAGCATCCGGCCGGGTCGCCGACCCGAGCGCCGTGATCGACGCCGCGCACGTCGCCGGCGGCCTCGCCGTCGTCGCGGCCGACCTGCTCGCGCTGACCCTGCTGCGCTCGCCCGGTTCTCTGGGCGCCGACGTGGCGGTGGGCACGACGCAGCGCTTCGGCGTGCCGATGGCCTTCGGCGGACCGCACGCCGGCTACATGGCCGTGCGCGCAGGACTCGAGCGGCAGCTGCCGGGCCGCCTGGTCGGCGTCTCGCAGGACGCCTCGGGCTACCCCGCGTATCGCCTGGCACTGCAGACCCGTGAGCAGCACATCCGCCGTGAGAAGGCGACCTCGAACATCTGCACCGCCCAGGTGCTGCTGGCCGTGATCGCCTCGATGTACGCCGTCTACCACGGGCCGGACGGGCTCAAGGCGATCGCCGGCGAGGTCGCGGCCAAGGCCGCGCTGCTGCGCGACCGCCTGGTCGCCGCGGGTGCCGAGATCGTGCACGACGCGTTCTTCGACACGGTGCTGGTGCGGACGACGGATGCCGCGGCAGTCGTCGCGCGCGGACACGAGGCCGGCATCCTGCTGCACCTCGCCGGCCCCGACGCCGTCGGCGTCTCGGTGGATGAGACCACGACCTCCGAGGACCTCGATCTCGTGATCCGGGCGTTCACGGGCAAGAGCGCCGACGAGCCGAAGAGCATCGTCTTCACCGGAGCGAACGCCCTCCCGGGCGCTCTGCGTCGCACCGACGACTACCTCACGCACCCGGTCTTCCACGCGCACCGCTCCGAGACCGCCATGATGCGCTATCTCAAGCAGCTCGCCGACCGCGACTACGCGCTCGACCGCGGCATGATCCCGCTGGGGTCCTGCACGATGAAGCTCAACGCCGCGACCGAGATGGCGGCGATCACCTGGCCCGAGTTCGCCCAGCTGCACCCCTTCGCCCCGCGCGAGGACGTGCAGGGCTCGCTCGAGATGATCGACCAGCTCGAGGCGTGGCTCGCCGAGGTGACCGGCTACGACGCGGTCTCGCTGCAGCCGAACGCCGGCTCGCAGGGCGAGCTCGCCGGTCTGCTCGCGATCCGCGGCTACCACCACGCGAACGGCGACGTGCACCGTGACGTCTGCCTGATCCCGTCGTCGGCGCATGGCACGAACGCGGCATCCGCCGTGCTCGCCGGGATGAAGGTGGTCGTCGTGGCCACCGACGAGCTCGGCAACGTCGACCTGGACGACCTGCGCGCGAAGATCGCCGCGAACGCCGACGCGCTCGCCGCGCTGATGATCACCTACCCGTCCACGCACGGCGTGTACGAGGAGCAGGTCACCGACATCACGGCGGCCGTGCACGAGGCCGGCGGTCAGGTGTACGTCGACGGCGCCAACCTCAACGCACTGCTGGGCTACGCCCGGTTCGGCGACCTGGGCGGCGACGTCTCTCACCTCAACCTGCACAAGACGTTCGCGATCCCGCACGGCGGCGGCGGCCCCGGCATCGGCCCGGTGGCGGCCAAGGCGCATCTCGCGCCGCACCTGCCCGGGCATCCGCAGGCGCAGAAGACCGAGCACGCGGGCGGGTACGTCTTCGACGGCGGTCCGGTCTCCGGCGCGCCTTACGGCTCGGCCGGCGTGCTGCCGATCTCGTGGGCGTACGTGCGGATGATGGGTGCGGCAGGCCTGCGCGAGGCGACCGCTGCCGCGGTGCTCTCGGCGAACTACATCGCCGCGCGCCTGGCCGACCACTACCCGGTGCTGTACACCGGCGAGAACGGCCGCGTCGCGCACGAGTGCATCCTGGACCTGCGTCCGCTCAAGGAGGCCACCGGCATCACCGTCGACGACGTCGCCAAGCGGCTCATCGACTACGGCTTCCACGCGCCGACCATGTCGTTCCCGGTCGCGGGGACGCTGATGGTCGAGCCGACGGAGTCCGAGGACCTGGGCGAGCTGGAGCGGTTCATCGAGGCCATGATCATGATCAAGGCCGAGGCGGATGCCGTGGCGGCGGGCACCTGGCCCGCCGACGACAACCCGCTGGTGAACGCGCCGCACACCGCCGTGTCGCTGATCGCGGGGGAGTGGGCGCACGCCTACACCCGTGAGCAGGCGGCGTACCCGGTGCACGCGCAGATCACGACCAAGTACTGGCCGCCGGTGCGCCGGATCGACAACGCCTGGGGCGACCGCAACCTCGTGTGCGCGTGCCCGCCGATCGAGGCCTTCGCCTGATCCTCCGGCATCCGTGCCGGAATTCCGCCCCGTCGCCCTGCGCGACGGGGCGGAATTCGGTTAAGGGTGGATAACAGTTGTCGTCGAAGCGACCCGCGGGAACGTAGAATTGCGCAATGCCGTGTTCGAGGCTGAACACGGACCGCTCTACGTCCATAGGAGGACACAAGTGAAGCGCAACAAGATCGCACTCGCTAGTGCGGCACTGCTGACGGCGGGTGTACTCGCTCTCGCCGGATGCTCGTCAGGCGGCAACGAACCCGAGAAGTCGGAGCCGGCGGGCGACCCGAAGGCCGTCATCACGGTCAACAACATCGAGCCGCAGAACCCGCTCATCCCGACCAACACCAACGAGGTCGGCGGCGGTCTGGTCATCCAGAGCATCTTCGCGGGCCTGGTTTACTACGACGCGGAAGGCGCCGTGCACAACGACGTCGCCGAGTCGATCGAGACCGAGGACTCGCAGAACTACACCATCAAGATCAAGCCCGGCCTGACCTTCACCAACGGCGACCCGGTCGACGCGGAGTCGTTCGTGACGGCGTGGAACTACGGCGCCGCACTCGATAACGCACAGCTGTCGAGCTACTTCTTCGAGTCGATCGAGGGCTTCTCGTACGACGAGAACGTCCCGGAGCTCTCGGGGCTGAAGGTCGTCGACGAGACCACTTTCACCGTCAAGCTGAAGCAGCCCGAGTCGGACTTCCCGCTCCGTCTCGGCTACACCGCCTTCTTCCCGCTGCCCAAGTCGGCCTGGGCCGACCTCAAGGCCTTCGGTGAGAACCCGGTCGGCAACGGACCCTACATGTTCGACGGCGAGGGCGCCTGGAAGCACAACGAGCGCATCGACCTCGTCAAGAACGACGAGTACGACGGCCCTCGCGCGCCGAAGAACGGCGGCGTGGACATGATCCTGTACGCGACCACCGATGCCGCATACGCCGACCTGCAGGGTGGCGAGCTCGACATCATCCAGGAGATCCCGGACAGCGCGCTGCAGACCTTCGAGAGCGACTTCGAGGGTCGCACGGTGAACCAGCCGGCGGCCGCCAACGCGACGATCACGATCCCGGACCGCCTTGAGCACTTCAGCGGTGAGGAAGGCGCGCTCCGTCGTGCTGCGATCTCGCACGCGATCGACCGCAAGGAGATCACCGACGTGGTCTTCAACGGCACCCGCACCCCGGCCAAGGACTTCACCTCCCCGGTGATCGACGGATACTCCGAGGAGATCCCCGGCTCCGAGGTTCTGGAGTTCGACGCCGACAAGGCGAAGGAGCTGTGGGCCGAGGCCGACGCCATCGCCCCGTGGACCGGCAAGTTCGAGATCCAGTACAACGCCGACGGCCCCAACCAGGGCTGGGTCGACGCTGTCGCCAACCAGATCAAGAACAACCTCGGCATCGAGGCGGCCGGCAAGCCGATCCCGACCTTCGCCGAGCACCGCACGCTGATCACCGAGCGCAAGTCGACCACCGCCTTCCGCGCCGGATGGCAGTTCGACTACCCGTCGATGTTCAACGGTCTCGGGCCGATCTACGGCACCGGCGCCGGTTCGAACGACGGTGACTACTCCAGCGCCGAGTTCGACGCTCTGCTGGACGAGGGCCTCTCCGCCTCCGACGTGGAGGAGGGCATCAAGAAGTTCCAGGAGGCCCAGACCATCCTGTTCGAGGACCTCCCCGCCATCCCGCTGTGGTACACCAACGCCATGGGCGCGTGGGGCGAGGACGTCGAGAACGTGCAGTTCGGCTGGGACACCTGGCCGATCCTGTACGAAGTCACGAAGGCCGCCGAGTAAGTCTGACGACCATCACTGTGAGGCGGTGACGAACCCTCGTCACCGCCTCACAGGCTGTGTCCGTCACGCACTGCTCTGCACCCGACAACAGGAATACCCATGTTCGGCTACATCCTGAGACGCCTTCTGCAGGTGATACCGGTCTTCTTCGGTGCCACTCTGCTCATCTACTTCCTCGTGTTCGCCATGCCGGGCGACCCGATCCTCGGTCTCTTCGGCGACCGCACGCCCGCGCCCGAGGTGGTGGAGCAGCTCCGAGATCAGTACCACCTCAACGATCCCTTCCTGGTGCAGTACTGGTACTACATCCTGGGAGTGTTCCAGGGAGATTTCGGCACCACCTTCTCCGGGCGGGCAGTGAGCGCCGTGCTCGCGGAGACGCTGCCCGTCACCGGCCGGCTCGCCGTGATGTCGATTGCCATCGAGTTCACGCTGGCGATCATCATCGGAACGATCTCCGCGCTGCGCAAGGGCAAGATCTTCGACCACACCATGCTGATCGTGGCGCTCGTCGCGATCGCCATCCCGATCTTCGTGATGGCCTTCCTCGCGCAGTACTTCCTGGCCATCCAGTGGGGCTGGTTCAAGCCCACGGTCGGCTCGGACAACGACTGGGGCGGCCTGTGGCTGCCGGCGATCGTGCTCGGGTTCAGCCTGTACGCGGTCAGCATGCGCCTGATGCGCAGCTCGGTGATCGACACGCTCAATCAGGACTGGGTGCGCACCGCGTACAGCAAGGGCCTCTCCCGCAACCGCGTGATCCCCGTGCACGTGCTGCGCAACTCGCTGATCCCGGTGATCACGAACTCGGCAACCAACTTCGGCGTGCTGCTGGTCGGCGCGACCGTCACCGAGGGCATCTTCAACGTGCCGGGCGTCGGCAACGTGCTGTACCAGGCGGCGATCCGCGGTGAGGGTCCGACAGTGGTGTCGTTCGTCACCGTGTTCGTGATCCTCTACGTCCTGGTCAACCTCGTCATCGACCTTCTGTACGGTCTGCTCGACCCAAGGATCCGCTATGCATGACCCGACAACCCCGACGCACTACGTCGCCCCCGTCGAGACGGAGACCATCGCCGTCGACGCCGTGAAGGTGGCCGAGAAGCCGCGGAACCTGTGGCGCGACGCCTGGGCCGACCTGCGGGGCCGCCCGCTGTTCTGGTTCTCGGTCGCACTCGCCGTGTTCTTCCTGATCATGGCACTCTGGCCGACGCTGTTCACGACCGTGCCGCCGAACAGCGATTGCCAGCTGTCCAACAGCAACGGGGGCCCGGAACCCGGACACCCGCTGGGGTACACGTTCCAGGGCTGCGACATCTACGCCCGCATCGTGTGGGGCGCGCGCACGTCGCTCTCGGTCGGCCTGATCGCCACCCTGATCTCGTCGGTGCTCGGCCTGATCATGGGGGCCCTCGCCGGTTTCTACGGCGGCTGGCTCGACTCGGTGCTCTCCCGCGTAGGCGACATCTTCTTCGCGATCCCCTACATCCTGGCCGCCGTCGTCGTCATGACGGTGTTCTCGCAGTACCGCTCGGTGTGGGTGCTCGCGCTCGCGATCGGTGGTTTCGCCTGGGCATCGACGGCGCGCGTCGTGCGCGCCGAGGTGCTCAGAGTGCGGCAGTCCGACTTCGTGGTCGCTTCGCGGGCGCTGGGGCGGTCGCAGTTCGGAACGCTCATCGGACACGTCATCTCGAACGCGCTCGCGCCGCTCCTGGTCATCATGACCCTGAGCCTCGCTGCCTCGATCGTGGCCGAGGCGACCCTGTCGTTCCTCGGCGTCGGCCTCGACAGCGAGACCATGTCCTGGGGCAACGACATCAGCAAGGCGCAGTCGTCGCTGCGCGTCGCCCCGATGGCGCTCATCTATCCGTCGATCGCGCTCACGCTCGCCGTGCTCGCGTTCGTGACCCTGGGCGAGCTCATCCGAGACGCCCTCGACCCGAAGGCGAGGGCACGTCGATGAGCGCATTCGAACCGACCGACGCGCAGGTACCGCTGCTCAGCATCCGCGACCTCAAGGTGGCCTTCCGAACCCAGGAGGGCATGCGCGAAGTGCTGCACGGCGTCAGCTTCGACGTCATGCCCGGTGAGACCGTGGCGATCGTCGGCGAGTCCGGCTCGGGCAAGTCGACGACCGCGACCGCGATCGTCAACCTGCTCCCCGGCACCGGCGAGATCACCGGCGGGTCGATCACGCTCGACGGGCGCGAGCTGACGAAGCTGAACCGCACCTCGATGGAGTCCGTGCGCGGCCGCGACATCGGCTTCGTGCCGCAGGACCCGATGTCGAACCTCAACCCGGTGTGGAGCATCGGCTTCCAGGTGAAGGAGGCCATCCGGGCGAACGGCATCGCACAGGGCCGCGCGGCCGTGAAGGATCGCGCGATCGAGGTGCTGCGCCAGGCTGGCCTGGCCGACGCCGACAAGCGGCTGCACCAGTACCCGCACCAGTTCTCCGGCGGTATGCGGCAGCGTGCCCTGATCGGCATCGGCCTCGCGGCCGATCCGAAGCTGCTGATCGCGGACGAGCCGACCTCAGCACTGGATGTCACGGTGCAGCGCGTGATCCTCGATCACATGGCCAAGCTCACCCGCGAGCAGGGCACGTCGGTGCTGCTGATCACCCACGATCTCGGCCTCGCGGCCGAGCGCGCGGAGAAGATCATCGTGATGAACAACGGGAACATCGTCGAGGCCGGTCCGAGCCGGAAGATCCTCGAGGATCCGCAGCATCCGTACACCCAGCGGCTGGTCGCCGCAGCGCCCAGCATCGCCTCGCAGCGCATCCAGGCCGTTGTCGAGGACCGCGGCATCGAGACGTTCGACGACCTGGCGGACATCCCTCCGACGGTGCGCGTGAGCGGCCTCGTGAAGGATTACAAGATCCGTCAGGGCGGCTTCCGGAGTATCCCGTTCCGTGCCGTCGACGACGTGAGCTTCGACATCCCGCGCGGCAAGACCCTCGCTCTGGTGGGGGAGTCGGGCTCGGGCAAGTCGACCGTCGCGAAGATGGTCCTCAAGCTCGAAGAGCCCACGGCCGGAGCGATCGAGATCGACGGCGAGGACATCTCGAAGCTGTCGAACGCGCAGGCGTTCCGACTCCGGCGGCGCATGCAGCCGGTGTTCCAGGACCCGTACGGGTCGCTCGATCCGCTGCGCAACATCGGCAACACGATCACCGAGCCGCTGAGCATCCACGGCGTGGGTGACTCCGCGGCGCGGCGCGCGCGGGCCAACGAGCTGCTCGACCAGGTCTCGCTGCCGCGTTCGCTGGCGTCCCGGTACCCGAACGAGCTCTCCGGCGGTCAGCGCCAGCGCGTCGCCATCGCGCGTGCGCTGGCGCTCAAGCCCGACATCGTCGTGCTCGATGAGGCGGTGTCCGCCCTCGACGTGCTCGTGCAGGACCAGATCCTGCAGCTGCTCGCCGAGCTGCAGAGCGAACTGGACCTCACCTACCTCTTCATCACCCACGACCTGGCGGTGGTCCGCGTGTCCAGCGACCTGGTCTGCGTGATGGAGAAGGGCAGGGTGGTCGAGCAGGGCACGGTCGACGAGATCTTCTCGAACCCGCAGCAGGAGTACACGGATCGTCTGCTGCAGGCGATCCCCGGCGCATCCATCCCTCTGGGAGGGAAGTGACCGACGAGCAGCCTTCGGTACGCACGTTCCGCGCCTGGGGCGGCATCGTCGGTGTCGCCCTGGGAGCCGCGCTCGTGCTGTTCCTGCTCGGAGACGCGGTGGCCAAGGGCGGCTGGGGGCAGATGCTGCTCCTGGCGCCCTGGCCGCTGCTGATCCTGTGGGGACTCTACGTCTTGACGGCTGCGTCGACGCTGCGCATCGACGACGCCGGCGCGGTCGTGCAGAACATGCTCCGCCGGACGAGCTTCGGATGGCGGCGGCTGCGTGAGGCGGACTTCCGCTGGCAGCTCGAGTTCCTGCTGGATGACGGCCGCCGCGTGACGGCGATGGCCGGGCCGGCACGTTCCCGCGCTCGCCGTCGTGTCGGGCCGGACGGCGAGGACCGATCCGCTGCGGTGCCGAACGGCGTCCGGATCCTGGGCGAGATCCAGGATCGGCAGGATGCCGCAGGCGCCGATGCGGAGGCGCCGATCCGGCGGACCTGGGACTGGGTGGCGCTCGGTGCCCTCCTCGTCCTCGTGCTGTGGGCGTTCGCCGCGGTGATGATCACCCGCTGAGCCGTTTCATAGGACCGGCTGGTTGGGTGGGGGCATGCAATGTCCCGCAGATGGTACGACCCTTGTGATGAGCGAGCGCAGCGGCATCGAGATCGACTACTGCCCGCAGTGCCGTGGAGTGTGGCTCGACCGTGGTGAGCTCGACAAGATCATCGAGCGGTCGATGTCCGTGCCGCAGCCTCCCGCTTACCAGCCGGAGCCGTCGCGGCCGCAGCCCGGTTACGATGCCCCGCGCTACGACCAGCAGCCTTACGGTCAGCAGTACGGCCGGCGAGACGACGACTACGGGCGTCGGCGCAAGAAGGAGAGCTGGCTGAGCGACCTGTTCGACTGAACTTGCGAGCGGTCTGCCCGGTATCAGCCGGGCAGACCGAACAGGGCCGGCCACATCGCCGCGGCCCACGGGTAGCCCACGAATGCCGTCGCGTCGATGAGGAAGTGCGCGACGAGGAACGGCATCAGCCGGCCGGATCGCGAGAAGAGCCATCCGAACAGCAGCCCCATCGCCAGGTTCCCGACGAAGGCGCCGGGTCCCTGATACAGGTGGTAGCTCGCCCTCAGGATGCTCGTGGCGATGATGATCGACCAGGTGCCCCAGCCCAGGTCGCGCAGCCGGGCGAACAGGTAGCCGAGCACCACGAACTCCTCCTGGACCGCTGCTCGCGCTGCGGACAGCAGCAGTACGGGTACGGTCCACCAGTACGTCGCCAGGCCACCCGGGTCGACGGCGACGAACCAGCCGAGCGCGCGGCCCGCGAGGTACAGTCCGATTCCCGGGATGCCGATCGCCAGCACGAGCAGGACGCCGCGGCCGATGTCGCCCGCGATGCGCGTGCCGTCCAGACCGAGGCGCCCCAGATGCGGGGAGCGATCCTGCCAGAGCAGGAAGCAGACCAGCAGCACCGGCACCACCGCGAAGCCGATCCCGAGCAGCTGGTAGATGAGATCGAAGACCTCCCTGTCGCTGCGCGAGGGGTTCAGGGTCGCCGTCTGGTCGGCGAGGGGAGTCGAGTCGGTGAGTCTGTACGCCAGTTGGACGATCGAGTACACGGCCGACTGACCCAGGCCGAGCGCGAGGACGATCGCGATCTCCCACCACAGGCGGGAGCGCCCTTCGTCCCGTTTCGTTCGCGCGGGAGGCATCGGGGCGGTGATCACGCCCCTACGGTACGCGTTCGGGGTGTGTCCAGGGGCGTTTGCTATTCTGGAACGTCGGCTTCCCGGCGTTTCTCCCATCTGTTTAGGACACCTTCATGGCGCACGCCTTCCGCTCGGATCTCCGCAACGTCGCAATCGTCGCTCACGTCGACCACGGCAAGACCACGCTCGTCGACGCGATGCTCCGTCAGACCGGCTCGTTCGGCGAGCACGCCCACGTCGAAGAGCGCGCGATGGACTCGAACGATCTCGAGCGCGAGAAGGGCATCACGATCCTCGCCAAGAACACGGCGATCACCTACAACGGCGCCCACACGGATGCGCCGGTCACGATCAACGTCGTCGACACCCCCGGCCACGCCGACTTCGGCGGCGAGGTCGAGCGCGCGCTGTCGATGGTCGACGGCGTGGTGCTGCTGGTGGACGCCAGTGAGGGCCCGCTGCCGCAGACCCGCTTCGTGCTGCGCAAGGCGCTCGAGGCCAAGCTGCCCGTCATCCTGCTGGTGAACAAGACCGACCGCCCCGACGCCCGCATCGCGGAGGTCGAGGAGGAGGCCCACGACCTGCTGCTGGGCCTGGCGTCCGACCTCGTCGACGACGTGCCCGACCTCGACGTCGACGCGCTGCTCGACGTGCCGGTGGTCTACGCGTCCGGCCGCGCCGGCGCGGCATCCGCCAACCGCCCGGACAACGGCGCGCTGCCGGACAACGACGATCTCGAGCCGCTCTTCGAGGCGATCCTGAAGCACGTCCCCGCCCCGTCCTACGACGACGAGGCCCCGCTGCAGGCGTGGGTGACCAACCTCGACTCCAGCCCGTTCCTCGGTCGCCTGGCGCTGCTGCGCATCTTCAACGGCACCCTGAAGAAGGGCCAGACCGTCGCCTGGGTGCGCCACGACGGCTCGCACGCCAACGCCCGCATCACCGAGCTGCTGATGACCAAGGCCCTCGAGCGCTACCCGGCCGAGTCCGCCGGCCCCGGTGACATCGTCGCGATCGCCGGCTTCGACAACATCACCATCGGCGAGACCATCGCCGATCCCGAGGATGTGCGCCCGCTGCCCGCGATCCACGTCGACGACCCGGCCATCTCGATGACCATCGGCACGAACACCTCGCCGCTGGTCGGCAAGGTGAAGGGCCACAAGCTGACCGCGCGGATGGTGAAGGACCGTCTGGATCGCGAGCTGATCGGCAACGTCTCGCTCAAGGTCGTCGACGTGGGCCGCCCCGACGCGTGGGAGGTGCAGGGCCGCGGCGAGCTGGCGCTGGCCATCCTCGTCGAGAACATGCGTCGTGAGGGCTTCGAGCTCACGGTCGGCAAGCCTCAGGTGGTCACCCGCCGCAACGAGCACGGCAAGCTCACCGAGCCCTTCGAGCACCTCACCATCGACGCTCCCGAGGAGTACCTCGGCGCGATCACGCAGCTGCTCGCCGGCCGCAAGGGCCGCATGGAGGGCATGAGCAACCACGGCACCGGCTGGGTGCGCATGGAGTTCATCGTCCCGTCCCGCGGTCTGATCGGCTTCCGCACCGAGTTCATGTCGGTCACCCGCGGCACCGGCATCGCCAACGCGATCTCGCACGGGTACGACGAGTGGGCCGGCGAGATCGTCGCCCGCGCATCCGGCTCGATCGTCGCCGACCGCGCCGGCGTCGTGACGCCGTTCGCGATGATGGCGCTCCAGGAGCGCATGAGCTTCTTCGTGAACCCGACCGAAGAGGTGTACGAGGGCATGGTCGTCGGCGAGAACTCGCGCGCCGACGACATGGACGTCAACATCACCAAGGAGAAGAAGCTCACCAACATGCGCTCCTCCACCGCCGACGAGCTGGAGCGCCTCACACCTCCGCGTCAGCTGTCGCTCGAGGAGAGCCTGGAGTGGGCCGGTGACGACGAGTGCGTCGAGGTCACGCCCGAGAAGGTGCGCATCCGCAAGGTGATCCTGGATCAGACGATCCGCGCCCGTGAGACCGCACGCCAGAAGCGTCAGAACGCGAGCGTCTGACACCTGTTGCACGACGAAGGCCCCGGTTCCGACCGGGGCCTTCGTCGTGCTCGGAGGAGATTCTCGGTCAGCAGATCACGATCGCATAACATACATTCCCGAGAGCTTGACGCCGACTTTCCCGGGAAGCAGGCATGGAACGTCCAGGTGGGTATACCAGACTCGACCCCCGTGCCCGGGAAGCCGCTCCCGATGAGCAACCCTGTGCGGGTCCGGGCCGACGACGACCCGAAAGTCGAACCCCCTCATGCTTCACAATCCTCAGACCCGTGCGTCCGGACGCGCCTCAGCGATGGCCCGCGCGCATGCCGATGTCACCTCGCGGCAGCCGCTGATCCTCGGCGTCGCGCTGGGCGCGATCCTGACGGTCGCGATCACTGCGGGTACGGCATCCGCTGCTGTCGCGGCGGAGGCCGGTGACGCGCACGTGGTCACGGTCGCCACGCTCGCGAGCGACGCTCCGGATACGACGGCTTCCGCCGGCACCACCGGCGTCACCATCCGCACCGAGGCCGTGGACACGCTCCGCGACGCTCAGGCCGCCGTCAGGGACGCCCAGGCCGCGACCCTCGAGGTCGCGGTGGCGCGCCTTCCCCTCGACCCGAACGGGACGACCGCGGTCGACACCAGCGAACTGCTGTCGGACCTCGACGGGCTCGCGGGCACGCGACCCGCATCGACCGTGCAACTCATGCTGGGCACCAAGGCTGTCGCCGTCCAGACCGAGCAGACGGTCGCCGAGACGGCTGAGCTGCGCAAGGCCCTCGAGGTCGCCAAGCAGAAGAAGGCCGCTGCGGACGCCGCGGCCAAGAAGGCGGCTGAAGCCCGCAAGAAGGCCGCCGCGGCCGCCGCGGCGCTGGCGCGCAGCAACACGCCCGAGGGGGCGAAGGCCACGGCTCGGGCCATGATGTCCAGCCGCTACGGCTGGGGCGGCGATCAGTTCTCCTGCCTCTCCTCGCTGTGGACCAAGGAGTCCGGCTGGAACTACAAGGCGTACAACCCCAACGGCGGCGCCACCGGCATCCCGCAGTCGCTGCCCGGCAGCAAGATGGCGTCGGCCGGCAGCGATTGGCGCACCAACGCCGCCACGCAGATCTCGTGGGGCCTGGACTACATCAAGCGCGCGTACGGCACGCCGTGCAGCGCATGGGGTCACTCACAGGCCGTGAACTGGTACTGATCCACGCCCACGACGGTCCTGCTCAGCGAAGCTCGCTGAGCAGGACCGCGCTGGTTCCGGGCTCGAGCGCCTCGAACACGTGCGCGGCGTCGCCCGCGTAGGAGAGGTAGTCGCCCGGATGCAGCAGCTCCGGCGCATCCGCAGGGCCGAGGCGGGCCGACCCGCTCAGCAGCACGACGTGCTCGGTGGTGCCCTGGTGGTGGGGGAGTGAACGGCGGGGCTCGCCCGGTTCGGCCTGGATGATGTAGATGTCGCGGCGGGCGCCCGGCGGGCACGCCGACAGCAGCGTCGCGACGTAGGGCGCGGCGGCGGAGGGGACGCCGGCGTGCTCGTCTGCGCGGATCAGTCGTGGGGCGCTCGTGCGCTCCTCGACGAGCGTGGCGAACGGGATGCCGAGGGCGTCGCCGAGTGCCCAGAGCGTCTCGACGCTGGGGTTGCCCGCGCCGCTCTCCAGTTGCGACACCGTCGCCTTCGAGATCCCGGCGCGGCGCGCCAGTTCGGACACCGAGATTCCGGATGCCTCGCGCTCACGGCGCAGGGCCCGGGCGATGCGTTCGCGCAGATCATCCATGTGTTCAGTATCGCAAACGATCGTTCGACTTGACGATCGATCGCCGTGTGTTCAGAATGTTGTCCATGCGTTCGACAGATCGAACAACCGTCCGCGAGGGATCCGCCGTGGTGTGGCGGGAGGCCCTGGGCGTCGCCATCGCGACCAGCGCCTACGGCATCTCCTTCGGCGCGCTCGCCGTCGCCGCCGGTCTCGACGTCTGGCAGGCCTGTGTGCTGAGCCTGGTGATGTTCACCGGCGGCTCGCAGTTCGCGTTCATCGGCGTCTTCGCCTCGGGGGGCGTAGCCGCGCTGCCGGCCGCGATCGCCTCGGCAGGTCTGCTCGGTGTGCGCAACGTCGCCTACGGCATGCGGATGTCGCCCATCATCGGCTCCGGGTTCCTGCGCCGGGCCGCGGCCGCGCAGTTCACGATCGACGAGTCCACCGCGGTCGCGATCTCCCAGGACGACCCGCGGCTGGCGCGGCTCGGGTTCTGGGTGACGGGGCTCGGCATCTACCTGGGGTGGAATGCGACGACCCTCGTCGGGGCGCTGCTCGGTGACGTGCTGGGCGACCCCAGGGTCTGGGGACTGGATGCCGCCGCGGCCGCCGCGTTCCTCGCCCTGCTCTGGCCTCGGCTCAAGCAGCGCCAGGCCGTCGTCGTCGGCGCGGCGGCCGCCGTGGTGGCCGCTGCGCTCACGCCGGTGCTGATGCCCGGCCTGCCGGTGCTGGTGGCTGCGGTCGTGGCGATCGTCGTGGGCTGGTTCAACTGGCTCGGCCGGGACGAGCGCCCCGCAGTGGAGGTCGCATCATGAGCGTGTGGAGCGCCGTGCTGCTCGCGGCCTGCATCTGCGTCGCACTGAAGGCCTTCGGCTACCTCATCCCCGCGAAGGTGATGGAGGCGCCGCGCCCCGCGCGGATCTCGGATCTGCTGACGGTCGCCCTGCTGGCGGCGCTGGTCGCGGTGCAGACGCTGGGCGCAGGCCAGGCGGTCGTCGTGGATGCGCGGGTGCCGGCCGTGCTCGTCGCGGCCGGACTGCTGTGGCTGCGCCAGTCGTTCCTTGTCGTCGTGGTCGCCGCCGCACTCGTCGCCGCGGTGCTGCGGATGCTGGGCTGGGCGTCGTAGGACGACGGTCTAGGCTTTTCCCGTGCCCCACTGGATCTCCCGCGGCCTGTCCTGGCTCGCCGCCGCCATCGTCGGCGCGGTGTACGGCGTCGCCGCGACCATCGCGCACAGCTACACCTGGGGGCCGGTCCCCGTCGGAATGATCCTCGGCGCGATCGCCTGCGCCGCGCTGCTGATCGCCCTGCGAGCGCTCACCGACGACCGGTGGGCGGCTCTGGCGGGCGGCATCGGGATGCTCGCGCTGATCTTCGTGATCTCGCAGCGCGGCCCCGGCGGCTCCGTGATCGTGCCGAACACCCCGCTGGGGCAGATCTGGACCTTCCTGGTCGGGGGGATCGTGCTGCTGGTGGTCGCCTTCCCCGACCTCTCGAAGCTCCGGGCGGCGTCCGCGCGACCCGAGCCTGTGTCGGAGCAGGTGGCGACCGTGCCGGAGCGACCCGAGGCGGAGCCCGATCGGTCGTAGACTGAGCGGGTGACGTATGTGATCGCCCTGCCCTGTGTCGATGTGAAGGATCGAGCCTGCGTCGACGAATGCCCCGTCGATTGCATCTACGAGGGTGAGCGCTCGCTCTACATCCATCCCGACGAGTGCGTGGACTGCGGTGCCTGCGAGCCGGTCTGCCCGGTCGAGGCGATCTACTACGAGGACGATCTGCCCGAGGAGTGGGCCGACTACTACAAGGCCAACGTCGAGTTCTTCGACGAGATCGGCTCCCCGGGCGGCGCGGCGAAGGTGGGCGTCATCCACCACGACCACCCGGTCATCGCGGTGCTTCCCCCGCAGGGCGAGTAGTGAGCGTCCGCGACCTCGCCGACTACCCGTGGGATGCGGTGGTCCCGTATCGCGAGCGTGCAGCGCTGCATCCGGGCGGCATCGTCGACCTGTCGATCGGCTCGCCCGTCGACCCCACGCCTGAGGTCGTGCGGCGCGCGCTCGCCGAGGCGACCGACGCGCACGCCTACCCGCAGACGGTCGGCACCCCCGCCCTCCGTGAGGCGATCGCGGACTGGTATGCGCGGCGCCGCGGGGTGCCGGACCTCACCGTGGACAACGTGCTGCCCACGATCGGATCCAAGGAGTTCGTGGCGCTGCTGCCCACGCTTCTCGGGCTGGGTGCGGGCGACATCGTGGTGCATCCGCGGGTCGCGTACCCGACCTACGAGGTCGGCGCACGCGTGGCCGGTGCGACGCCGCTGCCCTCGGATGACCCGGCCGAGTGGCCTGAGGGCACTCGGCTGATCTGGATCAACACCCCGGGGAACCCCGACGGTCGCACCTGGACCACGGGCGAACTCGCCGCGGCCGTGGCTCGTGCCCGCGAGCTCGGCGCGATCCTGGCGAGCGACGAGTGCTACGCCGAGCTCGGCTGGGACGGCCCCTGGGCATCCGAACCGGTGCCCTCGGTGCTCGATCCGCGCGTGACCGGCGGGAATCGCTCCGGCCTGCTGAGCGTGTACTCGCTCAGCAAGCAGTCCAATCTCGCCGGGTACCGCGCCGCGTTCGTCGCCGGATGCCGCACGGTGATCGCCGATCTCCTCACCGCGCGCAAGCACCTGGGGCTCATGCCGCCTCAGCCGGTGCAGCATGCCATGGCCGTCGCCCTCGGCGACGACGAGCACGTCGCCGCGCAGAAGCGGCTCTACCGCGCGCGGCGCGACGCGCTGCTTCCCGCGCTCCAGCAGGCGGGGTTCCGCATCGACGGCTCGGAGGCGGGGCTCTACCTGTGGGCGACCGAGGGGCGGGATGCCTGGGAGTCGATGGGCCGGCTGGCCGATCTCGGCATCCTCGCCGGTCCAGGTCCCTTCTACGGCGGCTTCTCGGGGGAGCATGTGCGGCTCTCGCTCACGGCGTCGCTGGAGCGGATCGAGGCCGGCGCCGCACGTCTGCGCGCGACAGCGCTGTAGGTTCTGTCAGTCATAATCCGCTGTACCTTGGTGGATGTCACAGTTGGCTCATCGCCGGACTAGGCTGTAAAAGCCATACGGTCGCCCTCAGGCCAGTGGTGCCGCGCCTGACAGGCGCAAGAAGACTTTTCGTCCGCCCGCGACTTCGAATCAGCAGGAGGTTTGGCGTGAGCACAGCTCTGCCGGAGAAGGCGACACTCACCGTCGGCGACAGGATCGCCGAGTTCCCCGTCCTTCAGCCCACTTCGGGTGTGGGGAGCATCGACTTCTCGACCCTGACCCGTCAGACCGGCTACACCGGTCTGGACTACGGCTTCGTGAACACCGCATCCGCGAAGTCGTCGATCACCTACATCGACGGCGACAAGGGCATCCTGCGCTACCGCGGGTACCCGATCGAGCAGATCGCGAAGAACTGCAGCTACCTCGAGGTGGCGTGGCTGCTGATCTACGGCGAGCTGCCGACCGCGGACGAGCTGGCGGGCTTCGACGAGCAGATCCGCAAGCACACGCTGCTGCACGAGGACCTCAAGCACTTCTTCTCGGCGCTGCCCGACAACGCGCACCCGATGGCCGTGCTGTCGTCGGCCGTGGCCGCGCTGTCGACCTACTACCAGGACCACTCCGACCCGGCCAACCCCGAGCACGTGGAGCTGAACCAGATCCGCATGCTCGCCAAGCTGCCGGTGATCGCCGCCTATGCGCACAAGAAGAGCGTCGGCCAGGCCTTCCTCTACCCCGACAACTCACTCAGCTTCGTGGACAACTTCCTGAAGCTGAACTTCGGCGTGATGAGCGAGGACTACGAAGTCAACCCCGTCATGTCCAAGGCGCTCGAACTGCTGCTGATCCTGCACGAGGACCACGAGCAGAACGCCTCCACCTCGACGGTGCGCCTGGTCGGGTCCACCGGCGCCAACCAGTTCGCTTCGGTCTCCGCCGGCATCCAGGCGCTGTCCGGGCCGCTGCACGGCGGTGCGAACGAGGCGGTGCTCACGATGCTCGGTCAGATCCGGGAGTCCGGTCAGAGCGTGCAGCGGTTCGTCGAGCGCGTCAAGAACAAGGAGCAGGGCGTGAAGCTGATGGGCTTCGGGCACCGCGTCTACAAGAACTACGACCCGCGCGCCAAGCTCGTGAAGTCGGCCGCCGACGAGGTGCTCGCCTCGCTCGGCGTCAGCGACCCGCTGCTCGACCTGGCGAAGGAGCTCGAGGAGATCGCCCTCGCCGACGAGTACTTCCAGGAGCGCCGCCTGTACCCGAACGTCGACTTCTACACCGGCGTGATCTACAAGGCCATGGGCTTCCCGACCCGCATGTTCACCGTGCTGTTCGCAATCGGCCGGCTGCCCGGCTGGCTCGCGCAGTGGCGCGAGCTGCAGCTCGACCCGCAGACGAAGATCGGCCGCCCGCAGCAGCTGTACGTCGGCGCCCCGGAGCGCTCGTACCCCGGCGCCTGAGCGCACGCAGCGGCCCCGGCATCCGAGGAAGGATGCCGGGGCCGTTTCGCATTCTCGGACGGGCCGCGTGGAGCCCTCACCGAGGACTCAGTGCGTGCGCGGGGCGCCGGAAGGGCGCTGGGCGCGGCGACGACGGTTCCGCGCAGGGGCGGCGCCGTCGTGCGAGGTCGCGGGGTGGCCGTCGTGGCGGCGCGGCTGGCCCGCGGGCGCTGCGGTCTCGCTCGAGTACCGGGTGACCGATCCGCTGCGGGGCACGTCGTTACGGGCGGATGCCTGACCCTGGGCGCCACCGGAACGGCGGCGGCCGGAACGCTGACCGCCCTGTGCGCGGCCCTCCTGCGCGGCCCCCTGTGCCGGGCGACCCTGCTTCTGGCCGCCCTGCTGACCTGCCTGCGGCTTCTTCTTCTGGCCGCCGCCCTGAGGCTGCTTCACGACCGGCACGTACTTGACCTTCGCCGCGCGCTCGCCGACCAGCTCGTCGACGATCGCCGCGGTGACGGGCTCGAGGTCGGCGGTGATCTGCGCCTTGCGCAGCAGGTCCTTGGTGTCGCGGCGCTGCTCGGGCAGCACGACGGTGACGACGGTGCCGGCGGCACCGGCGCGCGCGGTGCGGCCGGAGCGGTGCAGGTACGCCTTGTGCTCCATCGGCGGATCCACGTGCACGACCAGTTCGACGTCGTCGACGTGCACGCCGCGTGCGGCGACGTCGGTCGCCACCAGCACGCGCACGCCGCCCTCGGCGGGGTCGGCCGAGAACGCGGCCAGATTGCGTTCACGTGCGTTCTGGCCCAGGTTGCCGTGCAGGTCGACCGAGGGGATGCCGGCGGCGGTGAGCACCTTGGCCAGCTTCTTGGCCTGGTGCTTGGTCCGTGTGAAGAGGATGCGGCGGCCGAGGCCTGCGGCGAGGTCCTGGACCAGCTGCTTCTTGGCGTCGGCATCGGGCGAGAGCAGCACGCGGTGGGTCATCTCGCCGACGGGCACGCTGGCCTCGTCGACCTCGTGGCTGACGGCGCCTCGCAGGAAGCGCTTGGCGAGCACGTCGATGCCGCGGTCGAGCGTCGCGCTGAACAGCAGGCGCTGACCGCCCTGCGGGGTCGCGGCGAGGATGCGGGTGACGCCGGGCAGGAAGCCGAGGTCGGCCATGTGGTCGGCCTCGTCGAGCACGGCGACCTCGACGGCGTCGAGCTTCACGACGCCCTGCTTCATGAGGTCTTCGAGGCGGCCGGGGCAGGCCACGACGATGTCGGCACCGGCGCGCAGCGCCTGCTCCTGCGGGCGCTGGCTGACGCCGCCGAAGATCGTGGTGACCTTCAGACCGACGGCCTTCGCCAGCGGGGTGACGGTCGCGGCGATCTGCGTGGCGAGCTCGCGGGTCGGCGCGAGCACCAGGCCGCGCGGGTGGCCGGGGCGGCTGCGCTGCGCAGCATCCGTCAGCCGGGCCACGAGCGGCAGCGCGAACGCGATGGTCTTGCCGCTGCCGGTACGGCCGCGGCCGAGCAGATCGCGCCCTGCGAGGGAGTCGGGGAGCGTGTCGCGCTGGATGGCGAACGCCTCGGTCTTGCCGTCGGCTGCGAGCACGGCGGCGAGCGGCGCGGGCACGCCGAGGTCGAGGAAGGAAGGCATAGGGGTATCTCCGTGAAAGGGGCGCGATTCGTTGCGCGAATGGGCGACGGCGCGGGATCGCGCATCGGTTCGCCGCTCGAGAGGATCGCCACCGGCATCCGGGGCGGAACATGTATCGACGACGCAGACGTCTCGCTCAGCGAGGAGCGTCACGTCGACTCTATCAGCCGGCGCCTGTGCGTCCGCTGCTCCTGCAGGCGGCAGCTCCCTGAGGCCGACGTGCTCGCGCTACTTTCTGTCGCTCATGCGCCGCAGATCCGCGTAGCGTGAACGCCGAAGTGCCGCGCGAACACAGAAGTGCAGCACGGACGCCGGCTCAGGCGTGCAGTGCCTCGTTCAGAGTCACGCCGACGCCGGCGCGCTGCTTGGCCTCGATCGCGCCGGTCACAGAGTTGCGCCAGAACAGGATGCCGTTGCGGCCGGAGAGTTCCGCGGCCTTGACCGTCGGCTTGCCGCCGTCGGCGGTGTTCGGCCCGTCGGCGAGGACCACCTTCGAACCGGCGGTGACGTACAGCCCTGCCTCGACGATGCAGTCGTCGCCGAGGGCGATGCCGATGCCCGCATTGGCGCCGAGCAGCGAGCGCTCGCCGATGGAGACGCGCACGGTGCCGCCGCCGGACAGCGTGCCCATGATCGAGGCGCCGGCGCCGATGTCGCTGTTCGCGCCGACGACCACGCCCTGCGAGATGCGTCCCTCGACCATCACGGGGCCGAGCGTCCCGGCGTTGAAGTTCACGAAGCCCTCGTGCATGACGGTCGTGCCGGGGGAGAGGTGTGCGCCCAGTCGCACCCGGGAGGCGTCGGCGATGCGCACGCCCTCCGGCAGCACGTAGTCGGTGAGGCGGGGGAACTTGTCCAGGCCCTGCACCTGGAGGCCGTGGCTCTGCAGCAGCGGGCGGAGGCGCTCGGCCTCGGCGGGCAGCATCGGGCCGGCCGAGGTCCACGCGTTGTTCGGCAGGTGGCCGAAGATCCCGTCCAGGTTCAGCTCGTTCGGGCGGACCAGAAGGCGCGACAGCGCCTGGAGACGCAGGTAGGCATCCGCGGTCGATGCGACAGCGGCGTCGAGGTCGACAGAGGTCTGCACGAGCTCGGTCCGCACGGCGCGGCGCTCGTCGATGTCGGCGAGGGCGCCCCAGGTGTCGGCGGCCGTGGCCGCGTCACCGGCATCCGGCTCGCCGAAGCCGAGCTCGGGGTACCAGGCGTCCAGAACGGTGCCGTCCGCGGCGATGGTCGACAGGCCGATGCCCCAGACAGTGCGCTCAGTGCTCATGCTTCAACGGTAGAGCATCCGAATGGCCGAACTAAGCTGTGAGTCATGGCGCTCGATCCGTCCGTTTCCTCCGTCGAACTCACCCGTGCGATCTGCGATTTCCACAGCGTCTCGGGTGACGAGGCCGCGCTCGCCGACGCGATCGAGGAGGTTGTGCGCAGATGCGCACACCTCGAGGTGATCCGGCACGGGAACACGATCGTCGCCCGCACAGACCTCGGCCGCGAGCAGCGCGTGGTCATCGCGGGGCACATCGACACCGTCCCGATCAATGACAACCTGCCCACCCGTGACATGGAGATCGACGGCGAGGCCTACCTGTGGGGGCGGGGCACCGTCGACATGAAAGCCGGCGTGGCGGTGCAGCTGAAGCTCGCGGTGGAGCTCACCGAGCCCACGGCCGACATCACGTGGATGTGGTACGACAACGAAGAGGTCGAGGCGACGAAGAACGGCCTCGGACTGCTCGCGGCTGTGCGCCCCGATCTGTTCCAGGCCGACTTCGCAATCCTCGGAGAGCCTTCGAACGGCGAGGTCGAGGGCGGATGCAACGGCACGCTGCGCGTCGTCGTGCGCACCCACGGTGTGCGCGCGCACAGCGCCCGTTCCTGGATCGGGGAGAACGCGATCCATGGTGCGGCGCCGGTCCTCGCGAGGCTCGCCGAGTACCGCGCTCGCGAGGTGCCGGTGGAGGGGCTGGTCTACCGCGAGGGCCTGAACGCCGTGAAGATCAGCGGCGGCGTCGCTGGCAACGTGATCCCCGATCTGTGCGAGGTCGAGGTGAACTACCGCTTCGCACCGAGCAAGGACGTCGCCGAGGCCGAAGCGCACGTGCGCAGCGTGTTCGCCGGTTTCGAGGTCGAGGTGACGGATGCCTCGGACGGTGCGCGTCCCGGACTGGACGCGCCGATCGCCAGGGACTTCCTCGCCGCCGTCGACGGCGAGGCTCGGCCGAAGTACGGCTGGACGGACGTGGCTCGCTTCTCGGCGCTCGGCGTCCCCGCGGTGAACTACGGCCCCGGCGACCCGCATCTCGCGCATCATGACGAGGAGCGGGTCCCTGTCGCGCAGATCGACGCCGTCGAGCGCGGACTGCGCGCGTGGCTGACGGCGTCCTGACCCCGGCGATCCGCCGGTGGGTGAGCCTGCCGGTCGCGCTGCGCATCGCCGTCGTCTACGTCGCGGCGCGTGTGGTCACCACGCTCTTCCTGATGGCGGCGGCGGGGGAGTCGACCTCGCTGTCGCGGTTCGGCGCGAGCCCGGGAATCGACGACTTCGTGCTCGGCTGGGACGCGCAGTGGTACTGGTACGTCGCGGAGAACGGCTATCCGACGGAACTGCCGATCACCGAGTCCGGCGATGTCGCGGAGAACGGCTGGGCGTTCATGCCCGTGTTCGCATATGCCGCGAAGGTGCTCGGCCTGGCATTCGGCTCCTGGGGTGCCGGCGCGCTCGCGATCGCGCTGGTGGCCGGCTACCTCGCCTGTCTCGCCCTGCACCGCCTGCTGCGGGACCGGATCGGCGGCTCCGCCGCGATGTGGGCGGTCGTGTTCTTCGCCTCGGGCCCGCTCGCGGCCATGTTCCAGGTCGGGTACGCCGAGTCGCTGTTCGTGCTGCTGCTGCTCGTGTCGCTCGATCTGGTGGCGAGGCGGCGCTACGGCTGGCTGTACCTGCTGATCCCGGTGATGGGGTTCACCCGGCCGGGCATCCTCGCGTTCGCCCTCTATCTCGGGTTGATCGGGATCATGCGCTGGCTGCGTCGTCGGCAGGACCCGCTTCCGGCGCGGGAGGTCGTGCACATCGTGGCGCTCGGAGCGCTGGCGACGGCCGTCGGATTCTCCTGGCAGGGGCTCGCGGCGATCGCGACGGGCGAGCCGAACGCCTACCTCGCCACCGAGCTCGCCTGGCGGCGCAACTGGGGCATGGGCACGGAGTCGTTCCTGCCGTTCGACGGCTTCGTGCAGGCCGCGCAGTTCTGGTTCGCACAGTGGGGGATGCCGGGCTGGGTGGGACTGATCGCGCTGGTGCTGCTCGTGGTCGGTGCGGCGTACGCACTGCTGCGTGCGCGTGCGGTGCGGGCCATCGGCGTCGATCTGCGCCTGTGGAGCGCCAGCTACCTGCTCTACCTGCTCGCGGTGTTCTTCCCGCAGTCCAGCACCTTCCGCCTGCTCATGCCGCTCACTCCGCTGTGGGGTGCGGTCGCGGTGCCGCGCTCGCGCTGGTACCGGCTGACCGTGCTCGGGCTGTGCCTGCTGGCACAGTGGGCGTGGATCCACTTCATGTACGGACTCGGCCAGACCTACTGGCAGGTGCCCTGATGTCGCCCTGTGCACGGGCGCGCGTCGCATCCTGAGAGTGATCTATAGACTTGTCGTATACCACCGAGGAAAGGAAGCCACGATGGCAGCGATGAAGCCGAGGACAGGCGACGGGCCGATGGAGGCCGTGAAGGAGGGCCGCCTCATCATCGTGCGGGTTCCGCTCGAGGGCGGGGGACGACTCGTCGTCTCCGTCAACGACGCTGAAGCGAAGGAGCTCCACGACGTGCTCGGCGCCGTCGTGAGCGCCGCAGCCTGACCTGACACGTGAAGCGGGGCGACGGAGTGATCCGTCGCCCCGCTTCTGCGTCTTCGCGTTACTCGGAGACGCGGGACAGCTGCAGCAGTCCCTCTCCTGCGGAGTTGATCGCGGCGAGAACCGCCGCCGACTCCTGCGTCTCCTGCAGCAGGGAGCGGTACGCGCTCGTCACGGCATCACGCTGCACGGGGTCGGCCGCTCTGCCGCCGGCGAGCACGCGGGGCACGAGCACGAGACCGCCCGGGCGCACCAGGCGCAGGCCGTGCTCGACGTACTCGATGACGCTCTCGGGGGCGGCGGNACGCGCTCGTCACGGCATCACGCTGCACGGGGTCGGCCGCTCTGCCGCCGGCGAGCACGCGGGGCACGAGCACGAGACCGCCCGGGCGCACCAGGCGCAGGCCGTGCTCGACGTACTCGATGACGCTCTCGGGGTCGGCGTCGATGAGCACGATGTCGTAAGACCCCTCGTTCATGCGGGGCAGCACGTCGGCGGCGCGACCGGTGATGAAGCGGGCCCTGGCAGCGGGGATCTTCGCGTCGGCGAAGGACTGCCGTGCGGCGCCGAGGTGCTCGGGCTCGTTGTCGATCGTGGTCAGCACGGCCTGCGGGGCGCCGCGCAGCAGCCACAGGCCCGAGACGCCGGCACCGGTGCCGACCTCGATGATCGACTTCGCCGCGACGGATGCCGCGAGCACGGCGCACTGGGCGCCGATGACCGGGCTCAGCGGCGCGGCGCCGAGTTCGATCGCGTGCGCACGGGCCCGGGCGATGGGGGCGGGTTCGACGACGGTCTCGCGGACGAATCGGGCGTTCGCATCGTTGTCGCTCATGACGGTCTCCAGAGGGGGCGGGGGATTCCCCAAGAATATGCGTCGATTCGGGATCGAAAGGTCAGGCGCGGCGGGTAGCCTGGGGAGATGGATTTCGGGCTCACCTTCGAGAAGCTGCTGCTGATCGGCGTGGTCGCTGTGCTCATCGTCGGACCGGAGCGCCTTCCCGCGCTCGCCGAGAAGTTCGCCAAGTTCGTGCGGCGGGCCGGCGAGTACATCCGCGACACCAAGGGCCGGATGCGCGACGAGATGGGCCCGGAGATCGACGACATCGACTGGCGCAAGCTCGACCCGCGACAGTACGACCCGCGCCGCATCATCCGCGAGGCGCTGCTCGAAGAGCCGACCCCCGCTGCTCCTGCCGCGGCGGCCGCCGTCTCGACCGCCGCCGCGACCACGGCCGCGCCGGTGCTCACCCGCCCCAGCTTCGACAGCAAGACCCCGCCGCCCTTCGACAACGAGGCCACCTGAGCCTGAGCGCGTCAGCGCGGCGCGAAGGGCAGTGACCGGCCCGCCAGGCCCCGGCCCTGCCCGGCGACCGCGTCGGCCAGTGCCGTGATCGCCTGAGCTGCGGAATCCTGGGGCTCCGCCAGCACCACCGGCATCCCGGCATCGCCTCCGACGCGCAAGGCCGGACTGAGCGGGATCGATGCGAGCAGCGGCACCTCGAGCGCCGCGGCGACCTCCGCACCGCCACCCGACCCGAACAGATCGAGCGTCGTGCCGTCGGGCAGGGCGAGCGCGGCCATGTTCTCGACCACGCCGATGACCTTCTGACCCGTGCGACGGGCCACCAGCCCGCTGCGGATCGCGACGTCGGCCGCGGCCGGCTGAGGGGTGGTCACGACGAGCACCTCGGCGTGCGGCAGGATCTGCCCGATCGAGATGGCGATGTCGCCGGTGCCCGGCGGCATGTCGACCAGCAGCACGTCGAGGTCGCCGAAGAACACGTCGGTGAGGAACTGCTGCACGGTGCGGTGCAGCATCGGCCCCCGCCAGGCGACCACCTGCTCGCCGTCGCGCAGGAACATGCCGATCGAGATCGTCTTCACATCGTGCGCCACCGGCGGCAGCATGAGGTCGTCGATGCGGGTGGGCTGGGTGCCCGGCTCGATGCCCAGCAGCCCGGGGATCGAGAACCCGTGCACGTCGGCGTCGATGAGTCCGACACGCAGACCGCGTGCGGCGAGTGCCACGGCGAGGTTCGCGGTCACAGTGGACTTGCCCACCCCGCCCTTGCCGCTGGAGACGAGGATGACCCGGGTCAGCGAATCGGGGCCGAACGGCATCTGGCGGGCGGGCCGTCCGTCGCGCAGCTTCTCGGTGAGCGCACGGCGCTCCTCCGGCGTCATCACGCCGACGTCGACCTGCACGTCGTCGATGCCGGCCACGGACGCCGCGGCATCGCGCACATCCTGCTCGATGCGCTGCGCGGCGGGGCATCCGACGATGGTGAGCACGATCGCGACCTGCGCGGTCGTACCCTCGACGGAGACACCGCGCACCATGTCCAGATCACCGATCGGACGGCGCAGCTCAGGGTCGGTCACCGCCGATACGGCCTGCCGGACGCTGTCAGCCGAGGTCACTTCGTGTGCTCCTGATCGCTGTCGCCATGCGGGGCCTCGAGCTCGGCGAGCAGCAGCTTCAGCTCCTGCCGGAGCACGTCCCGGGTCACGGTCTGCGCGCTGCGCTCCTCGAGCGCGATGCGCAGCGCCACGACCTCCCGGGCGAGGTACTCGGTGTCGGCCATGTTGCGCTCGGCGCGCTGGCGGTCCTGCTCGATCTGCACCCGGTCGCGGTCGTCCTGGCGGTTCTGGGCGAGCAGGATGAGCGGGGCGGCGTAGGAGGCCTGCAGCGACAGCATGAGGGTCAGCGCCGTGAAGCCGAGGGCCGCGTCGTCGAAGCGCAGGTTCTCGGGCATCATCGTGTTCCACGCGATCCACGCCGCGCAGAACAGGGTCAGGATCAGTAGGAAGGTCGGGGTGCCCATCGCCCGGGCGACCCACTCCGTGAACCGGCCGAACCGGTCGCGCGAGGAGGCGGAGGGGCGTGCGGCGACGCCGCGGTCCAGCGGCTTGTCGAGGCGGGGTGCGCGGGCCATCATCGTGCACCTCCGGTCGCGGTCTCGTCGGCGTCATGGGTGCGCCAGTCGTCGGGCAGCAGATAGTCGAGCACGTCGTCGACGCTCACGGCGCCGACGAGGCGGTGCGCGGTGTCGACGACGGGCAGAGACACGAGGTCGTAGCTCGCGAGCATGCGCGCGACTTCGGCGGCGGATGCCGTGGCGGGCACCGGTTCGAGGCTGTCGTCGACGATCGCGCCGAGGCGCTCGTGCGGCGGGTAGCGCAGCATCCGCTGGAAGTGCACCAGGCCCAGCAGGCGACCGGTCGGGGTCTCGTAGGGCGGCAGCGTGACGAACACCGCGGCCGCGAGGGCCGGATGCAGCTCGTGCCGCCGGATCAGCGCTAGTGCCTCGGCGACGGTCGCGTCAGCGGAGAGGATGATCGGCTCCGGGGTCATCAGGCCGCCGGCAGTGTCGGGGCCGTAGCGCAGCAGCATCCGCACGTCCTCGGCCTCCTCCGGCTCCATGAGGGCGAGCAGTTGCTCGAGGCGCTCCGGGGGGAGCTGCGCGAGCAGGTCGGCGGCGTCGTCGGGTTCCATCTCGTCGAGCACGTCCGCTGCGCGCTCGTCGCCGAGGCGATCGAGGATGCCGACCTGGTCGTCCTCGGGCATCTCCTCCAGAGCATCCGCCAGACGCTCGTCGGGCAGCTCCTCGGCCACCTCGATCATGCGCTGCTCCGGCAGGTCGAGGAGGGTCGTCGCGAGGTCTGCGGCGTGCAGCTCCGAGTAGCTGGCCACCAGCTGCTCGGCGGACTGCGCCGCTCCGGGCGTGCGCTGCTCGGCGACCTCGTTCCACGCGGCGAAGGTGGTCGGCCCCTTGGCGAACGGCGAGGCGCTCGTCTTCGGCTTGCGCAGGAACAGCTGGGCGATGGCCCACTCGCCATGCCGGTCCTGCTCGATCGCGACGTCCTCGACCACGGCTGTTCCGCTGCCGTCGGCGAACGCGACCTGCCTGCCGAGGTACTCGGCGAGTACGCGCACCTCGCCGGGGCGCGGCTGGAACCGGCGCACGTTGATGAGCCCTGTCGAGATGACCTGGCCGGCGCGGATCGAGGTGACTCGGCCGATGGACAGGAACACCTGACGGCGGCCGGGGATCTCCACGACCAGGCCGATCACGCGGGGCGCGGCCGAACTTCGGTACACGATGACGACATCCCGGACCTTGCCGAGCCGGTCGCCCACGGGGTCGAAGACGGCGCAGCCGGCCAGGCGCGCGACGAATACCCGTTGTGTGCTCACGGATCCAGAGTAGTGCGCGGGCGGTTGCGCCCTCAGCGGAAGCACCCGCTGCGCTCGGGTGCCGCAGAACACGACGTGGAACAATGGCCGCATGAGCATGCTGAACCGACCGTCGAACGGCGCCGACGTGGGCGAGTTGGTGTCGTCGGTGCCCGATTACGAGAGCGCCCAGAAGACGGTCTCGAAGCTGATCGCCGGTGAGGTGCCCGCGCGCGACATCGCGATCGTCGGCATGGGGGTGCGCACGATCGAGCGAGTGACCGGCCGGCTCGGGTACGCCATGGCGGCGCGGTCGGGAGCGATCAACGGCGTGCTCATCGGACTCTTCCTCTCCGCGATCATGCTGTTCGGCAACCCGGATGCGCCGATCACTCTGTTCCTCGGCTTCATCTTCATCGGCGTGGCGCTCGGCATGATCATGAGCCTGATCACGTTCACCATCGTGCGGCGGCGCCGCGACTTCGCGAGCGTGACGCAGCTCGCGGCGGATCATTACGAGGTGCGCGTGCAGCCCGCCTCGCTCGCGAAGGCCCGTCAGGTCGTCGGCGCGGCGACGCGCCCCGAGCCGGTCCGCCCCGCCGTGAACCTCGACGAACCGCCGAAGTACGGCGAGCGCATCGATCCGGATGCCGCCGACCAGCAGGCCGCTGCGGGCGGCCCGGAGGTGGCGATTCCTCCGCGGCCCGCCGCACCGCCGCTCCCGCCCACGCCGGCACCGCCGGCCTACGGCGAACGCGTGGATGCCGCTCCCGAGTCGTCTCCGGCGGATGCCGCGCAGGAGGAGCAGTCCGAGACGGATGTTGCGGACCCGGGGGCCTCGGGACCGTCGGAGGAGCCCCGCCAGGGGTCCTGAGCGACGCATGAAGATCCCCGTGGAGTTGCCGGCCGGTTCCGTGTCCGCGATCTGGGAACCGGTGGACGGCGGCGACGTCGTGGTGATCGCGCACGGCGCGGGCACCGGTATGGAGCATCCGTTCCTGGTGGGCTTCGCCGAGGCGCTGCGCGCCGAGGGGTTCTCGACCCTGCGCTTCAACTTCCCGTATGTGGATGCCGGGCGCCGCATGCCGGGACCGGCCGCGCAGTCGATCACGACGTGGCGCGGCGTCGTGGCGTGGGTGCGCGCGCAGGCGCAGGATGCCCGGATCTTCGCCTCCGGCAGATCGTACGGCGGGCGCATGGCGTCGATGGCGGTCGCTGAAGGGCTCGAGGTGGATGCGCTCGTGTACCTGGGGTATCCGCTGCATCCGCCCGGGAGGCCGGAGAAGCCGCGCGTCGAGCACCTGCCGGCGATCGTGCCGCCGCAGCTGTTCCTCTCGGGAACGAACGACCCGTTCGTCCAGCCGCAGTCGCAGCTGGAGGAGGCCGTGGCGTCCTGCCAGGACGCCCGGATCGAGTGGGTGGACGGGGGAGGGCACTCCTTCGAGGTGAAGGGGCGCAAGCGCCCGGCATCCGAGATCGGCGCGGCGATCGCACCGGTCGTGGTGGAGTTCCTGACCGCCGTGGCGTGACACGATGGACGGGTGGATCGCATCGCCCTCATCTCCGACGTGCACGGCAATCTGAGTGCGCTCGAGGCGGTGCTCGACGACATTCACGCGCGGGGGATCCATCGCATCTTCAACCTCGGCGACACCGCGGGCAAGGGCCCGAGGGGCGAGGCGGCCGTGCAGCGCTGCCGCGAGGCGTGCGCGGTGAACGTGCGCGGCAACTGGGACGACTTCCTGCGCTTCGTCCCGGACCAGCCGGATGCGGGGGCGGCGCTGCGCTGGTGGCACTCCGAGCTTTCGGCCGACAGCCTGGCGTGGTTGGGAGCGCTGCCGCTCAGCCACGATCTGCTCATGAGCGGGCGGCGCATCCGGCTGTTCCACGCCTCGGCGGAGAGCCCCCACGTGCGTGTGCACTTCCACCACACCCGCGAGGAGTTCTCGGCGATGTTCGAGAACACCGAGATGACCGGCGACGGCCCGGCGCCCGATGTCGTCGGCTACGCAGACATCCACGATGCGTACATCGAGTCGGAGGGCGGCAGGACCCTGTTCAACGTCGGCAGTGTGGGCAATCCGCTGGACGAGCCGACGCCGTCGTACGTCATCCTCGAGGGCGCTCTCGACGCGGAGGATGCCGCGCCCTTCAGCATCCAGTTCGTGCGGGTGCCGTACGACGTCGAGGCCGAGATCGCGGTCGCGGAGGAGATGGCGATGCCCGAGCGCGACGTCTGGGCGGTCGAGCTGCGCACCGCGCGGTATCGGGGGTTCCAGTGAGCGGGGTCGGGTTCCATCACGTCGAGGTCTGGGTCGCGGATGCCGCCGAGTTCGGCGCCTGGGCCTGGTTGATGGAGCGGCTCGGGTTCGAGCTCGTGCAGGAGTGGCCGGAGGGCGTGTCCTGGGCAGCCGGCGGCGCATATCTCACGCTCACCACCTCGCCGAATCTCTCGGACGGTGAGCACGATCGGCGTCGCCCGGGGGTGAATCACGTGGCATTCCACGGCGGTTCGCAGAAAGCCGTGGACGCCCTGATGGCAGATGCTCCGGCCCGTGGCTGGCAGCCGCTGTACGCGGAACGCTATCCTCACGCCGGCGGCGCGGACCATTACGCCGGATGGCTGGAGAACGCGGCCGGTTTCAAGGTCGAAGTGGTCGCGGGCAGGGCAGACGGATGATCACGACGGTGCTCTTCGACCTTGACGGGGTGATCCGCCATTTCGATCCCGAGGTCACCGCGGAGATCGAACGGCGGCACGGGATCGAGCCCGGCAGGCTCATGGAGACGGCTTTCGCAGGAACGGCGGCCGAGGAGCTCACGATCGGACGGCTGCGTCGCGACGAGTGGATCGCCGGTATCGGCGCCTCGCTGGGCTGTCCCGCGGCGGCCGAGGAGTGGGGCGCGCAGCGCGCCCGCCTCGACGAGGACGTGCTCGCGCTCGCCGCGGAGCTGCGCGGCCGCGGCATCCGCGTGGCGATCCTGACCAACGGAACCGACGGCATCCCCGCCGAGATCGACGCGCTCGGCCTGGCGGACTCCTTCGACCCGATCTTCAACTCCGCCGAGATCGGGCACGCGAAGCCGGATGAGCGCGTGTTCGCGCACGTCGTGGACGCACTCGACTGCGCCCCGGAGGATGTCTTCTTCGCTGACGACTCCGCGACGAACACCGCGGCAGCGATCGAGACGGGCATGCTCGCGCATCACTTCGAACACCTCGACGGACTGCGCACGGCGCTGCGCGCGAGCGGCATCGCGGTCAGGTGATGGCACGTGCGTCGTGCGCTCGACGAACGCTGCGCTAGAAGGGCGCTGCCCTGTCTTCGGTGAACACGACCGTGTTCTGTGGTGGTGGTTCATCGACGTAGGTACGGCCGGTGGGGCTGGTCCATCCCAGCTTTCCGGCGCCGAGCTGTTTCACGTGCCAGGGCGAGTGGTGTTTGAGCACGTGGTGTCTGCGGCAGAAGCCACCGAGATTCTCCACGTCGGTAGTGCCGCCGAGCGCGGCGTCGACAGTGTGGTCGAGGTCGCATTCGCGCGCCGCGTGCCCGCAGGTGGTGAACCGGCATCGCCCGTCCCGTGCTCTCAGGTGCCGGCGCATCCGTTTCGAGGGCCGGTATCGGTCCACCGCGAGCAGGCCACCGGTGATCGGATGCGTGAGCACCCGGTCCCACCCGGTCGCAGCACCGGCCAGGGCGCGCGCCGTGTCCGCATCGATCGGGCAGGCCCCGTCGAGCTCGGCGGGCGGGCTGTCGGGTCGGCCCATCAGAGTGGTGACCGGGACGGTCACCGAGACCTCCGCCCGGACCTCGTCCAGCAGGTCGCCGTCATGTGCGGTGGGGGTGCCGGTGAGGATCATTTCGGCCAGCAGATCGAAGCGCAACTGCGCCAGCGTCCGCTCGTCACCGGCCATCCGCAGCGCCTTGCCCATCTGCGTGACGCGGTCGTGCATGCCGTGCACCAGCGCGGACGGCCCGTGGATGACCATGTCCGACATCCCGTCAGGCTGGTCCGCAACCCATGCGCCCCGCTTCTCACACGCGTCCTGGTGGCGTTCCTCGATCGACCGGGGCTGGATCTGCTCGGCGATCCTCGCCGCGATCAGCCGCAGCCGGTTCGGAGACTCCGCCTCGGCGAACGGCAGTACCCGGCCGCAGTACCGTTCCCGGTCGTCGGGGTCGTCCAGGTGCTCGGCGGCGTCGAGGATCACCCGGGTGTGCGCGGCGCTGATCCGCCCCGCGCCCTGCGCCTGCCACACGAGCGGGAACCGGGTGACCAGCCAGTGCGCCTCCGACATCCGTCGCTGCACCGTCCGGTCGGACACGTGCTGCACCGCGCCGAGCTCGGCGGCCACGGTCCGCAGGCTCAGGTCACTGCTGTCGAGCCCGACGCTCTCCTCGGCCGCGGACAGCGCGAACCGGGATGCCAGCGCCAGCAGCCCGTCACGCGCAGCCTGCAGCTCTGAGATCGTCGTCTCGATGTCGCGCACGGACTCCACGATCTCACCGAGCACCTGCCGCTGCTCGGGACTGATCTGCGAAAGTCCGTTCATAACTCAAGTATGAACGGGGCCTCCGACATTCGTATATATGCATGAGGTCGCTCAGTGGAGGAGGGCGACGGCCTCCGCGGCGACCAGTTCGGGTTCGGTGATCGGGATCAGGTGGCCGGAGTACTTCGCGATGACGAATCTCGCATCGAGCGCGCGAGCCGTCGCGCCGTGCGCAGCGACGAGCCGTGCACGCATCCGCCGATCGGCGAAGGTGCTGCGTCCGCCCGAGAGGACGGTGACGGGGACCTCGCTCAGGTCCGGCGACGCGTTCTGCAGCTGATCGACGCCGCCCGCGACCTGTCTCAGTTCGGCTGCCGCAGCGCGCGCAGCAGCGATCGTGGAGGAGGCAACTGCGGTCGCGGCGCGCCACGGCTCCGGCAGTCCGGCGAGCGTCGAACGCATCAGCGGCGCGAGCATCCGCATCTGCGCGAGCGGGGGAAGCAGCCGAGCTTGGGCGGCGGAGGCCCAGCGCATCATCGGCGAGACGTAGAGGTCGGCGGCGTGCTCATCGCTCTGGTCCACGAGCACGACGCCGGCCGGAGGTACGCCGGCGGCGCAGAGCCGCGCCGCCAGCATCCGCACGATCGGGCCTCCCCAACTGTGCCCTACGAGCACCAGCCGCCGGTGCGGCTCGGACTCGATGACCGATCGGAGATCGTCAGTCAGACCCGCGAGGTCGCGGTGGAGCGTACAGGGCGTGCTGGTGCCATAGCCGGCGCGCTCGTACGCGACGACTCGGGCCGCTCCCGCGATGCGCTCCTGCACCGGCCCCCAGTACCGCCCGCTGATCCCGAGACCGGCTTCGAGCACGACCAGGTCGTCGCCCTCACCGGAGCGCATCGTGTGCAGCAGACGTCCGTCCGCGGTCTCCACGAATCGATCGGTTCC
This sequence comes from Microbacterium bovistercoris, assembly GCF_003387575.1. Classification (GTDB taxonomy): domain Bacteria; phylum Actinomycetota; class Actinomycetes; order Actinomycetales; family Microbacteriaceae; genus Microbacterium; species Microbacterium bovistercoris. Next base: position 68,043 of record NZ_QUAB01000015.1, on the reverse strand, counting down.
AACGGGCGCCACGATGCCGAGCCTATCGGGGGCTCGCTACGGTCAGGATGAAGCGGACTCACCCACGCCTCCCCGGGATCTCACGCGCCGCACGTCAGCCCGGCTCATGCTCGTCAGTCGCGCAACTCCTCCGCCGCCAGCAGCCGTCCCATCGTGCGCAGACCGAGCCGCGCCATCGCCGGGTTGGAGCGCTCGTAGTACCAGCCGAGCCCCATCGCCTGCTGCAGGGCCCAGGCGGCTCCGCGCCGCCACTCCGCGTCATCCGATCCGACCCCGGCTCGCACTGCAGCGCGATCCTCGGCTTCGAACAGATGCCACGCGACGACCAGGTCGAGCGCGGGGTCGACGGGGCCGAACGAGCCGGTGTCGAGCACGCCGGCCAGCCGTCCGTCGCGCGACACGACGAGGTTCGGCGGAATCAGGTCGCGATGCGACATCACCTCCGTGCCCGGATGCGGGATGCCGCGGAGCTGCGCCCACAGCGTGCGCGCAGCGTCCACATCGAGCAGGTGTCCGCTGCGATCGAAGCACTCCTGGAGCCAGCCGTCGTGGTCGGTGAGGCCGCCGCCTCGGCCGGCCCCGTCGAACGTCCGCCCGCGCAGCGGCTCGGTGCGCAGCGCGACGATGAGGCCTGCGAGATCGCCGGCGAGCAGCGGATGCCGGGCATCCGAAAGCCCTTCCGCCGTCTCGCCCTCGACCCACGAGGTGACCATCCACGCCGAGGGGTACTCCACCGAAGCATCCACCACGCGCACCGGACGGGGCGCGGGCACAGGGGAGATGTCGGAGAACTCGGCCATCTTCTCGGCCTCGGCCCGCACCGCAGCGAGATCGGTCGACATGAGGGGGAAGCGCGCGACCAGTCCGTCGCCGATGCGGAACAGCGCATTCACGGTCCCGGGCGACGAGAGCCGGCGCACCGGCATCCCCTCCGCCTCCGGCACAGAGGCGGAGATCAGCGCGACGGCCAGCGGGTCCTCCAGGACCAGCTGGCCGTCGTGCATCCGCTCGTCGGTCACGCCTGCGGCGGAGCGCCCGGCGCCTGCGGCGGCGCGGCCGGACCCTGTGCCGGGCCGGCCGGCGGATACGGAGCCGCTGTCGCGCCCGCGGGCTTGCCCGCGTCCACCCACCGCGTGTGCGCCTTCAGCGCGTGCAGCACGGCGAAGCGCACGGCGAAGTAGACGACCAGACCGACGACGCCCGCGATGATCGCCCAGACGAAGGGCATGATCAGCAGCATGTGCCAGCCGCTCAGGCCGGCCATCATGCCTGCGCCCGTGCGATCCAGGCCTCGACCTCGTCGGCCGTGCGCGGGATGCCTGCCGACAGGTTCACCGGGCCGTCCTCGGTCATCAGGATGTCGTCCTCGATGCGCACGCCGATGCCGCGGAGCTCCTCGGGCACCGTGACGTCGTCGATCTGGAAGTACAGCCCCGGCTCGATCGTGAACACCATGCCGGCCTTCAGTTCGCCGTCGTAGTACATCTCGCGGCGGGCCTGTGCGCAGTCGTGCACGTCGATGCCGAGGTGGTGCGACGTGCCGTGCACCATGTAGCGGCGCTGCTGGCCGCCCTTGTCGGCATCCAGTGCCTCCTCGGCGCTCACCGGCAGCACGCCCCACTCGGCGGTGCGCTCGGCGATGATCTTCATGGCGGCCTCGTGCACGGCGCGGAACTTCACGCCGGGGCGAGCGGCGGCGAATGCGGCATCCGCAGCCTCGCGCACCGTCTCGTAGACGCGGCGCTGAACCTCGGTGAACGTGCCCGACACGGGAAGGGTGCGGGTGATGTCGGCGGTGTACAGGCTGTCGGCCTCGACGCCCGCGTCGATGAGGATCAGGTCACCGGGGACGACGGCGCCGTCGTTGCGCGTCCAGTGCAGGTAGCAGGCGTGCGGGCCGGATGCTGCGATCGTGTCGTACCCCTCCCAGTTGCCGTCGCTGCGGGCGCGCTGGTGGAAGACGCCCTCCACGATGCGCTCGCCGCGGGGGTGCGCGATCGCCCTGGGCAGGTCCCGGATCACGTCGTCGAAGCCGGCCGCCGTGACGGCGACCGCGTGCTTCATCTCGGCGATCTCGTACTCGTCCTTGATCAGGCGCAGCTCGGAGACGAACCGGGTGAGGTCCTCGTCGGCGTCCACGACCAGGTCGTCGGATCCTTCGGCGAAGTCGTCCAGATGGGCGGTCGCGACGCCGAGGTCGGCGGCGACACCGGCGAGCGACGGACGCGGGCCGATCCAGAACTCGCCGATCGTGGCATCCGAGTAGAACTCCGCAGTCGTGCGGTCGGCGCGCTCGCGGAAGTACAGCGTGACGTCGTGGCCGTCGGGCGTCGGCTCGAAGACCAGCAGCGAGTCCGGCTCGGAGTCGGCCGCCCATCCGGTCAGGTGGGTGAAGGCGGAGTGCGCGCGGAACGGGTAGTCGGTGTCGTTGCTGCGCTGCTTCAGCGAACCGGCCGGCACCACGAGGCGCTTGCCGGGGAACGCCTTCGAGACGGCGTCACGCCGCGCTGCGGCGAAGGGCGCCTGTGCGCGCGGTGCGGGCAGCGACTCGGTGCGCTCGGCCCAGCCGGTCGAGATCGTGTCCAGGAAGCCCTGCGGGAACGGCTGGCGGCGGTTGGTCTTCTCCTCGACGACGACGGCGTCGGAGGTCTCGGCGATCGTGTCGCCGTCTGCGGGGGTGCTCATACCTCCATCCTCTCACCGCGGTCCGCGGGAGCGGACTCAGGATGCGGGATCGAGCTGCGCCACCAGGGCACGGTGGTCGGAGCCCGCTGCGTCGTCGATCACGAGCGACCCCGTCGGCGTCCAGTTCGCACTCGCCATGATGTGGTCGATCGGGGCCGAGAGCAGCGCGGGGATGCTGCTCGGCCAGGTGCCCCACATCCCCGTGCCGGTGCGGGTGGCGACATCCTGGCAGCGACCCATGTCGCCGCCGTCGACGCCGAGCCGCGCCATGTGGTCGATCGTGGCGTTGAAGTCGCCGGCGAGGATGAAGTCGCCCTTCGGGCACTGGTCGGCGATCCACTGCAGGTCCGTGCGCCACTCGTCCATGGCGTCCTGACGCGGCGCGACGGCGTGCACGGCCACCACGGTCGGGCCGTGCCCGTCGACGGGCATCGCGACGACGCTCGGCACGGACTTCGTGTTACTGGAGCCGTCGGTCGACGACTGGATCACCGAGTAGTCGCCGAGCGCGGGGGAGATCAGTACGGTCGTCTGCCACGCCTGCGGGCCGTTCTGCACATCGGGCCGGATGTTGACGTTGTGCACCCACATCGGCCGGCCGCTCTCGCGCATCAGCACGGCGATGCGCTCACCGACGCCGTCCGCTGTCTCGGGCAGTGTGACGATGTCCGCCTTCTGCTCGACCGCCGTGCGCGCGATCGTGTCGGCGGATGCCGCCTCGCCCCGGGTGTTCCAGGTCATGACGCGCACGCTGTCTTCGGCCTTCTCCGGAAGAGAGCCCGCGGAGAGCCCGCGCAGGCCTCCGATCACGCCGACAGCGGCGCCGGCGATGATCGACACGACCAGCAGAGACGCCGCGAAGCCGCGCAGCGGGCGGGCGATCATCAGCAGCAGGGAGAGCACGCCGACCACCGCGAAAGCTATCAGCAGGGCACCGCGGGATGCCACCAGCTGGGCGACCGGGAACGTCTGCTCCAGCCGGAAGAACTGCGGCCACACGACGACGGCCGCGGCGATCGCGTAGAGCACGGTCAGCAGCAGACCCAGAAGTCGGAACATCACCTCGAGCCTAGGGGTTCGCGCTGTGACGCCCCTGACCGCGACGGGTGGGTACGCTCAGAGGATGACCACAGGTGCCCCGCCGATCGCAGGTCCTGGCGACCTGCATCTGCACTCGAATCACTCCGACGGCACCCAGGCGCCGGCCGAGGTGGTTCGTCAGGCGCACGCGCACGGGCTGCGCACCGTCGCGCTGACCGATCACGACCGCACCTCGGGCTGGGATGAGGCCGGCGACGAGGCCGTCGCCCTGGGCATGACCTTCATCCCCGGGATGGAGCTGTCGGCGAAGCACGAATGGCGCAGCGTGCACGTGCTGGGGTACCTGTTCGATCCGGCGGATGCCGCCCTGCTCGCCGAGACGACCCGTATCCGTGACGACCGCATCGGTCGCGCCGAGCGCATCGTCCGCAACATCTCCCGGGACTACGACCTGACCTGGGAGGACGTCATCGGGCAGACCGCGGGCGATGCGACCATCGGCCGCCCGCACATCGCCGACGCGCTGATCGCGCGCGGCATCGTGATCGACCGCGGAGAGGCCTTCGACGGCATCCTGCATCCGCGCACCGGGTACTACGAGCCGCACTACGCGCCGGACCCGCTGACCGCGGTCCGGCTGATCACGGATGCCGGGGGAGTGGCGATCATCGCCCATCCGGCCACGGCCGGCCGCGACCGCATGATGCCGCTGCCGTTCATCGAGCGGCTCATCGACGCCGGACTGGCCGGTTTCGAGATCGAGCACCGGGAGAACACCGAGCAGGGCAAGCGGATGCTGCGCGACATCGCCGCCCGGCACGAACTGATCGTCACCGGGTCGAGCGATTACCACGGCGCGGGCAAGCCCAACATCCCGGGCGAGAACAGCACCGGCGCCGACATGCTGGCGCGCCTGGTCGCGCGCGGAACCGGCTCGTCGCCGCGATACCCCGGCTGAGCGGGGCGACCTGCGGCAACCCTGCGTGGGACGTCTCTGCTCGCGCGGCACATCGCTGCTCGCGCGGCACATCGCTGCTCGCGCGGCACATCGCTGCTCGCGCGGCATCCTTCTGCCGCGTCGGATGCTGGCGCTGCACTTCTCGGCTCGCGCGGCGCGCATTCGCGTAGCGCGTGCACGTTTCTGTGGCGCGAACGAATCGGTGAACGCGACCCAGGATTCCTCCATCCGTCGTGGGTAGCCTTCCGCCATGCAGCGGGGCACCTCTCTCGAACGCCGGATCGACGTCGTCGCGAGGCGCGTGCTGCAGGGAGCGCCCCGCCATGGCACCCGCGCGGGACTGATCGAGCTCGCGGTGTTCCTGCTCAAGCAGGCGTGGGCGTGCATCTTCGGCGCGTCCCTGCTCGTGCTCATCATCGCCGCACGGTTCTGGTATCCGGATGACGCGCTCCTGGCTCGCAACGACGCCCTGACGATCGCCGCCGTGCTGATCCAGGTCGTGATGATCGGCTTCCGCTTCGAGACCGGGCGGGAGCTGTGGGTGATCGTGATCTTCCACATCACCGGCACCGTCATGGAGCTCTTCAAGACGGATGTCGGGTCGTGGAGTACGCTGCCGGCGGCTTCCTGCACATCGGTGCGGTTCCGCTGTTCAGCGGCTTCATGTACGGGGCGGTCGGGTCGTACATGGTGCGCGTGCACCGGCTGTTCGATCTCGGGTTCACCCGCTACCCGCGGCGCCTGCTCACCGTGGTCCTCGCCGCGGCGATCTACGCTAACTTCTTCACGCACCACTTCTGGATCGACCTGCGCTGGCTGCTGATCGCCGCGGTCGTCGTGCTGTGGTTCCCGACGATGATGTACGCGCGCTCGTGGCGGGTCACGCTGCGGCTGCCACTCCTGGCGGTCTTCGCCGGAGTGGCGGTGTTCATCTACGCGGCCGAGAACATCGGCACCTGGGCCGGCGCCTGGTCCTACCCGAACCAGGCGGGCGGGTGGGAGCTCGTGTCGCCGAGCAAGCTCACCTCGTGGTTCCTGCTGATGATCATCTCGGTGGTGCTCGTCACCCTGGTCTATCCGCCGCGGGTGCCCGCATCCGTGGTCGTCGAGCGTCCTTCGTCTCGCCAGGTCGCGGATCCTGAGCGAGCGTAGCGAGACGAAGGGCGCTCAGGTACCGGATCCTGAGCGAGCGAAGCGAGAGGAAGCGCGTATTCGCTCGTCAGGCGCCGGTGGGTGCCGCGCCGCCGGAGCGGCGGCGGCGACGGCGCCGCTGCGGAGCGGGCTTGCCGTCGTGGTGCTCCCGAGTGGTGTCGCCGTCGTGCGTGCCGGCGCCCTCTGCGTCGCGGTTCGAGCTGTCGGTCGAGACGGGGGCCGGTGCCGCGGTCTCCGTGCCCTCGGCGAAGGTCGACCCGACCGGCTCGGCCGCCCGGCGGCGCCGGCGACGACGCTTGGTGGTGCCTTCGCTGGTGCCCTCCGCCGCAGCATCCGCGGCCTTCTGCGGCTGACGCTGCTTGCGCTCGCCTGCGGGCTTCTCGGCCTTCGGAGCGGTGCGCAGGCGGCCCTTGGTGCCCTCGGGGATGTCGAGGTCGGTGTACAGGTGCGGGCTCGACGAGTAGGTCTCGACGGGCTCGGGCTGGCCGAACTCGAGAGCGCGGTTGATGAGGGCCCACTTGTGCAGGTCCTCCCAGTCGACGAACGTCACGGCGATGCCGGTCTTGCCTGCGCGGCCGGTGCGGCCGGCGCGGTGCAGGTACGTCTTCTCCTCGTCGGGGATGGTGTGGTTGATCACGTGCGTGACATCGTCGACGTCGATGCCGCGCGCGGCGACATCCGTGGCGACCATGACGTCCTTCTTGCCGGCCTTGAACGCGGCCATGGAGCGCTCGCGCTGATCCTGGCCCATGTCGCCGTGCACGGCCGCGGCGTTGAAGCCGCGGTCGTTCAGCTCGTCGACCAGCTTCTGTGCGGCGCGCTTCGTGCGGGTGAAGATCACGGTCTTGCCGCGGCCCTCGGCCTGCAGGATGCGGGCGATGACCTCGTCCTTGTCGAGTGCGTGCGCCCGGTAGACGAGGTGCTTGATGTTCTTCTGCGTGAGCCCCTCGTCGGGGTCGTTCGCGCGGATGTGGATCGGGTTGGTCATGAACCGGCGCGCGAGGGCGACGATCGGGCCGGGCATCGTGGCCGAGAACAGCTGCGTGTGCCGGGTCGCGGGGACCTTCTGGAAGATCTTCTCGATGTCGGCGAGGAAGCCGAGGTCGAGCATCTTGTCGGCCTCGTCGAGCACGACCTCGACGGCGTTCGACAGGTCGAGCAGGCGCTGGCCGGCGAGGTCGATCAGGCGACCGGGAGTGCCGACGACGATCTGCGCGCCGGCCTTGAGCTGCTCGATCTGGCCCTCATAGGCCTTGCCGCCGTAGATGGCGACGACGCTGGTGCCCCGGTTCGAGGTCAGCAGGTCCATGTCCTCGTACACCTGCACGGCCAGTTCGCGGGTCGGCACGACGATGAGCGCCTTGACACCCGGGCCGGGATTCGCGCCGAGGCGCTGCACCACGGGAATGCCGAACCCGAAGGTCTTGCCGGTGCCGGTCTTCGCCTGGCCGATGATGTCCTGGCCGGGGAGGCCGAGGGGGATGGTCTGCTCCTGGATGGGGAACGCGTCGACGATGCCCTTGGCGGCGAGTGCGTCGACGATGTCCTGGTCGATGCCGAGGTCGGCGAAGGAAGTCACAGTATGTTGCCTGTCCGGCGATCGCGCTGTGCGTCGTCGCACCCCGGGAGTCGCCTCGTAAACGGATCCACGCCGTCTCTGATCTCAGGCGCGGGGCCCTGCTCCAGCGGCAGGACAGTATCCAGCCTACCGGAGAGGGCGGCGGATGCCGGGGAGGGCTCCGCGGCCCGGGTAATCTGGGCGGGTGGTCAACTGGTTCTGGAAGAAGCGCCGCCAGCCCCGCCGCACCCTCGCGGTGCGCAGCCGAGGCGACGTGGGCGACGCGACGCGCGTCGACTTCGCCGAGCTCGCGCCCGAACTGAACCGCTTCCTCGGCCAGGCCGCCTACCTGCAGCTCGGGTACTTCGAGACCCTGACCCGCGGCATCCGTGCCACGCCGGAACTGGCGCGCAAGGAGGCGCTGTCGCGCGCCGCCGGCGCGGCCCTGGACAAGCACCGCGGCATCGTGCGGGTCATCACCGAGCGCGGCGAGGACCCGACCGAGCTGATGCTGCCGTTCCGCGAGAACCTCGACGCCTTCCGCCGCAAGACGATCGGCGCGCGCCAGGAGGAGACGCTGCTCGCGGTGTACCTGACCGCGGGCATGCTGGACGACTTCTACCTCGCGCTCGCCTCGAGCTACGGCGAGACGGGGGAGCGGGTCGCCGAGATCCTCCGCGAGGACGGCGCCGGCGGCGAGATCGTCTCGATCATCCAGCAGACCATCGAGAGCGACGAGGAGTGGCGTTCGCTGCTGTCGATGTGGGGGCGCCGCCTCGTCGGAGACACCCTTCTCGTGTGCCGCGGCGCGCTGCGCCCGGAGCGCCTCGCGCAGGACGAGCAGCGCATCGAGCCGGTCTACACCGAGCTGATGGGCGCGCACGCGCGCCGGATGGATGCGATGGGGCTCGCCTCGTAGAAGGCGCGGGGCTCAGACCCCGATCGCCTGCTGCGTCTTCTCGTCGGAGGCGTGCCGCACGACGGCCAGGAGGTAGGTCGCCAGTGCCGCGATCAGCAGACCGCCGCCGATGCTGGCCAGCCACAACCAGCCGTTGCTCTCCGCGACGCCCGCCCACTGCATGGCCGTGTAGATCACGCCGGACGCCGCAGTGGCGATGGCCGGGGCGACGGCGACACCGCGCAGGTGACGGTGCGGCAGCAGGAAGTGCAGGCCGATGCCCAGCGCGCAGGACGCGATCAGGGCGAGCAGGATGTACATCTCAGGCGACGAAGCCGACGCGGCGGGACTCCTCGGTGCCCAGCTCGATGTAGGCGAGGTTCGCGGTCGGCACGATGTAGTCGTTGCCCTTCACATCGGTGAGGGTGAAGTGGGTCGTGCCCTGCTCGAGTGCGGCGGAGATGGTGCTGCGCACCTCGTCGGCCGCGGTGCTGGTCTCGAAGGTCAGTTCACGGCCGGTGTTGACGATGCCGATGCGGATTTCCACGCGTGCTCCTCTGACTTGCTTGGGTGCTGGCAACTCTACCGTGACCGTTCGGCCCCGGTCCCGGCGGCCGGGCCGGTTTCGCCCAGGGCGCACACGCGCGGCCGTCCGTCGCCGCGACATCGATGTCGCCGCCCGCCGATAGTGTCGAAGCATGACAGAGGATGCTGCGCAGCGGGCCGTCGTGACCGCCGATCCCGACGCATCCGGAGTCATCATCGGCGCACCGGGAACCGGTAAGACGACCGCGCTCATCGACCGGGTGGTGCACCTGCTGGACGGCGGACTCGAGCCGGAGCAGGTCCTCGCGCTCACCCCGAGCAGGCAGGCGGCCACGGGGCTGCGCGACCGCATCGGCGTGCGGATCGGCCAGGCGACGCCTGGGCCGCTCGCGCGCTCGGTCGGCTCCTTCGCGTTCCAGCTCGTGCGCGGCGCCATGGTGCGCGCCGGGGACGACCCCCCGGCGCTGCTCACCGGTGCCGACCAGGACCGCATCATCGCCGACCTGCTCGCCGGCGATGTCGAGGACGGCAGGGTGCAGTGGCCCGAGGCGCTCGGACCTTCGGTGCGAGCCTCCAAGGGCTTCCGCTCCGAACTGCGAGCCTTCCTCGCCGAGTGCACCGAGCTGGGCGTGCGGCCGGGTGAGCTGAGCGCCGCGGGGTCCGAGGTCTGGGCAGCGGCCGGGGTCTTCCTCGACGAGTATCACCGCGTGATGGCGCAGCTGCGCTCAGCCCACCGCGACGCCGCCGACCTGCTGAGCGAGGCCACCGGCATCCTGCACACGGCGGATGCCGCGACTCTGTGCCCGCTGGCCCCGCTGCGCGTCGTGCTGATCGACGACGCGCAGGAGCTCACCCGCGGCGGTATCGAACTGGTGCGCGCACTGCGGGCGCGCGGCATAGCGGTGCTGGCCTTCGGCGATCCCGACATCTCGTCCGGCGCGTTCCGCGGTGCGAGCCCCGAGCTGTTCGCCCGGCTCGCGGCCGATCTCGGCGACGTGCGGGTGCTCGACGGCCCGCACCGGCAGGTGCCGGCGCTGACCGCGCTCACCCGCACGGTCACGCAGGCCATCGGCGCGGCGGGGCGTGTCGACCATCGCCGCGCTCCCGTCACCGTCGACGACGCGGATGCCGCGGTCACGACCTTCGTCGCGCCGTCCCCCTACGAAGAGGTCGATCGCATCGCCGGAGTGATGCGCGACTGGCACCTGTCCGGCGGCATCCGCTGGGACCGGATGGCGGTGATCGCGCACGACACCCGTCAGGTGGCGCAACTCGAGACCGAGCTGGCGGCGCGCGAGATCCCGACACGGGCAGCCGGTGTGCAGCGCCCGCTCGGCGAGGAGACCGTGGTGCGGGATATCGTCGGTCTCGTGCGGCTGGCGCTGCTGCCGGTCGAGGAGCGCACCCCGCAGGAACTCGAAGAGGCGCTGCGCTCGCCGTTCGGCGGCATGGACGCGATCGGGCTGCGTCGCCTGCGCGCCCGGCTGCGGCATCTCGAGTTGGAGCAGGAGGGCAACACTCCCGCCCGCGAGCTGCTGCGTCAGGCGATCGCGAAACCGGCGCACCTGACCCTGATCGACGCGGCCGAGGCCAGGGCGGCGGCACGCTTCGCCGACACACTGGCCGAGATGACGGCGGCCGCCGCGGCGGGGGAGACCATCCACGACCTGCTCTGGCGGGCCTGGGACGGCGCCCGCTCGGTCGACGGGCGCAAGCTGCAGTACGCCTGGCGTGAGAACGCGATGCAGGCCACCGGTGGCGAGACCGCCCGCGCGCTGGACGCCCTGGTCGCGCTGTTCGATGCGGCGAAGCGCTTCGTCGAGCGCACGCCGAACGAGAGGCCGGGCAAGTTCGTCGACGACATCCTCGGCAGCGAGGTCCCCGAGGACACCCTCTCGTCGCCCGAGCGACCGGGGCGCGTCACCCTCCTGACGCCGGCGACCGCGCTGGGGGCGGAGTTCGACGCCGTCGTCATCGCCGGTCTGCAGGACGGCGTCTGGCCGAACGTGCGCCTGCGTGGCGGGATGCTGCAGACCTGGCGCCTCGCCGACGCGATCACCGCGGCCCGTACCGGCGTCGAGACGGAGGTTCCCGGCGTTCTCGACCGGCGTCGCAGCGCGCTGCACGACGAGCTGCGGCTGTTCGTGCGGGCGCTCTCCCGCGCGCGCAGTCGCCTGCTGATCACGGCGGTCGACGACGACGATTCGACGCCCAGCCCGTTCTTCGGCTTCCTGCCCCAGCCCGAGCCGCCGGAGCGGCACCCGTCCGCCGAGCACCCGCTCACCTTGCGCGGCCTGGTCGCGCGGCACCGTCGCACGCTCACGACGACCACCTCGCTCGCGGCGCGACAGGAGGCGGCAGGACAGCTGGCCGTGCTCGCCCGCGAAGGCGTGCCGGGGGCGGAGCCGGCCGACTGGTACGGCGTGACGCCGTCGTCGACGAGTGCGCCGCTGCACGACCTCGCCGTGGAGGCTGCACGCGTGTCGCCCTCGCGTATGGAGTCGTTCGAGGAATGCGGGCTGAGCTGGGCGGTGTCCGCACTCGGCGGCGACACGGTCATGCCGCCGTCCGCCGGCATCGGCACGATCGTGCACGCCGCGATGGAGACCGCGCCCGACGGCGACCTGGAGCGGATGCGGGAGGTCGTCGCCGCCCGCTGGCCGGAGCTCGACTTCGAGACCGAGTGGATCGGGCGCAAGGAGCGCCGTCGCGCGGAGCAGTACGTCGACCGGCTGCACTCCTATCTCGGCACCGTGACGCGGGACGGCGGCCGGGTGCTCGCCAGCGAGGTGGAGTTCCGGTTCGCGGTCGATGTGCCCGAAGACGACGACGCGCCCGCCGTGCACCCCGCCGGTGAGGACACCGCGCACCAGGCGATCATCCACGGGTACATCGACCGCGTCGAGGCGTATCCGGCGGGGGCGGGCGAGCACCCCGCCGCGCGAGGCCGAGGATGGCAGGCCATGCCCGCCGCAGACGAGAGGGTGGTCGTGGTCGACCTCAAGACCGGAAAATACGAGCCCGAGAGCGACGAGAAGGTCATCGACCACGCGCAGCTCTCCGCCTACCAGCTCGCCGTGCAGCAGGGGCTGATCGAGGGGGCGGATGCCGAGTCGCTCGCCGGTGCGCGCCTGGTGCTCGTCGCGAAGACGCTCTCGAAGAGCGACTACCGCGTCGCCCACCAGCACACGCTCGACGGCGAGGCCCGCGACGACTTCCTGCGCAGGGTCGCCGAAGCGGCGCGGGGGATGTCGGCGAGCAGTTTCACCGCACAGGTCGAGGCGCACTGCGCCGACACCCAGTGGCGGGTGCAGCCCTGCCGCATCCACACCGTCCCGGCGGTGAGCGCGTGATCGGTCACCGGTCGTCGAGCGAGCGAGGAACGAGCGAGACGAAACGCTCTCATGTCTGCCGGACACGTTTCGTCTCGTCGCTGCGCTCCTCGCTCAACGACCCGACGACGGGAGTCCGCGCATGACCTCGTCATGGACCGGACCGCCGAGCATCTCGGCGACCGATGTCGCCGCGGCGCTCGGGCTGCCGTCGCCGACGACCGCGCAGCAGCGGGTGATCGAGGCGCCGCCGACGCCGGCGCTGGTCGTCGCGGGTGCCGGAAGCGGCAAGACCGAGACGATGTCGGGCCGTGTCGTCTGGCTGGTCGCGAACGGGCACGTCCGTCGCGACGAGATCCTCGGTCTCACCTTCACGCGCAAGGCCGCGGGCGAGCTGTCCGAGCGCATCGCCGTGCGTCTCGCGATGATCGACGAGTACGGCCGTCGCGGCCTGCTGCCGCACCTTCCCGAGATCGTCGCCTCTGGTGCGCTGCGCCGGGTCGACGAGGCCGCGACCGGCCGGCAGCGGGACCTCGTCCGCGCGCACGTGCTCGATGAGCTCGCCGAGAGCTACGGCACTCGAGCCGCCCCTGCAGCGGCCGAAGATCTGATGATCCGCCCCCGAGTGTCGACCTACAACGCCTTCGCCGACGGCATCGTCCGTGAGCACGCCGCCCGCATCGGGCGCGACCCCGACGTGGCGATGCTCAGCCAGGCGGCATCGTGGATCCTCGCCCGCGACGTGGTGCTGCGCTCCGACCTGCCCGATCTGGAGCTGATCGACCGCTCGCTCACCGGCGTCGTCGACGCCGTGCAGAAGCTCGCCGGGGACGCCCTCGACCACCGCGTCGACCTCGATCGCGCGGTGCGCATCGCCACGGAGCAGGCCGCCGCCTTCGGGCCCTACCGCAGCAACGACGCCGTCGAGAAGGCCGCTGCCAACCTCGAGGCGATGCCCGTGCTCGCGGCGCTGGTGCGCGAGTACATCGCCGAGAAGGAGCGCCGCGGGGTGCTCGACTTCGCCGACCAGGTCTCCGGCGCCTACGACATCATCGAGTCCGCGCCCGACGTGCGCGCCGAACTGCGAGAGCAGCATCGGGTCGTGCTGCTCGACGAGTACCAGGACACCTCGGTGATCCAGACCAGGTTCCTCGCCGAGCTGTTCCGCGACTCCGCGGTGATGGCCGTCGGCGACCCGCACCAGTCCATCTACGGATGGCGCGGCGCCAGCGCCGACAACCTGTACGCGTTCTCCGGGTCGTTCGCGGCGGAGCAGACCGCGCAGAACTACAGCCTGATGACCAGCTGGCGCAACGACGCGGGCATCCTCGACGTCGCCAACCGCGTGCTCGAGCCGCTGCAGCGCCACGGCCTCGACGTGCCTCCTCTCGAACCTCGGCCGGGCGCCGGTGCCGGCACGGTGGAGACCCGCTTCCCGTTCACCGTCGACGACGAGGCTCGCGAGGTCGCCGAGTGGTTCGGCGATCGCCGCGCGAGGCACAGCGGCAGCAGCCCGCACACCGGCGCGATCCTGTTCCGTTCCAAGCGGCACATGCAGACCTTCGCGGGGGCGCTCGCCGCTGCAGGCATCCCGCACCGGATCCTCGGTCTCGGCGGTCTGCTCAACACCCCCGAGGTGGTCGACGTGGTCTCCACGCTGAGGGTCATCCACGACCCCACGGCCGGTTCCGCTCTCATCCGGCTGCTCACCGGCCCCCGATTCGGCGTGGGCGTCGCCGACATGGCGGGGCTCTACGACCTGGCATCCGAGATCGCCAAGCGCGACAGCGCGCTCATGCCGCTCCCCGACGAGGTGAAGACGCGCCTGCGCGCGTCGAGCGGCGCCGACGAGGCGGTGTCCATCGTCGACGCCGTCGACGTCGTGCGAGGCATGCGCGACGACTACCGGCTGATCGAGGGCATCACGTCCGACGGACGCGCGCGCATACGCGCCGCGGGCGAGATGCTGGAGCGGCTGCGTCGCGCCGTCGCCCAGCCGCTGCCCGAGCTGATCCGCCTGATCGAGTTCGAGCTGCGGCTCGACATCGAACTGGCGGTGAACGAGACCCGGGGCCCGGCACGCGTGGCCACGACGCAGCTGCGCGCATTCGCCGACGAGGTGCGTGCGTTCCTCGCCGCCGATGAGCGCGGCACGATCGGCAGCCTGCTCGCCTGGCTGGACAAGGCCGAGATCACCGACGAACTGATGCCCCGCCCCGAGCCACCGGAGCCCGGGGTCGTGCAGCTGCTCACCATCCACGGCTCGAAGGGCCTGGAATGGGATGCCGTGGCCGTGGTGCGCCTGGTCGAGGACGAGCTGCCCTCGCGCGCGACCGACACGGCGGGCTGGTTCGGGTTCGGCGCGGTGCCCTTCCCGCTGCGCGGCGATGCCGCCGCACTGCCGCGGTTCGAGTGGGACCCGCGCGCGGCGATGGACGCCGTCGGCGACGACCCGGTGAAGCGGCAGAAGGCCGGACAGTCGTCGCTCTCCGGAGGGGTGACCAAGGCCAATCCGCAGGGCGGCGCGCTCACCCGGTTCAAGAAGGCCTACTCCGACTACCAGAAGCAGGAGGAGCGCCGCCTCGCGTATGTCGCGGTGACCCGCGCTCGCAGCGATCTGATGCTGTCCGGGGCGCACTGGGCGGGCCAGAAGAGCCCGCGCAAGCCCAGCCCGTACCTGCTCGAGGCGCTCGACGTGCGAGGCCTCGACGCGCCCGAGGCCGTCGACCCGGACGAGAACCCGTACGACGGTCCGGGCATGACGGCGAACTGGCCGCTCGATCCGCTCGGCGCGCGCCGACTGCGCGTCGAGCGCGCGGCCGACGAGGTGCGCGCCGCGCAGGCCGCGCCGATGCCTGAAGCCGCACCCGAGCTGGTCCGCCTGCTTGCGGAGCGCGAGGCGCGGCAGCGCGGTACCGATGCGACCGTACCCACCCGCGTGCCGGCCTCCCGCTTCAAGGACTACGTCACCGATTTCGAAGGCACGCTCGGGTCGATCATCCGCCCGATGCCGGAGCGGCCGTATCGGCAGACCCGGCTCGGGACGCTGTTCCATGCGTGGGTCGAGCGACGCTCCGACATCGTCGGCGTGGGCACCGGGATCGACGACGGTCTCTGGGAGATCGACGGCGACACGCCGGATGCGCAGGACGTCTCCGAGGCGGATGCCGCCGACCTCGGTCGCCTCCAGGAGATCTTCGAACGCAGCGAGTGGGGAGGACTGCAGCCGATCGCCGTCGAGATCGAGATCGACTTCGCGCTTCCCGGGTCGGTGGAGGACGGGGGCGACGGCCACATCGTCATCTGCAAGCTCGACGCCGTGTACCGTCGCGCCGATCGCGGCGGACGGATCGAGATCGTGGACTGGAAGACCGGCAAGGCGCCGCGCACTGCAGCCGAGCGCGAAGACCGCATGCTGCAGCTCGCCCTGTACCGTCTGGCCTACCACCGCCGGTTCGGTGTGCCCCTCGACGAGATCGACGTCGCGCTCTACTACGTGGCCGACGATCTCGTCATCCGTGGTGACCGCGTCTACTCGGAGGCGGAACTGGTCCAGCGCTGGAGCGCCGCCCGCGCCGCGCGCTGAGCCTCTTCAGCCGAATCCAGATGGTCGTCGTCGGGCGCGGCGAGAGGTCGCCCCGCGGCACTCGGGCCCTTCGCCGTGCCGTGGTCACCGGACGAACCGCGCACACCGGTGATGCCGGCGGCTTCGGCGCGCTCATCCAGGTCGCCCAGATCCTG
The DNA here is from genome assembly GCF_003387575.1 of Microbacterium bovistercoris. GTDB lineage: Bacteria > Actinomycetota > Actinomycetes > Actinomycetales > Microbacteriaceae > Microbacterium > Microbacterium bovistercoris. The sequence goes on along the minus strand of NZ_QUAB01000015.1, from coordinate 52,132 downwards.
GGTCTCCTCGCCGGTCACGTCCGCCGCTGACGCGTCCTGTTCGTCGCGTTCGTGCGGTTCGGCGGAGGCGTCCGCGGCGTCCCCCTCGGCCTGCCAGAGGTCCTCTGGGCGATAGGCATCCGTCTGCATCGAGGTGTCCACGGCGACGGGCGGTGCCTGCGGGACACGTCCCGCCGCATCCAGGGCGGAGTCCACGTCGGTCGCGCCGGCCGACACGCGCAGGTCGTCGTGCACGCCGTCGGCGAGCGACTCCAGCAGTGCGGCAGCGTCGTCGACGATGTCGCTGCGACGCATCGTCTCACCGTGCACCAGCCAGCGGGCGAACTCGAGCTCGGCGAGCAGACGCGCCCGCACGCGCAGGGCGGCGTCCACGGCGTGAGCGGAGGCCCCGGCGTACGCGCCGTGCACGTCGTCGGCGGCGTCCTTCGCGCCCGACAGCCAGGCGAGGTCCACGGCGGGATCGCCGAGCGACAACCCGTGCCACCCCACCAGCCCGACCACCTTCGGCCCGAGATCGGGATCGTCCTCGAACAGGAACGAGTCGGCCTGTACACCGCCGAGCGTCACGGTCGTCTCGAAGCGCCACAGATCGTCGTCGTCCACCGCCTGACGCCAGCGGGCGCTGAGACGGGCGGGCACGCGGCCGGTGGCCGTGGCGCGCTCGATCAGCCGGCGCACCTCCTCGCGCACCTCGGAGGCGTCGCGCGCGGTGAGCCCGCCGCCGCGCACGACGGAGGCCGGCAGCGCGTGGGTCGCGGCGATGGCCTCACCGATGGACCACGCCGCGCCGCGTCCGGCCGGCACCTGCGACGCCTCGATCTGGAACCCCGGCAGGAGCCCGGTGACGAGTCCGCGGCCGTCGCCGATGCGCGTCTCGCCGATGTACTCGGGGGCCCGGAAGGGCAGCATCTCGCGGGCGCCGGGGGTCAGGGCGCGCAGCGCGATCGCCTCGGATGCGAGCTCCCGCGCGCCGTCCTCGTCGTCCGCGACGCGGATGGTCAGCTCGCGGCCGTCGGCCAGCGTGGCCACGGCCGAGTCGAACCGACCGTCTCCGCCGGCGGTGAGGGGACGGGCGCCGGTGACCTCCGCCCCGGGCAGTGCGGCTGTGACCGCCGCCACTAGAGTGAAAGGAGAGCGTGCCATGCACTCCAGGGTAGGTCGGCATCCGGGGCCTGACGCCCACGCCACGCCCGATCGGGCACAGGCCGTGGAGCCGGCCGGCCGTCGCCGTCGTGGACAGTCCGTGGATGAGAGGGAGCACATGATCGTCGAACCGGGCCTCCTCGACCGAGCCGGTGAACTGCGAGACGTGCCCGGCGTTCTCGACGGTCTGCGGGCGGATCCGTCCACCCGGACGATCGTCGTGCACGACCGGCGAGCGCGCGTCACCGATGCCGCGTTGCTGCGCGTCCCGCCCGCCGACGTCGTCGGCGCGCGGGACTGGGCATTGCTCGGCAGAGATCCGGACGGCACCCCGGTGCTGCTCGCCGTCGTCGAGGATGCGCCCGTCGATGCGGTCGCGATCGACGCCGTTCCCGCGGATCCCGCGCCGGTCGACACCGCCATCTGGTCGGCTGTGCGGGACGCCGGCGGAGTGCTCGCGGGCGTCGAGGCCGAACTGCTCATCGAGGCCGTCGCCGCCGCCGACTGGCTGACGGCGTTCCGGTTCTGCCCGGCCTGCGGCGCGGAGACCGAGTTGCGGCAGGCCGGCTGGTCCCGGCACTGCCCGTCATGCGGGCGCGAGCACTTCCCGCGCACGGACCCCGCGGTGATCGTCGCGATCGAGAGCGCCGACGGAGAGCGGCTGCTGCTCGGCGCGAACGCGAACTGGCAGGGCCGGATGTACTCCACCTTCGCCGGGTTCCTCGAGGCGGGGGAGTCGCTCGAGACCACCGTGCATCGCGAGATCCTCGAAGAGGCCGGTGTCCGCCTGCGGAACGTGCGCTATGTGTCGTCGCAGCCCTGGCCCTACCCGCGCTCGCTCATGCTGGGCTTCCGTGCGACGGCCGTCGATGAGGATGCGGTCGCGGACGGCGACGAGATCATCGACGTCCGCTGGCTGACGCGGGCCGAGATCGCCACGGCGCTGCGGGGAGAGGGGCCGGTCGGGCTTCCCGGGCCGTCATCCATCGCACGGGCGCTCATCGTGGACTGGTACGAGGAACGAGCGTGAGTGCACTCGACGCTCTCGACGAACGGCAGCGAGAGGCGGCATCCGTGCTGCGCGGACCTGTTGCCGTGCTCGCCGGAGCCGGCACGGGCAAGACCCGCGTGATCACGCACCGCATCGCGCACGGCGTCGACACCGGCGCGTACTCGCCCTCCCGGGTGATGGCGGTGACCTTCACCGCGAAGGCGGCCGGCGAGCTCCGAGGACGCCTGCGCGCGCTCGGCATCGAGGGGGTCGCCGCGCGCACCTTCCACGCCGCGGCCCTCGCGCAGCTCAACTTCTTCTGGCCGACCCTCGCCGGTGACAGCGCACCGTCGATCGTGAACAACAAGGTCCGGATGCTCGGGCAGGCGGCAGACGAGCTGCGCTTCCGCCCCAGCACCGCGACCCTGCGCGACATCGCCGCCGAGATCGAATGGCGCAAGGTCTCGATGATCTCGGTCGACCGCTATGCCGAACTCGGACGCACGGTCACCGGCATCGACGCCGACAGACTCGCCGCGCTGATGCACGCCTACGAGCGGATCAAGGACGAGCGCCGGCAGCTCGACTTCGAAGACGTGCTGCTGGCGTGCGCGGGCATGATCGAGGCCGAACCGCGCGTCGCCGCGGCCGTGCACGAGCAGTACCGCCACTTCACCGTGGACGAGTACCAGGACGTCTCGCCGCTGCAGGACCGGCTGCTGGAACTCTGGCTGGGGGACCGCCACGACATCTGCGTGGTCGGCGACGCCAGCCAGACGATCTACTCGTTCGCGGGTGCGCAGCAGCGATATCTCCTCGAGTTCGAGCGCCGGCACCCGGACGCCACGGTCGTGCGGCTGGAGACCAACTACCGCTCCCAGGCGCCGATCCTCGCCGTGGCCAACGCGCTCATGAAGGGACGGCCCGGAGCACTCGCCCTGGTGCCCGCCAGGGAGACGTTCACCGCCGAACCCCCCACGGTGACGGCGTTCGACACTGAGACGGATGAGGCGGAGGGTATCGCCGCGGCGATCGCCTCCCGCATCCAGGCCGGTTCCTCACCTGCCGACATCGCCGTGCTGTACCGGGCGCACGCGCAGTCCGCCCCGCTCCAGCAGGCGCTCGCCGCGCAGGGCATCCCCACGACGGTGCTGGGCGGCACGCGCTTCTTCGACATGCCGGAGGTGCGGCAGGCAGTGCTCGCCCTGCGGGCCGCCGCCGTCGCTCCGGCCCTGGCCGGATTCCTGCCCACGGTGCGCGACGTGCTGCGCAACCTCGGCCTGACGGAAGAGCCGCCGCAGGCCGGCGGTGCGCAGCGCGACGCCTGGGAGGCCCGGCGTGCGATCCTGCGGCTCGCCGAGGAGGCGCCGGCGGATGCCACGCTGCGCAGCTTCGCCGAGATGCTGTCCGCCAGGGCCAAGGATCAGCACGAGCCGGAGCTGCGGACCGTGACGCTGTCGACCCTGCACGCGGCGAAGGGCCTGGAGTGGCCGCACGTGCACCTCGCCGGATGGAACGAGGGAGCCCTGCCGATCTCGTACGCCACGACCTTCGAGCAGGTCGACGAGGAGCGCCGCCTCGCGTACGTCGGACTCACGCGAGCCGCGCGTACGCTGTCGCTGTCGTGGGCTCGGAGTGCGGGACGAGGGGAACGGGCGCCGTCGCGGTTCCTTGCTGAGATCGGGACGACAGGTCGCGGCACAGGCATCCTCCGTGAAATCTCACCGAGCGCCATGCGATCCGTCCGTCGGGGCTGACTCGGGCGACCAGCCCCGCGTTCTCCACGGGAGTTCGCAGGATGCGCGCCGCCAGCGCAGCCGCCTGCGCGATCCGCACCGACGCGATCGCACCGACCGGTCTGCCGATCAGCTGCGTGTGCAGCCGTGGCCAGGCGGGATCGCGCAGACCCTCGTGCTCGTCGCGGCAGGAGAGACAGGGCGTCTCGCCGGGACGCACGAGCGGACCGACCGTCATCGCCGCGGTCTCGAACGCCACCGGCAGGTGGGCCACGTCGTCGCGCAGGTACGAGGCCAGCTGCAGCGCGGACGCCGCCCCCTCGACCACGATCACCCCGACATCGGCCGGATCATCGCGGACGCCGCGGTCCAGCCCCTCCTCGAGGAGGCACTCCGCCATGCGCGGCAGAGCACGGTCGTCCGTGACGCTCACGCCCTCCACCCAGAACGCCGGAGCGGGCGGCGGATCGTCGCGCAGCACAGGGCGCAGCAGCGTGAGAAGGTCGCGCGCGGCCTGACGCGGCGCGCCGACGGCATGCGCGACGACGTCGAAGGTCGTCAGGCGGATGCCGGCGGAGAGACGCGCGAGCAGCGGTTCGACCCAAGCTGCCGTGGCGTCGACGTGGACGATGCCTTCGATGCCGAACTGGACGGTGTCGGAGTCGCGCCAGAGCAGCGGGTACCGGGGATCCAGGCGTGTCTTCGTGGTCGGACTGAGCGGGCTCATGCGGACGATCATGGCGGAGGCCACCGACGGCGTGGGTGGAGTTCGCCGGGCCTGTGGAGAACTTCTGTTGTTCGAGGGGCGCGGGAGGAGATGTTCCCTGCACTCGCAGAGTGGGACCCTCCGTTGGCTGGAGCGGGCAAGCCCGCTCCAGCCAACGGCCCCTCCCAATGCTCGTTCCGGGAACATCTCCTCCCGCTCGTGCTTTTGGGGAGGGTTCGCGTGCTCGGGGAGGGAGGTAGAGGGATGGAGTTTCTGGTGGCGTGACTTTCAGCCCCGGGTCGTTGAGCGAGCGACGGAGGAGCGAGACGAAACGGTGTCAGCGGAGCTGAGGGGTCAGACCGGGCGGGGGTCGTCGGGGTGGTCCTCGTCGGGGGACTGGTCCTTGGTGTCGCCCTCGGAGGGGGAGCCGCCGAAGTCGTCGCCGTCGAGCAGCCGGGCGAGGGCCTCGTCGAACTCGTCGGCCGCGGGGGCCTCGCCGCGTTCGCCGGCCTGCAGGCGCGCGATCAGCGCCGCCGGGTCGTCGATGTCCGACGCCTGCGGCATCAGGTCGGGATAGTCCCACAGCGCGTCGCGGGCGTTGGTGCCCACGGCATCCGTCACCGCGCGCCACATGGCCGCCGCCTCGCGCAGCCGGCGCGGGCGCAGCTTCAGGCCGACCAGCGCGCCGAGCGCGTCCTCAGCAGGGCCGCCCACGGCACGGCGGCGGCGAGCCGCCTCGGCGATCCGCACACCGTCGGGGAGCCGGGAGATCGCCTCCGTCGTCACGACGTCCACCCAGCCGTCGATCGTCGCGATGACGTTCTCGAGACGGGTGAGCGCCTCGCGCTGGGCCTCGGACTGCGCAGGCAGCAGCGCACCGCCCTCGATCGCCGCGCGCAGCTCCTCCGGGTTCGAGGGGTCGAGCCGCTCTGCGACATCCTGCAGCGCGTCCACGTCGACCTCGACGCCGCGGGCGAACTCGGTGATCTGGGACATCACGTGCAGGTGCAGCCACTTGGCGTGCCGGTACAGCCGCGCGTAGGCGAGCTCGCGCACCGCGAGGTACAGCGCGATCTGGTCCTCGGGGATCTCCAGCCCCTCGCCGAACGCCGCGATGTTCTGCGGGATCACCGCTGCCGTGCCGGCCGGCAGCACGGGGATGCCGACATCGCCGCCCGAGACGACCTCGAGGGAGAGGTCTCCGAGGACCTTCCCGAACTGCATGGCGAACACCGACGCGCCGAGGCCCCGCATCAGCTGACCGGCACCCTGCACGACACCGCGCATCTCGTCGGGCGCCTGCGAGCCGAGTGCCTGGGTGAGCGCGTCGGCGATGCTCGTCGACACGGGACCGGCGATCTCCTTCCACACCGGAAGGGTCTGCTCGACCCACTCGCCACGGGTCATCGCGCGCGGCGGTGCGGAGAGCTCCGACAGCGTCGTCGCCTCGCTCAGCCACAGATCGGCCAGGCCGAACGCATCCGCCAGCGAACCGCGTGAGCCGTCGGTGATGCCCTGTCCGTCCTGGTTGGCGATGTGCAGCGCCTGACGCTTCGTGCTCTCCCAGGGATCGCCGCCGAAGGCGCCCTGCATCTGCGAGAAGAAGGCCTGCATCTGGGCGGGGTCGATCTGGAAGCCCTCCATGCCGCTCATGGCATCGCGCAGCGCATCCGGGTCGATGCCCTCGCCGGACATCATCCGGCGCAGGAACTCCTCGAAGTCGGACGGGTCGGGTCGGTCGTCGCTCATGTCGCCCTCTCAGCACGCGGAAAGCCTGTGACCTCTACGCTAGTCACAGGATTCTGCGCATGCCCCGGACGGACGCGGATCCCTGTACGCCGCTCGCGAACGTCGGAGGTCGCCCGTGTCCCCAACCCGGTCCCGACGAGTCGGCGTAGGCGTCTGGGCGCTCGTCGTCGCACTGGTCGCCCTGGTGGCGCTCACCTTCATCCCCACCCCCTACGTGATCCAGCGGCCCGGTCCGGTGTTCGACACCCTCGGCACGGCGAAGGACGCCGACGGCGAGCAGGTTCCGCTGATCGAGGTCGACGGTGCGGAGACCTACCCGACCGGCGGAACGCTCGATCTGACCACCGTCCAGGTGGTCGGCAACCGGGAGCGCACGCCGAGCTGGGCGGAACTCGCGGTCGCCTGGGTCGACCCCGCGCGCGCGGTCGTGCCGATCGACGTGGTCTTCCCCGAAGGCGTCACGTCGGAGCAGCGCGACAAGCAGAACGCCGAGCTGATGGTCAACTCGCAGCACGAGGCCACCGCTGCGGCGCTCACCGAGCTGGGCTACGACGTCGGTGCGCAGGTCGAGGTCGTCGAGGCCATCGAGGACACGCCCGCCGACGGCGTGCTCGAGGCCGGCGACGTCATCGTCGCGATCGACGGCCAGGAGGTCTCCTCGGCCAAGGTGCTCCGTGAAGAAGTGCAGCAGGCCGGGGGAGACACCGTCGAACTGACCGTCGACCGCGACGGCACCGAGCAGCAGGTCTCGGTGACCCCGGAGGAGCAGGAGGTGAACGGCGACACGACCTGGCTGATCGGCATCTCGCTGACCACCACCTACGACTTCCCGATCGACGTGACGATCCAGCTCGACAACGTCGGCGGTCCCAGCGCAGGGATGATGTTCGCGCTCGGCATCATCGACACGCTCACCCCCGGCGAGCTCAACGGCGGTGAGAACGTCGCAGGCACGGGAACGATCGAGGCCGACGGCACGGTGGGCCCGATCGGCGGCATCCGGCAGAAGCTGTACGGCGCGCGGGATGCCGGCGCGACGATCTTCCTCGCCCCGGAGTCCAACTGCGACGAGGTCGTCGGGCACATCCCCGACGGACTGGACGTGTACAGCACCGCGACGCTCGAGGATTCGCTGCACGTCCTCGAGACGATCGCGGACGGCGAAGACACCTCCGAGCTGCCGACCTGCAAGGCGTCCTGAGCCACCTGCGGACGCAGCCCGTGACACTTCCGTTACGAAGCCGGTGCACAGACGCCCTGCCTAGGATGGACGGGTGACCTCGAACCCTGCGCCGACTGCGGCCACGCCCCGGACTTCACGAAGAATCCTCACGATCTCGCTGATCGTCATCGCAGCGCTGATCGCGGCGTTCTTCGTGTTCGCCTCGCTGTACACGGAGTTCCTCTGGTTCGACCAGCTCGGGTTCGAATCCGTGCTGACGACCCAGTGGCTGGCGACGGCGGTGATGTTCGTCGTCGGGTTCCTCGGCATGGCGGTGCCGCTGTTCGTGTGCATCCAGCTCGCCTACCGGCTGCGGCCGGTGTACGTGCGGCTGAGCTCGCAGCTGGACCGCTATCAGGAGGTCGTCGAGCCGCTGCGGCGCCTCGCTATGTGGGGCATGCCGATCTTCTTCGGCGTCTTCGCGGGCTTCGCGTCCGCGGGCAACTGGCGCATCGTCTGGCTGTGGGCGAACGGCGTCACCACCAGCGTCAAGGATCCGGAGTTCGGTGTCGACACCGGCTTCTACATGTTCGCGATGCCCTTCTACCACATGCTGCTCGCGTTCATCTCGGCCGTGCTGCTGCTGTGCCTGGTGATCACCGCGCTGGTGTCGTACCTCTACGGCTCCGTCCGGATCGGCCAGCGCGAGCTGCGCATCTCCAAGCCGGCCCGCATCCAGCTCGCCGTGCTCGCAGGGCTCTACCTCGTGGTGCAGGCCGTCAGCCTGTGGCTGGACCGCTACCTGACGCTGACCCAGCCTGAAGACCGCATCACCGGCCCCGCGTACACCGGCGTGTACGCGACCATCCCCGGCCTCGCGATCCTCTCGATCATCGCCGCCGTCGTCGCGATCCTGTTCTTCGTGACCGCCGTGATCGGCCGCTGGCGCTTCCCGCTGGCGGCGACCGCGCTGCTGGTCGTGGCATCCCTGGTCGTCGGCGTCGGCTACCCGTGGATCGTCACCACCTTCCAGGTGAAGCCGAACCAGAACCAGCTGCAGGCGGAGTTCTACGACCGCAACATCGACAGCACCAAGACCGCCTACGGCGTCGACGACATGACGGTCACGCCGATCAAGGCCAAGACCGACACTGAGAAGGGTCAGCTCCGCGAGGACGCCCAGACCACGGCATCCGTGCGCATCATGGACCCGAACATCATCAGCCCGACGGTCGCGCAGCTGCAGCAGTACCGCTCGTACTACCAGTTCGGCAAGGACCTCGACGTCGACCGCTACGAGATCGACGGCGAGATGCAGGACACCGTGGTCGCGGTCCGCGAGCTCGACATGACCAAGCTCGGTGGCGGTGACAGCTGGAACAACCGCGCCGCCGTGTACACCCACGGCTACGGCCTGGTGGCGATGGCGGGCAACCAGCGAACCACCGACGGCGAGCCGGTCTTCCTCGAGCAGGGCATCCCCTCATCCGGGTTCCTCACCGAGAGCGAGAAGTACGAGCCGCGGGTGTACTTCGGCGAGCACTCGCCGGAATACTCGATCGTCGGCGCCCCCGAGGGCACGAAACCGGTCGAGATCGACTATCCGCGCGGAGGCGAGGACGGCGGGTCCGACACGAAGACCACGTTCAAGGGCGATGGCGGACCGCGCATCGGCAGTACGTTCACGAAGCTGCTGTACGCGCTGAAGTTCCAGTCCGAGCAGATCCTCTTCTCGAACCTGGTCAACTCCGAGTCGCAGATCCTGTACGACCGCGATCCGCGGGAGCGCGTGCAGAAGGTGGCCCCGTATCTGACGCTGGACAGCGACCCGTACCCCAGCGTGGTCGACGGCCGCATCGTGTGGATCATCGACGGGTTCACCACGAGCGCCACATACCCGTACTCCTCGAAGGTCAGCCTGCGCGAGGCGATCGCGGATTCGACCAACTCGGCCTCGGCCGTGGCGTTCGACGAGATCAACTACATCCGCAACTCGGTCAAGGCCACCGTCGATGCGTACGACGGCAAGGTGAAGCTGTACGCCTGGGACGACGAGGATCCGGTGCTGCAGACGTGGCAGAAGGTGTTCCCGAGCACGGTGCTTCCGATCAGCGAGATGTCGGGCGATCTGATGAGCCACGTGCGCTACCCGACCGACCTGTTCAAGGTGCAGCGCAACATGCTCGGCGTCTACCACATCAAGGACGCGAACTCCTTCGCGCAGGAGGACAACCGCTGGCAGACGCCGGACGACCCGCGCGTCGAGGGCCAGTCCCAGCCTCCGTACTACCTGTCGATGCGGATGCCGGGTGAGGACACCTCCCGGTTCTCGATGTACTCCACGTTCATCCCTGCCGCACAGGGGCAGAGCACTCGAGAGGTGCTGATGGGCTACCTGTCCGTCGACTCGGACGCCGGGTCGACGAAGGGCAAGAAGTCCGGCACCTACGGCAAGCTGGAGCTGCTGGAGATCGACACGGACAACACGGTGCCCGGCCCCGGCCAGGTGCAGAACACGTTCAACTCGAACACGGCCGTGGCATCGCAGGTCAACATCATGCAGCAGGGTGAGTCCGAGGTGAAGTACGGCAACCTGCTGACGTTGCCGGTCGGCGGAGGCCTGCTGTATGTGCAGCCCGTGTACGTGCAGCAGTCCAAGGGCACGCAGCTGCCGAATCTGCGCAAGATCCTCGTCGCGTTCGGCGATCAGGTGGCGTTCGAGGACACGCTGACCGAGGCGCTGGACGCCCTGTTCGGCGGCGACGCGGGCGCCGCCGGCGGTGATGAGGACGTGCCGCCGACGGAAGGCGAGACACCGCCGGCCGAGGGCGAGGAGGCGCCGACCGAGCCGGGTGCGGCGGAGAAGCAGGCGCTGGCGGATGCCTCGAAGGCGATGAGCGCCCGTGATGCAGCGCTCAAAGCCGGTGACCTGGAGGCCTTCGCCGCCGCGGACAAGCAGCTGACAGAGGCCGTGCAGAAGCTGCTCGAGCTGTCGGCGACGTCGGAGACGACGGAGTAGACGCCGGGCCCAGCCGATCAGCGACCCCCTCCTGCCGATGCGCAGGAGGGGGTCGCTGCATCTTCCCCTGGCGGACATCGTGCCGCGGGCGGATGATGGAGCCATCGGCAAGAGCGAGGAGGTGGCACCGATGGAACTCGTAGCGGGGTCCCGCATCGTGATCCATGGCGCGAAGGTGGGCGACACGGAGCGTCACGGTGAGGTGATCGAGGTGCGCGGCGACAGCGGGGGACCCCCGTACTTCGTGCGCTTCGACGACGGTCACGAGTCGCTCGTGTTCCCCGGTCCGGACTGCGAGATCGAGCACCGCGGTTGACGGACCGGCCGCGGACCCGCCCGGGATCCGGGCTCGATTCGCCGTGCCTCCCGAGCCGTGTTAGGCTATTCAACGTGCCGCGGGGTGGAGCAGTTCGGTAGCTCGCCGGGCTCATAACCCGGAGGTCGCAGGTTCAAATCCTGTCCCCGCAACAAGAAGAAGGCCCGGTCCGCAAGGACCGGGCCTTCTGCCTTCCCCGCGGAGAGCAGCGTCGGAGCGGGCGTCGACCCCATCGCGATGATGTCGCGTTATGGTGGCCCCATGAGCGCCGCCGACCGATCATCACGCCTCGACCGGGCGACCGCCGCGTGACCCGGCGGCGGATCGGCGACGCGGTGCGACAGGCGACGGAGCAGAACAGCCGTCGCATCGGCCTCATGGTCACACTGCCGATCGCCGCGCCTTTCGCCCTTCTGCTGGTGTGGCCGCAGGCACTCGGCCTCCAGCGCGCAATCGTGATCGCTCAGCTGATCGCGTTCCGCGCGCCGCTGGCCGTCTTCCTCGCCGTCCTCGCCGTGATCGCCGGAGCGGTCGCGCTGCTGCGCAGGCGGTGGGGCGTCGCGGCTGCTCTTGCGCTGATGCTCGGCGTCGCCTCGATGGCGAACGCTGCCGTGCTGCTCGTCCGCGGCTCCGCGCACGCGTCGCCGGCGGGCGACCTCGTGGTGATGTCGTGGAACATGCAGGGCGGCGCTTCGACCCCGCGGTCCGCTGCACGGATCGCCCTGGACCACGGCGCGGAAGTCGTCGTGCTCCCTGAGACCGACGCAGATGCCGCAGCCGAGGTCGCGCGCCTGATGGACGACGGCGGACGGCCGATGGCGGCGTTCACGACGCCGCAGGAATGGATCCCGACCTCGGCGCTGATCTCCGAGCGACTGGGCGAGTACCGGCTCGACACGTCCGTCGGGACGACTCCCGTGCTGCCCAGCGCCGTCCTCCGTCCCATCGCGGAGGGACCGACGATCGTGGCGGCGCACACCGCACCGCCGCTGCCGGGGAGCATGGACGAGTGGCGCGAAGGCCTCGACTGGGCGGCAGCGCGGTGCGACGAGCCCTGGACGATCATGGCCGGAGACTTCAACGCCACCGTCGACCACTTCGAGGGACTGGGCCGTGAAGGCGGGCTGCTCGGCCTGTGCCGCGACGCGGCGCGCGATTCCGGGGCCGCAGCCGCCGGAACATGGCCGTCGACTCAGCCGGGGTGGATCGCCTCGCCGATCGATCACGTCATGGCCGGCTCGAAGTGGATCACGGCGGGGTTCAGAACCGTCGGGACGGACGGGGTCGGCAGCGATCATCTGCCGGTGATCGCTGTGCTGGAGAGGCGTTGACCTGTCTGCGGCTGGCACGGAGCGCTCAGGCTATGCCCGGACGACGGGGCTGGGGCAGGATGGGGGCATGTCCGGATCCTCGCCGCTCGTGGCCGTCTGCCAGTTCGCGCCGACGGCGGATCGCGGCGCGAACCGGGAGCAGGTCGCGGCGCTCGTCGCGCGCGCGGCGTCCCACGGCGCGCGGCTGGTGGTCTTCCCCGAGTACTCCAGTTACTTCGTGAACCCGCCGGATGCCACGCTGGTGGAGCATTCGGAACAGCTCGACGGGCCGTTCGTGCAGATGCTGCGGGAAGTCGCCGCGCATCACGGCGTCGTGATCGTGGCGGGACTGGTCGAGGCGGCCGGTTCCGGCCGGGTGCACAACACGGTCGTCGCCGTCTCCGTCGACGGGGTGCGCGCCGTGTACCGCAAGCAGCACCTGTACGACGCGTTCGGTCAGACCGAGTCGGACTGGATCGCTCCGGGAGAGCTCGGCACCGCCGTGTTCGACCTGGACGGCATCCGGTTCGGGTTGATGACCTGCTACGACCTGCGGTTCCCCGAGGTCGCGCGCACGCTGGCGGATGCCGGCGCGGATGCGCTCGTGATCCCGGCCGAGTGGGTGCGGGGTCCGCTCAAGGAGCACCACTGGACGACGCTGCTGGCAGCACGCGCGATCGAGAACACTGCCTACGTGATCTCCGCGGACCATCCGGCGCCGATCGGCGTGGGGCACTCGCAGATCGTCGACCCGCAGGGTGTGGTGGTGGCGGGCGTCGGCAGCGACGAGGGCGTGGCGATCGCCGCCGTCGATCCGGCGCTGATCGCGCGCACGCGCCAGATCAACCCCGTGCTGCGGCTGCGGCGCTACGCGGTCGTGCCGCGCCACACCGGTCGTTGAGCGACGACCACCTCGCTCAACGACCGAGCGCGGTGAGCCGGCGGGCGGCCTCCTCGAGCACCTCGACGCGCTTGCAGGCGGCGAAGCGCACCAGGCCCGCGTAGGACGACTGCCGCTCGGGTGAGACGAAGGCGCTGAGCGGGATCGCGACGACTCCGGCGCGTTCGGGCAGCGTGCGGCAGAATGCCGCGGCATCCGCACCGCCCAGCGCCGTGGCGTCCGCCACGGTGAAGTAGCCGCCCTGAGGGCTGTGCACCTCGAAGCCGGCTGCGCGCAGCGCCCCGCCGAGCAGCTCGTGCTTGCGCGACAGCTGCGCGGCGGCATCCGCGAAGTACGAATCCGGCAGACGCAGCCCGACCGCGACGGCCGGCTGGAACGGCGCGCCGCTCACGTATGTGAGGAACTGCTTCACGGTGAGCACGGCGCTGATGAGCGCGGCGGGTCCGTGCACCCAGCCGATCTTCCACCCGGTGGTGGAGAAGGTCTTGCCCGCCGACGAGATCGTGAGGGTGCGCTCGGCCGCGCCGGGAAGAGTCGCGATCGGCACGTGCGGCCCGTCGAAGGCGAGGTGCTCGTACACCTCGTCGGTGACGATGGTCGCGTCGTACCGGTTCGCGAGGCGGACGACCTCGGCGAGCACCTCCGGCCCGAACACCGCGCCTGTGGGGTTGTGCGGGTCGTTGACGAGGATGATGCGAGTGTTGTCGTTCACCGCCGCCGCGAGCTCGTCCAGGTCTGGTTGGAAGCCGGGGACGCGCAGCGGCACGGCGCGCAGCCGGGCGCCGGCAAGGGCGACCACTGCGGCGTACGAGTCGTAGTAGGGCTCGAAGACCAGGACCTCGTCCTCGGGGGAGTCGATCAGAGCCAGGAGCGTGGCAGTGAGCGCCTCGGTGGCACCGGCGGTCACGATGACCTCCGTCGCCGGATCGACCTCCAGGCCGTAGAAGCGCTGCTGATGTTCGCTGATCGCCGCGAGCAGGTCGGGGGCTCCACGACCGGGCGGATACTGGTTGACGCCGGCGGAGATCGCCTCGCGTGCGGCCTCGAGCACCTCAGCGGGGCCGTCCTCGTCCGGGAAGCCCTGACCGAGGTTGATCGATCCGGTGCGCACCGCGGCCGCCGACATCTCCGCGAAGATGGTGGGTGCGACCCGTCCGTCCGACGAGAGCAGGCCGGCGCCGGCTGCGGTTCGGCGCCATGCGCCGGGAATGTCATCCATGCAGAACAGGCTAAGACCATAGAAGAATTCCATCGTCGCCATACGAAACGCACAGAATCGCCCGTCACGCTGTAGGAGCGTTGTAAGGAGCAGATCATGAACGAGAACAACCAGGGCGAACCGATCGCCCCCCAGCCGTCCCAGAACCCGGATGCCGCCGGCGCGCCCGCCGGCCACCAGCTTCCCTCCAGCTTCTCCTCGGACTCGCAGGCCCCGGCCGCAGCAGCTCCGGCCGCAGCAGCCCCGCAGATCCCCGTGACCCCGCAGACGCCTGCCGCACAGGACCAGGCGTTCCCTGCTCCGCACTCTCCGGCCCCGCAGGCCACGGCTCCGCAGCCGCAGGCCCCCGCAGGTCAGGGCTTCGCCGCCCCCGGCGCGGCTTCGCAGCAGCCGGGTGCCGCCTACGCGACCGGCGCCGCCTTCGGTCTTCCTCCGCAGAGCGCTGACGCTCCCACCCAGCCGGTCCAGCCGCTGCAGGGTGCGCAGCCCACCGCTCCCGCGAAGCGCTCGGGCGGAAAGATCGCCGCGTTCGTGCTCGCGGCCGCCCTCGTCGGCGGCGTCGCCGGATTCGGCGGTGGTGCGCTGTGGAGCTCCGCCGTTCCCGAGAGCCAGGGCTCCGCGGAGTCCGGGCCGCAGACCGTGACGGTCAACAACCCCGGTTCGGTCAACGAGACCACCGCCATCGCCACCAAGGTGCTGCCGTCGGTCGTCACGATCGACGTGTCCAGCGGGAATGAGGGCGGCAGCGGCTCCGGTGTGGTGCTCACCAAGGACGGCTACGTGCTGACCAACACGCACGTGGTCACGCTCGGGGGAGCCGCCTCGGACCCGGCGATCCGCGTCACGACCTCCGACGGCAAGATCTACGACGCCACGATCGTGGGCACCGACCCGATCTACGACCTCGCCGTCATCAAGCTCGAGGACGCGAAGGGCCTCAAGCCGATCGACTTCGCCGACTCGTCCAAGCTGAACGTCGGCGACACCGCCGTGGCCGTCGGCGCCCCGCTCGGCCTGTCGAACTCGGTCACGACCGGCATCGTGAGCGCGCTGAACCGCAGCATCCAGATCGCCTCCTCCGCCGCGCCGGAGACCGGCGACCAGAACCAGGGCGAGCAGGAGGAGAACGGCGGCAGCCCGTTCCAGTTCGACATCCCCGGTCAGGGACAGCAGCAGCAGGCGAGCGAGTCGATCTCGATCGCGGTCATCCAGACCGATGCGGCGATCAACCCCGGCAACTCGGGCGGCGCGCTGGTCGACAGCAAGGGCGACCTGATCGGCATCAACGTGGCGATCGCGACCGCGGGCGGTTCGTCCTCGGGCGGCAGCGAGTCCGGCTCGATCGGCCTCGGATTCTCGATCCCCTCCGACGTCGCGCAGCGCGTCGCGAAGCAGATCATGGAGGACGGGGCGGCCACGCACGGCCTGCTCGGTGCATCGGTCCGTGACGCGGCGTCGGTCGAGGGCTCGACCGTCGCCGGCGCGTACATCGTCGAGACCACACCCGGCGGGGCCGCCGCGAAGGCCGGCCTTCAGAAGGGCGACATCGTCACCGAGTTCAACGGCGTGCCGATCACGAACTCGACCGACCTCACCGCCCAGGTCCGCGCGGCCGCCGGCGGAAGCGACGGGAAGCTGTCCTACGTCCGCGACGGGAAGTCGTACGACGCCGAGGTCACCCTGGGGACGCTGAAGCCGTAAACCCCGTCTGCCCCTACGCCGCTCAGAGGGACGTCACCACCGCGATAGGCTCGCGGGGTGGCGTCCTTCTCTTTCGGTTCCGGGAATGCGGCCAAGCTGTTGCGCCTCCCGTTGTATGCCATCGGGCGCATAGGCGCGCTGATCGTGCCGCGCGGACGCACCTGGGTGTTCGGCTGCGGCGCGGGGATCGGTGACGGCGCGCTCGCGATGTGGCGGGTCGCCACCGCTGAAGGACACCGCGCGATCTGGCTCACGCGCAACGCGCGCGAGAGGGCGGATGCCGCTGAGCTCGGCATCCGTACCGTTCCGCGGGACGGCATCCGCGGCTGGTGGGCGACGGCCCGCGCCGGCGTCGTCGTCGTGACCCACGGCCTGGGCGACGTGAACCGCTACGCGTCCTCGGACGCGTTCGTCGTGCAGCTCTGGCACGGTATCCCGCTCAAGCGCATCGGGCTGGACTCGCCCGCCACCACCCAGGTGCCCTCGGTGCCTGGAGCATCCGTGCTGAGGCGCCTGGTCGGCCTGGCGTACCGCGGCGCCGCGCAGCGCATCCGCGTGCTGCCCGCCGCATCGCACCGATCCCGCGGGCGGCTGGAATCCGCCTTCGGACTCGGCGACGACCGCGTGGTGGTCACCGGTGAGCCGCGCGTCGACGTGCTGTCGGCCGGCACCGTCGACGAACGGCGCGCGGCGGCGACATCCGTGCTCACCCGTACGGGGCCGCTGCTGCGCCGGCAGCGCGCGATCCTCTACGCGCCGACGTGGCGAGACGGCGAGGCCGATCCCGCGGTGCCCGATGCCGCCGAATGGGTGCGCATCGTCGCCCTGCTCGAGAAGCACGATGCGATCCTGTTCGTCCGCTCCCATCCGCTGGGCGAAGGCGCGTACGCACCGCCGTGGTCGAGCGGCCGGGTGCGGATGCTGGGCTCCGAACTGCTTCCCGACGTCACGCCCGCGCTGCCGCGAATCGACGTGCTGATCACCGACTACTCCTCGCTCGCCTACGACGTGGGACTGCTCGCCATGCCGGTGTTGTTCCTCGCGCCGGATGCGGAGGAGTACGCCCGCGTCCGCGGGTTCTACGGGCGGTACGAGGATGTCGCACCGGATGCTGCGACAGGCTGGGACGGGCTGCTGGACGAACTCGACCGGACTCTCGGCGATCGGGCCGCGTACCGGAAGCGGTCCGCCCGGTCGGCTACGCTCAGCGCAGAGATGCACGCGTATCGCGACGGCGGCAACGCCGCGCGCGTCTACCGGGCGATCCGCGCACGCGGGATCCCGGCACCGAAGGGAACACGATGACGACTGCCCGGATCGATGAGGTTCGCGAGACCCTGGTGATCAGCGGCACCGGACCGCGCCCCTCGGCGGGATCGCTTTCGGGCGCCAGGGCCGGCGTGATCGCGACGATCACCGGCGGAGGCAAGACGTGGAAGGCGACCTTCCCGCTGCGCACGTCGCGCTGGGGCGGTGCGGAACTGCCGTTGCCGGCGGGGGACTACCGTCTCGAACTCGAGGGCGCCGATCTCGCCGGCGCGACGCTCGCGGACACACTGCTGCCGATCCTGCGCGTCGCCGTCGACGATGCCGTCGTGACGATCGCGCCGCCGATCGACCCGGTCTACGAGACCGACGAGGGCCAGTCCACGCTCGAGGAGCGCTATGCGGCTGAGGGCGGCGGCACCGAGAACGCCGTGTTCTTCGAGAGCTTCTACGGTCGGGTCGCGGGCTGCAACCCCCGCGCGATCGATCGGGTGCTCGCCGAACGGGCACCGGCGGTGACCAGGTACTGGGCCGTCAGCGACCTGTCGGTCGAGGTGCCGGACGGCGCGGTGCCCGTCGTCGAGGGAAGCCCGGAGTGGTGGCGCGCCCGCGGGGCGTCCCGGATGCTGATCGTGAACGACTGGCTGCGCCGGCGCTTCTCACGCAAGCCGGGGCAGCGGGTGCTGCAGACGTGGCACGGCACGCCCCTGAAGCGGCTGGCGCTGCACCGCCCCGGGTTCGACCCCCGTCGCATGGCCGCCGTGGTCAAGGAGTCCCGTCGCTGGGACGTGCTGCTCGCACAGAACGTCTACGCCGAGCGCGTGCTCCGCAAGGCCTACGCCTTCTTCGGCAAGCCGATCTGGGTCGAGGGCTATCCGCGCAACGACGTGCTCATCGACGGGGATGCCGCCGCTGTGCGCGCCGCGCTCGGCATAGGCGAGGGCGAGAGGGTGCTGCTGTACGCGCCGACGTGGCGCGACGACCGCACCGAGATGGTCGACTTCGTCGACCCCGAGGTGCTGGCGAGCCAGACCGATGCCGTGGTGCTGGTGCGCGGGCACTCCCGCACGCTGGGCCCTGGCAAGGACCGCACCGGTGCACGGGTGATCGACGTCACCGGGTACCCCGAGACCGCGAAGCTGCTGTTGATCGCCGATGCGCTGATCACCGACTACTCCTCGGTGATGTTCGACTTCAGCGTCACCGGCAAGCCGATGTACTTCCTGGTGCCCGACCTCGAGCACTACCGTGGCGAGCTGCGCGGCTTCTACTTCGATCTCGCCGAGCGGGCACCAGGACCGCTGTTGCGCTCGCAGGACGAGCTGGTCGCCGCGCTCGCCGCGGACACCGAGGCCGACTACGCGGACCGCTACGCGGCCTGGCGCGCGCAGTTCAACCGCCGTGATGACGGCCACGCCGCGGAGCGCGTCGTCTCCCGCATCCTCGACCAGGGCTGGCTGACGCCCTAGCGCTCGGCCCCGGAGCTTGGCGAAGGGTCAGGGGAGCGGGGTGTTGCGGCCGCCGAGGCGGGAGGCGTCGACGGTGTCGTGTGCGCCGTGGAACAGGCCGGCGACGAAGCCCAGCCCCCAGGAGATGTGCATCGTGGGGAGCACCGCCAGCGTCCAGAGCCGCTCCCGCAGTCCGCGTCGGCCTGGGGCGAACGCCACCGCGATCACCAGCAGCGCGTAGGCGATCAGCGGCAGGTACACGACGGATGCGATCAGCGAGCCGATGCCGGACAGCACCCCGGTCGACTGCAGGACGCCGATGACGAGCGCCACGGCGATGAGGATCACCAGTGCCGGCGGCGCGAAGAAGCGCAGCCCGTTGCGGCGTCCGTACCGGCGCACGAGCTCGCCGCGCCACGCGCCGGTCGCGCGGAACTGCCGTGCGAGGCGCCACCAGCTCTCGCGCGGCCAGTAGGTGACCGCGAGCTGCGGATCGAACCAGACCAGGTGACCGGCCTGCCGGATGCGCAGGTTGAGCTCCCAGTCCTCGCCGCGGCGGATGCTCTCGTCGAACCCGCCCACCTCGTCGAGCACCGAACGGCGCATCACACCGAGGTAGGCCGACTCGGCCTCGCCCTCGTGGGTGCTGCCGTGATAGGCACCGCCACCGAGGCCGACGGGGGAGTTGTACAGTCGCGCGACCGCCTTCTGGAAAGGCGTGCGCCCCTCGGCGCGCATCACGCCGCCGACGTTGGCCGCGCCGGTGCGCTCCAGGGTCTGCATCGCGAGGTGCGCATAGCCCGGCGAGAGTTCGGAGTGCGCGTCGACGCGGATGATCGTGGGGTAGCGGCTCGCCCGGATCGCCAGGTTGAGTCCGACCGGGATGTCTGCGGCGGGGTTGTCGACCACGCGGATGCGGTCGTCGGATGCCGCGAGGCGATGCGCGAGCTCCGTCGTGCCGTCGCCGGAGGGGCCGAGCGCCAGCACGAGCTCGGTGGGACCGTCGACGTCCTGCGACAGCACCGACGCGACCGCGTGCTCGAGGTAGGCGCGCTCGTTGAGTACGGGCATCACGAAGGAGACCCCGGTCGTCGTGATCGCGTCATCCTGCACATCCTGATCCTTTCATGACAGATGCTCTTAGTACTCTGGATGTGTGAGCGTGGTGTCCGATGCGAAGAAGGCCTATTCCCTGCTGCGGAAGGCCCTGAACTCGCGTCGGGCGGTGCAGAGCGTGCGGCGCACGATCGCCGAGCAGCCGCCGCTGCCCGAACGGCATTTCCAGGTGGCGGTGTACTTCGCCGACGGCGCGGTGAACATGTACCAGATGCGGCAGTGGTACCGGCCGCTCGCGGGCCTCGCCGAGCGGTGGCCTGTCGTCGTGCTCTCCCGCACCGCGACAGGCGCCGAGAAGCTGATCGCCGAGGATGCGCCGCCCGTGGCATTCGTCCCGACGGTCCGCGACCTGGAGCGCTTCATCGCCAAGCAGGACATCCGGGTGGTGCTGTACGTCAACCAGAACACGCGCAACTTCCAGATGTTCCGGTACGGACGTCGCTGGCATGTGTTCATCAACCACGGCGAGTCCGACAAGATGTACATGACCACCAACCAGTACAAGGCGTACGACTACGCACTGGTGGCGGGGCAGGCGGCACGCGATCGGCTCAGCCGCACGCTGTGGGACTTCGACGTCGATCGCCGCACGATCGAGATCGGCCGTCCGCAGGCGGATCACTACTCCGGCACTCTGCCGTACACGCCCGACGAGCGGACCGTGGTCCTCTACGCGCCGACCTGGGAGGGCGACCGTCCCTCGGCGCACTACGGTTCGATCGCCTCGCACGGCGAGACTCTGGTCAAAGGTCTGCTCGCCACGGGCCGGCACCGGGTCATCTACCGGCCGCACCCTCGCAGCGGCGTCGTGAACGCCGAGTACGGCGCGGCGCATCGCCGCATCCTCGCCGCGATCGCCGAGGCGAACGGCGCGGACCCCGCGGCGAATCACTCCTACGACGACGGACCGGAGCTCGGCTGGCAGCTCGCCGCCGCCGATGTCGCGATCGTCGACATCTCGGCGATGGTCTACGACCGTCTCGCTGCAGGCAAGCCCCTGCTGATCACCCGGCCTGCAGACGAGCGCGCCTCGATCGACACAAAGGGCTACCTGTCGGACTGCGAGTGGCTCACCGTCGAGGGCGCGGCCGACATCGTCGCGGAGGTCGAGCGCGTCCGCGCAGACGACGACGCGATCAAGAAGCTGCGGATGTGGGTGCAGCACTACTTCGGCGACACGACCGAGGGCGTCGCCACCGCGAAGTTCCACGACGCGATCGAGCAGCTCATGCAGAAGTGGGACGAGTGGCACGCAGCCGAGATCGGTACGGGCGGGTCCGACGAGGACGACGACGACGAAGAGGCGAAGGACGAGGAAGACGACTGATGGGGCTGTTCCGTCGCGCCGAACGGGTCGCGCAGCCGCATCCAGCGGCCGCCGGGCCGTTCCGATTCGAGGTCGACGACGTGTTCGTGATCACCTTCCGAGGCCCGGTGTTCACCGGGCGCGTGGCGTCCGGATCCATCGCGCAGGGTGCCGCGGTCGTGCTCGAGCGCGAGGGCGGGAACCTCTCCGGCGTCGTCAAGGAGATCAATGTCCGCCGGCGGAAGCGTGACATGACGACGGCGGGCGACGAGGCCGGGCTCATGATCGACGGGATCGGCGTGGACGACCTGCCGCTCCGCCCGACCGGGGACGGCCATGTGATCGATTCCGCCGCGCTGCGCGGCGCCGTCATCCGGGCGGTGTGAGCATGGACCTTCCTCGCGCGGCCGCTGTCGCGGCCCGGCTCGACTTCGTTCCGCAGTCGCCGTCCACGAATGCCGAGCTGCGTGCAGCCGCCGAGGGCGCGCCGCACCTGACCGTGCTGCTGACCGACCATCAGACGGCCGGCAGAGGGCGCCTCGACCGCACGTGGATCACGCCGCCCGGCAGCGCACTCGCGATCTCGGTGCTGCTGCGCGAGCTCCCCGCCGACCCTGCCGCACGCGGCTGGGTCCCCTTGATCGCGGGACTGGCGATGGCGGATGCCGTCGGCGCGCAGCTGCCGGCGCATGAAGTGGGTGTCAAGTGGCCGAACGACGTGCTCGTGGACGAGCGCAAGATCTGCGGCATCCTCGCCGAGGCGACGCCGGATGCCGTGATCGTGGGTTCGGGGGTGAACACGGCCATGACGGCAGCGCAGCTGCCGGTCCCGACGGCGACCTCGTTCGCCGCGCTGGGTGCCGTCGCAGATGCGGACCGGCTGGTCGCCGACTACGTCTCGGGGCTGGACACCTGGATCACGGCGCTCGCCGCTGATCCGGCATCCGCTCGCGTGCATGACGCGGTCACCGCACGCTGCCTGACGATCGGCCGCCAGGTGCGCGTCGAGCTTCCCGGCGGAGGCGAGCTGCGCGGCCTCGCGATCCGCCTCGACGCCGACGGGCGTCTCGTGGTCGAGGCCGACGGTGCCGAGCATCCTGTCTCGGCCGGTGACGTGGTGCACGTCCGTCCGATCTGACACGCCGCGGCGCGCAGGGGGATGCCAGCATCCCCTGGGCACAATGGAGCCATGTCCCAGCCCGTCACGCTCGGCGGCCGGCCGATGATGCCGCCGCCCGGGGTTCCCGTCGAGGAGCTGCTCATCGCGCGGTTCCACGGGCACGCGCGTCGCCTGTTCTGGTCGGCGCTGGTGCTGATCGGAGTTTTCGGCGCGACGGCGTACTTCTACGACAACCTGCCGGACGGCTTCGAGAACTGGATGCTGCTGGCCGCTGCAGGTGTGCTGATCCTGATGGCCGTCGTCGTCCCGTACCTCACGTGGCGCTCGCGCAGCTACACGATCACGAACCGTCGAGTGATCGTGCGCGAGGGCATCGGATCGCGCCGTCGCCGGGAGGTCTCGCATGCCCGCGGCTACACCATCGCCGTGCACCGCGGGCTGCTGCAGCGGATGTGGGGTGCGGGCACGATCACGCTCAGCAACGGCGTCGACGCGCCGCTGCGCCTGGTGAACGTGCCCAGTGTGAACCTCGTGCACGAGACGCTGGCCGATCAGATCGAGGTCAGCCAGATCCTCGCGCATCGCGATGCCCAGTCCGGTCTCGGGACCCCGCCACCCGCGGGGCCGCCACTGGCTCCCTGAGCCTGTCGTAGGGTCTGGGCCTGTCGTAGGGTGCTCCCGGATACGGGAGAATGGACGCGACGTTAGGAGTCGCGGATGGCAGTGCGCGTTGGCGTGATCGGCGGAGGACAGCTCGCCAGGATGATGATCGCCCCGGCGGTCGAGCTCGGGCTCGACCTGCGGGTGCTGGCCGAGGGCGAGGGGATGTCGGCGCAGCTGGCGGCCACCCGCGTCGGAGACTATCGCGATCTCGAGACCGTCCGTGCATTCGCGAAGGACGTCGACGTGATCACCTTCGACCACGAGCACGTGCCGCAGGAGGTGCTGCGCGCGCTCGTCGCCGACGGCGTGGAGGTGCACCCCGGACCCGATGCCCTGCAGTACGCGCAGGACAAGCTCGTGATGCGCACGAAGCTCGCCGAGCTCGGCGTGCCGCAGCCGGACTGGGCTGCCGTGCACGACACCGCCGAGCTGCAGGCGTTCCTCGACGATCACGGCGGGCGCGCCGTCGTCAAGACTCCGCGCGGCGGCTACGACGGCAAGGGCGTGATGGTGGTGGCGGATGCCGCAGACGCCGCGGCCTGGTTCGGTGACTTCGACGCGCTCCTGGTCGAGGAGCTGGTGTCGTTCAGCCGCGAGCTCGCGCAGCAGGTGGCCCGTCGGCCCCGCGGGGAGGTCGTGGCCTATCCGGTGGTGGAGACGGTGCAGCGCGACGGCGTGTGCGCCGAGGTCATCGCCCCGGCGCCCGAGGCGTCGGATCGGCTGGTACGGGTCGCCGAGGAGATCGGCCGGCAGATCGCCGACGGGCTCGGCGTCACCGGGATGCTGGCGGTCGAACTGTTCGAGACGACGGACGAGCGGCTGCTCGTGAACGAGCTGGCGATGCGCCCGCACAACAGCGGGCACTGGAGCCAGGACGGCGCGGTCACGGGGCAGTTCGAGCAGCACCTGCGCGCGGTCGCCGACCTGCCGCTGGGCGACGCCGCCCCGCGCGCCGCGTGGTCGGTGATGGTGAACATCCTCGGCGGACCGGCTGACAGCACGATCGACGAGCGCTTCCCGGCGGCGATGGCCGCCCATCCGGACGCGAAGATCCACACCTACGGCAAGGCGTCCCGTCCTGGGCGCAAGGTCGGCCACGTCAACGTCGCAGGCGACGACCTGGACGACGTCGTCTACGACGCCCGCGCGGCGGCCGCGTACTTCGCCTGACACGGTTCCTGAGCGAGCGAAGCGAGACGAAGGGCGTAGGCGCGCCGTTGCGACGTTCTCCCAGGCGCGAACCGTAGCCTTGAACGGTGACTGAGCCACTGCACTCCTCGAGCCGCCCCGTCGTCGGCGTCGTCATGGGATCGGACTCCGACTGGCGCGTGATGAGCGACGCCTCCCAGGCGCTGAGCGACTTCGGCATCCCGCACGAGGTCGAGGTCGTGTCGGCGCACCGCACGCCGGACAAGCTCGTCTCGTACGGTCGGGATGCCCGCAGTCGCGGCATCCGAGTGATCATCGCCGGAGCCGGGGGAGCGGCGCACCTGCCCGGCATGCTCGCCTCGGTGACCGCGGTGCCCGTGATCGGGGTTCCGGTGCCGCTCGCGTACCTCGACGGCATGGACTCGCTGCTCTCGATCGTGCAGATGCCCGCCGGCATCCCCGTCGCCACCGTCTCCATCGGCGGCGCGAAGAATGCGGGGCTGCTCGCCGCGCGCATCCTCGGCACGTCGGATGACGCTCTTGCCGACCGGGTGGAGGAGTACGCCCGTGATCTGGAGTCGCAGGTCGAGGAGAAGAACCGGCGGCTGAAGGGCTCGCTGTGACCCTGGCCCCGCCCCGTCAGCGCAGCGCGGTGGGACGCCCGCTCATCGAGACGCTGCCGCTGCGCAACCCCGAGTCCGCCGATCCATCGTTCATGGGGCGGCGGGCCTGGTGGCTCGTTGCGATGAACGTGCTGATTCCGGGGTCCGCGCAGATCCTCGCGGGGAACCGCCGCCTCGGCCGGTTCGGTCTGGGCGCGACTCTGGCGGGCTGGCTGCTGGTCGTGCTGACGGTCGGCCTCGGGCTGTTCTGGCGCGACGCGGCGATCGTACTGGGCGGCAACTGGTTCGTGCTCACGATCATCCAGGTGCTGCTGATCGGATACGTGGTGCTCTGGGTCGTTCTGACGATCGACACCATCCGTCTGCTGCGGGTGGTCAAGCTCCCGCCGGTCACGCGGTTCGCCGCTCCTGTCGCGGCCCTGCTGGTGCTCTCGCTGGTGGCATGGGGTGGGCTGTTCGCGTCCTCCGCTGCGGCCTCGAGCCGAGGGGCGTTCACCACGATCTTCGGCAACAGCGGCCCGAGTCTGCCGCCGAGCGACGGTTACTACAACATCCTGCTGCTCGGGGCGGACAGCGGCACAGGTCGCGACTCGATGCGGTACGACAGCATCTCGGTGGTGTCGATGAACGCCGCGACCGGGGCGGTGACGATCTTCGGCATCCCGCGCGACATGCCCAACGTGCCGTTCGCCGAGGACAGCCCGATGCGTGATCCGGAGCGGGTCGGATACGACTACCGCAACTACTTCGAAGGTCACGACGATTCGGAGTGCGGCTGGGGGTCGGGCATCAACCAGCTCACCAACGCGGTGCAGGTGTGCCGCGAGGATCGGGGCGAGAGCCTGTACCCGGAGGCCGCTGCGCACGGCTCGGACCCCGGGATCGAGGCCACCAAGGACGCGGCCGAGGGCGTGCTCGGCATCGAGATCCCGTACTACGTCTTCGTCGACATGAACGGCTTCGCCGACCTCATCGACGCGCTCGGCGGCGTGCGCATCACCGTGGAGAAGCGGCTGCCCGAGGGCGGCGGACCCGCGTATCCCGACCAGCCCGCCAAGGACTGGGCCACCGGCTGGATCGAGGCCGGCGAGCAGGCCATGGACGGTGACACCGCGCAGTGGTACGCGCGCTCCCGGTACACCACGAGCGACTTCGACCGGATGAAGCGCCAGCGGCAGCTGCAGGAGGCGATCCTGGCGCAGTTCACCCCGCAGAACGTGCTCACGAATTTCAGCTCGATCGTGGACGCCGGGGCCGCGCTCGCGCACACCGATCTGCCGCAGGACAAGCTGCCGGAGTTCTTCGACCTGGTCATGAAGGCGAAGAAGCAGAAGGTGACCACGGTCGAGCTCACGCCTGACGGCGGCGTCAGCGAGCGGGAGCCGGACTTCGACCAGATCCATGAGATGGTGCAGCAGGCGCTCCATCCGCCGACTGAGACGCCGACGCCCTAGGCTTCCGGACCCGCTGGGTTTCTGGACCCCGTCCAACCGAGTTCCCAGGCATGCCCGATTAGCCTTGCCTCATGAGTGTGCTGCTGCGTGTGGTCCTGGACCAGCTGGTGACGGTCGTGGATCCCGATCAGGCAGCGGCGTCGCTCGATCTCACCGCGGGCCTCGTGCGGACCGCGCCGCGGGGCTGCGGGGTGGCGGCGATCGCGCCGGCTGGCGCGGAGGTGCCGATCGCGGGCATCGAGGAGGTGCGCACGCTGGCCGTCGGGCGGCGCGAGCTGGCCGCGTCCTGGCCGCTGGGCTTCGCCCCCGGGGTCGGCGGAGGCCTGGTGCATGCGCCGACGCTGATGGCACCGCTGGTGCGCCATGACCGGGTGCACGACGGCGATCAGACCATCGTCACGCTGTGGGACCTGGGTGCGTGGGATGCGCCGGAGCAGTACTCGAAGACCTCTGTCGCATGGCAGCGGGGGATGCTGCGCAGAGCCGTCAAGCACGCGGATGCCGTCGTGGTGCCCTCGCACGCCATGGCGCGGCGGCTCGCCGACCTCGGCTCGTTCGGCGATCGCATCCGCGTGATCGCCGGCGCCGCGCCGGAGGGCTTCGCAGAGCCGGCGGATGCTGCAGCGCGGCGTGCCGCGCTGCTGGTGCCGGAGCGCTACGCGGTGATCGTGGGCGGCGTCGATGCGCTGGCGGCCGGCTTCACGGCGGCGATCGCCGCGGGGCTGGACGTGGTCGTTCTCGACGCGGCGGACGGGTCGGAGCCGGCCATCGTGGAGATCGCCTCCGCTGCGGGGATGCCGGAGCGCCGGGTGCACGTGCGGGGGGTGCTGGATGCTTCGGATCGGGCGGCTGTGCTCGGCGCTGCTGCGGTCGTGCTGGCCGTCAGTGCGCTGGATTCCTGGCCGTGGCGCGTGGTCGAGGCGATGCTGCTCGGCGTGCCGGTCGTCGCCGTCGACAGCGGAGTGCATCGGGATGTGATCGCGGACGGCGGACTGGTCGTCTCACCGGCGGATCTTGCGGATGCCGCGGTCGCCGCCACCGGCGGCGAGGAGAAGAAGCTTCGCGTCCTGGCGCACGACCGGGCGAAGGCGTTCTCCTGGGCCAGCTCGGCGGAGCGGGTCTGGGCGCTGCACGCGGAGCTCTGAGCCGGAGTTCCGGGGATTCTACTCCCTCGGAATCAGGTGGCACTCGCACCACACTGGTGACTTCTGTCACACTGTTCACATGTTCCGACGTTCCCGGCGTCTGCAGAAATCGCCCCGCATCAGCCGAATCCTCACCGCGGTGGTCGCCGCGGCCGCGTTGTCGTTGAGTGTGCTCGTGCCGGTGACGACGGCATCGGCGACGCCCGTGAACGGACCGGTGAAGATGTCGCTGGTCGGATTCTCGGCCGGAAACATCATCAGCGACGCCGTCTTCACGGCCGAGAGCACGATGACCGAGGCGCAGATCCAGTCGTTCTTCAACTCCAAGGTCAAGACCTGTCAGAGCGGGTACACCTGCCTCAAGGACTTCCGGATCACATCGGTCAGCAGGTCGGCGGACACGTACTGCAAGGGCTACACCGGGGCGGCGAACGAGAGTGCCGCGCGCATCATCTACCGCGTGTCGCAGTCGTGCGACATCAACCCCCAGGTGTTGATCGTCATGCTGCAGAAGGAGCAGGGCCTGGTCACCCACACCTGGCCCAGCCAGTGGCGCTACGACAAGGCATTGGGGCAGGCGTGCCCGGACACGGCGCCGTGCGACCCGACGTTCGTGGGCTTCTTCCATCAGATCTACGGTGCCGCGCGGCAGATGCAGATCTATATGGAGGGGCGCTACTTCACCTGGTACGCGCCGGGGAAGACCTGGAACATCCGCTACAACCCGAACACTGCCTGCGGCTCGTCGCCGGTCTACGTCGCCAACAAGGCGACGTCCGCGCTGTACTACTACACGCCGTACCAGCCGAACGCGGCAGCGCTGCGTGCGGGGTACGGGACCGGTGACTCGTGTTCGGCGTACGGCAACCGGAACTTCTACAACTACTTCACGGACTGGTTCGGGTCGACGCAGACGCCGGCCTCGACGACGCCGCCGGTCGTGCCGGTTCCGGCGCTGAGCAAGGCTGACAAGGCTCCGTTCGTGCTGGGCAATCTGGCTGACGGGACGGTGCGGGCCTACGCGTTCTCGAAGGGGGCCTGGGGTCCCGTCGTCGTTCTCAGCACCGTGCCGGGCGCGACGGAGGTGCACTCCGTCGGCGACCTCACAGGCGATGGACATCGGGACCTGATCGCCGTGGACTCCGCCCGCAGGGCCTGGCGGCTCGATGGAGCGGGCGGCATCACGTTCGGCGCGAAGACCGCGCTGTCCGCTGATTGGTCTGCCACGGTCCGGCGCACTCCTGCCGGCGATTTCAATGGTGACGGCGTGCCCGACATGTTCACGACCGACGCGGCGGGTGCGCTCTGGCTGTGGCCCGGAGACGACCGCGGATCCTTCCGGAAGGCCGTTCGCGTCGGTAGCGGCTGGGCGACGATGAACCTTGTGAGCGGCGGGCAGGATGTCACGGGCGATGGTGTTCCCGACCTCATCGCGCGGACTGCTGCGGGTGACCTGTTCGTCTATCCCGGTGACGGTCGTGGCGGCTGGACGCCGAAAAAGCAGATCGGTCGAGGTTGGGACGGGATGACGGCTGTCTTCTCGCCGGGCGACTTCGGCGGGGACGGCTTGGCAGACGTGATCGCACGCAAGGCGGACAGTTCGCTGTGGGTGTACGCGGGAACGGCATCGGGTCCCCTTCAAGGCGGAGTTCGGATCGGCGAGGGTTGGGGCGGCATGCTGACACTGTCCGGCGCCGGCCCCACTGCCGATGGTCCTCGCGTCTTCGCGCCCGGAACAGGCGACTTGGACGGCGATCGTCTGCCCGACATCACGGCTCTCCGCCCCACAGGAGAACTCCTCGCATACCGAGGTGACGGATCCGGCGGATGGGGCGGATCCCGCACCCTGGCGACGGGGTGGGCCCGCGGGTCGAACCTGATTCCGATGGGGGACTTCACCGGTGACGGCAGGCGTGACGTGGGGCAGGTGACACCGGATGGCACGTTCATCCTCCACCCCGGTGCGGTGGGCGGCGGGCTGGCGCCCTCCGTTCGAATCGGCGTGGGCTGGAGCGGGATGACGGCTGTGATCGGCGGAATCGACTTCAACGGCGACCGCAAGCCCGACGTGCTCGCCCGCACGTCGGCAGGGGACCTGCGGCTCTACGCGGGCAACGGCAGCGGAGGCTGGGCCGGAGTCAGTGTCGTCGGGCGTGGTTGGGGTGGGTTCGACACGATCTTCTACGCCGGCGACTTCGACGGAGACGGTGCGGGCGACCTGATCACACGCAGAACCGACGGCTCGCTCCGGCTGTATCCGACGACGGGTCGCGGTGGCTGGCGGACGGCGGTGAAGATCGGCCAGGGATGGCAGGGCTTCACCGCGCTGTCCGGCGTGGGCGACTTCGACGGGGATGGAAAGGCCGATGTGCTGGCCAGGAAGTCCACCGGCGACCTGCTCCTGTATCGCGGGAACGGCGCGGCAGGATGGCTGGGGTCGCGGCAGATCGGCCAGGGGTGGAACGGGTTCTCGACCATCCGCTGAGGTCCCGGATTCGTGCAGGCTGTTGCCTTAGGATGGAGGACGTCTGCGACGGCACCGGCCGTCGCCGTTGAGTGAGTGGGACCGTGACTGACACCCGAGAGCTTTTCTCTGTCGTCCCGCGCAGCGAGTTCGACACACCGGGCAAGAGCCACGGACTGATCGACGTCGTGCGCTGGCGCTATCTGCTGCGCCTGCTGGTGCGTACCGGCGTGACCACCAGGTACCGCAACTCCGTGCTGGGCTGGACCTGGTCCTATGTCCGGCCGGCCGCGCAGTTCCTGGTGTTCTGGGTGGTGCTCGGGTTCTTCATGAACCTCAACCACGGCATCCCGAATTACGCGGTCTACCTCTTTTCCGGAATCGTCGTGATCAACCTTTTCTCCGAGGGGTTCAAGAACGCGACGACCTCCATCGTGGGCAATGCCCCGCTCGTGCGGAAGGTCTTCCTGCCCCGCCAGCTCTTCGCCGTGTCCGCGATCATCGTGGCCTTCGTGCATTTCCTTCCTCAGGTAGGACTGCTGCTGCTGGTCTGCCTCTTCATGGGCTGGACCATGCAGATCTCCCTTCTTTCGATCGGGGCGATCCTGGCCGGAATGCTCATCGTCATGACGTTCTCGCTCGGACTCGGACTGTTCTTCGGGGCGATCAACGTCCGCTACCGCGACGCGGAGAACATCGTGGAACTCATGCTGCTGCTGGCGACGTGGGCCTCCCCAGTGCTGTACGCGTGGACGATGGTGCAGGACGCGGTCGTCGATCGCCTCGACTGGCCGTCGTGGATCGTTGAGCTGTACATGCTCAACCCGATCACCCAGGGTGTCGAGCTGTTCCATTACGCCTTCTGGCGCCCGGTGACCGAGACCGCCCTTGCCATTCCGCCCGGACTCGGATGGAACACACTCTGGACCTTCCTGATCGCGGTCGGCATCCTGCTGCTCGGTCAGCTCGTCTTCCGCCGCCTCGAGGGAAGGTTCGCACAGGACCTATGAGCATCCAGACGGCTGCGAAGCCCAGCATCATCATCGACGGCGTCCGCAAGACGTTCACGCTCAACCATGCCTTCTCGCTGAAGGACACCGTGGTGGCATGGATCCGCCGCCGTAAGACGACCAGTACGTTCGAAGCGCTCAAAGGCGTCGACCTCGTCATCGGCGAGGGGGAGTCCGTCGCCATCCTCGGCATGAACGGCTCCGGGAAGTCGACACTGCTCAAGCTGGTGTCGGGCGTCATGGAGCCGGATGACGGCCAGGTGCTCACCCGCGGCCGGGTGGCCGGCCTGATCGAGGTCGGTGCGGGGTTCCACCCCGAACTCTCCGGACGCGAGAACGTCTTCCTGAACGCCGCCATCCTCGGCATGAAGAAGCATGAGATCGAGGCGCGCTACGACGAGATCGTGGCGTTCAGCGAGATCGAGCAGTTCATCGACCAGGAGGTGAAGCACTACTCGTCGGGTATGTTCATGCGGCTCGCCTTCTCCGTCGCGATCCACGTCGAGCTCGATGTGCTGCTCGTCGACGAGATCCTCTCCGTCGGTGACGCACCGTTCCGCGAGAAGTGCCGCCTGAAGTTCGAAGAGCTCATCGCGGCGGGCAAGACCCTGGTCGTGGTCAGCCACGACATGGACATGGTGCGGCAGCTGTGCACGCGTGGGGTCGTCATCTCGAAGGGCGAGGTCGTCTACGACGGCGGTATCGAAGGGGCGATCGAGCTGGTGGACGCGTGATCGTCGGCTGGCTCGCCGTCGTCCCGGCACTGCTCGTCACACTCATCCTCGTCTTCCTCCCCGGCCTGATCGCTCTGCGCGGAGTCGGCATGCGCGGACTCGCACTCGTCGCGTTCGCCCCGCTGCTCTCCGTGGCGATGATCGCCGTCGCCGCGATCCTGCTCGGCCTGGTCGGGGTCGCGTGGTCACCGCTCTCGCTGGGGTCGGTCCTTCTGGTTCTCGTCCTGGTGGGGCTGCTCCTCGGGCGCTTACTCGGTCATCCCACCCCGGAACCGCCGGGTCCGGCGGGCGATGAGGGGCGCTGGCTGCTCCCCGTGGGGCTCGCCATCGGGATCGTCCTCGGGGCGTGGCGTCTCATCGCCTATGTCCAGGACCCCGCGGGTATATCGCAGACCAACGATGCGGTGTTCCACATGAACGCGATCCGCTTCATCCTGGACGCGGCGGACGCCTCGTCGCTGCATGTGAGCGCGGTGATCGGGGGGAGCGGGTTCTACCCCGCAGCATGGCACGCCGTCGTGTCGACGGTCGTTGCGATCACCGGTGGCCAGATCGCGCTCGCAGCGAACGCGTTCACCATCGTCATCGGGGCGGTGATCTGGCCGCTCGGCCTCGCCTGGCTGACGCGCTGCATCACCGGATCGCGCCGGATCGCCGCGCTGGCGGCGGTGCTTTCGCCGGCACTCCAGCTGTTCCCGCTGCTCATGTTCCAGTGGGGTGTGCTCTTCCCGAACGCACTGTCCGTCGCGATGCTGCCCGCGGCGTGCGCCGTCGTCATGTCCTTGCACGTCTGGAACGGCAACGACCGTCCCGTCGCCTCGTGGGTGCGCGGTGTGCTCCTCATCGCCGTGGCGGTGGCCGCGCTCGCCCTGGCGCAGCCGGCGGCGCTGCCGGTGTGGGGCCTCATCTGCTCGGTGTGGTTCACCGATCTGATGCTGCGGGTGCGTCGCGCCGCGGTCCTTCCCGCGCGGGTCGCGATCATCATCGGAGTGTGGCTGCTGCTCGGCTTCATGTGGTACGCGCTGGCACAGGGCACCGGCGGATCGCACTGGCCACAGTTCCAGGGCAAGTTCGAGTCGCTGGCGGTGGCCGTGCTCAACGGCCAGCTGCGCATCCCTTTCGCGTGGGGGATCAGCATCCTGATGCTGGTCGGCCTCGTGGTCGCGATCCTCACTCCGAAGCTGCGCTGGCTGGCTGCGACGTGGCTCTGTCTGACGGTCCTCTACGTGCTGGTCGCGTCGGTGGGCATGCCCCTCGTGCGCAACGTGCTCCTCGCTCCCTGGTATGCCGATCCGTATCGCCTGGCCGCGTTCGCCCCCATCGCCGTCATCCCCCTCGCCGCGATCGGCCTCGACCGCGTCGTGGGCATGATCGTCGCGCGACTGCCTCGAGCGGCGGTGATCCGCAGCTGGACAGCCGTGGGCGTGGCAACCGCGGGCGTGCTGCTCGTCGTGATGCTGCGACCCGTGCCGATGCCGGCGTTCCTCGAGGGCACCTTCGATGCCGAGTCTCGCTACCTGACCGCAGCCGACACCTACCTGAGCACCGATGAGCGCGCCCTGCTCGAGTCGCTCGGCGAGTACGTCGAGCCGGGGGAGCGGGTGATCGCGAACCCCAGCACCGGTGCAGGATTCGGATACATGCTCAGCGGTGTCGACGTCTACCCGCACACCTGGTCGCCCCCGCGCACCGCCGCCTGGGATCTGATCGCCGAGCGGCTGCGCGACGTCGGTGAGGACCCCGAGGTGTGCGCCGCGCTGAAGTCCTTCGGCCAGCCGCGGTACGTCCTCGACTTCGGGCCTGGTGAAGACGCGCCGGGCCGCTATCTGATGCCGGGCATGACCGACTTCGCCGATCAACCCGGCTTCGAGCTCGTCACCGAGCGCGGTGACGTTTCGCTCTGGCGAATCACTGCCTGCGAGGACTGATCCCTCGCGGGGTCAGTGCTTCGTATCAGGCTCGTGCTCCTCGGCGCGCTCGGCCTCCAGCAGCGCGATCTTCCGGGCCAGCAACGTGAGTTGTCGCTGCAGTGCGGCGTTGCGACGGTACTGCGTATACACGAACGCCAGGAACATCACGATCAGCCCGTACATCACGAGGTCCGTGCCCCGGCCGACACCGACGAGGTTCGCCAGCCACGACAGCCACTGCGGGAAGAGCACCGAGATCACCGCGATGATCACGAACAGCATCATCAGAAGGCGGCGGATGGCCAAGTGGCTGTCCGCCCCGGTGCGACGCATCATGAACACCGCGAGCAGGATGATCGCGGCGATGAGGAGGATCTGAATCCACATGGTCACCTCACCACCAGATCGACGAGGATGTTGACCGCGTTGAGCACGCTCTGTCCCTTGGCCTTTGAATAGTCGGTGTACAGCAGTTCTACCGGGTACTCACGCCAGGGCAGGCCGCTCCGACCCAATTCCAGCACGATCTCCGTCGCATGCGCCATCCGGTCCTGCTTGAGGTCGATCCGCTCTGCAGCGTCCCGACGGATGACGCGGAGCCCGTTGTGCGCGTCAGTGAGTTTGAGGCTGGTGGTCAGGTTCGTCACCCAGACTGCCGTCTTCAGGATGACCTTCTTGATCCAGCCGGGGTTCGTCCGGTCATCGAGGAATCTCGAACCGAAGATGATCGCGAGATCCTCTTCTCGGGCGAGCCGGACCATTCCGAGGGCGTCCTCGACCCGGTGCTGCCCGTCGGCATCGAAGGTCACGATGTATTCGCATCCGGTGTGCTCCAGTGCGTACGCGATCCCCGTCTGCAGGGCCGCCCCCTGACCCAGATTCACCGGATGCCTCACGACACGTGCACCAGCGCGTTCGGCGAGGTCTGCAGAACCGTCAACGGAGCCGTCGTCCACACAAACGACGTTCGCGAAATGCGGACGCAATCCTGCCACGACATCGGCGATGACGCCTGCCTCGTTGTAGAGGGGGATGACAACCCAGGCAGCCGGATCAGGGCTGCGCGGCGCGGGGATGCTCGATGACATGATTCCATTGTGTCATTGAGCGCCCGCTGCACCGAGCGGCAGGACGCGCTGAAGACCGCAGGAAAGTGTGAGCAGAGCGTGAGTCGTAGAGTCGAACCCGTCAGAGGATTCCGTGTCGTCGTGGCCACTCGCATCTACCGGCCGGAGGCGGCGGCGGCGTCTCTGCGGCTCGGTGCGCTGGTGGACGAGCTGGTGATGCGCGGTGGCGAGGTCCGAGTGCTGACCACTCGCCCGCCGAAGGCCGTCGCGATCGAGCCGGAGCGTGCTGAAGTGCATAGATGGCCGGTTCTGCGGGATCGCTCCGGGTATGTGCGCGGTTACCTTCCGTACCTCAGTTTCGATGTTCCGCTCTTCTTTCGTGTCCTCTTCGGGGCCGGTGCTGACGTGTATGTCTGCGAACCGCCACCGACGACAGGGTTCATGATGCGCCTTGCTGCTGCGTTGCGCCGACGACCGTACCTCTATTACGCAGCCGATATCTGGTCCGATGCATCGGCAGCGACGTCGGCGCCTGCATTCGTCGTGAGGATCGTGAGGTGGCTCGAGTCCACCGCATTGCGCGGAGCTGCGGGGGTACTCGCCGTGAACAAGGGCGTCCAGAACCGTGTCGCCGCGCTAGCACCCGAGTCTCGGACCCACATCGTCGGGCATGGCGTCGATCTGGAACAGTTCTCGGTGGACGGGGGGACGGTCCATGAGCCCGCGGACATCGTCTACGTCGGGTCTGCCAGCGAGTGGCACGGGGCGGAGTTGGCGGTCAGTGCACTGGCCGAGGTCATGCGAGAGGACGCGTCCCTGACGGCGGCATTCATCGGTCAGGGGGCATCCTGGCAGGGCATGCAGGAGTCGGTTCGACGTCACGGGCTGATGGATCGGATCCGCTTCATCGACACGGTCCCTCCGCGTGACGCGGCGCGATGGTTGCGCGGCGCCCGTGTGAGCATTGCGACGCTGGCCCCAGGTCAGGGGTACGACTTCGCTGTACCGACGAAGCTGTACGCGTCCGTTGCGGTTGGAACTCCGGTGGTGTATTCCGGGCCTGAGCCTGTGCGCTCGATGATCGAGGACAACGGCCTCGGAGTCGGAACCAGATATGAAGTGGATGCGTTTGCGGCCGGACTCAGGCGCGCGCTTGCAGCGCACTCACCGGACGGCGCGCAGCGCCTCGCCGCATGGGCTGAGGACAACGTATCCGCACGTGCTGTCGCCGCGCGCAGCGCTGCGATCATCTTCGACGTCGCGGCCGGGGTGCAAGTCCAGGGGCGACGGCACAGATAGAATCGCCCTGCACCCCCACATGACTCGAGGAGACTGCCCCGTGCCCACCCCCTCTGCTGTGCGCATCGTCGACTCCGCCGACGTCTCTTCCGACGCCGTCATCGGTGACGGCTCCTCGATCTGGCATCTCGCGCAAGTGCGGGAGCAGGCGCAGCTCGGAGAGAACTGCATCATCGGCCGCGGTGTCTACATCGGCACCGGCGTCGTGATGGGGGACAACTGCAAGGTGCAGAACTACGCGCTCGTCTACGAGCCGGCACGCCTGGGCGACGGCGTCTTCATCGGCCCGGCCGTGGTGCTGACGAACGACACCTATCCCCGTGCGATCAACGCCGATGGCAGCCTCAAGAGCGCGCACGACTGGGAGCCGGTCGGCGTGACCATCGAGAAGGGCGCTGCGATCGGAGCGAGGGCGACCTGCGTCGCACCTGTGACGATCGGTGCGTGGGCAACCGTTGCCGCGGGCGCGGTCGTTGTGAAGGACGTACCGGCCTATGCGCTCGTTGCGGGCGTGCCGGCGAAGCGCATCGGCTGGGTCGGTGAGTCTGGCGTGCCGTTGACGCCGGGCGAGGACGCCGGGATCTGGATCTGCCCACAGAGTGGTGACCGCTTTGTGGAGAATGATGGAATCCTGACCAAGGAGGCAGTGTGAGCGAGTTCATTCCCCCGGCGAAGCCGATCATCGGTGACGAGGAGCGTGCCGCAGTAGATCGTGTAATGCGCAGCGGCATGGTCGCGCAGGGCCCTGAGGTGGCGGCGTTCGAGGCGGAGTTCTCCGAGCATTTCGTGCAGGGCCGTCCGTCCATAGCGGTCAACAGCGGCACCGCCGGACTGCACCTCGGTCTGTTGGCCGCGGGCGTGGGCGCCGGTGACGAGGTCATCGTGCCGTCGTTCACGTTCGCCGCGACGGGCAACTCGGTCGCGCTGACGGGCGGTACGCCGGTGTTTGTGGACATCGAGCCAGAGACGTTTACATTGGATCCTGCGGCGGTGGCCGCGGCGATCACGCCGAAGACGAAAGGCATCCTGCCAGTGCACCTTTACGGGCACCCGGCGCGGCTGCGGGAGCTGGAGGCGTTGGCAACCGAGCGCGGCGTCGCCCTCTACGAGGACGCAGCACAGGCGCACGGTGCATCGCTGGATGGGCGTCCGGTGGGCACGTTCGGCGAGTTCGCGATGTTCAGCCTGTACCCGACGAAGAACATGACTAGCGGTGAGGGCGGGATGGTCTCGGCCGCGAACGGCGAGATCGCGCGAATGCTGAAACTGCTGCGCAACCAGGGTATGGAGCGTCAGTACGACAATGAGGTCGTCGGGTTTAATGCCCGAATGACCGACATCCACGCTGCAATCGGCCGGGTGCAACTGACCAAGGTCGACGCGTGGACGACGACCCGCCAACAGAACGCGGCCTTCCTCGACGCGAACCTGCAGGGTGTGGTTGTGCCGCCGGTCGCCGAGGGTGCGGTGCACGTCTACCACCAGTACACGATCCGCGTGCCCGAGGACCGCGACGGCTTCGTCGCCGCACTGAAGGCGGAGCACAACGTCGGTGCAGGTGTGTACTACCCGATCCCCAACCACCGACTTCCCTCGCTCGCGCCGTACGCGCCGGGGCTGGACCTGCCGGAGACCGAGCGCGCCGCCCGCGAGGTCGTCTCCTTGCCGGTGCACCCGTCGCTCTCCCAGAGTGATCTGGACCGCATCGTGGCCGCGGTCAACACCGTCGTCGGGGCAGGCGCCTGATGGCGCTGCGCGCCGGCCTGCTCGGGGTCGGGATGATGGGCCGCCATCACGCGCGCGTACTGCGTGAAGTGGACGGCGTGGATCTGGTCGCGATCGCCGACCCTGGTGGAGACCCGCACGGTGTCGCGGCCGATCTGAGCATGCTGCCAGACATCGATGCACTGATCGGAGAGGGGATCGACATCGCCGTCGTCGCGGTGCCGACCCGGTTCCATGAGGACGCCGCACTCAAGCTGGCCGCCGCAGGCGTGCACACGCTGGTCGAGAAGCCGATCGCGCACAGCCTCGAGGCTGGCCAGCGCATGGTCGACGCCTTTGCGGAGGCGGGCCTCGTCGGTGCAGTCGGACACATCGAGAGATTCAACCCGGCAGTGCAGGAGCTGCGTCGGCGGATCGAGGCGGGCGAGCTCGGCGCGGTGTATCAGGTCGCGACGCGTCGTCAGGGACCGTTCCCGGCGCGCATCGCCGACGTTGGCGTCGCGAAGGACCTCGCCTCGCACGACGTCGACCTCACGGCCTGGGTCGTGCAGTCCGACTACGAGCGCGTCTTCGCGCAGACCGCGTTCAAGAGCGGCCGCGAGCACGAGGACATGATCACGATCACTGGCCGCACCGCGTCGGGCGTCATCGTGAACAACATCGTGAACTGGCTCTCTCCGATGAAGGAGCGGCTCACAGTCGTCACGGGGGAGAAGGGGGCGTTCGTCGCGGACACCTCCACCGGCGACCTGACGTTCTACGCGAACGGTACGATCCCTCTCGAGTGGGAGTCGGTGTCGAGCTTCCGGGGGGTCTCCGAGGGCGATGTCACCCGATTCGCGTTCGCGAAGCGTGAGCCGCTCCGAGTCGAGCACGAGGCGTTCCGCGACGCGGTGCTCGGGGAGAAGACGGATGTTGTGACCATGGAGCAGGGTCAGCGCACCCTGGCCGTGGTCGAGGCCGCGCTGGATTCGGCGCGCGTCGGGGAGGCCGTCGTTCTTTGACAGACACCGTCCGGCTGGATCCTGAGCCGGTCGAAGCTCCGCGCACTGCGTACTTCGACCGGCTTCGTGTCGTTGCCATCGTCGGCGTCGTCGTTCTGCATGTCGCCGCTCAACAGTGGTACGTGGAGGTGCCCGGGGACGCTTCCTGGCAGATCCTCAACGCGTATGACAGTGCGGTCCGGTTCTGCGTGCCCGTGTTCTTCATGATCAGCGGTGCGCTGTTCCTCGATCCAGCGCGTCCGGTGACTTACTCGTCGCTCCTGCGCCGAAGTGCGCCGCGGGTGCTGGTCGCGTTCCTCGTGTGGTCCGCCTTCTACGCGCTCATGAACACGTTCGTGTTCGGTGAGTTCAGGGGGGGGCGAGAACTGATCGAGCAGGTTCTGATCGGCAACTACCATCTCTGGTTCCTGTGGGCGCTGCTGTGGCTGTACGTTGCCACGCCCATCCTCCGGGCGATCACCGCAACGCGGAGCATCGCGATCGTGTTCGTCTCGCTCGCGGCGATCGGGTCGACGGTGGTGCCGCTTCTGGATCGTCTTCCGGTGATCGGGCCGATCGTCGCGGAGATCATCGGAAGGGCCCGGATCGACCTGGTATTGGGCTACACGCTGTTCTTCGTGTTGGGTCATCTTCTGCACAACGGGTTGTTCGCCGAGATGCACGGGTGGGTGATCGCTTCGGCCGGTTTCGTCGCCGTCGTGATCACGGCCGCCGGAACCGCGTGGCTGACGGCGCGGCACGGCGCTGCCGACAGCACCTTGTACGAGTACCTCACGCCGAACGTCCTCGTCGCTTCGGTTGCTGTGTTCCTTCTTGTGAAGAGATTCTCCGAGCGTCCTGGCGCGCGGGGACCGCGGCGGATGACGATGATCATCGGTGCTGCGTCGTTCGGGATCTATCTCGTTCACCCGTTCTTCTTGAGCGTCCTCGCGTCCATGGGGATCACGACCGATGTTCTCCCGGTCGTGATCGGTGTCCCGCTGCTCACGGCGGTCGTCCTCATCCTGAGCCTGCTCGTAGCGACTGTCCTGCATCGCATTCCGAAGATCGGACGGTACCTGGCATGAGCTCTGAGCGCTCATTCAAGCAGCGCGTGGTTGCTCAGATGCCCGACCCGATCGCTGAGCGGCTGTTGCCATGGAAGCGGGCTTCATTTCGTGCCGCGGGAACTGCGAGCGTGCCCCGGGCGGAGCGACGGCTGTTGATCGGTCCCGTGAACTCGGCAGGCCAGGCGCACGCCTGGGCCCAGGCTGCGTCCCGGATCCCCGAGACCGCGGCCATGAACGTGATGTTTCGCGCGGATGAGGATCTCTTCTCATTCCCTGCCGACCAATCGGTCAGCACGGCATACGCGATAACGAATGTGCGGTGGCAGCGCGCTCAGCGCCGCGCAGTCGTGCGGCGCTTCTCCCACGTGCTGATTGAGTCGGGTCGCCGACTGTTCGGTCCGGGGATCGGTGTCCGCGAGGACATCGGAGACCTGGCGCTCCATGATGTCCATGTGGGGCTGCTTTGGCACGGCAGCGATATCCGCCTCCCGAGCGTCCATGCCCGAATGGACCCGGACTCGCCATTTCTTTCAGGGACCTACCCTGATCAGGCGCAGCTTGAGCGGATAGCTGCTCGCAATCATGAACTTATCGCAGCCACCGGGCTGCCGAACTTCGTCTCCACTCCCGACCTGCTCGCGTTCGTCCCTCACGCAAGCTGGCTTCCGGTAGTCGTTGATCACCGGCGATGGTCGAGTGCCGCGGGGGGTGCTGTCCTGGAGCGGGAACGCCCGGTCGTCGTGCACGCGCCAAGTCGGGCCGGGCTCAAGGGCACGGCCCTGATCGCGGGCCTCCTGCGTCGGATGGATGCCGAGGGTGTCATCGACTATCGCGAGGTCGTTGGTATCCCCGCAGTCGAGATGCCTCGAGTCTATGGCGACGCTGATATCGTGCTCGACCAGTTCTCACTGGGAATATACGGGGTTGCTGCATGCGAGGCGATGGCGGGCGGGCGCGTCGTCGTCAGCCATGTATCGGATCAGGTCCGCGCGACGGTGGGCGCGGTGACGGGACACGAACTGCCCGTGGTCGAGGCTCGTGCCGCCGACCTGGAACGTGTGCTGCGGGCAATTCTGGACGATCGGGAACAGGCACGTGCAGT
The DNA here is from genome assembly GCF_003387575.1 of Microbacterium bovistercoris. Taxonomy (GTDB): domain Bacteria; phylum Actinomycetota; class Actinomycetes; order Actinomycetales; family Microbacteriaceae; genus Microbacterium; species Microbacterium bovistercoris. The sequence goes on along the minus strand of NZ_QUAB01000015.1, from coordinate 11,525 downwards.
CGCCGCTCGGGGACCGGCGTTCGTTGCAGATGTGCACGACGGACGACGGGCGCGCGATGTGCTCGCGCCGTTCCTCGGAGTAGGCGTCCCGCCTCCTGTGGGAGAATCGACACGTGTGCATTGATCTGAGCCGGGTCGGGTGGCGTCTATGAAACTCGTCACGAAGTCGTATAACGAGCTCATGGGCTACCTGCCCGCCGACGCGCGAGCCTATCTCGTTCGCTACATCGTCATCTCCTGCCTGCTGACGGTACTGGACATCGCGGCGATCATGCTGCTGGCATTGAGCCTGGCGCCGATGATCGCCAGGGCGCCGATCAATCTACCCATCATCGGCGAGATCAGTGCTGGCTCGTACATCTGGTTGATCGGTGTGGTCGCTTTGCTGATCCTGGTCAAGTCAGTGCTCGCGCTGCTGCAGCAGTGGTTTGCGACGCGTCGGTTCGCGGACTTCGAGCTGGAGATCGGTCGCCAGCTCTTCGACGCGTACATCAAGGCGCCCTGGACGTATCGGCTGGGGAGGAACACCGCGCAGATCGTCCGAATCGCCGACGTCGGAATCGCGAATGCGGTGAGCGGATTCCTGCTTCCGATCGTGCAACTTCCGAGTCTCATCGTGAGTTTCGTGCTGATTCTCGGCATCATCGTGGTGGCGCAGCCAGTGACGGCGGTGATCACCGTCGTCTACTTGGGACTGATCATGGCGCTGCTGTACTGGGTCGTCTCCGGTCGCAGCGTCCAGGCCGGTCGCGTGTCGCGAGACTACTCATTCAAGGTCGCGACGCTGATGACTGAGATGATGCAGGCGCTCAAGGAGATCACGCTCCGCAACAAGACCGGTGAGGTCGCGGAGATCGTCCAGTACAACCGCGCATTCAGCACGAGGGCTCGCGCCAATCTGAACTTCCTCGGATCGGTCCCCGGCTTCGTTCTGAACGCGGCGCTCGTCGGCGGCTTCGTCCTGGTCGGCGGGGTGGCATACGTCGCCGGTGGCGCCGGAGAGAGCGGGATGCAGGAAGCCCTGGCAGCCGTGGCGTTGTTCGCAGTCGCGGGGTTCCGTCTGGTACCTTCCCTCACCGGTTTCCAGTCGATCGTGACAAGGACCACGGCGAACGTTCCGCACGTGCAGGCCGTCATCTTCGATCTTCAGGTCTCCGAAAAGTACCTCGAGGTCGCCGAAAAGTTGGGACAGGAGCCGATCGACGGATCGCCGAAGACGCTCACGCTATCCGGCGTCTCCTTCGGCTATCCCAAGCATGAAGACACCCCTGCTTTGCACAGCATCGACCTGACGATACCCATCGGAAGTTCGCTGGCACTTGTCGGATCCTCCGGCGCCGGAAAGTCGACGCTGGTCGATGTGCTTCTTGGTCTGCTGGTTCCCCAACAAGGCACGATTGCTCTCGATGGACAGGACCTCAACGACGTGCTCGCGGCCTGGCGAGAACGAGTCGGTTATGTACCTCAGGATGTGTCGTTGTTCGATGGCACGGTCGCTCAGAACGTGGCGCTCGCGTGGGACGACTCGGAGATCGATTTCGACAAGGTGCGAGCGGCACTCGAGCGGGCGCAGCTGTGGGAGACGATCGAACAGCGCGAAGGCGGCATGCGGGATCGCATCGGGGAGAGGGGAATGTCCCTGTCGGGCGGACAGCGTCAGCGGCTTGGCATTGCCCGTGCTTTGTATAGTGATCCGCTCGTCCTCGTGCTCGATGAAGCGACCAGCGCCCTGGACACGAAGACGGAATCCAAGGTCACCGAGGCGATCCGTGGACTCAAGGGCGAGGTGACGATCGTGTCGGTCGCGCACAGGTTGTCCACCATTCGGGACAGCGATCTGGTGTGTTTCATGCAGGACGGGACCATAGCCGACCGCGGGACCTTCGACGAACTCGTCGCACGAGTACCGAACTTCGCCGAGCAAGCTCAACTCGCGGGGCTCGCGTGAGCGCACCCTTTGTGGAGATCGTCATCGCTTGTCATGACGAGAGTCGCCCGATTGAGCGAGCTGTCTCCTCGGTGCTGGCCGATGATGATGTGCGCGACCGAGTACGCGTGACCGTCGTCGCGCACGGCATCGATGCGTCGAGCCTTGCGAGTCGTCTGGCGGAGATTCCGGGCGATGTTCGCGTCGTACCCTTCCGCGACGATATCCGCAGCGCGGCGGGCCCCTTCAATCGGGGACTCGATTCCGTCGAGGCGGAATACTGCGGCGTGATGGGATCGGACGACTTTCTCGAGCCGGGTGTGATGAGCCGCTGGATCGCTCATGTCGACGCCGAACGCCCCGACGCCGCAATCGCGCAGATCCGCCGGCAGAGCCATACCATCATGCCGAACCCGCTGGTGCGGCTTGGACGACGAGTGCGTCTGGACGCGGCGAAGGACCGCCTCTTCTACCGAACGGCGCCGCTGGGCCTCATCCGGACCGAGCGGATGCGCGCGCTCGGACTGCGTATGGTCGAGGGGATGCGAGTCGGCGAGGACTTCGACTTCGGCATTCGGCTCTGGGCCCATGGCGGACGGATCGATTTCCTCGGTGGCATGGGGAGCTACGTCATCGGCGAGGACGCGCGTCAGCGCACCACGGAGTCCACGATGACGATGACAGAGAGGTTCGAGCCGATCACGCGCTTGTTCCAGGACGGCGTATTTGCGGCGCTCTCACCCGCATACCGACAGGCGCTGGCGATCAAGCTCATCCGGGTCAGCATCGTGGGCACTGCCCAGGCCGTGGTCGACACGAATCCCCCGGACGGGGACGTCGCGGAGGTCGCCGCTTTGCTGCGTCGGCTTCTGCAGGAGGCGCCACGCGCTCTGAGTCCGTTCAACCGTCGTGACCGATGGGTGCTGGACGGACTGCTCGATGAGCCCACGAGCGCGCGAATGGTCGCCGATGTGCGACGCGCCCAGCGGGCAGGGCGCTGGGGGCGGTGGTTCACGCCTGACCTGGTCCACAGCTTCGCTCGAGAATCCACGCTGCGGCGCTATGTCTTGTACTACTGCAAACGTGAACGAGGGAGAAAGATGTGACCACCACTCGCCCGACCATGCTCATTCTGTCTTTCTCACCGATCATCGGCGATGCCAGGGTGCTCAAGCAGGTGGCACGCTTCACCCGCGACTACGATGTCACCACTCTTGGGTACGGTGACTCACCCGCGGGTGTCATCGAGCACATCTCCATGCCACGCGACGTACGTTACGACGACCGAGACGGAAAGCTGGTGCTGCTCAAACGGTATCGCTCTGCGTACTGGGGGATCTCGGCGGTGAAATGGTCCAAGGCGGCGCTGAAGGGCCGCAAATTCGACGTCATCATCGCGAACGATGTCGAGGCCGTGCCCGTCGCTGTGAAACTGAAGCCGAAGCACGGCGTGTTGGCTGATCTTCACGAGTACAGCCCGCGACTTCACGACGACAATCCTGCTTGGTTCGAGAAGATCACACCGTGGTTCGAGTGGGTGGTGCGACGGTACGTCACCAAGGCGGATGCGTGGACGACGGTCAGTGAAGGGCTGGCAGCAGAATACGAGCGGAACTTCGGTTTCCAGGCAGCGCTGGTCAGCAACGCCACGCCGTTCCATGAATTGCAGCCCACCCCCGTCTCGCGTCCGATCCGTCTGGTTCACAGTGGCGCAGGCCTCGTCAACCGACAGCTGCATCTCATGGCCGAAGCGGTGGCCACTGCCGATGCAGATGTCACGCTGGACTTCTACCTGACAGCAAACCACCCGGCATACATGGAGGAGCTCAAAGCGTTCGCCGCCACGACCGATCGTGTGCGCGTCCTTGATCCAGTTCCCTATGAGGAGCTGGTCACCACACTCAATCAGTACGACGTCGGCGTCTTCATGTTGCCTCCGTTGACGTTCAACTATCGTCATGCGCTTCCCAACAAGTTGTTCGACTTCGTCCAGGCTCGACTGGGTATCGTCGTCGGCCCCTCACCGGAGATGGCGGCATACGTGAGGGATCACGGTCTCGGAGCCGTATCAGACGACTTCACGGTGGACTCATTGCGGGGCGTGATCGAGGCGCTGACGGTCGAGAGTGTCACGGAGTACAAGCGCAACGCCGAGGCGAGCGCTGCTGAACTTGCCGGAGAACGTCAGGTGGAGAAGTGGGACCGGATCGTCGCTGATCTGATGACGAGGAAGCGTCGGTGACCAGACCTCGGCTGCTCATCGTGTCGTTCTCGACGATCGTGGCTGATGCACGGGTGCTGAAGCAGGTGCGACGGTTCCGCGACGACCTCGATGTGCACACTCTCGGGTACGGCCCCGCGCCGGACGGTGTCGTATCTCACATCAGAGTTCCTGACACCCTGCCGATCTGGCGATACGATCGTGCTGCGGTGATGCTGCGTCGCTACCGCTGGGCTTACTGGAACAATGCAGCGATCGCTTTCGCCTCGGCGGCGCTGAAGGACAGTCGATGGGACGTTGTTCTCGCGAACGATGTGGATGCTGTCGGCCTTGCGCTTGCACAGCACTCAGAACAGGGCGTGCATGTCGATTTGCATGAGTACGCGCCACGCCAGAAGGAGGACGTGCTGAAATGGCGGCTGTTCGTCGCACCGTTCGTGCGCTGGATGTGCCGCGAGTTCGTCTTGCGGGCGGACAGCGTCACCACGCTGGGCCAGGGGATCGCCGACGAGTACCAACGGGTGTACGGCATCAGAGCCGAAGTGGTAACCAACGCTGCGCCCTATCATGCTCTCGAAGCGACGACCGTGTCGAATCCGATTCGCTTGGTCCACAGCGGTGCCTGTCTGCGCGACCGGAATCTGATGCTGATGGCGAAGGCGGCTATGGCCACGGACGTCGATGTCACCCTCGACTTCTTCCTGACCCCGAACGACCCGACTCACCTGGTTGAGCTCAAGAGCTTCGCGGCCACCACCGATGGACGCGTCCGCGTGCACGACCCTGTGCCGTACGACCAGTTGATTCGTACTCTGAACAGATATGACGTAGGCGTGTTCCTGCTGCCACCCGTCAACTTCAACTACCGGTGGGCGTTGCCCAATAAGTTCTTCGACTTCGTGCAGGCGCGCCTAGGAGTCGTCATCGGGCCATCGCCGGAGATGGCGAGAGTACTCGACGCACGTGGCTTCGGCGCCGTAGCGGAAGAGTTCAGTGCTGATGCCCTGACGCGGGTGCTGAACACTCTCTCAGCCGGCTTGGTTGCGACCTGGAAGCAAGCTGCAGACGCTGCCGCGCCCGAGCTCTCGGGCGAGTCGGAGACCGAAGTCTGGGCCCGGGCGATCGATCGCCTGTTGTCGGTGCAGGCGAGAGGAGAGCAGCCGTGACTCGGCTGTTGCTGTTCACGAACGAGTACCCGTACCGCACGGGCGACGTGGTGTTCGTGCAGAAAGAGATCGATGACCTCGTCGCGCTCTTCGACGACGTCGTCGTCTTCTGCCATGCTCGGGACACGTCAGCGGGAATGGTCGAGTTGCCCGACGGCGTTCGTTACGGAGGAAACCTCTTCGAGCCCGCACCCGAGGACGCGCCACGACGCCTCTTGGAATGGGGGCCTGCCTGGTTGTTCCTCGTCGCGGCCTGGGAGGAACTGCGATCCGGGCGCCTCTTCCGACACCCCGTCCTGTTCGTGCTCAGTTCTAAGGTGGGAATCACTCAGGCTCACCGCACAGCTGTTCGCGAAGCGATCGCCGGTGCTGACGACGTCGTCGCCTACGGCTTCTGGGCGATGGGAGGTGGCCTCGGTGTTCCCTGGTTGCGAGGCATTCGTGCACGGGTCACCCGCACGCACGGTTACGACCTCTATGAGGAGAGGATGTCGAGCGGTTACCTGCCGTTCCGCCCGTTCATGTACCGCCGTGCCGATCGGGTGCTGACGATCTCTGAGGATGGTTCGCAGTATCTCAGGCGCAACTATCGTCAGTCACGGGGGAAGATCGCGCTCAGCCGACTGGGTGTGTATGGACCAGAACGTGCCCCGAGGCACCCATCGAACCCGTTCTGGACGATCGTGTCCTGTTCCTCTGTGAGCGAGCTCAAGCGCGTCGGTCTGATTCTTGAGGCAGTGTGTCTTCTATCGGATCTCGAGGGCGCGCGTCCCGTGCGCTGGGTGCACTTCGGCGGTGGCCCGCTTCTCGCCGAGATACAGGAAGCGGTCCGCGGAGCGCCGGAGGGTGTGACGATCGAGCTAAGGGGGCACGTGGACAACGCGGACGTGCTCGACTTCTACGCTCGCGAGCGCGTCGACGTCTTCGTCAACGCCAGCACCACCGAAGGCGTCCCGGTGAGCATCATGGAAGCGATCTCTTACGGCATCCCGACTGTCGCCACTGCCGTCGGCGGCACTCCCGAGATCGTGGGACCGCAGCTGCGAACAGGGGAGCTCCTCGGCGCCGACCCCTCGCCGAAGGAGATCGCCGAGAGCCTGCTTGCGGTGCTGAATGCAGACGAGGGTACGTACACGCCACGGGAACTCTGGGAACGGGAGTACGACGCGCGACGCACAGGGGCCTATGCAGCGGGCCTGGTGAGTACGGCAGGACGCTGAGGGCGATGCTCACACCGATGTTGCGGTCTTTTGTGGGATTTCGCGAGATACTGTGGCCTGAATTGCCTTGGACGACCACCGTGCCGACCGACTCGGGCTCAGCTTCGATGAGTGTCGCCTACCCGGAGGCCTCGGCGTATTGTCACAGTCACGATTGGGCTCACCTGAATGCGGCCTATCGAAAGGAATGGCCATGCGAAGGTCACGTGTGATCTTCGCTTCGGTCGTGGCCGTCACAGGACTCGTGGTCGGCATCGCCGCAGTTGACGCGCTGCGGCCAAACGCTGTAGCTGAGTCGCAGTCCCGCGCGTCCGTCATTGACATTGAGCGCCTCAATGAGGCACTCGCGGGCCAAGGGAGTGTCGGGGATGCGCACTTCTTGGACTGTACGCTCAGCGAAACGCTACCCAACTTCGCCATCGCGTGGGACGGTGAGCCCGGACAGCGGATCTTCGAGGCGACCATCGATGGCATGGTTAGTGGTGCTCGGCCTGGTTCAGGCCACCGTGAGAGTGTCGGTGGTGACGACACTGTGGAGCGCGAGATCCTCGGGTTCGAGGACAAGACGGCGTACTGGCGAACCGTTGTGCTGAGCGTCGAGGTACTGAATGACTTCGATTCCGAGGCCGACATGCCCTCGGAGATCAAGGTCGTGTTGTGGCTCGACGGAGCGACAGATCCGGCGGTGATCCTCAGGGGACTCCCGGGGCAACGGATCTTCGCCGTCCTCGAAGCGCCTGGCCGACTTGAACCGTCGGACGCGTACCCGGTCGCCCGGAATGGGGCCCTGATTGGGGTAGTTTCCGATGACGGAGCGCTGTCGTTGCCAGGGCTTGATGTGTACGAAGACGGTTACATGGATGGTCTCACCACACTCTCCGCAATCGAGACAGCTTCCGAAGCTCCCATGACCGTGTTGCCCCTGTCGACGGCAAACGGCTATTGGGAGCGAACGGACTGCTCGTAGTACCGGTTGACAACGGAGACCCGCTGTAGTCTGCAGCAGGAACGGAAGCTCCTGCTGCAGACCGGACACGGTGAGGGCTACCGCCCGAGCGAGAACACCGGGGACGGCGGATCCTGATGAGCAACATCAACCGGTAAGAATCCCGCCATGACGGAACCCACCTGGGTGACGACGCGTCGGGCGGCGCTGTCCCTCGGCACGGGCTCGGATGGTGAGAGTGGAGCCGCGCACCACGTCCGACATGAGACCCCGACTGATGCCCGGTTCCGGGGCGCAAGGTCCGATGTTCCTGATGCATGACGGAACAGTGAGCACTGATAGCGTCGAACTGTGAAGGTGCTTGTGGTGACCACGTGGCTGCCGACCAAGGAACAGCCCGATGCGGGGTCGTTCATCGTTCGGGACATTGAACTGCTCTGTCGTGACCACGACGTGGAGGTACTGCACCTGACGCCCGGTGGAGAGACGTTACCTCTTCCTGGAGATCGCACCGCTCTGTTGACCGTGCCCATGTCACCGGCTAACCCGATCAGCGTACGGCGCGCGGCCCGCGCGATCGCAGAGCGTTCCCGCGAGGCGGATCTCGTGCATTCAATGGCGCCTTCGACGCTGCTGCCCTTCCTGTTCGTGAACCCGGGACGACCTTGGGTGCATACGGAGCATTGGTCCGCGCTGCTGGCTCCCTCGACGGTGGGCATCGCTGCGCGCGCTGCCATCCCGTTGACGATGAGATTGATCCGACGACCGGACCTCGTGATCGCTGTCGGACAGAGGCTTGCGGAGGCGATCAAACGGAGCCGCGTCGGTCCGACGGTCGTCATCCCGAACTCCGTCGAACGTCCAGCAAAGTTGCATGAGCGACCGCGCGGCACTCCGACGATCCTGGCGTCCGTCGGTGGCCTCGTACCGCGGAAAGGGCCGGACGTGGCGATCCGCGCGCTCGCACTCCTGCGCGACCGCGGTGAGGACGTTCGGTTGGTCTGGGCAGGCGACGGCCCCATGCGTGACGAACTGGCCGCACTCGCTGTGCAGTTGGAAGTCGAGGACAGAGTCCAGTTCCTCGGCAGAATCGCGCCGGAGGCCGTCGGAGACGTCCTCGCCGAGGCGGATGCGTTCCTGCTGCCCACCACGATGGAGACGTTCGGTGTGGCAATCGCCGAGGCGCTGGTCGCAGGGCGACCGGTGGTGGTCGGCGCAGATGGAGAACAGGCAGCGTTTGTAGCGGAGCCGGACGGTGTGCTCGTGCAGCTGCAGACGCCGGAGGCCTATGCAGATGCGGTGCAGCGTGTGCTCGGGCTGAATGCTGGTCGTTCCGCCGTGGAGATCGCGGCGGCGACGACGGCGCGATTCGACGAGGACACGCGGAGAACCGCCTATGCGGCCGCGTATGAACGCGTCGCGGCGGACAGCTCCGGTCCCGATGTGGACGTGGTGATCGCCGTTCACGATTCCGGACGGCGGATCGACCGAGCCGTGCAATCGGCCCTGACGTCGAAGTCGGTGGCCCGAGTGATCGTGGTCTGCCACGGGGTCGAGCCCGGGGCGATCAGGGAAGCCGCAGCCGTAGACGACGCACGCGCCGAGTACATCGACTTCCGCGATGGGATCCGAAGCCCTGCGGGCCCGTTCAACCGGGGTCTCGAGTCGGCGACCGGGCGCTTCCTCGCGGTGATGGGATCCGATGACGAGCTGGCACCTGGAGCGATTGACGCGTGGCGGCGCACCGCGATGCGCGACAGGGCCGACGCGGTGATTGCGCCGGTGAGGCACGCGCGCGGCCTCCGGGTGCCGACGCCGCCCACGTTGCGCCATCGCCGTCTGCAAGGCGCGAAGGATCGCTTGGCGTACCGGACGGCGCCACTCGGGATCTTCAACCGAGAGCGGTTCGGTGATCTGCGTTTCACTCCTGGCCTGGCCACCGGGGAGGATCTTGCATTCAGCATCAGGATCTGGTTTAGCGGCGCCGTGATCAGCCGCCATGTCGCCGGGGATGAGTACATCATCCACGATGGTGACGGCAGAGTGACTTTCAGTACGAGGCCATTGGCAGACGAGCTACGGGCCGTCGAACTCCTGATCGACGACCCGGGGATGCTGGCGCTTCCCGCCCGGGATCGCACGGCGATCGCCGTCAAACTGTGGAGGGTGACGGTGTTCGGCGCCGCACATCAACGAATCGAGGAGTGGGGTCCATCGGATAGAGAGTGGCTCGTCGGCCTCGTTGCCGCCCTCCGGGAGTTCGCCCCGGAGGCGATCGACCTTCTATCCCGGGCTGATCGGGACCTGGTGGAAGCCCTCGCCAGCCTCGTCGCGACGGACCGTATGGTCGATGAACTGTCGCGCCGCCGCCGTCGGTTCGCCACGCCGTCGGCATTGATGACGAGGAAGATGACGGTGATGTTCGCGCGCGACGCGCCTTTGAGATTCATCGTTGCCAGCCTGCTCGCTCGGTATCGGTGATGCGATGCGTGAACCATGTCGTGAACGTTGGTTGCGGTTCCGGCAATAGCATGGTCTGATGGACGCGAATGCTTCGACGACGATGACGCGTCGCTGGTCGCTTGATGTCACCCGAGTGCTCGCGGTCCTCGGCGTCGCGGCGATCCATGTCTTCGCCGGTGTGGTGGGCAACGCCGACCTGCGGGGGAGTGCCGGGTGGTGGGGCGCGGTCGTCGTGGACATCGGTTTCGTCTGGGTTGTGCCAGTGTTCGTCATGATCTCGGGAGCACTGATCCTCGAGCCGCGGCAGTTCGCACAGGGGCCGCAGTCCTTCTATCGGAGGAGGCTGCTGCGGCTGGCCCCGGCAGTCGTGTTCTGGTCGCTCTTTTACTTCCTTCTCATTCGTACCGGGCTGACCGCTGCGCCGATCAGTCGCGCCGACATCATCAGGTTCCTCCTCGAAGGGCGACCTTATACGCACCTTTACTTCCTCTGGCTCATCGTGGGGTTGTACGCGGTCGCGCCTGTGCTCGCTGCATTCTTGAAGGATGGAGGACGTGGTCGTTCCGTGATCTTTGCGATGACTGTTCTTGTCGCGACGGTGCTCACGGGATCGTCGTCGAGCCTGCTGACCGCGATGGGAGATCCTCGTCCGTTGACCCTGTTGGCGGCAACGCAATGGCTGCCCTACGCTGGGTACTTTCTGGCGGGCTGGGCGCTGCGTGATCTCGTGCTCCGCGGGTGGCGGCTCGGATTGGGCATCCTCGTCACCGTCGTCGCGCTCGCCGTTCCCATCCTTCAGTACGGGATGCGCCCGCATTTGGCCTACCTCGATGCGTTCGCTCCTGTGAGTTATTTCGGGCCCTTCGTGGGTGTGGCTTCGATCGGCGTCTTCGTGTGCGCGAACAGCCTTCTCGCCGGTTGGATTCCGGGGGAGCGCGGGAGCTGGGTGCTACGGGAGCTGTCCGACAGCGCCTTCGGCGTCTTCCTGGTGCACTTCGCGATCATGCTCGTGCTGCGTCGTCTCCCGCTGTTCGCCGCGGCCGACTCTTCGCTGCCGCTCACCATCCTGGAGTGGGTGCTCGTCGTCGTGCTGTCCTTCGCGATCATCTTCGGGCTGCGGCGGGTGCCGTACCTGCGACGGCTGGTGTGACGGGGCTGGAGTACGTTTTGGCGACGGTGACCACGACGTCACGATCTAGACCTCCGGGGATCCTTGTGTCGGCGCCGACGCCGACTCACGGAGATATGGAAAGGTAACGCGAAAGTCAGTCGGGATCTCGACTTGCGTCGCGGTCGTCACCGGACCCGGGGCGACAGGGACTCGAGGGTCGCTTCCCGCATGGAAACGGTACAGAGCCTGGTGCGGCTCATCAGGGTTGATGGGGGCGGTGAGCCTGACGGTTTGTAGTATCGGCTGAAGGATCACCGCACCATTGAGGCGGCCCGTTCTGTGTGGAATGAGCCGCCTCAGTATCTACCGGACAAAGGCGTCGGCTTGTGTCTTGGCGTTGTCGGAGATCGAGCCGGTGCCGCCGAGGATGACGATGCGTTGTGGCTTGAGTCGTGCGAGTTCGGTCTTGAC